>CAVRPF010000028.1:0-101730 GCA_963723015.1 Bryobacterales bacterium
TGCGTCCTCAGGAAACCGTATCCCTTGGCGGACGGTTGGGATTCCGCCTTGGCGCCCAGGATTTTCGCTGCTCCGCCTTGCGGGCTTCCGCGGCCGCGCGGTCGGAGGCGTAGGCCAGCAGGTCCTCATTGGTGAGCTCGTGCTCGCCCGGTTGCAGGGTCTCGATGTCATTGGCCAATTTGCGGGCGCATAGCGATGGACCTTCCTGAATGCTGATATGGTGCTTCAGAAACAGCGCGATATCCGCGCTCACCAGGAAACCCGCCGGCGGCACGCCTTTGGCGCAGTAATCGAACTTGTACACGCGCCGGTTCAAGGTCTGGTCGAAGCCCATGTAGCGGAGATCCATCTAGTGGCTCTCTTCTTGATGAGCGGGCGCCTCGCCGTGAGTGGATATTTCGCCGCCAGACGCACCTTGCTCGGCGTCGCCGTCGCCAGCGCCGCCGCCCATCAGGATGTCGTCTTCCTCGGGCTTGGGTCCCTCCAGCTTGCGCTGTAATCTTCTGGCCGCCTTGTCGCGTTGTTTCTCCACGCGAGCGAGTTCCTTTTGCCGCTTCTGAAATGACGTGCGCGTACGAGTAGCCATAAAGTCCGTCCTTAACTTTGGCGGCCCGCGGCTTTACCAAACGGGCCGCTCTATGCCTATTTTACCAGCGGGGTTCGCGCCGTTGCCGGGGTCCACCGGCCGCCGCTTCCACCGCGACCGCCGCCGCCCGGGCCTCGACCACCGCCGCCGGCCCCTCTGCCCCCGCCGGCGCCACCGCTACCCTGCGGACGGGCTTCGTTAATGTTGAGCGCACGGCCATTCAAATCGGCGCCGTTAAGCGCTGCGATTGCCTGGTCCGCCTGGCCGCCATCCGTCATTTCGACAAATGCAAAGCCGCGGGAACGGCCGGTGTCCCGATCGGTAACCACGCTGACGCGTTCTACGTTTCCGTACGGCTCGAAAAGCGCCCGCACGGCCGATTCGGTCGCTGAGAAATCCAAATTGCCTACAAAAATGTTTTTCATATGTGTCGTTCGTTTTGACGCTTCGGGCTCAAGGCAAGGCAAATTGGACTCGGCCAAGCTGTTGCGGGAATATCAAAATGTATTCCAAGTATAGCGCGCTTTTCTGAACGCGGGCATAGCTTCGCGCGCCGAAGTTATTACAAAGCCGCCCAATACTGTGTGCGAAAAAAGCCTAAACTGCGGTTTTGGCTTTGAAGCCTTTTGCGATGCGGAAGGCGTCTTGAAGCGACTGGACGCCAGAGCTGGCGGCGCGCTCTGTTTCAGGATTCGGCAAATGCCCAGGTATCTTCGGGTCGATGTACTTCATCCTGAACAGTTGATTATCTACCAGCTCCAGCACGGCCTTCAATTCCTCGAAGGTGAACTGAACAGTTATTTTTTTCATTCTGATAAAACCATCTTACCACGGCCTACCGGACTCTCCCAAACTGCCGGTCGGCAAAGTCCAGGTAGCAGTCCCAATCGTATGCAGTTACGTCGTGTTTACCCGCGCGGATATGATATGCGACGGTATCGCCCACTGGCTGGTGGAGAGCAGGCATCCGGTTGGAATCGATTCCGCGCCGGCCCAACAGGCGATATACGGCGCTGGCGGCGAAGGCGGCGAGGAATTCTCCGCGCGGGTCGGAGCCGCGATCTTCGTCCGCGCTGGCCACGTAGAGCGGGCGCGGCGCGATCAGCGCCAGCAGCATGTGCGAGTCCACCGGTAGCATCGCCTCATGATCTGTATAGAGGTGATAGTTGGCGCAGAACCAATGCGGAAAGGCGGTGTTTAAGTGGCGCAGATCCTCACCGTAGTTGCGCCGCGAGAGCGACGCGCCGCCTTCGCCCGATTCGTTCGATATGACGATGGCAAAGCGCGGATCCTGCGCGCCTGCCCAGAGAGCCGCTTTGCCGAGTCGCGAGTGGCCTATCAGAGCGATCTTCTTCGCGTCGATATCCGCATCCGTCTCCAGATAATCCACGGCGCGGCTCAGGCCCCACGCCCAGGCGCCGATGGCGCCCCAATCTCCGGCGTCCGGTTCAGTCTGGCCGGGGCGGAAAAACAGCGGCCGTACGCCATATTTCATGCCGCCGTTGAAGTCCGGCTCGATGTCTCCATAATAGATCGTGGCAAAGGCATAGCCGCGAGCGAGAATCTTATCCACCTGCCATTGCGAGGCCGAAGTTCCCGGCGCGCTGAATTCGGGCACTTGCCTGGATCGCACCACCCAGACTGCGTTCAAGCGGATGCCCATATCGGCCGCCACGGTGCGGTTTCCGTTGAAATTGAGGCCCAAGAATACGGGCGCGGGGCCCCGATGCGATGCGGGAACATAGAGCAGCAGGTGGGCTACGGGTCCGGCAGGATCGCTGGAGAAGTGAAGCGCGATTTGCTTGCGCGTCGCCAGCCCATTCAGGGCGCCGAGCTCGGTGGAGATCATTTCCATGCGCACTGCATACGGACCTGCCGGCGTACGCCCGAATTGGTAAGTCTCAAAAAGGTGAAGAATCTCCGGGCGGCGCCATTGGTTCCAAGTGGCGGCATCCCGCACCGGTTCGCCATTGATCAACGTGAGCGCGTCGGGTAATGTGTAAGGCTTGACTTTCGATTCGTCGAAATTGTAGTTGGTTTGGGCCGAGGCGCAGCAGGCCAGAGCGGCAAGCGTAACGATTCTCGCGGCAGACATTGCTTTACCAGTTTACCTGCGTGAGCTACGGCCCGTGATAGCTTGATGGAATATGAATCCATACGCATCGCAGTTGGGGTCGCGCGATCCGCTCGCCACTATCGGGGAAACCTCGGAGCGGGTGCGCGCGGCGATAAATAAGATCGGCGCGCAACGAGCCGATGAACCGATAGCGCCGGGCAAATGGAGTCCGCGTCAGATCGCGTGTCACCTGGCGGATTGCGAGCTGGCATTTGCATTTCGCTTGCGCCAGGCCCTTGCCCAGGAGGGTCACGTGATGCAGCCATTCGATCAGGATCGGTGGGCAGCCAACTATGCCGCCTACCAGACCGATGCCGCGCTGGCCGTCTTTTCGGCAGTGCGCGGCTGGAATGTGGCCCTGTTGCGCTCGCTTCCCGCGGAAGCTTTCGAGCGCAAGGTGAACCATCCCGAGCGCGGCGAAATGACTTTTCGAACCATCGTTGAGACTATGGGCGGACACGATTTGAATCATTTAGGGCAGTTGGAGCGCCTTGCCGCTGGAAATGCGGTATAACCATCCAATATGCGTATCGCAGTCCTCTTCTTGGCCGTTGCCGCGCGCGCTCTCGCCGCAGGCATCCCTTATCTCACCGAACCCACGCTCTGTCCCACGCGTCCCGAGATCGCTTTCGTCTCCGGCGGCGATATCTGGGTCGCGCCCTCGAAAGGCGGCGAAGCGCATCTGCTGGTGTCTCACCCCGCCGAGGAATCGCGCCCGTCTGTACTCGCCCGACGGCGCGCGCCTGGCGTTCGTCTCGACGCGCACCGGCGGCGGCGACATCTACATCCTCACGCTGGCTAGCGGCGAATTGAAGCGGCTGACGTTCGACGACAGCCTCGACCAGCTCGACTCGTGGTCGCGCGATGGCAAGTGGATCTATTTCTCGAACGGCACGCACGACGTGGGGCACAAGAACGATATCTACCGCGTCAGCTCCGAAGGCGGCACGCCCATGCCGGTCAGCGCCGACCGGTTCACCAACGAGTATCAAGGCGCGCCCTCGCCCGATGGCTCAAGCGTCGCCTTCGCCGCGCGCGGCAACGGCGACCAGCAATGGTGGCGTCACGGCCATAGCCATCTGGACGAGTCCGAGATTTGGCTGCGCAAAGAAGGGAGGCGAATATGAGCGGCTGGTGGATCTCAACGGCCGCAACAATTGGCCCATGTGGATGCCCGATGGCAAGCAACTCTATTTCATGTCCGACCGTACCGGCGCCGAGAACATCTGGACGCTGCCCGTGGGCGCGCAAGCCCAGGCAGGTAACCAAATTTACCAATGGGCGCGTGCTGTGGCCTTCAATGAGTTACGACGGCAAAGCCGATCGTCTTCGAACGCGATTTCAAAATCTGGCAACTCGATACTAAAAACGGCGAAGCCTATGCGCTGCCTATCAAGCTGGTCGGCTCTTCCGCCAACGTGGGCGCCGTCCACACTACGCTGAACCAGTTCACCGGCCTCGATCTTTCGCCCGACGGCAAGAAGATAGCACTGGTCGGGCACGGCGATGTTTTCGCGGCATCGGCGCACGATGGCGGCGAGGCGGTTCAAGTGACCCATACTCCCGGACCGGAATCGCAGGTAGCATGGGCGCCGGATTCATCGCGCATCGTTTTTGTGAGCCAGCGCGATGCCATCACTCACGTGTTCCTCTACGATTTTGTTCACCGCGCGGAGACGCAGTTGACCAGCGGCGCCAAATCGGATCAGGGGCCGCGCTTTTCGCCGGACGGAAAAACCATCGCCTACATCCGCGACAAGCACGAGCTGCGATTGATCGATCCGGAATCGAAGCAGGACCGCCTGCTGGTGTCCGGCTTTATCGGCGGCGGTTTCGACCGCGGCGTTTATGAATGGTCCGGCGACGGCAAATGGATCGCCTATGCGGCCACCGGCGCTAGCGGATTGCGCAATGTCTACGTGGTCCCGGCGGCCGGCGGCGCGGCTCGCCAGATCAGTTTTCTGGCGAATTCCAATGTGAACTCGATTCACTTCAGTCCCGACGGCAAGTATCTGATTTACGAAACCGGGCCAGCGCACGGAGACGCCGCAAGTCGCGCGCATTGAGCTCACGCCGGCGCTGCCGAAATTCGCCGAAGAGCGTTTCGAGGATCTGTTTAAGCCCGAGCCCGCGCGCGGACGCGGCGGGTCCGCCGCCGAGAGCCAAGCCGCCGGCTAAACCAGTTGAAATCGATTTCGAGGGCATCCGCGAGCGCATTTCGATGCTGCCGCTGGGCCTCGATGTTTCCAATCCGCAGATCAGCCCGGATGGAAAACTGCTCTTATTCACGGCCACCGTAGCGGGCCAGCAGAGCCTGTATCTTTACCCGATCGATCCGGACGCGGGGCCCGCGCGGCGGCAGAGGCGGCCGTGGCGGCGGCGGCCGGCGGCCGTACGGCGCGGCAATTGACCACCACGCCCGGCGCCAAGCAGCGAGCGCAATTTTCGCCCGATTCCAAAGAGGTGTATTACCTGGAGGGCGGCCGCGTCAACGTCATCGGGGTCGACAATCGTCAAGTGCGCGCGGTCAATATCAACGCCGAAATGGACGTGGACTTCGCCAAGGAAAAGATGGCCGTATTCGAGGAAGCCTGGGCCGGACAGCGCGATAACTATTACGACCCGAAATATCATGGCGCCGATTGGGACGCGGTGCGCAAGACCTACGCGCCGCTGATCGAGGCCGCCGCCACTCCCGACGAGATGCGCCGCATCTTGCGCATGATGGTCGGCGAGCTGAACTCGTCTCATTCCGGCATATCGGCGCCCGCGGCGGGGGCGGCCGGCGGCGCTAGTCGCGAAGGCGTGGGACAACTCGGTTTGAGCTTCGATCGCGCCGAATACGAGACGCTCCGGCAAATTGAAAATCACTGAAGTGCTGCCGCATTCGCCCGCCGATCTGGCGAAGATCAAGACCGGCGAGGAACTGCGCGCCGTAAATGGCGTGCGCGATGGGCGCGCACGTGAATCTCGATGAGCTACTGGAGAATACAGCCGGCAAGCGCGTGGTATCTGGACATCGGCGGACACGACGTGACGGTGCTTCCGGTGGCCTCGCTGGCCGAACCGATGTACCGGAAATGGGTGGAAGACAATCGCGCCTACGTGTTGAAGGTGAGCCATGGCCGCCTGGGCTACGTCCACATGCGCGATATGTCGGAGCAGGCCTTAACGCAGCTGTATCTCGATCTGGACGCCGAGAATCATTCCAGGGATGGCGTGGTGATCGACATCCGCAACAACAACGGCGGATTCGTAAACGCCTATGCGCTCGATGTGTTGTCGCGCCGTCCTTATCTTACGATGACCGGACGCGACGCGCCTCCGGACCGGCGCGGACGCAACTGGGCCAGCGCGCGCTGGAATTGCCGACCGTGCTGGTGACCAATCAGCACTCGCTCTCGGATGCCGAAGATTTCACCGAAGGCTATCGCGCGCTGAAGCTCGGCAAAGTGGTGGGCGAGCCGACGTCCGGCTGGATTATCTACACCGGCTCAATGACGCTGGTGGATGGCACCGTAATGCGGATGCCGGGCACGCGCATAACCGGCGCCGATGGGAAAGACATGGAACTTCACCCGCGGCCGGTGGATGTGGAAGTGTCGCGGCCGATCGGTGAAAGCTACTCGGGCAAAGATTCGCAACTCGATGCAGCAGTCAGGGAGTTACTGGCGGAGTTACCCGGAAAGTAGTCTGCCGGAACCTCGCTACGCCGGGATAGACAGAATATCGTTGGGATAGAAGTGATCGACATTTTCCGGCGTGATTACCTGGTGTCCCGTGAAGACCGCGGGCGGCACGGGCTTTCTGCCCAGGATATCGAGCGCCAGCCGGATCAGCCCCTCCCCATACTTCTCCGGGAAGAAAGCAATCGACGCGATCAGTCGCGTGTTCGCCTCGCGCATCTCGACGCGCGCTTCCGGTTCGGCGTTATTGCCGACTATTACGCACTCATTTCCGCGGCCGGCTTCCTGGAACGCGCGCAGTGCTCCCAGAGCCGTCGGATCGTTGGCGGCGCCTACCAGGATGCGCTTAGACTTGGATTCGCGGAGGTGCTTGCGTACGCGCTCGAGCGAAGTCTGGAACTGCCCATCGCCGTCGATGGAGACGGTGCGGCAGCGCTCGGTCAGGCGCAGTGTTTCGGTGATTCCCGTCATCATGCCGCGCATGCGCGCTTTGGGCAGCGAGCCGGCGCGCGTTAGCTCGATCAGCAAAACTTCATCGATCTCGCCGCCCCAGTGCCGCTTGGCCCAGCGGCCCAGATAGTGACCGCCTAGCAATCCGGCCTGATAGTTATTGGCGCCGAAATAGGTTGCGCCCGGGTGCGGAATATCAATCGCGATGAAGGGGATATTCGCCTGCATGTACTTGGAGGCGATGGCGGGCGCGATCAGCTCGTCGGTTTGGAACTCGATGATAAGGTCGACCTGTTCTTTGATCAGATAATCGGCGGTACGTAGCGCGATTTTCGGCTGATAACGATTGTCCACCACCAGCAGCTCGATATGCTCGCGTTCCGCTGCGCGAACCAGCCCGGTGCGCACTTCCCGGTCGAAAGAAGTGTCCTGCCCCTGCGCCGCATAGCCGATCCGATAGAGCCGGCGCCGTCGCATTTCCGACGCGAGCCGGTAATGATTCTCGCCGACCTTGTCCAGGAAACCGCACTGATGGAGCGTATAGATCAGCCGGAAGCACATGCCCTTGTTGTATCCGGTGCGCGTAACCACGTCGCGCAGGCGCAGCACGTCGCCCGCGGACTGGAACGCTTCGAGCACCCGCGAGGCGTGAACGAGCGATTTCACCATGTAGCGGCTGTGATTGGTACTCTGCATGGCGGTAGTTTGCCAGTTTTGAATTGCAAAACGCAAGCGGACCGTTCCCGCAGGCGCTGTTCATGCCGCAATGCAGCGTTGACCGAAATTGTACGAGTGTTTAGGTCGATCAGGATACGCCCTTACTCGCCCGCTCCTGATGCCGCCCCTACAAAAACGCCATGGTCTTAACGCCCGAGATATCGAATGGCCGGCGGCAGCGCGGATTCTTGCACGAGGCTTTGTCGTCCAGCAGCACCATGTAGCTTTGCGCCTTGAGGAATTTGGCGCGATCGCGCTCGTCGGCGCCGGGCGGCAAGCGGTCCTTTTTCTTGCGCACGGCCCAGCGCAGATCGTACGTGTCTTGGGTACGGCAGTACGGACAATTCAATTGCGCCGGTTTGGTGGCCTGCGATTCCGAATAATATGCGCGCTCGTCCATGTCGAACTATCGCTGCTCCACCGGAATCCACGGCTGGCCGTCGGGCTTGCCCTTGTATTCGGCGCGCGGGCGGATCAGCCGGTTGTTGTGATATTGCTCGAGCACGTGCGCCGTCCAGCCGGCCATGCGGCTCACGGCAAAAACGGGCGTGAACAGATCCACCGGAATCCCCAGCGAGTAATAGGTGGAGGCGGAGTAAAAGTCCACATTGGGATTCAGGTGCTTTTCCGCCATCACGGTGTTCTCCATGGTGCGGGAAAGACGGTAGAGCTTCTCGTGGCCGGTGCGCTTGCCGAGTTCTTCGGAAAGCACGCGCAGGTGCGTGGCGCGCGGATCTTCGGTGCGGTAAACGCGATGGCCGAAGCCGGGAATCTTCATCTTGGCAGCCAGCTTGTCCTTCACTCTTTGCTCGGCTTCATGCTCGTCGCCCAGATCGAGCAGCCACTTGATCACATCCTGGTTGGCGCCGCCATGCAGCGGGCCCTTCAGCGCGCCGATGCCGCTGGTGATGGAGGAATAGATATCCGAAAGCGTCGCGGCGGTGACGCGCGCGGCGAACGTGGAGGCGTTCAATTCGTGGTCGGCGTGCAGCGTCAAGGCCACGTCGAAGGCGTGCTCCATCACATCGTCCGGCCGCTTGCCGCTCAACGTGTAGAGGAAATTGGCGGCGAAGCCCAAGCGCCGGATCGCCCGCGACTACCGGCTGACCGTTGCGCAGCCGGTTGAAACGTAGTGACGATGGTCGCGGTCTTCGCCATCAGCCGCACGGCTTTGCGGTGGTTGGCTTCGGGCGACATATCCTGCGCCTCGGCATCGTACAGGCTCAGCATGGAAACGGCGGTGCGCAGCACGTCCATGGCGTTGGCCTTAGAGACGCCCTTCAGGAAATCCACTACTGGCGCCGGCAGTTCGCGCTCGGCAACCAGGGCCTTCTTGAGCTGGTCGAGTTCCGCCTGCTTGGGCAGCCAGCCATTCCAAAGCAGGAAAATCACCTCTTCGAAAGTAGCGTTGTCCGCCAGCGTGTGAATGTTATAGCCGCGATAGCTCAGTACGCCGCTGATATCCGTCGATATAACAAATCTCGGATTCGCCGGCGATGACCCCTTCCAGTCCTGCTGTTGATCGTTCCCATATTGTTTATTTTCCCGACCTGAATTTTATCGCGGCTTGCCTCCCAGCAAGGCAGTGGGCGCGGGGCATCCGGGGAATGGAGAAAACCCGATCACCAGATTATTCCGCTGCACCCACAGTATGTCCCGATCGTTTCCGAAATCCACATTAAGGATCACGCCCGATCCGCACGATTTGCTGCGGGTGATCTTGTACTTGGTGGGGTCTCCTTTATCCGGGCCCCCAATCCTGCATGAAAGCCGACATGGAGTAGCCCGGGCAAGGCTTGGCATCCGTGCAGCCCCACAACGCGTACGCGCCCTTGTAGTCGTGCGCGGCCAGCAGCGCAAAGAACTCCTTCAACTGCCGCTCCTGCCGGACGTTGTGAAAGATGTAGAGCAACGGCGCGCCGATCACGATTGCTATCGCCACGGCGATCAATGTCTTTTTGACGATATTCTCGCGGCGCTCTTCGCCTGCGCCGTAGTGATCGAGATATCCCGCCATGCTCCTACCTGGCCGGCTTGGCCGCGGGCGCCGCGGCAGCCGCGACCGGATATGCCTTGTTGTAGGCTGCGGTAGCTTCGGCGGTAATATCCATGGTGGGCTTGAAGTAGAGCGCGACCTGAGTATCCACAACCAAGTCGAAGCCCTTCTCTTCGGCCAGTTTTTTTACGACTTCCTTCATCCGCAGCGTGCATTTGGGGATGATTTCCTGCCGGGCCGAGTCGGCCGCTTCCTGCAGTTCGGTCTGCAAGCGCTGCAGTTCGCGCTGCTTTCGCTGACCGTCGCTTTGCAGATCGTCGGCCTGTTGCTGCGTCAACTTGGTGGCATTGGCCTGCAACTGTTGCTGGATGCCCTGGAGCTCATTATTCAATTGCTGCGCGCGGTCGTTGCGCGGCTTGAGAGATGCCTGCAAGTCGGCATCGGCTTTCTTGATTTCCGCGGTTTCAAAAACGGCCTTTTGCGTGTCGATCACCGCGACTTTGATCTGGGCGGGGGCGACCTGGCTCAAGGCCAATAGGGCGAAGCAGACCGGCAACGGCCCGAAGCCCATCCTTAAAGACATGAACAACTCCTGAAGTGGTGTTTAGATTTTTAGGTTAGCACACCTATTCCACGACTCCCAGGATCTCGTCCTCGCGCAGAATGAGGTATTCTTCGCCGTCGAGCTTGATCTCGGCGCCGGAATATTTGCCGAACAGAATGCGGTCGCCGGCTTTGACTTCCGGGGCCACGCGCTCGCCGGTATCGAGCAGTTTTCCGCTGCCCACAGCTTTGACTTCCGCCTGCTGCGGCTTTTCCTTGGCGCTGTCGGGAATGATGATTCCGCCGCGGCGTTGTTCGCCTTCTTCCAGGCGGCGGACCAGTACGCGATCGTGTAGAGGACGCATTGACATAGGACGATTATACCTGGAGTTCCCTCTAATTGCGGCAGGCGCTCAAGCGGCAGCGCGGATATCTACGATGGGAGAAGTGAGAATAATCTGGTGTTGGGGGTGCCTGAATTCGAGGTGCATGCCGCGGCCTAAATAGTGGGTCATGATCATCGAACCTCCCCACGTCGAACCGTGGACCTCGACCTCCGTCGGCTCGGGGCAGAATTCGGGATGGCCGGAGATAAGGGCGGCGCCTTCGCCGAGAACTACCATTTCGTAGACCCGATTTTTGGTTTGGATGGACAGGGCCGATCCTGGCGGCAAATCTCTCAGATAAACGCCGCCTTCGACCTCGGAGCGAATGATGTTGCGGTTCACCGAATCCGACAAATGAGGACTCGCCACATACAAGGGCGGATTCGAGATGCCCGCCGAACTCCGCGTGTCCATCGTCATTTACATTCTACCCGCAGACGGTGTTTAGCGAAAGGTAGTGTCCCGCGCGATCGCGTGGGGCGCGCACGCGTGCTCCATCGAAGTCACAGTCAACTGGCTATCCGGGCGGCGCGTCCATTAACATTAGAACCATGCACCGCCGCGCATTTTTGCAATCTCTTCCGGCCGCTGCGGCATTCACCGCCGCCGCGCAGGATCTACCGAAACAGGCCTCGTCCGCCAACGCTATACCCGTCAAACTCGGCTTCGATACCTACTCGCTGCGTGCGTTTCAGTGGAAGGCGCCCCAACTAATCGACTATGCGGGCAAGTTGAAGCTCGACACCATTCAGATTTCGAGTCTGGGCGAATACGAAAGCAAAGAGCCGGCGTACCTGCAGAAGATCAAGGATCTGGCCGCCCGCTACAATATGACAATCGATGGCGGCATGGGTTGCGTTTGCCCTTCCAGCCATTCTTTCAGCAAAAACGGACCGCCTGCGCGAGAGCGCATCCTGGAGGGCCTGCGCGTGGCGCGTGCGGTGGGCGCCAAAGCCATGCGTTGCTTCATGGGGTCGAGCGCCGACCGGACCGGTCCGCTGCCGATTGAAGCGCACATGGAAAATACGATCGACGTCTTCAAATCGGTGCGCAGTGAAGCGCTCGACATGGGCGTGAAGATCGCCATCGAGAACCACGACGGCGACATGCAGGCGCGGGAAGTAAAAATCGTCATCGAGCAATCGGGCAAGGATTATGTAGGCTCTAATCTCGATACCGGCAACCCGCTGTGGGTGGCGGAAGATCCGTTCGTAACGCTGGAAACGCTGGCCCCCTATGTGGTGACCACGCACATCCGCGATTCGGTGGTGTTCGAGCATCCGCGCGGCGCCGCCGGGCAATGGGTAGTGTTGGGAGACGGCACGGTGGATTTCGTGCGCTTCATGGAACGGTTCCGCGAGTTGTGTCCGAAATCCTCGATGCAGTTGGAACTGATCACTGGCCGGCCGCCGCGCATCATTCCTTATCTGGAGCCGGATTTCTGGAAAGCCTTCCCGAAAGCTTCGGCGGCGGAATTCGCGCGCTTCGTGGCGCTGGCCAAAGCCGGCCATCCATATATGGGGGCGATGGTCATTGAGGACGTGGCCGGAACCAAGCCCGCCATCATGACCGAAGCGCTGAAGGAACAGCAGCGGCTCGACCTGGAACGCAGCCTCGAATATGCGAAGAAAAAGCTGAACTGCGGGATCAATTGGCGCGCTTAGGGCATGCCGGCGACTGTCGCCGTGGGCGGCAGCGCTACCGGATGCCGCTCGCGCTATTATTCGCTATCGCCGCGCTGGCGGTTTCTGCGGCGTCATGCTGGATTTCCGCGCGCCCTGCCACGCGAGTCAATCCGATTGATGCGCTACGCTTCGATTGATGGGGTTCTATAAAGGCGTGGATGAGATCTATCGAGTGCAGGAACTCGAAGCCCTTCCTTGGCTGGTGCATGGATTTGGCACGCGCCACGCCGACATTCCCGGCAGGTTCGAGCATCTGGCTACGCTGCGGCAGGTTCATTCCACTACCTGCGTGGCTGCGGGCGGCCGCGCGGGCATGGTTGGCGAGGGCGACGCGCTGCTGGAAGATACGCCGGGCGCGGTGGTCGCGGTCAGGACCGCCGATTGCATTCCCATTCTGTTAATCGATGAGCGCCGCCGCGCCGTGGCCGCGATCCATGCGGGTTGGCGCGGTACCGCAGGCGGCATCGCCGCGCGCGCCGTAGAAGCGATGCGCGAGCGCTTCGGCACGGACCCGGGCGATTTGCACGCTGCCATGGGGCCAGGCATCGGCGCGTGTTGCTTTGAAGTGGGGCCGGAAGTGGCGGCGCAATTCGGGCGCGCGGGGCGCGCGCATATCGATCTGGCGGATGAGAACCGGCGGCGGCTTCAGGAGGCGGGTGTAACGGCGGCGCGCATCTACGCGTCCAATTTATGCACCCGGTGTCTCGCCGCCGATTTTCATTCGTTTCGGCGCGACCGCGAAGCGGCCGGACGATTATTTTCGTTTGCGGGCATTCGGTAAGCGGTAAATTGAAAGTGAGGCTACCGAATGTTCACGTGGATCTGCCCACAGTGCGGGCGCGAAGTTCCTCCGGCGTATACGGAGTGTCCCGATTGCGCGAATAAGACCGCCGGGACTCCCGCGCAACCGCCTGCACAGGCATCGCCGTCCGCGCCGCAGCCGCCTGCGCAGCAGCCTGCGCAGCCGCCTCATCCCCAATATCCTCCGCAGCCATATCAACCACAGCAGCCGGCGTATCAACCTGCCTATCAGCAACCGGTTTATCGGCAGCCGCAGTATCAAGCCCCCGTTTACCAACAGCCGCAGTACCAGCCACCGCCTCCGCCAACCCCGCCCTCAGTGGCAGCAGCGCCGTCCGCACCGCCGCTACCAATGATCGAGCCGGCGGCATCGACGTTATTTGCGGCTCCGCAGCCGCGGCCGCATCGAAGCGCAACGGCCTTGCCCACCTGGGTGCTGACGATCCTCTGTACCGCCGGATTTCTCATTCTGGTGGCGGGCGTTTATTGGCTGGTGGGGAGATCGCATGCCGCTGCCCCATCCACTACGGTAGAGAGTCCGGCGGCTAAGCCCGGCGCGGCCTCCAACCCGTGGCAGAAGTTCATTGAAGTTTCCGGGCTGCGGTTTGTCGAGGACCCGAAACATAAGGACAGAATCATGGCTAAGTTTTTGGTGACCAATCATTCGGGAGAAGACCTCTCGGGTCTGGCGGGTAACGTGACTATCTGGGCAAGCACAAAAAAATCCGAAGAGGATGCGCAAGGTACCTTCTCATTCACCACCAACCTGGAGCCATACCAATCGAAGGAAGTCACTTCGCCATTGACCACCAAGCTCAAAATTTATGAGCTGCCCGATTGGCAGAACGCGACTACGGACCTGCAAATCACCGCTCCAAGACCTGCAGGTTCCGCCGGGCTTCCATAAGACCGGGGTCAATGGCCAGCGCGCGCAGATAATCCTGTCGCGCCGCTTCTTTCAGGCCAAGCGACTGCAGCGCGACGCCGCGATTATTGTAATTTTGCGCGTCGCGCGGATCGAGCGCGAGAGCACGGCCGAACTCAGTCAGAGCCGCGGCAGCATTGCCTTGCGCCAGGAGCACCTTGCCCGTTTCGGCGGCGATCGCGGGGTCCGCTGGGGCGAGTTCGCGGGCTTGCGCCAGCAGCGCCAGGGCTTCCGGCGCCCGTACGTCGCGGCTTAGCTGAATTTTGGGACGCACCTTGTTGGGGGCGTGCGCCACGGCCTCGCGCCAGAGCCTTTCATCCGACATCCAGACATAGGTTCTCCCGATACTGAGAGCCAGCAGCGGGACCAGAATGAAGACTGCGGCCCTGCGGGGAATCGCCAATGCGGCCGCGGTGACGAATGCCGCCAGCGGGAGGTACATGCGCCGGTCTGCCGCGAGATCCTGCACGGGAAAGATTGACGAGCTGGGCAAGAGCAGGATGAACCCAACCAGCAGCCAGCGTCCGCCTTGCCAGGCACACGCGGCGATCGCCAGCCATGCCAGAATCCCGAGCCATACTGGGGGTACGCCGATAGCAGGGTCCACTGTAAAGCCGATGGGCACAATTAACAGCCGCAGGTAACGCCAGATGGCCGGCCCCTGCGCCAGAAAATAGCGCCACGTGGAAATACCGGCGTGGATGCCCGCCGGAGCGCCGGGAGTTACAGCGGTAGCGTAGATAACACGCGCCCCGGCCAGCACTGAAAGCGCCAGCATGGCGGCGAGGGGCCAGATTCCTGGGGCAGGCGCTTCCGCCTGCCAACTGGATCTAGCAGCAGCAGCGCCAGCGGAAACGCCGCGCACTCTTCTTTGGCCAGCAGCGCGGCGGCGAACCAGAGGACCGCGGTCCACCGCCGTCCGCGTATCCACTCCAGCCAAGCTGCAAAACAGAATACCGCCGCCAACGCAATGCTGCGCGCCCATACGTAATCCACCACCTCAGCCTGGATCGGATGTACTGCGAAAATCGCCGCGGCAATGAATGCGGCATCGCCTGTCACCAATCGCCTCAGGACTTCATAGAGCAGCCATACGGCCGCCAACGTGCAGCGCCAGATTCAGCGCGTGGTAACCGAGCGGATTTTCCCCGCCCGCTCGATAATTCAACCAAAACGTGAGATAGGTAAGCGGCCGGGTTTGCCGCAAGCTCCAGAGCAGCGAATGGGCGGAGCCGGCAAAAATGGCATAATCGTCAAAGTGAAAGCCCGAAGCGAGCGAGCCGCCGAAAGCGGCCAACGCCGCGGCGAGCAGCGCAAGCCGCGTCCGCATGACCTTATAAGAGCTTACGTGAAGCGTCCCAAGACCGCAGCCGAGCGCAAGGCGCGGATCGCGGAAATTCTACGCCGCCTGGACCACATGTATCCCCAGGCCACATGCGCGCTTCTGCATCGCAATCCGTGGGAGCTGTTGGTGGCTACTATTCTATCCGCGCAATGCACCGACAAGCGCGTGAATCTGGTGACCCCCGGTCTATTCGCGAAGTATCCGACGCCGCGCGATTTCGCCGCGGTCAAGCCCGAGGTGCTGGCCGAGGATATCCGCAGCACCGGCTTCTTCAATAACAAGGCCAAATCGATTGTCGGCGCCGCGAAGAAAGTGGTTGCCGAGTTCGGTGGGGAGGTCCCCCGAACTATGGAAGAGATGCTGACCATTCCGGGCGCGGCCCGCAAGACGGCCAACGTGGTGCTAGGGACGGCGTACGGAATTGCATCCGGCGTAGTGGTCGATACGCACGTACAGCGCATTGCAGCGCGGCTCGATTTGACCAAAGAGACCGACCCGGCGAAAATTGAGCGCGACCTGATGCAGACGATTCCGCCCGAGCGTTGGATACTGTTCTCGCACCAGGTGATTTTGCACGGCCGGGCGCTGTGCGTGGCGCGGAATCCGCGATGCGCGGAGTGCGAATTGAATAGCTTGTGTTACGCGAAAGACAAGACGGCGTGAATGGGTTATCGAGTTTTCATCTAGGCGTTACTGGCTGTTTTCCGCGACGAAGCCGCGGACAAAAAAATCGCGTGGCAGCTTTGAGAAAGGCAAACCTGATGCCGCAGAACTGCTGAACGACCGCCATGCGCCATCGGAGCCGGAACTGGACAACGGCACTGCCGGCGTACAGGACTTCGCTCGCGATCATGCCAAAATAAGTGGCACATCGGGCCGGTTCCTATGGCCCGCCCTCTATGCTTGTCGCGGCCGACCAAAGACTCTGCCCCATCGCCTCGCTAGCTGGCTGTTCGGCCGTAAATCCCAAGCAATCAGGCCCAGTTTGGGTTTGAGCCATTCTGCTCCTGATCGGCACCGCGGCGTGTCGAAACATCCCTGTATGAAAATGATTGACTCCATTTGAGCGCAATCGCATCCTGCGGATACGTCTTCAAGATGCGCTTGGGGAGAACCATTCTACCCCACCGGGTCTGGGGGTGCGTGGCAGGCTTGCTTTGTTTCCCGCCGACGAGGCGCTGGACGTAAAAGGCACGGACTTCTCGCCCGGCGTGCGCCGCATGCAGGCTGTGGTGGGTCTTGAGGCTCCCTTCGATCAGGGCCGCGAACAGATGAAGATTCTGGCCGGTCTGGAAGTGACTGCCAAATCGATAGAGCGCACGGCGGAGGCGGTCGGCGCGGACATCGCTGCAAGCCAGCAGTGTGAAATCGCCAAGGCCGTTCAACTGGATCTGCCCGTCATTATCGGCAAGCCAATTCCGATTTGTATCTGCAAATGGACGGGACCGCCGTGCCGGTGGTGAAGAAAGAGACCGAGGGACGCAAAGGCAAAGCCGACGGCGCAGCCGGCCCACACGCGTGAAGTCAAGCTGGCATGCGTCTTGACCCAGACCACGTGGGATCAGGAAGGCTACGCGATTCGCGATCCGGATTCGACCACCTACACCGGGGCTATTGAGACGGCTGAAGCGTTTGGCAAGCGTATTTATCTGGAGGCCTGGAACCGCGGTTGGAGTCGGAGCGGAGACAAAAGTCGTGATGGGCGATGGAGCCGAATGGATCTGGAATCTGGCCGATCGGCATTTCCCCGGCGCAATTCAGATCGTCGATCTCTATCATGCCGCCTAAACGCAGCCGTCGCCAAAATGTTTTCACAATGAAATTTTTCGAAATACGCTTGACATCGCCTCTGGAAGCGCTTACACTCCAGCACATCAGGGTTTTTGCGGGCGTGAAACGTTTATCCTGCGCCCGCCCGCGAATTGAATGCACCGCGAAAGGGGTTTAAGATGCAATACCGAAATCTGACAAATTCCACCTCCGGACCGTTAACCGGAGCGAACAGTTTCGTCCTTGCAGTTGTCGCCTGGAGCCTTTTGGGTTTGGCGGCTTGGGCTCAATCCGAGACAGGTGGGTCGATCAGCATCACAGTCACCGATCCATCCGGCGCCGCTATTCCCGCGGCTAACTTAGCGCTGAAGGATACCGCGACTAACATTATCCACAAGGCGCAGACTCAGCAGACTGGAACCTATACCTTCCCCAACCTGAGCTATGGTAACTATGAACTGACCGTTACCAAGGATGGGTTTCAAAGCGCGGTCTTCCAGGCCATTCAGGTTGAGACGGGAAGATCTACATCCATCAACGCCAAATTAAACGTTGGTACCACACAGCAGACAGTGACTGTGCAGGGCGAATCGCCGTTGGTTGAGACCGATTCGTCGGTTCTCTCGGATACTATCGATACCAAGCAAGTCGTCAACTTGCCATTGCAAGGACGTAACATGTTCAGCTTGGCATTTCTAATTCCAGGTTGGGCATCTACATCACCTGGGAGCAGTCGGCGGCACTTGGGATAACATGCCGGGCGGTGCTATCGGCGGCACGGATTTCGACGGTACGCAGGCTATCAGCAACCGCTTCCGCAGCGGCGGCTTCACTTACGGAACATCGGTAGTGCAGCCTCGCATTGAGGACGTCGCGGAGATGACTATCTCCACCGCGCAACTCGATCTCAGCGGAAACGGGGTCGCGGCGATGAAGATCAGCATCGTCACGCGGCGCGGTTCCAACGCCTTTCATGGCCGGCTGTTCGAGGACTTTCAGAATACGGATCTAAATGCCAATTCCTGGTTGAACAACGCCCGATCGCTGCCCCGGAATATCGTTAAGCTGAACGATTTCGGAGGGAGCATCGGCGGCCCCATTTGGAAGAACAAGCTGTTCTTCTTTGGCACCTATGCGCAATCCATTCAGCCCTCCAGCATCAGCGCCAGCGCTTCCGTGCTAAGCTCCACGGCGCAGCAAGGCATCTTCCAGTACAAGGCTTCGAATGGCAGCATCCAAAGCGTAAACGTGTTGCAAATCGGCGGCGGCGCCGGGGGCGGTTCCACAGTCAATTCCGCTATCGCCAGCCAGTTGTCCGCAATCAATGGAGTGTTGGGAGATGGCATCCTTTCACCTACGTCGGATCCAAATATCTCGACGCTGAACTGGCAGTATGCCGCCCGCAGAACCATCTATTACCCGGCGCTGCGTTTCGACTATAACCTGACCGATGCGATTCACTTCAATCTGGCTTACTCGCAGACTAAGACGGTTTATCCCGGAGCCAATGCGGCTGTGTTTCCAGGTGGGATCGACACTACCGATCTGACGTCCAGTAACAGTAACAACAAAATCGCGGGATTTGGCATGGACTGGACGATTCGCCCGACGCTGATTAATCAGCTCCACGCGGGCTTCATGTATCAGTACAGCGTGTTCGACCCGGAGAACGAGGGCATCGATCTGACCAAGGTGTTCCCCCAAGCTTGGGCTTATGGAACCAGCGTATACAACAGCAACATCTATCCCCGGCAGCCGATTTCTTCGTATTACCCGCTGTTCAGTTGGACTGATAACCTGAACTGGCAGAGAGGCAATCACTCGTTCATCTTTGGCGGCGGATGGTTCCATGAACAGGACCACTACTGGAACGGTCCCGGCGGATATCCAATTACCGCCCTGGGCATCACCAGCAACGACCCGATTCTCCCCACGTTCACTACCGCCTTAGGCGCGGCCGGTCTCACCACCACGCAGCAAACGAACGCGGAAAACCTCTACGCGACGCTGACTGGAAGAGTCTCGAGCGTGAACATCGGTGGCGGGGGCCGTCCCCTGGACGCCTCTACCGGACAATACAAACCGTTCGGCTCTTACAACCTCGACGAATCCATGCAAGCCGGTAATATGTTCGTGCAAGACAAGTGGCGGCTGACTCCGAATCTTACGGTGAATCTGGGACTGCGTTGGGATATCGTGGGAGACGATCACGACGTGAATGGCGCCTACAGCAGCCCCAGCACCATTGGCGATTTCTGGGGACCGACGCCGGTCGGTGCGATTTTCCAGCCGGGTAATCTGGGCGGCGTTCAGAATCCCAGTTTCACAGCTAAGGTTCACGCGTATAACACTTCATGGGTGAATCCGCAGCCCGCTATCGCGTTGGCATGGAGTCCGCACCTGGATGGGTTTGTGGGCAAAATCCTTCCCTCCGGAAAGACGGTCATTCGCACCGGTTGGTCGCTGCGGAATTACCAGGAAGGCGCGCAGAACTTCTGGGCATACGCGTCTAACTCGGGATCGTTCTTCTTCCAGCAGGGCAGCTTGACGGCGGATACCAGCGGCGCGCTGGGAACGTTCCAGCCAGGGTCGCTGAGATTGGGCCAGGCATTGCCACCGTACTCGCTCTTCCCGGCCGCTTGGGCGCCGACCCTTCCGGAATCCACCCTGACTTTCAACTCGTCGTTCTTCGCCATGAATCCGAACATCCGCCAGCCGTATGTCGAGGAATGGAACTTTGGCATACAGAGAGAGCTCAATCGCGGCAGCGCGCTCGAAGTACGTTACGTAGGCAACATGGCTCAGCATATCTGGTTCAGCGAAAATCTCAACGAAGTGAACATCTTCGAAAACGGATTCTTGACTGAATTCAAGAACGCGCAGAACAATCTGGCCATCAACCAAGCCAATGGTAAGGGCAATACCTTTGCGAATAATGGCTTATCCGGCCAATCCGCGCTCCCCATTTTTGCGGCGGCGTTTGGAACCACCAGCGGCTCGCTATATAATCAGTTCCTCACCCAATTGCAGACCGGACAGGCGGGGTCGGTAGCCCGAACTCTTGCCGGCACGCAAAGCTATATCTGCAACATGTTCGGCGCGAAGTTCTCTCCTTGCGCTTCGCGCGGATTGGGGGGCGCCGGCACGAGTTACCCGATCAACTTCTTCGAAGTGAATCCCTACACGGCCGGATCGTCACTCAACTATCTGGATTCCATGGGTCACTCCAACTATCACTCGGCTCAAGTGGAATTCCGGCAGCGGCTCAATCACGGAATGCAGTTCAACATGAACTATACGTTCTCGCACTCGCTGGTGGAGGGGCCGGTGAATGCCTATCAGGCGAACGCGGGCGGATCGTTCCAGACCGACCGTAACTTCCGGCTGAGCTATCGCCCCAGCAGCTACGATATCCGGCATATCTTCCACGCCAGCGGTACTTACGACCTTCCATTTGGTAAAGGCCGGAAATTTTTGAGTAACAGCAGGCTGGCTAACGAAGTAGTTGGCGGCTGGACGATCGGGACGATTCTCGTGATTCAGAGCGGTCCGCCCTCGCAGATTACCGGAGGTTACACCACCGTGAACGCCAGCGATGGCGGAGTGGTCTTCGCTCCTGGAGTAACCGCGCGAACCATTCAGAACAACATCGGCGTATACCGCACCGGGAATGCCTGGGTCGATACCATCAACCCGAGCCTTCTGGCCCCTAACGGCGGCGTCAATGCCGCCAGCGCGTATGTTCCTAACACCACGCCTGGGGTCTTTGGCGCGAACCCGTACATCTATGGACCGCACTGGTTTAACGACGACCTCTCGGTCAATAAAAGCATTCCGATTCGTGAATCGGTTCGCATGACGTTGCAAGGGCAATTGCTGAACGTCTTCAATCACCCGGCGTTCGGTTTGGGGACGCTGGCGGCGCAGAGCTTGAGCTTCTCGCAGAGCACCAGCCTGATTACCTCCGCGCGGCGCATCGAGATTCGGGCGAATATCGAGTTTTGACGCGCGAGGACCCGTCAGGCGCACGGGATTGTCCTAAAGATCGCCTCCGCCGGAACGCAACAATGGTAAAGTCTATGCAGTGCTTTCGTTGTTGTTTCTGGCGCTGGCCGCAGGCTCGGCCGCGTACTGCGCCATGACCGTGATCGCTGCATGGCGTTATCGCAGCGTTCGTCCTCCTCGGGTGATGGATGGACCCCCGGTCAGTATCTTAAAACCGCTTGCGGGAGTGGATGACGGGCTCGAAGAGAACCTCCGTACATTCTTTGAGCAGGACTACGCCGATTTTGAGATCCTGTTCGCGGTGCGCGCGTCCAAAGATCCGGCCGTAGAGGTGGTGGAGCGTCTGCGCGCGGAATATCCGCATATCCCCACGCGCCTGATTATCACCGGCGAGCCGCCTTACGCGAACGCCAAAGTGTTCAGCCTCGATACCATGCTCGCCGCTGCGCGCCATGGACTGATTGTGATGGCGGACAGCGATACGCGCGTGACTTCGGAGATGCTTTCGGTGTTCGCCGGCGAGTTTACGAATCCGCATACCGGCCTGGCTACCTGCCCGTATCGCGCGGTCCCCGGCCACAGCTTCTGGAGCGTGCTTGAGGCGCTGGGCTTAAACACGGAATTCATCGGCGGCGTGCTGATGGCGCGCATGCTCGCCGGCATGAAGTTCGCCATCGGCCCCACCATCGCGGCGCGGCGCGAAACCCTGGTGAGCATTGGCGGGTTCGACGCTCTGAA
The DNA here is from genome assembly GCA_963723015.1 of Bryobacterales bacterium. GTDB lineage: Bacteria > Acidobacteriota > Terriglobia > Bryobacterales > Bryobacteraceae > PALSA-243. Next base: position 21,750 of record CAVRPF010000028.1, read on the forward strand.
GGATTTTTTGGCCGAAGATTTCGTAATGGGTAAGCTGGCTGCGGAGTGCGGCTGCGGCGTCATTCTATCGTCGTATGTGATTGAGCACCGCATCGGCGCGCAGCGCGTCCAAGCCAATCTCCGCCACCGCGCTCGCTGGGTGCGTAGCACCCGCCGCTCGCGTCCCTGGGGGTATGTGGGCCAGTTGTTCACTCACCCGCTGCCACTGGCTTTGATCGCCTGGGCGGCCGCGCCCGCCTGGTGGCCTGTCCCTGTCACGGCGCTCGCGTTGCGCTTCGTTTCGGTGTGGGCCACGGCCGGACCGGTGCTCCACGACGCTCTTACGCTGCGCTTCTGGTGGTTGCTGCCGGCGCAAGATTTGCTGAGCTTCACTATGTGGATCGGTGGATTCTTCGGCAACACCATTGTCTGGCGCGGCCGCAAATATTACCTGATGCCGGATGGGCGCTTCGAGTTAATCCCAGCGCACTCGCGGGCGCAATCGACGCGTTAGCCGGAATCGCCGAGGGATTGCGCTGTTACTTGGGATGAGGAATCAGATCGGTGATGTTATAAGTATCGCCGTCAATCTTAAAGTAAAAACGCCAGTCGTCGTTGATGCGGGCCTGCCAACGGCGCTCCTCTTCATCATATTTCTTGGCGCGAAGTGAGGGATGCCCCAAATCTCGCGCCAGGAAGTTGAGTTGCTTGATGAATGCCTTTTGAATCGGTAATGGGGCCGAGGCCAGTTGTTCGATGGCCCTCAGAGAAAGGCGAACATTCATCTATGTTTTTTTTAACTTGGCTGACCTCGCGCTACGCTGCCATTTTTTGAGAAAGGCGGCGACCTCGGAGCCGTTTTTAAACGGGCCGTAATACGGTCCTTTTTCGGCCTTGGCCAAACGGGCATCGATCAGGCGGCGCTGCTCCGGAGTATACTCGTCGTCAGCGGCGGGGAACTGGGAGCGCTCAATCGCCGCCGGCCGGGTGATGACGATTTTCTTCCCGACAGTTTTGACATCTACGATGTCGCCGTCAGAGAGACCTACAGCGGAGCGTACTCGGCTGGGTATCGTCACTTGGCCTTTGTTTTGAATCTTTACAAGGGTACCCATGGGAATGAAAGCTCAATTCCAGAATGAGGAGCTTTAATCAGTAGCATAGCAGACCGGCGAAAGTGTCATCGCACAAAAGGGCTGTGCCTTCGCGTACTCGGCTATACTCCCCCGTAGCGCTTGAAAATCTGAAACAGGTTGGTCGAAAAAGCCGAGCGCGCCATCACCATATCGCAGCCCGCCTCTTGCGCGGCCTGCTTCAAATCGCCTTGCACGTGCGACAGGAATCCGATCAGGTTGATGCTCCTGGTTTCCGCGTCGGTCTTAAGCTGAGAAATCAGCGTTAACGGATTCACCGCATCGAAGTTTAGATCGAAGACGATCAGCGACGGCTTGGATTTCGCTTGCTCCAGCACCTCGCTGGAGTCCTTGACGAATTGCAGGTTCAAGCCCGAGCGCTTGGCGGCATCCGAGAGTTTGACGGCGAAAAACAGATCGCTCACAACGGCCAGTACTCTCTTCGGTTCCAGATTGGGCATATATGAATTACGGCTCTTGTTACTACTTAGGCCGCATTACCTCGCGCTCGCGGCTCTATGGCGGGATAAAAATTGATTCTAGCATAGAGATGTAATCGAGACGCCATGTAATGGAGCGCACTATGATTGAGCTTCGACCCGCCGGTCTATATTGCCCGGCCGGCCAATTCTACATCGATCCATGGGAAGGAGTCGACCGGGCCATTATCACCCACGCGCATCCCGATCGCGCGCAACCCGGATCGAAAAGCTATCTGACCGCGCACGCGGGCGAGGCGCTGCTGCGCGCGCGCATCGGACCGGAGCCGCCGATTCGCACGGTGGATTACGGCGAGCGCGTTGCGATGGATGGCGTAACCGTCTCGCTGCATCCTGCCGGGCACATACTGGGCTCCGCGCAAGTTCGCATCGAGCGGGGTGGCGAAGTCTGGGTAGTCTCGGACGATTACAAACTCGCGCCGGATCCCACGTGCGCGCCCTTTGAGCCGCTGCGCTGCCACACGTTTGTAACCGAATCCACTTATGCCCTGCCGATTTTCCGCTGGCCCCCGGCGGTGGAAATCACGGCCGCTATTCACGATTGGTGGCGCGGGAACCGTCAAGCGGGCAAGACCAGCGTGTTATTCGCTCAGCCTCTGGGGCTGGCGCAGCGCGTGTTGGCATCGCTCGATTTGCCTGAGGGCGCCTCAGCCGGTCCCATATGCGCCCACGATTCCGTGGAGACCAACAATCGCCTGTATCGTGAGCAAGGCATCGCTCTTCCCCTCACCGGGCAGCCATCGAAACATTCCCTAATCGTGGCGCCGGCCTCTACCATGGGATCCCCATGGCTCAAACCCTTGGGGCCGGTTTCCACGGCCATGGTCTCCGGCTGGATGCGCATCCGCGGCACGCGCCGGCGGCGCTCGCTCGACCGCGGATTCGTGCTCTCCGATCACGCCGATTGGCCGGCGCTGCTGCGCGCCATCGACGAAACGCGCGCCGAGACAGTGTGGGTGACCGGGAGGCATCGCGCGCCGCTAGCCCGCTGGCTCGAAGAGCGCGGACGCTACGCCGTCGCAATCGAAACGCCGCCTGCCGAGGACAGCGAATGAACGCCGGAATCTGGGGGGCCAATTTGCCCCGCCCCCGCGCGTGTGCTACAGCGCCTATGCTACAAGGCGTATGCTACAGAACGACATGGACGACCCGCCAATCGCGATCCGTAGTTGACGCGGCCTGCGGCTAATACGGAGAACCGCCGTCGCAGGCTCCCGGGCTGTATGATTGCCATGATGAGTACGCGCGTCCATCGTTATCGAATCTCCACGCTCTGGACGGGAAACCTGGGATCGGGCACGTCGGCCTACCGGGCCTATAGCCGCAACCATGAGATATCCGCGGCCGGGAAGCTCGCTCCCATTGCCGGCTCTTCCGATCCACTCTTCCGCGGCGACCCCGCGCGGTACAATCCCGAAGAATTGCTGATCGCCGCGATCTCGGCGTGCCACATGCTTTGGGTACTGCACCTCTGCGCGGATGCTGGCATTGTTGTAACCGAGTATGCCGGCCACGCCGAGGGCGAGATGGCCGCGCAAGCGGATGGTTCCGGCGAATTCACGCGCGTTGTGTTGCGGCCTTATATGAAGATCCTCGATGCGGAACGGATAACCGATGTGGCGCGCATTCATCACACCGCTCATGATCTGTGCGCGCTGGCGCGATCGGTGAACTTCGAGGTGACCTGCGAGCCGGAAATTGCGGCCGTATAGCGGGCCTTCTTAAACCTGTGGGAACCGGCTTACGGGAAACGTATCGAGCGGCGCGGAACGCTGCTGTACCAGCACTCCGCCATCCACGGTCAGGCATGCGCCGGTAATGTAGCGCGCATCTTCCGTAGCGAGAAATACCGTGGGTCCAGCCAAGTCCTCCGGATCGCCCAGACGCCCCATAGGGACCACTTGCCCGCGCTCGGCGGCCAGCGCATCGTCGATGTCATACGTGCGGATGAGGCCAGGAACCACGGCATTGACGCGCACTCCGTATGGCGCGAGATCGAGCGCCATGGCGCGCGTCATGGCCTCGATGCCGCCTTTCGAAGCGTCATAAGCGACGTTGCCGCGATGCGCGCGCGTGGCGCCGCCGCTCGACATGTGAATAATGGAGCCCGAGCGCTTCCGCGCCATCACCTGCGCGGCGCGCAGGGAACACAGGAACGCGCCCTTCAGATTGACGCCCAAAACGTGGTCCCACCAGGCCTCGTCGGCTTGCAGAAAATGCCGCGCGGCGTAGATATCGCCGGCGTTATTGACCAGCACGTCGATAGTTCCGACCCGGTCGAGCAGCGCATCGAACATGGCGTCGACGTACCCCGAAATGGAAACGTCCGCGGAGATGGCGATGGCTTTGGGAATGCCTGCGGCTACTTCAAGCGCGCGCTCTTCGTGAAGGTCGTTGACCGCGACCAGCGCGCCTTCCGCGCCGAAACGTTCCGCGATAGCGCGGCCAATACCGTGCCCTGCGCCAGTGACCAACACCACTCTGCCGGCAAAACGTTGCGGGAATTCCATGCTCGTAGGCTATCAGGCGTGGCGTTGTATGTTGAATTCCGGGCGATTCCTTTTTCCCCCTCGCGGTAATAGTGTACAGAGACATGGATCTGATCGGCGCCGCGCGAAAGGGAAAATCGACCGCCTTCATGCGTATATATGACGAGCACCACCTGCCCCTGTTCCGGTTTGCTTACCGGCTAACCGGATCGGTGGCCGATGCCGAGGACATTGTCCAGGAATGCTTCGTGGGCTTGTTGCGGCCCGAGTGCGGCTTCGATCCATCGCGAACGCCGCTGCGCAGCTACCTATTCGGCGCAGTGCGCAACCAGGCATCGAAGCGGTTACGGATGCGGCGCGAGGCAAGCGGCGAGACGGATGCCCAGACGGATTTGCGCTCTCCGGAGATGAGCGCCGCACAGGCGGAGTTGGAAATCGTGCTGGGTCGAGCGGTCGCGCGGTTACCGGAGACGCAGCGGGAAGTCCTGATCCTGGCGCATTACGAGCAACTGTCTTTAATGGAGATCGCCGGGATTTGCGGGATCGAAGTGACCACGGTGAAATCGCGCTTACAGCGGGCGCGCGCGGGATTGAAAGAAATGCTGGCCGCGTATGCGCCCAGCGTGGAGGAAAAACGATGAAAGACGCGGAACTCGATCGACTGCTCGACCAATGGAAAACGCCTGCGCCTTCAGCGGCGTTGCGCCGCGATTTGCGCGCGGCCTTGCCGCACCGCTCGCGCGGGCGACTGTTCGGTGTGCCGGTACGCTGGATCGTGGCGCTTACGGTTGCGGCGGGCGTGGTGGCCATCGCTACCAGCTTCAATGGTTCTATCGGTGAGTTCGGTGGATCCGCCGATCTTCCGAATGGCCCGCTCTATGTACGCGCGACGTCTCTGGTCGACCCGCCGGTTGCCGCCCTACGCTGGTGGTTGAAGGGCGGCGGCGGTTCCGTTGGCGAAACTTCCGGAGGTGCGCTGAAGGGCAGCGTGTATATTCACGACCGGGCCGCGCAGCTTTTCTATGGCTACGAGTACGTTGCCGAGCCGCTGGGGGGTGGCCAGTACAAGATCGCGATCATTCCGCTCCAGGCATCCACCATTCAGAAAGGGCCTTTTGTAGTGAGCGGCCAACCGGCGCCGTTGCCATCCGTGCCCGCGCCGCAAATCGTTACCGACGGCCAGCCCATCGATATCGATGTTTACCGCAACGCTAGCGAGCGCGCTTACATCCGCCTTCAGGTATCCGCGAATCCATTTTCGAAGCGGAGGCGCGGGGCGCCGGCTGAGTCACAGAGGAATGTCCTTCACACCCGCAATTCGAAGCTCTTCAGGGACGGAATTCTAATAGCGAGCGGCCAAGGATCGTCCGCATCGGGCAATACCCTTTGGTTTCATCTCCCGGGAGAGGGACGCTATTTGATCGCGCTCGACCCCACCGCCAATCCGGCCTTTGTCGCTGCGGGACAGGTGAACGGCAAAACGCTTGAGCTTCATGCAGACAACCATACGTACCGTCTGGAAAGCGATCGGCCTCTCGCGCCCGGGCCGCCGCGACCCGTCTACGTCTTTCACGACAGCGGTTTCGAATCATCGATCAAACCCGGCGACTCGGAACCGATGATCGGATCGGCTGGACCCGCGTGCGCCTTTAATGGCGCCTGTCGTCCAAAGTGAAATCGGGTCTTGAGTCATGGCCTATTATCTCGAACGGTACCCAAGTCGCGGATTGTCTGGATGAATTCGGGATACTGCGGGTCGCGCTCGATCTTCGCCCGCGCGCAGTGACGCATCGTTCGATGCTGCGCGGAGTCACTACACCGAGTTGCCCTCGCAACGGACTTTGTCTCTCGCCGTGAAGGGCCGGTAAGTTTCCGCAGTAGGTTCGCGACCGCCTGAGCGTGATTTGTCGAACAATGCGATGGGGGCACGAGCGCCCCATGAAAAGGTACACGGACATCCAGCAGCCCTGACCTCGTGCAGCCGTTCCTGATTCCTCTACATACAATATGTTATTCCGCTTACACAGGCCAGCCGCTTGCTTCGTCTGCTGCGGGGTCTGCATTAGCTTGTAGAGTAACTCCAAATCTTAACTGTTTGAGGAGCAAAATTTATGAAGAAGTTGGCTTTGGTAAGTTGTGCCGGTTTATTGGCGTTGAGTGTTGCAAGCGCCCAAGAAGAGACGTCTAAGTTCGCATTCCGTCTGGGCGCCGGCTTTACCACGCCGGTAGGCAACACCGGGCGTTATGTAGACGAAGGCTGGAATATCGGGGCCGGGGCTGGTATGAACTTCTCGCCTTACTTCGGCGCCCTCATCGATGTGAATTACGACACGATGGGTATCAATTCGACCACACTGGCGAATTTCGGCACACCTGGTGGCGGCGTACACATTTTTTCAGCCACTCTCGATCCAGTTGTACACCTGAATCCAAAAGGTCACACGGACGTATACGTTACGGGCGGTTTTGGGCTATACCATCGGAACCAGGATTTCACGGCTCCCTCGGTTTCGGTAGTCGGGGGTTTTAACCCGTTCTTCGGCTTCTATCCGGTGGCTGTCCCCACCACTTTAGTTCTGGCTTCGTCCTCGGTAAATAAACCGGGGGTGGACATTGGCGCTGGATTCGCATTCGGAAGCAAGTGGCATGGTAAGTTCTTCGCGGAAGCGAAGTACAATCGAATCATCATGGGGAACTTCCACACCGACTATGTTCCGGTAACGTTCGGATTTCGCTGGTAACGGAACTTACTGCGCTGGGGCGTAATAACCCTGACGATAGTAAGTGCGAAGCTTTTGCCCGTCTGTTGGCGCCGCCAAGGTCACTCGGACGCGATGGTATTTGCCATCGCGGGCGGCGCCGGCCGGCGAGTATCCTAGAAGATATTCAGTGCGCAGTTCTTTGCTGATCCGCGCGCTGAGTGCCGGTAGCTGATCGAGGTTGTTTATCGGATAGTTGTGCCCCCCGGTCTCACCGGCCAGTGTGTCAAGCAGCGTTGGCCCATTGCGCTCTTCGCGGGATTGCGGGTGCGATTCATCGCCCTCGAAAATTCCCATCGAGTAAAGTTGGAGATCCGACTCGACCAATGCGTGCTTGATCTGACCGGCCGTCTGGCGGCTGGAGTTATCGCCTCCGTCGGAGACTACCACCAAAGCCTTGCGGGAATTCCGCGCGCCTTTCATCTGCGCCAGCGCCATGTGAATGGCGTCCAATAACGACGTGCGGCCGAAAGGTCTGAGCCCGGCGATGCGGCGGTAGATGCGGGCGGGATCCGCGGTAAAAGGTACCGTGAGCCGAGGCCTGTCGCCAAACTCCACCAGGAAGAACTCGTCTTCCGGGTTGGCTGTTCTGAAGAAGGCCGCGGCCGCTTCTGAACCCTTGTGAATCTTAGAGCGCATACTTCCGCTGGCATCGAACAACAGCCCGATCGAAATAGGCGCATCGTCCATCGCAAATTGCGTGATGCGCTGCTCGACGTTATCTTCGAACAGCCGAAAATCGGCTTTGGTCAGATTGGTTACGGGCGCGCCGATGGTTGTGGTCACGTGGGCGGGAATCAGCACTAGAGAAGAATCGATGCGGATCGCCGTGGTCGGCGCCGCTTCGGGCGCCGGGATGCGCCGCGCCACCGGGATCATCGAAATCGGCCCATCCTCGGAGGACGACTGAAAGGCAAATGACACCGAAAAGGGAACGAGGGCCGCTACTGCCGCCCGCAAGTAGATCCGAACCATTGCGTGATTTTATACCATTCGCAACGGTTTTGCCGGAAGAGGAATGTACGGTGAATCGAATTTGCTGCCCGCCTACGCAGAGCCCGACTGACGCGCCTTACCATGTAGGCTATGAAGTTCGCGTTCGTTCTCCTCTGCGCCGCGGCCGCGCCCGCTCAATCGTGGATCCCTCAAATCAGCGGCACAACCGCATCGCTTCGCGGCGTCCACGCCGTAAATGGCCGGGTGGTATGGGCAAGCGGCACGGCCGGTACATATCTAATTACCCACGACGGCGGCGCAACGTGGCGCGCGGGGCAGGTCCCCGGCGCGGAGAAGCTCGATTTTCGCGCCGTCTGGGCCTTCGATAACGCCGCCGCTTACCTGCTCAGCATTGGGACCGGCGAGCAATCGCGCATCTATAGAACCGTCGATTCCGGCGCGCATTGGGCGCTGCTCTTCACCAATCCCCACGCCAAAGGCTTCTTCGATGGCATCGCATTTTGGGATCGCAAAAATGGCATAATCGCCGGCGATCCGGTGGATGGCCACACCGTTATTTTCACCACCGGCGATGGCGGCGAGCACTGGCAGCGGCAGTCGACGGCGCCCGCGCCCGCAAGCGAAGGCGCGTTCGCCGCCAGTAATACCAGCCTTGCGATCATGGGACCGCATGAAGTCTGGCTCGGAACCACCGCCGCGCGCGTGCTCCATTCGCAAGACAACGGCCGCACATGGACCGCTGCCGCTACTCCCATTCGCCACGACGGCGCGGGCGCCGGGATTTTCTCGGTGGCGTTCTCCGATCCCCTGCATGGCGTCGCGATCGGCGGCGATTACACCAAGGCCTCCGATCCGCAAGAGAACATCGCCACGACCGTAGATGGCGGTCTAACCTGGACGGCGCCCGCCGGGCCGCCGCCCGCCGGATTTCGATCGGCCGTCGCTTACCTGCCGGACAAGAAGATGTGGATCGCCACCGGCACATCCGGTTCCGATATCTCACTCGATGGCGGCGCTTCGTGGAAGCGGTTCGATACCACCGGCTACAACGCGCTCGGCTTCATTTCAAGCGGCGCTGGTTGGACCGTTGGTCCTGGCGGAAGGATCGCTCGGTTTCAGTTTCAGTAAGGCCATGCGGAATATCCTCGTCACCGGCGCCACGGGTAATGTCGGCCGCCAGGTAGTGGCTCAACTGCTCGCCAGAGACATCCGCGTCCGCGCTCTCGCTCGCACTCCGGAATCCGCCGGATTGCCGCGCCGCGTCGAAGTGGTCCGCGGCGATCTGACCGATCCCGCTACTCTCGATGCAGCTCTCTCAGATATCGACGCTGTCTTCCTGGTCTGGCGCGCTCCGCCCGAGGCCGCCGCTCCCGCGCTGGAGCGGATTGCGCAGCACGCGCGCCGCATCGTCTTCCTCTCGAATCTCACTGTGCGCGACGACGCCGAAGAGCAGGACTATTCAGTGACCACCCTGCACGCGCGCATCGAGCGCCTGATCGAAGCCTCTGGCGTCCCATGGACCTTCCTGCGTCCCGGCGCGTTCGCTGCCAATGCCCTCATCTGGTGGGCGCCACAGATCCGCGCCGGCGATATTGTGCGATGGCCGTACCCCGGAGCCGTTACCTCGCCCATCGATGAGCGGGACATTGCGGCGGTCGCGGTCCGCGCGCTATGCGAGGCGGGACATGCCGGGGCAAAATACATCCTCACCGGACCTCAGTCGCTGACTCAGCGGGATCAGGTTGGCATCGTCGGCGCTGCCATTGGCCGCCAGCTGCGCTTCGAGGAGATCCCGCCCGAAGTAGCACGCCGTGAGCTGGCGGTAGCTCTCTCGCCTGCCATCGCGGACATGCTGCTCAAGGCCTGGGCCGCCTCACTCGGCAAACCCGCGCCGGTTACGTCCACCGTCGCCGAAGTCACCGGTGGCCCCGCGCTTTCATTTCGCGACTGGGCGCTCGATAATGCGGCCGCGTTTCGACCTTGCGCCAGCCCTCTTTGATCTGGCTTGAGGTTGATGTGGCGTGAGGTTCTGTGAAGATTCCCACACCACCGCGTTGGCGGCCGGTTTAGAAAAGAAACCATGGCATCTCACACAACATCGGGAATCGAATAGGAGGAGAAACGAGATGGCAACAAGCAAGGAGAGAGACAAAGAGGACGGTAAAGGAAATCTCCCGGCCAATACGCCTCCGATCGTGTCGCAGCAGGAGTGGGAGGCCGCACGCCAACAACTTCTTGTGAAGGAGAAGGCTCTGACCCGCGCTCGTGACGCGCTGGCCGCCGAACGCCGGCGGATGCCTTGGGTGACCGTCGAGAAGTCGTATGAATTCGAGGGGCCGCGGGGCAAGATGAGCCTGCTCGATTTATTCGAGGGCCGGCGACAGTTGATCGTCTATCGTGCCTTCTTCGAGCCCGGAGTGTTCGGCTGGCCCGAGCACGCCTGCCGCGGCTGTTCCCTCGGCGCCGATCAGGTCGCCCATCTGGCGCATCTGAACGCCCGCGACACCACGCTCGCATGGGCCTCGCGCGCGCCACAGAAGGATATCGAGCGGCTGAAGGCGCGAATGGGCTGGGAGATGCCGTGGTACACCATCACGGACAGCTTCGACAAAGACTTCGGCGTGAACGAGTGGCACGGACACAATGTATTCATTCGCGACGAGCAGGGCAAGATTTTCCGCACCTACCTCATCAACAACCGCGGCGACGAGGCGATGGGATCGACCTGGAGCTATCTCGATATCACGCCGCTCGGCCGCCAGGAGACCTGGGAGGACTCGCCGGAGGGTTATCCCCAGACCCCGCCGTACAAGTGGTGGAACTGGCACGACAACTACCACGCCGAAGCCTCGCCCGATCCGAAATGGATCGACATCCTAACCGACCCTCAGGCAGCCGCCCGAAAGCGCGAGGAAGAGGCGAAAGCATGAACCCGAGGGCCCAGTGGTCCCGCTGGTCCCGCCTGAAGGCCGGGTATTCGGACGGCCTCGGAACCGGCGGCCGCTGAACCGCCACAGAAGCGAGAGCGCGCCCCATTTGGTCCCATCAATCCAACGGCGCAAAATATCCCGGCCGCCAGAACGCCTTCAGCGGCGGCAGGCCGTGGGGCGGAATCACTTTCACCAGCACATGGTGGTATTTGCCATCGCGATGCGGAGCGGTAGGAGAAAATCCCAGCACGTAGCGGTTGCGCAGCTCGATCCCAATCTTGGCCGCGATGTCGGGCATCTCCGAGGCGTCGTCTACTTCGAATTCCCGTCCGCCCGTCATCTCCGCCAAGTCTCTCAGCAGCGCCGGACCATTCATCTCTTCCGGCGAGCTGCGCGCGCCGGCCGATTCGAAAATCCCAATGGCATACATCAGCACGTCGCTTTCCCGCACCAGCTTGCGCAGCTCGCCTTCGGTATAGCGGCTGGAGTTATCGCCGCCATCGGAGATTATCAACAGGGCTTTGCGCCCTTTGGTCGACTTCTTCATTTCATGCAACGCCAGAAAAATGGCATCCAGCAGCGCCGTGCGGCCTTTCGACTGAGCGAAGGTAAGCTCGTTTTGAATCGGCCCGGTGTCGGCCGTCAGCGGGACCATCAGCTTCGGCTGGTCGTTGAACTCCACCAGGAAAAATTCGTCTTCCGGATTGGCGGCCTTGAAAAAAGCCGCAGCCGCCATCCGGGAGCGCCGCAATTTATTACCCATGCTGCCGCTGATATCGAAGACCAGGCCGACATCCACCGGTTCGTCATCCATGGCGAAGTGAGTGACTGTCTGCTCCACTTTGTCGTCAAACACTTTGAAGTGCTCTTTTTCGAGTCCGGTCACCGGCTTGTTCATCGGATCGCATACCGATACTGGCACCAGCACCAAGTTGGCGTCGACGCGCAGGCCCGCCCCGGCCCCAGCGCCGCGCCGTTGCGCCTGCGCCTGCCCCTTAGCGCGCGGAGCGATCTCGACGGGCTGTTGCACCTGCGCCCGCATTCCAAGCGTCGCGAAGATGCTCAGAGCCAGTATTAACCGGATCGCTCGCCGCCGATCGTTCATCGCACCCTTATGCCAGTATTCTACAGCCCCCAGGAGAAACTCGCCCAAACTCGGGCCGGTCCGGCAATTCGCAGCGCTCCGAAATGGGCTATAATGGCGGTTTGGCGGGGGTGGGTCTTCTCGAGTAGTAGACGCGCGGCGTTCGCAAGCTTCGGTCCTTCAGTGGTTCACACAGCGTCCTGCGCCCTTTTTTCCCTGGTGTTTCCGTCCGATTGCCGCGTCTGCGGCGAACCTCTGCGCACGCTCACCCGTCTTCCCGTTTGTCCGGATTGCCTCAAACGGCCCCAGCCGTTGAGCGCCGAGTTCTTCTGCGTCAGTTGCCGCACGGCCTTTCAGAATGCATTCCCGCTGGATGAGGAGGGCCGGTGCGGCGTCTGCCGCCGCGGACTGCGCGGCTTCGATGCGGCATATTCATTCGGCGCATACGAAGGCGCCCTGCGCGAGTTAATTCAACTGTATAAATTTGAGCGCGTACAGACTTTGGCTGGCCCCTTGGGCGATCTCATAATGGCGGCGTTTCCGCGCGACGAGCGTTTCGATGCGATCGCAGCCGTTCCGCTCCACTGGCGGCGCCAATGGCAACGCGGCTTCAATCAGGCGGAATTGCTGGCGCGGACGCTTTCTCGCCGAACTGCCATTCCCGTGATTCCGGCCTTGCGGCGTGTCCGGTATACAGCCCACCAGGCTGGCCTGAGTAAGACCGCCCGGCGCCACAACGTGTCCGCCGCGTTCCGCTGCCGCCGGCCGGAGGCTATCGCGGGCAGGCGCATTCTGCTGATCGACGATGTAATGACCACTGGTTCCACCGGAGCCGAATGCGCAACCGCGCTGAAGCGAGCGGGCGCAGCCAGAGTGGCGATTCTGACGATTGCGCGCGCCAGCGGGCGCCTGGACGTTTCGAACCTGACGCCTGTGCAAGTTGCCGCGGGAGGAGCATCCTGAATGCCGAGCGACCGACTCCAAAGGCCCGTGCTGGTGCTGAATGCCAGCTTTGAGCCGATCAACATTTGCGCTGCGCGCCGCGCCCTGGTTCTGGTGCTGAAAGGCGTCGCCTCCGCGGAGGAGGAATCGCTGCACGCCGTGCATTCGGCGCGCGCGACCACGCGCGTGCCCTCGGTCATCCGGCTGCTCGAATACCGCCGCATTCCGCATCAGACGCGCGCGCTTTCGCGCAAGAACATTCTCATGCGCGACCGCTACACGTGCCAATATTGTCATCGCGTGATGCCCTCGGGCGAGCTGACGCTGGATCACGTGATCCCCCGCTCCCGCGCTGGAGAATCGGCCTGGGAAAACCTGGTGGCTTGCTGCCACCCCTGCAACAACAAGAAGGGCAACCGCACCCCCGAAGAGGCCGGCATGAAACTGGCCCGGCAGCCGCGTCCCTTCAGCTTGCATACCAGCCGCCACCTCATGCGAATGCTGGGCAAGGGCGACGCGCAGTGGCGGAAATACCTGTTCTATTAGTATGCTGCGGTAATCCCGTTTGTGGGCGCGGCGTGAGGAGGTTGACCATGCGATATGTCGTCTGCACTGCGATTGCATTAATCTGCATAAACTTGCGTGCGCAGACCCCGCCCGCCAAATCCCAGTTCGAAGTCGCATCGGTGAAGCCGGCGGCCAATGACGAGACGATCTTCGGCCGCTTTCCGATGTTTCGGGAGATGATGCGAAACGGGCGGTCGCCCGGCATGATTCCGATGACGGACCCGGGTCGTATCCGGTTACAGAACTGGGCCTTGCTCGACCTGATTGCCGCCGCTTACAGCGTGCGCGCCACGCAGGTGTCCGGCCCGGCCTGGCTTTCCGATCAGGCCTTTGATATCGAAGCCAAGGTCCCCGATGGCACTCCGAAGGAAGAGTTGAATGCCATGCTGCAATCGCTGCTCGAAGATCGCTTCGGTCTCAAAGTGCATCGCGACACGCAGATTAAACAGGGCTTTGCGCTGGTGGTGGGCAAAAATGGGCCCAAGCTGAAACCCGCTGAGCCGCCGCCCACGCCTGAGCCGGGACTCACCGAGGACGAGCGAAAAGCTAAGCAGAAGCAGCAGCTACAGGCTAATATGGCGGCCATGATGAAGCGCATGCAGGAGCGCATGCAGGAAAACCGCGAAAGCGGCACGCCCCTTGGGGGATCCAGCAGCGCATCATGGCCCTCGATCACCACCGAAGAATTGGCTTCTCGGCTGGTACAATTCGCCGAAGCGCCTGTGGTCGACGAGACCGGCTTGACCGGGAAATATTCCGTTGCCATAGAGACCTGGAAGAATGCCGACGTTCCAGGCGGTACGGTTTTCGATACGGTCGAAAAACTCGGCCTCAAACTGGAGCCGCGCAAGTTGACCGTGGAAACGGTGGTGGTCGATCAGGTCTCTAAAACGCCCACGGCGAATTAGGAGATCAATCCCGTTTGTCGGCGCGGCGTGAGGAGGTTGACCATGAGATACGTATGCACGGCGATTGCATTAATCTGCATAAACTTGCGCGCGCAGACCCCGCCCGCCAAACCCCAGTTCGAAGTCGCATCGGTGAAGCCGGCGGCGAATAATGAGACGGGCTTCGGCCGCTCTCCGATAAGGCGGGAAAGGATGCGAAAAGGTCGGCAGCCCGGCTTTATTCCGCTATACCCTGGGCGTGTCCGCATAGAGGACTGGGCATTACTCGACCTGATTGCCGCTGCCTACAGCGTGCGCGCCGACCAGGTGTCCGGCCCGGCGTGGATGTCCGATCAGGCCTTCGATATCGAAGCCAAGGTCCCCGATGGCGCTCCGAAGGAAGCGGCGAATGCCATGCTGCAATCGCTGCTCGAAGATCGCTTCGGCCTCAAAGTGCATCGCGATACCCAGACCATGCAGGGCTTTGCGCTGGTAGTGGGCAAGAATGGTCCTAAGCTGAAACCCGCTGAGCCGCCGCCCACGCCTGAGCCGGGACTCACCGAGGACGAGCAAAAAGCTAAGCAAAAGCAGCAGGCACAGGCGAATATCGCGGCCATGATGAAGCGCATGCAGGAAATCCGCGAAAACGTCGGCCCCGGCCCTGGGGGGATCAGCAGATCAAGGTGGGAATCGGTCACCACTGCGGAACTGGCTTCCGCGCTGGCGCGATTCGCCGAAGCGCCTGTGGTCGACGAGACTGGTTTGACTGGCAAATATTCCGTCGTCATAGAGACATGGAACAATGCCGACGTTCCAGGAGGTACCGTTTTCGATGCGGTCGAAAAACTCGGCCTGAAACTAGAGCCGCGCAAGGTGACCGTCGAAACCGTGGTCGTCGATCAGGTCTCCAAAACGCCTACCGCGAATTAATCGATCGTTCAGACGCCGCATCGTCGAGCGGCCGCAATTGTTGGAACTTTGTCCGGTCTCCCCGGAATTAGAATTAGCAAACAGATCCAGCCGGAACCTCCGGCAACGGGCAATTGGAGAAAAATAGATGAAGAAACTGGCTTTTCTTGGATTCCTGACAATTTCGGCGATGTTGGCGCAGCCTCCCGGTCCTCCTCCCGGCGGCCGAATGGGTTTCGGCGGCCGCGGTCCGGGCTTTGGACCAGGCCCTCAGGCGCGCACGGTAACCGGAGCGCCCTACACGGCCACTGAGGTTTCCACCAGCCTGCAGACCTTGGCTAACGGGACCACCATCCAGCGCCAGACCCAGACTAATCTTGCTCGCGATGGGCAGGGCCGCTTACGCATGGAAACTACCGTGAAGCACCCCGACGGAACCACCGCCACGCGCGTCACCATTCAGGACCCCATAGCCGGCGTGATCCACAATATCGATCCGCAAAACAAAGTCGTACACGAGATGACGCTGCATGCTCCGCCTAATGGTCAAGGCCGCGGACGCGGTCCCGGACAGCCCGGAGCGCGTGCGGCCGGCGCCAGTCCCGATGTCGCGGGCGGGCGCGGTACACGCCGTGCCGATCCCAACGTGGTTACCGAGCAGCTTGGAATGCAGACCATCAATGGCGTCGCCGCCACTGGAACGCGGATGACGCGCACCATCCCGGCGGGCGCCGAAGGCAATTCGCTGCCGATCGTAATCGTTCACGAGAGCTGGACCGCCGACGATCTGAAGGTACCGGTGATGGTGAAGACCTCCGATCCGCGCTTCGGCGCCAGCCAGACGCAATTGACCAACATCGTACGCGCTGAACCCGATGCCACCCTTTTCCAGGTCCCCGCCGGCTATACCGTCAGCAAGGATCGCGGCGGCCGTGGTCCGGGCGGCCGTGGTCCTAACGGACCCGGTCAGCAGCGCTAAATCTGTCGGGCTCTCCTCCTACCTTTCGCCGCGGCTCCCCTCAGGGCCGCGGCTTTTTTATGTGTGCCGGTATTTATTGAAGAACGCTTTCGCGAAGCAGTTGCCAATAGCTGCGCGCCGATAGAATCAAGCAGATGGTGTGCCTGCACGTGCGCCGCCGCATTTTCTCCAATCGCCTTGGCGGCTTCCCGTACCGATGCCAGCAGAATCAGGTTATGCCGAAGGCTATCGCTTTCCGCCGCGCCTGAAGGCACGCGCAAGCATGCGTCTTCCGGATACCGCGCGGATTCGGGCGAATCGCTAAGGATCACCGGTTTTCCCAAACCCATCAGCCGGATGGCGATACCGGATGTCTCGCCGGCGGCGGGGTACTTCAGGTTCACGCAGGCATCCACCGACGCCGCCGCAAGCCAGAACTCGTTATCGGATAAATGCGGCAGGCGGACGACGCCAGGGGCGCCCAGCAGCGGCGCGGCCGCGCGCGCCAGGTCGCGGGACACGAAATCTCCGGCTACCAGCATCGCGGTGTCCGGCAGTTCGCGATGGATTTCCGCGAACGCCCGCAGCGCCGGTATCAAGCGTTTGGATTCGCGCAGGTAACCGAACATGCCGAATAGGAACGCGCCGGGCGGAATTCCCAGGCTCTGACGATATCGCAGCCGGTCGGCTTCGGAAGCCGCGGGCGGCGGTTGAAAGAGATGCGGAATCTCAACTGCGCGAACCTGCGGCGCGTGCGCCCTCACCACCTCGCCGGCCGCTGGATTGTGTACCACCACGGCGAGGGCCCGGTCGGCGGCGCGCTTAAGCAAGGGCGAATCGAAATAGCGATTATCGGCGGCGGAGGAAGCGCGTCCGCGCCAGAGATCGCGCGCCCGGCCCCGGTTCCATTCGCCATAGTTATAGACGAACTCCTCAATGTACGCGGCTTCGGAAAGTTGACTCAACAGAAAATGATGCAGCACCGAATCGTGCAGCACAACTACGCCCGGCCGTTCCAGAGCGCGCCGGTAGATGGAAGCATGCAGCGCGTTGTTGCCCAGATGATAAAGAGCTACATCGCATCGCGCCGGCGCCAGCTCCACATTGCCATGCCGGCGCAATTCGGCCAGCAGCGCGGCCGCGTAATCGGCCACGCCGGTGCGCGCGGGGGGCATAGGCGAGTAGAAGCCGACGGTCACGCCTTCTTCCGCTTGCCGAAAAGCGCCGTGCCGACCCGCACGCAAGTGGAGCCTTCTTCGATGGCGGCTTCGAAGTCGTGCGACATGCCCATCGAAAGCTGCGTAAGGTCATGCTTCTCGCCCAGTTCTCGCAAGCGGCGGAAATAGGGCCGCGCGGCCTCGGGGTCGTCCGACCATGGCGGCATGGTCATCAGGCCGAGCAGACGCAGGTTAGGGCAGGCGCGCACCGCGGCGATCAGGTCCGGCAACTCTTCCGGCGTCGCGCCGCTCTTGGCGTATTCGGGTGAGAGCTTGACTTCCAGCATGACGTCGAGCGTGCGGCCGGTTTCGTTCAGGCGGCGCGCCAGTTTGGGAGAATCCACCGTTTGGATCGCGTCAAACAGTTCGGCGGCCAGTTTCGACTTATTCGATTGCAAATGGCCGATCAGGTGGAAGCGCGCGCCCGCGAGGACCGCGTACCGCCGGAGCCTTCTCCTCGAATTCCTGCACATAATTCTCGCCGAAATCGCGCAGCCCTGAATCGTAGGCTTCACGGATCACGGACGCCGGAAAGACCTTGGTGACGGCGAGCAGCAGAATACCCGCCGGATCGCGGTGCGCGCGCCCGGCTGCGCGGGCGATACGTTCACGGACAGCGTTCAGCCTCTCAGTCAGGGTCTCCATCGCGGGTTGCACGATTCAGTATAACGGTCGCTTTCCGCCCTGGGCGAGCCCTCCGGCGCTCGGCGCGGCAGCTTGTACAGCCGATCAGCCTGATCCGCCCTATAGGCGGCCACGAAACCGCTAATTCCCGGCCCCTCCGCACGTCTCTCCATCGAAGCGCCTGATAACATGAAAGCGCCAAGCATCGCAATGGAAGGAGCCCCGCAAGCCGCCGCGGACCTGGAGCGGATCTTCCGCGACCATCATGCCATGGTGTTTCGCGCCGCCTATCGGGTGAAACCATCGAAATCTTCGGGACGGGCTTCGGCCCCGCCAACCCCGCCGTCGCGCCCGGCCAGATTGTAACTGCCGCCGACCCATTGTCGAACCTCACTCAAATCCAGGTAACCATCGGCGGCATGTCCGCGCTCGTTCAGTTCGCTGGAATCGTGGCGTTCGGCGAATATCAACTGAACGTCACTGTTCCCCAACTGGCGGATGGCGATCAGCCCATCGTCGCCACCGTCGGCGGCGTTAGCACCCAGACGGGATTGTCGATTCCTGTCAAGAACTAAGCGGCGCACGCGAACATCGCACAGAGCCCCTGGCGGTAGAATGATGGTTGATGACGGGCAAGGTTAGCGTCGTAATCGAACAGGACGAGCACGGCTGTTACGCGTGGTGCCCGGAACTGAAGGGTTGCCAATCCCAAGGGAAGACCGTCGAGGAGACGCTCGTCAATATACGCGAAGCAATCGAACTGTTCCTTGAGACCTTGACTGAGGAAGAGCGCTCGGCCGCGTTAAGCCAGGAGATTCTGACCACCGCGGTCGAAGTCCATGCCTAAACGGCCGCGCCTGACGGCCGCCGATGCCGAAGCGATGCTGTTCAAGGCCGGCTTCGTTTGGTTCGGTCCAAGGGCAGTCACCGGATTTACGCGAGGGACGAACGCAGAGTGGTGGTTCCGTTCCATAGCAGCGCAATGCTGCACCCGAAGACTGTCAAACAGGTCCTAGAAGCCATCGAGGAAGCATCGATTTAGGCAACGCTCTCCGAGACGTCATAGTGTTCACCTCACCGGTACTACCGTTGACGCCCGGTGCGCCGCCCAAGTGCAGATCGGCCAATTTCGCGTCTTGTAGCCGACTCCACGTCTCAGCCTCTCCCCGTCGAAACCTCAGCCACCACCGCATCTAAGAATAAATCCTACCTTCACCTATCAGTGACTTACACCAAATCCTCTGCTCTGACATCGCTGCCACACCCCTAAAATCCAATCCCAATCCCAGAAATTGGCTTTGATTTTTCAACTCCCGAAACTGCCCTGGGTCTGGAACAGCCCGCCCGAAGCACTCCGCTAATTCCCGGCCCCTCCGCACGTCTCTCCATCGAAGCGCCTGATAACATGAAAGCGCCAAGCATCGCAATGGAAGCAGCCCCGCAAGCCGCCGCGGACCTGGAGCGGATCTTCCGCGACCATCATGCCATGGTGTTTCGCGCCGCCTATCGCGTCACCGGCAGCGTGAGCGACGCCGAGGACGTGCTCCAGACCGTCTTTCTGCGCATGCTCAAGCGCGATCCCGCCGCCGAACCGGTGGCCAGCATCTCCAGCTTTCTGCACCGCGCCGCCGTGAACGCCGCCGTCGATCTGGTCCGCTCGCGCCAGCACATCAGCCAAATCCCGCTGGATGAGTTCGAGCCGGTGTTGGCCGAATCGTCCCACCGCGCGCCCGATCGCGCACTGTCCTCCGGCGAAATCCGCGAGTGGCTGCGCGGCGCGCTGGCCCGTCTCAATCCGCGCATCGCCGAAATGTTCGCCCTGCGCTTCTTTGAAGGAAAGGAAAATCCCGAAATTGCCCAATTGCTCAATACCACGCCCGGAACGGTTGCAGTGACGCTCTCGCGCACGCGCGACCGCCTGGAAAAGGAATACCGGGCGTATCAGGGAGGAGTGGCATGAATCCGGAACTTGACCAAGCCGTGTCCGACATCCGCGACCAGACCGTTGACGACGCCGTAATCGAAGCCGCCGCCGCCCGCGTGTGGGCGCGCCTGCATGCCGGCGCGGCCGGCATTGCCGCAGCCGGCACTGGCGCAGCTAGCCATATCTCCGATTGCGCCAGCTTTCAATCTCTGATTCCCGATTACCGCGCCGGCCGCTTGTCCCCGGCGCGCACAACCCTGTTGCAAGATCATCTGCACGAGTGCGTAGCCTGCCGCCGTGTGTATGAAGGCCGTGTGGTCCCGATGCCGGCGCCCCAAGGCGCCACGCCGCGTCCCCATTACCGCTGGGCGGTGGCCGCCGTTATGGTAGCCGCGGCCGGCGTCTCCGTCTGGATCGCGTATGACCAATACGGCGGCCGTACCGGACCGGCTATCGTGCAATCGATCAACGGCGCGCTTTACCAGGTCTCCGCCGCCGGCATCCAGCCGCTCCGGGCCGGCCAGCCGCTGCCCGATGGAGTCGAAATCCGTACGGCCCAGGATTCGAGCGCTATGCTCCAACTGCACGACGGCTCGCTGGTGGAGCTGCGCGAGCGTTCCGGCCTGACCACTACCCAGAGCGCCCGCGATACTACCATCCGGCTCAGCCACGGCAGCGTGATCGTGCAGGCGGCGCATCGTAGCGCCGGTCATCTGTTTGTGGCTACCGCCGATTGCCGCGTGGCCGTCACCGGTACCACGTTTGGCGTAAGCGCCGGGGCCAAGGGCTCGCGCGTTTCCGTGATTCAAGGCGAGGTCCACGTCGAGCGGGAAAACCAGCAGAAGATCCTTCAGCCCGGCAATCAGATGGTCACCAGTCCCGATCTGGAGCCGGAATCGGTTCACGACGACATCTCCTGGAGCCGGAATCGCGACCGTTATGACGCCCAGCTTGCCGCGCTCGGACGAGCCATTGCCCAGATCCAACTGCCCGGCTTGCGGTACAGCAGCGATCTTCTCGGCCGCTTGCCCGCCGATACCATGTTCTTCGCCAGCATTCCTAATCTGGCGCAATATCTGGGGGAGGCGGAGAGCGTCTTCCAGCAGAAAACCGCGCAGAATCCCGAGCTTGCAACTCTGGCTGCAGTCGCACGGCAGCCGCACCGCTGCGATGATCGAAAAATACGCGCCGCCAGCGAATACCTGGGTCACGAGATCGTCATCGCCGCGCTTCCGCAGAGCGACGGTCCGGTTTTTCTCTCGCGAAATCAAGCGCCCCGGCTTTGCCGAATTCCTGAAGCAGAGCGGTCTGCCCGCCTCCGTGGAAGAGCGCAACGGCCTGGTGGAATTCGGATCGCCCGCCGGCGTTCACGAGCTTTCGGCCGCGCTCGATTCGGCCAATGGCGGAATCCAAGCCACGCCGTTCTACGCCCGCATCAACGAGGTCTACCATCATGGCGCCGGCTTCCTGGTGTGCGTCAATTTGAATGGCGGTACGAAGGGATCGATGCCCGTACCGAATGCCCAGTCTGTGATCCTCGACGAAACTCAGGTGGAGGGCCGCATGGAAGCGCGCGTCTCCGTCGCTTTCGATGGCCCGCGCGCCGGCATCGCGGCGTGGCTTGCCAGCCCCGCGCCTATGGGCACGCTCGATTACATCTCGCCCGAGGCCTCGCTGGCCGCGGCGTTCGTTGTGCCCAGCGGCTCGAAGATCGTCGACCAGTTGAAAATGATCTCGCCCGAGGAACTTGCCACGGTGCGTGAAGGCCTCGGCGCCAGCCTTGGCGGTGAATTCGCGCTGGCCGTGGATGGCCCGCTTGTGCCGGTTCCTTCGTGGAAGGTCGTGGCTGAGGTCTACGACCCTAATGCCGCGCAGGCAGCCATTCAGCAGAGCCGTCGCCAAGTATGCCGCGGGCGCCGCTCAATACCAGCAGCCGTCCAATCGGAAGCCACTGGTCGCATCCCAGGAAATCGTCGATGGCCGCACCTATTACAGCCTCGCCGTTCCGGATGCGGGCCCGCTGCTCGAATTCCACTACACCTTCGCCAACGGCTATCTGATCGCCGGGCCCACGCGCGCCATAGTCGCTCACGCGCTGCAAATCAAGACGAGCGGCTAATCCATTCTGCGCTCGTCTAAAGTCGCCGCCATGATGCCGCGCGATCACTACGCCAACTTCTCGGCCTTGGTTTACCAGAATATCGGCCCGGCGCTGGCGCCTCATCGCCGGCCTGCTCGGCGGCATGATTCCGCAACAAACCGGCCCGCAGCACCCCGGCCGGCAGCAGCCGTCGCTCGAAAGCCTCGGCAGGCATGAAGCCCACGCTGGTGGCGGCCTATGCCGAACCGGACCGGCTCACCGTGGCCGCCAACGCCGATCTGATCGGACCCGCCATCGCCAGCCTGATGAGCGGCAACATCTCCGGTCTCGCCGGTCCCGTGGCTTCGTTTTTTCAGCCCAAAGGAACACGCGAGCGCCAGATGTCGTATAGATAGAACCAGATCATGGAACCAGTCATCGAACTGGACGGCCTCGAAGTGCGCTTCGGGCAGCGCGTCATTCTCAACAAGCTGAGCGCCGCGCTAACCGGCACCTCCATCGGACTGCTGGGACCGAACGGCGCCGGTAAATCGACGCTGATCAACAGCCTGCTGGGATTTCCACAAGCCCGCCTCGGGGACCGCGCGCGTGCTGGGCCGCGATATCCGCACCCACGCCCGCGAGGTTCGCGGGCTCATAGGCTACATGCCCGAAAGCGATTCCTTTATCGCCCCCATGAGCGGCGTCCGCTTCGTCCGCATGATGGCCGAGCTTTCCGGCTTGCCGGGCGAGCAGGCTCTGGAGCGCGCGCATGAAGCGTTCTTTTACGTCGGTCTGGGCGAGGTGCGCTACCGTCCGCTGGGCACGTATTCGCTGGGCATGAAGCAGGCCGCCAAGCTGGCATCGGCCATCGCCCACGGACCCAAGCTGCTGTTCCTGGACGAGCCGACCAATGGCCTCGACCCGCCCGCGCGCGCCCGCATGATCCAGCTGATTCAGGAGATCCGCGACCGCGGCGACCTGCGTCTGATGCTTTCGTCGCACCTGCTGCGCGACGTGGAGGAGTGCTGCGACCAGGTGCTGATTTTCAAAGACGGCAACATCGCCGCTTTCTGCAACCTGGAAGAGGAGCGCCGCGCCAATCTGCGATTCCTGGAATTGGAAACCCGCGGCGCCAACAACGGCAATTTTCTGGAAGCCATCGACCGCTTGGGCTGTCAGACCGCCACCGGCGCGCAGGGGCGCATCAAGCTCATTCTGCCGGACGGAATCGAAGTGCGCCAGCTCTACGAAATCGCCGCCGGACAGGACGTGCAGATCCGCCGCCTCAGCCACAAGCGCGATTCGCTGGAAGATATTTTCCTAAGGCCATGGAGACGCCGCAATGGCCGTTTATAAAAAGACCTATCGGCCTTATGAGGGCGGCCTGACGCCGTCGTGGTCGCGGCTGTTCGTGATCACGCGCTACGCGTTTGAAGACCTGCGCCGCTCGAAATTCCTCAATACGTTTTACGCCCTCAGCTTCGCCTACCCGCTGATCTGCGCGCTCATGATTTACGTGCAACACAATGCCAGCGCCCTCAAGGTGTTGGGCGCGCAAAGCGCCGCGGGCATGATCTCCATCAACCTGACTTTTTTCCTGAATCTGCTCGGATGGCAGAGCATGCTGGCGCTGTTCCTCGCGGCGTTCATCGGTCCCGGCCAGATCTCGCCCGACCTGTCGAATAACGCTCTCTCGCTGTATCTGGCGCGGCCCTTTTCGCGCGTGGAGTACGTGTTTGGCAAGATGTCCGTGCTGATGATTCTGATGTCGCTGATGACGTGGGTTCCCGGCCTGCTGCTCTTCGCATTGCAAGCGTATCTGGAAGGCGGCGGTTGGGCGGCCGACAACTCCCGCATCGCGTGGGGCCTATTCTTCGGATCGTGGGTGTGGATCCTGGTGCTATCGCTGCTGGCGCTGGCGCTCTCGGCCTGGGTCAAGTGGAAGCCCGCCGCGGGCGCGCTGGTTTTCGGCGTGTTCTTCGTCGCCGCCGCTTTCGGCGCGACCATCAACGCCGTGCAGCGCACCAACTGGGGATCGCTTATTCAATATCGGCTATCTGGTGGGCTCGGTCTGGGTGCGGTTGATGGAAGGCGCGACGCGGACCACCAACGGCGCCGTGTTCTTCCGCGTGCCGCAGGGCGAAGAGCTTCCGATCGGCTGGTGCTGGTTCGCGTTGTTGGCGCTGGCCGGGGCATGCCTCTATATGCTGGCGCGCAAGATCCGCGGCGCCGAGGTAGTGCGATGAGACATTTATGTGGGGCAGGTTGGGAGGGGTACCCTCTGGGTCCGGCGGATTGTTAATCCGCTCTTCGGCTGCAAGCACAGTAATATGTGAAGCGGATCATGTCCGATAATCTCATCACGTTCGCCAATGTCAGCCGCTTCTACGGCGAAGTGCTCGGCATCAATAAAGTAAGTCTCTCCATTCCGCCGGGCATCACCAGTCTGGTCGGTCCCAACGGTTCCGGTAAGACTACTCTGATGAACCTGATGACCGGACTCATCCGGCCCACGCAAGGCGAAATCCACGTGCTGGGAATTACGCCGGATCAGCCCGAGAGACTCTGCCGCACGGTCGGTTATTGCGCGCAGTTCGATGCCTTCCCTAAAGGACTCAGCGGCCGCCAGTTCATCTACTCTTACCTGCGCCTTTATGGCTACAGCGATTCCGAATGCGATGCGCGGACCAGCGCCGCCATTGAGCGCGTCAACATGACCGCAGCCGCCGGCCGCTCCGTCGCCGCCTATAGCAAGGGCATGCGCCAGCGCATCAAGCTCGCGCAGGCTATGGCTCACGATCCGCAGGTGATCGTGCTCGACGAGCCGCTCAATGGCCTCGACCCCATGGCGCGCGCTGAAACCATTGCGCTCTTCCAGGAGTGGGGCCAAGAAGGGCCGGCACGTGCTCGTCTCCAGCCACATCCTGCATGAAGTAGACCGCATCTCCGATCAAGTGATTCTGCTCAGCCAAGGCTATGTCGTGGCCGAAGGACAAATTCAGGGCGTGCGCAGCGAAGTCAAGGAGCAGCCCATGCAGATCGTGGTGCGGTGCGACCGGCCAAGTGAGTTGGCCGCGCGCCTCTTCCAGCAGGACCATGTCGTGGAGGCGAAAATCGTCGGGGACGCTCTCCTGGTCCGCACTAAGGATGCGGACAGCTTCTATCTGCTGCTGAATCGCGTGATTCTGGATTCGGGACTGACCGTAGAGTCGGTCGCGCCCGCCGACGACGACGTCAACGCGGTGTATCAATACCTGATCGGCGCCGAAGGAGCCACCGTATGAGTGGGCAGAATCTGCGCCAGATCGCCGGCGTATTCCAACTGGAGTGGAAAAAGACGTTCCTTTCGCGTCGCGGCTGGTGGATCTATCTTCTCGCGGCGGCGCCGGTCGGACTCACGCTGCTTCACTGGCTCTTCATGCTCCGCGCAAACGCGGCTGGGCGCGGCGGCCGCCACAGCATCGGCGACGACAGCATGGCCTACGCCGCGCTGTTCCAGTTCTTTTACCTGCGCGGCGCCATCTTCTTCGGCTGTGTCGGTATCTTCTGCAATCTCTTTCGCGGCGAGATGCTCGAAAAGACTCTGCATTACTATTACCTGACTCCGGTCCGCCGCGAGATATTAGTGGCCGGAAAGTATCTCGCTGGGCTCACAGTTGCCGTCGTGGTCTTTGTTACCAGCGCCGCTTTATCGTTTCTATTGATTGGCCGCCACTTCGGCGCGGCGTACTCGGATTACATCTGGCATGGTCCCGGCGCAGCTCAATTAGGCTGGTATATGTTAGTTGCCGCGCTGGCCTGCGCCGGATACGGCGCCGTGTTCCTGATGTGCGGCCTGCGCTACCGCAACCCGATGATCCCCGCCGCGGTGGTTTTCGTGTGGGAGAATATCAACCCGTTTCTGCCCGCTCTGCTTCAGAAGGTGAGCATCATCTATTATCTTCGCAACCTGTTACCGGTGGAAGTTCCCATTCCGCCACCCTTCTCCGTGATGGCGATCGAGGCCAATCCCATGCCGGCGTGGATTACCGTGCCGGGCTTGCTGGCGGTGGCCGCACTGATTCTGGCGTACACGGCCATGTCGGCGCGGCAGACGGAAATCAGTTACGGGGAGTAGCTCAATTTGATGCGGTGCGTGCCCTTCAACGATCGAATAAAAGATTGCCTGGCCCTACGGCGATAAGGCTGGTGGCGGTTGCTGCCCGTTACTTTGCGCCACTAACTCCTCGAACGCCTGGGCCCTGGATAGTTGTATTCTGACTTCACGCGCCAGATTCGGTATGAGTGTTTCCTTATAGTCGGCGTCAATCCTGAGTGAATGGAGGCGGAGACCATAGACGCCCATCTGCTTGATGATCGGGTCTTGATGTTTCTGACACCAATCCCAAAGCTGTCGATGAAGACCGGGCATCTTGCCTACAAAGTTCGTTGCCCGGGCTTTGGTGATCCCGAGATTATAAACGTAGTAATAGGCTCGACCCAGACATGTTCTTTGCGCGCCTTCGCTAGCGTCGTTACGCAACCCATGCGCCACGATGAGAAATTCCCGCCAATCAAACTGCATCCTGAATCTCGTACTCAAACACGAGCGCGCCGGCCGAACGGTGACAATTCTTCAGCCACCAGGCTTCATCGAATGAGCGCAAAGCGCCCTCCGGGTCGTCGAAATCAACGGGCAACTGAGCGACGGCTCTTAGCATGCTTTCTTCGCCGGTAAATTGCGTCCGAAGTTGGAGAACCCGCCGTTCACCAAAAGCTTGATGAAGTGGTTTTACCGCCTCCATCAAAATGGGATAAAGCGATCGTTGTTCGCTCAAAAAGTCGATGATCACAAGGTCTGTATCCACGATCGTGTATTGCCCCTGAAGGGTACGCAGCTGCAAAGCGAGATGTGCACTCGGGCGGGTTTGCGTGTAAGTCCCCAAACCAAAGTCGGCGCCAAGATTAAGCAACGATCTCTCCCCCTGGTTGGCGTACCGTTCAGAAATCTGGAAAGCAAACGTCGGAACCAGCGCGGCGTTTGTCTGGGGGATATCTAGTGGAGATGTGGATGATGTCATTGGTCGCCGCTCGCTTCCTGGACGCCTAGAATCGCAAAGATCGCTTCTCCATCGCTCCGCACCTTTGTTAATATTTCCGATACAGGAGGATGTCCCTCAAATTGGGATGAAAACCGCAAGAAAATTCCATTGGCAAACACCGCAGAGAAATCAAGCAATACGTCGCCAGTCGTCCATTTTAGATGAGCACCGAAACTCTCGGCCTTGCTCTGCGTCAACAGCACGCGAAACGGCTCGGGAAAGAACGGGGCGAGCACCTCGTCTCGGGGTCTTGTGAGGAGCTGCAAATGCACTGCTACGATAACCGTACAGCGAGTCACCTTGACTGAGTTTCCTTCGAGTAAAGCGTGTTCACCCGCTAAGAACACTTCCGTGTCATCCTCTGCCGTTTCCCAAGTCGAACCTTCTTTAGTAAAGCGATACTCCTCCGCTCCAAATTGAAAGTTGATGCCGCGTTCAGGGATTTTAAAAATCACCTTATGATCCGCTAGGCTTCCTGTGGTCACGACTTCCGTGTTTGGCAGATGGAAATTAAAAGGGAGAAGCGCGGACACAATCGCCTCGACGACTCGGGGCCGATCAGCGCCGATGAAACCGATGCAAGGCCGCTCGAACCGTGCTTGAATCTCAGCGGCTGCAGAGGGAATTTTGATTAGATCAGGCATGGCTCCGATGCTTCGACTCCCTTCCCAGAATACGTTACGCGGCGCCCGGCGGCGGTCCATCGTACCCCTACTTCTTGCAAATCGCCGTCATGAACCGGTTATCCGGACTGTGGTACTCGTTCAGAATTTCCAGCCCTCCGTGATCTCTCACCAGCCAGCGGAACGCTTCGGGCGCGTAGACATACTGGAAATTCATGCCGATCAATTCATTTCGCTCCAAAGGAATCTTCTGCCCCGCCACGGTCGCCGAAAGATCGCGGGCGGCGCGAAAACTGCGCGTGAACAGGTGCAGCCCCTGATGCCGTTCGTCGCGCTTGTGATTGAAACGGATCTCCCCGTCGTCGTCCTCGATGCCCACGCTGGCCAGCAGCGCGCCCACGAATTTTCTCGCCGCGGGATTGTCGCGCCGGGTCATGCTCTTAGCGCCATCGTAGACTTCGCCGTCGATGATCAGACGGTCTCCGGTTTTCATACACTGCGCGATGTAGCGAATCTCGGCCAGCGGATCGAACGACCCCATGGTGTTGCCGGACATGATGAACAGCCGCGGGGCCTCGGCCGCGTCGGCGGCGTAAATCAGATGCACCGGGCTTGAAATATCGCCCTTGATTCCCACCGCTTCGAAGTCCTCGTCTTCCGCGCCGGCGCACGCCATTTCCAGCAGGCACTGGCTTGCGTCCACGGGGAAGTACAGGCACTCGGCGCCCTCGGCCTTCAGGCCGTTCATCAACAGGCGGTCGCGGGATCCGTTTCCCGCGCCGAAACTGATCACCGGAATCTTGGGTCCGAAATGCCGCGCCAGCGCGGCAGCGCCGCCGCCCAATTCTTTCCACGTTTCATTCAGTCCCCCGTACAATTCCGCATCCGAGGTGAGCGCGCTCCACTCCGCGGCCGATCGCGGAAACCAGAAGAAGAACTTCTCCGGCAGATCGCGCGCCTCAATCGCCTCCACAAATTCTTCGGCGATGTCCGCTTCCGAAAGCACCACTTCCACTTTCATTCAGAACCCCATGACCTGCATGCCCGAATCCACAAACAGAACGTTGCCCGTAACGCCCCGTCCCAGATCGCTCGCCAGAAAGACCGCGGTATCGGCAACCTCCGCCGGTTCCACGTTGCGGCGCAGCGGCGCGCGCCTGGCGGTGATTTCCAGAATCGTGGAAAAATCCCGCACCGCGCGCGCGGAAGCCGTCTTCACCGGCCCGGCCGAAATGGCGTTCACGCGGATTTTCTGTGGTCCCAAATCGCTTGCCAAATATCGCATAGAGGCCTCCAGCGACGCTTTCGCCACCCCCATCACGTTGTAATTCGGCATCACGCGCGTCGAGCCGACATACGTCAACGTGCTGATGGATCCGCCTTCGGTCATCAACGGTGCGGCAGCGCGCGCCACGGCCACCAGCGAATAGGCGCTCACGTCCTGCGCCAGCAAAAAGCCGCCGCGGCTGGTCTCGGAGAATGGACGCGAAAGATCTTCGCGATTCGCAAAGGCCAGGCTATGAACTACCGCGTGCAATGGCCGCGAAAGCTCGCTCAGCCGCTGCGCGAGCGCCGTCACTTCTTCGTCCTGGGTAACGTCGCAGGGCAAAATCGCCGCGGGATTCCAGGCATGCGCGAGCTCTTCTATGGTTTGCTTCTGCTTCTCGCCAAGGTAAGTAAACGCCAGGGTCGCGCCTTCGCGATGAAACGCCTGGGCAATAGAATACGCCAGACTCCACTTGTTTGCGATTCCCAGAATGAGGGCAAGCTTACCCTCCAACAGTTTGGACATGAACCACTTCAGTGTAACTAAGTTGCGCGGCATAAGTTTGGCTCGCGGCGCGCCCAATGTCGCCGGCGGCGGCACGCTCCGGCCGCGGCATCCGAAATTTTCCAATAAATCGGTTGCAATGAAGATGATATACTCTTGGCGCGGCGCTCGCCGCCTTTTTGATGCAGTACCAGTACTTACAGGCTAGTGCGATTCTTAGCGGCAGGGGGCTTTCTTGTTCGATCTCATCATGGTGCGTGCCATCTTTGTTCTGGTTCTCGCGGCGTCCGCTTACGCGCTGCATCCCTTTCATCTATCCCCGTGGGTGTCCTCGGCGGGCGGTCTCCTGATTGGCTGCGCGATTATCTTTTTTGAAATCCGGCTGGAGCGGATTACGCTCACACGGTTAATCGGCGCCGCATTCGGCTCCGTGCTTGGCATTTTCGGCGCGTTCCTGATATCGCTAGTCCTCAGTAAGGCCAGCCCCGAGCCGTTTTTGCAGGTCTGTCTGTTGTTATTCATGGGCTACATCGGCCTGGTCGTGGGGGCAAGCAAGGGCGACATGCTCAACCTCGCCGCCCTCGGTGGAATCTTCGGCCTGGAGAAGAGCTCCAAAGGTTCCTTCAAAATTCTCGATACCAGCGTCATCATCGATGGCCGCATCGCGGATATCGCGGAGACCGGCTTTCTGGATGGCGTAGTGGTGATTCCGCAATTCGTGCTGCGGGAACTGCAACTGGTGGCCGACTCGGCCGATTCCATGAAGCGCAACCGCGGCCGCCGCGGCCTGGACATCTTGCAACGCATACAGAAAATGCCGCACCTCAAAGTACAGATCGTGGAAGAGGACTTTCCGCAGGTTCGCGAAGTGGACATGAAGCTCATCGAGCTGGCCAAGGTCTACGACTGTAAAGTCGTCACTAACGATTTCAATCTCAATAAGGTGGCGCAGCTGCATGGCGTACAGGTCCTGAATATCAACGAGCTGGCCAATTCGCTGAAGCCTATCGTGCTGCCGGGCGAGACCATGCGCGTGTTTATTCTCAAGGAAGGCAAGGAGTACAACCAGGGAGTGGCTTATCTGGACGATGGCACCATGGTCGTGGTGGATAATGCCAAGCGCGCCATCTCAAAAACCATCGATATCTCCGTCACGAGCGTGCTTCAGACCACGGCCGGCAAAATGATTTTCGCGAAATACGATGAGCGGGTCCACGCCGCCGCAGCCGGCGAGCGGCAGGATCGTCCCCTGCGCAAGAGCGAGCCCCAACCCAATCTGGCTGTCGAGAAAACCGCGATAGAATCGTAACTTCGCATGAGAGTAGCCGTCATATTGCCCGCCGCGGGCCTGGGTACTCGCATGGGACGCGCGGCCGCCGAAAAGACCGGCACCAGCCGCAAGCAGTTCATGCTTCTCGAAGGCTCGCCGATCCTGGTGCATACCGTTCGAAAATTCGCTTCCCTCGGCAGCGTGGCCGAAATCGTGATCGCGGTGCGTGGCGAGGATCTCGAGTGGGTGGCGGATATGATCGCGCGCGAATTCGCGCCGGGCCGCGCGCGCGTGGTGGAGGGCGGCAACAGCCGGCAGCAATCGGTCGCCAATGCGCTCACTACGCTCGCGAAGGATACTGACCTGGTTGCGGTACACGATGCCGTGCGGCCATTCATCGAGACGCAAACCATCCGCAAAGTGTTCGATGAAGCCGCGGAAACCGGGGCCGCTATAGTCGCGGTTCCCGTGGCCGATACCGTCAAGAACGTGACTCAGGGTACGGGCCGGGTCAAGATTCGGGGGACGTTGCCGCGAGATAGATTGGTGCTGGCGCAGACCCCGCAGGTATTTGCCTACAATCTGCTGATGCGCGCGTTTGAGAGCGCGCAACGGGATGGCTTCACCGGAACCGACGAATCGAGCCTGGTGGAGCGGCTGGATGTGGAGGTGGGCGTGGTGCTGGGCAGCGACCGCAACATCAAGATCACCAAGCCTGCCGACATGGATCTGGCGCGCCTCTTCTTCCGAGAGTTCGCGGCCAGGGAATCCGCCCGTTGAGTCCCATTCGAACCGGCCTCGGCTGGGACGCGCATCGCATCGCCGCCGGCCGGCCGCTGATTCTGGGGGGCGTAACCATCGCGTGCGAGTTCGGGCTGGAAGGGCATTCCGACGCCGATGTTTTGGCTCACGCCATCACCGATGCCATTCTGGGCGCCGCCGCGCTGGGAGATATCGGCATGCACTTCCCCGATACCGACCCGCAATGGAAAGACCGCGACAGCCTGCTATTCTTGTGTCGCGCGCGCGAGCTCGCGGAAGCGCGCGGCTATCGCATCGTAAACGTCGATTCCACGGTGATTTTGGAGCGCCCCAAGCTGAAGGATTACAGACAGGCGATCCGCGAGCGGTTGGCCGCGACGCTATCGCTCGATCTCGACAGCGTCTCGGTGAAATTCAAGACCGCCGAAAAGGTGGGCCCGGTGGGCGAAGGGCGATCGGCGGAGGCGCAGGCCGTAGTGACCTTGATGCGAATTGGCCCCGGTTTTTGAGCTCACCTTGACCGCGATATAATCCATGCCGATGCCTCAAGTCCGCGACTCAATCGCGCTGATCTTAACCCTGGGCACCTCCTTACAACCTCTAGCTTTCACCCAAACCGATCCGCCCGTCTTCGAAGCGGCGTCCGTAAAGCCCGGTACGCCGGTGCAGTCGTCCGGCGCGACGCGAGGGAAATCGACCGGCAGCAGGATCACTGAAGACCGCGGCCGCATCACCTATCAAAACACCACGTTGATGCCCATTCTCATGCGAGCGTACGATGTGAAGCGGCGGCAGATCGCTGGACCCGCATGGCTGGAGAGCGAGACCTATGATATCGCCGCCACCATCCCCAATGGCGCTTCCAAGGAACAAATCCCCGCGATGTTGCAAAACCTGCTGGCGGAGCGATTCAAGATGATCGTTCGCGTAGACAACCGGCGGGAACGGATATACGCTCTGGTAGGCGGCAAGAGTCCGCGCCTCAAGCAATCCAAGGAAACGGAGTCCAGCCTGTCGTTCAACCCGCAGGGTCATGTAGAGTTTATGGGCTATACGCTTGCCGGTTTCGCCGAATTCCTGACAACTATTTTGGATCGCTCCGTCATCGATTCCACAGGTCTGCAGGGCCGATTCGATATCGCCGCCGATCTGGACTTGGGGAGACTGAAACTCAAGCCCCCCGATACAGCCTCGCAAGATGCCGCCGATCCCTTGCCTTCGGTCTTCACCGCCGTACAAGATCTCGGCCTTAAGCTGGAAGTCCGCGAAGCCACAGTCAAACACATGATTATCGACAAAGCCGAAAAGATCCCCACGCCAAATTAGGGCAAATTAGGACATCCGTAAGAGCGTCGGACATTGATATAATCCAATACGCGATGAGCGATACGCTTGTGCTTCTAGGGCCTTCCGAGGTCGATTCCATTGTGCTTGGCGCCGCGGAAAACGAAGCCCGGCGACTGGGTTTCGGAGTATCGCCGTCTGCCAAAGATCTTCTGCTTCAGCATTCGCTTCCCGCACTCAATCGGGAGAATGAAGAGGGAAGGCTTGAGTCACGCCGCGCGGAAGTTGAACGTAACACCGCGGCGCTCATCCACCATATAGTTACTGAAGAAGTGGGCGCCGGAGCAGCCCCGCAGATTACTTACCAACACATGATCCAGGGGCTTTCCGCATTCTGCCGGAGATTCCCTGATTTTTACCCGATTTGCACCTCATAGCGAATCCAATGGGAACGTCGCCACCGCCCGCCGTTACTGGCTCCGCACTGCCCACAGGAGCACCGCCTCCAGGGGCGCCACCGCCGGGCACTCCACCTGACACGCCACCGCCGGACACACGAAAACAGGCGTTCGACTTTGCCGCCGACGCTACCAAGCAGTTGATTACGGTAGCGACGGGCGTGGTCACGGCAACCGCGGTATTTTCGAAAGACCTCGACAGGACGGCCCGCTATTGGGCGCTGGCGTCTTGGATAGTGCTGACGATCTCCGTGCTCTTCGGGTTGTTTGCGCTTTTAAACATGACCGGCAATCTGCACAATGCTATAGCCAAGTCTGTCGCGCCCACTTTGAGCGAAGGAATTCAGTTCTTTTCCAAGCTCCAATTGGGGAGCTTCCTCCTCGGAATCATTTTGGTCATGTTCTTCGGATTCTTCGCTGCTGGCGTGAAGTCGCCTCCAGAGAACAAGCCTATGACGATTAACTGTGTCGTCCCAAACCCACCTGCGCCGGTAATAGTTCAAGTACCACGCCCATCCAGCCCCTCAATATCTACAAGAGGGAAAGGCTCAAGCAAGAAGGCTTCCGGCAGGTAGAAGTACGTGGCCATGTCACGCCGACGGATCTGGAAGGCGCGCAGCTTCTCGCGGTCCGCGATAAATTCCAGTTTCATGGCGGGCCGTTTCCGTTGCTATATTCTCGCAGCCTCATTTCAGGAGGAGGCGAGCGCCCCTCTGGCATTGACCGATATGAATCTCTCCGAAATCGCCGTGCAGGGCGCGGGTTCTGTACTTGTCAATCTCATGGAGCTCCTGACAATTGATTTACCCGACCTCAATGCTCCAATGCCTGCGCTCTCGTAGATCGGTAAGCGCCAAGCAAGGTTGGCACCCGTCTGGCTCGGCGTAGCCGTTTCAAAGGTCCAATCGGACGGTTAGTTGCCGACTCGCGATTTGCCCAGCGGCTGTGGACCGTTGGAAAATGGCATTCAGGGTGTATGACTGCCTTAGCTGCGTTCAGGTCGCCTACCGAACGCCCTCACTCTTAGCTCGATTCCCCAATCCTATTTTCCAGTGTTCAGGCATCAGTTTTCTGTCCAATGACTATGAATTTCGGCCAGAGCACGTCCATACTCAGGTAGCTTGTTCCGCAGCTTCCGCCCCATCTCCTTGAGACTGAAATCGTTTCGTTCCGTGTCGAGGTCGCGGCCGATCTTGTGAAGGATCGCCTCAAATTCCTTCAATGTTTGTTCCACAGTGTATTCTGCCACTTTAGATCGGCAGCAGCCGGATGCGATGACGAAATGGGTCCACGCTAACGAGGGCGCGAGCTTCAAGGTGTGGTTTAGCGGCCTGGATTGCGCGAAGAACGATATCGCCGATGGCGGACGGTAGCACATCCTGGGAGCGCACCTGAATGACACTCGGACTGCTCGTACCCAAGGCGGCCAGCAGCATACCGAAATCCAGATCGTGCGTGAAAACGATCCAGCCATTGGCCGCAGCGAAATCGAAGACCTCAGAATCAGGGCCGCCGGGCGCCCGACTGTTGACCAGTGAACCGATTCGAAGCCCTGTTGCGCCAGGAAGGAAACCCACAGCGGGCTCAGGTTCATGTCGACGAGAAACCTTTGGCGGATCGATGCCGGCATGTCGTGCTGCTGCTCGACGGCGATTCTACGGGTCACGCGGCCACGCGGCGTATCGCCAACGCTCTGGCAGGGCATGTCGGTTACGCCGTTGCTGCTGCCGGCAAGCACGCAACCAGACCGGATGAGCGCAGGCGAGAATCTGGCGAGTGATAACCGTGACAAGAAGGGAGACAAAGAACGCGCGAACGATCGATATGCCAATCGGTGACGCGCATGCAAGCGCACGCGGGGCATACGTTAAAACCATAACAGCGGAAAAGCGTTTACACTAATCCGACAAACCCTATCGCATAGTGGCGGACATTCACTGGGTTCTACGTGGGACAGAAATTTAATCATACTCCTTGGCCGGGGAGAATCCTGACAATCGCTCCAAATTACTCGCGTAACGTCGGTTTTGAGAGAACCCCGGCCGGCGCGAACGCTCGAATACATGGTCGTCCACGCACTGTCCACGTACGCGCGCCCACCCACAATACCGTTTCATCGCTCCAATGGACCTCTTCATGCCCAATGGCGATTTCGCCGCGAAGCTAATCGCCTCCCCGCCCGCCAACAAAACTGGACCTGCTAACCCGATATTTCTTATTCGTGTCCATTATTCGTGTCCATTCGTGTTCATTCGTGGCCCAATTTTTTTCCGAGCCCACGACCCCGCCTCAGCGTCTCAGCCTCCAAAACCCGGTCCCCACTATTTTCAATTTCTTTCTGCAATCTTTCCCATTACTTAGGTCGCATGGTATACCGAAGCCCTCGCACCACCAGTGTAAATTCAAATCGGGCGCACACTCCCCGCCCCGAAAGGCACAATCATGTTCGAAGACAACACCGCTCCCAAAGAGCCGACCCTCAAAAACCTCGATCCGCGCGCGCTCAACGCCTATCGCCACGGCCTGACAGGCCAGGTCCACGTGCTCACCGGCCCCGACCTCCTGGCCTACAAAAAGCACTGCCTGGGCGTCCATGAGTCTCTCGCGCCCGAGGGCCCGCTCGAAACCGACCTCGCCCAATCTATCGCCGAAGACCGCTGGCGTCTCAAACGCGCCGCCGGCCTGGAAAGCTCCATCTTCGCCCTCGGATATGCCGATCCCGGCGAAGTCCAGGTCAATGGAACCAACCCCGAAATCGACACCGCGTTCGCCCAGGCCCGTACCTGGCTCTCTCAGGGCAAGAACATCCAGTTGCTCAGCCTCTACGAGCACCGCATCAATCGCCACGTGGAAAAGAACATGGAGCTGCTTCGCCGCCTGCAAGCCGAGCGTGCCGCCGCCATCCAAAAAGCCGTCGAAGAGGCCGAGTTGCTCACCCAACTCGCGGAAAGCGAAGGTAAAGTATATGACATCGAGCGCGAGTTCCTGCCCGAGATGGACCTCTCTCGATTTGTTATTTCAACTTCTCAGATCGCCCGTCTGGTAATCCGCAACCGCCGCCTCGCGCAGGCCAAAAGGCAGTTTCAACCGCAAAAAAAGCAGTCCCGGAAGGCAGCCTAGACGCTCCAGCCAACAACCGCTTGCCGCCACGATATAATCTTCTATGCCGATGCCCGAAGTCCGTCACTCCGTGTGCGCGCTCGATTGTCCCGACTGCTGTTCGCTGCTGGTCAACGTCGAAGACGGCCACGGCTCCAAACTGCGCGGCAATCCGGCGCATCCGGTCACGCGCGGCTTTCTCTGCGGCAAAGTGGCGCAGTATCTGGAGCGCGAATATCATCCCGATCGGCTGCTCTATCCGCAGCGCCGCACCGGCGCCAAAGGCGAAGGCCGATTCGAGCGCATCTCCTGGGACGAGGCGCTCGAAGCATCGCCGCGCGTCTCGGATCTATCGCCGCCGAATTCGGCCCGGAATCCATCCTGCCTTACAGCTACGCCGGAACGATGGGCTATCTGAATTTCGGCGGCATGGACCGCCGCTTTTTCCATCGCCTGGGCGCGTCGCGGCTCGACCGCACCATCTGCTCCACCGCCGGCATGGCCGGCATGACCGAAGCGCTCGGCATCCGCTACGGCACCGAGCCGGAGCAGTTCCGGCACGCCAAGCTCATCATCGCCTGGGGCGCGAATGTTCTCGGAACCAACGTCCACCTGTGGCCGTTCATCGTGGAAGCGCGGCGCAACGGCGCCAAATTCTACGTCATCGATCCGCACCGTAACCGCACCGGCCGCCGCTGCCGACAGGCATATTTTCATCAACCCCGGCAGCGATACCGCCCTGGCGCTGGCCATGATGCACGTGATCATTGGCGAAAACCTGCACGACGCCGATTACGTGGCGCGCCACACCGACGGATTCGATGAATTGCGCGAGCGCGTCCGCCAGTGGACGCCGCAGCGCGCCGCCGCGCTTACCGGCATCGCCGCCGAGGAGATCGCCGCGCTGGCGCGCGAGTACGCCACCACGCGGCCCGCCGCCATCCGCCTGAATTACGGCGTGCAGCGCAGCGAGCGCGGCGCCATGGCGGTGCGCACCATCGCGCTGCTGCCGGCCCTGACCGGATCGTGGAAGGAGATCGGCGGCGGCATGCAGCTTTCCACCTCGCAGGCGTTCCATCTGAACAAAGCTGGCCTGGAGCGCGAGGACCTGCAACAGATACCGCTCGGCGCCTGGCCGCGAGGCGCGCATTGGTGAATATGGCCGAGCTTGGCGGCGCGCTCACCAAGCTCGACGATCCTCCGGTGAAGGCGCTGGTGGTTTACAACTCCAACCCCGCCGCCATCGCGCCCAATCAGAATGCCGTGCTGCGCCGGACTGCGGCGCGAAGACCTGTTCACCGTGGTGCTGGAGCAGTTCCAAACCGATACCGCCGATTACGCCGATATCCTGCTGCCCGCCACCACCTTTCTGGAACATACCGATCTATATTTCGCGTACGGCCACTATTATCTGCAGCTCGCGCGCCCCGCGCTGCCCGCGCCCGGCGAAGCCAAATCCAACGTCGAAGTCTTTCGCCGGCTCGCCTTGCGCATGGGCTTCGACGAGCCCTGTTTCCACGATTCCGAAGACGACATGATCCGCACGCTGCTCGATTCCGAGCATCCCTTCGTCAAAGGCATCACGCTCGAAGAACTGGACCGCGAGCATTTCGTGCGCCTGCGCATGCCCGATC
Source organism: Bryobacterales bacterium (assembly GCA_963723015.1). Taxonomy (GTDB): domain Bacteria; phylum Acidobacteriota; class Terriglobia; order Bryobacterales; family Bryobacteraceae; genus PALSA-243. Next base: position 59,674 of record CAVRPF010000028.1, read on the forward strand.
CGTTTCAGCCTTTCGCCAACGGCGGTTTCGGAACCGCCGATGGCAAATGCGATTTCAATGCCGGAACGCTGGACTATACGCCGCCCGTGGAATCGCGCCACGGCGACGCCGATCTGCGCCGCAAGTATCCCCTCGAGTTGATTTCTCCCAAGAACGACGACAGCATGAACTCCACCTTCGGACATCGCGATGCCTTGGACCGTGAAACCGCCATTCTGCATTTGAATGGCGAGGACGCAACCCGGCGCGGCATCCACGCGCAAGATCTGGTGCGGATTTATAATGATCGCGGCAGTTGCGTGTTGATGGCGGAGATCGACGGAGCCGTGCGGCCGGGCGTCGCCTGCGCTCCATCCGTCCGCTGGGCCAAGCGCGCGCCCGGCAAGCGCGGCGTCAACGCGCTGACCTCCGAGCGTCTCACCGACGCCGGCGGCGGACCAACCTTTTACAGTTGCCTGGTTCAAGTAGAAAGAATCGGAGACTGATGCGCAACGCCCCACATCCGTGGCGCACGCACTCATGCGTGCCGCGTTCACACTCGTGTGAACGCTTCTTCATTTTCGCCGCTCTCGCGCTCTCCACCGCCGCATGCAACCGCCAACACAAAGTCACCATCCGCGAAACCGTGGAAGAGACCCAAGCGGCCGGCAAAATACCCGCCGTGGTCGCCATGGGCGACCCCAAACAGGAGCGCCAGCTTGTCAGCGGTTTTTATGGCATCGAAGCCAATGCATGGCGCTGGACTGCCAAAGATTTCACCGTATCTCTGCATCCTCCCACCGGATCGGCGGCGCAGGGCGCAACCCTGCTCTTTGCTTTTTCCATTCCCCAGGTGGTCATCGACAAACTGAAGAGCGTCAAGCTCTCGGCCTCCATCAATGGAACGCCGCTCGCTCCTGAAACCTACTCGCATGACGGTCCAGTATGAATACAAGCGCGACGTCCCGCCCGCCCTGCTGAAGGGCAACGCCGTGCTTGTGGAGTTCCATCTCGATAAATCGATGCTTCCCTCTGGGAACGATGCCCGGGAATTGGGAGTTGTGGCGCGCAGCGTCGGTCTCGAATCGAAATGAGCCGCGCCCGCGCGGCGGCGTACTGGACCGTCCCCGCGCTGATTTGCCTGCTGGTTCACTGGCAGGGCTTCACCGCCTGGTTCCGCGCCGACGACTTCGCATGGCTTTCCAATTTCAACCGGGTCCACAGCTTTCGCGATCTGCTGGCGGTTCTATTTTTTCCACGCGCGGAAGGCACTATCCGCTTCCTCAGTGAGCGCGCCTTTTTCATCGTCGGCTACGGCCTGTTTGGTCTCGATGCCCTGCCCTTCCGTATCGTAATTTTCGCGACCCAGTTCGCCGCCCTTGCGCTGGCCGCATTGGTCGGGGCCAGGCTCACCGGCAGCCGCGCCGCGGGCTTCTGCGCCGCCATGCTCTGGACCGTCAACAGCACCACCGTTCAGCCGCTGGCCTGGGTCTGCGTCTATAACCAGGCTATGTGCGCGTTCGTTCTGCTGCTGGCATTCTACTTCCTGCTGCGCTACATCGAGACCGGCGAGCGGCGCTTCAAGATCTGGGAATGGGTGGTCTTTCTGATCGGCTTCGGCGTCCTCGAATTGAATGTCGTCTATCCCGTGCTGGCCGCGGCTTATACCCTGCTGTGCGCGCGCAAATTCTTTCGCGGCGCGCTGCCCATGCTGGCCGTATCCATCGCCTATGCCATCATGCACACGCTGATCGCTCCGCCTCCCGCCGCCGGCGAGTATGTGATGCATTTCGGCCCGTCCATCCTGCATACGCTGGGCGTCTACTGGACATGGTCCATCGGCCCGGTGTTTCTGCCAACTTCGCAGCACATCCGGCGCTGGATGCTGCTGGCGGGCATCGCCGCCGTCACCGCCGGGCTGCTCGTTTTCCTTGCCGTCCGGCTGCGGCTCGGTCTCACCCGAGCTAATGGCGCGGCGCTATTCTGCCTGGCGTGGTATCTGATCGCGTTCGCCCCCATGCTGCCGTTGCGCGAGCATATGACGGAATATTATCCCTACATCCCCGTAATCGGGATTGCGTGGCTGGGTGGCTGGGCCTTGGTATCGGCTTGGCGGAGCGGCCCCGGCGCGCGTGCCGCCGCTATCGCGCTGGCGGCGTTATATATGGCCCTGGTGCTGCCCCGCACTGTGAGCGCATCGCAATGGAACCACGACATCAGCCTGCGCGCGCGCGATCTGGTGGAAGGCGTGGCCGGCGCGCATCAGCTCCATCCCGGCAAAGCGATTCTGCTTTACGGCGCCGATAGCGAACTATTCTGGAACGCCATCCGCGACAAGCCATTCCCGCTGATCGGTATGTACAACGTCTATCTGGCGCCCGGGAGCGAGCGCCAGATCGCGCAGCCGGAAAGCTGGAGCCGCGTGGAAGATTACGAGCTGGCGCCGGGGGTAGTATCCGCCGCGCTCGACCACAAGCAGATCCAGGTGTACGACATCCGCGGCAGCATTCTGCGCAACATCACCACGGAATATGCGGCGATGCCGCGCGAAAATTCCCTGCCCCTGCGCATCGATGCCGCCGAACCCCTAACTGCGTATCTGCTTGGTCCCGAGTGGTACGGCCTGGACGTAGACCACCGCTGGATGGGTAAACGCGCCACCCTGCGCATGGGAGCGCCCGCCGGCCCCGGCAAAAAGTTATACCTCAGCGGCTACGCGCCCAACGACCTCGGCGTAGTGGATGTCACAGTGACTGTGGACGGCGTGGCGCTGCCGCCTCAGTCCGTGCATCCGGGCTCTTTCGAAATCGCCTTTCCGCTGCCCGATGCAGTAATTGGGAAAAGCGAAATGCGTGTGTCGGTGGAAGTCAGCCGCACTTTTCGGCCGGGTAACGATGCGCGCGATTTGGGATTATCCTTCGGCGTATTCGAGGTGAGGTAGGCTCCTTGGAAAACCCAACCTCCTCGCATCACAGTCGCGCCGCTCACCCGCGCTGCTCACGCTCGCACTGCTCACGTGAAACGATTAAGCGATTGACAGCGCTGCCCATAAGTCATATACTCACGGATAAATTTAAATTGTGGCGATCGGCGGCGCGGGGTCTTCGCCTGTGCAGGGTCGAGACCCATTCAGGGAGGAAATGAAATGCTTCAGAAAAGCTTCGCCAGCTATTTTCGATTGCTTTTGTTGGCCGCCGCCGTGGTCGGGCTCGTGCCGGCCGGCTTTGGTCAGGTCTCAACCACCGGCATTCACGGAACTGTCCGCGATCCATCCGGCGCCGTGATTCCCAAAGCCACCGTGAAGTTGAAGGACACCGGAACTGGAATCGAGAAGACCACCACTGCCAGCGGGGAAGGCACGTTCGCTTTCCTGAGTCTCGAAGCGGCAACTTATGAGGTGACTGTCACCGCCGCCGGTTTTCAAACCGCGGTTCAAGATGGCGTCGTGGTCGATACGGGCCGCATCACCGACGTAAACATCGCGATGAGCGTTGGCTCCGCTACCCAGACGGTCGAGGTCCACGGTACCGGGGGGCAATTGCAAACGACTTCCAACGAGATCGGCGCCACACTCGATAATAAGGCCATTCAGAACCTGCCTTATAGCAGCCGCGATACTTTGAACTTCACGCTGCTGACGGCGGGCGCTGTCTCCAACGGCGGCAGCAGCACCTTTGACGGCCTGCCGAATGCCTCGATGGCCATTACCATCGACGGCATGGATAACAATTCCGAACGTTTCAAGAGCGGCGGCACCAGCTTCTATACGTTCGCGCCGGAGCGCATCGATGCCGTGGATGAAGCCACCGTTTCCACCGCCGGATTGGGCGCGGACTCTTCGGCCATGGGCGCCATGAGCATCCGCTTCACCACCAAGCGCGGCACGGATAAGTATCATTTTACGGCCGGCGAGCAGTTCGCCAACGAAGATCTGAATGCCAACAGCTTTTTCGCTAATCTGCGCGGACAGCCCATTGCGAAAACGCGCCAAAACAATGCCTACGGCAGCATTAGCGGGCCGCTGCTTCCTTTCATTTCCAAGATGAGGCACAAGCTGTTTTTCTTTGCCTATTTCGAGGCCCAGCCGCAGCCCGGCAGCGGCACTCTGACCACCAACGTGTTGACCCCGGCGTCGAGCATCGGGAAACTTCACCTATATCGGGACCGATGGCGTAACCCGCACGGTAAACCTGCTGCAGGTGGCCGGAGCGGCCGGGTTCACCAGCGCCATCGATCCCACTATCGCGACCATGCTGGGCACAATCGCCGCCAGCCAATCGAAAGCCAGCGGTTTCCTCGGCATCAGCGGCCAGCCCTACTGGCAAACTATGGAGTGGACCCAGGCCAATAACACTACCCAGCTCTATCCCTCGGCGCGCGTGGATTATCAAATCGCGCCGAAAGTCGCGTGGCACGGAACCTGGAACCTGCACTACTACGACATCGCCGGCAGCGCGCCTCCGTATCCCGGCGAAACCCAGTACGCCTTCACCAACGCCTACAAGTTGACCGGGTATGCGGCCACCAACGCGGTCGATTTGACTATCAGTCCCCATATGCTGGACACCGCTACTTTTGGCGTGCAGAGCAATGGCGAATATTTTTATCATGGCGCCAATCCGGATCAATGGGCGCCCTATGGCAACCGCGATCTCTATTCGCCGCTGATCAATACTACGATTCCCAATACTGTCTCCGCTAACGTACTGCCCTTTATCCGTAATAATCCGGTGTATCAGTTCAGAGACGACTTGAATTGGGTAAAAGGCAAGCACACGATTCTCATCGGCGGCGTGGTGAAACATACCAGCTTTTACGAGACATCGTATGGCACCGCTGGAATACCGACTTACTCTCTTGGCATCGCGTCCGGAGACCCGGTCACAGCCGCGCTGCAGGCGGCGTTGCCCGGTATCAATACCGGCAACGGCGATCTGAGCAATGCGGAGAACCTATACGCTCTGCTTACCGGCAGAATCAGTAGTATTTCCGGGAACGTGAACGTGAATGAGATCACTCATCAGTACAACCAGGGAGCGCCCGTTACTCAACGTTATGCTTTCACCACGGGCGGCGTTTATATTCAGGACAACTTTCGCGTCTCGCAGAGTCTGTCGTTGAATTACGGCTTGCGGTGGCAGTTAGACGGCGCCTACCACAGCACCAACGGTATCGACGCCGAACCCACCAATGGCTCGTTCTTCGGTCCATCGACCGGATTATTTCAACCGGGCGTCTTGAACGGCAACCTGAATCCCATGTACACTCAGGTAAACAATCCGTATAAAGCCGATTTAATCAATCCCGCCCCCAACTTTGGATTCGCTTGGAACCCTTCTGTGACCGGCGGCATGCTCGCCAAACTTCTGGGAGAAAAGAAAACCGTCATTCGCGGAGGCGCTTCGATTACCTATTACAACGAGGGCCTCAATACGATTTCGAACGTCTTATCGAGCAATCCTGGGGCGACACAATCGATTTCGGCGACCCCGGGTGGGCCGGGATTCCCGCTCGGCGGACTGAACCTGACCTCGCCGGCGCCGCCGCTCTCTACTTTTCCAGCGGCATTCGGTTATCCCATACCCGAATCGGAGTTCGTATTCGCCGGCGGCCAAACTCTCTACTATGTGAATCCGCAGCTTGTCTCCCCGTATGTATCCAACTGGAATCTCGATATTCAGCGCGAGCTGCCCGGCCGGACTGTCGTAGAGGCCCGCTATATAGGCAATAAGTCCACCCATATGTGGCATTACCAAAACATCAATGAGACCAATATTTTCGAAAACGGCTTCCTGCCGCAGTTTATTCAGGCCCAAAAAAACCTGACTATCAATACGGCGAACGGGGTTCCGAATAACTTCTCGAATCGAGGATTTGCCGGCGAGTCGCCCATTCCAATTTTTGAAGCCGCCTTCGGCCCCAGCGGTTCCCAGGCCGCGGTTGCCACCAGTTCCGGTTTCGGTAATAGCACCTTCATCACCGATCTCCAGCAAGGCTTGGCGGGCACTCTTGCCAATTCACTGGCTACCACCAGCAGTATTAGCCCGGGATACTATTGCCGCCTGGTGGGCAGTAACTTCGCTCCCTGCGCCGCTAATGGATTTACTTCGGCCTCAACCTATCCGATCAATTTCTGGCGTCCCAACCCATACGCCAGCGCGCTCGAGTACCAGAACGATGACGGCAACAATAACTACAATGCGTTGCAGTTGGAGGCCCGCAAGGCCCTTAGCCACGGGCTCACCGTCAACGTAAACTTCACCTGGAGTCACGCTCTCGGCGACCAGCTCAATGGTAGCGATCAGACAGCTACCTACCAGTGGTTTACGCAACGCAACGCCCGCTTAAACTATGGCCCTTTGCCCAACGACCGCCGCTTTCTGTTCAATTCCTATTGGACCTATGACCTTCCGCTCGGCAAGGGCAAGGCGTTCAATATCAACAACGGCTTTGTGGATCGGGTTGTAGGCGGCTGGACTTTGGGTGGCATTGAGACAATCGCCTCGGGCGCGCCGGGCCTGCTGAGTAGTGGCCGCGACACAGTGAACAACTTAGCGCAAAGCGGCGTCGTCTTAGGTAGCGGACTTACAGTGAATCAGTTGCGTCAGGATCTGGCTACCATTCCCAATATGAACCAGGTAGTCAATGGCAATCTGGTTAGCAATGTCTCGAGTATCGTTCAATCCAATGGCATTGCCAATCCGGCGTATTACGCTCCGGCGTCGACTCCGGGCGTGTTCAGTCAATTCATTTACTTATACGGTAAGACTACTTTTTCTCTGAATATGAGCCTGAACAAGTCAGTCCGAATCAAGGAACGGCTGAACGTTGGCTTCCGGTTGGAAGCGCTCAACTTCCTTAACCATCCGTTCTTCACCAGCCTTGGCAGTTCGAGCGTTACGGCCAATAGCTTTGGTCAGGTCAGCTCGGCCAGCGGTACGCGCTCGGTCCTGCTGCGCGCATACCTGAGTTGGTAGCCCAAATGCAGACGTCATCTTGTGGGGCAGTGGTTGTGGGGCAGATGCTCATCCTGCGGCGATGGTTGTCAATCCGCCTCCTGCGGCTCTCGTTGGACGGATAAACGCATCATGAAGCCTATCATCCGATTCTTCCTAAGTACATTCCTGATCGCCATCGTTGTCCACGCGCAAGGGCGGCAAGAGCCCGGACACTCCATCGGCAAGATCTCCACTCAGGGCGACTTGATAATCATGACGCTCGATGAAGGCGTGCTCGGCAAGGCCAATCTCTTCAATTTGGCGCATCACACCCTCCGCTTTACGCCAGATGGGTCGGGATACCGCGCCGAGAATCTGCCTTTGCAGTGGGACTCGGAGTTCGGCCCAGAGATGACTGGGAACCAGGCCACACTGAAGAACTTCTCGTTTCCGTTTTCCGGCAAGACTTGGAACTCATTTTCCGTGGGAGTCACCGGATCGATGACATTCGGTGAGCCGGCCGCCGGCGCTGGCCGTGGCGGCCGTGGCGCGGGTGGGGGCGGCCGCGGCGGTGGCATCTCCGTCGAGCGGTTCGCCGAGTTGCAGCAAGCCGCGCGCACTCTCATCGACACTGTACCTGCGATCAGTGTTTTCTTTAAGCCCCGGATGTCGGGAGTCCGCTATCTGAAAGAGCTCGACGACCGTGCAGTCATTACCTGGACCCTTACCGAACCCGCGGGCGGCATCCAGGATATGACGTGGACGCCGACCGTGAATCGCTTCCAGGCCGTGCTGCGTAAAGACGGAACCATTGAGATGTCTTATGACGACGTAGCCGCGAAAGATGCCATCGTAGGAATCTATCCAATTGTCACTCAAGGCGTCGAAAAGGAGATCGCCACAATTCCCGCGGAGCAGAAAGCTGGGAATTCCGCCCTGGCCCCGCACCTCGATATCCAGAGTATTAAGCTGGCGGCCGTGGATGGCCTGTTCCTCAAGGCCACTATCGAGACCCGCGGCCCGGTGCTGCCGGAAAGCGATCCGGCCATCGCCGGTATCGCCTACCGGATTTGTCTGGATGCCAAGAACCCGGCCGGAGACTGCACGCAAAACGCGCATGCCGGCGCCATCTGGACCATCCAGGGCGGAGCGGGAGGCCGCGGCGGCCGTGGAGGCGCCATGGGGCCTCGCTACATTGCCTCCGGCGCGGGCGTATCGCCGGGCGTAAAGATCGAAGGGAACACTATATCGGTCCAAGGCACTCTTCCCGCCGGTTATAAGTCGGGCGATCAAATCTTCATATACGCCGCCGTTCAAACGCCCGGTACGCCGCCCGTAACTGTCGAGCGGGTTCGCCCTCATGCGGTAAAGTTAACGGGCATCGTCAGTCCCGAAGTGGATCTGTCTTCCGTAAAGAAGCAGGACGGCCCGTTCGCGGCGATTTACGAGTCATTCCATTATATGAAGCCGCCCAGAGCCGTGGACCTGACTTGCACCGTAATCAAAGCCTTGGGGGATAAGTTCGATATGCTCGCGTATTACTCCGATTTCCGCATAGATAATCCGGAGGCCGGCACTTCCAGCAACGGGCCGCTGGGAGGCGGTCCCGCGGGCGGCGCGGTGACTGGCATTGGAGCGGCCCAAAGGGGCCTTGAGAACTACTGTACTCAGGGCAGGTTCCAATGGCAGTTCATCCAACCGGTCTATGTCGGCGCGAATCAAATGCAGGAATACCCGCCGGAAGGAATCCCCGAGAACAATAGCCATAACATTGGGGCGTACACTCATCAACTGGCTGAGCGGACCTCTAATGGGAAGATACCTCCCTATAACTATGCGATGTCTCAGATCGGCCATGAGATGGGTCACCGCTGGAGCGCTTTTGTTTCGGCCAAGGTCAATGGAGAGACAATTCAGCTTGGACCCACTCACTGGGCCAGGGGTCTTCAGGCGCAGGTCGCATTCCCCTACCAGCGGCCCTATGAAGCGTCGGCCATGGGCGGAGGCGTATGGCAGGATAACTTCGACGGCACGTTCACACAACTGGACGACGATTACTATGTACCGGCTACCGGTTGGTCCTATCTTGACTTATATCTTATGGGTATGATCGCTCCGTCCGAAGTACCCGATTTCTTCATTTTGAGGAATTTGGTCCCGGCTGGGAGAGATGCCAATGGCCATCCTATCTTCAAAGCCGATCGGACTAAAGTGACTATTCAGGATGTAATCGCGGTGGAGGGCCCGCGCCTGCCCGATGTCGATCATGCGCAGAAGAAGTTCAATACCGGAATGGTAGTGGTTGTCGAGCACGGCAAGACTCCGAGCCGCGAGCTGATCGAGCGCACCAACGGCATTCGCGAGAGGTGGATGGACTACTGGGCAACGACCACCGGCCACCGATCCTCCATGACGGCCAGTCCGCGATAGGGCCATACATGCCAAGCTTTGACGCACCCACGGATCTTGTAGAATTGTCCAAACAGGGCTATTTCACAATCATGCTCCACGAGAACCTTCGTGTTTTGGAGTCGGCTTTGGAAGACGACGGTTTCAAGGTAGCCATGCCGCCTCAAGGACTCAAGGACGAGGCGCTCAAGCGGCAAGCGCGGGGATGGGCGGTCCTGACAAAGAACTCGCAAGATTTTATAGACGAAGCCGTCCGTTATGACTATGACGTGATCGGGATCGAAGATATCAAGTTCGTGGATGACAAAGCGGGCCGGACCAATGACACTGTTCGTAAGATCTCTAATGCTATCCGGCGTAGTCAACTTGGAACGCGTAAAGGCAACTTTTGGCTGAAATCCGAGATAATGGTTCCTTTCATCTGGAACAACTTGTTTAGGGATATGGTAAACGATGCCGCCAGTCGCTAACCCGCCACCGCCGGTTGCCAAACATCATGCTCGGATGCCATTCTGCCTCACAACCCTCTGCAAGCTGTTGCAGGATAGCCTCTGTAAGGTATAGACTCCAAGAACCGGCACATTTTATGCAATCAGTTTTCCCTAATCGTCACCAGGCTTCCCAATCGCTCTTTTGGCCCTGCATTCTTACCCTGACATTCCTCGCCGCTCCCGCGTTCGCGCAGCGTGGCGGGCGCGGCGGGGGTCCTGCGATCCCGCAGAATCTCGCGTTCCGGTTCATGGGGCCGGCAGTCGGCAATCGCATAGCCTCCGCCGCCGGCGTTCCCAGCGACCCAACTGTGTATTACGCCGGTGCGGCCTCGGGCGGCGTCTGGAAATCCACCGACAGCGGTCGCACCTGGGCGCCCATCTTCGACAGTCAGCCGGTGATGGCGATCGGCGCGCTGGCCGTTTCCACTTCCGATCCCAAACAGGTTTGGGCGGGCACCGGCGAAGCTTGGGCCATTCGCGATAGCGATATGATCGGCAACGGCATCTACAAATCCACGGATGCCGGCGCCAGTTGGCAGCACATGGGCCTCGATGAGACCGGGCGCATCGGCCGCATAATCGTCCATCCTACGAATCCCAGTATCGTGTATGTCTGCGCGCTTGGCCGCACCACCGGCCCCCAGGAAGAGCGCGGCGTCTACAAGACCAGCGACGGTGGGCAGAACTGGACGCGCGTTCTCTTCGCCGGTCCCAACGCCGGCTGCTCCGGCCTCTCTATGGACGCGAGCGACCCCAACACTCTCTTCGCCGGTATGTGGCAGGTGGAGATGCACACCTACGCGATGTTCAGCGGCGGACCCGCGAGCGCCGCGTATGTCAGTCACGACGCCGGCTCTCACTGGACCGAACTCGAGGGCCACGGATTGCCCAAATCCCCGGTGGGTAAGATCGACGTAGCTATCGCGCCATCCAATTCCAAGCGCGTCTATGCGCTGATTCAGACTGCCGACCAGGGATCGCTCTGGCGCTCCGACGATGGCGGCGTCAACTGGACCAACGGAAGCTGGCAGCGCGAGCTGATCGGCCGCGCGGGCTATTACATTCGCCTGGCCGTAAATCCCAAAAATCCCGATGAGCTATTCGTCGCCAACAGCAGCTTCTGGACATCGAAAGACGGCGGCAAGAGCTTCACTACGCTAGGCTGGGGCGGCGACACCCACGATATCTGGATCGATCCGGGCGATCCGAACCGCATTGTGATGACTCACGACGGCGGCATGTTCATGACCACCGATCACGGCACGACCTCCAACCGCGTGACTCTGCCGATCGGACAGATGTACCACGTAGCCGTAGATAACGACGTGCCCTACAAGGTCTACGGCAACATGCAGGACGATGGCACCATGCGCGGCCCCAGCAACGTCCAGGAGGCCGGCGCCAACGTTCCCGGACAGAACGTGGCCGGGCGCGGCGGACGCGGCGGCGGATTCGGCGGTGGACGCGGCGGCGGTGGCGCTACCGGCCCGTGGGAGCATGGCCTGGGCGGTTGCGAATCCGGCTTCACGTTGCCCGATTTGACCAACACCGATATCGTGTGGGCCTCCTGCTACGGCGATGAAGTGACGCGCTACGATGCCAAGACCAAAGTGGCGCGCTCGGTCAGTCCGTGGCTGCACACGCTCGATTCCGAGCCGAATAAGGCCAAGTACCGTTGTCACTGGACGCCGCCGCTGGCCGTCGATCCCTTCGATCACAACGCGGTCTACTACGGCTGCCAGGTGGTCTTCCGCACCACTAGCGCGGGCCAGGCCTGGACAGTGATCAGCGAAGACCTTTCCACCCGCGATCCGAAATATATAATCTCCTCGGGCGGCCTCGTCGGCGATAACCTCGGGCAGTTTTACGGCGAGGTGGTCTTTGCCATTGCGCCGTCGGAGATCCAGCGCGGCCTGGTGTGGGCCGGAACCAACGATGGCAAGGTCTGGTATACGCGCGACTCTCTGGCGGCGTCGCCCCATTGGACCGATGTCACTAAGAACATCCCCAACCTGCCGCCGATGGGCGTAATTTCCAAGATTGAGCCGTCGCATTTCGACGCCGGGACCGCATACATCTGCGTCGATTTCCACTTAGCCGATAACCGCGATCCGTGGGTCTACAAGACCACCGATTTCGGCAAGACATGGAACAAGATCTCCGGCGACCTGCCCACCCGCGGTCCGCTGACTTATGCGCGTGTGATCGCCGAGAACCCGAATAAGAAAGGCATGCTCTTCGCCGGAACCGGCAATGCTCTCTATTACTCGATGAACGACGGCCAGAACTGGAAGCAATTGAATGAAGGACTGCCGGCCGCGCCGGTATCCTGGATCGTAGTGCAAAAGGCTTCGCACGACCTGGTCGTTTCCACTTACGGTCGCGGCATCTACATCATGGACGATATCACGCCGCTCGAACAGGGGATGATGGAGCCGTCCTTTACCGCGGCGGCCGCGCTGGCCGCGCCGCGCACCGCCTTCCGCGAGCCTCGTGGAGGACGCGCGCAGATCGACTTCAAGTTAGCCGCCGCGCCGAAGACGCCCGATAGAGTTCACTGTTACCGATTCCAAAGGCGCGCTCGTCGCCAAGCTGCCTCCAGTCACCGGCCATGCAGGATTGAACCGCATCTCCTGGGATATGCGCTACCCGCCGCCGCGACTGGTGGCGTTGCGCACCACGCCACCCGAAAATCCACACATCTGGGAGGAGCCGCGGTTTCAGGGTCAGGATACGCGGCCCGTCTTACATTGGGGCATCGCCCAGGCCGAGACCGGCCCATACGCCGCGCCCGGCGATTACACCGTCAAGATGACCGTGGAGGGTCAAACCGTCTCGATGCCGCTGCACATCGCGCTGCCGCCCGGCGCGCACGGAACCGACGCCGACATCCAGGCTTCCGTCCGGCTCCAACTCAAGGTGCGAGACGATATCAGCAACGTCTCGGACATGACCAACCAGCTCGAATGGATGCGCAAGCAAGTCGAAGATCAGCACAAGACCGCGGAGGGCAAGGCCGATCTGTTGAAAGCTATGGACGCGATCGACCGGAAGATGAAAGCCGTGGAGCTGAACCTGGTAACCGAGTCCGAGATGTTGAGCGACGACAAGTATTTTCCCGAGCAGGACAAGCTGTATCTCACCTTGATCTGGCTGAATGCCGAGATTGGCGGTGGCGGCGGCGATGTGGCGGGGACGGGCGATTATGGCGCCACCGAGACCGATACCGCGCTGGTGCTGGATGTGGAGAAGCAGCTTCAGAGCGTGCAGGCGGAATACAAGGGTCTTATGGATAAGGATATTCCGGCCTACAACCAGGCTGTTGGGAACAGCGGCGTAGCTCCGCTAAAGACCACCGGCGCGCCGCCGGCGCCGATTCGTACCGGCGGACGGGGCGGAGGAGGCGGCGACGGATAACTAACGGGCGCGGCGGAAGCGGCAAGATCGAGATCCAGTCACTGCCGCACCCGCTCCCTCACGTTGAATTCCAGCTTCCATCTGCGGCCGTCGCGGGCGACGCACCAGAGTTGCAGCATACCGGTCTCGGTGACTACGCTTTCAAAGGAGACCGGCACCACCGCCGGCGCGCCTTCCGCGGCCGCCATGGTTGCTTCGATCGGCGGAAGCTCTTCCAGCGCGTCGCCGAAATCCTCGATCAGCTCGCCCGGTTGATCGTTCCTGCGCTCCACCGATGTGAAGAAACGGAACTCGGCGGGTTGGCCCGCCACCAGCCCAAATTCGCGCCCGGGGATGCGCACTTCGGTGCCTTCCTCCATCCCGAACGGCACTACCGTTAGCGCCTTCATGGGCGCGGGAAATCCGGGGACGGAGGGCATAGCCGATTCGACGCCGATATAGTACGTGCGCGGAACGCCGCCGCGGATGCGCACGCCGCGGCCTTGCCGCGCCAGCCCATAGTAGGCGGCGCCGCGCGAAACGGCGTGCATCAGGTCCTCGCCGCTCAGCGGTTTGGCGGGCGGCATGCCTTCTTCGGCAAGCCAGGCGTCGAGCGCGCTCAGAATTCGCTCGCGCACCAGGGGCGCGGTCAATACGCCGCCATTGAAGAGCACGTGCGTCGGGCACGCGAGGCCGCTTGGCCCCCGGCGTATCTCGCCATCCTGCCGAAGGAATCGCGCCATGTGGCGGGTGATGGCCGCATCGGCGGCATAGGGGAGGCCCAGTTCCTGCACGCCTCCGCGCCGTTGATGCGCGGGCATGTCGTTGCTGGGGACTGCGGGCAGGAAACCCGTCGGTGAGTACTCGTTCGATATCTTCGCGCAGCAGCGTGGCTTTGATCGTTCCGCCCACCAGTCCCGTGCCTTTGCCGAGGATGGTGACCGGCTGTTCCTTGGCTTTCGATCCCGGTTCCAGCAGCTTCTCTTTGGCCACGCGGCAGTTGTTCCACAGCGATTGGAGCTGGCGGCTATCGAGGCGCGTGCCCTTTTCCGCCAGCCGCTGCGCCACCACGCCCGCCAGCGCCAGATCGATGTTGTCGCCGCCGAGGAGAATGTGCTCGCCCACGGCCACGCGATTGAGCGACAATTCGCCTTCGCTCTCGGTGACGGCGATAAGCGTGAAATCGGTGGTGCCGCCGCCGATATCCACCACCAGGATCAGGTCGCCCACCTGCACGCGCTCGCGCCAATCCGCATGGCGCTCAATCCATGCGTAGAAGGCCGCCTGCGGCTCTTCGAGTAAGGTGATATCGCGATATCCGGCCTGCTTGGCGGCTTCCAGCGTAAGCTCGCGGGCCACGGCGTCGAACGACGCCGGTACGGTGACCAGGATATGCTGGGCGGCGAATGGCGCCTCCGGCATTTTATGGTTCCACGCATCGCGCAGATGCTCCAGATAGCGGCGGCTGGCATCCACGGGCGAGATTTTGTCGACGCCCTCCGGCGCGCGGAATGGAAGCAGCGGCGCCGTGCGGTCTACGCCCGAATGCGAGAGCCACGATTTGGCCGACGATACCAACCGTCCGATGTTTTCTACGCCGCGCTTCTGCGCCAGACGGCCCACCACGGCAGGAGGATTCAGCATCCCACGGAAGCGCCGTCGATCCGGCGGGAAAATCGCTGGCGCCGGGCAGATAGAGGAACGATGGCAGCAAAGGCTCATCGCGAACCTCGCCGGGATTTACGAGTTGTGGAATGGCCAGCAGTTGTACATTGGCGGGCGCGAACCGGTCCGCGTCCTCGAGTATTTCCGCGTAAGCGAGCGCCGAGTTGGTGGTGCCGAGGTCTATTCCGACGACGTATTTGGGCGCCAAGAGGTCTACTCGACCTCAATTTCCGCGGGCGCGACGATTTTGGCGTCCTGCCTCGCGCCAAGCGCCGGCAGCTCCACCTTTACGGCGCGCCAGCCTTTGTGCCGCAGGGTGCCGCCCGACGGTGGTTTGGCCGGAACGTTGCCCACGAACTTCACCACCGCGGCATCGGTAGAAGGCGCCTGGGCGAATGTGCCTTCCACGCCGTCGATCACCGGCTGCAAGGTAATGTAGCGCCCCATGGAATCGCGGCACTGGTCGTGCAGTTCGCGCACGGCGGCGCCGACCTGATCGTCGGCGTAGGAGGAAATGTCTTCCATCAGGAAATCGATCAGGCGCGAATCGCGCTGCAGGATTGCGAGCATCTGCAGGGCGCCATCGGAGACCGGAGCCACGGGCGGCGCGGCTGCGGCCGCGGGCTTAGGAGCGCGGCCTGACGGCGCGTGAGATGCAGCGCATCGACTACGCGGTCGGGCAAGGTCCCGTGGAACAGAATGGCAAAGAAGCTGCGAAACGCTAGTAGAATCCGATTCAACGATTGGCTCCGAAACTTCAGGATAGCGGAAAAGGTTACAGAAGCGTTGAGACGGCGGCAATCCCGTTTTGCGCCGGTAGGCTAGAATGAAAGCGATCCCCATGCCGAAATCTCTGGAAGAGCTGCAATCCCTGGCCAAGCGCATCCGGCGCGAAATCGTTGAAATGATTGGCGCGGCTAAATCCGGCCATCCTGGTGGATCCCTTTCCGCCGTCGAGCTGATCGTCGAGTTGTACTTCGATTACATGCACATCGATCCGAAGAACCCCAAGTGGCCCGACCGCGACCGCTTCATCCTTTCTAAAGGCCACGCCGCGCCGGTGCTCTATGCCGTGATGGCGGAAGCGGGATACTGTCCCGTCGACCAGCTCAACACGCTGCGCCATATGGGCTCCATCTATCAGGGCCACCCGGATATCCGCTTTCTTCCCTCGCTCGAAGCGTCCACCGGCTCGCTGGGCGAAGGACTTTCGATGGCTCTGGGGATGGGCATCGCCGCGCGTTTGGATGGCCGCCCCTCGCGTACTTACGTCATGCTCGGCGACGGCGAGGTTCAGGAAGGGCAAATCTGGGAGGCGGCTATGGCGGGATCGTTTCATAAGTTAGATAACGTAGTGTGCATCGTGGATAACAACCGCATCCAACTCGACGGTTTCGTGAAGGACATCATGAAGATCGATCCGCTCGCCGACAAGTGGCGCGCCTTTGGCTGGCATACCATCGAGATTGACGGACACGATATTCCCGCGATTCAGAAGGCTTATCGGGAAGCCGAGGCCACCAAAGGCCAGCCCACATGCATCGTAGCCCACACCATCAAGGGAAAGGGCGTCTCGTTCATGGAGAATAATCCCAAGTTCCACGGTACGGCGCCCACGCCTGCCGAAGTTCAACTGGCTTTACAGGAGCTGCAATAATGCCCACGAAAACCAAATTCGAGATCAAAGAGGGTCCGGCCACACGCGAAGCATTCGGCCGCACGCTGGCGGAACTCGGCCACGAAAATAAGGACATCGTGGTTTGCGACGCCGATCTGGCGAAATCCACCATGACGGTTTATTTCGAGAAGGATTTTCCCGACCGCTTCGTTTCCTGCGGCATCGCCGAAGCCAATATGGTCGGCATCGGCGCGGGGCTGGCTTACAGCGGGAAGATCCCGTTTGTCTCCAGCTTCTCGGCCTTCGTGATGAACAAGGGTTTCGAGCAGCTTAGGGTGGCGGTGGCGTTTCCGCACGCCAACGTAAAAGTAGTCGGAACCCACAGCGGCATTTCCATTGGCGAAGACGGGCCGTCGCAAATGAGCATCGAGGAGACGGGGCTGGCCTGTTCGCTGCCAGGCTTTGTAGTGATGTCGCCCGCCGATGAAGCGGCTACCAAAGCGCTGGTCCGCGCCGCCGCGGCCTATGTCGGGCCGGTCTTCATCCGCACCGGCCGGCTCAAGGCGCCCATCGTCTACGGGCCCGAGCAAAAGTTCGAAATTGGAAAGGCGATTGAAGTGGCCGAGGGTAAAGACGTCGCCATCATCGCCAATGGATTGATGGTGGCGCAAGCCCTGCTCGCCGCCGATACGCTGGAAAGCGAGGGCATTTCGGCGCGGGTGATCGACATGCACACCGTCAAGCCGATCGACCGCGATGCCATTCGCCGCGCCGCGGAAACCGGCGCGATCGTGGTCGCCGAAGAGCATCTGGCCGCCACCGGTACGGGCGTACGCGTGGCGCAGGTGGTGGCCGAGACCCATCCCTGCCCGATGGAATTTGTGGGAATTGAGGATACCTTCGCTGAGTCCGGCCAACCGCAAGAGCTGCTGGAGAAGTACGGTTTGACAGCACGCAATATCGTGGATGCGGTAAAGAAAGTGGTTGCGCGCAAGCGTTAAGCCACAGCCGCGCGGGAAGACCGAGACGACGAATCGGGGGGGCCAACCCGCTACAGAGCGCCGTTCTGCAGTACCGAGGGCTTCGCGTCTGGTTACTCGCGGCGAACACTTGTAAGGTCAGCCCAGTAAGCGAACGGGCTTGTCGACGGCTTTGAAGCCGAACCGCCGCTGAAGCCGTAAATCGCGCCACCCTTGAGCGCGCCGCCCACACCTGCGGGATGGCTTTCGGCGGGTGTTCATTGCGGCTGGGGGATCAACGCGAACCTGCGGCGCCGGGCGCGCTAAAAAGCCTGGGGTCTCCCTTTATAACCCGATACTCCGCGAAATCCGGCGTGTCCGTAAAGCAATCGCTCAGATCGGCCGCGGACGCATCGAACAGATCCTGCGGCGGCAATCCCAGCAGCCAGTAAATCGTCTTCAGCAAGCCCGGAAAGCTGGTATTCACGTGTGATACATAACTTCGTTTCACCCAGGGTCCGGCCGCCAATAATAGCGTCCGGTTGGCGCTGATGTGATCGATGCCGCCGAGCGCCGAAGCTTCGGTGACAAACACCGCCATCTGCTTCCACCAGTTCGTGCCGGAAAGGTACTCGATAATTCGGCCCAGCGCCAGGTCGTTATCGGCGACAAACGATTCCTTGTACGGATAACCGCTCTCAGGCCGCGGCGCGGCGGTCGCATCGCCGGGTAAGTAGACGTAAAGAAACCGCGGCAGCTCTTCGGCGGAGTTACGGTACTTATCGTCCACTTCGCGGATAAAAGCGGTGGCGCGGTCCTGATCGGATATCGCCATATTAAATCCCGGATATTCCCGCGAGGTCCGCGAGTAAAGCTCAGCCGGCATCGGCATATCGGTGACGAATCTTCCGGCTGCTCCGGGAAGGTCGAGCCCCTCGCCGAAATTGTAAAATGAGATCCCGTGATGGGCCAGGTGTCTCCACAGGCTTCCGGCCGCGCCTACGTCCTCAGGCGTTACCGACGAAGCCGAACCGGGAAACGATAGCCGGCCGGGCGCGACGCTCAACCGGAAATCCTTCATGTCGCCATAAGCGGCGAGCAGGGAGCTCTCGGTCCAAGCGTTCGGATAAACTCCGGTGAGCCAATGGTGGCCGTCGATGCTCCCCTCCGAATCGGCGTAGAAGTTATCGCTGAACGCCCATTGCTGTGCGATGGCATGATGGTTGGGAGTCACGTGAACGTCTTTTATGCTGAAACGCTGATGACCGCCCTCCACCACGCCGGCGATTCCGTAGCGCGCCAGTTCCGCATCTCCCATGGCGTGTCCGTTGGAAGCGCCCTTAATCTCGCCGAGCAGTTCGTCGTAGCTGCGGCGCTCCTTTACGATCAGGACAACGTGGCGTACCCCCGGCGGAGGCCGGTGAGTCGCGGGACTCTGCGGCCCGAATCCGTTGGCGCGCATCACGGTGGCGGTTATCGCGGCCAGTTCTTCGTCCGCCGGCATGGGAAACATCGCGAGCGTACCTTGATAGAGCTGGCTGGGCGATACGCCGCGCACGGAGTAAGCGCTGGGTCCATCCGCGCCGGCGCCGTGTCCCCGCGCGTTCGTTACCAGCACGACGCCATCGGCATTATCCAGGGCCACACGCGTGGGATACCATGCCGCGGGTATGTGGCCGAGTACGCGTCGTTGCCGCATATCGATCACGCCCACCGCGTTGATGCCGGCCTCCGCCACCAGCAGCCGGCCGGACGCGGCATCATAAGCCATGCCAAGCGGAATCACCCCGCGGAGTTGCTCCAACCCGGGAATGGAGATCGCTATCCGGTTGGCGATCGCATGAGTCTGCGGGTCGATCTCCACAATGGAATCATCCCCCGCGTTCGATACGAAAACGCGATCCGCGGTAGCTAGCACACCGGACGGGCTGCTTCCCGTTCGCACGAACGTCACCAGCTTGGCGGCTGCCGGCGTCGAAACATCCACGATCGCCAGCGAATTCGATTCGGGCGAATTAGTATTGGGCGAATTGGATTGACCCCAAGGCTCGGGGAATGGCAAAGGCTTAGGGAGGGCGCGATACTCGTGAACTCCCACATTGGTGACATAGAGCGTCCTGCAATCGGGCGACAGCGCCAACGCGAACGGCAGCCAACCAACGCGCACCGAGGCTATCACCTGCCGCGATCGCACGTCGACCGCGGCCACGCGGAAGTTCGCCTGATCGACGACGTAGAGAATGCCGCGCGCGGAATCGAAAGCCAGATCGCCCGTGTAACTATCCGAAAAACCCGACTGATTAATGTTGATCGCGCGGCGCCGTTCGTCGCTGGAATCGTACATGGCCACGGACCCGGAATTTCCTTCTGAAACGTAGATGGCGTGCTCGCCGCTGAACGCCACGCCATTGGAGACGCCGTTCCGGCCCGCTGGGAATTGGTCCGGCAGCAGCGGCGGCGCAGTCGCAACCTGCCGCACGGTCCAATGCCCCGCCTTGTCGCGGTCGGCAACTGTCAAGGAATAGCGCCATGGGCCGGCGTTCGCCGTCACTACGCTGCGGCCTGAAGGGCTTACCGCTAAAGCGAATGGTCCGGGCCCGGTAACGTATTCCTGTCCATAGGGAGCGATGACGCGGCCGCCCGGCAAAATGGAAGCGCCACGGCGCCGTACCGCCTGCCGGATTCCGGCGGGCGCGGTGTAAGACTGCGAAGTTAGCAAGCCACAGGCCAGCAACGCCAAGACCACCGCGCGGGCGTTGGACATGCTCCGATTGTATCCAAGGGCTGCAACGCATTTTTTGCCGATCGGGTAAGAATGACACCGCGGCGCGATGTGTAATAGTAGCGGCCAAAGCTGCGCTAGACTGCCGCTAAACCGCGATAGCAAATAGGTTGCATACAGTACCAAAAGGGCGTATCATTTGGCACTAGAAGTGCTTTCCAGCAGGTGAGCCGTGCTGAATGTGACGAATCGCCGAATCGTTCCGTTATTTATTTCCGCTATTTTCCTGGCGCTCGCCCCGTCCACGGCTTTTGCTTCGGCGGCCGCGCAGGAAAAGCAACAGCAGCCTAAGAAGGATTCAAAAAGCGCTGCCGATTCGCTAACGGGCTGCGTCGATGAGCAGAGCGGCCGTTACGTTTTAACCAATGATCGCGATCTCGCGGTTATTGCTATTCTGGAGGCGGATGGTTTCCCCACGGAGGCCTTCGCCAAACACTTGGGCCACAAAGTGACTATCCGGGGAACTTCCGTCCCGGGCGGAACGCAGCCCACTTTCAAAGTTCGCGTCGTTGTGCCGGTCAGCGATAGTTGCGCGCCACAGCGGCAAATGCAATAAAATTTGGATAACGCCTGGAGGAAACAAAAATGGCAACCAGTCCCGCAGTAGTAGCCCCTCAGAAACCGCTCGAAGATCCCCTGGCTCATCTGCCGTGCTCTAGCATTGTGGAATATCGCAAGGGGCAGATGATCTACAATCAGGATCAACCCTCGACCAGTATCTACCTGGTGATCGACGGAAAGGTAAAGGTATCCCGTCTCGCCGACGACGGCCATCAAGTGGTAGTGGATATCTATCAGGCCGACGAATTTTTCGGCGAATCGGCATTTTTGAGCCTATCGCATCGCGCCGAGCAAGCGACGGCGCTCGAAACTTGCAAACTGATGACCTGGACCACTTCCGAGATCGAGGATATCGTGATGAAGCGGCCTCGTCTGGCGGTGGCGCTGTTGCAGATTCTGGTGCAGCGCACCATCGATTTTACGCACCGCATCGAGAGCTTCTCGGTAGACAATATCGCCCGGCGGCTGGCACGCTCACTCATCCGGTTTTCCGAGCGGCTGGGGACGCCCGAGGATGATGGGTCCATCCGCATGGTTCCGTTCACGCACGAGCTGCTTTCGCAGTACGTGGGGACCTCACGCGAAATCGTGACCCATTACATGAA
The DNA here is from genome assembly GCA_963723015.1 of Bryobacterales bacterium. Lineage (GTDB taxonomy): Bacteria > Acidobacteriota > Terriglobia > Bryobacterales > Bryobacteraceae > PALSA-243. The sequence continues at coordinate 81,077 of CAVRPF010000028.1, forward strand.
CCAGTTCCGCCGCCAGGGATATTTGCGCTATTCCCGCAAGGGCATCATTCTGTACCGCGATGCCTTCAAGGATTGGCTGCGGCAGAACGCGTAAGAAGCGGGAACTCGACGCCGCGGCACGAAGCGCGGGGGAAGAGAGTGTTTCTGTGTCCTGCGGTTCGCGGTTAAGAGCGCCGACTTCTCCGAGATGCCAGACTGGCAATTCGTGAATTGAGCCGGCGCCGGCGATATGGGGCTGCGGCTTGCGTTGGCTCACAAGCCGCAGCGTCTGCTGGCCGGCATGTTACTCTGGGTTTTCCAACTACCTTGATTAAAGCCGTCAAAGGAACCAGGGATTTACTGCCCCCCTCCACCGAAGTCTGGAACCGCGTGGAAGCCGCGGCGCGCGCGGTGTTTCGCGCGTACAACTATGGCGAGATCCGGACGCCCATCATGGAGGAAACGCAGCTCTTTGCCCGCGGCGTGGGGGCCGATACCGACATTGTCACCAAGGAGATGTACACGTTCGACGACCGCGACGGATCGTCGCTCACGCTCCGTCCGGAGAATACCGCGTCGGTGATCCGCGCCTACATCGAGCATCGTCTGGACCAACGGCCCGGTGTGCAGAAACTCTATTACATCGGTCCCATGTTCCGGCGCGAGCGCCCGCAGAAAGGGCGGTACCGGCAATTTTTTCAGATTGGGGCGGAGGCGATCGGCTCGGAATCACCCGCGGTAGACGCGGAGTCGATTGAGCTGGTGATCGAGCTGTTGCAGGCGGCGGGACTCGCGGGATTCCATCTGATCGTCAACTCGGTGGGCGACCACAACTGCCGTCCGCAGTATATCGAGCGGCTGCGCCAGGAATTGAAATCGGTAGCGCACCAGATGTGCGGCGATTGCCAGCGTCGCGCGGAAACCAACCCGCTGCGCGTGCTCGATTGCAAGGTGGAAGCCGATCAGCCCATCATTGAGAAGCTGCCCAGCATTCTCGATTCACTGTGCGAGGAATGCCGCGCGCACTTCGATGCCGTGCGCGAGTATCTGGACGATCGAGGCATCGGGTATGAAGTCCGCCCGCGCCTGGTGCGCGGGCTCGATTACTACATGCGCACCACGTTTGAAGTGGTCCATGGCTCGCTGGGCGCGCAGAATTCGGTGTTGGGCGGGGGCCGCTACGATGGACTGGCGGAGATGCTCGGCTCCAAAATTCATTCGCCGGGCATCGGGTTTTCCATCGGCGAAGACCGCCTGGTGAGCATCGTAGAAGGCGGACAGCCTCTGAGCGCTCTCGACCTCTTTATCGCGCCATTGGGCGAGCCGGCGCTGCGCCGCGCCGCATCGATGGCGCGCGACCTGCGCCGCTCGGGGCTCGCGGTGGAGCTTTCCGAAGGCAAGCTGAAGCGCGGCATGGAACTGGCGAACAAGTTAGGTGCGCGCTTCACCCTGATCGTAGGCGATAACGAGCTGGCTGCCGGACGATTCGCGCTGAAGGATATGTCCACGGGCGAGCAGGAGAGTCTCACGCCCGATGAGATTGGCGCGCGGCTAGCGGCCTCGCGAAATTAGTCTCGACGATCAATCTCAACGGGGAACGATTATGGAAACATCGGTAGAACTCGACTTTTTAGGCGATCTGCGCCGGACGCATTCGTGCGGCCAGTTGCGCGCCTCCGACGTAGGCAAGAGCGCCGTTCTGATGGGTTGGGTCCATCGGCGCCGCGATCTGGGCGGCGTGCTCTTCATGCATCTGCGCGACCGCGATGGCGTTACTCAGCTTGTGTTCCGCGAAGACGTGGATCCCATTGTGCTGAATCGCGCGACTGAGGTCCGCTCGGAATATGTGATCGCGATTGAAGGCACGGTTCTCAAGCGCTCGGCCGAGACCATCAATCCCACGCTTGCTACCGGTGAAGTGGAGGTTGGGGTGGCGCGGATTTGGATTCTCAACGAATCGCGTACGCCGCCATTCCCCATGGAGGATGAAGTGGACGTAGCGGAAGAAGTGCGCCTCAAATACCGCTACCTGGATCTGCGGCGTCCGCGGATGCAGCGCAATATCATGCTGCGATCCAAGATCTCTTTCGCCGTGCGCGAATCGCTGTACGCGCAGGGCTTCCTGGAAATCGAAACGCCGTTTATGACGCGCTCCACGCCGGAGGGCGCGCGCGATTATCTGGTTCCATGCCGGGTGCAGCCCGGTACGTTTTACGCGCTGCCGCAATCGCCGCAGATTTTCAAGCAGCTTCTGATGGTGGGCGGCTATGAAAGATATTTCCAGATTGTGCGCTGCTTCCGCGACGAGGATTTCCGCGCCGACCGGCAGGCCGAGTTCACGCAAATCGATCTGGAGATGTCGTTCCCGCAGCAGGAACAGGTTTTCGAGGTGATTCAGCCGCTCATCCGGCATGTGTGCGAGGTGGCCGGGTATAGCGTGGATGCCACCATTCCGCGGATCACTTACGCCGACGCGATGCGTCACTATGGCAGCGATAAACCCGACCGCCGGATTCCGCCCATGCACCCGGTGGAGGATCTGCTGCCCGAGTTGACGTCGAACGGGCTGCCGCTGCTGGCCATTCACGTTCCGGCGACCGGCGCGCTGAGCCGCAAGGAGCGCGACGATATCAAGGCATTCGGACAGGAGCGCGGGCTGCGCGTGTTTGACGATCCGAAGCGGCTGGAGAAGGACTACGAGGCCCAAATGGCCAAGGTTCGCGAGCGCTGCGGCGCCGGTGAAGAGGATCTGCTGATGCTGGCTGCGTGGGCGGGCGAGCCGAAGGGCCATCTACCCGAAGAGACCGTGTATCAGGCGTGCGGCCAATTGCGCCTGCACTGCGCGCAGAAATTTAGCGATCGCCACAAGCTGCTGGACCCGAAGAATTTCCAGTTTCTGTGGGTGGTGGATTTTCCAATGTTCGAATGGGATGCCGCCGAGAACCGCTGGAACGCCGCCCACCATCCATTCACGTCGGTACACGACGAAGATATCGAGAAATTGACGGCGGATCCGGCGCGCTGCCGGGCCAAGTCGTACGACCTGGTGCTGAATGGAGTGGAGCTGGGCTCCGGCTCGATTCGTATTCACCGCCGCGACGTACAGTCGAAAGTTTTCAGCGCTCTGGGTTTCACGCCGGAAGAAGCGCATCGGCGTTTCGGTTTTCTGCTGGACGCGCTGGAATATGGCGCGCCTCCGCACGGCGGTATCGCGCTGGGGCTGGACCGCCTGGTAATGATTCTGGCGGGAGAGAGTTCCATTCGCGACGTGATCCCATTCCCCAAGACCGCCCGCGGCGCCGACCTGATGTGCGAAGCGCCGTCGCCGGTGCCCGAGCGGCAATTGCGCGAGATCGGGATCGCGGTCCGGGGGGAGTGAATAGCGACTTACGGCTTGGCGCCGGTATATTGGCACTGAATAATAGTGGGCGAGATCAAGCTTCCGGTTGAGACTGTCTTTCCACCTTGCGCCAGGTTGATATTGTTGCCAGTGCCGCCGTTGACAACGGCATTATTGGTCAGATAGGCCTCGCAGGTGGAAAAGAATACTTCGCCATAATCGGGCATTTGCGCAAGGACTCCGCCGACAGTAGGCGTTTCCACGATCCATTCAGCGCTATTGCCGGTGAGTTTTGTAGCGCCTGGCGCGGTGATCGTGTAAGAAGTAGATACTCCGCTCGTGTTATTGCCGAAGTAGATCGTGGCGCTGGTCGATCCCGCTCCCTGCGGCGTGCAGATCAACATAGTAATCATATCGCCGGGATTGATCGTCAAATTGGTTATCTCCACCCAACTTGAGGGAAACCATTCGTGCCAGGGATATATGGTCCGAGTAATCGAAGCGCCGCTTTGATAGACCGAGCATATCATCCCCGCCTGGCAAACATCGCCCGAGCCATCGCCATCGAGGCCGATCCAATTGGCGCAGTAATACCATTGGTTCTGAGTCGGGGCGTAGACGTTCGGAACCACCCAATCGCCCTGCACCCACTTGAAGGATTGGCCGCTGGGAGCATACACTACGCCACCCGACCAATTGTCGTATGTCTCGGTACCCGCACCGGCCTTACCCGGATTAGTGTGAGTCGATTTTGTGGGGTCGATCCGAAAGGTCGGCTGGACGTACTGAAATTTGCCTTTGAGCCGGTTGTAGACGCTCTGATAACGCGCCAAAAGACGGGGATCGCCGTCGGGACGATTTGGAAAGCCATACCGCGCCAGGTCCGCCGCTGAGGCAGTCAAGGGATCGAAGCCGGATGGGGGATTGTAAGTCGTAATTGTGACGCCTTTGTCGAGGTTGATGACAGCCATTTGGTAAGTCTCCTGTTATATAGGTGAATTCGCCGGAAGTAACTGGCGGGCGACGCTATATAGTAAATCAGCGGCGCTGATGCTTAGTGAAACGTAGGGTCAAAGCGTTTCAGATGGATACCGAGGCGCTCGCGCGCGCGCCAGTATCAAAACCGCTGCCGCAGTTGATCGAATCTCTCCAGCACTAGCAGACGCCCTTCGACCGGGTGGATCTCCTCTTGCTCCAGCACCCACGTGTGCGCGTGCGGTACAAAGACCGCATTCAATCCCGCCTCCAACGCGGGATTCACGTCCGATCGCGGGCTGTTGCCGATCATCCAGGCGCGCGCCGGATCCATGGCGCGCTCTTGCACCAGCTTGCGGTAAGCGGGCGCGTCTTTTTCCTTCACAATGGCGGTATGGTTGAAGTAGCGGCCCAGGCCCGAGCGATCCACCTTTAGCTTCTGTTCCTCCGGATGTCCTTTGGTGAACAGCGTCAGATCGTGGCGCCCGGCAAGGTAGGCCAACGTTTCCTCTACGCCCGCGATCACTTCCATCGGACACTCCAAAATGCGCTCGGCAAAGCTCATTACGGTCTGCAAGTCGCTACGCTCGATGTGCCGCTCACACAGGCGAACATAGGTCTGACGCAGGCTGCGGGCAAAGTTAAGCGAGCCATAGCCGTGTACCTTGGCATTGACTGTCTCAATAGCGTCCAGCACATCGCGTATCTCGCGAGGAGTCAGCGAGGAGTGGTTAAGGTAAGCGACAAACTCCTCGAACGCACGCTCAAAATATATGTTGTTTTCCCAAAGAGTGTCGTCGGCGTCGACGATGAGGAACTGGCGCGTCATTTAGCGGTATAGAACTCATACGAAATGGTCCATGTGAATGTCTCGCCGGGAGCGATCTTCATATGGATGTAAGCTTCGGGACAGGCAGTGGTCCGGATGGACCAGTAATTGATGCGTACTATAGGCCGGTCGCAAGTTTGACGCACGCCGGCGCCGGTCTTTGTATTCTCTTCGGAGATATTGTAGTCCTTAGGATCGGAGCTAAAGCCGGTAAGATTACTCTGCGCGCTTTCGCGGCCGGTCAACTCCTTCAGATAGACGAGCCGGTTGCCGCGCGTCTCCGCCAGGCCATGGAGATCTTGGGTGGCATGGACTTCAAACGGAAATGCGACCACGACGTCCGGGCCTGTGGGTTGCGCGTCGAGCATGTAAAAGTTGTGCTCGTAAACATCCGATTCTATGGTCTTCCCGCCGGTGTTTTTCAGGCTATGCGCGAGCTGCAGGACCGGGCGTCCCTGGACTAACTGAACCAGCTTCGTGTATCGATAGGCGTACCCCGAAGATGGATCGTCCACGGCCTGTGTGAACTCCACGGAATCGGGCTTTTGGTTGACCGTCCACTTACCCGGATCTACAATCTCATAAGTCTTAAACTGTTGGTAATTCCGCTCTTCCGGCTTCCTAATAACGCCCACGCCAATCTTTAAAAATGTGCCGCCGGGCTGCGCTTCGGCATAACCGAGGCCGGCGCCGGCTGTGAGGAACTCTTCCACGGGTCCCATGATCGCATCATGCAGCTTGGGGCTATAAGGCGCGGGGTTCCAGTTACCGAAGTAAGTATGACCTTTGTACTCGAGAAATGGAATCTGTCCGGACCAGTCGAAGCGCGTGGCCTGATAGTAACCGGCATGTGCGTCGGGTAGATAGAGGGTGGCATGAATCACTCCATTTGAGATGGCAGCTTGGGGGAAATCGGCCGCAAAGGATAAGGCGGAGAGAGATATCAATGCAATCGCCAGCTTCATCATGGGTTGATTGTACACCCCGGGGTAGGTAAGGTTTCTATTCCTAGCCGTGCCGGAGAGCCATGACGGGGTCCACACGAGCCGCCCGTCGAACCGGTATGTACGACGCTATAAGTGCGACCGCGATCATAGATTCGCCGCCAATGGCCAGCGGCAGCCCGCTCTTCCATTTCAGATCGGAGAAAAGGCTTGTTGCGAGTGGTCTGCTCCAAACTACTATAGACGCACCCGCCACGAATCCGGCGCACACCATTTCCAGAACGTCGCGCAGCACCAGCCGGCTTACGCACCCACTGTCGCTCCCACCGCCATTCGAATCCCGATCTCGTTGGTCTGTCGCTCTACCGTAGTGCTTCCCGATGGGATTGACGCCGGGGAAATAGCGGCGCGCCATCGCCCTCCCCCCCATCATCCAAAAGTCAACGCCGTCCGCTGCCGATCCTGAGGCCGCTCCACATGCCCTTCCGCGATCAGGTAGCGGGCTCCGGACCCGCAGCCTTCGAGAGGAGTGCAGCCGCTTATGGCGGCAGACCGCACCTGCGGAATGGTTTCCATCCGCGCCAACAATTCCCGGTAAGGGGCGGCCAGTGGCTCGGGCTTGTATCCGCTGCGCGAGGGATCGAGAGTCACCAGAAGCACATGATCGCTGCGAAAGCCCAAGTCGAAATTCCTCAGCCGCGCGAGGTGGTTCAGAAACACGGCGGCGGCAGTCACCAGGAAAATCGAGAGGGCCACCTGCGCCGATACGAGGCCCTTTCCGAACCAGCGCCAGACCCAAGCGTCGCCGCCGCTTCCGGTCCGCCGCAACGCCATGGCCGGGTCCGCCCGGAACGCATACCATGCCGGGGCCGATCCGAATAGAAGACCTGTGAGCAGCCGCGATTCCGGCGGTGAAGAGCGCGAGCTTCAGATCGGGGTGAACCTCGACCTCGATGCGCTCGAAGGCGCGGCTGCTCGCCATGATGCGCACCAGGACGCCGATTCCGTAATACGCCACAGCCACGCCGGCCACCGCGCCGGCTCCGGAAGCAGCAGCGATTCGGTCAGCCTCCGCCGTACGCAGCCGGCCGCGGCCGGCGCCCAGCCCCACACGCACGGCCAATTCCCGCTGGCGGCCCCGCGGACGGCGGCCAGCAGCATGCTCGCCATGTTGATGCACGCCAGCAGCACCAGCAAGCCTACTACGGCCGTCGGCAGACAAGGTTTGCCATTCTGGGGATGCGTGTAGCGGGCCGCGGCAAATTCATGCGCCACCCGCGCGCGCTTACGCACTCGCCGGTACAGCACAGCGATTTCAGCCTGGGCCTGCCCGATGGTTCACGCCCGGCTTCAGACGAGCCAGCATAGTGAGGCCGTAGTGCGCCGCCGGAATCCAAACGTCTGTGCGGGAGCCTACCCGCGGCCCCACGTACGCGCGCGGCGCGACCCACTGACGATTTTCCGCGCATCATTGTAAAAGATCCGCTTTCCGAGAATCGCCGGATCGCGATGGAACCGCCGCTCCCAGTAGGACCAACTCACCACCGCGACATCTCCATCCCCGATTGCCGGGATATCCGCCGAGCCGAACCATCTTCCGATTGCGGGCAGGCGTGATCGGCCGTCCCATCCGCCGCGGCCATGCTAGCGCGGGGCACGCCGAAGTCAATCGCGTCTGCGTCTCAGTGCGTTTGCGCGTCTGCGTCCCAGCGTCTCGCGTCGAAATGACTAACTCACGGCCGCGCCAGTAGATCGTCGAGATAGCTCTTGAGCAGACTGTAAGAGGGAATCGGCGAGATAGCCTGGCGCTTGCCTTTCCACACGATCACTAAAGTAGGCGTCGCGCGCAGTCCATCCCGGATGCCCATGGCCCGGTCTTCCGCTATGGCCGCGCCCAGGCGCGGATCGCGATCCAGGATGCCGCGCATCTTACGCATGAGTGGAAGTGAAAGAACGGATGCCAACTGCGCTTCAATGTCCCCAGTCTTACTCCAGATGTCTTGAGTCTTGAAGATCTGCGTTACGGCGGTCTCGTATGCGCCGGCTTCGCCCGCCGCATTGGCGTAGCGCGCCGCCAGTTCGGCATAAGGATGCTGCGGCAACGGAAAATCGCGGTGAAGGAGCTTTACCTTGCCGGTTTCGACGTACTCTGCGACCAGCAGTGGCAAGGTATCGCGGAAAAACGCGGCGCAGGAAGGGCACTCATAATCCGAATAGATCTCGCAGCCGATGGGAGCAGCGGGCGATCCGGACTCTTTAAAGTTACGCGCGACGCGGATTTGCGGCGGCGCGGAGCCGGCCTGTGGTTTGGCGGCTTGAGCCGCGACCGGAGCCGGCGTATCGGTGGAGGCGGTTGGCATGGTCCGGCTGGCCTGCGGAGCGGGAATCTCTGCGGTTTTCTTGACGCAACCCAGAGGCGTGGCGCACGCGCGCGGCTGAATGAACACAAGCAGCGCCAGACAGGCGGCGGCGGCTGCGGCCCAAGCCCATTGCCGCTTGATTCTGGCCTGCCGGTCCCATTGGCGCAAGCGCATACGCGCACGCGCTGCGTCCGGATGCCATTGGTCGGCGGAATCGAGCGCCGAAAGACAGTCGTCTACCCAACGATTAACATTCATTTCGAGTCTCTCCAAATTGTTTGAGATATTGTTTCCGGAACGCATGCTGCGCGCGGACAATTAAAGTTCCGACAGATGCCGGATTTAGATCGAGGGCAGCGGCCAATTCCGCGTAACTGAGCCCACTATTGCGAAGTAGCAGTAGCTCAGAGTGCCGGGGATCGAGCGCGGCCAGCACCTGGCGGACCTGGCGCCGCTCCTCGTTGGCGGCGTGAACTTCCTCGGGCGTGGGAGACGGGCGGCCCGGTCCCGATAAGCGCTCGTATCGCGCGGACCGCTCCCGCCGCCGCAATTCATTCATGGCCAGGCGTATTGCCGTCCGGTATAGCCATCCGCCGGCCTTTTCGCCTTGCGCCCGCGGACTCCGCCAGAGCTTCCAAAACGCTTCCAGCGCGAGCTCCTCGGCGCGCGCGTAATCTCCCACCACACGGCCGATAACGCGGGCGATGCGCTGATAATGGGCATCGAAGAAGGCTTCAAAATCGAACGAGGCTTCACCGGTTTGCATTTCATCAAGCGCGTGTTCATCAAGAGAACTGCGTGCGTCCACAGTACATCAACACCGGCCACGCAGGATTTGTGACATCCGGTTGAGTTTCGCTTCGATTGAGTGACAGTTCCACCCGCTCCCTCGCCGTCCGTGACTCTCTCTCCTCCAGCCGCGCCTTTCATGGTTGTCCCATCGAAGGACGGCTGCTGGGTGTTCGTGTCGCTCACGGGAGACGGTGAGAACTCGGGCATCGCCGTGCTGAAGCGATCGGGCGGCAAGATGGAACTGGTACGCGTAGCGCCTTTCCCGTCGTCGCCTACCGGTATTACTCTCACGCATGATGGAAAGCTCCTCATCGGCGCGGCGACAGCCCTGACGGTGATCGCCGACGTGAAGGAAATGACCGAGGGAGCGCCCGATGCGGTGGTAGGCTCCATCGCCGGCGGGCGCGGCAGCGTCTACGCCAACACAACCGGCGATGACAGGCTTCTCTTCGTTGCCGAGGAGAACGGCCAGTCCATCACGGTGATCGATCTTGAGCGCGCGCGCCGCAACGGCTACGCGCCGGATGCAACCGGCTGCACGCCAGGTATGGCGACGTCCTCTCCGCTAACGGCCCGATCCAGCATACCCGCCCGGCAACATGTGGGCGCAGGATTGTAGCAACATTTACCCATTGATGCCGCTGCCAATAGCTAGCCGCTCTACAAGTGTTACGGCGCTGCCGGGCCCGGATTCCGCCGGTGCATCCCCTGCATTAATACCACGCCGGAAGCGAGCCTCAGTTCTCGGTTGGGACCCTCTCCACGTGGTCCACTACCAGGATGTCCACTTGGGATTTAGTGGTACCAGTTTGAGCCCCAGTTGCTCCTGCAGGGCGCGGGAGACGTTCGATCCAGAATTGTCATCCCTATCCAAATCACCTATGCCCGTATCCGAAACCCAATACAGGTCGAAATCATACTTGCCTCTTAAGCCTGTAGCATCCTTCACCGGGTGATGCACGGCCCCGCTCAATCGTGCGGCAAGCTTCCCCATGGATTCGTGAACCATCCTCTCGTGGGTGCGCCCATTCGATAGGCCCATTCCCATCGCGCCGCGCCCGGGCGGGATAACAGGGAAGCCGTTCGCATCGAGCGGCGGAAGTGTACCCGCAGGTCGTCTAGTTGGCATGGTCCCGTCATCAGGGGCGGGTGTGGCTGGATTCGCTGAGTGTGTAAGGCGGGGCCCGTTCTTCGCCACCACCAGCTCGTAAGCCGTTGTCTCTTTCATTTCGCGGTGAGCGGCGAGCCCAAATGCTCCGCCAGCATGGTTTGCAGCATCAGACGGAATTGCTGCCCTAGTAGCCCTGCGGGAACCCTTGCAGACACGTTGAACAAGCTTGACTTGAGCCACTCAGGACCGGAGATCTGGTACGCCTCCAGGTCATACGCTTCCTGCAGGAAGTTGAAGATGCTGAAGGTTTTCGGGAGGATGCCCGTTAGTTCGTAGAAAGTAAGCGACTCTCAAACCTGGGGGCGTGAACGCCTCTGGGTAGTTTTTCTGCCAAGAAAAAGGAGAGAGTCGCTATGAAGAAAAGATATCAGATCGACCAGCAACGGGCGGTGCAGCAGTTCCGCCGGCTCGCCACCGAACAGAACCCGAAGATCCAGATGATCCTGCCGATGGCCGACATTGTCGGTTTGTTGCAGGAGGGCGTGGGCAACTTGCTGCGGCACGCCGGATTGGAATTGATGCACCTGGTGATGGACGAAGAAGTGAAGTCGTTGGCTGGCGAGCGCCACCAGCAACACGAGCAACGCCGCGCGCATCGCTGGGGCAAAGAAGACGGCTACTGCGTGGTGGATGGCCAGAAGGTGCCGATCAAGCGCACGCGATTGCGCAGCGGTGACAATCGCGAACAACGCTTGGGGAGCTACGAGCTGTTTCAGCACGACGGGCCTTTGCAGCAAGGCGTCTGGGACAAGATGATGCGCGGGCTTTCGACGCGCAACTACGGCGCGGTGGTGAAGGACTTTCAATCCGCCTATGGAATCGAGAAGTCGGCAGTGAGCGAGAACTTCATCGAAGCCAGCCGCGAGAAGGTGAAGCAGTTAATGGAGCGTCCGCTGGGCGAGTTGCGGCTTTGCGCCGTGCTGATCGACGGCACGCCCTTCAAGGACCGGCAGATGATTGCGGCCCTTGGGATTGGCTGCGATGGACGCAAAACCGTGCTGGGCATCCGCGAAGGTGCGACGGAAAACACGGCCGTGGTGAGCAGCCTATTGAGTGAACTGGTGGAGCGCGGCCTGGACTTCTCGACGCCGCGGCTGTACATCCTGGACGGCGGCAAAGCGTTACACGCGGCGGTGCGAAAGCATGCCGGCCACGCGGCGTTCATCCAACGCTGCCAGGTCCACAAGAAACGCAATGTCGTGGATCACTTGCCGGACGAGCACAAAGCCGACGTGAGAAGGAAACTCCAGAACGCTTACGCGATGACGGACTACGCCGATGCCAAACGCGCATTGGATCGTTTGCATCGCGAGCTGATGGATCTGAATCCGAGCGCCGCGCGCAGCCTGGAAGAAGGGATGGAGGAAACGCTCACCGTCCACAAGTTGCGCGTGCCGGACCAACTGCGCCGGACCCTGTGCTGCACCAACGTGATCGAGTCCGCGTTCTCCATCGTCGAAACGGTCTGCCGAAATGTCAAACGCTGGCGGACCGGCGATCAGATCGAGCGATGGGTGGGCTCAGGGTTGCTCGTCGCCGAGCGCCAGTTCCGCAAGATCATCGGTCATCGCCAAATTCCGTTGCTGCTGTCCTCGATGGCTAACGCTGTTTCCAAGAAACCGATTGCGAAAGGAGCCGCTGTCGCGTAGCCTATGAAGATCGAGAGTCGCTAACTTTCAACGACGTTCCGGGCAATCTCGTTTTCGGCGGTAACCAGGCTGGGATCGCGGGTCCCAGGCCCGCCGCGAATCCCCCGGACCATACGCGCGCCGGGCAGTGGCGAAGGTTGGATACGGCGTCAATAGCTGGTCGCTGGATATGCGTCTGGCCGCATACAGTTCCACAGAGTATGAATCTCAGGAGAACGGACTCCGCGACAGAGCGTATCATAATGAGCGAACCTGCTCCCGAAGTGCCCCTCTTAGCGATATCGAGTTCGGTCCCGGCCGCTCGGCCGTGCAACTTCACAGGCGTGTTATTGCGGAGTGCGCCGTCACAAGGCATAGGGTATGCACGTCCAGACGGCGCCGCAATTGTAATAGCGCCCCGGCTGTCCCGGCGCCGTTGAGAACCATCCCCCGCAGGCGCCTGTAGCGGCGCCTGCTCCGTAGTAGCTGCACTGTACTGTATATTGCTGACCATTAGCCGCAGTGCACCTGCCGGTGTAATGAGTCGCCGCGAAGAGCGGCGGCACAGTAATCGCCGCCGCCACAGCCGTGGTCGCCCCAAGACGAGCTAATTGCCGCTTTTGGGGCCGCTTCTCGTTCAAGATATTCATCCTTAGTTTTGTTTTCACTTTGTGTGCAGGGGAGGACACCTCAATTTGGGCCAAACTTAGGCTCGCACAGGCCAAGACAGTGTACTAAGAGCGGCAATTCAGAAGGGAGAAGAAATGCGCCGGTCGGCAATCACGGTTTAATCCGGTCACAGAACATCGTTAAGGGAGGCATAAACATGGGAGGCATAAACATCCTCATTCTCGGCCCTGGTATGCGAGCTTTCACTTCGGGCGACCCGCGATGGATGACTTATCGGCAGGCAAGTCAAAAGGATGGCAACTCAAAAAGGGCGAACGGGCGACGATCTTCTTCTACAAGCCTATATCGGTCGAGGATGAAAGTCGAAAGACGGAACATATACCTCTCCTGTCCTAAAACATTTCGCCCTGGGCTCATGCGAGTCAAATCGAAGGCGTTCCGCCGTCCATGCCGCCGACTGTGGAAGAAAGCCCTATGGCAAAGGCCCAACGCTGCGCAGATAAATTCTTGAAAATAGCCGCGCCATGGTGCGCACAGCCGACGGCCAAACGCTTTTACGGGCCCAATGGGGCTTTATTCAATTGCCGCCCGACAATGCCTTTCGCGGGGCTGAATACTGGGCCGCGGTGACCTTGCATGAGCTTTCCCACTGGACGGGCCACCCAACCTTCGTGCAGGGGTCGGCGGCATCCCGGCAATCTCGGGAACGGTAGCAATCCGGCCTTTATAACGTACGGAATCTGAATTGCTACCGGCGCTCCGACCCCCACCTCCAGCACCATAAGCATTCCATCAGCGTGAGCCGAACAGACTGTAAGCAATTCGCCGCTTCGACGGGGGTTCGCTCCAGCCAGTATCTGCCCACCCCTTTGCGGCCGCCCTTCCAGCTTGAGAAACTAATTCCCAGGAAGGACAGTCTACATTTATATATGCGCTATTGGGCCTACTTCGCCGCGAAGCTGATTGTCGCGGCCGGAATTCTGTACGGCTCGCTGGCTCTATTGAACCCGCTGGCGCCGGAGCAGGATTTCGATCCGGTTTCGCCGCTCTCCCACGGCAGCGAATATCTGGCGATTAACCTCGCGCTGATGCTGTGGTTCCTGTTTGGGGCGGGAATGCTCTACCTGATCGTCTACGATCAGCGGTACCGCTGCCGCGTGTGCCTGCGGCGTTTGCGCATGCCGGTGGAAACGGGCTCGCGCGGCTTTATGCTGCAATTGGGCCGTCCTCGCACCGAATATATCTGCCCTTACGGGCATGGCACGCTAAAGCAGGAGGAATTCCAGACCTCCGGATTGGAAAATCCCGAATGGACGGCTAGTACCGGCGACATGTGGGATGAGCTTTGCGCCGCTAGTGAACGGGAACGCGAAGATCGTGCGCTACGACTTGCGCGACGCCGGCGCGTCGACGACCGTCAACCCCGAGGCGCCGGCGTACACGCTCCGCGACCTCGCCGCCGACGCCGCCGCCCTCGCCCGCGGATTCGACGACCGGCCGGCACACCTGGCGGGCATCGGGGTCGGCGGGTTCGTCGCCCAGGTCGCCGCGCTCGACTACCCGGACGCGTTCTCGGCACTCACACTCGTCGGGACGCGGCCCGTTGGGCCGGGCCCCGTCGACGATGACCTGCCCGACCACGACCCGGCGTTGATCAACGCACGGTCTTCGTTCCCGACCCCTGACTGGTCCGACCGCGCTGCTGTGGCGGACTTCGCCGCCGCCCGCGCGGAGATCTTGAGGGACGACCCCGCTGCCGCACGCGCGACCGCCGAGCGCATCTTCGACCGCACACCGGGCACGAAGCCTCCGGTCCAGATGGCCAACCAGCTGGGCATGGTCTTCTCCAAGCTCGACTGCAAGCCGCGCTGGCGCGAGCGCATGCCCGAGCTCGCGATACCGGCCCTCGTGGTCCACGGGCGTCGGGACCGGTTTTTTCCGGTCGGCAACGGCGAGGCGCTCGCGCGCGAGATCCCTGGCGCGCGATCCCCCACGCGGCCGCCGATCAGGTCGCCGAGGCGATGCTCGCGCTGTAGGCGGTCGTTGAGCAGGTATCCGCGCGCTGAAGCCGGGCGGACAGCAAAGGGGCCGATCGTCCCCCAGCGCGATCCCCTGATGGCACACCTGCTCCCCTTCCGGCGCGAGGTTCTGACGATCGGCGCAGCTGCCCTCCTTCGCGCGGTAAGCGGGACGCGAGTCCGTGTCGCTGCACGGCGCCACCTTCGCCGGAGTGAGCACAGCACTGCACGTCAGCGGCGCCTCGGCCATCCTTGGCCGGTACGCAGGCATCCCTGCCGGCGAGCGACCCCTCTCGCGGCGGGGTCTCCACCACAGCCCGGGCTGAAGGGCACTGACACTGCTCACAAACCGAGAAGCGGGGGGGAAAAAGCTCGACCCGAAGATCTCCAAGGCGTCCGGAAACGCGGCTCGGGTCGCGCTCGCGTATCACTTCCTGTGCCTGCAGGTCGCGGAGCTCGGGGAGAGCCTCGCGATCCTTCGCCCGGTCCGAAACCTCCTTGGAGCGGATCAGGTCCTCGAGCGACGCGACCGCCACCTGGTCGCGGCCGAGATCCAGCACGCTCGCGCTCTCGATCAGCTGCTCGTAGCGAGCGAGATCGACCCTGCTCGTTCGAGGAATCCCGAGAAGGGGTGTCGACATCACCAGCGCTCGTCCGCCATGTCCCGATCTCGAGGTTTGAGAGGAGACATGAGCATCGAGCGGCAGCGGCGAGCGTCTCGATCGAGCCCTCCTCGATCTTGATCCGTGCGTCCAGCTCCGCCAGGGCCTGGGCAAGGCGATGCGAGATTCTCCATCGTCCAGCGAGGGCAGACATCGATATCCGCCGTCAGCCGCGTAGCACCGCGGGCCTGGCTGGCGAGCGAGCCCAGAGAGCTCCACCCGGTGGCGGGCCAGGGTCTCGATCACCCGGGCCGCATCAAGCACCGGCCCTAGCGGCTCGTTCACGCCTGGTCGTGCTCGCGGGCGTGCCGAGCGGTTCTGCTCGGCAACAAACAGGACCAGCTCCTCGCGAGTCGCCGGGCGGCCGCCGCTGCCGACCAGGACCGTGCGGTTCCCGTCACCCTCCGACGGTCGGGCATTGGCAGCGACCCACTCGCTCCACTCCTCAAGCGACCCAAACAGGCTCTTGATCACACGAGCGCTCAACGGCCATGCCACAAGTCTAGATTCGCCGGGCCGACCCAATCTGCGGCATCGCCACCAGATCGTGACCCACGTCCCGCCGGGTCACCCATCGAACCCGACGACCACCCCACAACGACCAACTGCAACAGCAACACACTCTACGCACTAGGTGCAGACGTCCCAAGACGTCCCGCGAACGTACCGTCTCGATTACCCCCCTGCCAGCGGTTTTAGATCCGCAGAGCCGGTCGCGGCCGGTGGCGTCCCAAACGCGTGTAAACACTGAGGATTTGAGCCCAGCTGTAGCGGAGCGAGCGTGGCACATGGTCCAACGGCTATTCAAGGACTTGGGCGGGGACGTTTTCACGGACATCTTCGGACATCTTGGGACGTCTCAGGACGAATGCCTGCAAATCGGCGCCTTTCGGATTAGGGCGCGTCCAAGCCTGAACGCTTCGGCCACGAGCTCGGCGTCCTCATCACGCGGCGCATAGTGGAGGTAGCGCATCGTCGTCTGAATGTCGGCGTGGCCCATCCATTCCTGCACCCGGCGGATGTCGGCCTTGGCGATCATCCGCGTCCCGAAGGTGTGGCGGAGGTCGTGAAAGCGCAGGGGCCGGAGGCCCGCAGCAGCGAGGGCTGACTTGTAGCGCCGGCGAAGCGCCGAGCCGTCGAGGTAGCCCCGGTTTCGCCGACAAAGACCAGGTCGTCATCGCCCACCCAGTGCTGGCGCCGGCCGAGCTGCGCGAGCGCGATGCGACATCCGGCGCCATCGGACCGCCCGAACTTTGCCGGATTCAGGCGTGGTCAGTGACCGAGATAAAAGCTGGCTCGCACACGGATTGTCCGGCCGGTGAAGTCGACGTCACGCCAAGAGAGCGCCAGAAGTTCGCCCATCCTCAATCCCGTGAGGGCGGCGAAGAGGAAGATCGCTCCATCCTGCGTGAGTCCGCTGCTCGCACCAGCGCCCAGATCTCCTCGGGGGAGAACACGTCGATATCCCGCTCTGGCGCTGAGGGAGCCTTCTCCACATCGGCCGCCGCGTTCGAGGTCAGCCCGTAGGCCTGCGAGCTCTCCCAGGATCCCGTGGAGCTGGATCAGGAGCTTGTTCCTCGAACGAGGTGAGCCCTCGAAGCCGGCCATCCAGCGCTCGATCGCCTCGGTTGTCACGTCCTCGACCGGCATCTCCCCGAAGACGGGAAGCAGGTGCGCCTCGATTGCCGAGCGGTAGCCGCGGACGGTCGACGGCTTTCGACCGCGGTCATGCTCGATGTACCGAAGGTACGCCGCCGCCACGTCGGCGAACGTCGCACCGGTCCGGACCATTCCTGGCAGCGTCCCCCGCCTTGCTTGATCGAGGGCCGCGCGCAGCCATTCCTCGGCCAGCCGCTTCGTGAAATATCCGGTCGGGGGTCGGCCTCGCTGGGTCCAGGCTAGGCCGAGCTTCTTCTTCACCTGCCGGCCGTCGGGCAGCCGGTACTTGGCGTACCGACGGCCCCACGCTTGCCCTCGACCCGGAAGACATGACCCGACGGAGGACTCGCGATCCCGCTCACATCGGCAAATCATACGCCTTCTCGGGACCTATTCGGGACTTGTTCGCCAGTCCTCGACCTGCCCTGCCAAACAAAAACCCCGCTAGCGGGGCTTCCTACGTGGGCCGTGGAGGACTCGAACCTCCAACCTTGGGATTAAGATCCCCTGCTCTACCAGTTGAGCTAACGGCCCGTGGCCGCGATGTTACCCCGACCGAGGGTCACCGGCACGGTGGCCGGAGGGTCAGCACTGTTGGGCGATCGACGGATTCGTCTTGGCCTGGTTGATCGTCTGCTGCATCGTGAGACGCTGCGCCTTGGGGATCAGGGAGAGTGCCTTGGCGGCGGCGAGATCGCCCTTACGCGTCTGCTTGGCCGCGTACGCGGAGACCGCCAGGCACTCGAAGCCCTTGGCCTCGGTGGGGTTGGCGGCCGTGACGATCTCCCACGCGCTGGCCTGACCCGCGTAGTTTCCGGTGGCGCTGTAGGCGCGAGCGGCGAAGATCGCGACGTTTGGGTCGGGATTGTGCGTCAGCTTCAAGTACTGCTGCCAAGCCTGGGTGGTCGCGGCGAGCTCCTTCTTCCCCGAGGCGGTGAAGGTTCCGGTGTTTGTGTCGAAGTTCTGCCCTGGCCGGCGGAGGCCCAGCGGGCCTGGACCAGCGCAGCCCAGCCGGCGGGATCGGAAGGCTGCAGCTGGGTCTGACGCAGGGCGTCCTTCTCCTGCTGGCTGACGACCTGCTTCTGCGCTCCGCTCGAGCCATTGCCGGTGAACGCGTTGAGGATCCCTCCGAAGCCGTTTCCGGCACCGACGCCGAACAGCACGAGGCCGCCGCCCAGGATCAGCGCGAGGCCGAGGTAGACGGCTTGGACGGTGCGGCGACGGCCGCGGCTACGGAGATCGAAAAGCATTGCACTACGTGGGGTCGAGGCTGTCGCCGATCTGCGAGAGCTCCGCGGCGGCACGGGCCGCGGCGCGGCGATCGGCAATCTTCAACATCACGATACTGGCGAGGTACAGCAGGACTAGGGGCAGCATCTCCAGTCCGATGGTGACCGGATCGGCCCCCGGCATTGCCGCGGCAATCACGGCGATGATGACCATAGCGTAGCGCCAGTTGAGAGTCAGGGTCCGGGCATTGATGCGCCGAGACGCTGCAGCGCGAGCAAGCCGAGCGGCAGCTGGAAGGCCAGCCCGATCCCGAGCATCGTCAAGATCTGGAACGCGTAATAGGTCTTGGCCTGGACCAGGATGTCGAAGTTCTGGCTGTTGTAGCCCTGGAGGAAATGGACCGCCGGGGGCAGCACTACCCAGTATGCGAAGGCCGCGCCGGCGATGAACAGCGCCGGCGCGGCCGCCATCACGGGCCGCGCCACGCGGCGCTCCTGTGGATTGAGCGCCGGAATCACGAACCCGTAGGCCTGATAGATCAGCACCGGAAGCGCGAGCAGCAGCGCGAAGTACGCTGCGACCGTGAGCGTCGTCGTGAACGGCTCACCGACCCGGATCGTGATCGGGAGTCGCTTGGGCGTCGACTGCGGCAGGGACTTTGCGGCGCCCTGAGCGGCCGCCGCCGCCGCGGCGAACGACTGACGATCCTGAGTCGACTGCGACCCAGATGCGGCCAGCCGGTTCAGCTGCGTGCTGAGCTCAGAGAGATATTTGGAATCCTTAACGTTGTCGCCGGTCAGGCCCGAGATGTGGTTCTGGGTCGTGCTGGGCGTCGCCGGCAGCGCGCGGTTGAGAGCCTTCAGCAGCGCCTGGTTCTGCCAGAAGCAGAAGCCGAACGCAATCGCCAGCGCGATCCCGCAGACGATCAGGCGAGAGCGCAGCTCATCGAGATGATCGACGATGCTCAAGCGGTCTTCGTGCCCGATCGGGCGCAGGACCTTCGCCATCCCGCAGCTTCCTCCGGCGAGCTAGGAGCCGCGCTCGACGGGCTCGCGCGGCGGCTCGGTCGGCGCCGGCTCCGCCGGCCGGTTCTCGGCGGCGCCACTGGCCGCCGCGGGCGGCGGCGCGCTAGTCGTCGAGATCTCGGCCGCTGACCGCCGTCGTCCTTTTCCGAGTCGCCGGTGATCGAGTCCTTGAACTCGCGCAATCCCTGACCGAGCTGGCGTCCCATACCGGGTAGCCGCTTCGGCCCGAAGATGAGCAGCACGATCACCAGGACGACGATCAGATCCGTGGTGGGGTTGCGGAACATAACTCCTCCGGTTGGGGTCTCCAAGAGTACCGGTCACTTTATGGATTGAGTAAGAGACCGGCTCAAGTCCTTCCCGAGGTGCGCCGATAGATGCCTCAATCCAGGAGGCACCGAAGATGAACCAGAACCCCAAACGTCACTCCATCCGCCGGATCGTCCTCCCAAGTGGCAGGTCGATCGAAGTCGTCAGGTTTCATGACCGCGACCAGCCCGCCACGGGCGGTCTGCACGTCTGCCCGAGCTGTGAGTCAGAGCTCGTCCAGCCGATCAGCTGGGCCGAGGCCGAGGGCTCCCGCTGGGAGCTGACGCTCGAATGTCCGAACTGCTGGTGGAGCGAGGAGGGAGTCTATCGACCGCGATCAGGTCGATCGGGCTCGAGGAGAAGCTGGACGACGGATTGGCGGAGATGCTCGGTGACCTGCAGCGGCTCTCCCAGGCAAACATGGCGGGCGAGATCGACCGCTTCGTGGCGGCGCTCGAGCGCGACCTCGTACTGCCTGAAGATTTTCTAGTGTCCGGGGACCGGAGCAAGGCTGGGGCCTGAAGCGGGGGCGCGGGGGCTGACGGTGTTGTGCTCAGGGGGGCGACGGGGTCAAGGAAGGCTGCGTCGCGTGGCGGACGCGGCCAACGGGGGACCCCGCGTCGCTACCCGCGGCTTTGCACTACGAGTAGCGCTCAACGACGCCGTCCGCGACCAGCTCGAGCGCCCCGCGCTGGCGCTCGGGCAAGGCGGTCAGCAGCAGCTTGGCCCGGGCCACCATGGCGAGCGCGCGCGTCTTGACCGTGTCGAGCGACCCGGTCGCGGCAATCCTGTCGCAGACCGCGGCCGCATCGGCAGCGGTCGTGATCTCCCTGAGATCCAGGGTCGCGAGTTCGCTGTCGCGAGCGCGTGCCTCGATCAGGGGCAGCGTGACCGTCCCGTCTAGCAGGTCTGCCCCCCGCGGCTTGCCCGTACGGGCGGGGGACCGGCGATGTCGAGCATGTCGTCCAGCAGTTGGAAGGCGACCCCGATCCGCTCGCCAAATTCGCTCAGCGACCGGGTCGCTTGTCCGCCGGCGAACGCGCCCAGCTTCGCAGGCGGCTCGAAAACAGCACGCCGGTCTTGAGCCGGCAGCGCTCCAGGTA
>CAVRPF010000029.1:0-43134 GCA_963723015.1 Bryobacterales bacterium
GCGCAGGTGGGACCCGTCGTGCAGACGAATGTCGCGCACCTCTCCTTCGGCAATTTCTACTGAAATATCTTCGAAGAATGGTACGTAATCCAACTCATGCAGCACGGTCTCGTGCTCCTTCATATAGCCGTAACTCTTAGTAGATCCCTCATGGTCGTTGAAGGTGACGCACGGTGAAATCACGTCGATCACGGAAAGCCCGCGGTGTCCAATAGCGGCCTTGACGATGGACTGAAGCTGCTTCTTGTCGCCGCTGAAAGAGCGGGCCACAAAAGTCGCGCCCCACTTTAGCGCCAGGGCGCAGCAATCGAACGGCGGCAGCTCGTTGGGCGAGCCGCCCTTAGCCGTGGAGCCCACATCGGCCGTGGCGGAAAACTGGCCTTTGGTCAGGCCATACACGCCGTTGTTTTCGATGATGTACATCAGCGGCATATTGCGCCGCACCAGGTGCATGAACTGGCCAATGCCGATCGAAGCGGTATCGCCGTCTCCGGTGACCCCAAGTCCCAGCAACGCTGCGGTTGGCGAGCAGCGCGCCGGTGGCGACGCTGGGCATGCGTCCATGGACGCTGTTGAATCCGTGCGACAGTCCAAGAAAATAAGCGGGCGATTTCGAAGAGCAGCCAATGCCGCTGAATTTGGCCACGCCGGTAGGCTCAATACCAAGCTCGTAGAAGCACTCCACCAGGCGCTCGGAAATGGAATTGTGCCCGCAGCCGGCGCAAAGCGTGGTCTTGCCGCCGCGGTAATTCACCACCTCCAAGCCAATGCGGTTGGTCTTTTTCGGCTGCGCGGCCGGTCCTGGCGGAGTTACTACCGTGCTCATATTACCCTCCTGGCGGACGACTTCATCGGTGACGGTGCGGGCATCGAGCGGCAGGCCGCCGTAGTAGCGCACGCTGCGCAATTTGGCGATCAGATCGGGCTCGAACTCGAGGCGCATCAGCGCCAGCCACTGCCCATCGCGGTTCTGATCGACCACATAGACGCGGTCGTGGTTGCGAATAAAATCGATCAGGTGATCGGTGAACGGATACGCGCGCAGGCGCAGATAGCTGCATTGCAATGCCATGTTCGTTCCGCAGCTGCTCGCAGCTTTCGCGCACGGCGTAATCGGAAGTGCCGGCGGCGACAAAGCCGATACGGGCCTTCGGATTGATCTCCACAACCGGCTCGGGGACAAACTGGCGCATGGTTTCGAACTTGCGCGCCAGCCGGTCCACATTGTTGACATAATCGTCTTCGCGCTCCGTGTATTGCGCCTTTTCGTTGTGGCCGCTGCCGCGCGTGAAGTAGGCGGCCTTATTGTGCTTGGTGCCGGGCAGCGTGCGATATGGAATGCCGTCGCCATCCTATATCCTGATAACGGCCGAAGCCGCCCAGTCGATCGAGATCTTCGGCGTCGAGCACTTTGCCGCGGTGCATCGGCTTGCCGGGATAGGCGAACGGATCCGCCATCCAACTGTTCATCCCCAGATCGAGATCGGTCATGACGAAGACCGGAGTCTGGAACCGCTCCGCGAAATCGAATGCTTCCAGCGTCAGCGTGAAGCACTCTTCCGGGGAGCTGGGAAAAATCATCGGATGCCTGGTGTCGCCGTGCGAAAGCAGCGCGTTCGAAAGAATATCGCCTTGCATGGTGCGCGTCGGCAGCCCGGTGGAGGGACCAACGCGCTCCACATCGAAAATCACCGCCGGAATTTCCGCATAATAGCCGAACCCGACGAACTCCGACATCAGCGAAATGCCCGGGCCGGAGGTGGAGGTCATGGACCGCGCGCCCGCCCAACCGGCGCCGAGGGCCATGCCGATGGACGCCAATTCGTCTTCCGCCTGCACTACAGCATAGGTGGCTTTGCCGGTTTCCGGATCGTGCCGGTAGCGCTTCAGGTATCCGATCAGCGATTCCACCAGCGACGACGACGGCGTGATGGGATACCACGTGACCACGGTGACGCCGGCGAACATAGCGCCCAGCGCGCACGCGGAGTTGCCGTCGATGATGATCTTGCCGGCGGTGGCGTTCATGCGCTCCACGCGGAACGGGTCGGTCTTGGTGAATGTCTTGGCGGCGTAATCGTATCCAGCCCGCGCGGCGCCCCAATTGAGATCGGCCGCCTTGGCTTTACGCTTGCCGAACTGACGGATAAGCGCCGTGTGGATTTCCTCCATATCGATGGAGAGCACCCAGGCGACGATGCCGTCGTAAATCATATTGCGCACCAGTTTGCGCAATTTGGCGTCGGGACAGACCGGCGCCACCAGCTTGTCGAAAGGAACCGGATAGAAGTGGACGTCGCTGCGAAGTTGCTTCAAGCCCAGCGGTTCGTCATACACCACGGCCGCGCCGGATTCGAGCTTCATCACGTCTTCGCGCGCCGTCTCGGGGTTCATCGCGACCAGGAAATCGATCTCCTTGCGCCGCGCCACGTGGCCGTGTTTCGATACGCGCGTGGTGAACCAGGTAGGCAGGCCGGCGATATTGGACGGGAACATATTCTTCCCCGAGACCGGAATACCCATCTGGAATAGAGATCGCATCAGAACGGTGTTGGCGGTCTGGCTGCCCGAGCCGTTGACGGTCGCGACCTGGATACTGAAGTCATTGACGACCGGCTCGGGATACTGCCGGGAGGGCGTTTCCGCCGGAGAAACCTCAAGAGTGGACATCGATAGGAGAACCTCTAACGGGGAATCTTCCCTGATTTCACGTTCTCTTTAATTATAGGAGATGCAGCGGGCAGCCGTGAAGATCCGGCAGGCCGGGCGCTTGCACTGCTTTGCCGGCGTGCCTGTTCACCGACGTTAATGAAATAGGATGCGCCGCTTCCTCGCCTAAAGGCAGACACATAGGATACCGGCGGTATGAAAGTCTGTATCAGGTTGACCCCAGTGCTTTTGTCGCCAGGGCCAGACACCGAGCTTGCACGCGCACGCACTGTGGAAACAGCGGGCCGTGAAAGGGGATCTGCGAGATTGATGTAGTCCGGTCAGCGCTCGAATAATCCTTGCCACAAGATCCACCCGTTCCTGTGCGCCGCATCGCGACGCAGCTTGGGTAGGGGTGGCCCATTGTTTGAGAGCCGCAGAAGAAAGCGCCAAAAGCGGCGATTAGCCGTTGCGGGAGGCGAATGCCCGCAGAACGCCGCCACAAGTCGGGGTAAACTGAACCGGGAGCGTGTCTCACCCGGTGATGGGCGCAGTCTTCAAAACTGCCGAGCGGTCCAAAAGCCGTTGATCGGTTCGACTCCGATACGCTTCCGCCACTCACATTTCACCCACCCGAACTGTGTTCTTGCCTACAGTACCCCAGCGCGTGGGCCGCTGACTGCCCCGCCTGGGCGTACGCTGAAGGTGTATGTCGAACGGAGCAAAACCAAGCCCCGCCCCCCACATGGAAGATGCATTGATGTATCTTCCTCGGAAGGGGGTAACCGACTATTCCAAAGGTGAAACCATTTTCGACGAGAGCAACCCCTCGCGGAGTCTGCACCTGGTGATCCAGGGGCGCGTCAGTCTCGCGACGCCCCTGGAGAATGGCAGCCAATCGATCGTCGACATCTTCAGTACGGACGACTTCTTCGGCGAAAGCTGTTTGTTGGGACTGGCCCTGAACGCACGGGCAACGGCTCTCGAGGCTGTCATGTTGATGTCGTGGGATGCGGCGGAAATCGAAGAGCAGGTGGAGCGGCAGCCGTTGCTTGGCCTGGCCCTAATACAAATGCTGGCCAAGCGGACGCTGGAATACGGCGAGCGCATTGAAACCTTTGCATTCGACAAAACCGCGGAGCGCATCGTGTCTTCGCTGCTTCGCTTTGCCGACCGCCTGGGCGCACAGAGCGAGGATGGGTCGGTGCGGATTCCACCCCTCACCCATCAGGTAATTTCGGAGTACGTGGGCACGTCGCGGGAAATCGTCACGTTTCAGATGAACCGCCTCCGCCAGGAGGGCTTCCTGCACTATTCCCGCAAAGGTATTCAGCTCTATACGGATGCGTTGCGGGGTCGGCTAAAGGCCGCGCATAGCGGTGCGGGTCAAGCGTAAACGGAATTACTGATAATCGGGCGATAGGCCCGGCCCATTTTCCCCTCCCCGTGGACGCAATAACCCTGAAACCTGGACGCGGGCATGGACGTTTAATACAACAGTGTTCCGCCCCAACCACAATCGGCGTATAGTGTATCTAGGAGTTCTTGAGATGAGACGTCCGTTGGCACTGCTCCTTACGATCTGGATGGCGATCGGTTTTACAACCGGAAGCGCCTTGGCCGGTGACGACAAAAAGAAAGACCCCGACGAGATCGGCAATCGCGATGTCGGTAGCGGGATCAATTTCTACTCGCTGGAAAAAGAGATCGCTCTCGGCAAAAGTTTGGCCCAGGAGGTTGAGCGTCAAGCCAAGATTATCGACGACCCGGTAATCGCGGAATACATCAACCGCGTCGGCCAGAACATTGTGCGCAACTCGGACGCCAAGGTGCCCTTCACCATCAAAGTGCTCGACACCGAGGAAGTCAATGCGTTCGCGCTGCCGGGCGGATTCTTTTTCGTCAACTCCGGACTGATTTTGAAGACCGAAACCGAGGCCGAGCTCGCGGGCGTAATGGCGCATGAAATCGCGCACGTCGCGGCGCGTCACGGTACCAGGCAGGCGACGCGCGGCGATCTGATGCAGATTGGCGCGATCGCCGGATCGATCTTCCTGGGCGGCTGGACCGGTTACGCAATCCGCCAAGGCATGGGATTGGCGATTCCGCTGGGCTATCTGCAATTCTCGCAGGCCTTCGAGCGGCAAGCCGATTATTACGGATTGCAGTACATGTATAAATCCGGGTACGATCCCACGGCGTTCGTCGATTTCTTCGAAAAGATCGAGACGCTGGAAAAGAAGAAGCCGGGAACGCTCTCCAAGGTTTTCTCCACGCACCCGATGACGGATGCCCGCATCAAAGCCGCCCAGAACGAAATCGAAACGATCCTGAAGCCCAAGCCAGAGTACGTGGTGACGACTTCCGAATTCAACGACGTGCGCGCGCGCCTGGCAATGCTGCACAATCATCGCAAGCTGGATAACAACACCGACCCCAGCCGTCCCACGCTGCGGCGAGCGCCGGGCAGCGGCAACGGCCCTGTGGATTCCACCGATAGCAATACTAAGACAGACGATGATCGGCCTACACTGAAGCGCCGCGACAGCGGCGGCCAGCAGTAGCGGCCACCATCTTCGAATCCGTGGCCGTTCCGCTTTTTGATACCTAAGGCGCTCGCATACACTGTAGCCCCCGGCGGACGGTTTCTGATCAACACCGCGATGGAGAACGCTTCGGCTAACACTTCGCGGGTCACTGTCGCCTATCCGGGTTAAAAAAGTAACCGTCACAAAACCAGCTTTGGGCATCAATGGCATCACACCGCCAAACGCCGGGTCGATAGTGCGAAGGTTGGGTCAGGAGACCCGGTCCGGTCAGCCTGCGCGTATGCAATCGCGCGCTTGCCGTATAAGCGATTGATGACTGCAGGGGGGGAAAGGCAACCAAGCGGCGCCACGATTCCCTAGCCCCTATGTAGCCTTCAACTACTCTCTGTTGGCAACTATTCCCTTGACAACTTGTGAAGATCGGCATACGCTCCAGGAAACGCCTGATTTTTGATCCTGATTCCTTCCGTAAGGATGGACGGTACGGCTCGCTCGAAAAATTGAGTAATGAGGTTGATTCGAATGAGATTTGCATTTTTTCTTACGTCGGCTTGTGTTCTTTTTACAACCCTTGGAATTGCTCAACAGATTAACAGCGGCGCAGTGAACGGCGTCGTTACCGACGCTCAGGGGGCCACGATACCAAACGTGAAGGTGACCGCCACCAGCCCCGCATTGCAGGGAGACGAGGAATTCACAACCAACGAGGCGGGTGTTTATCGATTTCCCGCATTGCCGCTGGGGGTCTATAAACTTACCTTTGCGGCGCCTGGATTCGCTACGCAAGTCCGCGATCAGGTGAATGTGACCTTGAACTTCAACGCCACGATCAATGTGACGATGGTTCCCGCAACGCAGCAGCAGACCGTGGTGGTCACCGGCGAAACGCCGCTGGTGGATACGCAGAATACGCAGGTTCAGGGCGGGTTCAACCTGCAGCAATTGAACGAGCTTCCGAACGGACGCGACATGTGGTCCGCCATCGGCCTGACGCCCGGTATGAGAGACGCTACGCTCGATGTCGGCGGATCGGCGGTTGGCAACCAGGTCGCGTACACGTCGTACGGATACGGCGGGCAGAACCGCGTCATGGTCGACGGCATCAACACCAGTGAAGGCACCAGCGGCGCCGGTTTTTATTTTGATTACGGATCGTTTACCGAGTTCACGGTGAGCGCGGCGGGCAATGACGCCTCCATGCCTGTGCCTGGTAATCAGATCAACGCCGTGGTTAAGACGGGTGGCAACCAATTTCACGGCGACATGTATTTCGATTACGAGAACCCCAATTTCCAGGGCCATAACATCAGCCAGGCCCAGGTTCTGCAGGGCGCCGGGCTGGGGCAGCGCATCGCCACATATTACGATCCGAATGGCGACCTCGGCGGACCGATCCGCAAGGACCGTCTTTGGTTCTACATTTCTTTGCGCGACCAGACTGTGGGCGCGAGCGTGGTTGGATTTCCCGTGCAGGCGCCCGGTACCGTGGCTTCCTACGCATATGATCGCAACGCGACGTATAAGGTGACCGGCAACATCAATAACAATCACCGGCTGTCCAGTTTCGCGCAGTGGAATCCGATTCTGAAGCCTCAGCGGGCTTCGGCGGCCGGGCTTTATGAGGACGCGATGTATTACCAGAAAGCAATGGCCTGGGTCGGCAACCTGCAATACAACGGCGTGATTACGCCGAAGTTTTTCGTTAATGTGCTGGTGGGAACCTGGGGCTACAATTTCCCGCAGGTCCCGTATGGAGTATTTCCCGGCGACCCTGGCACATCCACCTGTCCATGCTCGCAAACCTTGCCCAAACTCGCTGTCGGTACGCTCGCGCCGCGCATGATCGATTTAACGTCCAACGACACCGCTGGAGCGGGCTCCGGGTCCACGCAGTCGGAAACGCGATTGGATCCCCGCCGCTATCAATTCGAGCCGACCGGCAGCTACTTCCTCGACGACTTTCTTCACGCCAATCACCAGCTGAAGTTCGGCTATGTTTATGAACGCGAAATCGAGAACGATCAATATTATGGATTGGTGGGCGGCGCCTACGAAATGTTTAAGAGCCCCGCCGGTAACGATTTCGCCACTCCTTACGAAGTGGAGATCACTAACAATACCCGCGTCAATACCTGGAAGATCCTGCATAACGGCCTGTATCTGACGGATCAGGTAAAGATCAAGCGCCTCACGCTGAATCTCGGCGTTCGTTGGGACGACTACAGCTCCGGGTATAGAAATCTCGCGCTCCGCGGCGATTGCCAATTCTGCGGATTTTTCTACCAGGGACAGCCGCTGCCCACGGGCTATTCGATTCCGCCCGATCCGGAGCTGGTCAACGGCAAGTTCCCGGATAAAACGGTATCGACCTTCCCGGTCAATGTGGCGCCGCGTATCGGTATCGCGTACGATCTTACGGGCAAGGGCCGCACGGTTTTAAAAGCGTATTGGGGCGAGTATTACAGCTACCCCTCGACCACTATTGTCAGCGCGGTGGCGCCGCTGCAGCAGGCCACTGCGGTCTTCCAGTGGAACAATCCCAATAATCTGCCGTTCAACGTGAATCAGATCGGATCGGTCGTCGGGTCGCCCAGCGTCCCCACCGGTTCTTCGGTCCAACCGAATCTGAAGGACGAGCGCTTTGACGATATGGGCCTCATTGTCCAGCATCAATTGACCAACACCGTGTCGCTGGAGGGAGGCTTCGTATACAGGGTGCTGCGGTATTCGCCCGAAACTATCAACTTGGCCTTGCCCGCCAGCCTGTACACGCTTACTAAGACGGTTAACGTGCCGGCCACTTTCGACGCGAATGGCAATGTCCTCACGACGAAGCCGCTCACCGTGTATGACGTCCCGGCGAACGAGATCGGGGCGTCGCAGAATGAAATTGCGAGTCCTAACGGTAACTTCCAGATTTTCCGCAACCTGGAACTCACGATTACCAAACGGCTCTCGCGACGGTTCACGGCTGTAGCCAGCTATTATTGGACCCACACAACCAGCGGCATCGGCGGAACTTCCAGCGGCGCTTCGGCCATTTCCTCGAGCGGCGGAATCACCAACGGCGTGGCGCTCAATCCGGATCAGGATATTAATCACAACCAGAGCTACAATCAGTGGGTTTTTCATTTTGACAGCACCTATGAAGGCCCTTGGGGCATCCGCATCTCGCCGGTGTTGAGAATGCAAGAGGGATCGCCGCTGACGGAGACCTACGCGGTGACCGGTCTGAACGTCGGCACGATCTATGTACCGATCGCGCCAACGGGCGCGTTCTACTCCCCCAACCTGTACGTGTTCGATACGCGCTTTGAGAAGAGCTTCCAGATAAAGGAGCGGGCGCGGTTGAATCTGTTTTTCGATCTGTTCAATATCTTCAACACAAACGCCGCGAATGCGGAAAGCTCCGTGGTCGGTCAAAAGAGCACGACCATCAATATTCCCGGCAACCCGGATAACGGGCAAAAGGTCCTGTATGAAGGGTTCGGGGCGCCGACGACGATTATCCCTCCGCGGATCTTCCGCATCGGCGCGCGATTCTCGTTCTAAACCGCCGCGCTCTCTACTCCGAGAGCAGCCCGTTGTGGAATAGGATGCGTATGAATCGCTTGCCTTTCCGCAGTGCTCTAAAGCTCCAATGTGCTTTCGCCGATAATGAGGGAAGCATATTCCCGATGAACGCACCTTTTCCCAACCCGGCAAACTCCGAACGGCAAATCGGACGAGAATTGCTTGAGGTGATTGAGAGGAACGGCTGGGTCGGGAACTGATGCCCGGCCTCGCTCTTACCACTCGGCGGCCGATTCCCGACGACCCGGGAGAGAGCCGCGAAGATTTGCTGCAATCGGCGCTCCGGTTGAGGACGATTCCGGGCCTGGATGCCGTACGGGCGGTGGCCGTTTCGCTGGTATTTCTCTTTCATTTTTCGCTACTTCCCAGCGCCGCCGGGGAACTTGGCGTGATGATGTTCTTTGTTCTGAGCGGTTTTTTGATCACGCGAATCCTGCTCGGCGAATACGCAAAAACCGGAACCATCTCGCTGCGCAAGTTCTATCGCAATCGCGCCTTTCGCATCTTACCGACTTTTTATGCCTGCTGGCTTTTGGAAACACTGCTGATAGCGGTGCATCGCGAGCACATTCGTGCGTGGGAGCCATGGGCCTCTTTCTTTTACCTCACCGATTATGCACGTGCCATTGCGGGCCCGGAAACCATTCAGCACATGGGAATCGCGTGGTCCCTGGCCATCGAGGAACAGTTTTATTTCCTCTGGCCCGCGATGTTGCTGTGGATACTGGCATCGCGGAGGAACGCCAGTCGCCTGGTCGTTGTTTTCATTCTTGGCGTCTGGCTATATAGAGCGGTCCTTTTTATCGGATTTCATGTTTCCTACGGGTACATTTATAACGCGTTCGATACCCGAATTGACGCGTTGATGATAGGCTCTTTGCTTGCCATACTGACCTCCGAGGCGGTAGGCAAGCCCGTAATCTCCAGAGTACTGGCGCGGTTTACGATCACTCCATGGCTCGGGGTTGCGCCGCTCGCAGGGCTCGTTGCGATTCTTACATTAAATGACTCGATCAGAGCGAAGCCTTGGCTATCGATGGCGTCCTTTTCGTTGGAGCCGGTGATTATTGCCGTACTGTTAATTCAAACCGTTTGTTTCGGTAATTCTCAATGGCGGATTCTAGCCCATCCGATTCTTCGTTTTGTCGCGAAGATTTCTTACGCGGTATATCTGTACCACGCTTTGGTAATCGATGAAGGCCAAAGGATCACAATCGTTGGGCACAGCGGGCGCTTCCTGGGATTTCGTCTCCTCGATCCCGCGCATCACCCGCGGCAGCTTGTACTTGTAATTCCGGCGCTTGTCATTCCGGTAATTTCTTATTTTGGAGTCGAGCGGCCCTTTATGTGGCTGCGGGACCGGAACAAGTCTGCTCCGATCGCGGCGGGCGGCGCGGTCGGCGTACCTGCACCGGCGGGGGGCGACGAATCCGCCGTGGCCTCGGTATCGGGTTTGCCCAGTTGAACGGATGCGAGTCTTATGGCCGCGCCTGATAGGTTTTGCTGAAGCCGTTACGCAGATTGGTTACGGTGTATTGGCCGCCGGGTTCCACCGAAGCCTCGATCAGGTTGGCCTTGCAATCCGCGGAGGATTCCAGATTCGCGATCATCTTCTCGTCCGTGTTTACTTCTTTTGGCGTGCCCAGGGCCAGGTGCCCCTGCCAGATATCCTCCAACCCCGGCGACTTGCGTAGCGTCTCGAATACGCTCGCGGGGCCGCCTTTGCGCGGTCCATTATTCATTACGGCCACTTTCGGCTGGATCGCCCAAATAAATTGGGGAGAGTTGGAGCGGTCCAGACCGTGGTGCGTGGTCTGATAGAGATCCACTTTTCCAATCAGATTCCGCGGGCAGACCAGCTTCTGCTCATAGTTCCACGTGAGATCGCCCATATCGATGAAGCGGAATTTTCCGAATTGCAAAACGAAGCCAACGCTCTGATCGTTGTCGGGGTCGGGCTCCGGCGGATGGGGATGGAAGTCGGCGCACGCGGCGTTGGGCGTTCCTCCTCCGGGCAGCGGTTTAGTAATCGCTTGCCCTGCCGCCATGATCACCTCGACGTCCACTCCCTCAAGCGGAATCCGGTCTCCGGCTTTGAGTATCCTGCGCTTTCCTTCGCTCTGCTCCACGTATGCTTTGTAACTCGCCGCCACCTGCGGGCGCGCCATCTCCACGGATTCGCCGTGATCCATGTACATGCCGATGGGGATCATCTTCGCGAGAGCCGCCATCCCGCCGATATGATCGCTATGGAAATGGGTGGTCAGCAGGATATCGATTTTTTTCAACCCGGCTTTTTGAGTTGCGGCGAAAATCCGCTTGGCGTCCCGATCGTCGGCTGTCCGGTTGGCGGTATCCACCAGCATCGACGCGCCGCTGGGGGACACAATCAGCGTGGCCGCGCCTCCCTCGGCGTCAATCCAATAGATCTCCAGATTCCCGGACGCGGCAGAAAGCGCGCCGGCAACGCCAAGCCCCAAGAGAGCCGCGGCTAATTTTCTTAACATGCTTTCACTCTAGCGCACCTGCCGGATTGGCTTCGTTTTTCGAATCCCTTCCCTGTCTTCCATAGACTAGAATAGACCAGAGCCAATCATGGACCACAAACTCTATCCCCAGGCGCTTCTTCTTACCCTGGCGGCATTCCCCTCTTTCGCCTTCCAGGGGAGCCAGCCTTCGGAAGCCGCACGATGGGAAAAACAGGCCCGCAATATCACCGTCCTTCGCGACGATTGGGGCATTGCCCACGTCTACGGGAAAACCGACGCCGATGCGGTCTTCGGCATGGAGTACGCCCAAGCCGAGGACGACTTTAATCGCGTGGAGACAAACTACATCACCTCGCTGGGACGCATGGCCGAGGTGGAAGGCGAGCCTCGCGTTTATCAGGACCTGCGCATGAAGCTCTTCGTCGATCCCGCCGTTCTCAAAACACAGTACGCCTCAAGCCCGGCCTGGCTAAAGACGCTGATGAACGCCTATGCCGACGGTCTCAATTTCTACCTCTTCAAACATCCCGAAGTGAAACCTAGACTCATGCGTCGTTTCGAGCCATGGATGGCGCTTGCGTTGACGGAGGGCAGCGTTCCCCTCGGCGGCGATATCGATAAGGTCAACCTGGGTCAATTGGAGGCGTTCTACGGTAAAGCGCCGGCAACCCAGGCGCCCCTTCCCGAGCAGGAGCAGCCTGTAGAGCCTGGCGGGTCAAATGGAATTGCGATTGCGCCGTCGAACACGGCCGCGCATCACGCCCTATTGCTGATAAATCCCCACACCTCCTTCTTCTTCCGTTCCGAACTGCAGATGGTGAGCGATGAAGGCCTCAATGCCTATGGCGCCGCAACCTGGGGCCAGTTCTTCATCTACCAGGGATTTAACGACCGCGCCGGTTGGATGCACACCTCAAGTGGCGTGGACGCGGTGGACGAGTATCTCGAGACAGTGGTTAAGAAAGGCGATCGCTACTTCTATAAGTACGGGAACGAGGAGCGGCCGATGACCGTGTCGGAAATCGCGGTGACTTACAAGAACGGCAATGGCATGGCCGAAAAGAGATTCACCGTTTATCGCACGCATCACGGGCCGATCGTACGCGAGGCCAATGGCAAATGGGTCGCCATCCGCATCATGCAGGAGCCGGTGAAGGCGCTGATGCAATCCTATCTGCGCACCAAGGCACGGGACTACAAAGCCTACCTGAAGACGATGGAGTTACAGGCTAACTCATCCAACAATACGATCTTCGCCGATGCCGATGGCGATATCGCCTACTTCCATGGCAACTTCATCCCGCGCCGCGACACTAAGTTCGATTGGACTAAGCCGGTGGACGGCAGTAACCCGGAAACGGAGTGGCACGGACTCCTGTCGGTAGATGAAACTCCACACTTACTCAATCCAAAGAGCGGTTGGCTGTTCAATGTCAACAACTGGCCGTGGTCCGCCGCCGGGCCGAGCAGCCCGAAAAAGGAAGACTATCCCGCATATGTGGAGAACGGCGGCGAGTCCGCCCGCGGATTGCACGCAATCCGGGTTCTGCAGAACGCCAAGGACTTCACGCTGGATTCGCTTATCACGGCGGCCTATGACAGTTACCTCACCTGGTTTGAGAAGCCGATCCCCGAGCTGGTCAAGGCTTGGGACGAAGCGCCGGCTTCCAATCCCCTGAAGGCCAAACTCGCCGACCAGATTACACTGCTGCGCAAATGGGACCTGCGATGGGGAGTTGCATCCGTGCCTACGTCGCTCGCCGTGTTCTGGGGCGAGGATGCGCGGCGGCACGCGGGCGGCGGCCGAAGAGGCGGCGGCTCCGGCGCGCCGGTCGACGATCCGCTGGCCGGCGTGGCGCCGGAGCAGCTTCTGCAGTCGCTCGCAGCGGCGTGCGACCGGTTAACGGCCGATTTCGGGAGCTGGAAGACTCCGTGGGGCGATATCAACCGGTTCCAGCGGCTTACTGGCGATATCGTGCAGCCGTTCAACGATGCTGAGCCGAGTATTCCCGTAGGCTTTACCTCTTCGCAATGGGGTTCGCTGGCATCGTTCGCGGCGCGCGCATATCCGGGAACCAAAAAGTGGTACGGCACTAGCGGGAACAGCTTCGTTGCCGTAGTGGAGTTCGGCCCCACCGTACGCGCCCGAGCCATAACGGCCGGAGGCGAGAGCGGCCATCCCGCGTCGCCGCACTTCAACGATGAGGCCAAGCGATATAGCACCGGCGACTTGCGCGAGGTCTACTTCTACCGCTCGCAGCTCAAGGGTCACACTGAGCGCGAATACCATCCGGGGAGCTGAGCTTATGTCCGCACCTACCGTTCCCGATAATCGATTCTGCTCCGAATGTGGACGCCCCACCGCGCCCGACGATCTTGCCCGTTTTGGCGACCGGCTCATCTGCCCATACTGCAAAGACACTTACGCGCAGAAACTTCGCGAAGGCGTTGTGCCGGTGGCAGCCATGCGTTACGCCGGCTTCTGGTGGCGATTCCTGGCGTGGCTGATCGATAGCATAATCCTGGGAACGGTCTCCACCATTCTGCAATATGCGCTGTTCCCCACCGTGACGATCAATACGCAGTTTACGCCGGGATCGAACCCGTTCGAAACACTGGCCCCCATGATGGCAAGGGCTGGATGGTCCGTCCTGGTGAGCACGCTGCTCTCCCTGACATATTCCGCATGGTTCATGGGCGCGTTGGGAGCCACGCCGGGAATGATGGCGCTTGGTTTAAAAGTCGTGCGTCCCGACGGATCGCCGATAAGTTACGGGCGCGCGGTGGGACGTTATTTCGCCGCCATACTGAGCGCGATTATCCTCTGCATCGGATATCTGATGATCGCGTTCGATTCCGAAAAGCGCGCGCTGCACGACATGATTTGCGATACGCGCGTGATCAAAACGCGCGAATGACGCTCGCCCATGCCGGTTCCCTGCGCCCGTTGTAGCATGCCTTTGCCCCGTTGGGGACTCGACACAGCGCTGGCCGCCGCCTGCCCGAACTGCGGATCGGAAAACATCGTCCGTGCCTTTCCGGCGATGTTCGTGGAGCGCGCGGCGGCCCCAGGGGAACCGGCGCTCACGGGCGAAGCGTCGTGCTACGATCACCCCGGCAAGCGCGCCGTAGCGGCCTGCCGCCAATGCGGCCGATTCGTGTGCCGGCTTTGCTCGGTGGATCTGGATGGTGTGACATATTGCCCTTCGTGCGTCGCGGCGGGCGCGGGGCAGGCGCGGGCGGCCAATGCGGATGAGCCGCGCACGCTGTACGATTCCATTGCCCTCACCCTGCCGGTAGCGTCGCTACTGATATGGCCGCTGACCGCCGCGGCTGCGCCCGCGGCACTGGCAATATCCATCTCCAAGTGGAACCGGCCCTTGAGCCTGGTCCGGCAAAGCCGCTGGCGTTTTGTGGCGGCGATCCTGATTTCAACCGCCGAAATTCTTGGATGGATCGCACTCGTGGTCGCTCTCGTTATGGGCGCGAGGGCCCGGCGATGACTGCCCTCTATCGCAAACTCCCGGGCACGCTGCGCGGTTTTCTCAATCGGTCCAGTGTTTGGGCCGGTCCCGGTTACCTGCTGCTGGTGCGCGGATCGCGCTTTACCGAAGAGTACAAGCGATTCTACTTTCGCGATGTGCAAGCCATCGCCGTGGCGCGCGCGCCGCGATTTCACGTCTCCACGCGCATGGCGTTCGCCGCCGGTATATTGGCGGCATTATGGTTCGCGGCAAGGCTGAAAGGAGGCAGTTACGCGCTGCCGGCTATTGAAGCACTGGCAGTCGCATTAGTGGCCGTGTGGATCTACGTTTCGGCGGCGCAGAGCTGCCTCTGCCGCATCTACACGGCTGTGAGCGGCGATCAGTTACCGTCCATTTACCGCATGTGGACAGCCAGGAAGTTCCTGGCCGCTGTGGAACCGCTGATCGCACAGACTCAGGGCGTTGTGGAACGCGCTTGGGCCGCCGCGGCGGAAGAACGCGAGGTGGGGCCGGCATTCCTGGCGGCCGCAGCCCATGCCTGTCGCGGCTGCGATGACGGCAGAATCCGAACCCGCCGCATCGCCGGGCCGCCGCTTTTCGTCCGATCTGTTCCTGGCCAGCCTGCTACGTGGACGCGCTGGCGAAAATTGTGCCGCTGCCGGCGGCGCTCGCGAATTGGCTTCCGTTCGTCACGAATCTGCTGCCGGTAGCAGGCGCGATCGCGCTAATCGTGCAACACCATCGCGGCCGGCTGAAAGCCGGAATGCACAAGGTAGCGGTGGCATCGCTGATCGCGTTCGGAGTGCTGTATTACGTGCAAGCCATGGTCGCGGGCGTTTCGGCCGGCGTCACCGCGGCCAGAACTGGCAAGCAGACTTTGAATGTGGCGATTCCCAGGTCGCCCGTGGTCCGGCAGGCCGGCGCCGGCATGGATACGATCCTGCTGGCGTGGGGATTGATTGTGGTGGTCAAATCCGATGCCGCTTGAATTAATTCAACACTGCTGGAATCACGAAGCTCGCGAAGCTGCGTGCCGCTGCCCCGCATGCGGGCGCAGCTATTGCCGCGAATGCGTCAGCGAGCATGAAGGCCGATTGCTGTGCGCCGCGTGTCTGCGTGGAGTCGCGGCAGAGCGCGCGGATGCCCGCGGGCATCTCCGCACCCTCGCCCCGCCGGCCATGATTGCGGCTGGAATTCTGCTGGCTTGGCTGATCTATTGGGCTGCCGGCGCTAGCCTGATTGGACTGAAGATTGGGCATGCGTGAGCCGGCCACCATCACCGCCCTGGAAGATGCAGTAAATTTGCTGCGCGCGACGCCTCTTCCGACTCTCCTCTGCCACTGGATTGGCGCCGCGCCATTCGCCCTTACCGTGCTATTGTTCTGGAACGATGTCACCCAATACCGGCCGTCGAACTCAGCGCTGCATAATCGATTCGTTGGCGTTGGCCATCTCGCTGGCATGGATGAACTGCTGGCGCGCGGTATTCGCCTGCCGGCTGCGCGCGCAATTAGCCGGCGCACAGGACACGAGTATCAATGCGTGGCGCATGTCCGGTTATCAAAGCCTGTTGGGAGCGACCAAGCTGATCGTTCTGCCTCTTTCGGCGCTGATCGTATTTCCGCTGGCATCCGTGGTCGCGTTCTACCGCTATGCCGCCGTGCTGAGCTGCCGCCGCGGGCTCGGCTTCGCGGAGGTAATCGCGCGCGCCTCGAAGCTGGCCGGAATCGAGCGCCGCCAAAGCTGGTCGGCATTGGCCGCGATTGCGTTTCTACAATTGCTCGTGACGCTGAATGTGGCCATCGCGCTGGCGATTCTGCCGCAAATGGCGCGTATGCTCACCGGGTATGAATCCACGTTCAGCCGCGCGGGTCTAAGCTATGTGACCAATCCACTTTTCGCGATGGCGGCCTTGATGATCGGTTGGATGGCCATCGACCCTTTCATTCAGGCGGTCTATTGCGTGATGTATTTCGGCCGCGAATCGCTCGCCAGCGGCGAGGATTTGCGCGCCGGGTTGCGTAGATTGCCAGGCGGATTGCGCCGCGCCGCGCCCGCTGGGACGGCGCTGCTGTGCATCTTTGCGGGTAGCGCGAGACGAGCATGGTCCGCGAGCGCCGTGGCTTCGGAGCCGCTGCGGCAGTCCATCCAGCAAACCATGCAGGCGCACGAATACGATTGGCGGCTGCCGCGGGCAGAGGCCGCGCAGAAACCGTCCTGGCTCCTCAATATGGCGAACCAGTTTTTTCACGGTGTGGCATGGACCTTGGACCAGATCGGCCGCGCCATCGAGGACTTGATTCGTTGGATCATGGACAAGTTTTCCATGCCGGGGGAGAAAAGGGCGCGGCCCCGGCTCATGCGCTATCGCTAGGTCTCTATCTGCTGATCGGCGATCATTCTGATCCTGGCGGGCTTGCTGGCAGTGCGTATATTGAGGGCGCGCCGCGCGCGTCCGCAGGCCGCAACTGTCGCCGGCGGATCTCCCGTGCGCCTCGAAGACGAGAGCGTCACGCCGGACCAGCTTCCCGAGGATGAGTGGATTGCGATGGCGGAAAACTGCATCGGCGAGCGGAACTATCAACTGGCGTTGCGCGCGTTTTATCTCGCAAATCTGGCGTGGCTGGGGCGGCGCGAGTGGATTGCGATCCACCCCGGCAAAACCAATCGCGAATATGAAGGCGATCTGCGGCGCCGCGCCCGTTCGTTCCCCGAAGCGCGCGCGCTGTTTGCGGAAAACCTCGCCGCGTTTGAGCGTTCATGGTACGGCCTGTACCCAGTCACTCTGGAAGCAGTGGAACATTTTCGCGGGCGCACTGGGCGCATGAAGGCCTTGCTGGTTCAGCCTGAAACGGTGGCTGCATGAGCCGCTGGAGAGCTGCCGCGCTCGCCATATCGCTGGCGGGGGTATTTCTTGCCGGTTTGGTCGCGCTGTTCCACGCGGATTTCGCGGGCGGTGGAGTCTATCCCGAATACTCCACATTGCGCGCCGACCCAAGCGGCGCGAAACTTCTGTTCGATAGTCTGGCGCGGTTGCCGGGTCTCACGGTCGCGCGCAACTTCCTGCCGCTTCAGAATCTGACGGCGAGCGGATCGACGGTAGTGTTGTTGGCGTTGCGCGATTCCGATCTGGATGTCATCGAAAAGCTCGCGAAAGGCGGCGCCCGCGTGGTCGCCGCCCTAAAGGAAGACTGGACGCCGGCGCCGGCGGCGTCGGACGAAATCTTCAAACAGTGGCAGGTGAGGCTGGCGATAGATTCCGAAAAGGACGGCGCCTCCCGCTTGTACTTTTCAGAGGCGCACGGGTGGAAACCCATGCAACGAGCCGGCGCCAGGTTGATCGCCATTGAGCGGCCGTTCGGGAAAGGCACAGTGGCATTTCTCGCCGGGAGCAGCGCCTTCTCAAACCGATCCTCGGTCGCAATGGACCGGCTACCGCAAGTGACCGCCGCGTTGGGATCGAACTCACGCATCGTATTCGACGAATCGCACCTCGGCATCGCCGAATCGGGCAGCGTGATGGGGCTGGCGCGGCGCTTCCACATGCTGGGACTGGCGGCTGGCCTGGCGATTTGCGCGGCGCTATTCATCTGGCGCAACGCCAGCGCATTTCCTCCACCAAAAAGTATGGGACCGGACTCCGGGTCCGTTCCACTCACCGGCCGCACATCCGCTGAGGGATTGCTCACGCTGCTGCGCAAGAACATTACGCCGCGCGAGTTGAGCGCCGCCTGTTGGCAGGAGTGGCTGGCCGGGCGCCGCCGCGAGTTTTCGCCCGAGCGCGTGGAA
This sequence comes from Bryobacterales bacterium, assembly GCA_963723015.1. GTDB lineage: Bacteria > Acidobacteriota > Terriglobia > Bryobacterales > Bryobacteraceae > PALSA-243. Next base: position 18,535 of record CAVRPF010000029.1, read on the forward strand.
AGCGCCGCCGCCATCGCCCGCGGCATGGCGGACCGGCCGCTGGAGGCCGCGCGTCAAGTACACTCAGCGCTGCAAGCCGCCGGGCATTCGAAAGGTACACTTTGAACCTCGACCAATTCCAGGCTTCCATGGAGGCCGTTCAAACCGCGGTAAGCAAGGTGATGATCGGGCAGGACGACGCCATTCGCCATTCGCTGGCCGTGATTCTGTGCAATCAGCACGCGCTGATTGAAGGCGTGCCCGGATTGGGCAAGACCTTGCTGGCGCGCACGCTCGCCGCCACGCTGGGCTGCGAGTTCAAGCGCATCCAGTTCACGCCCGATCTGATGCCGGCCGATATCACCGGCACCAACGTTTTCCATCTGGGCCGCAACGAATTCTCGCTGGTGAAAGGGCCGCTCTTCACCACCTTTCTGCTGGCCGACGAGATCAATCGCGCGCCCGCGAAAACGCAATCGGCGCTGCTCGAATCCATGCAGGAGCGCACCGTCACCATCGATCGCGAAAGCTATCGGTTGTCGCCGAACTTCACCGTATTCGCCACGCAGAATCCTATCGAATCGGAAGGGACCTACCCGCTGCCGGAAGCGCAGAAGGACCGCTTTATGCTCAAGATTTCGATGAGCTGGCCGGAGCGGGACGACGAACTCTCCCTCGCGCGCCGCAGCCTGGGCGCCGAAGCGCCGGAATCGGTCCTGGCCCGCGGCGAGGTTCCCGTATGCCTGACAGAAGCGCAGTTGGCCGCAATGCGCGAGGCGCTGGCGCTGGTGAACGTTAGCCCGGCGCTGATCGAATACGCGGTCCAAGTGGTGCGGCGCACGCGCGCCGACGATGCGATCATGGTGGGCGCCGGCCCGCGCGCCACGCAATCGTTGCTGCGCGCCGCGCGCGCGTGGGCGGCCATGTCGGGCCGCGATTTCGTGAGCCCCGACGATATTCGCGCAGTCGCGCTGCCGGTGTTGGAGCATCGATTGTTGCTGCGCCCCGAATCGGAATTGGAAGGCGTGCGCGCAAGTGAAACGCTGGAGCGAATTTTGCACGAGGTGGCGGTGCCGCGATGATGGTTCCTTGTGCTACAGCCCATTCCTTTCTTCGCGCGCTGGAACGATTTCATGTGGGGCAGGTTGCCAACCTGCGGCCGATTGTCAATCGGCCTCTGCGGACCGTGGAGAGATGTCCAGTTTGCCGCTTACCGCTATGCGGGACCGAATGTAAATCGGCCCAGCGTCTTCCCCGGAGCGGGTGTCGATGATAGTCCCCTCCACGCGCCTCCTCTGGGTCGCGGCGCTGACCGTATTGCCGCTTGCCGCTATCGGCGGCATGGTGGCTGGGGCGGCCCTGCCGTGCGTGCTCGGTATTGCGGCTATCGTACTGGCGGCCGGTCTCGATGCCATGCGCGGATACGAGCGGCTGGCAGCGGTGAGCCGTGCGCACGCCGCCATTTCTCAGACTTACCAGGGATGTGCCCGCCTTATTGCCAGTCACGGTGGTGAACGGCTCCTCGGGCCCGCTGGCGCTGCGTCTCGGCGTCGCCATGCCGGCCGGCGCCGTGTCGGATGAACTGACGCGCGCGCTGGTCGCTGCGCCCGGAGCATCCGCGACTGACTGGCCGGTCACCGGAACCGCGCGCGGCGATCACAACCTGGCGCAGATCCACGTGGAGGCGCAATCGCCAATGGGATTGTGGCTGGTGCGCGGCCGCCGCGCAACCGACTGCGCGCTGCGCGTCTATCCCAACCTGCGCGATCGCGCCACCGCGGCTCTCTTCAGCAAGACGGCCGATATCGGGATGCGCCTGCGGCGGCAGGTGGGGAAAGGCCGAGAGTTCGATAATTTGCGCCAGTACATGCCCGGCGACAGCTTTGAAGACATTCACTGGAAGGCCACAGCGCGGCGCGGCGTTGCCACCGTGAAGCTCTATCAGGTGGAGCATGCGCAGGAGGTCTATGCCGTGATCGATTCCTCGCGTCTTTCGGCGCGTCCGGGAATTATGGAAAGCTACGTGGATGCCGCGCTACATCTGGCGCTGGTGGCGGAGCGCGGCGGCGATCGCTTCGGGCTGGTGACATTTAGCGATCGGACACAGCGCTTCGTCCGCGCGGGCCGCGGCATGGACCACTTCCGCCGCTGCCGCGAGACCATTTATAACTTGCAGGCGGAGCGCGTCAGTCCCGATTTCCGCGATGTCTTCAGCGCCTTGCAGAGGAATTTGCGGCGCCGCACGCTGTTGGTATTCTTCACGTCGCTCGACGATGCTCTGTTAGCCGAGACGTTCGAACGCGAGGTCCCGATGCTGGCGCGCCGCCATCTGGTGCGGGTGAATGTGACGCAATCGCCGGGAGTGCAACCGCTCTTCGAAACCGCGCCCGCGGACCTGGACGCGCTCTACAGCGGCCTGGCGGGACAGATCCTGTGGAATCGCATGCGCAAGCTGAGCATCGCGCTGCAAAATCGAGGCATCAAGCTGACGGTGGTGGATCCGGCGCGCATTAAAGCACAGGTGACGGCGCAGTATTTGGACGTGAAGCGGAGGCAGGCGCTGTGAGTGGTGAAAGCCCTGTGATAATCGATCTGCCGCGTTTCGTCGCCGCCGAGCGAGTCTATTGGGACGAGCTCGACAGCCTGTTGAAGCGCCTCGATCAAGATCCCGAACATCGGCTGCCGCTCGCGGATATCGAGCGCCTCCATTATCTCTACGAGCGCTGCTCGTCCGATCTCTCGAAGCTCGATACATTCTCCACCGAGCCGCAATTGCGGGCGTTTCTGGAGTCGCTGGTTTCACGCGCCTATGCGGAAATTCATGAGACGCGCGCGCCTTTGCAAATCCGCGCGAAGAGCTTGGTGTTGGCGTTTCCACGCGCGTTCCGCCGGCATCTGAGGGCCTTCCAGCTTTCGGTCGCGGCCACGCTAGTGGGATTGGCGTTCGGATGGTTCGCGATTAGCAGCGATCCGCAATCGAAAGCCGTCCTGCTGCCTTTTCCGAACCTGATGGTTTCGCCGGCCGAGCGCGTGGCGGAAGAAGAACGCGCCAAAGCCGACCGGATGCAAGGCGTAAAGGCCACGTTTTCCGCCGCGCTGATGACGCACAACATCCAGGTGACCGTGCTCACCATGGCGCTGGGCATGACGTGGGGCGCGGGCACGCTGATCATGCTCTTCTACAACGGCGTGATTCTGGGCGCGGTATCGGCGGATTACATTCTGGGCGGTCAGGGCGTGTTTCTGCTGGGATGGCTGCTGCCGCACGGGTCCATCGAAATTCCGTCGATTCTGCTGGGCGGCCAGGCGGGCTTCATTCTCGCCGGCGCGCTGATCGGGTGGGGCGGACACGAGACGCGCACGGAGCGGCTGCGCGCCGTATCGCACGACCTGTTCGCGATCGTCGCGGGCGCCGCCTGCATGCTGGTGTGGGCCGGGATTGTCGAATCGTTCGTCTCGCAATACCATCAGCCGGTGATCCCCTACGCGCTCAAGATTGCGTTTGGATGCTGCGAGCTGGTGGCGCTCACGACCTTTCTTGCATTGGGCGGGACGCGAATGAGCGCTGTCCTGCAACGGTCGTTAGACATCGAAACGCCCGAGGGCGTGGTGTTTTCCTACGCATTGGCGACCCCGGCGGCGCGTGCGCTGGCGTGGTCCGTGGATGCGGCGCAATCTGGGCGGCCATTTATTTCATCGGCAAGCTGACCGCAGGCGCTGCGCCCGCTCAATCGCGATTGGGAAAACGCCGCGGCGGCCCTGCTCTACTTTGTGGTGCAGGTAGGTTACGGAATCGTGCTGGAGTGGCGATGGCGCGGGCAAACTGTCGGCAAGCGGCTCTTCAAGCTGCGCGTGGTCGACGCGCAAGGCTTGCGCCTGCAGCTTTCGCAGATCGTGCTGCGTAATCTGCTGCGGTTAATCGACAGCCTGCCGCTGCTGTACCTGGTCGGCGGGACCGCGTCGCTCTTCAGCAAGAAGTATCAGCGGCTGGGCGACCTGGCCGCCAATACAGTGGTGGCGCGCGAGCGAAGGTGGAGCGCGCCCGACGTGGAACAACTCGCGCCCGCCAAATACAACTCGCTGCTGGCGTATCCGCACTTGGCGGCGCGGCTGCGGAGCCGCGCCGGCGCCGGAAGCGGTGGCGATCGCAGTGCGCGCGGTGTCGCAGCGCGATGGCTATGAGCCGGTGGCGCGGGTGGAACTATTTCGCGAGATTGCGGCGTACTTCCGCGCGCTGGCGCCATTTCCGGATGCGGCGATTGAAGGATTGACGGATGAGCAGTATGTGCGAAGCGTGCTGCGGGCGATATACAACTCGAGTCAGTCATAGCGCAGCGCATCAATCGGATCAATCTGTGAAGCGTCAACCGCAAGATAGATCCAAACATCACCTCCACCACCACCGAAACGCCGTCTTCGCTATCAGCCACGCCAGAAAAGAAGCCGAAGGCCATGCCCAAAAGTGCGCTGTCCAGAGGAATCGGTGCCGGCAAAGGGCGCCCACGGCGGATACGGCGAGGATGGCGCCAGTCGCGGCGGCAGCTACCAGCGGATCGCGCGGGCGCAGGCCGTACAACTGGCTTTCGACATAGCGCCGAGCACGAGCGCCAGCGCGAGGCCGGCGGTAACGCCGATCGCGGCGAGCGCCAGCACTTCGCGCAGGATCATGCGCAGCACGGTCTCACGGCCGGTGCCCAGCGCGATCCGAATGCCGATCTCGCGCGTGCGGCGCGTGACGGCGAATGCGGTTACGCTATAGAGTCCGATGGAGGCGAGCAAGGTGGCCAGAAGACCGAAGGCGCCGGGAGAGCCACGCGAAAAGGCGATCGAGATAATGAGTGGCGGTATCGCCGGCGTCGCGCGCGGAGAATTCGCGGCCGGCGAGGAGCGGGACACTGTGGTCATAGTAAATGAGACCTTCGCCCGCCGCTTAGCGCCCAACGGCAACGACAATATTGTTGGGTTGCACATGGGTTTTGTCGATACCGGTCTAATGCCGATTGAAATCGTCGGCGTCGTGAAAGACCGAGGCTTGCGAATAAGCCGGCGTACAAAGGACCTGATCTTGGGAACACGCCAAGCGGTGCAAACAATGGTCACGCCTCTGGCGCGAAGACCTGAGTTGGCAGAACCGGTCGTTGTCCTTCCCAAAATTAAGGAATCGTTTATTCTGATAAGAGAGAATTGACTTATGGATACAAAGCTCGATAACAAATCTGAAAAATGCCCATTCACGGCGGCGCGCGCGGGCGAAGGAACCGCGAGTGGTGGCCGGACGCCCTGGATATCTCGGTTCTTCACCGGAATTCCAGCTTGTCCGACCCTATGGGCGAGGAGTTCGACTACGCCAAAGAGTTCAAAACGCTTGACCTCGACGCGGTCATCAAGGACCTGCATGCCCTCATGACAGACTCGCAGGATTGGTGGCCGGCCGATTTCGGCCACTACGGCGGCCTGATGATCCGCATGGCATGGCACAGCGCGGGGACGTATCGCATTACCGACGGCCGCGGCGGGGCTGGCGCGGGGCAGCAGCGCTTCGCGCCGCTGAATAGCTGGCCGGACAACGCGAACCTGGATAAGGCGCGCCGCCTGCTGTGGCCCATCAAGCAGAAATATGGCGAGAAGATCTCCTGGGCCGACCTGATGGTTCTCGCCGGCAACGTCGCGATGGAATCGATGGGCTTCAAGACCTTCGGGTTCGCGGGCGGACGCGCCGACGTGTGGGAGCCCGAGGAGCTTTACTGGGGCCCCGAAGGGACATGGCTGGGCGACGAACGCTACAGCGGCGAGCGTCAGCTGGCGGAGCCGCTCGGCGCGGTTCAGATGGGCCTGATCTACGTCAACCCGGAAGGCCCGAACGGCAACCCGGACCCGGTCGCGGCGGCCAAGGATATCCGCGAGACGTTCTTCCGCATGGCGATGAACGACGAAGAGACCGTCGCGCTGATCGCCGGCGGCCACAGTTTCGGCAAGACGCACGGCGCCGGTGACCCGTCGCTGGTCGGGCCGGAGCCGGAAAGCGGCGCCCTGGAGGACCAGGGCCTCGGGTGGAAAAGCAAGTACGGTACAGGAATCGGCGCCGATGCCATTACGCGGCGGTCCGGAAGTCATCTGGACGCAGACGCCAACGAAGTGGAGCAATCTGTTCTTCAAGAACCTGTTCGAAAACGAGTGGGAGCTGACAACGAGTCCGGCGGGAGCGAAACAGTGGCAGGCCAGGAATGGGCAGCCGACCGTACCGGACCCGTTCGATAAGACAAAGAAGCGCCTGCCGACGATGCTGACCACCGATCTCTCGCTGCGGTTCGATCCGGCATATGAGAAGATCTCGCGGCGCTTCTATGAAAACCCGGATCAGTTCGCCGACGCATTCGCCCGCGCCTGGTTCAAGCTCACGCACCGCGACATGGGCCCGATCGCGCGTTATCTTGGCCCACTCGTGCCGAAGGAAACTCTGATCTGGCAGGACCCGATCCCTCCGGTGGATCATCCGCTGATCAATGACAGCGATGCTGCTGCATTGAAGGCGCAAGATCCTCGCGTCCGGCCTTTCGGTCTCCGAGCTCGTCTCGACCGCCTGGGCATCTGCATCGACATTCCGAGGCTCCGACAAGCGCGGCGGCGCGAACGGCGCACGCATCCGCCTCGCTCCCCAGAAGGATTGGGAGGTCAATCAGCCGAAGCAGCTTGCAGTGGTGCTCGATAAGCTCGAAAACGATCCGCAAAGAATTCGGCAAAAAGGTCTCACTTGCCGACCTGATCGTTCTGGGAGGCGGCGCTGCAATCGAAAAGGCCGCGAAGGACGCCGGCGTCGAGGTGAAGGTGCCCTTCACGCCGGGACGCATGGATGCGTCGCAGGAACAAACTGACGTCCCCTCTTTCGCCCCTCTGGAGCCGCGGGCCGACGGCTTCCGCAACTACATCGGCGGCAGGACCCAGTTCATGAAGCCGGAGGAGGCCGCTGGTGGACCGCGCGCAGCTGCTGAGGCTGACCGGCCCGGAAATGACCGTCCTGATCGGCGGCCTGCGCGTGCTCGGCGCGAACGCGGGCGGCTCCAAGCATGGCGTCTTCACTGCGACGCCCGGGAGTTTGACGAACGACTTCTTCGTCAACTTGCTGGATATGGGCACGCAATGGCAGCCGGCCGACGGTGAAGAAGGCGTCTACGAGGGCCGCGACCGCAAGACGAACGCTCCCAAATGGACCGGAACACGCGTCGACCTGATCTTCGGCTCGCACTCGCAACTGCGCGCTTTCGCCGAGGTTTATGCGTGCGCGGGATCAAAGGAGAAGTTCGTGAAAGACTTCGTGGCGGCCTGGACCAAGGTGATGAATCTGGATCGATTCGACCTTAACTGATTGGGCTTTCACCGTATTTGGACGAGCGCATACATTAATCTGCGAAGCCTTGAAACGCCGGATAGACCAGGTCATTGGTCGAGGAATTGCACAGTGATACGCGATCAGGCGTGACTTATATGACCAGCAGGACCCTCGCACTGGCACTCACTCTTCGCTTGGCCCGCCTCAGGTCAGTTACCGGTGTCGGGCGCTCTGTCCGACAATGATCGGCCGTTGTTCCATGCCGAGATCGCCCGGATGGAAAAACTACTTACTTCGGCCGCTGACAAAGCCACTGTCACCTACGAGCTGGCCCGCACGTTCGCATTTGCAAAGTAATGGCCCGAAACGATCCAGTGGCTCCGCAAGGCAGTTGAACTGAAAGTTGGGCTCGATCCCTCGCGCGAATCGATCTTCGCCGAATTGCACCGTACGCGGGAGTTCCAGTCGATTCTCACGGCCGTCCGCGAAGCGATGCCGGCGGTTTCGCACGGCAGCCCGGCGTTCCAAGTCGCCGAGGGTGACCTGACCGCCGAAACCGTCGCATACGCCCCGGCTGGCGACGTATATCTGACCGATACCCGTGCTGGCGCAGTGTGGCATCTGGCGAACGGCGCTGACGGCCTAACGAGACTTCCAGGACGATTCGAATTTCAAATGGAATCGCACTCTCAGCCGACGGCGGTCTGCTTTATGTCTCGACGTTCCCGGACGGCATCAGCGTCGTAGATCCGAAAACTCATGCCTCAGCTCCGATGGCGCATCCGGACAATCTGTGCCTCGCAACGATTGACGGTCTCTATTTTCATCGCGGGGCGTTGATAGTGATCCAAAACGCGTTCCTGACGCCGCGCGTGATCCGCCTGTCTCTCACTCGCGATCTTCGCGCCATAGAACGATTTGAGGTCCTGGAACGCCGTACCGGAATGATCGTAGGCGCCGACTTCTTCTACATGGCTAATATTCAGGACGACAAGACGACCGGTTTCAATCCCATCACTATTCTGAAAGTCCATCTGTAGCTTTCGGCGGCGCCTCGTCACGATCAGGCGCCCGCCGGAACCTCACCGGCATGAAGCGCGCGATATCGATCGCCAGAAACGTCTGGCTGGTACGCGACGGGCGCCCGGCCACGCGGATGCCGCCGTACTTCGTTCGCCATGGCGGTTCCGGCCAGCTCTCTTGCGCCCGAGGTGTTTGGAACGTGCGAGAACAATGTGCTCAGAGAGGCTAGGCTCTTCAATTACACCTCATACTAAATTGAGTCCCAATCTTCCAACAGCCCACAATACGGCACATAGACGAGGCGTTGCGGAAGTCTCAGATCGCGTTTCGAGCCGCCAGCTCATTTCACAGGTCACCCCCGCCAGAAACTCTTTCACGTCCAGCTTCCCAGCATCTTCCAATTGCCTTCGTCTACCTGGGAAGCCGCACCGTTGGTAGAATGTTTGCAGTGGCCGATGAGCCTTCGAGCACAACGAAGCGATTGGTGTTCATTAGCCATAGTGGCCAGGACACTTGGGTTGCAAAGCAGATCGCCCGGGAAATCGAAGCTTGCGGCGCGGCGCCTTTCTTGGACGAGGCCCAAGTCGATGCCGGCGCGGATTTTGAAGAAGACATCTTGGACTTTCTGCAGCGAGCGCATGAACTGGTGGTGTTGCTCACGCCTTGGGCTCTGGAGAGGCCTTACGTCTGGGCGGAGATTGGGGCCGCGTGGGGCCGCCGCATTCCAATCGTGGCGTTATTGTTGGGAATTACGGCAACGGAGTTGCAGATTCGCCCGGGCATACCAGTGCTGCTCAAGAAGCGCGATCTTCTTGAATTGAACGATATCGAGGTTTACTTGGAGCAGTTAGCGGCGCGCGTGCAACGAGGAGAATGAAACGATGGACAATCCGAAAGTTTTTATTTCGCACTCTGCGATTGATGCGGATTGGGCGCGGTCGTTCGCTGAAGCGCTCAAGTCACGCGGAGTGAGTGTCTGGTTCGACGAGTTTGACGTCCCTCCCGGTGAATCACTGCGCGAGGGTCTGGAATCCGGGCTCCGGGGCAGCGACGTATTTGTCGCATTGCTCGATCCCGAGTACCCGGACAAACCAAATCTCTTTTTTGAACTCGGGGCAGCCATCGGTATGGGGAAAAGAGTTGTACCGATAGTTCCGAAGGGCCTGGATCCGCGCAGTCTCCCACTGGACGTACGGTTGCGCCGCTACCTGGTCCGGAATAGTCCCGAACAAACGGCGGAAGAGCTGTCCAACGCACTCGTGGCGGCCTGACAAAGCTTCGGCACGTTAGGCTAGGGCTGCCAACAGTAGGCAGCTTCGCGACGCGAGCGTGCGTCCCACGTATCCGCGGCTCCACTTGCCCACTGGCGCGAATCGCGGCGGGTTCGAACTGTGCCCTTGGCTCCTCACTGTTCGGTTTGCTCAGGACGGGAACATCTGTTCCACAAGGCTTCGCGTAGCCTCAAGAGTCTCGCGCGACTCCTTTTCTGTTATTGGCTCGTGGTGGAGAAATTTATTACGACCTTGCTGATCCCGTCTGCCATCTTCGCCGCGCACCTGTCGGCGCACATGGCGCTGCTCGGCGGCAATGATTGCCGTTAACGCAGTTAGAACGAAGCCGCCCGCGCGGCGGACGCTACGCGTGTCGCAGGTCGAGACTTTCCGGCTCCGGTGGCGTAGTGTATGGGTCACAAGGAGGTCCCTGTGACCCAACTTCGCAAAATGATGCTGGAAGATCTCCAGCGTCGTAATTACTCTCAGACTACCGTGAATAGCTACCTCAGGATTGTGGAGGCGTTCGCAAAACATTTCGGTCGTTCTCCGGATCAGCTTGGGCCGGAACAGATCCGCACGTATCAGGTGTACCTGCTCAACGAGCGGAAACTTGGCGTCCGCACCGTCGGTCATTGTACGGCAGCGTTGCGGTTTTTCTTCTGCAAGACTCTGAAACGGCCGTATCCGATCGAAGAGGTGCCGTATCCGAAGGCGCCGCGACGTCTGCCGATAATCCTCACCCCAGAAGAAGCCATTCGACTCATCGATTCAGCCAGCAATCTGTACCATCGCGCCATGCTGATCACGCTCTACTCGACTGGCATGCGCCGGGCTGAACTGTGTCATCTCAAGGTGGAGGATATCGATAGTAAGCGCATGCTCATCCGCATCCAGCAAGGCAAGGGCGGCAAGGACCGCGACGTGCCATTGAGCCCGAAGGCGCTAGAGACCCTGCGTGAATACTGGCGGTGGATGAAGCCCAAGACCTACCTGTTTCCCGGCACCATCAACGGCTCCCGCGCCGACAAGCCAATCACACCCAAAGTCCTATGGGAGGCCTGCCGGGAAGCGGCGCAGCGAGCAGGCATCACCAAAGCCGTCCGCCCGCACCTGCTGCGGCACAGTTTCGCCACTCATCTTCTGGAGAGCGGAGCCGATCTGCCGACAGTGCAGGCGCTACTCGGACATACCGACCTGAAGCCCACATCCATTTACCTGCATCTGTCCGAGCGCCATCTTCGAGCGGCCGGCACGCCGCTGGACAATGCGGAACTCACCAGCCTGGACCAAGTGAAGCGGTCGCGAAGGCTATACAAGAGATGAAGCCGCCACCTTTCGAGGTGGCCGATATCATCCGAGCGCATGGCAATAGTTTCGTCGAGAAGAGCCGGGTCTGGCTGACTTGGCTGCATCTCCGCGTGCTTTTCGCCATCGAGCACTGCCGCACGGCTGCGCTGGGCGGTCATTTGGATCGCTGCGGCCAATGCGGCCATGAGGCCATCTCGTTCAACTCATGCCGGTCCCGGCACTGTCCCAAGTGCCAGACCAACGCTCGCGATAAGTGGCTCGCCGGACGCAGCCGGGAGCTGCTGCCGGTGAACTACGTCCATGTCGTCTTCACGATTCCCCACGAGTTGTCGTGGCTGGCCCTGCAAAACAAGAAGGTCGTCTACGACCTTCTGTTTCGCGCCAGCGCCGCGACCCTGATGGAGATTGCCGCCGATCCCAAGCATCTCGGCGCCGAGATCGGTTTCCTGGGTGTGCTTCACACCTGGGGACAGACTCTCCAACATCATCCCCATATCCACTACGTGATCCCCTCCGGCGGTCTCTCGGCCGATCACCAAAACTGGGTCCACCCGCGCTATCCCTTCTTCCTGCCGGTAAAAGTACTGAGCCGCGTATTTCGCGGCAAGTTCGTCGACGGACTCAAGCACGCTTTCCAGAACGGGAAACTACTGTTTCCCGGAGGCCTGAAGCCCCTCGGCGAAGCCAAAGCCTTCCACGCTTTTCTGCGGCCGCTGTTCCGCAAGGATTGGGTGGTCTATTCCAAGAGACCGTTCGGAGGGCCCGAACATGTCCTCCACTACCTGGCCCGCTACACGCATCGCGTCGCCATTTCCAACCACCGGATCGTGAACCTTGCCGATGGCAAGGTCACGTTCCGCTGGAAAGACTATGCCCACAAGAGCAAACAACGGCTGATGACTGTGACTGCCGACGAATTTCTAAGGCGGTTCCTGCTTCATACCTTGCCTCGCGGTTTTGTGCGCATCCGCTTCTGCGGCTTCCTCGCTAACCGGCGACGCCGCGAACTCCTGCCGCTCTGTCGCCGATTACTGAACGCCGGCCCGTTGACCGGCTCGACAACGATGGCAACCTCTGAGCCCAAACCGCCATGCGCCTGGCTTTGCCCGCTTTGTGGCGGCGCCATGACCATAATCGAGAAGCTCACGCCTCAACAGATCCGCTGGAGGTCTGTTGAGCGGAAGGGCTTCGCTGACACTTCTTAGCCGCCGTTCATCGACGAAGAACTCGCTTGCTCCGGCAGGCGCCGTGGAAGTGTGCGCCAACCTCTTCGAGTGTCAAAATGCGATGCCGAAATCCCCATTCCGCAAGCCTGAACTGGTCTTTCCGCCACCATCGCCATCTTGGCAGAGACCCGTTCGCACCCCCTCCGGCACCCGAGAAGCCTCGCCAGAAGTACTCGGTCTGATTCAACACCCATACCGCCCGCGTCCGCCGCAGACGCGGGCGGCTTCCTTCAAACGTCTCTATCCGAAGTGACCCGGCGATCTAGATCTCGCGCCTCTTCCCCAGCACCCGTGCGCCGGGTCACTCCAGATAGAGTCCTAGCGTTTGCGTGGCGCGAGTTTCCGCGATAGAATACCGTCAACGAAAGGGCTGGAACCGCCGTGAGCTTGTATTGTGGTCGTGACCTGGTGGAGATTCATGGCGGCCCGAATTGTGAACCGCAGAGGGACGTGCTTATGATTCAGTGGAAACCTATGCCAGAGAAAGCCCGCTTCACTACTAACCACGCGGGATGGAGGATATAGCGCTATGCAAGTGTCGGGTATTTTCGGGCTGGGTGGGCCAGAAGTTCTTGTCCTCCTAGTTATTCTTGTCCCGATTGCAGTACTGGTTATTGCTACAAAACGAGCCAAGGCTGTGGAACTGGAACAGCTTGAGTTGATGAAGAGCATGTCCGGCATGTACAGAACGGATTTCGTATCACGGCGGAAAAGTCCGCACGTCGGTATGATACTAGCCTTCTTTCTTGGCAACGTCGGTGCGCATCGATTTTATCTCCGACAGACAGGGCTCGGAATTTTGTACGTCTTGTGTTTCTGGACGTTGATTCCCGGCCTTATCGCCCTAGCCGAGGTGTATCTGATGCCTGATCGTGTACGACGCTATAACGCTAATCTAGCCGCCTATTTCACCGAAAAACAAGGTCAGAAGGCTGTGACCTACACGGAATCGGAAATCGAAGTTGTAAAGGAATCCCTGAGAAACCGGAGCGGATCGATAACGGCCCGAAAGGTATCCGATGACGCTCTCGTCGTTTATCAAGATTGTGATCTAAATTCGGCCGTTATCGGCCGCCCAGCGAAGGGAACAGAAATTCAGATCGGTTCATTCGCGGAGATCGGGGGCCGGCAGTGGTTCGAAGTCGCCCTGCCAAATGGAGATAGAGGACATACGCTCGCTGCGAGCGCACGGAGTCATACTGCGTTGTGAGATCCTGCATCTCGCGCTAATACCTTGGTTAATTCGAATGCGTAATGGAACTCGGTATTCCTGTGACCCCAGTCGGCCGCATGCTGGGTGAACAATTTCGGCAAAGACGCATGGTTGGGAGAAATGCCACTCTCGCGACATTGCGCCAAAAGACCCGCGAGATGGACGGCCTGGAGGCGCTGCTGGGCGTGCTCAGAAGCATCTTGTGCGGAATGTTGATGCTCTGCGGCCGCGCGTCGACCGACCGTTAATGAGACCACATCACGCAGGTCCAGTTCAATCTCAGCGTTCCCGAGGTTTAACTGCTCCAATATCCAGTTCAGAACTCTGTAGAGGGGCTCTTGCGGAAGCTTACCGGCGGAACGCTGAAGGTATGTCCAGAATCTATCCTCAGCCTCCTCCACGGAGAATTTGATCTTAGAAAGTGGCTCTGTCTTGAGGTCGCGCATCGGGAACTGCTCTGCTGGAGGGTCTTCGCTGTTCTTCTCGTCCATGAACGCCCTCGCCTCACCGAGGTGTTTCGATTGTACCTCCCGTGCGGAACTTCCAGCCAGTAACGAATGGCCCAATGTAAGCGTCGAGACCTGCCGCAGCGGGTCGCAACAGAAGGAGCACCGGCGGAATCGGGCATGTGATGTCCAGCGGGAGCACGCGGAATTCAAAGGGCGGCCCGACCAGATGCGATCCTTGTCCCTACCTCACGTTCCCGCCGGAACCTCTGTGACCCCCAACTTCTCCGCCGTATCGCACAATTCCTTCCAGTTACCCTCGTCCACCGGAATGCCGTTGCGCGAGCGATCGGCTTCGGTACGCCACTCCGGGTCCCCCGCTACCAACACTTCGCTATAGCCTTGCGCGACGGGCGTCGATTTCATGATGCCCACCAGCTTCTCCATGCGGGCGGTGAACTCGTCGACGGGCATGAAGCGCGCGATGTCGATCGCCAGAAATGTCTGGCTGGTGCGCGAAGGGCGGCCGGCCACGCGGATGCCGCCCACTTCGTTAGCCATCGCAGTTCCGGCCAGCACGGCGCATAGAATCTCCACCATCAGGCCCAGGCCGCTGCCTTTGTAACCGCCCAGCGGCATCAGCAGGCCCTTCACCGCCGTCGCGGTGCTGGTGGTGGGCACGCCATCGGAGTCGAGCGCCCATCCCGCGGGAATCTGCGGCTGGCCATTGATGGAAGCTTTGAAGATGCGGTTCGCGGCGACTGTGGTGGTGGCCATATCGAGCAGCCATGGGCCGGGTACCGCCATGCAGATGGGATTGGTGCCGATGCGGCCCTGTTTGCCTTGCCACGGCGGGACCAGAGGCGACGCATTGCAGAGCACGATTCCGATCATGCCCGCATCGCGGATCTTCTGCGCCCACCACGCAGCGGCGCCAAAGTGATTCGAATCGCGCGCCACCACCATGCCGAGGCCATGCGCCCGCGCCAGACGGATAGCGTGGCCGCAACACTGCTCGGAGATCCACTGGCCGATGCCGTTCTCGCCGTCGAACAACATGCAGGCGCCGGATTCGGAAAGCACGCGGCCATCGGCATTGGCATCGATCTCGCCCGAGCGCAGCTTATCGATATAGCGAGGCACCAGCAGCACGCCGTGCGAATCCACGCCGCGCAGATTCGAACCAACCAGCGACGCCGCCGCGATGGAAGCTTTGCGATCGGGCGCGCCTCCGGCCTTGACGATGGCTTCGACGAAGCGGGTCAATTCCGCGGCTGCAATCAGGGGCATGCCTTACGTTACCAGCGCGCGCACCACAATCCACGATTTCTCAAGCAGGGACAAGCGCACACGGCGCCGGAATACGTCGTAATTGCTGCGCGGATTATGCGCCGAACTGCCGCAAATCGTCAACGGAAAGGTAGATGCGGCCAAGCGCCGCATCCTCGCGAGCACGCGCACGCCGCCGCGATAAAACGGATACTGCTGGTCATCTACTGTTATACAATATGTATAGCGGTGCGTTTTGAATGGGATGCCGGAAAGGACCGGATCAACCAACAGAAACACGCGGGTCTAGCCTTCGAGAGCGCGGCGCTTATTTTCGACGATCCTCATGCAATATTCCGCAAGGATCGCATCTCGACGGGTGAACAACGCTGGCACGCCATAGGATTGGCAAGAGGCGCGGTGCTGCTGGTTGTCTACGCGTATCGCATGGAGGACGAAAATGACACAGAAGAAACCATACGCATCATCTCGGCGCGCGAAGCTAATAAGCGTGAGCGCCGAATCTATATTCAGCAGACAGCCGAATAAGGATCAGAAGGCCCTCCTGTCGCGGATCGCGAAGCGGCAGGCTGCCGGAGACGACTCTGGCATCGACTATTCCGAGATCCCTCCGCTGACTGAAGGGCAATTAGCGCAGTTCAGCCGCGCGCCAAAGGTACTGGTGGCCGCACGTATCGATAAAGAAGTCTACGACTGGCTTATAGGGTATGGCAAAGGTTACTCGACCAGGATTAACGGCATACTGCGTGCCGTTATGGCGAGGACTCAGGCACTCGATCGCAGTCGCCCTGCTCGATAGCTGGGTGTAATTCCGCTGCGAGCAGTCCGTCAATTCCGCGGCTGCGATCAGGGGCATGCCTTACGTTACCAGCGCGCGCACCACAATCCACGATTTCTCCAGCAGCGACAAGCGCACGCGCCGCCGGAACACGTCGTAGTTGCTGCGCTCAATGTGCTCCAGCAGGCTGGAATAAATGGTAATCAGCGCCCACAGCGACGGCCGGCTGCGCGGATGAATCAGATCGAGCAGGGGCCGCGATTCCTCGTAATAGGCGCGCGCGCGCGCGGCTTCAAATCGCATCATGCGCAGGAACGACTCGCTGCGATTGCCATTGATCAGATCGTCTTCGGAAACCCCGAACTGGCGCAAATCCTCGGCGGGAAGGTAGATGCGGCCGAGCGCCGCATCCTCGCGAATATCGCGCAGAATGTTGGTCAACTGAAAGGCCACGCCGCACTTCTCCGCCAGTGGCAGCGCCGTCCGGGTATCGAAACCGAAGATATGAACGATGGTGAGCCCCACCACCGAGGCCACCCGGTAGCAGTAGTGGTACAGCTCGTCGAAGGTCTGGATGCGGCGCGGTTGCAGATCGGAAAGTACGCCTTCGACCATGGCGCGGAAGTATTCGTGCGGAATGCCGAAGCGCCGCACGGTGTGATGGAAGGCCGGCCACAAAGGGTGTTCGCTAAAGCGGCCTTCGAGCGCGTCTTCCATTTCCGCGCGCCAGCGGTCGATGGCGGCGCGGTTGGCGCCGGGATCGTCGCTCAGGTCGTCGCAATACCGCATGAAGGCATAGATCGCGCACATGGCTTTGCGCTGTTGCCCGGAGAGCAGAAGAAACGAGTAGTAGAAATTCTTGGCGCGGCTGCGCGCCACGCGCATGCAATACGCGTACGACCGCTCCACCGAATCCATCAGGCCGCTCGTGAAAAGGCCAGGCGCGCGAGCGATCCCAGCAGCAGCCCTACGCGCTCGACTTTTGAAATGGCCGGCCGCGCGGCCAGCACGTCATAGTCCCGCTCTTCGATCTTTTCGAGCACCCGCATGCCGCCGCGGTTGAACAGATCGATATCGAGCGCCAGCCGCCGGTCCACCATTCCCACCAGCGGCAAGCCTTCCAGGAACAGTTCGCGCGCCTTCGCGACAATCTCGCGCATCACGGCGCGAAACGCCGCATCGCATTCGCCCGCCCGCAATCGATCGAGAGTATATCCGTGGCGTTGCATGATCTCCAGCGGGATATATACGCGATCTTTCTCCAGATCCACAGTCACGTCCTGCCAGAAATTCGCTAGTTGCAGAGCGGTGCAGGTGGCGTCGGACAAGCGCTGCCGCTCCGCATCGGAATAACCGCACAGGTAAAGCACCAGCCGGCCTACGGGGTTGGCGGAGTTGCGGCAATAGCCGAACAGCTCGTCCCAATCGCGGAAGCGGGTGACGATTTGATCCTGCACGAAAGCATCGATCAGATTTGAGAACGGCTCGCGTGGAATCGAATGCCCGCTCACAGTTGGCCCGAGCGCGACGAACACGGGATGCTGTGCGCGTCCCTGGTACATTGCATCCAGCTCGCCGCGCCACCAATCGAGCAGCCGCAGGCTCTCGTCGCGGTCGCCGATTTCATCGCCCAGGTCGTCGGCCCAGCGGCAGTAGGAATAAACGTTGTAAAAGTCCTGGTGCAGCCGCTTGGGCAACAGGAAGCTGACCACGTGGAAGTTCTCGTAGTGATGCGTGGCCAGCCAGCGCGTGTACGCCTGCGCCTCGTCCAGGCTCCAGATTTTGCGAAGCTGCTCCGGCGAATGGACAAACTCCGCTGGAGCAAGAAACGCGGGTGCGCTTTCGCCGCGCATTGTCAGGGCAGAATGGCCGTCTTCAAGTGGCCGTTGTGGCTCATCAGATGGCGCATCACTTCCAGCAAATTGGCCAGCGGCTCCTCGCGATTGACGAAGAAGGACGCCGTGATTTCGCCGCGGCACACCAGATCGAGCGCCTTACGAATGTAAGCGGGCGTGTGATGGAAGCTCGCCTTGCAGGTGATTTCGGAATAATGCAGCAGTGAGGTATCGAGATCCACCGTACTATCATTGGGGCAGCCGCCGAAGAAATTCACGATGCCGCCGCGGCGGACCATGTTGACCGCCCATTCCCAGGTCTGCGGCTTGCCCACGGCTTCGATCGCTACGTCGGCGCCGCGGCCGCGCGTAAGATCGCGAACCGTGGCCACCGGATTCGAGCTATCGGCGCCCACGATCAGCTCGTCCGCTCCCAGCTCGCCGGCGCGGTCGAGTTGTTTCTTACGCCGGCCGACGGCGATGACGCGGCAACCGTAGAGCTTGGCGAGCTTCACAAACATGAGGCCGATGGGTCCCAGGCCGATCACGGCGATGGTATCGCCCGTTTGCGGCGCGGTCTCTTCGAAGCCCCGCACTACGCAGGCCAGCGGCTCCACCAGCGCCGCGTCGTGATAGCCGACATGCTCGGGAATCAGGTACGTGTTGCGCTCCACGATGCGCGCGGGGATGCGAATATATTCGGCATACGCGCCGTTGTTGAAGAGCAGATCTTCACAGAGATTCTGCAAACCGCGTTTGCAGAAGAAGCACTCCTCGCAAGGCGCGGAGTTAGCCGCGACCACCCGCTGGCCCACGGAAAAATCGGCGACCCCTTCACCCACGGCTACAATGTCGCCTGCCAGCTCGTGCCCAAAGACGGCCGGCGGAACGATCATGCGGGCATGATAACCGCGGCGGAAAACCTTCACATCCGTGCCACAGGTCAGAGCCACCTTGACCCGTACCAGAATGTCTCCGGCATCGATTCTCGGCACCGCTACCCGCTCTACCTGCAAGTGTTCCTTGCCGTAAAGCACGGCAGCCATCATCTGGTTGTTCACTATGAGCACCTCTGTGGCTGAACGATTATTTTCAAGGATTTAAGCTCCGGATGCAATGCCAAATCGAATCCTGTTCGTATTTTCAACAACGGTAGGCGATGCGAAATGAGCTCTTCCACAGGCAATTCTCCGCTAAACACCAGTCTGGCGGACTCTTGCTGCAAGTCCACCGAAGCGCTGTAACAACCGAATACTGTACGCTCACCCACGCAAATATCCGCGCCCGAAGCTTCGATTTGCTCGGTGGCCGAAGTCTGCGCGAACAATAGAATCCGCGCGCCGGGGCGCGAACTGGCGATCGCCTGATTGACGATGCCTTTGGCCGAAGCCGCCACGATCACGATATCCGCGCCCCGCCCTTCGGTCAGCCTCTTCACTGCCGCTGAAATATCTTGCTCGAGCGGATTCCAACCGAACTCCGCTCCGCAGCGGCGGGCGATATCGAGGCGCTCAGCCATGGTATCGGTAACGGCGATGCGGGCGCCGGTGCGCTTCGCCAGCATGGTGAACATGAGGCCAATGGGGCCCTGGCCCATTACCACGACAAAATCCTCGGGTTGCGGATCGCATTGGGTCACCGCCTTGAGGCAAGTGTTGAGAGGCTCTACCAGAGTGGCGCGCTCGAAGGAGATGTCATCGGGGATCTTCTCCACGCCGCGCTCGACAATCCAGTCCATCACGCGAACGTACTGCGAGAACCCGCCGCCAGCCGGCTCAAATCCAGCCGTTATCCCAACTTTCTTGTATATCGGACATTGCGCATAGAGTTTATGCTGGCAGTAGAAGCACGCCAGGCAGGGGATGTGGTGAAAGGCCAGCACGCGGTCGCCAGGGCGGAAGCGGGCGACGCCTATGCCTGTCGCGGCGACCACGCCGGCGGTCTCATGGCCGTAGACACGCGGCGGCGCGAGCAGATTGTGCTCGATTTTCTTGAGGTCCGTATGGCAGATGCCGCACGCTTCCACGCGCACCAGCATCTCGCCCGGCAGTATGGCCGGCGTCGGAATCTCCTCCACGTTGACGACGCTGCGGCCGCGGTAAACCGCGGCGTGCATGGTGTCCGGGATGGCAGGCGCGTCAAATTCCGCTGTCGGCAAAGAATTCCCCCAGAACGTGCGCGGCCCGAACGCATCGCTTCCGCAACCGGAGTAACTCCGGCAGCCGGACCATTGGATTGCGCAGACTTCCCTTTAAAACAAGTATTGTATCGAACTGGCCGTCCAAACGCAGGGCCTTGTTAAAATCGTTCGCCAGATTTTCGCCTGAAAGATCGGTGACGGCGCGAATACAGTATAAGGGCAGCCCGTGCCTTTCGGCGCGCGGGGCGATGCCGGCGGCTTCCATTTCCACGGCGATCGCCCCATTGGCCGCCAGAGTGGCGCTTCTCTTCGGCAGTCCGCGCCACGTGACGGGACAGACCGAGCGCTCCCGCGCGCGCGCCGCGGTAAGGCGCGGGCCGGATAACTGCGGCCGCCGGTCTCGACGCTGGTGGCTGAGACCAGGTCGGCGAGGGCGAGCTCGGGATACAAGGCGCCGCAGAATCCGATGCTGAAGATAGCCACTGGGTTGAACGCCTGGATGCCGGCATCGGTTGCGGCGCCCGCGCGCTCCGGACCCGCTCCATTGGCCACCAGGAGAATTTCGCTGCGCCCCAGCCTGGCCAAGCGCGACCAATGCGCGGCCACCCCCGCTTCGCGAATCGGCGGTCACATGGGCCAGCATGCCGCGAAACTCCAAAGGAACGGATGCTATGAAGAGCGACTTCACGCGGCGTACCCTTGGCGCGGAACCAATCGACCGCGCTTCGAGAGCGCAATGTCCGCCGGTCCGGGATTGAAGCCCAGCTCGCGGCGCGGCCTTTTCGGTGGCTCACCCACATCTTCTTCTGCGCCATGCTGACGGCATCGATGGGGATGCGCGGCGGCTGGCCGGTCAGTTGCGCCCAGGCGGTACTGTCACGATTCCTGCCGAATAAGCCACCGCATAGGGGAGCTGCCTGTTGGGCGGCTGCGGCCGGTGATCGCGGCGAGCTTGAACAGAATCTGTTGCAGCGTTAGGTTCTCCGCGCCCAGAATATAGCGCTCGCCGACGCGCCCGCGTTCGCAGGCCAGCAAATGCCCTGGGCGCACATCGCGCACATCGACGAGATTCAAACCGGTGTCGATAAATGCGGGCATGGCGCCTCTTCAGAAAATCGAGAATGATTTTGCCGGTAGGCGTCGGCTTGACATCGTGCGCGCCAACCGGGCGCCGTGGGGTTGACGATCACAACCGGCAAGCCCGCGCGCGCGTACTTCGAGCGCGACCTGCTCCGCCATGAACTTCGAGCGTTTGTAATCGCCCGACATGTCGTCGAGAGAGACGGGCGTGTCTTCGTCGCCGATGCCGTCTTTCGGGACTCCGATGCATCCTACGGTGCTGGTGTAGACGAAGCGCTCGACGCCGGCTCTCTTCGCGGCTTCGAGCAGATTGCGCGTCCCATCGACATTCGACTCGTACATCTCATTGGGGTTCTTGACCCACAGCCGATAATCGGCGGCGACGTGGAATACCAGACCGCATCCCGCCACGGCGCGGTCGAGCGATGCGGGATCGCGCAGATCGCCGGTGACGCGATCCACTTCGAGACCGCGAAATGCGCGCTGCCGGACGCACCAGCGCGCGAACGGGTGGCCACGCTCGCATGAGCAAATGCGCTACGTGCCAGCCCAGAAATCCGGAAGCGCCGGTGACCAGCGTCGGTTTCATGCGCAAGCTAAAGGCATGCGCTACCTAGCGCAGAATCCAACCGATTATCTTCAGGTAGTCGGCGATGCCTGCATTGATGCCCAGCGCGACGGAAGGTTCGATAGCCGCAGTGCACCATGCAGTGCTCGCACCGCGGATCGCTGCCCTGCCCGTAGTTTTGCCAGGGCGTCTTGGTCATGAGCTCTTCGAACGTCTTGTAATGCGCGTCGGTGATGACGTAGCAGGGGCCTTTCCAGCCTTTGGTGTTGTAGGTCGGAGTTCCCCACGCGGTGCAGGGCAATTCCTGCTCGCCCTGCAGAAAGTCCATGATACAGCGGCGCTGTGCGCATCGGGTACTTTTTCAGCATGCGGTCGATGCCCTTGAATTTCTCGTTAACATCGTCGCGCGTCATGAAGATTTCGCGATCGTTCACGGCGGAATATCCGTAAGCGGGCGAGAGCTGGTGCACGTCGACGTTGAGCGTTTCGAGGTATTCGAACAGCTCCTCGATTTCCTTCATGTCGGTCTCTTTGTAGACGGTGGTGTTGGTGCGATCTGGAAGCCCGCGGCCTTGGCGGCCTTGATGCCTTCGATCGCTTCCTGAAACACGCCTTCGCGCTCCACGCACATGTCGTGCGTCTTCTCCATGCCGTCCAGATGGACGTTGAAGAAGAAGCGCTTGTCCGGCTTGAATTCGTTCAGGCGCTTGCGGATGAACATGCCGTTGGTGCAGAGAGAAATGCTTGTCGCGCTCGAGAATGCCCGCGACCAGCTGCCCGATCTGCGGGTACATCATCGGCTCGCCGCCGCAGATGGAAACCATGGGCGCGCCGCACTCATCCACGGCCGCCAGGCATTCTTCGACCGGAATGCGCTCTTTGATGGTGGATTCGTACTCGCGAATGCGCCCGCAGCCCGTGCAGGTCAGATTGCAGGCGTGCAGCGGCTCCAGCATCAGCACGATCGGGAACCGCTTGTTGATCATGGGATGCGGCGTGCGCTCGCCGAGCCGGATCTGCGCGGGCAAAATGCGGAACGGGTTGGCGGTGTCCTGCTGCGGTTCGGCGGTGATCTGCCACTCCGGCCGCGGCTTCAGGCTTGTTCTTGAAAACGTATCCGCGAGCCCGGCCGTCATCGCCAGAGGAAATTTCATATTAACGCCTCCATAGCCCGCGAGATTTCGCGTAATCCGCGAGGGCCAGCAGCGGAAAACAATCCCGGTACATGTGGTAGATCAGATAGAAAACTTTGGGGAATCCGGTGCCGGTGGCAAGGTCTTCATCCCAGCTTCCATCCGCGCGCTGCGTTTCGAGCAGATATTCGATGCCGTGCTGGACGCTCGGCTGCTGGTGTCGCCGCCGGCGATCAGGCCGAGAATCGCCCACGCCGTTTGCGATGGCGTACTGGGCGCGGCCGTGAAAGCGCCGTTATCGTAGCTGGCGCAGCTTTCGCCCCATCCGCCATCGGCGTTCTGGACGGAGCGCAGCCATTCGCCGCCGCGTGGAAATGGGCTTCGCGATCGCTTTCGCCGGCCGCCGCAAGACCGCGCAAGGCGAAACAGGTGCCGTAAATATAAGCCACGCCCCAGCGGCCATACCAGCTTCCATCCCGCTCCTGCTTGCGAACCAGCCACTCGACGCCGCGCCGCACGGCGATGTGCGGCGGCCCAAGCCGTGCGCGGCAAGCGCTTCCAGCACGCGCCCGGTGATATCGGCACAAGTCGGATCGAGCATGGCATTGTGATCGGCGAAGGGAACGTGGTTGAGGAACTGCCAGTTATTGTCGGCATCGAACGCCGCCCAGCCGCCATCCTTCGATTGCATGGCGAGCAGCCAGTCCAAGGCGCGCTGGTGGCACGCTTCCTGCGCCGCCGCATCCGCCCGCGCGCTTCGCTCAACGCCAGCATGACCATGGCCGTGTCGTCGATATCGGGCTAGTGATCGTTGTTATATTCGAAGGCCCAGCCGGAAGGCTCGGTGTTCGGGCGCTTCACCGACCAATCGCCCTTGGGCGCGGATTTCGCGTTCGCAGCAGCCAATCGGCGGCGGCGCCGCAGCGCTGGAACCGTCGGTAACCGCTTTCGCCGAGCGCATACGCGGCGATCGCGGTATCCCAGACCGGCGAGAAGCAGGGCTGGAAAAAGAATCGCTCGCCGTCGTCCACCATCAGGGCATCGAACTGGCGCAGGGCTTCGACGCGCAGCGGATGGTCGGGCGCGAAGCCGAGCACATCGAGCGCCATGACCGAATACATCATGGGCGGATAGATGGCGCCCAGCCCATCGGAGCGGTGAGCGCTCGAGCATCCACTTCTCGGCCTTCTCGACCGCTTTGCGTCGAATGGCCTGGGAGCCGCTCTCTCCCATAGCTTGAGCAGGTGGTCGATGGCCAGGAACAGGTTGCGCCAGCCGATCGGCGATTCAGGCGGAACGAGGATTGGCGCTCGGGTGCCAAAGCTCATCCAAATTGAAGCCGGCGGGCACGGGGCGCCGCGGATCGGCGGAGTGGACGATGGCGAGCGGAACCACAATCGTGCGCGTCCACGAAGACATCTGGTAGAGCAGTTGCCGGGCAGCAGCACGATTTCGGGCGGAATAGTCGGGCAGTGCTCGCGGGGGTAGAGATCGAACAGGCTCAGATTGACCTTGACGTAACTGTTCGCGGCTTGCAGCCCGCCCAGCGCCAGAATGCGCTCGCGCAGGCGAACCATGCGCGAATCGTTGACCGCGAACCCGGCGAGCTTCAATGCGAAGTAGGCCTTGACCGTGGCGCTGATCTCGGATGGGCCCTTCCTCGTAGATGTAGAATCCGCCATCGGGAAGCTGCCGCGCCAGGATGGATTGCGCGGCCTTATCGACCAGCGGACGCGTCGTCGGTTCCCATACGCCATTTACCGGCGGGTGCAACCAAAGCTGGAAGAGAATGAAATCCGATTCGAGCGTCGAATCGGCAGTCAACTCTGCCCACCAATAGCCGTCCCGATGTTGCAGGCGCGCAACATGCGCAGCGGCGCGGCCGGCGGCTTCCCATGCCGCTGAGGCGAGCGAGTTTCCTACTTCTAGCGGTGCGCTCATCTTATATAAGGGCTGACGCCCGTAATTATAACAAAACAG
>CAVRPF010000030.1:0-113547 GCA_963723015.1 Bryobacterales bacterium
TCTACGTCTTGGAAATGCACCCAGTGGACGTCGATTATCGGCAGCCGCTTATTTTTCTTGGCTCATCTCGCCGAACAGCGCTTCGGGGGGCAACTCCGCCTTTGACATTCGCGCGGATTAGGATGGGCTTTCAGGGCATGGATGACTTTAATCGGTTCAACGAGAAATATCCAAATGTTATACCGCCAGCATCTACTTACCAATTCGACGGAGAATACTATAGTTCGAAAAACCCCGTCAACTCCGGAGCCGTGCTCAAGCCAGATAAAACAGTACTTTGAAAAGGCCTTCGACGGAGCGGCCATCTACATCAAGCTCAACGGCAAGCAGAGCTTATCCATCCTGTTTAAGCTGAAAGCAATCCCCTTCCCTCCGGACGAGGGCGTCAATTTCATCCCGATTCGACGCAACATTTGGCCAAAGCGGAGAGATCGGAGTCGGGGGATTTTTAGACTGGCCTAAGCCGAAGATGGCCAAGCCTCACTGAGCCTGTTGTGCTGTCAACGGTGAAACTCGAGAGATTCCTCACCAGAGATCTTTTCAAGCGTCTATCTGCGCTTGACAATTGCAATAGTGAATAAAAAAGACGTCGTCGTCCATAAAACCGCGCTCTACTAGGACTAGGAAAAGCCCGCTACACCTAGGGCGGTTTGTCGGCCACTCGGAGAAAGCTCTGGTACGGCTATCGGCCAACGACGGCGTTAACTTATCAATATCGGTAGCGCTCTGCTCGCCCAGACAGTTTCTGAAGAATGCTGGATCGACACGCGATGCCGGAGGTTACAGCCAACTTCTGTATAGCCGACGTTCGGGGATCTGAGTTAAGTCATGTCGGATGGGGAGGCAATCAAGCTCACTCAGCTCCGTTTCAAAGCATCGGACAACAGGACACACCGTTGAACTGCGGCAAGTGCTTTAATCAAGTGGCATTGAGCTATAGGGGGTGCTGAAAAAGGAACCTTGGAAATCAAGAGCGCAGGCGGAAACGCCTACCTCACACAACAAAATCAACAATTACAAACACGCGGAGTACGCCTTTGGCCTGCGCTCTACTGGCCTCAATTTCTTCGAGGCCGCCCAAAGCGCAGCACGAGCAAAGAAGATCATCGGACTGAGGGACTTGCCCGACGAATTCTGTGACCGCCTCCATGATCCGTGTGCAGATCTCCTCCGCACTTCTTCCAGCGCATTGCCTGAGCACTTTGATAAGACGATCCTGTCCGAAATACTGGTCGTCGGCATTCTGAGCTTCGATAATGCCATCCGAAAAGACAACGGGGCTATCTCCCTCGACCAGCTTCAGGGTCGCAGCCGAGAATATCGCGTTGGGGAACACTCCCAGCACCATATTGTTGCAGCTCCAACTGATCAACGGAGCCGTCGGCCCGCATAAGGAGCGCGGCGGGGGCTCCGGCTTTCACCCCAAGAAAGATCGCCCGAGCGGCTGAGTACACCGTAGAAAAGAGTGGCGAACATGTGCAGGTTCTGCTTGCGTTCAGACCAGAGCATATTCACCCGCCAAAACAGATCCTCCAAATTTGGATCGCCGAGTGCCACAGCGGCAAAGATTCCCTGAAGCTGCGCTGCCGTGAATGCCGCCGGGAATCCTCTGCCAGAAACGTCGGCCACGGCAAAGCCGAGACGGTCGTCTGATAAAGAGAGCACATCGTAGTAGTCGCCACCTACCATGTGGCAGGGCGGTGAGACGGCATGCAGGTCGAAATAGTCTGACTTAGGCAATTGAGGCAGCAGACTCATTGAGACCTCTCTGGTCAACTCCAGCTCTCGCATCAGTCCAGTTCTCGCGGTTTCAGCCGCTTCCTGCGCCTGGCGAAACTGCTTTCCCCATTCGAGTGCGGCCTTGGCGATAACATCGTGCGCAAATTCGTAGCACCGTTCACCGGCAGTGCTGCCACGCGGCGGCGGCACCGCAGTCAGCACCCTAGCTTTCCGTAATGTCTCGAGCAGGCTCTCGATCGTTGCACGGGCCGCGTTCCGACCGAACGTGAGCCCCCTGCGAGTTCGGAGACGGTCTGGGCGATCTTGCGCCCAGCGGGAGTAACCATGTAACGGAAGGCTTCGGAGGCCAATTGCTGTTGTTCCGCACTCAGGCTCGCGAGCGTATCCTCAAGGTACCGTTCCACTACCCTTCTACGCCGCCAAGTTCTCGCAGCGTTTCAGAGCGCAGGATTTGGGAACCGGCTTCAGCCTCACGCTCCCACCAACGTGTCATCACAAGCTGCAGATAAGGGGCCTGGACTCGCTCCTGCCCCTCGCCTTGCGCCAGGACAATCTCGCTCACGACCTGAGCCGCCACGCGCTTCTCAATCTGGACCGGGTACAGATGGTCCTGGTTGAATTTCTTGAGCGGCCTCATAATAGCGTCCTGGGCGGACTCTCTGCTCAGGTGTTCGACTCGTAACAGGTTGTCGAAAAGATTGGGGATAGCGCCTTTGAAGCAATCCAACGCGCCCAGGCCATCCTCCCGGACGGAAATGAGGAAATTCACGGGGATGTCGGGCTGATTCAACAAGCGCGGCAATTCGTCCGGCAGCTTTCCGGGGCCATGCTCGCGGGGATGGTACTGGAAATACTCTTCGAACTGATCGAACACAACCAACAGGCATCGCCTGGTGGATTCCGCCCAGGCCCGTAACAAGGCATGCAAATGATCTGGCTTCCCGCCACCTGAATCTGGAGCAAAGCCCGGCAGTTTGGACAGGACCTCGCGGGCCGCCGCCAAGATACCAGCCACCGGCTCATCGAGCCAGTTCCGAAACAGCACGACCGCATACTCGGGATCGTCCCGCAGATCATGCGCCACACCCGCGGCCAGTAACGAGCTCTTACCCGCGCCGCTCTCGCCGTAGAGCACCGTCAGCCGTGAAGCCCGCAGCGCCGCCGAGATCAGGCGGCGTTCCCGGTCGCGCCCGAAAAAATACGGCGCATCCGATTCCCGGTAAGGCGCCAGGCCCTTATAGGGACATTGCTGAAGCATGGCCGGTCTCAATGCTTGGCCGCACCGGCAACCGGTTGGATTTTGCGGGCAGCGAGTTCCATCTCGAGACCGTCAAGGTAGGTTTGGAGGGTCACTTTGACGATGCCTATTTCCTGCCTCTGCCAGAACTGCTCCTCTATCGAATCCGCATATGGCAGCACGGCCCAGGCCTTATAAGCCTGTTTCGGATTTCGCTTGAGGCGGCGCAAGAAAACGCGGAGATTCCAATCGCGCAGGCTGTAGCCAAGAAATAGCAGGTGATTGTTTCGCAGCTTCGTAAGAAAGTCCTTGGGCAGAAGCTTTTCCAAGGTCTCCTCCGCCAGATACTCGATGTAGTGATCTTCGGTGATCACATATCCGTCGCGGCCCTGTTCCGAGCGGTCGACGGTGCCGTGGATCTTGAGAACCACAGGGCATTCGTCAAAAAACGGGTAGTCATAGGAAATGGGATCAATGATTCTGACGGTTGTCCCATCCGGCTTCTGATGCCAGAATCTGGCGGGCTTGTCGTCAGGATCGTAGAACACGACATCACACCGCCGGACGGATACAAGGGCACGCTCCATCAGGTCGTCGTAGTTGGTGGTAACGATCAGCAGATTCCGGTTTTCCGGCGCCCGCGTTCCGGCTCCGCTGGCGGCAGGGCAGATAAAAACTCGTGTACTCTCGTGGGCGGAAATTCACGGGTGAAGAGGGAGCGGAGCTTCTCATAGAGCTCGCCTGTTCCATGCGTTAAGTCACCATATTGCGATATTTGGGCCAGGTCCAGGTTCGCGAACGGGCGGGCACACAAATCGGCCGGAGCCCGACAAACTCTGGCTGCCTCCTGATAGTCGAAACAACGGGCAAGCTCTCGTGCCAGCTCCAGACCGCTCGGAAGATATTTCTCGTCGGTGCTTTTCCACTCGAAGTCCTTAGGACGATCGCACAGATTCACTCCGGCTCCGAGGAACGGCACCAGGGTCCCGCAAACAATTTGTTAACCAGGAGCCGGGCGTGGCCCTCAGGGAGCGCTGACTCGATCGAACCAGCCATACTCAATAGATGACCAGCTTAACACGGGCAGAAAAAGCACGGCCCGAAGAGAAAAGATGGCACTTCGCGCGGACGGAAGCGCGTTCTGCAGCCGCTTCACCGGACGGTTATTGTGGCGCCACGCTTATCAGGGCTTACGTCCCGAACATGCCGCGAGAAGAGCCCGTGATGGCATTCCAGGTCTTCGGCCCCGTACTGCCGTTCGCCATAGGCGTTTCGTGCAGAGCCTCGAAGATCCTGGCGCCAGCCGACTTCGCTCTTTCCGAAGTGCGCATCGTCGACGAATTCGGTCAGGCTCTGAGCCTAGTAGACGGCCTCCGCGCGGGACTGGCGTACCCTGCTCACGCGCTATTGGGCATGATGCACGCATCGCCGAGATGCATCTGCGCGCCATCCACCCCCGCCGGGTGCGCCATAACGGCAGTGCTCGTTTAAACCGAACGCTTTCGCCAGCCAAACCAGCGGGTTGGCAACAATACCTGACCGAAGTTTCCGGTAACTCCCGAACGACGCGGTACTCGGAAGTTGGAAGTCGGCGCTGATTGCTGATTTGGTCGAGGTCAAACCCGCCGTGGCCCGGCGGAAGCGGGATAGAAGAAGTAAAGGGCGATTGGTGCCGCTGCTGCGAGCAGCAGCGGGAAGCCTCCGTGCCAATATCGATGAGACACTTACCGCGGCCATAATTACAGAGCAGGGCGGCAAGGAGAAACATCGTGAGCGAAACCAAGATTGTGGTTCCTTCTGGAACCAGTTCGGTGGACGTAGAAGTACCCGCCAAGGCACAGCGGCGCATCTTTACCGCTGAAGAGAAAAAGCGGATTTTAGAGGAGACCGATCGCGCCTTGGCAAATGGCGGAGGCGTCGGGGCCATTCTGAGGGGAGAAGGAATCTACTCCTCGACTCTGCACGGCTGGCGCAAGGAACGCGATCGCGCGGTCCACAAGGCCTTTTCTCAGAAAAGAGGTCCGCAGCCGCAGCGGAATCCATGGGCCGCCGAAAACGAGAAGTTGCGCCGGCACAATCAACGCCTCCAGGAAGAACTGGAGAAAGCCCAGATCATCATTGATGTTCAAAAAAAAGTCGCGACGCTGTTGGGTCGCCCGATCGCGGAAACGGAGAAGTCGTGATGGCCGCGGTCGATCAACTCAGCCCACGGGTGGGTGTGAAACCCGCCTGCCAGGCATTGGCTGTGCCGCGATCCACGTGGTACCGGCGGCGCAGTCGCCGTCTTTTTCCCCGGCCTGCGGCCGGGCCGCGGCTTTCACCTCGGGCCTTGACCGAGGCCGAACGGCAAGCGGTACTGGCCAGCCTTCATGAGGATCGTTTTCAGGATTGCTCGCCTGCCCAGGTCTATGCGGCGCTGCTCGATGAGGGCCGGTTTCATTGCTCGATTCGCACCATGTATCGCTTGCTCGAAGCTCGTGGGGAAACCCGCGAACGTCGTGACCAGCTGACACATCCGCCCTATCAGAAGCCGGAGTTGCTGGCCACTCAGGCCAACCAGTTGTGGAGTTGGGATATCACCAAACTGCGTGGCCCAGCCAAATGGACCTGCTATCACCTGTATGTCATCTTGGATGTCTTCAGCCGTTTCGTCGTGGGCTGGATGATCGCTTATCGCGAAAGCGCTGAGCTGGCCACGCGCTTAATCGATCACTCGTGCCGCAAGCAACTTATCGCCCCCGGCCAGTTGACCATTCATGCCGACCGTGGTTCGTCGATGAAATCCAAACCTGTGGCTCTGCTCATGGCCGACCTGGGCGTCACCAAAACCCATTCCCGGCCCCACGTTTCCGACGACAATCCCTATTCGGAAAGTCAGTTCCGCACCTTGAAATACCGCCCGGGCTTCCCGGACCGCTTCGGTTCCATCGAAGACGCCCGCGGGTTTTGCCAGTCTTTCTTCCGCTGGTACAACTACGACCACCACCACTCCGGCTTGGGCTTGATGACCCCCGCCGTGGTTCATCTCGGGAAAGCCGCCGATCTCCTGGTGCAACGCCAAGCCGTCCTGGATACTGCTTTTCAGGCTCATCCGGAACGCTTCGTCCGCCAGGCTCCCAAGCCCCCTTCTCTTCCTACTGCCGTCTGGATTAATAAGCCGCTAGACAAGGAGAAAACTCCTTAAACTTTCACGCCGTGTGTCTCATTTTCATTGACACGCACCGAAGCGCGCGAGAGTCCGCGATTGTTCGCCCGCGGTTCCGATGGCGCTAATTGCTCGCTTCCTTCAGAGGCTATGCGGCAATGCCCCGTGACCGAAGTCTCTTCACCGCTTCAAACCAATCCACTTGCGGAGATCCAAAAGGCCGGCCTCGAAGTTCCCAGAGTTCGTAGGCGAGGAGCGAGATGTCTTCGTGCCCGAAGGAAGTGATTCCGTGCCCCACCGTGACGCCATGCGTTTGCCGTTTCAGATCCTGAGCGAGTTCGTAGTCGTGGCTCGTCTGCTCGGCGCTGGTGAGATGCTCCTGTTTCCTGTGTAATTCACCAACCGCGCGCGAGTGCGCTGCGATTCTCTGGTTCTCTCGCTATCTGCTGGTTTTGATGGTAGGATTTGTGGTCGTATCGGCTCGACATGTACATTCCCAAAGATCTTGCTGATTAATATTTCTGCACGCAGTCAACCAAAGTGCGCAGCTTCGCGGAATCGGAGCTCGAGTGGAACATGGAAGCAAGAAGGCAGCAAGCTAGTCGGCACGGGAGCGGTCGGTTCGGCCGGTCAAGGCTCGTCGGTGGCACTCTCGGGCGACGGGAGTACCGCCATTGTGGGTGGTTCTTACGACGTTTAGGGTGAAGGAGCAGCTTGGGTATTTGTACTCTCCGCCATCCATCGATCGCCGCCGGCGGAGTGGTGAACGGTGCGAGCTATGGGCCCGGAATCGCGCCTGGAACCTGGGATCACGATACAGGGCACGAACCTCTCGGCCAGTACACGAAGCTGGACAGGGACTGATTTTTTCAGGGAGCAACCTGCCGACGCAGTTGGACGGTGTCAGCGTCACCGTAGACGGAAAGGCGGCTTACGTCTGTTCCATCAGCCCAACGCAGTTGAACGTCCTCAGCCCGGGTGACGCTGCGCAGGGATCGGTGCCGGTTCAGATGACTACCGCCTTGGGAAAGAGCAATGTCGTAAGCGCTCTTGAGGCCACCTTTTCGCCGGCGCTGTTCACATTCAGCCAGCAAGGGGGAAGTATGTGGCTGCGGTTCGCGCGGATGGCACTTACATTGCCCCGCCGAGTATCATAACTGGTCTGACGACGGTGCCCGCCACTCCCGGCGACATCATCCTCCTCTTCGGCACTGGTTTCGGAGCCACGACTCCCCCAAGTCCGATTGGCCAGTTGGTCAGCCCGGCGCCCTTGCAAGTCAGGTGACCGTGCGAATTGGCCAGGAAGGCCCCCGCCGTCCTGCTCCAACCGCGCCCATTTATCGCGCCACGAACGCCCGAATCTGGCCAGGAACAAGATCGGCTAGAGCGATGGAAGCGAACGCGGATCGTCTTGCGTCGCGCAATATTTTGATAGGTTTTGAAGGGTTTTGATAGGCTGGGGCAGGTTCAGTGAAGGCTAACGACTTTTAAATCACAACGATGCGGCCCCGAGTTTTGTTTCGCCTACAGGAGATCAATTGTGATCTGTGTGTGCCGCGATAGGGAACAGGTTTGCCAGGTCCTGGCCGTTCAAGCGTGTGGACCGCAGCACGCCTGGACGCAAACCGGCAGGCTGATTCCGTTGCCACGCTACGGCGGCGGAGAAGCGTCACCGCAGATTTCGTGTCCGTTCTCAGACCGGCCTATTTCGTTTTTTGTGCTGTATCTTATTTAATAGATATGAAGACGATAGTCAGTGCTACAATCTGAGATTACTGCCCACCAATTCTTGTTTTCTGTGATTTACGTCCATTTGCCGTCTTTCTTGCTGTCTCTAAGGTGCGGCTCGCAGGAGAGAAAGTGTATCCCGGTTCGACATTGTCCAACGCTTCAATCCGAGGGCGATGGAAGATGCTTTCCATTCCCGAAGTCCCATTAGCAACACCGCCGGAATGCCCTGCCGACGGCCGCTAACTATGTCCTCGAGACATCGGCGTCGATTGCGACGTTGCGTCGCTTAAACCCTCAGCCTCGTGCTGATCAACCGCTGGCGAAAGCCGCCGAGTTTGACGCTGGGCCCAACACGACATTATTGTAGGGTTGGTATAATGTTACCGGAGTTCAATCGCGATGGCAGGTTGCCGGCTGGCATTCACTGGGCTCCCTGGCAGGAGATTCAATCACGATTCGGTTTTAGCTCCCGTCGGCGGCAGTTGCTCGGTGGTCTTCGTATGGCCTTGGAAGTATTGAATAGGGCGGAATGCAGCAGAGTGTACATCGACGGCAGTTTCGTGACGGCCAAGCTCGAGCCGGGCGACTACGATGCCTGCTGGGATATCGACGGGGTAAATGTAGAAGCTGTGGATTCGGTTTTCCTTGATTTTTCGAAGGGCAGGATGGCGCAGAAGCGTAAGTATTTCGGCGAGTTCTTCCCCGCCCAGATGCCCGAAGGCGCAAGCGGAAGATGTTCTTGGAGTTCTTCCAGACGGACAAAGAGACCGGACGACCAAAAGGAATTGTGGGGTTGAACCTTCAGGAGGCTGAGTTGTGATCAAGAACGAGCGGCAGCATCGCATCACCAAGGCCAACGCCGAAAAGTTCCGAGCTACGCTGAAGGAGTTGGCTGCGACGCCCCGGCCGAAGAACGTTCATCCGAAGCTGTGGGAGGCACAGAAGGCCGGGTTGAAGAGCCAACTGCAGGACCTCGTATCGGAACTTCACGAATACGAGACATTGAAGACAGGCGGCCCTAAGATTCTTGAACTGGATTCTCTCGAAGGACTGCCGAAGGTACTCATTCAGGCGCGCATCGCGGCGGGGTTGACGCAAGAGGATCTGGCGGCGCGTTTGGGTGTGAAGCCGCAACAAATCCAGCGCTACGAAGCTAGCGATTATCAGACTGCCAGCTTCGCACGGCTTCGCGAGATTGCACGCTTGCTCGGTCTACGGGTTCGCGAAACCGTAGAATTGGTCCGGAGTTGATGGAGTGTTTCAATCTGGCGAGTCCCCGCCCGGCGCTAAGCCTATCTTTCCGTGCGGACGGGCCCCTCACCGACACGCATCTTCGCGAGCCGGTCTTGGGAGCCGACTCGAATCCTGCCCTGCGATAGCCGGCCCCGGGCAGTTCGGTGAAAGGCCTCGCGGTAAAGCCGAGACCGCCAACGTCACCTGCGGATCGAGGACAGTGCAAAATTGGTGCGGAAGGGAAATATGAGGGGCGGATCCACTGTGGCGAGTTTGCATGTCAAAGCAGCCAAAGTCGTCCATTTGATGCCAATCTTGCAAATCCTGCAAATTGGAAAATCAACAAGTTACGTGGAATCAGAGGGTTAGGGTCGAGCGAATCCCTCTTCCTCCGCCATTGAGCTGATTCCGCGACGGATCTTCGCTATGCGGGCCTGTACCAGATCAACGCGTCGTTAGCGCAGCGCCGCAGCCAGGTCGTGAGTCACGACGACGGTGATGGGCGAGCCACCAATCTAAGTCAATTGCCGTTTCAATAAAAACCGCGGTCAAAGCGTTTACGCGGAGTTCGTGCGCAAGCGGGCCAGAGCAGTGAGTAATCCGCCGGCGGCGAGGAGCATAGAGCCAGGTTCGGGCGTAGTGACAGCGCTCGAAGTGATGGTGGCGTCGAAGCCGGTAGCCAGCGAGTTGTAATCGCTGCTGGGCGTACCTGAAATCAGGAAATCGATAGTACCGCCCGCGCTCAGCGAAGTGGAGAAACTGAACGGCTTAGTCGCGCCGTCCGCCACCACGCCGGTCGAGTTGAACTGAGGAGATCCTACGTTCCCATTGACGTCGATAAACTCGGTGGAGGATACCGGCGAATCGGTATCGCCCTCGAAGAAGCCCGAGACCGAATACGATCCAGCCGTGGGCGCCGTGAAGCGAACCAATACAATCCCGCCCCGATCGAAATAGGCCAACTGGTTGTTGCGCGCGTCGGTATTGCCAGGCGTGCCAGCGAAGATCTGCGTCGGCGCCGGTGACATTCTGCAAAACCAGATTGCTGATTCCACCCGACGTGTCCCAGCAACTCGTGCCGGAGCCGCAGGAGCCGTTAAAGAGAACCGGGAGAAGCGCGACATTCGACGCATAAGTGCCGATAGTTGTCGATGTTGTACCCCAATAACTCCAGGTATTAGTGGCGACGTTAGTGGTCAGCGAAAAACCCGTGACCGCATCGAACGTAGCCGCGGAAGCGGCGCTCATAGTAAGACATGCCAGACAAAGGCTTATCGCGAAAGGGCGAGCACTGATGGTCATCGTTCCTAACTCCTCCAGATTTAGCAAAGATTTAGCCGGACCTGGCTTACATGCCGGCCACCATCAATTATACGGTCATTCGCCTTCGGCCAAGCCGCTCGCGCGCCACTTCCTATAACCGAAACGGCGGAAAAGTACTAGAACGAGGCGCCGCCAGATATGGGAACTGTGCAGAGCAGTCCACTCCGAATAGCATGGTTCATAATCAAGAGTGGAGGTCCCCTTGCTACACCGTACTCTTCTTGCGATCGTTCTGGCGGCCACTGTGGCTGCGCCTCAGCAGTCCGCGCCGAATTCCGTGGTACGCGCTACGCTCGATAACGGCTTGCGGGTAGTCATCGTGCGCGATCCGCTCGCCCCCGTGGCTACCATCGAGGAGAATTATCTGGTGGGCGGCGACGACACGCCTGCGGGATTCCCCGGCATGGCCCATGCGCAGGAACACATGGCTTTTCGCGGATGCGCCGGTCTCTCCGCGGACCAGATCGCCGCGATCAACGCGCAACTGGGCGGCAGCGTCAACGCCGATACGCAGCAAACCATCACCCAATATTTCGTCACTGTGCCCGCGCAGGATCTCGAAGTGGCCTTGCGCGTGGATTCCGCCTGCATGCAGGATGTCGAAGATTCCCAAGAGCAGTGGGCCGAGGAGCGGGGCGCAATTGAGCAGGAGGTTTCGCGCGATCTCTCGAATCCAACCTACAAATTCATCACGCGCCTCAATCAGGATCTGTTCGCCGGCACTCCTTACGCTCACGACGCGCTGGGCACCAAACAATCGTTCGACGCCACCACCGGTGAGATGCTCAAGAAGTTTTATCGCGACTGGTACGCGCCCAACAATGCCGTCCTGGTTATCACCGGCGATTTGGACCCGGCGGCGGCGCTCGCCAAGGTCAAGCAACTTTACGGGCCGATCAAGCGGAAGCCTGTTCCGCAACATCCCGAAATCAATTTGCAGCCCGTGAAGGCGGATAGTTTCACGCTGGATAGCAACATGCCGTACGAGCTGGTCTTTCTCGCCTTTCGGATGCCGGGAACCGACAGCCCCGATTTCGCCGCTGCCCGCATCTCTAAGCGATGTAGCCGGCAGTCAGCGAGCCGATCTGTATGGCCTGGTGCCGCAGGGCAAGGCTCTGGGAACGGAGTTTGGCTTGGCCGAAACATATCCCAAAGCCAGCGTCGGCTATGCGGTAGCCGCCATGCCCAGCTGGTTCCGATCCCGCTCCTATAACGGCGCTGATGAAGACCATCCTGGCCGGGTACGCCGCCAAGGGCGTGCCGCCGGCGCTGGTGGATGCCGCGCGGAAAGGCGAAATCGCCGGCGCCGAGTTTGAACAGAATTCCATTCCCGAGCTGGCTTCGACCTGGTCGCAAGCGCTCGCCGCGGAAGGCCGTAATTCGCCAGCCGATATCGTGGACGCCATGAAGAAAGTCACGGTGGAAGACGTCAATCGCGCGGCGAAGAAGTACCTCACGGTGGACAACGCCATCGTGGCGACTCTGAAGCCATCTGCTTCGGGCGAGGCCGTGGCAGGCAAGGGTTTTGGCGGCGCGGAAGTGACCACGGCCGCGCCCACCAAGCCCGTCACGCTGCCCGATTGGGCGGAAGCTTCGGTGAAATCGTTGAAAGTGCCGCAAGCCACCGCACGGCCCGCGGACGTCATGCTGCCGAATGGAATCCGGCTGATCGTCCGCACTGAGAAGGCCAGCCCTACCGTGACCGTTACCGGTTCCATTAAGCATGCGGCGGTATTGCAGACGCCGCCCGGCAAGGATGGGGCCGGCGAGGTGCTGGAGGAGCTATTCTCCTACGGCACGACGACGCAAGACCGTCTGGCGTTTCAGGAAGCGCTGGACGATATCGCCGCATCGGAGTCCGGCGGCGTCAACTTCAGATCTGAAGGTTCTGAAGCAGTACTTCGCCAAAGGCGTGGAACTGCTGGCGGATAACGAACTGCACCCGGCGCTTCCCGAAGAAGCGTTCCACATCACCCGCGATCAAGCGGCGCAATTGGCGGCGGGCGAGCTCGCGAGTCCAGGTTACCGCACTGAACGCGCTCTCGATACGGCGCTGCTGCCGAAGAACGATCCGGAGCTTCGCGAAGCCACGCCCAAGACGATTTCCGGCTTGACGCTAACCGACATCGAGGATTACTACGGGAAGGTGTTCCGCCCCGACATGACGACTATCGCAGTGATTGGCGATATTACCCTGGAAGAAGCGCGGCCCGTGATTGAGAAATGGTTCGGCGCGTGGAAGACGACGAGCGCGGGCGCGAAGCCCTCTGTCACGCTGCCGCCAGTCCCGTTGAATCCGCCGGCCGTTGTCAATGTACCGGATCCAGCGCAGGTGCAGGACACGGTGGAGCTGGCGCAAGAGGTCGGCATCAACCGGTTTCACCCGGACTATTACGCGCTCCAACTGGGCGACCATGTGCTGGGCGGCGGCTTCTACGCCACTCGCCTCTATCGCGATCTGCGGCAAAAAGCCGGGTACGTGTACAACGTGGACAATGCCTTGCACGCGAACGAGACGCGGGCGACATATTCGGTGAGTTACGGCTGCGATCCGGACAACGTTTCCAAGGCGCGATTGCTGGTAGAGCAGGAGCTGGCCGCGATGCGCAGCACTA
Source organism: Bryobacterales bacterium (assembly GCA_963723015.1). GTDB lineage: Bacteria > Acidobacteriota > Terriglobia > Bryobacterales > Bryobacteraceae > PALSA-243. Next base: position 13,025 of record CAVRPF010000030.1, read on the forward strand.
ACGTGAGCGCGGCCGAATTGCAACAGGCGAAGGCGTTGCTGCTGCGCCAGATCACGCTGAGCGAATCGAGCGAAGACGCGGTCGCCAATGGCTTCGTGTCGCGCGCCCTTCTCGGGCTGCCGCTCGATGAACCGATCCGCGCCGCGCAAAGATATTACGATATGACGGCGGACGATGTGCGCAAGGCATTCGAAAAGTGGATTCATCCAAATGCGCTGGTGCAAGTGGTTCGGGGACCGGCGCCCAAATAGCAGGGAGCGCAGCTCGGGCTCAGAACTTGACGGGTTGTACTTCAATAGACCTCTAATCGCGCAGCAGATTTTTCAATATGAAGAGCACGTTGGCGGGGCGCTCGGCCATGCGGCGCATGTAATACGGATACCAGGCCTTGCCGAAGGGAACGTAGAGGCGCAGGCGATAGCCTTCGGCGATCAGCTTACGCTGCAAATCGCGGCGGATGCCGTAGAGCATTTGGAATTCGAAGCCGTCGCGCGGAGCGTTTTTCGATTGGGCGTAAGCTTTGGTCGCCTGGATCATTTTCTCGTCGTGCGTGGCTATGGCGGGGTAGGCGCCGCGGTCGAGCAGCACTTTCATCAGCTCAATGTAGTTGCGGTCCACATCGGCCTTGCCGGGGAAGGCGACGGCGGCGGGTTCCAGGTACGCGCCTTTGCAAAGGCGCACCCGGATGCCGAGATCGCAGAGCTTTTCCAGGTCGGCTTTGCTGCGGTAAAGATACGCCTGGATGACGGTCCCCACCGCGCCGGTGCGGGCGTGCATGGCCGTAACCATGGCGATGGTGCGATCCGTGTAGGCGGTGGATTCCATATCCACGCGAACGAAACTGCCGAGGCCGGCGGCGCGCTCCACGAGGCGCGCGAGATTGGCGGCGCACTCCGGTTCGGATAGATCGAGACCGAGCTGTGTCAGCTTGAGCGAGACGTTGCCCTCGATGCCGCCGGAATGGATGGCGTCCAGCGTTCGAAGATATACGTCGCGCGCCAGAACGGCATCCTCGAGAGCGGAAACGCTCTCGCCCAGGTGATCGAGGGTCACAGAGACGCCTTCCGCGTTTAAGCCCCGGCTCACGGCCAGAGCCTCATCGAGCGTCTCGCCAGCTATAAACCTGGAGGCAAGGCGGCGGGCAGCGGGGGAGGTTTCCATCCATTGCCTTAACTGCTTCTGACGCGAAAGAAACAGCAAGAGCGCGCGCACCATCTCAGGCTAACATTGATGTCTGCTAGACTGAGCGCATTGAGGACTAACAGTCCCATGCACGCTCCGCAAGGTGTTCTACGATGCCCGCGCTGCACGAGCCGGGACATTGTACCCTCGAAGCTTCACGGCCTCTGGGACGAGATTATGAGCGGCGCCGGACGGGTTCCGCGGCACTGCCGGTCTTGCGGTAAGCGGTTCCACGTGAAGCTGGAGGCAATCGAGCGGGACCTGTCGATCAAGCGCGAAGAGAGTAAAGGGCGTTCCGGCAACGTCACTGAAACCGGTTTTTGAATTACGCTCCGCAGGCTTACTGTTTGCCCCAGCGCCCTCCGCCGGTCACCTTATAATCCGGCGGAGCCTCGAACAGTGCATGCGCCGGTTCCGCGCGGCTGACGTTGGTCAGCCGGGTAACGGTCTCTCCGGTGCGCGGATCGCTGCGGCGGGTGAGAATATTCATTTGCAGATCGGGCGAATACCAGCGCTCGGTGACCACCTGAATCGGCAAATCGTTGCCCATCTGTCCGGCTGGTATCGTGACTGTAGTCCGCGTGCCGTCGGCGGGAAGCCCTTCTATGGTTTGGCGCCCCAGGGATTCGGTTTTGGCGTTTTGCTCCTGGCGATTCGCGCCGCGAAAACCTCCGCCGGCCAGCGGACCGGAATGGCCGCCGCGGCCGCGCGCGATTACGGCGGATTTCGTGAGGGTGTGGTTTTTCGGGTTGAGCGCGTAGCTGACGCCCGCCACCGGATCATCGATAAAAATCGCCTGTGCGCCGCCGGAGGGCGAACCGAGCGCGCCCAAACCGCTCAACGACTGCTCACGGCGCGTGCGGCCTTCACTGTCGCGCACCAGATGGGCTGTAGCCGTTTGGTGAATGCGATTGCCGTCGCCGAGCGTTTGCGTGGTTTCAGTGGTCAGGTCGCCGGCGAAGGGCGCGTTCTTTACAATGCGTCCCGGCATGCCCGGCTCGCCGGCCAAAAAGCGAGGTCCGGGGCCGCGGCCGCGAGGCGGCGGATTTTGGGCCCAGGCGGCGGCCGCTATCGTTGCCAAAATTGCCAGCTTCGCAATGCGGGGACGCGCCAAAGCATGCCCTACCCGTTTAATATGTTCCATCGGTATCCACAAATCGCACGGCCCGCGCCAAGCCGTCCGGGCCCAACATGACTTCCGCCTGCACCGGCTCGGAAACGCGCTCCGGACTCACATCCAGGCCAACGACGAGCATGGCCGAGCGCGGCAACTCCATGCGCACCACATTGACCTCGTCATTCGGGCCGACGCGCTCCGCATTGGGCAGTGGGATAAAACCATCGTCGTCCGCTCCATCGTCGGCGATGGAGGCCAATTCTACGGCCGTGGACGGATTATGGTGGACCGGAGGAACGGCCGCCTGCCGCCGCGGGGCGACCCAGACCGCCATCGTAATCAATGCCGCCGCCGCCGCGGCCCAGGAGAATGCCGGAATCCAGCGTATGCGCGTCGCGCGTGCGCGCGCCGGGGTCATCTCGCTACGGAAGGCCTCGAGGAGGGTGGCTTCCAAGCGAGGCGGCGCCGCCAAGTCGCGCATCTCGTCCGCGATTATCCGCAGAGCCGATGTCAGCCGCCGCTGCCGCTCGATCAGGCCGGCGCATTGCGGGCATTCCTTTACGTGGTCGTATTCCGCGCCGGAAGCAAGCTCCGGCATCCGATTCCAAAATTCCGCGCAGTTCATATCGCACACCTTACCGGTTTGAAAGCGCCTACTCCGGGCCTGGGGCGCTCCTTGTCTAATTTCTCGAGCAACAGGGCCCGGGCGCGATGCAGACGGGAACGCACCGTGCCGATGGGACAGCCGAGCGCCGCGGCGGCATCGGCATAATCCAATTCCTCCAAATCGCAAAGCACTACCACCTCGCGATAGCGCCGCGGCAAAGCCATCACGGCGCGCCGCAATGCTTCGATGCCTTCACGATGAGTTAGCTCCGCTAAAGCGTCGTCCTGGACCGCCAACTGGGCCGGCACAGCGTCCTCCGAATCGATTTCCAGCGCGATATCCGCGCGGCCGCGCTCCATCTGCCGCAGGGCCAACTTGCGCGCGATTCCAAACAGGTAGCCCGAAAGCGTTCCCCGCTCGGGATTAAAGCCGCACTCGCTGCGCAATAGGGTCAAAAACACTTCCTGGGTAATATCCTCCGCCGCCACCGGCGATCCGCTCATCTGCAAGGCGAAACGGTATAGCGCCGCTTGCCGCCTGCGGTAGAGATCGAGAAATGCCGCTTCGTCGCCGCGCCGCAACCGTAGGAGGAGTTGTTCGTCCGTATCCTGGCCCATCCGCTGTTCAGGTCTCCAAATACCGCCGGCGTCCGGAAACCGTCTGCGGCGGCGTAAACCACAAGGCACAGCGCCTGCTGCACCGGCACTTCTACCTTTAGATTGCCCCCAAGGAGCGAAAAGTTCCAACGAAATCGCGTCCCATCAATTACTTAGCGATTTTCTTATTTTTTTTAAAAAAATATTTAAAAAATGCTTTACCATTAGTACTATGTGTTCTATGATGATTGAGTGAATTTCAGTAGTTTTGGATTAGAAATGGCCCCTGCGAAAACATCGGAACGCAAATTGGAAACCCTACAACAGCGGCTGGCTGAGCTCGAGGAAGAGCTTCGCCAAGCCAAACACCTGGCTGAACAGCGCTTCATGGCTATTGAGGCCTCTCCCATTATGATCTGGATGGCTGGTCCGGAGGCGCACTGCTCGTATTTTAATGCTGGCCTGGCTGCAATTCCGCGGCCGCGACTTGCATCAGGAAACGGGCCACGGCTGGATTGAGGGCGTGCATGCGGACGACCGCAATATGTGTCTTGAAACCCATTTGAAAGCCTTTTATAATAAGCAACATTTCCGGGTAGAATACCGCCTGCTGGGGGCGGACGACGAATTTCACCCGGTTGAAAGCTGTGGTTCGCCTGTCCATAGCGAGGGCGGCATGTTTATTGGCTTCATCGGCTCGGTAACCGATCTCAGTGCGCGTAAGGGCCTGAACTACACGCCCGACGCGGAGTCGGTCCGAATGGTCCGCTTGTTAACGGATCGGGAGCGGCAGGTTTTGACTCTGATTGCCGACGGCAAATCGACGCGCGTGGCGGCGAGCAGCCTGGGCATCAGCTACAAGACGGCGGATTCGCACCGCAGCCGCATCCTGGAAAAGCTGGGGGTACACGAAACCGCCAGCATGGTACATTACGCGATCCGTGCCGGCCTGGTGGCGCCGTAAACGGCTTAGGAACTCCGGCGGCTTACGCGGGGTCGAAGACAGTGTGCTCCTGATCGTCTGGCAGCAAGCTGGCTAGATCCGAGCGCCACGGCGAACCGCGATTGGCCAGCAATGCCCGAATCTGCCCGGCGTTTACCGGGACCGGCAAATGCAGCGCCTCCGCCGCGCGCGCCAAAGCGATGGCAATGCGCCCGGGAATCGGTAGAAACATCGCGCGCTGGCCGGCGCCGGTTTTAATGGCCCGCACCAGCTCGCGATAGCCCGGCTGCGGTTCGTAGAACAGGTTGAAGGCGCCGGTGCGCTCCTCTTCGATTACTACCGTGGCGGCTTTCAGAAAATGCTCAAGGCGGATCACCGCGGTTGGCTGCGATCCATCGCCGATCACCGGCACAATCGGCATCCGCAACAGCGCCGCGCGCTGCTTCTGGTACAGGCCGCCCGCGCCGATCACCAGGCCCGGCCGCAACACCGTCGTAAAAATCCGCTCCATCTCAAATTTGGCGCGGCCGTATTCGGATTCCGCGCCGGGACCGGCGGAATAAGAGCTGAGCAGCGCTTGGAGCCGCACGCCCTGCCCGGCCGCCGCTTAAAACCAGGCGCGCGTACCCTCGACGTTCCGATGCCGCGCGCCCGCGCTGAAATCATGAGCGCAGTGAATCGCCACATCGCATCCGGCAAACACCGCGGGGTCGAACGGTCCGCCCAGTTGCATGTCGCGTCGCGTAGATCCGCGCACCACATGGCCGCGCGCCGCCAGATGCGCCGCGAGGGCGCCGCCCAGAAAGCCGCCGATGCCTGTAATGAAAATCGTCATGGCCGCTTTGTGGGTGATGGCGCCAGGCCGGCGATCATTGTCGCGTAACAACCCCTCACTGCCGTTCCTCCGCTCTCCCAATCCGCCGCCCGATGCGCAGCGCGTTCGCCATAATCGTGAACGTCAGGTTCTTCGCGGGCAAGCGCGAAAAGCACGCGCCATCGACAATGTACACGCGTTTCGTACCGGCCAGCAGCCCTTCCGCGTTGGTTTGATAGCGCGCCGGATTTGTCCGCATCGGCAGTGTTCCGGCGTAGTGGAGGCCGGCGCCGCTTCCCGGCCGCTGTATCAGCGCGGTGTGGGTCAGGTATCCCAGCTTGCGCAGCAGCCGGATCAGGCGCCGCTCCACCGCGTGTGGCGGCTCGGTTGCGGAATACGTCGCGAACTGCGCCTCCAATTCGCCCGAAGGCCGCAGCCGCACGTAACTTTCCGGGCCTTCCCTGCCCGGGTAGAACAGCATTAACAGCCCCATCGCCGGAGCCATATACTTGGTCCAGGTCAGATTGGCGCGCGCGGAAAGCGGCAGATTGAAAATCACATCCGACCGCAAAGGCCCGGTGGTTCCGTATAGCGACGCCTGCAGCGGCTCGCCCCAATCGTCGTCTTCCACCACCAGGTTAAGCTGCGCCAGGGACGTGTCGCGCACCGCCAGCGCTTCCCCAATTCGCGCCAGGCGAAAGAACGGAATGCACGCCATAGGGTTGTCGAGCGCCGGCAGACGCGTTTCGTAATCGCGATTCGATTCCAGCACGATCCGCGCCGTGTTCAGCGCGCCCGCGCCTAACAGCAGTTTCCGCCCATACGCCACTTCCGCTTTGCCGGTGGCCAGATTGCGCGAATATACCTCGACGCCTTCCTCATGTTTCTCGATAGTGCGTCACCAGATGGCCGCTGCGGTATTCGATGCTCGCCAGCGCGGATCATCTCGTCGACGGTGTAGGCCGGAGTATAGATCGCCGGGTCGTGCGGCTTGAAAAATTCCAGATTGCCGTAATCGTAAGCAGCGCGTCCGTGGCGCGGCTCGGTCAGTACCGCCAGCCGCGGCCGCCCTATCGCGACCCTTTCGCGCTGAAACAGCGGCCGCAAGCGTTCATAACGCGCCATCAGCTCCGCAAAGAAACTCGAGAGCCGCAGCGGCGGCTGCAGCCCTTCGTCGCGCTCGAAGTATTGCGCCAGATCGTCGTTGGCGCCGCTGATGCCGATGTGCTCGGTCAGCTCGTCATAGTAGGGCCGCAGTTCCGCCGCGGTCAGCGGAAATCCGGAGAGATCGCGATCCGTGAAGCGGAATACGCCCGCGCCCCAGCCGTTCGCCAAACCGCCTTTAGCGAGGCTGATGGCTCCTTCGAAGGATTCGCTCGCCACCGGCGCCAGGCGCTCCCAATCGCGCACGATATATCCCATGTAGGGCGACTTGAGCTTCAAGCTGATGGGCCGCTTCCACAGATTGCGCAAGCTTTCAAAGCGCTCGCCGATCAGCGAAGGGAACAAGTCGCGGTCGCCGCGGCGCAATTCGTAGGCGTTGCCCGTCAGTTCAGGACACGATGGCGCGTCGTGCCCCACATCGAGCATCAGAATTCCGCGGCCGCGCGCGCCATATGCCGCGAAGGCCGCGCCGGGGCCGGAACCCACGACGATCAGATCAAAGCAGTCCATGGCGCCGGATCAGGTATTCGCCCTTTAGCAATTTCCAGGCGCTTCGCAAAGTTGCCCCCGAGAGCGCCGCCCAGGCGCGTCCGCGCGAAGATTTCGCATTGACGAATTCATCCAGGTAATTCGGGCGCACCTCAACCAGATAGCACAGAAGCTGCATCTTGCGCGTAAGGTCGCGGCCTGCGCCGCGCCGCCGCAAAGTGAACTCCACGGCCTCCGCATCCAGTCTCCGCGCCAGTACTTCCGCGACCATTGCCGACGCCGCGATTCCAAATTCGCAATGCGCCGCCTCATACCGCTCGATAGTCACGGCGTCCGGGGGCGTTCGGAACAGGCAGGCATGCAGATGGCGCGCTTCGTCGGCCAGGCATGGCGTCCCGTCAGCCACGCGCCTTCCGCACGGTCAGGCTCCAATGAATGGCGAACAGGCGATCGAGCGGAGTCAGCGCCCGATCGAACGTCGCGGACATCGCCGGCCAGCGAGCGCGGAATCAGACTACGCAGATTCACGCCCCCGGAAAGCAGATAGGAAAACCACGGCAGATAGCGCCAGCGTTCGAGCGTCAGCGACGGCGCAATCCTATTCAAGTCGCGCGCGATCGCGGAAGAATACCATCCACGCCAGCGCCTGATTGGAATCGAGCATCGAATGTCCCGCGGGAAAACTCCATTCGATGGCGCGGTCGTTATACGGCTCGGGATGAAATACCGAAAAGAAGAAGCGCGCGAAACGGCGTGTGCGTCTCATCCACCATGGAAATCACGCCTCCTGGCACGAGCACGCGCTCCGCTTCGCGCAGAAAACTGGCGACATCCGGAATGTGATGAAACACGTGCGTCAGCAGCAGGGCGCGCACGGAATTCGATGCGAATGGCAGCGCGCCGCCATCAAGCACCAGATCGACATTGCCCGGCGTCACATCCGAAGCGATAATTTCCGGCCGCCGGTCGCGAATAAAGCTCGATCCGCTGCCGATCTCGACTACCGCATTGGCGCGCTGTTCGCCGGCGGAACGCTATCGGCATCGGCCAGCAGCGGTCGTACCACAGGCTATAGCAGCGCTTCACGGCGGGTTTCGCATTCGATCATCGCGCGTTGCGCCGCAAACCATTCGGCGGAGCCGATCTGCAGGCCGCTCAGGCTCCGGATGCTGAAGCAGGCCGTTCATCGCGGCAAATCGGATTCGGCGCGGGAGCGGCGGGCGCGGGTAATGGCTCCGGGCCGCTGCCGGAGGCGCGGGCTCGCCGCCGCCGGTGAAAATGAAATCGCGCTGTACCAGGAAATTCGCCAGAAACAGAATGCCCTTCGGCTGATCAATTTGGCTCTCAGCACACCAATCGAAAAACGCGTCGTGAACAGCACGATCAGGCCATAGGAGATGGTTCCCGAGACGGCCACCAGCGCCGTGTATTGCAGCAACTCGCGCAGCACCCGGCCGCGCGAGTTGAATACCATGCGCTTGACCGATGGCGAAATTGAATGTCATCGCGCCGATGCGGCCGACGATCTGGCTGGTAAGCTTGTTACCCGTATACAGGTAGCAGGCGCTGAACAGCAGGTTGTCGATAATCGCCGTAAACATGGAGATCATCGCAAACCGCAGCAGGACGAAATAAATCCGCATGGAATCGAGCAGCGGATTGAAGTGCGACGACGCGTTGCCATCCAGATAAATCGTGCGGATGGGCTGCTCGACAACCGCCAGCCGTTTATTGCGGCTAGAGCAACAGCATGTCCAGCTCAAACTCATAACCCTGCGAAGGAGTCTTCAAGCAGATCGGGCAGCAGGTGCGCCGGAATAGCCCGCAGACCCGTTTGCGTATCCGAGAGCTTTTGACCGGCCACAATACGCAGCACCATTTTGGTGGCATTGTTGCCCAGCCTGCTGCGGAACGGCACGCGCTCGGAAAATTGCCGGGCTCCCATCACCAGAGCGCCGGATGTTCGCGGGCCGCGCGCGCCACGGCGACAATATCTTCGGGAGCGTGCTGTCCATCCGCGTCGGCTGTGACTACCACGGCGATATCCGGCGCCTCACAGAGAATCGCGTTGATGCCGGTCTTGAGCGCGGCGCCTTTGCCGAGGTTGATCGCGTGTCTGCAGACGCGAACTTGCGGATGCGCGGCCGCTTCGTCGAACCGCGAGCGGAACCAAAGCCGCTGCCGTCGTCGACGACCACGATGCGCTCCACCCCGAGACGGATCAAACCGGCAATCAGCCCGGGAAAATCCGGCCCGGGCTTGTACGCGGGAATCAGCACTGCGAAATCCGAGTGCGGCATCCCAGCCTGCATTCTAACGGTTGCGGGGGCAGGATGTCATCCGGCGCGGCGCGGCGGACAGCTCAGCACGGCCGCCGGCGAGCGCGAGTTACTTGCTCACCCGCAGCATCACCGCGCCGTGGCTGGGCACGGTAGCAGCGAACTCGTCCCCATCCGTCTTTACGTCCGCGTGCGCCCAAAGATCGCGCGCCTTAGCCCTCACGCCGATGTCCGCCCACTTTATCGACATTTTGGCCGCGTCCGCGCCACGATTGAATAATGCCACGGCTTTCGCGCCGCCATCCAGATCGCGCACCCAGATCTCCTGTCGACCCGCTTGCGCATCCGCGTGCCCTGCTTCCCGGCTTTGTCCTGATCGATAGCGATCACTTCGCGGTTCATCAGAATCTCCTTGATGCCGGGCGTCATCTCCCGCAGATCGTTGCCGGCCAACAGCGGCGCCGCGAGCATGGACCACAAGACTCATGTGCGTGCGGTATTCCGTTTCCGTTCATCCGCCGTTGCCGATCTCCAGCATATCGGGATCGTTCCAGTGCCCCGGCCTCGCCCACGGCGCCAGATCGTTTTGCCTGAATCCGATCTTTGACATGGAATCCCAGGCGTCGCGGATGTCGCCCGTGGTCCGCCAGAGATTGCCGCCCACGTCCGGCCCCCACTTCCACACGTCGCGTTGCCGTATTGGCACAGGCTGTAGACAATCGGCCGTCCGCTGGCGCGCAGGGCATCGCCCATCTTCTGATACACGGCCTGCATTTCTTCGGCGGTGTACAGATTGCGCGCGCCGCACCAATCGTACTTCAGATAGTCGATGCCCCAGGCGGCATAGGTTTTCGCGTCCTGCATCTCATGGCCGTAAGTGCCTTCGTAACCCGCGCAGGTTTCGGGCCCGGGCGACGAATAGATTCCCAGCTTCAGGCCCTTGCCAGTGGACATAATCGGCCAGCGCCTTCATATCGGGAAATTTCTTGTTGGCTGGAATGTTGCCGGCGGCGTCGCGTCCGCCTTCCCACGTGTCGTCGATGTTGACGTAGACATAGCCGGCCTCCTTCATGCCGTTCGTGGCAATGGCATCCGCCATGCCGCGCACGGCCGCGTCGTCCACGCGGCCGTGGAACTTGTTCCAACTGTTCCAGCCCATGGGCGGCGTTTTGGCCAAGCCGTTATCCGGGACTTTATGCAGCGCCGGCAGCTCGATCGCGCTCGGATAGGCGCCTTCGCCCGCGGGCGCGCGATGCGCCACCATTTCGTTTCCCGGCGCGCCGCCCCGTCCGGCCGCGGTGACGTGCAGCTCATCGCCTTGAGCTTGCCTTGTACGTGACCTTGCGTTCGCTTGTCGGCATCGGTCATGGCGCCGGTGATGGTGAATCCTCCGGGACCGCCGCGTGCTTTCTTGATGGAATAATAGAACTGAGTGGCGCGGATGTGGCCGGTGACGCGGCCGCCGTTCTGCTTCAGATTGAGGTACGTGCGGCGCTCGGTTCCGTCGTGCATGTCCTGGCGAACACCCAATTGCCGGTTAAATCGGCGGACCAGGCGGAAGCGGGAGCCAGAAAGACAATCCAATGTGCGAATCGCATAAACAAGCCTCTGGAGGGCTATGCTAACGCGAAATGGCGGCGGCTGGACAGGAGAGAGTGTCGAGCCGCCGCCGATGAGTGGAGCGCGAGGATCGCTCTACCCTTTACTGCTTTACTGCTTGGCCTTACGCCGCTTCAGCATACCCAGTCCCAGCAAGCTGGCGCCGAGAAGCGTGAGAGTGGCGGGTTCCGGTGCATCGGGCCCGTTGACTTCGCCTTGATTATTGGCTACCGAGCCATTGCTCGCCTTCTGCGCCACCGCTCCGTAAGCCGTGTTATCACCGCCCACAGTTGAATCGATGGATTGGAAAGTAAACGTACCAAGATCGACTCCAACGGGCGCCCGTCGATTGTCGCAGACCCGATATAGGTGTAAAGGACCGAAGAGGCGACGTTGGGGACGGTGCCGGTAGCGCCGGCATTCATCGGGCAGCCGGAGGTCATGTTGTTGGAAGCCGTCCAGTTGGCGTTAGGGCCGGTCGGCGTTCCCGTCAGTCCCTCCACGTCGGCAAAGCAAAGCTGGTTGCCGGTGATCAGGTTCTGTTGACTGTCGAGGTCCACATCGTAGGTGTAGGTGGTGATGCCGCCGGAGGTCGATGCGCCCGTAAAGGTTGGAATGATCGATGCTGAGGCGCTTGCCGCTAAAAGAGCCGCCGCGCCGATACCTAGGAACTGTATGAATTTCATAAGATCTTACTCATTTCTTCTTGCAAAAATTACCGCTAACCTGCGGCATGTTTCAATATTAGTTCCGTATTTCCAGCCAATCAAAGAACTTGCGGCCCAGTACTTTGGCAATTAGTACTGCTATGAATCCATAAGAATTAGCTACGTCATCGGGCGCACCGTTGAACAGCGGTGATCGCTGCGCGCACCGGACGTAGCCCAAACTTGGCTGCCGCGCACCCGCGATCCCTATGAGCGCGATATTTTTGGCTCGTACCGCTTCATTCCGCGCAGACGGAAAGAAGGAGGATCTTCTTCGATGAAAACCGGAACCCAGGCGCTCACCGCCGCGGCCCTGCTGATGGCTGCTTTGCCGTGCGCGGCGCAGAGCATCCTGAACACCAACTTGATTGTGAACGGAAACGCAGAGGCCGGCCCCGCCGGAACGGGCGTGGTCACCGCGGTGGCTAGCATTCCCGGGTGGACCGTTCAATCCGGAAAGCCCACGGTGCTGCCTTACAACCTGACCATCACCGCGCCACAGCAGCCCACCAAGGCTTCCCGCAGCTTACGAACCCGGCGCCCCCGATCACGGCTTCCAGTACTTTGCGGCCGTGTTTCCTTCCCTACCCGCGGTACTCTCGCAGGCCGATCAATGTTTCCGCAGCCTCCGTCTTTAATCAACGCCGGAAACGCGGAATTCGTCGCATCGGCATACCTCGGCAGCGCCGGCGGAGTCTCGGAGGGAACGCAAATGGCGGTCGCCTTTCAAAACGCCAGCGGTCAGACATTCAACACGGTGACCGTGGGGCCTATCGTAACTCCTGGAACCAGGGGCGACAATGGCATGTATCTGCAGCAGCAGATCGGGCTCGTGCCCGCCGGAACGGCGCAGATTACAGTCACTCTGACGCTGCAGAATGGAAACTACGATACGGGAATCGCCGACAGCCTGTCGCTGAAGCTGGTGCAGGCGGGATCGACGGCCGCGCTGGGCAAGAACCTGGTGACCAATCCCGGCGCGGAACCGGCCCGAACGCAGCTCTGCCCACGCCGGCGCTGTACGTGCCGGGATGGTCGACCACGAAAATGGCGGGTTCGGTCTGCCCTTACGGAGGCACGGATTTCATCACCGCGCAATCTCCCGGTCCGGCCGATCGCGGAACCAGCCTCTTCTGCAGTTGGACCCATTCGACTGATCTCTACCAGGACATCGACGTTTCCGCCGCCGCTTCGGCCATCGATTCCGGCCAGGTAACCTATGCGGTATCCGGCTGGCTGGGCGGCTCTGATAGCTCCATTGCCGCCGCGCTCACCTATCTCTTTTTCGACTGGTCGGGCAAGCAGCTCGCGCCCACCGCGCAGCTCACTACCGGCCAGTTCAACGGCTTCAGCCTGCAGGAGGTGCAACACTCGGCGACGCTGCCTTCGGGGACGCGCCGGGTGCGCCTCGACGTGAACTTTGTCTCGTCCGATTCGCTGGCGGACGACATCGGCTTCATTCTTTCCGCGCCGGGCGCGCCGCCGGTGTTGACGCCGGGCGGCGTGGTGAGCGCTTCGGCCTTCGGCGGATTTTCCTCGATCGCGCCAGGGTCGTGGATTGAAATCTACGGCGACAACCTTTTTTCCGGCGCGGCGCAGCAGTGGGCGCTCGCGCAGTTCAACAATGGCGTGGCGCCCACGAATCTGGGCGGCCTGACGGTTTCGATCGGCGGAGCGCCCGCATATATCGATTACGTGAGCGCCGGGCAGGTGGACGCGCTGGTTCCTTCCACCGCGCCCATGGGCGCGAGTTACGTTACGCTAACGAATGCCAACGGCACAAGCGACAACTATCCCATTTATGTGAATGCGACACAGCCGGGCATTCTCGCGCCTGCGACTTTGCGATCGGTGGAAAGCAATACGTCGGCGCGCTATTTCCGGACGGGCAGACCTTCGCGCTGCCGCAGAGCGCGATACCCGGCGTACCGTCGCGCCCCGCGCAACCGGGCGACGTTCTGACGATCTACGGCGTCGGCTTCGGCCCGGTCACCGGAGGCTTCACGGCCGGAACCATCGTAACGGCGGCGAACGCGCTGACCTCGCCCGTGCAGTTCCTTTGGGGCACTGCCGCCCGTAACGCCGAGTTATGCCGGCCTGGCGCCTTCGTTCACCGGGCTATATCAATTCAACGTGACAGTGCCGGCCGGAGTTACCGCCAATAGCGCCCTGCCGCTCACGTTCACACTGGGCGGAGTGAAGAGCCCGCAGACGCTGTATGTCGCGGTGCAGTAAACGCGGGCGGCTGGCGCAACCATGTCACTAAGTACTGCCAAGAATCCACAAAAGAATAGGTGCTTTGCGCAGGCGGTCAGCCGTTCTGCTTGTTGGCCATCAATTGATTCGCATCCGCGTAAGAAAACGGACTCTCCAGCATGAGGCTGTAAGTTCCCGAATCGCGGAACTGCTCCGCAATTCGCCGCATCAGGCCCATCGCGGCGCGCATCGGACCGGAGCCCAAACTCACGCGCGCCACGCCCAGCTCTTGCAGCCGCCCCACTGTGGGCGACCCTGCGCTTGGCAGTATGTTCAACGGGAATTGCAGCGCACTTACCATCCGCCCGATGGTCTGCTCGTCAGTCACGCCGGGCACGAATACGCAATCCGCGCCGGCATCCTTAAAGGCCAGCAGCCGGTCCATGCATCCTTCCCATAGCGTCTTCGCGTCGGCTATCCGCCTGGCATAAACGTCCGTGCGGGCATTGATCACAATCGGTACGCCCTCCCGCTCACCAAAGCGGCGAACCGCGCGGATCTTGTCGATTTGCGCCGCGAGATCCACCAACTTGCCATGGTGAAAATCTTCCAGGTTCAGGCCTGCCGCGCCCGCTTGCACCAAGCCGGCGGCAGTGCGCTCTATATCTTCGTAACCAGCCTCGAGGTCGGCGGTTACGGGAATGGATACCGCGCGCGCGATACGCTGCACTTGCGCCAGCATCTCGCCCAAGGGAATCGCCTCTCCATCCGGGTATCCCAAAGCATACGCAACTCCTGCACTGCTGGTTGCGGCGGCCGGAAACCCCGCTTGCTCCACGATGCGCGCACTGGCGGCGTCCCACACGTTGCACAGCCGTAATATCGAAGGACCGTAATGGAGGCGCCGCAGCAGGGCGGCCTTCTCTCTCTGGTTCATTGAGCGCGGAACCTGCAGCAGATATTGTAACCAACGCAGGATTACAGAACCGGACGAGCCCTGACAGACGATGGTCTGTCCTACCCGGCTATGCCTTTATTGCAGAGGATATCCGTGTATCAACCGGAACGTGCGCGACCATCGCGTCTTGGTAAAGAAGTGAGTGATCACATCGATGATATGGTCGATGCCGATGTTGCCGTTGGTCAGATCGGCGGTAGGTGCTTCGAACGACCAGTAAATCACCAGCGGCGTGCCTTCGATGTTCTCGCGCGGCACGAAGCCCCAGTAGCGGCTGTCGGAGGAATCGTCGCGGTTGTCGCCCATAGCGAATAACGAGCCGGGCGGCACCACGATTTCGCCGTTCACTACATGGTTCTCCAGCATATCGGCCACTTGCTGGGGCATGGGCTGGTTGGGCTGCGAAGGAAAATTGTCCGCGTAGGGATCGATGGTAGCTTCTCACGTGTTTCACATACGGCTCATCCGGCGCGTGACCGTTGAGAATAAGCTGTTTGTTAACCACTCTAATGCGGTCTCCGGGAAGACCGATGGCGCGCTTGACATAGTCCTCCTTGATATCGAGCGGATAGCGGAACACGATGATATCGCCGCGGCGCACATCCCGGTACGGCAGCAGGTGGCCGGTAACCTTGCCCGCCGGCGCATAAACCAGCTTATCCACCAGCAAGTGATCGCCGACAAGCAGCGAGTCTTCCATGGAGGGAGTGGGGATTACAAAGGGCTGCGCCAGCATGGTAGTAGCAAAAAGCAGCAGAAGGATCGTTACGGTCCACTCCGCGATAAAGCCGCGTTTGACGCCACGAATAATTGTCTTCACAGCAGTCATTGTAACGGACGCAGGGCCAATGCCTTTATTGCAGAGGATATCCGTGTATCAACCGGAACGTGCGCGACCAGCGAGTCTTGGTAAAGAAGTGAGTGATCACATCGATGATATGGTCGATGCCGATGTTGCCGTTGGTCAGATCGGCGGTGGGCGCTTCGAACGACCAGTAAATCACCAGCGGCGTGCCTTCGATATTCTCGCGCGGCACAAAGCCCCAATAGCGGCTGTCGGAGGAATCGTCGCGGTTATCCCCCATGGCGAATAACGAGCCGGGCGGCACCACGACTTCACCGTTCACCACATGATTCTCCAGCATGTCGGCGACGCTGGGGGGGACCGGCGCGTCCGGATTCGAAGGAAAATTGTCGCGGTAGCTGTTGATGTAGCTCGACAGATGCTTCGCGTAGGGCTCGTTCACGGCGTGGCCATTGAGAATGAGCTGCTTGTTTACCAGCTTGATGTGGTCGCCGGGAATGCCGATGGCGCGCTTGACGTAGTCCTCTTTGATATTGAGTGGATAACGGAACACGATAATGTCGCCACGGCGCACGTCGCGGTACGGCAGCAGGTGGCCGGTAATCTTACCCGCCGGCGCGTAAACCAGCTTGTCGACCAGCACGTGATCGCCGATCAGCAGCGAATCCTCCATGGAGGCGCTGGGGATCACGAATGCCTGAACCAGCGTCGTAGTAGCGAAAAGCAGCAGGATAATTGTCACCGTCCACTCCGCGATGAAACCTCGCTTTACGCCGCTGGTGATTTCGGCGTAGCGGTTCCACAGGCCGCGCTTCTCGATCTTCTCGGTTGTTTCCACTTCAGCCATTGTAGCGAATGGACAATTGTAGCGAATGGACCATACCGCGTTTTCCGCGTCTGCTACAATCGCGGAAAGAAGGGGGTTTCGGTTGCCCACAACCTCTCACAGTTTACCTTGTACGCTTGGCGAGCTTCGTCAAAGCGTTTTCTCAGAGACCAAACTAGGCCAGCGCCTGGTAAAAGACGAGCTTCGCAATAATCTGATCTGCCGCATTCAGCGCGGGCGAAGAGTTGTTTCCCGGGATCGTCGGCTACGAAGATACGGTGGCGCCACAGATGGTTAACGCCATTCTGTCGCGCCACAATTTCATCCTCCTCGGCTTGCGCGGGCAGGCCAAAACGCGTCTCATTCGGATGATGACCACGCTGCTCGACGAATGGACGCCCTACGTTGAAGGGTGCGAGATTCACGACAATCCGTATCGGCCGGTCTGCCGGCGTTGCCGTACGCTGATTGAGGAACGGGATGCCGGCACGCCCATCGCGTGGCTGCATCGCGACCGTCGTTACGTCGAAAAATTGGCGACTCCGGACGTGACCATCGCCGATATGATCGGCGATATCGATCCCATCAAAGCGGCCCGCCGCGGCCAGGACATTTCCGACGAATTAACGGTCCACTACGGTTTATTGCCGCGCGCCAACCGAGGCATTTTCGCTGTCAACGAACTGCCCGATCTGGCGGGGAAAATCCAGGTGGGGCTGTTCAACATCATGCAGGAAGGTGATGTGCAGATCAAGGGATATCCGGTGCGTCTGCCGCTCGATTTGATGCTGGTGTTCACGGCGAATCCCGAGGACTACACGGCGCGCGGCAAGATCATTACGCCGCTCAAGGACCGCATCGGCAGCGAGATCCGCACTCATTACCCGGCGACGCTCGAACACGGCATCGCCATCACCGCGCAGGAATCATGGCTCGATCGTCCTTCGCCGGTGGAGGTGCGCGTGCCCGAATATATGAAGGAGGTGGTGGAGCATATCGCCTTTCTGGCCCGGGAGGATAAGCGCGTCGACAAGCGCTCCGGCGTTTCGCAGCGTCTGCCGATTTCAGCGCTGGAAAATGTGGTATCGAATGCCGAGCGGCGCGCGCTAAACTCGCGCGACGGCATGGCGGTTCCGCGGGTGGTCGATTTGTATTCGGCCCTGCCGGCGATTACGGGCAAGCTCGAACTGGAATATGAAGGCGAGCTGAAAGGCGGCGACGCGGTGGCGCGCGAGTTGATCCGCACCGCCGTCGGCAAAGTCTACACGCATTATTTCGAAGGCGCGAACGTAGCGCAGATTGTGCAGTGGTTCGATCTAGGGGGATCGTTGAAGCTTGGCGACAACGTGGATTCCGCGACTATGGTCAAGCAACTCGGCGGCATCCAGGGCTTGATGGAGAAAGTAAAGCATCTCGGCCTGGGGGCGAATGAGCCGGATGCGGTGCGGGCGTCCGCCGCGGAATTCGTGTTGGAAGGATTGTACGCGCATCGCCGGATTAGCCGTAATGAAGAGCGTGGGTTCGCGGCGGAGGAGAAGCGCAGAGAGCCCCGCGAGCGCGACGAGCGCGAAAGCAAGGGCGGCGAGAGACCTAATTTCAGAAGGCACTACAACTAGGGGTATGAAATTGACGCAGAGACGCAAAGACGCAGAGTTCGACGCGAGAACATATTTAAATGGGTTCTCTGCGCCTCAGCGTCTCTGCGTCGAAAGACTCTTCCCATGAAATACACTCGCTATTCCAAGTACACCGACGAAGATCTCGGCATCGATGCGCAGCAGTTGCTGCAGGCGCTCGCCGATTTTCTGCTGGAGAGCGGATTCAATACCCAATATTCGCCCTTTAGCGAGTGGAACGACCGGACGCTCGAAGATCTCAAGCAGGCTATCCAACAGGCATTGGAAGACGGTAGCCTTTTTGACGACGACAACGTGCGCCAGATGATGGAGCGGCTGCAAGCAATGACGCCGGAGCAGATGGAAAAGCTGCTCGATAATCTGGTACAAAAGATGGTCGACGAAGGGCAGATTACTATCGAAGAGCCGGGCGAGCCGCATGCGCCCGCGGCCGGAATCGGCAACGCCAAAGATACGCGAGTCAAGTTCGAAGTGACCGATAAGTCGCTCGATTTCCTGGGCTTTAAGACCTTGAAAGACTTACTGGGATCGTTGGGAAAATCGAGCTTCGGGCGGCACGACACGCGCGACCTCGCGACTGGCATAGAAACTTCCGGGTCGTCCAAGCCATACGAGTTCGGCGATATGTTGCACCTGGATGTCAGCGAGACTTTGTTTTCCGCGATCCGGCGTGAAGGCGCGAAGGTTCCGCTCGATATGGAGTATTCCGACCTGCGCGTGCATCAGTGCGAGTATCAAAGCTCATGCGCCACGGTGTTGATGCTCGACTGTAGCCACAGCATGATCTTGTACGGCGAGGACCGCTTCACTCCCGCCAAAGAAGGTGGCCATGGCGCTGGCCCACTTGATCAAGACGCAGTATCCGGGCGACAGTCTGCGTTGCGTGCTGTTCCACGACAGCGCCGAAGAGCTGCAAATCAGCCAGCTGGCGCGCGTGCAAGTGGGCCCATACTACACCAACACCCGCGATGGATTGATTCTGGCGCAGCGTTTGCTGAGCCAGGAACGCAAAGACATGCGGCAGATTGTGATGATCACGGACGGCAAGCCGAGCTGCCTGACGCTGGAAGATGGCCGCATGTATAAGAACGCTTTTGGGCTGGACCCGCTGGTGATCAGCCGCACCTTGGAAGAGGTGAATCGCTGCAAGAAGCAAGGGATACTGATCAATACATTCATGCTGGCGAGCGATTACGGATTGGTCAACTTCGTCCAGAAGGTGACCGAGATCTGCCGCGGAAAAGCATATTTCAGCACGCCGTACACGTTGGGCCAGTATCTGTTAATGGACTACATGAACCGCAAGACGCGGACCATTCACTGAGTAACTGCCGAAGTGGAGCGGGTTATCCACCTGCGGCCGATCTGTTAGAATTGGAACATGGATGTGTCACGCCCCGATCCGGATCCAGTGGTGCAGGCGTATAAGAAGGACATCGACCGGACCTTAATCCGTGAAAACCTCAACCTTACCGTGGAAGAGCGCTTCCGTAAGGCTATGGCTCTCGCGCGGTTCGCCGAGGAGCTCCGGCGCGCCGGTAGAGAGGCGCGCAGCCGGGGCAAATGACGGATTTCGAAGCGCTGTTAGATACCCTGGGGCGGCATGAGGTAGCATTCATCGTGGTGGGGGGCGCGGCAGCCATCGCGCACGGCTCGTCACAGTTGACGCAGGATCTCGACATCGTCTACTTGCGTTCCCCCGCGAATCTCAACCGGTTGGCGGCGGCCCTGGTGGAATATAAACCTTATTTGCGCGGCGCTCCGCCCGGCCTGCCTTTTGTTTGGGACGCTGTGACGCTTGCGCGCGGCTCCAATTTTACTCTTGTCACATCGCTCGGCGACATCGACCTGTTTGGCGAAATTCCGGGTGGAGGAGCATACGAAGATCTATCGCCCGCCGCCATCGAGCTGCAAGTCTTCCGAACGCGCTGTCTTTGCCTAAGCCTTCCCCAGCTCATACGCGCGAAGCGCGCCTCGGACGGCCCAAGGACCTGGAGGCATTGGCGGAGTTGGAAGTCATCGAGGAGGAGTCCTTGTGACCGGCAATACGTTACGCGATCTAAATACTTGCTGATCGCTGAGTTACGGGATCGCTTCGCTGCCCCACCGCCATATTCAACTGTCCCGCGGCCGTCAAATACGATCCGACCAATGTCAGATATCCCTGCTGTACCGCGCGATAATCGCGTTGCGCGTCCAGAAAATCCACCAGCGCCGCGCCGCCGCGCTCGATATGCGAACGACACTTTGTCGCGCACATCCGCCGCTTCCTGCAAGTACGTCGATTTGTACGGCCGCAACTGGTTCAACACGCTCACTAGCGTGAAGTATGCCGAATCCACGTCGCTGAATACCTGCGCTTGGGTCGCGTCCTTCAAGCCGCTCCGCGTGGCGGATATCGATTTCGGTCCGCAGTTTCTCGCCCTGGTTGCGATCGAAGATGCGCAGCGGAATGTTGATGCCGATCCCGAAGTAAAATATCAGCGGCGGATTGCGGCCTATGTCCAGACTGAATGTCGGATCGGTGGATCCATTGGCTACCGCCAGCTTGTGATCGGTCTCGGCTTTATCCACCGCTTGCATGGCGGCGCGCAGATCGGGCCGCTCGGCCAAAGCGATATCGTGGAATTGATCGAGCGGCGGCAGGTTATTTTCGAAATCGAAGCGGCCGGTCACGTCGAATTGCTCGATGGGCGTGCGCGCGTTGAGCAGCATCAGCATGGTGATCTTCGCGGTGCGCAAATTAACCAGCGAGGTTTCGTAATCCTGCTCGTATTGCACACGCTGCAAATGGATGCGCTGCAGATCCACCTGCGCGATATCGCCAGCCCGTATAACGCTCCTGGCTGATGCCGTATTCCTTGTCGAAGTAATCGCGGTTTTCAACCGCGAGCGCCAGTTGCGCCTTAGCCTGCAGGGTCTGCACGAAGGCGCTGCGCAGATTAAACAGCAGAGTGCGTTCTTGATCGGCCTGCTGCGAAACCGAAATGGCCGTGGCGTCTTTCTGGCTTTGCAGGCGCAGCTCGCGCTTATGCTGCCGCTCATGCAGGTAGCTGAAGCTGATCCACGGGAACACGTTGGTCAGAGGACGGTAAGGCGTAGCGGGCAACGGCTGAAATTGATCGGCGCTGATGGTGAAATCGGGATTAGGCCGAAGATACGCCGTAATCTCCTGCGCCTTCGATTCATCGATATTGATCTGCCCTGCCATCAGCGTGGGATTCGCGGCGATGAACTGCTGCTTCACTTGCTCCCAGTGTGAGTCGCGGTTCTGCGGCGCACGCGCTACGTCACGAATAAGCGAATGGAATATACGCAAACGGTCCTCATACCTGCAATGTGTCGCCTTCCCGCGCCACCAATGCATAGAGCACTGGCGAGAGAAAAATCGAAAGCAGCAGCCGCGAAAGCCATGCCGCCCACAATCACGATGGCGAACGGTTTCTGCGAATCGCTGCCGATGCCCGTGGACATCGCCGCGGGCAGCAGGCCGAAGCACGCCACCAGCGCCGTCATCATGATCGGGCGCAGGCGCAGGATCGAAGCTTCGAGCGTGGCCGCTCGCGATATCGAGGCCCTCCAGCCGCAACTTGTTGATGAACGAATAGAGGATGACGCTGGTCTGCACGGCCACGCCCATCAGCGCCACAAAGCCCAGCATGGAAGATACGCTGAAGTTCGTGTGCGTCAGATAAAGCGCCAACAGACCACCCACCGGCTCCGTTACCAGCACGCTGAAGAAGATGATCAGGGGGAATTTCAAGTTGCCGTACAGCGCGAACAGGATCAGCAGAATCAGCACCACCGTCATGGGGCCGATGACTTTCATCTGCTCCTGCGACGCCAGGTAGTCCTTGTATTCGCCGCCCCAATCGAACTTATAGCCCATGGGCAGCTTCACAGCGGCGTCCACCTTCTTGCGAGCTTCGCCCACCGCGCTCGCCAAGTCGCGGCCTTCGACGCTGAATTGCACGCCGATGTATCGCGAGTTCGCCTCGCGATAGATCAGCGACGCGCCGCTTTCTTCTTTGACCTCGCAGAATTGGTCCAGCGGCAGATAGTCGCCGTCCGGCGTGGCGATCAGCAGTTTCCTGATCTGCTCCGCGTTATTGCGATACTGCTCCGGCATGCGGACCACCAGGTCGAACTGCCGCTCGCCCTGGATCACCTGCGTGGCGGCGGTTCCGCCGAGCGCCGTCTCCACCAGACGTGTTCACGTCGCTCACGTTCAGCCCGTAGCGCGCCAGCTTGGCGCGGTCGGGCGTAATGGCGAGACTGGGCTGCCCCAGCTCGCGCACCACCGTGATCTCCTTGATGCCCGGCGTCTTGCTCAGAGACGTCCTGCACTTGCAGCGCTTTCGCTTCGAGAGTGGTGCAGATCCGGCCCGAAGATCTTCACCGCCAGCGCGCTCTTAGTCCGGTTTCAGCCTCATCCACGGCGTCTTCCGCGGGTTGCGTGTAATTGAAGATCACGCCTGGGAACGCATGCAGTTTCTTCTGCAGCGCTTCGATCAGTTTGGCCTTCGTGTTGGATTGGCCGTTCCACGTTTTGTCGCTGTATGGCTTCAGGCCCGACATAAAATTCGTTGTTGTAATACCCGGTGGGGTCGGTGCCGTCGTCCGGACGGCCGAGCTCATTGGCTACCGTGGTCACCTGCGGGAAAGCTCGACAGAATGTTGCGAATCTGCGGCGAGAGCTTCGACGCTTCTTCGAACGAGATGGTGTAGGGCGTAGTGGCGCGCACCCAGATCGCGCCTTCATCCAGGTGTGGCATGAACTCCCCGCCAATGAACGGAATCAGCAACAGCGAAGCGGCAAACACCGCCATGCACGACCACTACCGTCAACACGCGATGCCGCAGGCAGGAGCCCAGCACGCGGCTATAGACCCGGCGAATCCACTCAAACACCCGAGTCTCCGGCTCGTGAACGTTCTTGCGCAGCAAATACGCGCAGAGCACCGGCAGCAGCGTCAGCGCGCACAACAGCGACCCCAGCAGCGCGAACGACATGGTATCCGCCATCGGCTGGAACAGCCGCCCCGACGGGCCGGTGAGCACATAAATCGGCAGATAGCCCGCGATGATCACCGCGATAGCGTAGAAGATGGGCCGCTCCACATCGTGCGCCGCCGCGCGGATGACGTCCACCACGTTGTATTGCTGGCCGCGCCGCGTCGCCAACTCGCGGAAGATATTTTCCACCATCACCACGGCGCCATCCACGATGATGCCGAAATCGATGGCGCCGATGGAAAGCAGGTTCGCCGGTATATGCCGCCAGTCGAGACAGATGAAAGAGAACAGCAGCGCGAACGGAATCGTCACCGCCACGATCAGCGCGGTGCGGACGTTGAACAGGAAAAGTCCCAGGACGATCATCACCAGAACCATGCCGCGCAGACAGATTCGCTTCCACGGTGCGCGTGGTTTCCTCGATCAGGCTGGAGCGGTCGTAATACGGAACCACTTTCACATCGGGCGGCAGCACGTGCTCGTTCAGTTCTTCGGTCATCTCTTCGACGCGTTTGAGAATCACCTGCGCCTGTTCGCCGACGCGCATCAGGATGACGCCTTCCACGGCCTCGTTCTGCTTTTCGAAACCGAACTGGCCCAGCCGGTCGGCGTGGCCGATCCGCACCTGCGCCAAATCGTGTACATAGACCGGGGTGCCGTTCTTTTCGGTGAGAACGATGTTGCCGATATCTTCCATGTTGCGGATCAGCCCAAGCCGCGGATATTATAGAACTGGCCGCCTTGCGAATAAAATCCGCCGCCGGAGTTTGCGTTATTATTTGCCAACTGCTGAACGATCTGCGGAACCGTCACGCCGTAAGCGAACAGCTTCGTAGGGTCGGGCAGCACCTGATATTGCATGTCGGTGCCGCCCAAACCGGAATCGTCCGCAACCCCCTGAATGGATTTGTAATGCCGTTCGAGCACCCAAGTCTTCGATGGTCTTCAGCTCTTGCGGAGAGCGGTCGGGACTCTGCACCACGTAGCGGTAGATCAGGCCGCTGGGGCTGAAGAGCGGCGAAAGCTAGGCGTCAAACCAGCGGGCAGCGTGGCGTTCGGCCACCCGTTCGAAGGCCTGCTCGCGCACGAAATACGGATCGGCGCCGTACTCGAAATTCATGGCGATGAACGACAGGCCGTAAAGCGAAATGGAGCGCAGCGATTCCAGCTTCGGAATGCCGTTCATTTCGATTTCGACCGGAATGGTGACCAGCCGCTCGATCTCTTCGGCCGCGTGTCCCGGCCACTGCGTGATGAGCTCGACGTGCGGCGGCGCGAGATCCGGATACGCGTCGATGGGCAGCTGTTGCGAACGAGATCGCGCCGTAAATCATCAGCGCAAGCGAGGCGATCAATACCAGGAACCGCTGTTTGAGCGCGAAACTAACAAGGCGTGCGATCATGCGGCATTCCTTATTGAATGGTGTTGGCGAACTGCAGGAAGAGAGCGCCTTCGGTAACTACCGGTTCGCCTTCCTGCAATCCGCTGGTGATCGCGACCATGCTTGTTCTGCTGCGCGCCCAGAGTCACGGGCCGTTGCGCGAACTTGCCCGGCGCTGTCCCGGCACTGCACATAGACCAACGGCTCGTTTTTCTCGTCGCGCAAAATAGCCGAGACGGGCAGCGCCAGAATGTTACGGCGCGTGCCGGTGTGGATCACGGCATCGACGAACATATCTTTCTTCAGCAGCTCCCGCGGGTTCTGCGTGACAATGCGGACGGCGTGGTGCGCGGTGCCGGATCGACCAGGCGACCCGATATAGGCGATGGTTCCGTGAAACGCTGCGCTGAAGTTAGTGTTAGTCTCATCCACCGCATCGCCCACGCGCACGTTCGGCAGATCCTGATCGAAGATGTGGCCTTGCACCCATACCGTTGTGACTTTACTGATTAGGAAACAGGCGGTCTGTCCGGCCTGAATCACCAGGCCGGGCGTAACCAGCTTCTGCACCACGGTGCCGTCGATAGGCGCGCGCACCGCAAGCTGCGGTATTAACCGTGCCCCCTGCCGTTCGGCGTCGTCGATTTCCGCTGCGTGATGCCGAAAATCTTGAGCGGCTGCAGACTGTTCTGCACATCGGTCATGGCGTCGTTGTAATCGGCCACGGTGTCTTCGTAATCCTTCTGAGCGACTGCGCCATGGTCCAGCAGTTCCTTGCTGCGATCGGAGATACGCTTGGCCAGATCGACGCGGTTGCGCGCCTTGCGGTAGGTGGAGAGGGCGTTTACCACGTCGGGACTCGATACCCAAAGCAGCGGCTCGCCCGCATGCACCTTGGCGCCGGTGTCCACCAGGATGCGCGCGATGGGCCCGTTCACCTGCGTGATGGCTTGCGTGGTGTGGTCGGCGTCCCAATCCACGGTGCCGGTGGTGTGAATGGAGATCTCCCATGTGGCGCGCTGGACCGGCTCCACCCGCAAGTGCGCAAGCTGGTCCTGCGAGACGGTGAAATACGCCTGCTGGGCGGCCTGCGCGGTATAAGCACCGCTGTCCTCCGGGCCCTGGCGCTGGCAGGACGTCAGCCCAACAGCGCCGCGGATAGCTGCGCTTGAAATCAATACGAAACGGACGGCATACACGTGTCGCATCTCCCTTTATTCCTTATTCCGAACCACAATAAAAACCCCGGCCCTCAGTACGGGCCGGAAATGCCATGCTTGGAATTAGGATCGAGCGGGAGGGCCGCGCGAGGAGCTCGTGGCCAGAAAGACGTCGCGGAAGGATTCAAAGTGCGAAGCCGCCGTCAGCCATTGCAACGAAGTTAAAGGCGCGACTGTGGCAGGCGCGCTGGCTTGCAGAAATGGCAGGCCGACATGGCAAAGCAAACAGCAATGCTCAGTAGAGTGATGCTGCTGGTGTTCGGATATCAGGGCGGCGGATTGGGCGAACAATGTGACGGCGAGCAGCAGCAGTACAAAAAACTGCCGTCGCCTGGAGTAGCCCTTGCGCGTTATGTTGCCCGAACTTGACACACTCTCAGAATTCAAATACGCGTTGCCGATCCAATAGGTTACCAGATTTTCATCTCGCGAACTGTTCTCTCCGCGATTACGCCGGCGCCTTTCGCAAAACCACAAATAGGGATTGGCCAAACGGCGGCGGAAGGGCTCTCTCGACGCGGGACACAATAGGAACCACAAAGCGGTCGAAGAATGCGATCTGCCGCTGCGATTGCGCTTCTCGACGTAAGAGTTTGGAATTGACCCACCAGCCGATAAACCCCGCTGCATTGAAATAGCGCACTGTCTGAACCCTGAGGCCGGCGGATTCGGCTATGGCGGTTATCGATGTCCGCGTGTATCGGCGGTAATGGCCCAGATTGCGATCAATCGGTCCGTAGAGCGCCTCAAAAGCGGGCACGAGCAGTACGATCGCACCGCCGGCCGGCAACATGGCTGCCATTGCCGATAACGCCTGGCGATCGTCAGCGACATGTTCCAGGACATTCAGGCAGACAAATGAATCGGGACGGAAACGGCGTAATTCGCCAAAGGCGGCATCGTTCACATCGGCGCGAAACGCATACAGGTTGGACCGATCCGGATAGCGCATGCGCAGCCGCTCCACGCATTGGACTTCGATATCGAGCGCGATCACCATCTCCCGGTCCAACAGCATTCCGGTAAAATTGCCGATCCCGCAACCCACCTCGACCACCCTCCGGCCCAGTTCCTTCAACGCCATCCGGCTCTGCCAGGCGAAGTAGTTGTGCGCCTTGGCCATTTTTGCCTGATCTTCCAGGACAAATGCGGTGGAGGGTTGTAGGAATGTGCGGGAGAGTCTCACATGTGCACTGGGCGCCGCCATCGAGATCATCTGGCGCCTCAGCCACACACGCGGCTTTAGCGCGGCGTACCAGATAACCGTTTTACCACCAAGGCTAAGCTCGTCATATTCGAACCCTGCTTGGTTCCCCAGGGGAGTGCGCCGAGAGGCAGAACTTCGATGGAGGGATTCTCACGCATGATCCGCCGCAGCGCGCGGTGGGCGCTGATCCGGATAATAGTCATGCAGAAGAATGATGGCGCCATCGTTCAGCAAAGGTAGCGCTGCGGGAACTCAGGATAGACAGTCTCGGCCGAATGATCGCCATCCAAAAAATAAAGTCGAATCTCTCGCCGGCATTCGCCATGAAGGTCAATGACGTGTCAATCGACGACTGAATACAGGCGAAATCCAGGGCTTTCGTACGCACCCTAAGATGGGCGGTATAGCCACGGATGAAGGGGCGAACCGTCGATTCATCGCCTTCGAACTCATCGGTGACGACAAAATATCGCGCATGAATCGAGCGGCCGAATTTCCAGATCAGATCGGGCGCGGCATCTGGCGGGTAAACGCTCGCCGGCCTCCTGGTATATAGAGAAAGAACTCTCGGATTCTGGAAGACGAAAACGTCGGATGCATTCGTATTTACCGCGATGTACCGGCACAACTCGACGAAGCCCGGCGTTGCGACTCCGCCCTCAATCGGCGCGATGAAACTGGCGGTACTCGCCGCCATAACACATGGAGACTAGGATTAGAAAGCTTCCCTCAACGAGCAGGCCTTGGCGGGAACTCAGTTTGCGGCGCAACAGATCCAGCGCGCATACGATGTAATAGAAAAAGAATGGGATAACGGGGATCATATAACGGCTGCCCGTGCCGGAACTCCACAGCAGCAGCAGTATGGCGTACATCGCGACCGCGATTCCGTGGGGGCTTGAAATCGCCGCAGCTTCAGCACAAAGCCCGCGCCACACAGCAATACGGCGGCGAACGTCGCTAGGTAACGGGCCGCCGCCAACGGGCCTGTGCTCGCCGATGAAAACATAATACTGAGCGAGTAAGCATATGCATGTGTGGAGCGCAGCGGCGCAGGGTGAACATTTGCAGATAACTCACGTCGCTGTGGAGCAGCAGGTTCTGGCGCACCGCCAAAATGCCGAAAACACCACCGGCGCTCAACGCGAATGGCGAAATCCTCCGCACCCGGAGGAAATCATAGAGCAGGATCGCGCCAGGTAAAACGACGCCGGCGATGCGCGTCGCATACGCCGCATAGCACACCACGCCGATAAGCGCTCCGCGCGCCGCACTTGGACCCCCGGGTCGCGCCCCGTACGCCATGCGCAGCATCCAGAGCGCCAGTATCCAGAGCAGCGCGAAAAGAAAATCGGGCAGAACGGAATCTTTAAACCAGAGGATGAAGGGCCAGGCAGCCCAAAGGCTTACCGCCACTAGCGGCTGCTCGTGCGGCAGATCCTTCCGGAACAGGAAGAAAAGCGCCGGAATACTCAGCGCGAGGCACAGGATTGCGGGGATCTTCAATACCGAATAATCCAGACCGTATCTGCTATACAGGGTGCGTACTAGAAAAATCCAATGCGGCGTCTATTATTCATTTATATTGGGAAAACGAATTTACCCGCAGTAACTTGCTCCTGGGCAACGCTGACACAGGTTTGTAAATGTACATCTCAACAAATGTAATGTACATCTCGACTTGACATAAGGCGAGGTTAGCCCTATACTTAACTCAATATCTTCGCTGAGGACGCGGTCAAACATGCATCGAAACCCCCGTTACGAGGTAACCCTAAAAGCCGTCGCCGAGATCACTCGGTGAGCGGGTGGTTCAATGCCAGATCCTCCCCAACCGCCGCATAATGCGCTTGCCACAGGCTTGGCACAACGGCACCTTCCCATGCTCGACGGTCTTCGGGCGGCAGCGGTTTCTCTGGTCATTCTTTATCACAGCCATCTGCCTGTAAACGGTGGATTAGGCGTCTTGATATTTTTTGTAATCAGCGGGTTCCTGATAACCTGGCTGCTGCTAAAAGAGCACGACAAGTACGGGAAGATTTCCGTGCGCCGGTTTTATCTGCGCCGCTCACTCAAAATCTTCCCGGCATTCTACGTCTACGCTGCGTTGATGTTGCTATATACGTTCGTGCGTCACAGACATGTACTCTGGTCTCAAGTCGTTGCATCTTTGTTTTACTTTAATAATTATTACCAAGCTATATTGGGCGACCCGAACACCGGGTTTAGCCATACTTGGTCTCTGGGCGTCGAAGAACAATTCTATTTATTCTGGCCTGTGGCGTTCTGGATTTGGAAAGACCGGCCGTTCACCTTGAAGCGAGTCTTATTGACAAGTATCCTGGCGATCTGGGTTTACCGCGCTGTTCTACAATTTGGGTTTCACGTTCACCAAGGCTATTTCTATGCCGCCTTAGATACCCGGGCCGATCATCTGCTGATCGGATGTCTGCTTGCGGTTGTCCTCTGGACCGATCGGTCCTGCAATCGGCTGCAGCGATTTTGCGCTCCCTGGCAACTCGGCCTGACGGCATTTGCGCTATTTGCGTCCGCGATGCTTGAGGCGCGTTACGGTTCCGGTTACCGGGACTCTCTCGGGTTTATGATCGACCCAGTTCTGGTAGCGCTCCTGATTATTCAGCTCATAGCCTGCCGGGACCTGCGAGCGATCGCGTGGCTCCAGTCCGCGCCTGTGCGTTACCTTGGCACAATATCGTATTCCCTTTACCTGTATCAGCAGTTAGTATTGCCTATCGTAGAAAAGGCGCTTGGGTCCTATCCCGTGGCGGTTCGAGTTCTCGCCTCATGCGTAGCTGTTATTGGAGTAGCGAGCGCGTCATTCTATATTATTGAACGGCCGTTTTTGCGGCTTAAACACCGCTTTGAGCCCGGAACAAAGGCAATAACATCAATCGAAGCGGCTACTTACGTCCAAACTGTGTAAGCCCGCACCTACCGCTCACTTGGCCACGCTTCGCACAGTCACTCTCTCGATCGACCAGGTACCCGGCGGGGAGACATTTTCGGCAGGCGCTTGCCGAACCTCCGACAGCATCTCGGTTAACGCAATTTGATCGCGGCTCTGGCCAAGGATGCGACGCGATGAATCAGGATGAATCAGGGTGTTGCAGACAGGCCAGCCGGCGCGGCCGGCGCATCCGCAAAGCGGCCTTTTCCACGTACCGTATCGCCGGTGATTAGCGTCCCCACCATGTGCGCTTCTTACCACGGCACCCGGCGTAGAGCATTTCAGGGTGCGGTATGAACTGTCGAGGCGCGACGTTACTTCCGGTTTCCACAATCCTGCGCGGCTTGAGCGGCCCGACCAGGGTAGAACAAGGCGCGCCGATCGCCCAATTGACGCGGTAGATATCATCATCCGCCGGCCGGTCTCCGGATCCGATAAGAAGGAGAGAGAACCGGCCAATCTGCCTTCGCTACGGGGTGATCGCCACGTGTAAGCTGCTGGGAGGTCCCACTACTACCCCCGCGGCGTTCAGATATTTCCAGCGGTAATAGACGACCCGCTGAGACAAGGCGGGTATCGTGATCGTACACCCACCGGAGCAGGGCACGCCCGCATAGGTGTCCGTTTGCTCAAAATAAAACGGCGTCGTAAGGTTAATGGAGGCGCTCGCGGCAACGCAAGTCTCCTGCCTGGAGGTACAGTACAACTTTGCCGGGTCACCATTCTCCGCATATCCAAACTCAACGATGGCGTTCTTAGCCGGCCAGACGCCCGGCGGGTCGATTGCGACCGACGCCGGCAGAAAGGAATTGCGAACTACGCCGTCCGGGCCCGGGTAGGGCGGCAGAACATTGAGCAGCTCCGCATGGGTTACCCCGCTGGCCCAGCGAATGCGCGTGAACGCCGTTAAACCATTAGGCACGCCGTGAACGTTCCAATACACGTCTTGCTGATTCCATCGGGAGTAGTTAGGCCCCAGACGGCGTGTATTGGTTCCACTCAAGTCCTGTTGCTTGTAACCCACCTGAGTCAAATTGCCCGCGTAAGGCCCCAGATCGCCCACACAGATCGAATCGAAGTCGTCGTTCTGATGCGCGATTCCCTGGTTA
The DNA here is from genome assembly GCA_963723015.1 of Bryobacterales bacterium. Classification (GTDB taxonomy): domain Bacteria; phylum Acidobacteriota; class Terriglobia; order Bryobacterales; family Bryobacteraceae; genus PALSA-243. The sequence continues at coordinate 43,846 of CAVRPF010000030.1, forward strand.
TAACAATAAGGAAAGCTGACGTAGGGAGCATTCACGTAGACCTCCCCCGAGGACGATCCGCCGATGCACTCGCCGGCGGCCAAAGCCACGCAATACTCGGTAGGAGTAGGCGGAAGAAGAACCGAAATTGGCCGCACTGGTAGCGCCACTGACATCGACCAGCGGGTTTCGTCCCACATAGGCGAGAGTTGGCAGGAATTTGCGGTTCAGATCCCGCCGCTCGCTTTCCATAGCTGCCCGCTGACAAAACTGAAAGTCAGGGTGTTGGAACCCCCGCCGTTCATAGGTCTGCCATCCATACACCAGCCGTTGAAACACGGCCCGTTGTGCGAATCTACCTGGTTTCCATCCAAGCCAATCCCAAGATGACCATCAAACGGCGGGGCTGACGCGACCATCCACTGGGGGTTACCAATGACTGTCTGATGCCAGCCCTGCCGTACCTGATAGCATGATCCGCCACCTAGTGGCACGTTAGGGCACTTCAGAGCGTCCTCGGCGGAGGAGTACCACGCAGCCCCCGCCACTACAGTGGAGTCTGGGGCAGGAGCGCCGCCGCCGTCGTACTGGTGAGCGCCTGTGTTTGGCGAAATCTGAAACCATGCTTGTCCATCCGATATTTTGGTTTAAAGGGATCGGCGCGGTAATTCCAGTAGGAAAAGCCGCCGCCGCACTGCATAGTGAGCGTACTGCTGGAGTGAGCCACCGCCGCGAATCTCCCCACCACATACGAAGTGGAACTATTCACCTGCACTACCTGCATGGTTTCCGAGTCTATGGATATCAGATCTCCGACTTGCACAGCCTGCGGAGTCATGCCAGTTACCGGAGAGGGCGCGCCCGCGGCGCTCACGTTGCTGCAATTCTTCGTGTAGCTGAATGGGTTCGGGGGACAAGTGATCAAGGTGGAAGCGTCCCCTAACGCGCTGGTGAGAGTCATCTGCCCGCCACCTAGATCGCCACCAGGTCCAGTCAGCGGGTGCATCAGGTATGCAGCCCAACCATTGTAAGTTGGCTCGATCGCGTGAACTGAGCACCAACTCAGCGGCGGCGTGCGATAAGACGACCCAGCGGCAACTAACGTCATGCCTCCAGTAGTGCCGATAGGCAAACCATTGCCTATATTCCAGATAAAGTTCCAGACGGGCGAATTCTGATGATGCAGGAACACCGTAACCACAATGTCGCCATCGTTCGAGACGCCCTCAAAAATGTAATTGTTCTCCGTAGGTGTGAACCCGCTGGCGGAATAGTCCGGGTTGAATCCGGTCACGTTAGTGCCGCCAATCCAATCGCCCGCATTAGGCTGCATCAGCGTTTGCGTAAAGCAAGGTGCGTTGGAGCCGTTGCATACCGGTGGAATCCCGCCTGGATTGGCTACATAAGCTCCCGTCCCCGGAGAGTAAACCAGCTTAGCAATAGCAGATTGGAAGCCGCTGCCAGTCCAAGCGGAGTTGAGTCCGGTCATGCAGTACCAAGTATTTGCATTCACCTGATCGAAATGCGGAACCTGGTCATCTCCGCAATTGTGAGTAAGCCAAGGATGCGCGTCATCCACATACTGCGTGAACGCCAGGCCCAGATCGGTTATCTGGCTGCCGTCCGCCGCAATCAAAAATAACTCCGCGCCGCTGAAACACTCATAGCTCGGCTTGCCATTGGCGGTGAATAGCGGCCCACACGTATTCTGTGCGTCCGAGGTCCATTGCGGCATCTGCGAACTGCCGTATTGGTAAGTAGTATATCCTACTGAAATTGTGTCCGCTGTCGCGGTTTTTTTCCAGACGAGCAGGCCAAAGTTATTAGCGGAATAAGTCCCGTTGGCGATGTCCGACGGGGGCCCCGAGCTCAAGGTTAGTTGCGTATCGCTCTGCACGGAGGCAATAGGGTACTCGGTACCATTGACGGTAATGCGGCTTCCCGGGCCCCACTTTGTATTGAACGGTGAGTTAGCGACGCATCCGGCGCAGGGATAATTATACGTCAAGACTTTTGTGGCCGCGACGTAGCTGATATAGCCATAGTAGGCCGATGCAGTAGTGCCCGTGCCGCCCTGGCTCACATCCACGCGCGAAATCGTTCCCGGGCCAGAGCTCTGCCAGCTTGCCATTTCATCCGACGGAAGCGTGCCGGCGGCCGGGAAGTAGCTGGCCGTAGCCGTTGTGGTTAGCGGCGCCGAATCGAATATAGACGATGCGCAGGTTACGCCGTCAACGGTCAGGCAGTAAGATACTTTGCAATTGTCCCCGGTACACGATCCATTACCGATCGAGAGTAACGTCGAAACTTGAAACCAATCCAGTGAGTTGCCATCGGACGCATAGGTCGCGCCGCCGGGAACCGCCAGATTGTCGGCGCGCAGGAACAGAGCGCACGCCGGCCCCCCGCCCGAACATGCGCCGCCAGTGTAGGTCGCCGCGCCGCCGCCGGGCGTTAGCGGGCCATTGGCATCGCTCCAACCGGCGGGTGGGTGCGGCACAGTAACAAATGTCTGTAAGCCGGAACCGGAGCCACTAGGCGAAGTAATTCTTACGGATCGTAAACCGCTCACCGGATCGATTAATACCTGATTCTGTTTGGTCCATTGCATGGTCGGATACGCGTATTGCCCAGGGCTGTTGCGGTCCGCCAAAGGACCATCGTTGTGCGTATCGCCTAACGGTATATTCTGGGTGTGGAATTCCTGATCGAAAGTTTGAATTCCACAAGTCAAAGTGTAATGATGCCGGGCGTTGGCCTGCAGCGCCCGGGAGTAACGGTTACCGTCGGACGCGACTTGCGCGTAACGCAGCCCAACCACAAAACTTCGGCTGCCCCGTGTCGTTACGTTGCCTGGCCGCGAGTCCTGGTCCGCCCCGGGGAACAGGGCCGGATTGAGGTCGTCCACGAGCACTCCGGCATTTCCAGCGGTCGCCGTTCCCGCGGTCGCATTCGCAAAAGTAAAACTTGCCGGAGTAGGCGCGAAAAGAACCGTCTGCCAACCATTCCATGCGGCTACGCTCGAATTTTCGATATACACCACGGCGCCCGCAAGCAAGCCATGAGGAACGCTGGTCTGCATGGTAACTTGACCGGCCGCTTGCGCTCCGGAAACCAGAGCGATCCCGCGGTCCATATCAGCCACCTTTAGGCTGCACGCCGATTCTACCGGCGAGGTATATTGCAGGATCGCCTGCGTCGTGGTAGTCGAAGCTCCGGTAACACCGATCTGCGCGGCGAGAATAAGCGGCGGCGTCAGCGCCATCAAACTAAATCTTAATGTAAACACCATTTCTATCCTATCCTAAACTGTTGTTTCAGTGGCTTCCCGAGGATCGCCGCGCGACAAAGATAGCGGCTCAGTACTTCCATTACATGATTACTGTCGCGGTTATGGCGCCGGTGCTAATTGCAGCGCCGATAGAATAAAACGTGGAGGGGCTGCTTTGGTTGTTGTACTCGGTCGCGATCCAATCCGCGGAGCGGGCGATTGACGAAATCCGCACTTCATCCACCACGCCGTTAAAGTATCGACCGGTCGTATTAAGGTCTTCTCCAACGCTGACCGTGGGAGACGGGCTGCAACCGGTTGGCATAGCGCCCGAGGCTGCAGCGCTTCCATCTGCACCCGCATTTACATAAGCTATCAGCCCCGCCGATGAGCTATAAGTCAGCGTCAGGTAATACCATGCGCCTGTACTCAGCGTGTGGCTCCCAGTACCGTCATAACTCACATTCGAGGCGCCTCCCACGAGGTACACTGCAATCTTCCCCGTGGAGTTGACAGAAATCTGGTAATACTGTCCCCCCCTGGCGCACACGCTGGAAACCACATTGTTGACCGAGTTCGGAAACGATGCGCCATTGACCCATGCGCTAACCGTGATGGCCGCCGGCTCCAAAATCGAGCTATTGCCTAACGTGAGGTACTGGCTGCTGGCCGAAGCCAGCGAAGCCCCGCCGTCGATCTGTCCCGCACCCGCGGTGGGAGAGTTTACCAGCGTGCCGTTATTCGCGTTGCCGGTCGAGTCCCCAGTTGACAGCGTCGATCCGTTGGGTAGGTGCCAGACCCCTCTGTAGTTGCTATCCCAGGCAGCTGTCGCGCTGCCCTGATAAGCGCTGACCGCCGCGTTTCCATAGCACATATAGATCACCGTGCCGTTGGTAATCGAAGGAACCTGCACCCAGGCTTCGATCACTCCGCTGGTTGCGGTATAACTCGCAACCTCCCAGTTCAGGGGCGTCGAGCATCCGGCATCGGATGTGAAGATGAGATCCGCAGGCACTGTCTGGCCGTTTAAGGTGGTGGTGTTTTGGATCATGCCGCCATTTGCGATTGTTTTCAGATAGGGATAAGCGCCGAAAACCAGCATCGGAAAATTCGCCTGGGTCGAAGGGACGACGGTCGCAGCCACGGTCACCGTTCGGTGAAAAGCGTACCCCGCGGGCCACCCCACCGCCGGTATGGCGAGCGCTACCAGCAACAGCCGTCTCATTGATCGCACTCCAGAATCAGGCTGGCTAGAGTCGCGCCGGATACGGTTTTCACCTGGAGCGCGAAAATGTCATTGGCCCCGACTGAGGTTGTCCATCCGGTGAGCGTTGTCGAGTGAATTGCCGTTCCCGAGGAGATAGCCGGGAAAGCGCTGGCGGTAATGGTATTCGATACTGTGGGAATTGCCGTACCCGTCGCCACCTTCCACACATCGAAAGTTGCCGTACCCGTGTCCACCGTAATGTTCCAGGCGGAGATCGTGCATGCGAAAGGAACCGTGAAGTAATTCACCGCCGCCGCTGTTATGGGGCGCCCCCGCCTGAGAACGTGGCTCCAATGGCCCGCGCCCTCACGTTAAGCGGTATCTGCGCGGGCGCAGCCGTCCCGCTCAAATTGGTAAACGCCACCGCGCCGGCCGTAGCTTGCGACCAGCTATTACTGGGATTACAGAGATAAATATTCTGGCCGTTGGTAACGGACGTATTGAAGAAGAATTCGCCCAGGGAACAAGTCGCGGGTAAGGTTGCTCCAGCCTTCGCCGGTTTGGTCGCGGTAGCGCCGGACGCATCCCAATTTCCTTGCACGGTGCGGTTGCCGGTGACCGTGGATTGCGCCAGCGCCGCTGGCGAGATCGAGATAAGAATCGCTAATACTAGTTTCATAAGTTATCGCTCGCTAATTGCCTAGAATCCTCTAACTACCGTGGCGGTAAAGGTTGCGCTCGCCGGGTTGACCGCGCCCAGTGGTATCGGCGCACAGTCTCACTGAGATCACCCCCGCGGCGCTCACGCGCATGGTTCCGCTCAGCCCCGCTTCCATTCCGGCCGGCCAGCCTGGAGCGACCGCGTCGGCCGGGTTGGCGCCCACCAGCGCGAATGTAAGATCCGCCGCGCAGCTCCCAGCGGCTATCAACGGGAAATCCAGCGTCGCCGATGCCGTCAAGTAGGCAGGGACCACCGCGCTATCCACTGAAATCGTAGTTTGCCCGCCCGTGGCAACGGTCGCGATTCCAGGGCCGCCCAACACCGGATTAGAGCTGAGCCATCCCCTGCTGTCGACTCCGCCGCTCGCATCCCACGTGCCGCTCGTCGCCGTCCACGTGAAGAGGGGCATGGAGTTGATTGGAAAGCCATTGATTCCCGGAGCCACGGTACAACCCGCGCAACTTGCAGTCAGCGTGCTACTGCCTGCCGTCAATGTCCCCGTGGGCGCCACATAAATGTACTCGGTCCCGGTCCCTCCGCCGACTGTAACTATCGCGGGCGCCGTTATGCTATACACTTGCGTTCCAAAGCGGACGTTGCACGGCGTGGATGTGGAGCATTTAGCTCCGATTGAAAGCGTCGTCGCGCTGGTGAGGGTCGCCGCGAAATCTCCGAGCTGCGCAGTCATGGCCGCGCCCGCCGCGCCGCTGCTCGCGCTGCTGCCGCTGGAGCCGTTGATCACGCATCTTCCGGTCAACGGTTGCGCGAATGCCATGGTGACGTTATAGCTACTCGGATCGACGGTAATTAAGCTCGGCTCCACGATATTCATGGGAGTCGCATTGTCATAACATTGCACGAGTAAGTTCGACGTCCCCAAGCCATGCGTTGTACCCGCAACTGTGACCGCGGTCTGGCTGGTGAAGGACGCTACGTAATTCCCCGCCGACGATGTAAGGCTGGAGTTAAGACTGATCCACGCGCTCCCGTTGTAGACCTTCAAGCGGTTGGAGTCGGTGGAATCCATTGCGAGATCCCCGGCCGATGGCGTGGTTGGCAGCGGATTCGGCGCGATCTGTATTCCGGCGGTGGTTGCGCCCGCCAGGAAGGTTTGCCGCGCTCCGGCCGAATACGAATTGGAGTTGGTTATATCCGCCGCATGAGTAATTTGTGAAACCGTGTAGTCGCCAGCGGCCGCGGTCACGGCCCCGGTTCTTCCAAACACGCTCGGAACTCCGCCGCTGGCATTTTGCGGACTCCATTGCGTTCCGCTCCAGGTCAGAACTTGACCACTCGCAGGCGCAGTGGCTGCAATCGCTTGGCCCTGAAGTTTGATGACCGTCGCCGATGCGATTCCTCCCGAAAGGTCGCCGCCGGCAGAGGGTAATTGGCTGCTGGCCACGGCGCCGGCAATCTGGGTGAAGTTATAGTCATTGGCCTGCGCTGTGATCGCGCCAGTTCGACCAAAGACGCTTGGAACGCCGCCGCTGGCATTTTGTGGAGCCCATTGGGTTCCGCTCCAGGTTAGAACTTGACCACTCGCAGGAGCGGTGGCTGCAATGGCTTGGCCACGAAGTTTGACCACTGTCGCCGACGCGATCGCGCCAGAGAGATCGCCGCCTGTGGCAGGCAATTGCCCGCTGCCGACCGTACCGGCAATCTGCGCAAAACTATAGTCGTTGCTCTGGGCGGTGACGGCGCCCGTTCGTCCGAAAACGCTGGTCACCGACCCGCCTCCCGCCAGCGTCTCCGCCGACCACTGGGCGCCATCCCACGCGAGGACCTGTCCGGTGGCTGGAGCCGTAGCATTCAGCCTGCGGCCCAGCAACCCGCCTACTGTCATGGCCGTGGGCGGCCCAGTGATATCGCCGCCGAGCGTCTTCCACATCAGCGATACGCCATCCGTCGATAAGACAGTGTTCGCGTTACCGGCAACTGAAGGCGCGGCCGCACCCTGCACCGTCCACTGATTCGCGGATGTACATAAATACCAGTTCTGTCCGGCCGCCGCCGTCGTTAACACAAACGTCGCACCTACCTGGCAGGTAACCGGTAACGTCGCGCCGATTTGCGACGGCAATGTCGAGGTTGCCGTGGAGAAATCCACGCTCTTTCCTTGCGTGCGTAAATCGATACGCGTTTGCGCCGCTACGGTTCCCGCAAGCACCGCCGCAATCCAATAGCAGACTACTGTTTTTAATTTCATAAAAAAAAAGCGGCTCCGCAATTTTCGCGGAGCCGCCCAACGAAGCACCCGATTCGATGCTAACAGGCAATTCCAAGCCACATTCCCAACTGTAGTGACTAAGTAATTGAAAAGAAATCGTGAAATAATTTAAATTATTCGTGAACGAAAAAAAGCAGGTTCGGGATGTAGCTGTAACTGACTGAAAAATATGTGGGCGGCTTGTCAACTCTCGTTAACGTGAGGTCCGCTTTCCTAATATCGTTTCCCATAACAAAAAACCGCGGCCGGTTTCCGCATCGCGGCGCCGGCTTCAGTAACGATGATATCTTCCGCGGGCAACCCCGCACCCAGTCGCAGCGCCTCCTCCGCGATCGGCAATGGACGTGGGAAGCACCGCACCCAAATCGGTCCGCCTTCTCCCGCGCCAGCCGGATCAATTGCTGGGTGGGCTCTGCGCGCTCCACAAATTGCGCGCGCTTTTTGGTCCAGAGATAGGCGACATTGTGTATCAGAGCGGCGATCAGCAGCGCGGAGGCAAGCTTTCGAGACCCGCCGCTTTCTTCGTAAAGCCGGGCCACCGCCAGGCCGAATAGCACCGCTAATCCGGCGCTCGCCAGGTAAGTTTGGCGGCTCGGTATTTGAGTCGAGTAAGTAAGAAAGCTGTATGGCGCCAGCGCGATCTCCAATCCAGGCCAAGGCCAGTAATGCGGGTGCGCGCAGCTTGCGGTCGTACCAATGAAACAGCGATTACCGCCGCGGCCACGAATCCCCAGATCCACAGCACGCGCACGACCCCGCGCGGCCACGAAATCCAAAACGGCGCGTGCAGCGAGAAGCTGCCATCGGAGAAGCGGAAAGAATATGCGCTGGTCGCCGCCAGCGATGCCAGTGCCAGTGCGGCCAGAGCCGCGTAGGGCGCCATCCATCGCCATTGCCGCGGGGCCGCCAATAAGAATAGGGCTAGAAACAATACCGCCGATTCCTTCGAAATCAGCGCCAGGCCGAAGCAGACAGTGCCCGCGCCCGTCCACCAGCGTCCCCGTCTCCAGCACAGCAGCGCCAGACCGCCGAATAGAAATTGCAGAAGCTCGGAGATTCCCGAGAACCACATGATGGCCTCTTGATGGCCTTCATGCACAGCGAAGAATCCCGCGGCCCATAGCGCCGCGCCGCGCGTGCGCGCCCACCCCAGACAAGCGAAATAGACCAGCCAGGTATTGGCGATATGCAAGATCAGGCTGGCGGCATGATACGCAATCGGCGTCAGATGGAAGTCGCGCCACAGCAGCAGCATGGCCCAATAACTGGTGGTTCGCAGACGGAAAATTGGATTCGCCAGCGGCGCCGCGAACCCTCCGAAAGTCTGTGCCTGTGCGATGTTGGGATAGTCGTCTTCGATCAGCGGCAGGTTCAGCGCAGGCGCGTAAGCCAAGACGCACAGAGCGCCTAATAAAATGAGCCTCTTCAAAGCCTTCGATTCTCCGACGTACTACTATCCATGTTTCCGAGGAGCGGATGCGTGAGGGCGATTAAGACGCGACAGACCGCCGGGCCGCCTTTGCCCGGCGCCTCACGGCTTTGACGCACGGTAGGGCCGGCATGCCGACGAAATCTGCTGGGTCGGGCGCTCCGCCGTTGCCGAGTTGACAAACACTTCTGTTTCGCAGTTGAATTTCGATTCGACGCCCCACGGCCGGTCTTGACGCACACCTGGCGCTATCTCCACCGGCTTGCGTACCGGTACAACTCGCTTAATTTTATCTTTGGCATTGGCTATCGGCTCGGCCCACGGCAGGGCCGCTGGCCTCTAAACGCCGGATCTGCTCCAGACTCAAGTTGTTCTGTTTGCACACTTCAGTTTGCACACTGATGATCAATACCCAGCATGGCGAATGGCCCTTCAGGATCGCTTTAATGTGAGATAAGACTCTGGTTTGACTCATGTGCATCTCTTGACTTATACTGTCGCTTTCATCTCCGGTTGAAGTTAGGCGTTTCGACGGACCTACTAATGCGGCAATCCAGCTTCAAATCCGTTCTTTTGGAAACTAAGTTATTGCTGCGATCTCCATTCAAGTCCTTTATTTTGAATACTAGCATTCCCGATCGGCTGCAATTAGACCATTGGTTGAATTATAACCGCTTCGGGGCATGGATCAAGACATCGGGAGCGAGTGGCAAACCCCGTTTTCCGGAGAGAGGCGAATTGTATCGTTTCGTTTCCCAGTCGTGTTTTCCTGAGGAGCCCATCGACTACCTTGAGTTCGGAGTGTACGAGGGCGCCTCGATTCTCGACTGGAGCGCCATAAATCGGCATGAGAAATCGCGTTTTTTTGGGTTTGACAGCTTTCAGGGGTTGCCTGAGAGTTGGAATTATCGGGGCGGCGTTATGGCTGCCGGAACATTCGATACCGGGGGCAAGATTCCAAACGTCGAGGACAGCCGCATAGTCTTTATCAAAGGACTATTTCAGGAATCTATTCCAGGCTTTCTAGAGCAGTTCAAACGACGGAGCAGACTTGTGGTCCACCTGGATGCCGATCTATATTCTTCTACTCTCTACGTTCTATGCCGTTTGCATAAGTTGATGGCGCCGGGCACTGTTCTGTTTTTCGACGAGTTCATCACCGAAGAATTCTGCGCATGGGAAGACTATGCCACGTCCCATATGCGCAAGTATTCAGTCCTTGGGACGACCGGCCGTACATGCGACCAGGTTTGCCTCGCTATCGATGAATAGTTGTTCCCTCCCCGTTTCCTGTCCCATCGGTGAACGTTCACGACGTGACTTGTAGCCGCAGGCTCGGTTAGCGGACTTTCGTGGCCGTAGGCACGAGGTTCCGCGAACCTAAACACCAGCCGGTCGCCAATCGCGCACACACCGCATTCGGCGGCCGCATAGATCGTTCGCTGAGCACGATCAAACCCGCAGCGTCATACTTGCGTCGCTTTTAGCACCACCTGTAAGAGGTTCTTATGCTATCTTAATCACTAGGAGGCCACAATGCCGCAGACCCTCTCCGCTCCAGGCCTGACCACCGGCCACGCTCCCTTTGTCGAGGAGGCGCGCCACCGTGGCGATCTCTACATCACTCAGGCCTACGATCTGTACTCGGAGGAGAATCACGAAGCATGGCGGCGGCTCTTCGCGCGCATTCAGCCGCGGTGGCAGCAATACGCGAATCCCCATTTTCTGCATGGCGTCGAGGCGCTGCATCTGCCGCCCGATCGCATTCCGCGCCTGGAAGAAGTCAACCGCCGCCTGCAGCCACTGACGGGTTTTCAGGCGAAAGCCGTAAGCGGATACGTTCCCGGATTTCTGTTCTTCGATTGCCTGCGCCGCCGCGAATTTCCCACCACCATCACCATCCGGGATAAAGACCGCATGGATTATCTGCCCGAGCCCGACATCTTCCACGATGTGGCCGGACACGTCCCCATGCACACCGAACGGGCGTTCGCCGATGTGCTGGTGCGCTTCGGCGATTGCGCCCACACTGCCGTCGAAATGACGGCGGGCATTCGCGACTATTCCGAGCGCGTGCGCCGGCTCACCAGCATTATCCGAGCCATGTCGCGCTTCTTCTGGTTCACGGTCGAGTTCGGCCTGATGCGCGGACCGCGCGGCGTCTGCGCTTACGGCAGCGGCCTCTTGAGCTCCTATGGCGAGTTGCAGCACGCTATCGAATCCGACGAAGTGCAGCGCTATCCGTTGCAGATGGAGTGGGTGATCAATCAGGGCGCCGAGATCGATCACTATCAGCCGCTGCTATTCATCGTCGACTCATTCGATCATCTTTTCGATCTGGTCGGGCGCCTGGAAGACTGGATGCGCCAAGGCAAGCTCGATAACGTAGCGCCTGGGTCTGCCCGAGATCGCCGAACGCGATCTTGCGGAGCTTCATGGAAGCGGAGCAGCCCGGCCGGTCTCAGTCTTCTCTGTCTTAGGGACGGCGGCGGCTGGCCGTTCGGCATCGCGCGGAATGTCAAGTATCAGATTGACTTTTGCGTTCGTGAGTACAAGCTTCGAAAAGTTCGATAGGACGGCGGAGGATACGGATAGCAGAAGGGCTCGTGAATTAAGTACTTGCAGTGGATACTCCGAATCGAGCCATGCAACCCATTTCTGATTAGCGTCGAAATCGTGACCCTCGATGAGAAATATTGTCTGGTCTCCCTCTGTGCCGAAGCGCTCGAGTTTGGGTGGCGCCTGAGCCCGCTGTAGAGATTCGGTGGACTGAAGAACGATCCGCGCGGCCCAGTCCGTACCGCAAAATGGAACTTTAAACAGCAGTACCGCACCGGCCTGCAGCAGATCGGCAGGAGACCAAGCCATGACGCGCACCGCGTCGAGAGGCTGCGGGTCTGGCCCGCGCTCGTAGGGCATCCACTTGGAAGACCAGTCCTCATAATCGTAAGGGCGGGGCAATGGTTGGTCGTTCACGTAGAGCACTGGGTCGGGAAGCTCCCGCAATACATCGCAGAGAACCGGCTTCTTCCCGCCAACAGAGCGAATCAAGACAAACAGGCGCGTGTATTCGCTGGGAGTCGGGAGAAACTGGGCATTCTCGATCTTAATGCCGTCGGCGGGTAAATTGGCGAACTCGTAGGCGAGCTCTATCGAGGGGCCAAACCGTCCGCTGAGCACGGCGTTTCCCTGGGCGAACGCTTCCACCGTGGTCTGTACCTGGAGCGCGCGATCGGATTTGAGAATGAGGCCGGTGTCTTTGGTGCTATGGACCTTGCCGCCGATGATGACCTCCGTCCCGGAGAAGAAGTTCCGGCCATTGACCAGAATCACGGCCGTGCCGGAGCCCGCATCCACCCACGAGATTTTCTCGATCTTAGGCACCAGCGCCTGGATCTGCAGAGGCGAAACGAGGTCGAGATTTCTTCCCGACCACTTGGGGACGCGCCCCTGCCTGCTGGGATAGGGCCACCACGCCCAGCGGACGTTGGTGGTTTGGCGTTTACGGTTATACGTGAGCCAGTAGGCTCGCGTCTTCACCTGGAGAGTGGCCTTGTCATCTTCAGAACACGGCAAGGCAATCACCGCAAGCATCAGCCGCGTGCCCGGCGAAACCGTACGCCGGCCCAGCACTGGATGAAATTCCCATCCGAAGACTGTGGGCGGCGGCGGCTCTTTTGGTTTGCGCAGTCCAAATGCGCCCGACTCCTGCGACGGATCCCGCTCGAAGGCTATGGTATCGGCATCGCGATGCAGGTAGACTCGATCGGCCTGGCGCGACGCCCCTCCGCCGATCTTCATCAGCGGCGATACCACCGACCCGTCGATCGAGTTGGCGCGCGAGCTGAGCGACGCGGCATTGTAAGTTTTTTCCTGTGGGATCAGGGCCACGATCGAAATCGGTTCGCCGCTGCCGGCGAACTCGAGTCCGATTTCGGCCACGGCCGCGCAGTCTTGAGACCCGTCCGGCGGATCGATCGATACCTGAAAGCCCAGCACCACCTGCATACGCGCCCCGTTCCCGTATACGCGATCCGAAAGCGCCCGCTCATTCACGATGCGCTGATTGAAAATCTGGTAGGTGAGGTTTAGCTGATCGCCAAGCGTGTCCGGGGCGCCCACGCCAAAGCTGGGCGAGAAGTTAAAAGCCGAAGGCGAAGCCGCCGCCCCGCTCTTCGCGTCGCTCTGCGACTTGTCGCTCGCCGCCGCACGCGCCGCCAATTGCAAGCGGTTTCCGGTACTGACGGATTCGCCTTCCTGAAACGCGCCCAGTTGCTTCGCTACATCCGGGCTGACCACATTAAAAGTCTGCAGGTTGGCATTCAATCCTTCGATCATGGACGTCAGCGAGCGATTGTCGAAGATTTTCGGAGCGCCAATCGTGATACCGCTTCCCGTGAGATCGGCCGGACCGAATTTTGTGACCAGCGCCCGATAGACCAGAACGAGCACGCAAATCCCGGCAACAACCGCTATCAGCGCCGGCCAGTCTTTTTCAGTCAATCCAAGCAGGTTGGGGAATCTTAGAGCGAGGGGGATCATCTTGGCTTTCCAAATTACCGCAGCTTGCTGGAGTTGTCGAGCCGCTGCCGCCGATCGGAGCCGCTGCCTCGAGGAAGCGGAGCCCCGCATTCTGCAACCAACTTGCCGCATCGCGCAACTCTGCCGCCCTCCTTGGGTTCGATTTTTCGGGAGGCATTCCTTGCCGGAGAGCCCAGCCAATCGGCGGTATACTGGATTGCGTATCTGTTAACCTTTATTCGCTGCCACTTGGGAGCGTTTAGGAACCATTGGGACGCAAAAACCGCAGGCGCAAAAATGCGGGTATTGACAAGGCTGCGGCGGCGCCTCAAACTGAAGCCATGTTGCAACTGAGTGGCAACTGCGATTTCGGTCGAGCCGTTAGCCGCGCTGGCCGATTTGCGCCGCGGCGAGTCGTGTATTATGGACCGGATCGATCTGCCCGCGGATGAAGCGCGCCGTCTGATGGAGCTTGGATTCCTCCCCGGAATCCGTGTAACCGCGGGCCATAGCGCTCCCGGCGGCGATCCGCGCGTGTTCCAGGTGGATGGGTCGGAGATTGCACTTCGCCGTGAAACCGCCAAATTGCTAAAGATTCGTCCCGACCGGCGCCATTGAGGAAATTGTGAGTGAATGCCATGGTTGCGCATCTTGCGGCGGCACTGCCGTTGCCGAAGCGCACCGCCCCGGGGCTTCAAAAATAGCGGTCGCGCTGGTGGGCGCTCCCAATTCCGGCAAAACCACCTTGTTTAATCGCCTTACCGGACTCCGCCAAAGGGTAGCGAATTTCCCGGGAGTAACGGTGGAGGAGCACACCGGGACCGCGGATCTGCCCGGATGGCCGCGCGGTGAACATCATCGATTTGCCGGGCATGTATAGCCTCTCGCCGCGATCGGAAGACGAGCAGATCGCCTACGACGTGCTCACGGGAAAGAGCCATGGCGTCGCCAAGCCCCAGGCGATTCTGCTGGTGCTCGATTCAACCAATTTGCGGCGTCAATTGATGCTGGCAGCTCCCATTCTGGCGCTCCATCTGCCCACGCTGGTGGTTTTAAATCTGGCCGACGACCTGCGAGTGACGGGGCGGCAGCGTGGATATCCAAGCGCTTTCGGCGCAACTGGGCGCTCCGGTGGCGCTGGTGAGCGCGCGCAGCGGAGAAGGGATTGCGCAGGTGCTCGATTTTTTGGCGGGAGCCATGCCGCAGCCGGCGCGCATGCAGTTGCCGGTCTTCCAGGATGTGCCGGGGTGCCGCAAATGGGCAGGAGCGGTGGGCGCCAAGGCGCATTATCACGCCCCCGCGCCATCCAAGTGGACGCGGCGGTTGGATAAGATCTTCTTGCACCCGGTGCTTGGGCCGCTGGTGTTTCTGGCGGTGGTGGTAGCGGTCTTTCAAATCATTTTCTCGGTGGCCGCGCCGCTACCCGATCTCATGACTGCATGGTTCGACGCTACCGGCAACTGGATGGCGACGCTACTTCCCGCATCGTTGCTCCGCTCGCTGCTGGTCGATGGCGTATGGAAGGGCATGGGCTCGGTATTGGTATTTCTGCCGCAGATTCTGCTGTTGTTCTTGTTTATCGGCGTGCTTGAGGACTCCGGATACCTTTCGCGCGCGGCGGTGATCGCGGACCGCACCATGGCGCGCATCGGGCTGCAAGGGAAATCCTTTATTCCCTTGCTCTCGGCTTATGGTTGCGCCGTGCCGGCGATCATGGCAACCCGCACCATCGAAAACAAGCGCGACCGCATGGCTACGATTTTGATCGCGCCGTTCATGACCTGCTCGGCGCGCATGCCCGTTTATCTATTGATGATCGCGGCGTTCATTCCCAAGCGGAACCTTTTCGGCGGGCTGCTGGGGATGCAGTCGGCGGTGATGCTGGGGCTTTACGTATTGGGATTCCTGGCGGCGGTGATCACCGCCAAGCTGCTCAAGTCGACTGTGCTGAAGAGCGGCCGCACGCCGTTCCTGCTGGAGATGCCCGCCTACCGATGGCCGGCGGCGAGATCGCTCGGGTTGCGCCTCTACGATCGGGGCATGGTGTTTCTCAAGCAAGCGGGAACCATCATTCTGGCGGTGACAATTATTGTTTGCGTATTGATGAGCTTCCCCCTGACGCATGGGAGCGCCCCGGCGATCACGCATAGTCTATTGGGCTCGATTGGCCACCGGATAGAACCTTTGATCAAGCCGCTGGGCCTGAACTGGAAGATTGGCATCGCGATAATCACTTCGCTGGCGGCGCGCGAAACCACTCCGGCGACGCTCGGCGCCATCTATGGCGCTACCGGTCCGCATCTGCAGGCGGCGCTCCGCCAGGATTTGAGCTTGGGCGCCGCTATCGGCCTGCTGGTGTTTTTCGCCTTCGCGCTACAGTGTACATCCACGATCGCTATTGTTCGGCGGGAAACCGGCGGATGGAAGTGGCCGATCTTGCAATTCGCCTATATGGGCGTGCTGGCTTATGTGGGCGCGTTCTTGGCCTACCGCGTCATCGGATAGAGGCAAAGGGATTTTAGTAGATCTTGGCCGCCGGCCATCCTGCACACGCTATCATAAATAAGAAAGCGGTTTTCCCCTCCCATGGCGTCAAAATCCGGCCCTGAAATGGGCGTCAATAGCTGGCTCGAAGACGAGTTGTATCAGCAGTACCTCCACGACCGTTCCACCGTCGATGAGAGCTGGAAGCATCGGTTCGAAACCTCCAACGGCCACGTGGCGGACGGCGCCCGCCCCGCTGCGGCCACGCCGTTAGCGTCCGCCGCGCCTGCGATCGAGCCCGGCCCCGGCGAGCAGCTTCAGCCCTTGCGCGGCGCCGCCGGCCGCATTGCCGAAAATATGGGGGCCAGCGTTTCCGTTCCGCTCGCCACGTCGCAGCGCACCATCGCCGTCAAGGTGATGGACGAGAACCGCCGCGTCATCAATCAGCACCGCGCCATCGCCGGCAAGAGCAAAGTCTCCTACACTCACATCGTCGGCTGGGCGGTGGTGCAGGCCCTGGGCGATTTGCCCGCGCTGAACCACGCGTATACCGAGCGCGACGGCCAGCCCTATCGCATCCTGCGCCCGCAGGTGAATCTCGGCATTGCCGTGGATGTGGCGGGCAAGGACGGCGCCCGCAGCCTGATGGTCCCGAACATTAAGAACGCCGCGGCGCTGACGTTTCCCGAATACGTGGCGGCATTTGACGATTTGGTGGCGCGCGCCCGCGCCGGCCGCCTGACGCCAGCCGATTTCCAGGGCACTACCATCTCGCTGACCAATCCCGGCACGGTCGGCACCATGTCCTCCAATCCGCGCCTGATGCTGGGCCAGGGCTGCATCATCGCCACCGGCGCTATCGATTATCCCGCCGAATACCAGGGCTCGGCGGAAGAGACGCGCGCCATTCTCGGAATCAGCAAGGTGATGAGCATCGCCTGCACCTATGATCACCGCATTATTCAAGGCGCGGAATCGGGCGCGTTCCTGGGCAAAGTGCAATCGCTGCTGGATGGCAAGGACGGGTTCTACGACGCGCTCTTCGCCGATCTGCAAATGCCGCATCCGCCGGTCCATTGGGAGATCGACCGCAAGCCCCTGCTGCCGGGCATGACCGCGGCGCGGATGGAAGAGATCGCCAAGGAAGCCGGCATTATCCAGCTGATCAACGCCTATCGCGTGCGCGGCCACCTGATTGCCGATCTCGACCCGCTGGGTAAGGAGCCTAATCGCCACGCCGAGCTCGAACCGGAGACTTACGGGCTTTCTATCTGGGATCTCGACCGCGAATTCTTCGCCGGCACCTTGGGTGAAGCCACCGGCAAGGGATCCTCGACCCTCCGCGAGATTCTGGAAACCCTGCGCCAGACCTACTGCGGCAAGATCGGCGCCGAGTATATGCATATCCAGATTCCGGAGCGGAAACAGCTGGCTCCAGCAGCGCATGGAACCGGATACCAACAACTGGCCTTTGGCCCCGGAAGTGCGCCGCCGCGTGCTGCGCGACCTGATCGCCGCCGAGGAGTTCGAGCACTTTCTGCATTCGCGCTTCATCGGGCAGAAGCGGTTTGCGCTCGAAGGCGGAGAGGCCGCCATCGCGATTCTGGAAGCCATTCTGCGCCGCGCCGCGAATCATGGAGTGAAAGAAGCGGTGGTCGGCATGTCGCACCGCGGCCGCCTGAACCTGCTCGCCAACGCGCTCGGCATCGACGTGAAGTGGATCTTCTCCGAATTCGAAGGCGTCGATCCATCCAGCGTGCAGGGATCGGGCGACGTCAAGTATCACCTGGGCGGAGTGGGCGTGCGCAAGTTCGAAAACGGCCGCGAACTGGCCATTTCCGTGGCGCCGAATCCGAGCCATCTGGAGGCGGTCGATCCGGTGGTGGAAGGCATCGCGCGGCCCAAGCAGGATCGCGCCGGCGATACCGAGCGCGAGCGGATCATTCCGCTGCTGCTGCATGGCGATGCGGCCTTCGCCGGCCAAGGCGTGGTGGCCGAGACGCTAAATCTTTCGCAGCTCGATGGCTACTCGACCGGCGGCACCATCCATCTGATTATCAATAATCAGATCGGCTTCACGACGCTGCCCGACGAATCGCGCTCCACCCCTACTGCACGGATATTTCGCGCGGCTTGCAGGCGCCGATCTTCCATCTCAATGCCGACGACCCCGAAGCCGGCGTGCGGGTGGCGCAGATCGCTTACGACTATCGCCAGCAGTTCAAGGGCGACGTAGTCATCGACATGATTTGCTATCGCCGTCACGGACACAATGAGGCCGACGACCCCAGCTATACGCAGCCCATTCTCTACCGCAAAATCAAGGAGCATCCCTCGGTCGCCAACCTCTACAGCGATCGCCTCATGCGCGATGGATTGGTAACCGCGGAGGAGGTCAAGGCCCTGCGCAAGGCCGCCGTGGACCGCCTGGCCGCCGCGCACGCCGCAGTGCAGAAGGAGGCGGCCCCGTATGAATTGCAGGAGCTATGTACGCCCTCGCCAGAAGAGTTGGCGCAGCCGTGTCCGCCGACCTCGGTAACGCGCGAGTTGCTGGATCGCGTATTGCAAGGCCTCACGTCCTTTCCCGAAAACTTTCACCTGCATCCCAAGCTGCGCGGCCATGTGGATCGCCGCCGCGAAGCCTTTGCGAAGAACAGCCCGATCGACTGGGCGTTTGGTGAAGCGCTGGCGTTCGGTTCGCTGGTGCTGCAAGGTACGCGCGTGCGCCTCAGCGGCGAGGATTCCGGCCGCGGCACGTTTACTCAGCGCCATCTGGCCTTCTACGATTTCGAAGACAGCTCGCGCTATATTCCCATGCAGCACATTGCCCCCGATCAGGCGCAATTCGATGTCTACGACAGTTCGCTCAGCGAGTTCGCCGTACTCGGTTTCGAGTTCGGCTATACCGTGGGCGATCCCTTGGCGCTGGTGATTTGGGAGGCGCAGTTCGGCGATTTCGCCAATGGCGGCCAGATCGTTATAGATCAGTTCATCGCCACATCCGAATCCAAATGGGGGCAGCCAACCGGCCTGGTGATGCTTCTGCCGCACGGTTATGAGGGCCAGGGACCGGAGCATTCGAGCGCCCGCATCGAGCGCTTCCTCAGCTTATGCGCCGAGGACAATATGCAGGTTTGCAACTGCACCACTCCCGCGCAGTATTTCCATTTGCTGCGGCGCCAGATGTACGGCGGTAAGGACCGCCGCGGCTTGCGCAAGCCGCTGATCGTATTTACCCCCAAGAGCCTGCTGCGGCATCCGAAAGCGGTTTCGGCGCTGAATGAATTCACCAGCGGGCAGTTCGTTGAAATTCTCGACGATTCGGTGATGGCGAATCCGGCGCAAGTTTCCCGCGTGATCTTCTGTTCCGGAAAGATCTACTACGATCTACTGGCCGGGCGCGACGAGCATAAAGCCGCCGGGGCGGCCATCGTTCGCGTCGAGCAGGTGTATCCCTTTGCCGCCGATCGGGCTGCCCGAATTCTGGAGCGCTATCCGCAAACCGCGCCCGTGATTTGGGCCCAGGAAGAGCCTGCCAACATGGGCGCATGGCGTTTTGTGCGCGAATACATGGCGCCCCTGCTCGCGCCAAGTGGCCGCGAGCTGAAATATGCCGGACGCGCGGAATCGGCCAGTCCCGCGACGGGATCGGCGAAACGGCATCAGCAGGAGCAGGCGGAAGTGGTGGAAACAGCTCTTTGTGGGGCAGATTGTTAATCTGCGGCGGATTGTCAATCCGCTTCCCGCGAAGTACGAAAGCGCTTGTCCGGCTATTTCCTCACCCGCAAATGGCAATGAATGTCCCACGCCGGAAAAACCCATGCCGCGTGGCGCTCGTACCAGCGCATGGAGAGCGCGCTGATCAACCGGCCGGCGTTATCCAGCAATAGATTGGCGCCGAACGTCAAGCGGGTTTCGACGATATCGAATGCCACCTCCGATCCTGCGAAGGAAGCGAAATTCTTGCCAGTGAAATAGTCGAAGCTCGAGACCGCCAGATGCCGGCGATGTGTGGGATCTTGAAAAGAATTGTGAGAGCTGAAATGCGGCGTCACGACGAATATATCCGCGCCATCTTTGCAAACCCGATGCACCTCCGACATCGCTTTCGTGGCATCTTCGAAATGCTCGATGATGTGCGACATGAAGACGCGGGAAAATCGTCCGTTTTCGAGCGGCCAGGGGTACCGGTCGAGGTCCCAAATAATGTCGGCGGCTGAATTGGGCGAGCGGTCGATCCCCACTGCGCCCGCCTCCTGCTTGCGGGTTCCACAGCCGATATCAAGCGATTCGAGGTCTCGGATCACGATTGGCTAGTGTAGCAGCACGGATTAAGAGTAAGTTAAACCACAATCCTTTACGAAAGGTGGTCCGAGGCGTGCGTCTTTCGATACAGGAGGAGATTCCATGTTCCGTAAAGGATTACTTGCATGTGTTTTTGCGGCGATGCTTTCAGCCAGCGTTTTCGCGGCTGATGTGGTGGTGAAAATCGCGCCGCCTCGACCCGTAGTTGAAACGCGCGGTCCGGTTCCAGGGCCGGGCTATGTCTGGGTTTCCGGATACCACAGATGGGACGGCAACGCATATGTCTGGGTACCGGGCAGATGGGAGCGGCCGCCACATCCGCACGCGCATTGGGTGGCTCACCGTTGGGTTCACCGCAATGGCGGTTGGGTGATGGTGGAAGGCCACTGGCGATAGCCGGGAAGCTGCATTGAGGGCAGGCGCGCAGCGCCTGCCCATAGCTAATTCCTTCCGCGCACAGACGTCTCTTATGTGATCCGGTAAAATAGTAATGAACTCCACCCCTGTATTTTGCGTCTAAGGAGGTGATAGGGATCGGCATGAGAGGACTGCGATTGTGAAGGTTAAGTGGAAGATTGTCATTACCTTGGGCGCGTTATCGCTCGCCGGAATTGGCGTCTACGCCAGCACGGTTTATAGCAAAAAAGGTCTGGTAACGGTACAGACCGGGCAGGTGGTCCGCCAGGATCTCACCAGTCTGGTAACAGCCTCCGGCGAAATTAAGCCAAAAAACTACATAAATATCGGCGCTAACGCGCAGGGAGATATCACCGAGCTTCTGGTGAAAGAAGGCGACCGCGTCAAGAAAGGTCAGCTTCTCGCCAAGATCGAGGATGTCCAGCCTGCGGCCGATGTCGAGGCGCAGCGGGCCACTCTGACCTCAGCCGAAGCGCAGTCCGCCGCTTCGGAAGCCGGGGTGAAGGCCGCGGACGAAAACATTCTTACGATGCAGGCCGCGCTGGCGCACGATCAGGCGGATCTGGATCGGATGAAGGCCGATTACCAGCGGGCCGAGCAACTCTTCAACGAAAAACTGGGCGCCAAGCAGGATTTCGAAATGAAGAAGTATGTGTATGACGCTCAGGCCTCGGCGATAACCGAAGACAAGTCGCGCATTATCCAGGCGCAGGCCCAGCGCGAGCAGAGTGCAGCCCAGCTTTCCGCCGCGCAGAAGCAGATCGCGCAGGCCAAAGCCGTGCTGGTGCGCTTCGACGACATTTTGCGCAAGCACAACGCCTACGCACCCATCGACGGCGTGGTCACGAATCTGCCCGTGCGCATGGGTGAATCGGTGGTGCCCGGCATTCAGAATTCTGAAGGCAGCACTATAATGACCATCGCCGACATGTCGGTAATCACCGCTGAAGTGAAAGTGGATGAGACCGATATCGTGAACATACATCTGGGGCAAGTCGCCGATATTACCATCGACGCCATCCCGAATCAGACCTATAAGGGACACGTTACGGAGATTGGCAACACAGCGATTCTCCGCTCCACCGGCGTGGCCGCATCGCAGAGCGCCATCTCCAGCCAGGAAGCCAAGGATTTCAAAGTGGTGATCGCCATGGATAACCCGCCTGACGAAGTGCGGCCGGGCCTGTCCTGCACTGCAAAAATCACCACCGCCGTGCGCCAGAACGCGCTGACCATTCCGATTCAGGCGCTCACGGTGCGTCAGAAGGGCGACCTGGAGCCGCAGCCCGCGCCCGGCGCTCCTAAGACTATCGCGGTCAAACTGACTCCGGCGCAGGAAAAGGCCCGCAAGGAAGAAGTGCAGGGCGTATTCGTAGTGGAGAATAACAAGGCCGTTTTCCACAAAGTGGAAACCGGCATCACCGGCGCTACCGATATCGAAGTGCTCAACGGCCTGAAGGAGAACGATCAGATTATCACGGGCACGTACCAGGTGATCCGCACCATCCGCAATCAAGCCGACGTCAAGATCGACAACAAGCCGCCGGAGCCGGCCAAGACCACTTAAGAGCGAGGATCGTCACCATGGCAACAGCGGCTGCGGAACAGGAACTGCTTGAGCGCGGCGAGCGGCTCAAGCGCGAAGGAATCGTCATTCGCACCTACGATATCTGGAAAACCTATGTCATGGGCGACCAGGAGATCCACGCCGTTTCGGGCGTGG
This sequence comes from Bryobacterales bacterium, assembly GCA_963723015.1. GTDB lineage: Bacteria > Acidobacteriota > Terriglobia > Bryobacterales > Bryobacteraceae > PALSA-243. The sequence goes on from CAVRPF010000030.1 coordinate 66,130, forward strand.
ATATTGAAATCAAGCGCGGCGAGTACGTGGCGATCATGGGCCCGTCTGGCTCCGGCAAGTCGACGCTGATGAATCTGGTCGGCTGCCTCGATTCGCCCAGCAAGGGCCAGTATTACATTAACGGAAACCTGGTCAGCGAGATGAGCGACGACGAATTGGCGCGCATCCGCAACAAGGAGATCGGCTTCGTTTTCCAGACTTTCAACCTGCTGCCGCGCGCCACGTCACTGCATAATGTGGAGTTGCCGCTGATCTATGCGGGTGTCCCGTCCAAGACGCGCATTGAGATGGCTAAGGCCGCGATGCGCCAGGTGGATCTGGAGAACCGCATGGACCACAAGCCGAATGAGCTTTCCGGCGGCCAGCGCCAGCGCGTAGCCATCGCGCGGGCGCTGGTGAATAACCCGTCCATCCTGTTGGCCGACGAACCCACCGGCAACCTGGATACCGCCACCGGCAACGAGATCATGGCTTTATTCGATAAGCTCCACGAGAAGGGAAACACGATCGTGCTGGTGACTCACGAGCACGATGTCGCGTTGTACGCGCATCGCGTGGTGACCATCCGCGATGGAAAAGTGGAGAAGGATGAGAAGACCGCGCGCAGCGGTAATCTAACGCCCGCCTAATGTCGGCTTAGAATCCGATCATGCCAACGGTGGAACAAGCCATCGACGGTTAACAGCGTGAACCACCCCTCCACCGCCTATCGGCTCGCCTGTGCCGACTGCATGGCCGCGATCCGCTCCTCCATTTGCCGTGTCAGGTGCGGAGTGATTCCGAGCATCCGCTCAATTACCATCAACTGCCCGCGGTGATGCATCTCGTGTTCCTTGGCCGCGACCAGCATTTCGAACCGCGATTTCACTCTCGGCTCCATTCCTTCCGGGTACTCCACCTGCTCACCCAAAAACGACTCCGAGGCGCCTTCGAGAACCTTGGCGTACTTCTCGCCCTCGGTGCGTAAGAGTTCCAGTATCTGGGCCTTGCTGCGCGGCGTCTTCACTTCCGCTTGCAGCTTGCCCATGACGCCGAAGAAGTCAAAACCAACGAGCGTGCTGCGGCGCTCGACCGCATGGATTTGCTCCGGCACGCGCGGCGTCACCGCAATATGCACCAGCGTCTCCGCAATCGAGCGACATCCTTCCGCCGGACGAAAGCCGTACTTCTCTTCCGGGATCTCTTCGGCGATCCGGATCGTGTTATGGCGGACCGTGCGGAACGATCGCGCGAGCTCTTTTGCTCCGTAATAAGTCATGGGTGAATGTCGCTCCTGGATGATGTTAAAACTAGAGTATCGCGGCGGCTTACCGGATTACCTTCCGGTCCCCGTTTACATTTAAAGCCCTACACTGCACGCGCCGCGATCGGCACGATTCCTAAAAACAGAGACGGACGCCCTTTACAGCAGCTGAGACCTCGCCGCCCGGCGACGTGAACCGTCGCCGCAACGCGGGTCGTCTTCGGCGCGAAACGGGCTTAAACCTGGAACGAACTGCCGCAACCGCAAGTGCTCTTTACCTGCGGATTATTGAACTTGAATCCGGAGCCTTCCAGGGTCTCCACGAAGTCAACTTCGGCGCCGTCCAGATAAAGCAGGCTGGCTTGGTCCACGAACAATTTCAATCCGTTGTAGTCGTAGGTTTTATCCAGCATATTTGGCTGGTTTTCGAAAGCCATCGAGTAGCTGAATCCGGAGCAGCCGCCGCCCACGACGCTGATCCGCAGCCCGGCCGGCGCCGGATCCTGGGCACTCATGATCTCTTTTACTTTTCCTGCCGCTTTTTCCGTTAACTGAATCATGCGATTTACAATCTCCTTGGCTTTAGAAGCTCTGCAAATATTATAGCCGATTTGTTTGGATGCATTTGGCGGCGATCGGTCGCAGGGTTTTGCAAGCACGGCTATGCTATCGTGCAAGGTGAAACCCGAAGCCGGAACGCCGCGTCGGAGTGGGTGTATGGGAACGCTGACTGGCGTCTTACCCCTTTCCGGGTTCGGTAGCAAGGTTGCGGCGAAAACCAAGGTGGATTATCAAAATACCCCGGAAGGCGCGCTGGTCAAGCGCGCTCAGGCGGGCGACGAAGCCGCTTTTCGCGAGATCGTGGAGCGCTATCAGTCCAAGGTATTTTCCATAATTCACGGCATCGTCCGCCAGCGGAACGACGTAGAAGATATTGCGCAGCAAGTATTTGCCAAGATCTACCTCTCCGTCCGCAATTTCGATTTCCGCAGTTCCCTGATCACCTGGATTTATAAGATCACGGTCAACGAGTGCTTCGATTACCTGCGAAAACGCAAGGTAAGGAAGCTGGTTTACGAAAGCGATTTGAGCGAGGACGAAGTCCGGCGGGTGGAAAATAGCCAGCCGACTGTGGACCGCACCGCCCCGGCCGATACTTCGCTCGCGCAGCGGGATTACGTTTTGAAGCTGCTCGCCCGCGTATCCGAAGAGGAACGCTCGCTATTGATGTTGAAAGAAGTCGAAGGCTATTCGGTGGAAGAGTTGGCGGCCAAAACCGGCATGAATGAAAACACCATCAAGGTGAAGCTCTTTCGCGCCCGGCAGAAACTGGTGAAGGCGGCGCAGCGCCTGGACGGGCTCCCGGTCGGCGCCGGGCTTAGTGGCTGGAATTGAGTACCCCGAAAGCGGGCGTCAGACCCGCCCCGGGGTGGGCAGAGGCGTGGTAGTTTACGGTTTTAAGGGAAGAAGCATATGCATTCCGTAGTAGTGGAAAATCTCGAAGAGTTTCTTGGCGGTACGCTGGAACCGGCGGAACGCCAAGCGGTGGAAGCGCATTTGAGCGCTTGCGGAAATTGCCGGGAAGAGATTCACGGCATGAGGGAGGTTGCGCTTCTGTTCGGTTCTTTTCGAGCGGAAGAGGCGTGGACCCCGCTCCTGGATTCTATGCGCGGGTGATGCGCCGCCCGGAGAATTCGAACCCGCTCCTTCAATGGCCAGCCTCTTCGCGCTGGATGCGGTCTTCGGCCGCAAGCTGGTTTTTCCTGCCTGCTGACGCTCGGCGTGCTCGGCGGATACTTGATTTCGCGCGAGAGCTCGTATGTGCCGGGCCTAACCCCGAGGTAATTATGGCGGAGCAGACCGCAGCCGGCATTCGATTCGGCCCCGGCGCCGGACAGCATGCTGGTCACCTGACAAAATATGAGCACTAGCCTGATGGAGCGCGGCGTCGGCTAGCCGGGATTGGGATCCGCGATTGGCCTGCGCGGTATGCCCTGGTTTTGGTGTTTCTTTGCGGCGCCGCGGCCGGCGCATTGGCTATGAATCTGGGCGCCCACAAGATTATGCATCAGCCCGCTTTCGATACTCCCGAGGGCAAAGATTCGATTTTTTGAACGGATGCAAAAGGAGTTGGATCTGACGCCTGCTCAATCGGAGCAAATGCAGTCGGTGCTCAACGATTTCTGGCAGTACTATCGCAGTGTGATCAGCGACAGCAAATCGCGGCGTGGAACAGATCCTCACTGAGCAGCAGCGGCGGAAGTTCGAGCGGCTCCTGCAGGACTCTCAGCGCGAGTAAAGGGCTTGCAGCAGCGGCTGCGGCACAATGGAGGATGTCTCCATGCGCGCCTTACTTCTTGCATTTCCTCTAGTGTTTGCGAACTTCAGCCTGACCGGCTGCGCCTCCAAAGATCCAACGCCGCACACCTATCAGATCGGCGAGAGCGTCCCGCTCGGCCATCTGGTTTACACGGTCTTCGAGCGGCAGTGGCTGCCTCAGACCGGCGCTGGCTTCGCCGCCCATATTCCTCAATACCGTTTTTATGCGATCCGCATCGCCGCGGCCAACAATGGCAGCGCTGTCGTCATCCTCCCTTCCGTATTCCTGGTAGACGATCGGGCGTTGCTATTCCCGAAATTGAACACGGCGACGGCCTTGCGGACTTTATCGGTTCTCAACGCGCCATCGTTCCGGCCCAAACCATCCGCGGCAATCTGGTCTTCGACGTTCCGCCGAAGCATTACAAACTCAGGCTGAGCGATGAGGATGGAAAAGAGATCGCCCTAGTGGATATTCCACTGACCTTCGACACCGATACCCAAAAGTAAATGGCGGCCGTGTCCCTTCAGGACCCCGCACCACTACAATATAAGTATGCGCACTGCCGCCGCGCTGCTGTTCCTGATTCAATCCACCGATTTCAGCGCCGAAGGGTTGAAGGCTCTGGAAGAGCGCCGCTACGAGGCTGCCGTCCAAGCCTTCACTAAAGCGATTGAAGCCGATGCTAAAGATTACAGCGCGCATTTCAACCTCGCTCTCGCCTATGGCTTTTTGAATCGCGACGACGAGGGCATTGCCGAATACCGTAAAACGCTGGAATTGAAACCCGGGCTGGCGGCGGCGGAGGTGAACGAAGGCATACTGCTGTTTCGTCAAAAGCGCGCCGCCGACGCCCTGCCGTTATTGGAAGACGCGGTGCGCCAGAAACCAAAGGATTTTCAATCCCTCTACTACCTGGCTCAGTGCCAGTTGGAAACCGGCGCGCTGGCCAAAGCCGAAGAGAACTTCCGGGCCGCTATCGAGATCAATCCTAAATCGGCTGCCGCGGAATTGGGTCTGGCGCGCGCACTGGCGCGCCAGCAAAAATTGAGCCGATGCCGCTCCACATTTCCGGAATGCTGCTGAACTGGACGCCGGTCACCGCGATGCGCTCCTCGAACTGGCCGATCTTTACGAGCGGAACCGACAGATTCCGGAAGCGCTGGCCATCTATCGCGAATTTCCCGACGATGCCGCCGTGCAGGAACATGCGGGCGAATTGATGCTGCGCAATAACCAGTACGCCGACGCGATTCCCAGCTTGGAGCAGGCATATGCGAAAGGCCCAACCGCCGCGAACCGGATCGCCTTGGCCATGGCCTACCAGTTCAACAAACAGGTAGAGAAAGCGCTGCCGCTCTTCGAGCAAGCCGTCGGCGGCGGATCCCGCCAATTTCGATATCCGCATGATGTACGCGCGTGCCCTGCGCGATGCCAAACAATATCCCGCCGCCATTGGTCAATTCAATGAAGCCGTAAAGATCAAGCCCGCCGACATGCGCGCCTGGAGCGATCTCGCCTCGATGCTCTACATCAACGGCGACCTGCCGAATGCCTTGGCCGCTTTCGACCGCGCCCGCCAGTTGGGCGAGAATACGCCCGGCAATTGGTTTCTGCGCGCCATCATTCTGGACAAGCTGAAGCAGTTGAAGCCGGCGCTTGAAGCGTACCGTCAATTCCTTTCGATGAGCCACGGTGAGAACGCCGATCAGGAATTCCAAGCGCGGCAGCGCGCGCGGATCATCCAGAACGAATTGGAGAAGCGGTGATGGCCATGCGGTCCATTCTGGCCGCGCTGCTGGTGCTTACAGCGCGCCGGCAGCTTGCGCGCCGATTTGAAGAAGGCGCATGGCCGAGCCCGATCTGGAGAAGCGCTCCAAACTGGCGCTGGAGAACGCTTACGCCGCCTATCAGGCGGCCCGCGACGCTTACCAAAAGGGCGAGATGCAGCAGATGCAGGCCAGCATCGACGAAGTGGAGCAATCGGTCGATCTGGCTTATCGGTCGCTCAACGATACCGGCAAGAATCCGCGCAACAGCCCGCAATGGTTCAAGAACGCCGAACTTGCCACGCGCGATCTGTCGCGCCGCATCGCCAGCTTTCAGGATGAGATGAGTTACACCGACCGGCCCCTGCTCGACAAGCTAAAGGCGCGCGTACAGCAGGTACACGACGATCTCCTGCTAGGCTTAATGGAGGGCAGAAAAAAATGAAAACCCTATTCTGTTCTCTGGCCGTAAGCGCCGCTCTGGCCATTCCCGCTTTCGCTCAGGATCGCGATTTCCTCAGCAACGACGAAGCCGAGCAAATCAAGGAGGCCCAGGAGCCCAATCAGCGCATGGCGCTCTATGCCAAGTTCGCCAAGAGACGTATCGACCTGGTGAAATCGCTGATCGCAAGGGATAAAGCCAACCGCGCCATCGTGGTCCATAACGCGCTCGACGACTATGCCAAAATCATCGATGCCATCGACGATGTGGCCGACGATGCCCTTCAGCGTAAGCTCGATATCAAGCCGGCGCTTGACCTGATTCAGGGCTATGAGCGCGACCTGCTGCCGATGTTGAAGAAAATCCGCGACAGCCAGCCCAAGGATCTGGACCGCTACGATTTCGTGCTGAAGACTGCCATCGATACCACCTCCGATAGCCTCGATCTGGCCGAGAGCGACGTAGGTGAACGCGCCAAGGACGTTCAGGCGCGCGCCGACAAAGAGAAGAAGGCACTCGAAGAAAATCGCAGCCCCAGCGAGCGTGACGCCAAACAGGCCGAGGAGAAAAAGGCCGCCGAGCAGCAGCAGACGGCAACACCGCAAAGGAAGCCTCCGACGCTCCTGCGGCCAGGCGAAAAGGTCGGAGGACCGACCGGGCCCACCGGTCCTACTGGGCCGATCGGACAGTAGTCCTTTCACCCGCACTCAATGGGACAGGAATCGAAATGCGAAGCCGCGCCGCGCCAATACGCCGGATAAACACTCTGTAGCTAGACGGCCAAATCGAAGCCGTTGCCCCGATGATGCATCCGGACATTGTCATGGCTCTTCCCGGTCTCACCGGCCTGATACAGGACGGGACGAATTTCTTGCCGGCTTCCCCGATTTTTGCTTGGCGGACGATGGTCGACGCGACGAAAAGCCCGCCTGATCTTGCTTGTCCCAGCCAGAGCCGCGACCAGCCGCTAAACCAAACTCGTCCCCGAACCTTCCGCCGGCATCCCCTTCGGAACCATAGGCAGCGATCGCAAACGCTTCCCAGTAGCATCGAAGATAGCGTTTCCCACCGCCGGAGCGATGCCGACAATCGGCGTTTCGCCCGCGCCGGCTGAGGGTAAATCCTTGCGGTCCAGCAGGACGCTCTCAATCACCGGCATATCCGAAAAACGAGGCACGCGGTACTTTGAGAGCCGGTCGGTAAGGATTTTGCCGTCTTCGAAATCGATGTGCTCGAACAGCGCTCCTCCAATGCCCATCGCGATAGCGCCGTCCACCTGGTTGCGCAGGTGCTCGGGATTGACAATGGCGCCGCACTCGAATGCCTCGACCACACGCACCACTTGCACGTCGCCTTTCGGCGAGACTTTCACCTCGGCGCAAGTAGCTACGTACCCGCCCTTTTCAAATCCGGCGGCAATGCCGAAACCATGGCCGGGACTCTTCTTGCGCGATTTCCAATTGAACTTATCCGCCGCGGCGGCGATCGCGTTGCGCAGGCGCTGGTCTTTCAGATTCTTAAGACGAAACTCCAGCGGGTCCATTTTGATTGAGTGCGCCAGCTCATCCATATATGACTCGCGCACAAAATGATTGGCGGTCGCCGCCAGTCCGCGATAGCTTCCCTGCCGCAGCGGCGTGGGCGTCTGATGGAATTGCTCGTGTTTGGAGGCTACTTCGTAAGGAGTGTTCAAGCCGGAAGGCCCGGAGTTATAGTTATGAAACTCCCAGTTAGTCAGTAAGCCATCGGGACTGATTTTGCCAGTCACTTCAATCAACCCCGCCGGACGGAAATAGGCCCACGTCATTTCCTCTTCGCGCGTCCAATTGCGTTTCACCGGCTTGCCTGCCGCCTTGGCGAGAATCGCGGCTTCAACGGCGGCATCGCCCTCGTGCTTGCCGCCGTACGCCGCGCCGGTGTCCGGCATCAGCACGTGTACGCGCTGGTCCTCCGCCATATTGAACTTGGCGGCCAGTTCGCTACGCACGCCGAACGGGCGCTGCGTACCGGTCCAGACTGTGAGTCTGTTGTCACTTCCCCACTCGGCTACCGCCGCGCGCGGTTCCAGCGGCACGTGCGCTATGTAGGCCACGGTGTACTTGGTCAGTGCGGCGGCGCTGTTGGCAGCGTTCTGCGCGTGACCTTTGAAGTACGCGAATATGTCGCGGCTGTTGGGGGCCGCCGGGCCGGGTTGCCACTGAGCTTTCAATTCAGCCAAAGCCTTTTCCGCCATCTGCGGATCGGGCGCCGTGACGCCCACAAAGTTGCCCTCGCGTACTACCTTCACGCCGGGCATAGCCTCGGCGGACGAGCTATCGAGCGACGTAAGCTGCGCGCCGAACGATTCCGGTCGCAATACTTTGCCGTAAAGCATCCCGGGGCGCTTCACGTCATACGCATATTTGTGCGCGCCGGTAACGATCTCGCGCCCATTCACTTTGGGAACCGAGGTTCCGGCCACGCGCCATTCCGTGGCAGGCTCCAGCGCGACGCTCGACGGGATCGATTTCGTCAGCTTCTGCCCATGCGTCAATTCTCCGAAACCGGCCGACTGCGCGCCCGCCGTCACGCGGCCATTCACTACCGAAATCGAGGCGCGATCCACGCTCCATTTCTGGGCGGCGAGATCGATTAGCATTTCGCGGGCGGCAGCGGCGGCCTTGCGCATCTGCGGCCACATGGTAGGCGTAGTGCGGCTGCCGAAAGTACCCATATCGTAGGGCGTCAGGTCGGTATCGCCCATCACCAGGTGGATAGAAGCGGGGGGCGCGTGCAATTCTTCCCCTACCGCCTGCGTCAGCGATGTGCGCGAGTTCTGTCCTACTTCCACTTTCCCGGTGAAGACGGTTACCACGCCGTTTTCGCCGATGTGCAGCCACGCGCTCACCTGTTCGGGGAGCGGCTCGCGCATGCCCCGTCCGCGTCCGCCGCCGGATTCCTGCGCGTCCGCATCATCGGCGATCAGCAGCACCACAATGCCGCCGCCCAACACTGAAAAGAAATCGCGTCGTGAAAAACGTGAGCTCATGCGCGTGCTCCTTTCCGGGCCGCCGCGCGGATCGCGGCGACCACGCGCGAATACGTTCCACAGCGGCAGATATGACCGTCCATGCTCTTGACGATATCGCCCTCGCTGGGATTGGGGAAGCGCTTGAGCAAACCTACGGCGCCCATGATCATCCCCGGCGTACACCATCCGCACTGAAGCGCGTCGGCATCAAGAAACGCCTCCTGAACCGGATGCAGCTTGCCCGCGGGTGCAAGGCCTTCTATAGTAACGATGCGTTTACCCGCGACGCTCGCCGCTTTGGTGAGGCACGATTTCATCGGCTGCCCCTCTACCAATACCGTGCAGGCGGCGCATTGCCCCTCGCCGCAGCCGAACTTGGTTCCCGTCAGGTCCAGGTCGTCGCGTAGGACGCTCAGCAGTGACCGGTCGCTATCGGCCTCGATCCGCCTGGAGGATCCATTGACATTGAGTTCTATCGCGCTCATATCCCTTATTGTGGCGCCGAATTTAGTTCGTGGATTAACCGTCCATAACATTAACAGCGCTTCACGGCCGCAACTCCTTCCGCCGCTGTCGCGTTTCTCACAATAGGAGGAGTGTTGCGATGAAAAGAAATCTACTGATGGCGTCGGCGGTATTGGCGGGAGCGATTCTAACGGGCTGCGCTGGAGGTTATGTGGCGGTTGCCGGGCCGCCGCCGCCGCGCTTCGGTGTGATCGGGGTTGCGCCGGGTCCGGGCTACGTATGGGCCGACGGATTTTACGATCTGCGCGGATCGAATTGGGTTTGGGTGCCCGGAGAGTGGCGGCGTCCGCCGCGGGCGGGAGCCGTATGGGTAGCGCCCGCCTGGCGGCAGCAAGGCCGCCACTGGCGCCTTCAGCGGGGGCGCTGGCGTTAGAGAGCGTGAGAGGACGGCATGGAGCCGCGCGCTCCAACGGCGAATTCGGACGGTCGGCTCTCCGGCCAGCGTGCCAAAGCTTATCGCAGCCCAAACTTGGAAAGTTTAACGAGTGGCGGACGCACCTGACGAAAGGGATGACACCTTTCGGGGCAGCGCCCGCCATGGCTTACTATCTTTGCACCTATTGTCATTCAAAAAGCGACAAAAGTGCAAGTTGTTCGTGCGTTCACACCGCACGGCGGCCGACGAGTAAAGCGATTAGCCAGATCACGAGGAACACGAAAAACAAGACCTTAGCTATGCCGACGGCAGTTCCCGCGATGCCTCCAAAACCAAGAATCGCGGCGATGATCGCAATCACCAGAAATACCAAGGACCAATGCAGCATGTTTGTTTCTCCCGCAGAGTCCGTTGCAACTATGAGACCAAACCATTCGCTTGCGCGGCGTCCAGGATGACATAGATCGTCTATGTGACTCGTGAACTAGGCACCGGAATGGCGTCAGTTGGGCACTCGACGGGTAGTCTCCGATTAGCGGTGGGCGCAGCCGGCTATATCCAAGCGGCCGCACGACACTCGCAGTCTTTAACATGGGCGGATCCAGGAGAGCCGGCGCTTTCGATCCCATTCGATGAATCTGACCGCCATTGAGACGCCGACGCGTATTTCGAGCGAATCGGTGAATTGGAATTTTTTCACAGTACTGGGAGTTTCACTGGAATACGGGCGGACATTTTTGGACCAGGAGGATTCCTCCCGTGCCCCGAACCGAGAGTATAATTACTCATACATTATGCTGGGATCTACGAAGCGCTGGCGTTTGCGCTGAAGCGCAGTCGGAATTGGCATCCGTATGGCATTGACACCGGCGCTACGCCAATGTCGGATTGTCTGAGCGGTATGAGCGCTGCGCCGCCAGCGGATTAATCGTCAATCTGGCGGCCTACTTCAATTCTCCTTTCAATACTTCAATCGCCTTCTCCACTTGCCTGTCATGCTGCGTCAGGAAATCGGGCGGGGTGTTATCAATCAGGTAATCGGGCACCACGCCGTAGTTCTCCATGTCCTCGCCGCGCGCAGTGGTTACGGCTGCGCCGGGGGTGCGCAGCGTGGAGCCGTCCAACAGGCGGAACGATCCGGTGCCGATCACGGCGCCGTATGTCGGCATTCCGACTAGCTTGCCGAGGCCCAGGGCGCGGAAGCCGTCGGGGAACATCTCGGCGTCGCTGGCGGAGCGCTCGTTCTGCAGGACCACCATGGGTCCGAAGAACGCCTGCGCCGGGCGCTTAACATCCAGCGAATCGCGATTGCGCGTGGATTGATACGCCTTGCGCTGGTTCAGAATGGCCAGCAGCTCCTGATCGATGCCGCCGCCGCCGTTGAAGCGCTCGTCGATGATGAGAGCCTTCTTGTCCTGATTGTCGAGCAGGTCGCGTTCGAACTTGGCGAGCGACGGCGCATCCATCGCCTTGATGTGGAGGTAGCCAATCTCGCCGCCCGAAAGCTTCTTCACCATATCCGCACGCTCATCCACCCAGCGCGTATATTCCAAATCGTTTTGCGCCGCGGTGGTGAGAGGCTGCAGGTCGATTGTCCAGGAGCCATCGATGGAAGGCTTCGAGTTAACGACGAACTCGAACTTCTTCTCGGGCAAAATGTTGAACAGCTTCCAGTAATTCTCGCTGGTCTTCAACTGCTTGCCGTTGACCGCCAAAATGTAATCGCCGGTGGATAGCTTTACGTAATCGTGATCGGCTGGGCCTTTGCGATAGATGTAAGACACCTTGTAATACCCGGACGAGTCGGGCGTCATGTCGAAGCCGGGATAGCGGGTCTGAATCCGCTCGGCCGTGGTCTCTTCGGCGGGAAGCCGGCTGCCGCCGGAGATGCCGGTGTGCGAGGAATTGATTTCGCCGATCATCTCCATGATTACGTTCTGCAGCTCTTCAATATCGGCGACGTTGCCGAGCAGGGCCTCATACTTGTCCTTGGCTGCTGCCCAATTTGTGCCATGCATCTTGGGATCGTAGTAGCGGTTCTTCATCGTGCGCCAGGCTTCTTCGAATACCTGGCGGCGCTCGGCGGGTACATCGATTACCATGCGGACGGAAAAATCGATGCGCCTCGGCGCTGCCCCCGGAATGGTGGTCGCCGCTGCAGTGGTGGTGACGCCGCCGCGTCCCCCGCGGCCGCCGCGTCCGCCGCCGGTTGCGGCAGCCGTGGCCGCGCCGGTATCCGCGCCCCCGCTGCCAATGGCCAATGTGTAGAGTCCGCCGCCCTGGAGGTAATAGATACTACGGCCGTCGCGCGACCACTGCGGCTCGCTGCCCCCACCGCCACCAGCGCCGCCCCGTCCACCGCGGCCGCGTCCACCCACCGCGTCGGGCGACGTGGTATTCAGGCGGGTGAGCCGCGAGCCATCCTCTGCGATAGTGTACATGGCGGGTCCCGCGCCGGCGCCGGGTCCCGTGCCCTCATCGGCCGCGCCGCCCGCGGCCATGATGAGATACGTGCGGCTATCCGGCGCTGGAACGACTAACGATACCGAACCGGGCAAGCGGGTGAGCTGGGTAACCCGGCGGTCAATTCCATCCCAAGTAATTTTGACTTGAACGTTGGCGGGAGCGGCGGCAGTCGCGCCGCGTCCGCCCCGGCCAGCGGCGGCATTTTCGGCAAGCGCCGCTTCAGCCTGCGCTTCAGTATCCACATCGAGCGAGTTGGGGTCCTTATCGATGGGCAGCAACGAGACGCTGAACAGTTGCGAAGTGGAGCGCGCGGTGGAAGCCACGCTCTGCGATCCGATGCCTCCCAGGAACAGCAGTTTCCTCCCGTCCGGCGCCCACTTAGCGCCGGTGGACGACAGAAAATCGCCGCCCCCAATCTGATGTTCCTGGCCGGTAGCGAGTTCCCTTACCCACACGTGCTGGCGCAGCTGATTGTCTGCTTTAGAATACGAGATCCACATGCCATCGGGCGAGAACTGTGGATTTGCGATATTGCTGGAAGCGTTCGTGACCAGCACATCGGTCTTGCCGCTATCGATTTCCACGCGGCGCAGCTTGTGATCCGAGCCGGAATACAGCAGGGTCTTAGAATCGGGCGACCAGGCGATATTCGACTTATCGCAATCCACATCGCTGATCTGCTTCACATTCTTGCCGAGCTCGTCGGAAAGGAACACCTCTTCGCGGCCGGTACGGTCGGAGACGAAGGCGATCCATTTGCCGTTGGGCGACCAGCGCGGGTCCTGTTCCTTCCAGGGGGTTTCAGTGACGCGCTGCGTCTCGCCGCGATCGGTGGCTATGGTGAAGATCTCGCCATGCGCTACGATGGCGGCGCGCCGGTTGGAAGGCGAAATATGGAATCCTTCGGCGTCGTTGGCCAGAGTGACTAATTCGGTATCGTTCTCTTTGCCATCGGATTTGATGTTAATACGGATCTCACTCGATTTGCCGCTGGCCACATCCAGCTTCCATATGCCGAAATTGTCTTCATAGACGATGGTCTTACCATCCGCCGAAATGCTCGGGAAGTATAGATTGCCGTCGCCGTGATGAGTCACCTGCGCGGCCTTGCCGCCTTTGTCGGAGATCTTATAGATGTTATTGACGCTCTGCATTACTTCGGGGCTGCCGAACTTAACCGCCTTCTCGTTGGGGAGCATGTCGGCTACGAAGTAAATCTCGTTGTTGCCGGCATACATAGGCCAAAGGTAGTTGCCTTTGTAATCGGGATCGCCCACTATCTTGGTGAACTTCTTCGCAGCGACATCCATCACCCACAGATCGACGGCGTAGCTGCCGCGATAGTGCTTGCGCGACCACACGCCGGGATGGCGCGAGAAGGCGAGCTTGGAGCCGTCGGTGGAGTAGCTGGCGGAAGATCCCCAATCGGTGGGTATGGGAGTCTCGATGCCGCCATCGACGGGAACTTCCCACAGAGTCGCTACCGAGGGAAACGCGCCATTGCCGCGCGTGGAGGAGAAGACGACCTTCTTACCGTCGGGCGTCCAGCCAACCACATTATCCGCCGCGCTATGGAAGGTGAGCTGGCGCGGCTTGCCGCCCGTCGAGGGGATCGCGTACACATCGTAATTGCCGTCGCGATTGGAGGAGAAGGCAATCATGGATCCATCGGGCGAGAAGCGCGGAAACTGGTCGCGCGCCTTGTTATCGGTAAGGCGCAGAACATCGGCGCCGTTCTCATTGGCGATCCAGATGTCGCCCAGATAGCTGAAGGCTACTTTGCCTTTGGAGTAGGTGGGGTGGCGCAGCAGCTTTACCTGCGCCTGCATCGGAACGGGCAGCAATAGCACGGCGGCCGCGAAGAGAACTTTTCGCATGGATCGAACCTCCAGATACGGAATACTGCAATATTACTGTTTCGCGGGGCTAAAGACAACGGGGAGCGGGGGAGTTTCGACGGGGAGACGCCGACCGGCGCTGCCGCTATATTTATGTCGTGGACTACAGTAATTAGCGCAAGACGCTGGTTTTACCTATTTACTCCACCACCTCCACCCGCGTAACAATCTCCTCGCGCGGGATCAGCGCCGGCCAGTACGCCACGATCTCACGCACCGCCGGGCGGCCTTCCCCGAAGCCAGTCGCGCCCGGCGGCCCGTTGAGAACCAGCGGAATCAGCTCGCGCGTGAAGCGGTCTACGGCCTGCTTCTCCTGTCCGCGCACGCCGATGCGGATCTGTACTTCCGGCGGATCGGGATTGGGCGGCGCCGCGGGGCCATGACACGCATTTACGCCGAAATATTCGGTGTAGATTTCGTCGAAGCGCAGCCCCAGGCGCTCCAATCGATCGCGCACAATCCGGTCCGCGGCGCGCGCTTTTTCGAGCGCTTGCGGCCACGAATAGACCAGCGTGCCGATGGCTTTCCATCCATTCGAGTAACTGATGGATACTTTGAGCGAGGGCGGCCGGGCGCCGCCGCGGATACCGCTGACGCGGACCCGGTCCGGGCCGTCATCGGCGAGTTGGATGGTAGTGAAATCGGCTACGCAATCGGGCGTGATGTAGTTCTTCGGGTCGCCCAGTTCGTAGAGCAGTTGTTCCTTCACGCTATGTGTGGTGACGCGCCCGCCGGCGGCGGCGTGCTTGGTCACTACGAACGTGCCATCCGGCTCGGCTTCGACAATGGGGTAGCCGATATCACCCATGTTCGGGATATTCTGCCAATCCACCTGGCAGTTGCCGCCCGTGCATTGCGCGCCGCATTCAATGATATGGCCGGCGATAGTTCCCGCCGCCAGCTTATCGTAGTCGCCCGACTGCCAGCCGAAACGGTGGACCATGGGCGCGAGCGTGAGCGCCGTATCCGTGGAGCGGCCCGCGATCACAACGTGCGCGCCGGTGGCCAGCGCTTCCGCCAGAGGAAACGCGCCGATATAGGCGTTGGCGCTTTGGATGCGATCGCGGATGGCGGCGATCGATTCGCCGGTTTCCATATCGCGCAATTCGTAGCCCCTGGCTAGGAATTCGCCAAGACGCGGATAGATATCGTCGCCGAGCACCACCGCGACCTTCAACCCCGGCGCCAGACGCACCACTGCGCGCGCGCAAGCGATAGGGTTCACGCCGCCTGCATTGGCGACTACGCGCACGCCGCGCTCGCGAATATGAGTTGCGATGCGGGCGATCAGCGGCGGGAAATCGCGCGCGTACCCGAGACTGGGGTCCGCCTGCTTCTGCTTTTGCAGGATCGACATGGTGATCTCGGCCAGGTAATCGAGCGCCAGATAATCGATAGGCCCTTGCTCAACCAGGCGAACCGGCGCTTCCAGCCAGTCGCCCCAGAAGCCCTGACCATTGGCGATGCGGATCATAGCGCCCGCATCCGCCGCTCTAATCCAATTAAATACATGTACTTAACCGCTTCATGCCCTCATGCTCACCCGGCCCGCGTTTTTGCCGGCAATCTCAGTTCAAGAAAATTCGCGTGTAGAATCAATAGCTTAGCCTAAAATTTACAACGTCGGGTGGTAGCCTTGAATTAGCAGGTATGATTCCAATCGAAAAAGCGCCGCGCGATGAGGCCGTTCAGCCTTCGCTAGCCCAGGATAGTCTATCCAAACCTAAAGAATCCGCAACCCGTCGCGGTAAAAAGCTTGGCCGCAGGTGGCCTCCGGAAAAGCCTTGGCCGCCCCGGCGGCTGGTCGATTTAATCTTTGCATATCAACAAGCTCAGCGGGATTATATTACGGCGTCAATAGCTGAATCTAAAAAGTGCGGAACGAACCCAATCCCATTTTCGGACACCCGGCTCGTGGCCGAAACTGGCCCGCTGGAGGCTGACGCGCCACACGCTTCCGCGCCCGTCGCCAACACGTGCCTACCACCCGTCCTGTTATAATTGCGGCAATCGGCCCACTTATGCCTTTAAGACCTTTTTCGCCCGGCAATGGCGCCGGAAAGAAGATTTTCCTGCTTAAACCGCGAGGTTTTTGCGCGGGCGTGGTACGGGCCATCGACGTGGTAAAGATCGCGCTCGATCTGTATGGTCCCCCGGTCTATGTACGCAAGGAGATCGTCCACAATAAGCACGTCGTGGATGAGTTGCGTGAGGCCGGAGCGGTCTTCGTCGAAGAGCTGGACGAGGTCCCGTCCGGCGGGCGCGCCATTTTCAGCGCGCATGGCGTCGCGCCGTCGGTGCGCAAGCAGGCCCGGGAACGGAATCTGCATGTCATCGACGCCACTTGCCCGCTGGTCACCAAAGTGCATTTGGAAGCCGTTCGCTTCGCCCGCGATGGGTCGAGTATCGTATTGATCGGCCATAAGGATCACGACGAAGTCATCGGCACGCTGGGCGAGGTTCCCGGGCAAAGCTACCTCGTGGAAACCGTGGACGATGTCGACAGTCTGGAGCTGGCCGATCCCACGCGCGTGCGCTATTTAACCCAGACCACGCTCAGCCTGGACGAAACCCGCGAGATCATCGCGCGTCTCAAGCAACGCTTTCCGCACATACAAGGTCCGCCGGCGCAGGATATCTGTTATGCCACCGAGAACCGTCAGATGGCGGTGAAAGGCGTCTCCGAACATTGCGATCTGCTGCTGGTGGTCGGTTCGCAGAACAGCTCGAACTCCAAGCGCCTGGTGGAAGTGGGCGACAATTTCGGCGTTCGCTCGTATCTGGTGAACGACAAGCGCGATATCGATACCGCCTGGCTTCGAAGGAGTGAAGAACGTGGCGGTCACCGCGGGCGCCTCGGCGCCCGAGCACCTGGTTCAGGAATTGATCGAATTCCTCCGCCAGCGCGGCTTCCATGAAATGGAAGAGATCGAGCTGGTGGAAGAGGATGTGCGCTTCTCTTTGCCGGCGGAGCTGACCGTGTCTTTACGCTGAATCGTTGCCCCATGTGGGGTAGGTTGCCAACCTGCGGCGGATTGTTAATCCGCCTGCCGCGAACCACGGGTCTCACTCATACCTCAGCGCATCCACCGGATCCAGCCGCGCCGCGCGGTTGGCGGGCCAGATGCCAAAGAACAGTCCCACACCCACCGAAACTCCCACTCCCGATACCGCCGCCCATAGCGGCACCGCCGTCGGTAGGGAAGGGAAGACCAGCCCGGCTGCCCGGGAAATCAGCCAGCCTATCGTGAGCCCAATCAGCCCGCCGAGCGCCGTGAGCACCACTGCTTCGGTCAGGAACTGCACCACGATATCGCTCTTGCGCGCTCCCAGCGCCTTGCGGATGCCGATCTCGCGCGTCCGCTCGGTGACGCTCACCAGCATGATGTTCATCACGCCGATGCCGCCCACCAGCAGCCCGATCGAGCTCAGGATGATCATTACCAGCGCTACCATCGCCGTCACGCTGTGGAACTGCTCGATCATCTGCTCGGCAGTGGTGATGGAGAATGTGTCGGCGCCATTGAACGGCACGTGGCGGGCGATGCGCAGTGACGCGCGTACTTCGTCCTGAGCCTGGTTAATCATGCCCGAGTACGCGATTGCGATCAGCATGTTCTCGCGCGCCGTGGGGAAGATCTTGCGCATGGTGAAATAGGGAATCAGCACGCGCGTATCGTCTTGGCCCGGAAGGGAGGCGGCCGGCCGGTCCATCACGCCCACAATCTGCAATTCATGCTCGTCCACCACGATCCATTTGCCCACCGGATCGGTGTTGGGTAATAGCTGCCTGGCGATGTCCTCGCCCACCACGACGATGGGCATGTGATGCAGGTTTTCCTGATCCGTGAAGAAGCGCCCGTACTTCATGGTTGTGCCGCCGTAAGCGTAGCCCTCTTCCGTGCCGGCGAGCTGGATGCCGTAAACGTCGTTGCCTTTGTAGCGCGCGCTGTGAATGCCGTCGGGCGGAAACAGATAAGCGCTCACGTGCTCCACCGAAGGACTGCGCTCTTCGACGGCGCGCGCGTCCTCGAATGTGAGCGGCTGGCGGCGGCGTTCCTCGCGCGTTGCGTGGCCCAGCGCTGTGGTCTTGGTGACGATCACGGTATTCGGTCCGAAGCTGCGCAGCAGACCGGTGATGGCGCCATCCAGGCCGGCGATAATGGACCCGACGCCAATCACCGCGCCCGTGCCGATGATCACGCCGAGAATCGTCAGGAAGCTCCGCATCTTGTGCTCGCGCGTGGTGGCCACCGCCAGCTGAATTCCCGTGCCGATAGAAGTCAGCGTCAATTTTCTACCCTCAGCGCTTCTATCGGATCGAGCTTGGCCGCGCGCTGCGCCGGATAGATTCCAAAAAAGAGACCGACCGCCGCCGAAAGCGTCACTCCCAGGATCACGGCCATCAGTGGAACCGACATCGGTACCGGCGTGAAGCTCCGTACCAGCACCGCGATGATCCACGCTACTGTCACGCCGATCAGCCCGCCGATGCCCGCGAGCATCGACGATTCCACCAGAAACTGGTTGAGGATATCGCGGCTGCGCGCGCCCACGGATTTGCGGATGCCGATTTCGTGAGTGCGCTCCGTCACCACCGCCAGCATGATGTTCATGATTACCACGCCGCCCACCACCATAAAGACCGAGACCACGCCCAGCGCCGTGGCCGCAATGGCGCCGGTCAACTGCTTCCAGAAGCTCACCAGCGCATCCGAGGTGAGCATGGAGAAGGTATCGTCGTCCTTCGGGCCCAGATGGCGATAGGCGCGCAGCAGCATCCGCGCTTCATCCTGCGCCTGCCCAAGGTGGTCGTGATCGATAGCGGTGGCGCAATAGTCCATGCCGTTGTGCGTTCCCCAAATTTTGGCGAAAGTCTGAACCGGGATGATGATAAAGTTGTCCTGCGAGTTGCCGAAGACCGACCCCTTGGCTTTGGCGACGCCCACCACCTGGAATGGCAGACCCTCCAGCGAAAGCGTCTGCCCGATGGGATTGCCGCCGGCGAAGAATTTGGTCTTGATGTCGTTGCCGATGAAGGCGGCGTTCATGTGACGCTGATTTTCGATATCGGTGAGGAAGCGACCCTCCACCGGTTCGAAATCGAGAATGATCCCGACATTCGGCGATACGCCCATCAGGGTGACGGCCTCCGCGGTTTCCTTGCCGCTATGCACGTTCACGCTGCGGCTGGAGACCTCGCCGATTTCCTTCGAGAGCTTGGCGCGCTCGCGCAGAAACTCATACTCGTCCTGGTTGAGCTGCGGATTGCGGCGGTTCATTTCGAGGTACTTCTTGGGGTCCCATTGCATCATCGCCAGACGCGTAACGCGATAGCCGTCGGCCCCCATGTTGGAGACATTCTGCGCGATGTAAACATCCATGCCGGAAATGACGGACATTACCGCGATCAGGGTGGTTGTGGCCAGAATGATGCCGAGCAGCGTCAGGAAGCTGCGCAGCTTGCTGGCGCGCAACGATAGGATGGCGCCGGAAACAGCCTCCCAAAATGAAGCGTGCGTACTCATGTCTTAGCGAATTTGCTCCGCGATCCATTCCATAACCGCCGCATCCAGCCAGAACCGGTGCGGCCGGCGGCCAATAAAGCCCAGGTGCCCGCCATGTTCGGTGACCGCCAATTCGATATAAGGGTTCGACCTCACGGTTTTCGTCTCAAAAACAGCGAATGGAATGAAGGTATCGTCTTTCGACTGGATAAGCAACACCGGCACGCGGATGGACCCAAGATATCCGGCGGCCGATTGGGTCTGATAGTAGTTCGCGGCATCGCCGAAGCCGAACGACGGCGCCGTAATGCGGTCGTCGATGTGGAATACCGAGTTGAGCCCCGCGAGGTCCTGTGCGCTGTACCGTCCGGTGGCGCACAGGCGCGCGGTCATGCGGCGGACGAAGCGGCGCTGGTAGATGCGGTTATCCCATCCATCCATGCGGCGCGCGCAAGCGGCCAGATCGAGCGGCGTGGAAATAGCGCACACGCCGCGCAGCAGCGGCGATTGGCCCAGTTCGCCGGCCAGCTTCAAGACCACGTTGCCGCCTAGCGAGAAGCCCACCAAAAACACCGGCGCCCCCAGTTCGCGAAGGAACGCCAGCAGATCGCTGGTAAGGCCGGCGTGATAGAGCGTCCCGCAGAGGCGCTCGGTACCGCCGCACGTGCGCATATGGAAGCGGTGCGCCGCAAAGCCGGCGCGCAGGGCGGCGGCCGCCATGCTGCGCATGTAACCCGCCTGGCCCGAGCCTTCGAGTCCATGCACCATGACGACCTCGCCCCGCGCTTCGCCCGCCGGCCGCTGCGATTCCACCAGCACCTGGACGCCCGGCTCGGTGCTTACCAGCCGGCGCTCGATTAGAAATTGCGCGCCCGCATCGGGACGCTCCCAGAAATTGCCGGCAATGGTTTGCAGATGCGGATTACGAAAGAGCGGTTCGAAAGCGATCATGCGGCAACAACTTGTAGTATAGGAGTATGCGGCTGGCAACAATATTGATCTTGATGTTGTGCCCGGCGGCTGGCTTGGCGCAAACTCCAGGCGCGCCGCCGCGGAAAGCCCCGCCGCTTACAGTACTGCGGTCGAATGCGGCGCCCCTGCCGCTGAGCCAGTATCGCGGCAAAGTGCTCGCGTTGACCTTCATCTCCGAGGTCTGCTCGCACTGCCAGGCGCTGACGCTGCAATTGAACCAGCTCGCGCGCGAATATGCGCCGCGCGGAGTGCAGTTCGTGGAGTGCGCGATCAACGACGGCGCTGAGGCCGGACTAAAGGAGTTCATCATGAAGTTTCAGCCGGCATTTCCTGTAGGCTGGGCGACGCAGCAGGCCATGCTGTCCTTTTTGGGCACATCGCCCATGGACCTGCACGCGCGATTTGTTCCGCACATGGTCTTCGTCGACCGGCGCGGAGTGATCCGCGACGATTTTGAGCCGGGGACGCAGTTCTATGCGAATCCGCCGGAGACTATCCGGGCGGAGCTGGAGAAATTGCTGAAGCGATAGTCCCGGCGGCGGGTGGATTTCGCGTTCCGCTATGCTGTAAGACGTGCGCTGGTTTGCCGCCTCCCGATTGCGAATCTTCTGGTTTTTCTTTGCGCTCGCATTCGCGGTGCGCATCGTAATTGCCTGGGTCTCCGGATACCTGTTCCAAATGCATGTCACCGAGATGTTGTCGATCGCCATCAATGTCGCCAACACAGGCGACTACGACAACGCATACGGCTATATCACCGGACCGACCGCCCATTCCACGCCGCCGTTTCCTCTCTTCATGGCCGCGCTGATGAGCGTGTTCGGGAGCGGCGCAGCCGGACAGGTGGCCATCGCCACGGTCACGTGCGCGGCATCGGCTTTGCGCTGCGCGCTGACGCCGCTGTTTGTCGAAGATGCGGGCCTCGGCAGGGGCGCAGCCATTCTTTCGGGCGTGCTGAGCGTCTTCTACATTGGCGCGCTTCAGACTGAGATCCGCGGCGGTCTGGACGGCCCTTTCGTAGCCTTGGCGCTGCTCGCGATCGTTTGGATGAGCATGCGGCTGTGGCGATCCGGGTCCTGGCGGACCAGAACGCCCTGGGCCTTTTTCGCTGTCTGTGGCTTTTCCGCCCTGCTCAATCCGCAGGTGATTCCCGTCATTGCAGGCATTGCGGCCGTGGGCTTATGGGCCTGCACCGCGGAGTTTAGAAAGCGGTTTCTTGTGCAGGCGGTCTGGCTGGCGGTTAGCATCTTCGTTTTTCTACTGCCGTGGGGCATGCGCAACTGGATGGTACTCGATTCCTTCATTCTCACCCGCAGCGATTTGGGCCTGGAGTTATGGCTGTCGAACGGACCCGGCCGGACTTTCGATCTGCCCACCAACTACGGCAATCTGGATCCGGCCGCGAACCAGGACGAGGCAGCTAAAGTCGCCGCTATGGGCGAAGCTGCGTACAACCGGGAAAGGATGCAAGAAGCAGTGTCATGGATACGCGCCAACCCGTCGCCGTTTGCCCGTCTGACGGTTCGGCGCTTTATCGCATGGTGGCTTCCGCCCGGGAATGGGGCGATAGTCGCGGCCAACGCCGGGCTCACTCTGCTCGCGTTCGCCGGCTTATGGATCTTATGGACCAGCTATCGTTTGGTGGCCGCGCTCTTCGCCGTCACGTGGCTGACTTTCCCGAATCTTTACTACGTCATCGAATGGTCGAGCCGCTTTCGATATCCGATGGACTGGCAGTTGGTGATCTGCGCGGCAGTTGCGCTTCACTTCGGTTGGCGAATGTGGCGCGGCAGGCGGCGCGCCGAAAAATTACATCTGGCGTCCGTGCCGGAGTAAGCGTGATCCGGCGATAATGAGAGTAGTGAAACCAACCCGCCTTTCCAGCGTCCAAACCGGTATCCTCGCATTCTGGGCCCGCTGATGTATCGCGTCTTCGTCACCTTTTTTTGCGCAAGCCTGGCTCTCCTCGCGGCGGACGATCTGGAGTCGCGCATAAAGACCGTCATGGGTGCATATGCGTTGATGGAGCAGAACGCGGCCGACCCGATCTCCTCCGAGCAGGTATTTTATCAGGGCGCCATTCCCGGGCTGCTGCGAACGCTCGATCCGCACTCGATCTTCTTCGACCCCGGCCAGTTCGATCAGGTCAAGAAAATGGAGGCCTCCACGCAGAAGGGCTTCGGCAGCGTGGTATCGCTGCTGCCGGGCCGCGTGATCGTGCTTCAGACCGCTCCGGGAACGCCGTCGCAAAAGGCGGGCCTGGCTCCCGGGGACGACATCGTCGCCGTCAACGGCTATATTATCGACCGCCTGGACATGGATCAGATCGCCGAGTTGCTGACCGAGTCGCGCCGCCAGCAGGCGCAGTTGGAGGTGCGACGGCCCGGCTCGCCGCGTCTGTTGCATTTCGTGTTGACGCCGGAAGAGCTGCAAGCGCCCAGCGTGGACCGCGCGTATATGTTGCGCGATGGCGTAGGTTATGTTCGCGTCGCCAGCTTCGACGAGAAGACCGGCGAGCAAATCAAAGAGGCGATTGAGAAGCTCGGCGGCGGCCATTTAAAAGCGCTGGTGCTGGACCTGCGCAACAATCCTGGCGGCGTTGTTGGCGCGGCTCTCGATACCGCGTCTCTCTTTCTGCAACCCGGCCAGAAGATCTTTTCCGTGCGGGGACGCGCCATGCCGGAAAAAGCGGAGGTAGTGCCTCCGGATGCGTCGCCATACAGCTTCAGGCTGGCGATTCTGATCAACGGCAAAACCGCCAGCGCCTCGGAAATTGTCTCCGGCGCCCTGCAGGATCACGACCGCGCCGTGGTATTGGGTGAGCCCAGTTTCGGCAAGGGCCTGGTGCAGAACGTTTATCCGCTGAGTCAGGGCACCGGCCTCGCGCTCACCATCGCGCTCTATTACACGCCGAGCGGCCGTTCGATTCAGAAGCCGCTCGATACCGCGCAATACGCCCTCGGCGCCACCACGGCCCATCTCAACGGCCACGCGGAATTCCATACCGACAAAGGCCGCGTGGTAACCGGTGGCGGCGGAATTCAGCCCGACTATGTAGTCTATCCGCCCTCGTCGAACCGCCTTCGCCAGGTGCTCGATGCCAGCGGCTCATTCACCAATTTCGCCACCGATTTTCTGCGCGGTAATAAGATCGATCCGAGCTTCGAGGTGACGCCGCAGCTTCTCGATCGATTCCAGGCATACCTTTCCGTGCACAACATACGGCCCGGAGTTACCGAGTGGTCCGTGGAGCAGGACTTCATAGTCAATCGCCTGAAGACGGAAATCTTCAATCAGGCCTTCGGTGTAGAAAAGGGCGATGAAGTGGAAGCCCAGCGCGACCCGGTGATCCAGAAGGCGATTGAAGTGATCGGCTCGTAGACACCGCCAGGGCCGGCTGCGTAGGGTTATGATGTGAACGGTGAAGGTAGATTCACCCGCTCGAATCGGGATGTGCGCCTGTGGGGGAGAGGATAGGTTATGGCGAAATTTATGCGGCGATCGAAGCGCGTTCACGCGTGCGTCACGGTTCTAGCTACTGCTTGTATTTCTTGGACAGGTTTGTGTGTTCGGCGCGGACGATTACTTTCCGCCGCCGGACAGCGCTGGAGGCTGGCGCGTTCTCAAAGATGCCGCGGAGATCCTGAAGACCGGCGGAATGGATCTCAGCCGGCTGGATCAGGCGTTCGAGTTCGAAAAGGAGACCAGCCAGCATGGAGGGCTGGTTGTGGTTCGCCATGGGTATCTGGTGTACGAAAAATACTTCGGCAAAGGAAATCGAGAGGCGCATCCCGATATGGCGTCGATTGGTAAGGCGTTCACCAGCATATCCTGCGGCATCATGCTGAAAGAGAAGCACGACAAGATCCCCGACGGCCTCGAAACGAAAGTCTTTACAGAGAAATATCTGCCCGAAGCATTCCCTTTAAGCGATCCTTCGAAGGCCGATATCAAACTCGGGCAGCTCCTGTCGATGACTTCGGGGATGCATGGCGAAGGCGGCAATCCGGGGATCGTGCATGGCGTGGATCAGAAACTGGAGCCCGTTTCGCGGCCCGGCTGAACCTCAGGACCAGGACACAGTGGCGCTGCGTGCCGCCATGTGGACCAAACCCGGCGAAGGATACTCGTATTCCTCGGCATCTCCGCACGTGGCTTCAATCGTTCTTCGTCACCTGACCGGCATGGAGATGCAGCAGTACATCCAGGAGAAGCTTGCCGGACCCATGGGATTCGGATCCTGGGGTTATGCCATGCACCGGAACGGAATGACTCTGCCGCATACGCCAGGCGGCGGCAGCATCGCGCTAAGCGCCACCGACGCCGTGCGATTGCCATATCTATTGCTGCACAAAGGCAAGTGGGGCAATCGGCAGCTCGTCCCAGCCGATTACGTCGCTATGTGCGGCAAGCCGTCGCCATACAATCCGCACTCGCCAATGGGCCTGATGTTCGAGGAGAATGCGGACGGCCATGTTTTCGGCGCGCCGCGGGATGCATTCTTCAAATCCGGAGCGGGCGGGTCGGGCATCTATATCGTTCCTTCGCTCGATCTTGTGCTGTACAAAATGGCCGGCAGCGATGCGCAGTTTAACCCGGATCTCACCGGCCTTCCGCTCAGCTTATGAGGTCGATCATTCACGCGATAACTGGAAGCCGCTTCCTCACGATCAGTTCCACGATGGGCCGGTGGGCGGCGACGATGGCGTTCGCAGAATGCTTGAGATGGTAGTCGCGGCAGTGATCAAGTGACCGGCGCCGCGCTGGAAGATTCGTCAACTATCGCGGCAACTACGGTGAGGATCACACCTATTGGTCGTTGGTCGAACCGATGCGTACCGCCGACGGCCCGCGCCAAAAACCTCTCTGTTATCTAGGCGAGTTGAACAGTTCGGCGCAGGCGCGCTGGCTGAGCACGGTGCAGGTCTCAACAGACCAAGGGGAAGCGCACCTCGCAGCCAGCGCCGCCAGATTCAGCCCCGCCGCGTCTTCATCACCTTTGGTGGGCCGCCCCGGGCCACGTGGACCTCCCTGACTCTCGCGGCTCCGAATCGGAGGCTCGCCCTTCGCCACTCTGCGGGAACCCCAGGTGGACGAGCACGCCGTCCGCAGATCCGGCCCGAGGCCACACTGCTGATAGGAAGGAGGCGGTGTCCCTGAAATACTGTCCCTGAATACTATTGACCCGCTTTCGATAACATTGTAAAGTCACGGTACAGTAACGTACCGGGAATGCTAAATCGATGATTCTGCCTCAAACTTACGCCGTTGCTTTATTGTTGTCGATTGTGGGCGCGATCTGCCTTGGTTCGTGGGCTAATACGTTTAAAGCCGCCCGTTGGCGTTTCGAGCTGTATTACTTCGATTTTTCGTTCGGCCTGGCGATCACCGCCTTAATTTTGGCTTTTACGGCAGGCACCATGGGGTTCGACGGGTTTACGTTCCTAGACGACTTGACGCACGCCGCTAAACGGGCGTGGCTGTACGCCTTCCTGGCCGGCGCGGTATTCAATTTAGCCAATATGTTTTTGCTGGCTGCCGTTGCCGTGGCAGGAATGGCGGTGGCGTTTCCGATTTCCGCTGGACTGGCCCTCATTATTGGGGTTGGGATCGCCGCGGTGCAAAGACCTGCAGGAAACCCGTGGATCGCATTCGCCGGTTGCATATTGGTCTTTGCTTCCATTGTGGCGGCCGGCGCCGCTTATCGGTTCATTACCCAAATCCGTCACGAAGCCAGCGCCAAGGCCGGCAAGGCCAAAAGTACCAGACGGCCGGTGGCCGTAAAGGGTATCGCGCTCGCCGTGCTCAGCGGAATTCCGATGTCGGTTTTTTATCCACTGTTGGCGAGCGCTCGCGAAGGGGAGCTCGGATTAGGTCCGTATTCCGTCTGCGCTCTCTTGGCGGCCGGAGCGCTGTTTTCCACTGTCGTTTTTAATCTGTTTTTTATGAATCTGCCGGTGGAGGGCGAGCCGGTGGATTTTTTGGATTATTTTCGGGGATCCCCGCGATCCCACGCATTCGGTGCGCTGGGAGGCGCAATCTGGTGTCTGGGCGCGGTGGCCGCATTGGTCGCTCTTAGCGGCGATAATGTTCACATTTCAGCCGCGCTTAGTCAAGCGTTAGGCCAGTCCCCGGCTCTGATCGCGGTATTGTGGGGCGTCCTGCTGTGGAAAGAGTTGAGGGACGGGAATGCTCGCGCCAAGGCGTTGATAGCTTTCGTCTTCATGCTTTTCGCGCTCGGAGTAACGTTACTGTCGTTGGCGCAGGCGCTGTCGCGCAGCGCGTGATCGGGCATGTCACTTAGGCCATGACCCTACCGCTTAGATCGAAGGCCGCTCTGGTCACCGGCGCGAGCAAGGGAATTGGCAAGGGCATTGCCCTCGAACTGGGCCGTTGCGGCTGCGATGTGGCGGTGAATTATCATGCCGATCGCGCCGGCGCCGAATGCACCGCGGCGGAGATCCGTGCGCTCGGGCGCCAGGCGGTTGTACTGCAAGCCGATGTGGCGAACGCTGCGGACTGTGCCCGCCTGTTCGAGCAAACCTGGAAAGCATTTGCGCGCCTCGATATTCTGGTGAACAACGCGGGCACGCAGGTATGGAAACCTCTGCTGGATCTTGAAGAGGCCGAATGGGACCGCGTAATTGCCACCAATCTGAAGGGCTGTTTTTTGTGTACCCAACTCGCCGCGCGGCGCATGAAAGAGCATGGAGGCGGGCGCATCGTCAACATCGGCTCGGGCTGCAACAAGGCGCCCTTTCCGAATCTCGCCGCCTACACCGCCAGCAAGGGCGGAATTGAAATGTTCACCAAAGCCGCAGCCATCGAGTTGGGCGCGTATGGCATCACCGTAAATTGCGTCGCGCCGGGGGCGATCGAAATCGAGCGCACCCGCGCCGAATCGGCGGACTATGCGGGAACATGGGGATCCCTGACGCCGTTGGGGCGTATCGGCCAGCCGCTCGATGTAGCCCGCGCAGTTGCCTTCTTCGCCAGCCAGGCGGCCGACTTCGTGACCGGCCAGACCTTATTTGTGGACGGGGGCCTGTTTACGCATCCGGCGTGGGCATACCCAGAGCGCGCCTAGGCCATGGCGGTATAATTCAGCGACTGACGGTGTAGACCATGGAGCCCGAACGGTGGAAGAGGATTGAAGATCTCTATCATCGCGCGCGACAGCGCGGACGCGACGCGCTGGCGGATGCCGATCCGGAGCTTCGTCAAGAGGTGGAAGAACTGCTGGCCCAGGATTCGGAAGGCAAGGTTCTGGATCGGCCGGCGGTGAAGCTGGTCGACGAATCCACGGTCACGCAACTCGCGGGCCAAACCATTTCCCACTACCGGATTCTGGAAATGCTCGGCGCCGGCGGCATGGGAGTGGTCTACAAAGCGTTCGATACCAAGCTCAACCGCATGGTGGCGCTCAAATTCCTGCCGCCGCATCTGCGCCATGACGAGGAGTTGAAGCGGCGCCTCACCGAAGAGGCTCGCGCCGCATCCACCCTGGATCATCCGAACATCGTCGTGATTCACGACATCGACGAGGCGCCCGGCGGCGATCTGTTCATCGCCATGGCGTTCCACGAGGGCGTGACCTTACGCGACCGAATCGACCGCGACAAGCCGAAGGGAATGCCCATAGCCGAGGCGCTGCAGATCGCACGCCAGATTGCGGCGGGGCTGGCGAGGGCGCACGAACGGGGCATCTATCATCGCGACATCAAGCCGAGCAATGTGATTGTGGCCGCGGATGGCGTGGCGCGCATCATCGATTTCGGTCTGGCAAAATCGAGCGAAGCGACCGCGACTCTGGACGGATCTACGAAAGGCACTCCGCTGTACATGTCGCCCGAGCAGGCATCCGGCAAACCGCTCGATAGCCGCACCGATCTGTGGAGCCTGGGAGCGGTGCTCTATGAAATGCTGGCGGGACGTCCGCCGTTTACGGGCGACGGGCACCTTCCGGTCATGCGCGCCATCGTACATGACGCGCCGCCGAAGTTACTCGAGCTTCGGCCAGACCTGCCGTTGGAAGTAGACCGCATCGTCACGCGGGCGCTGGAAAAAGATGTCGCCAAACGGTATCAATCCGGATCGGAGATGACGGCCGATTTATCCGCGGCGGTTGCGGCCCTCAGCGGCCAATCGCGCCAGCCGTCGCACTGGGGCGCCTTCCCGGTCTTTCGCGCTAAAGTGATTGTCCCCGCCGCCGGGGCCATGCTGGCGCTCCTGATCGCCGGCTATTTTACGTTGCACGCTAAGCCCAAACTCACGGACAAAGACACCATTGTTTTGGCCGATTTCGAAAATAAGACCGGGGATCCGGTGTTCGACGGGACGCTTCGCCAGGGCTTGGCGGTGCAGCTCGATCAGTCGCCATTTCTAAGTCTTGTCAGTGAGGAACGCATTCAGCACGTGCTCACCCTTATGAACCGCCAGCCCGACACGCGGCTGACTGCGCAGCTCGCTAAGGAGGTCTGCGAGCGCGCCGGCGGCGCCGCT
The DNA here is from genome assembly GCA_963723015.1 of Bryobacterales bacterium. Classification (GTDB taxonomy): domain Bacteria; phylum Acidobacteriota; class Terriglobia; order Bryobacterales; family Bryobacteraceae; genus PALSA-243. The sequence goes on from CAVRPF010000030.1 coordinate 95,160, forward strand.
GTCCTGGACGGGTCGATTGATCCGCTTGGAACCCGGTACGTCCTAGGATTACGCGCCAGGAGCTGCCGCACGGGCGATGTCCTGGATGAGGAGCAGGAGCAAGCGGAGAAGAAGGAAGACGTCCTGAATAAACTGAGTCAGGTCGCCACCAGATTCAGGACCCGAATCGGCGAATCGCTGGCCATGGTCCAACAGCACGATGCGCCGCTGGCTGAGGCGACCACGCCATCGCTTGATGCCTTGAAAGCATATAGCACGGCACAGAAGGTTTGGCGTTCGTCGGGACCTGCCGCCGCTCTGCCCCATTTTCAGCGTGCGATTGAACTCGACCCGCAATTCGCCATGGCTCATGCGTGGCTGGGACTGGTGTACGCCGACCTTTGGGAGCCGCTGCTTGCGGCCCAGAGCGCCAACAAAGCCTACGAGCTGCGGAATCGCATAAGCGATCCGGAACGGTTCTTCATCATGGTCCCGCACGATCTGGATGTGACCGGCAACCTGGAAAAGGCGGAGCAGACGGCTGAGCTGTGGGCCGAGGCTTACCCTCGTGACGTCCGGCCGCGCGCATATCTCTCATGGATCGACCAGCAATTAGGCAAGTACGAAGAGTCGGCCGAAAATGGCCGAAGAGCTACCGCTCTCGATCCCGACTTCCCCCCTGGATGGAATAATCTTGCCTGGGCCGATATTCAACTGAACCGCTTGGACGACGCCGATAACACGATTCGCCAGGCGTCCGCGCGCAAGATCCCGGGCGAGTTTCTCGAAATGCGATATATCATGGCGTTTTTGAGAGGTGACAAGGCAGGAATGGAGCGCGAAGCGGCGGCTGGTGAGGCCAGCTCCGGCAAGGCTCACTGGAACTGGAACTCAAACCGGGAAGCCGCTGTCCTGGCCTATTCCGGCCGCTTGCGGCAAGCCAGAATAAAATCGCGCCAGGCGGTGGACCGGGCCTTAGCCAAGCAGCCTCCCGAATCGGAAAACGCCGCCACGTACGATATCGGAGCGGCCGTGCGGGAGGCGTTTTATGGAAATCCCCGCGAGGCCAGGCAATACGCGGCGGCGGCGGTCGATCTTTCGAAGGGCCGAGGCGTGCGATACGGCGCTGCATTGGCGCTGGCGCTGGCGGGGGATACGGCGCAATCGCAAGCGCTGGCGAAAGATCTGGAAAAGGCATCCGAGGACACCTATGTGCAATACAATTACTTGCCAACTCTGCGCGCGCTTTGGGCCTTACGCCGCGGCGATTCCGCAGGCGCTATCGAATTGCTGCAACCGGCCGCTCGCTACGAGATGGCCGTATCGGGCACTGGCCCCTGCGGCTGCGGAAATCTCACTCCGGTGTACGTGCGCGGGCAAGCTTATTTATTAGCGCATCGGGGCGCCGAAGCCGCGGCGGAATTCCAGAAGATTTTGGGTCGTCCGGGCATCCGCGAGGCAGACCCTGTAGGCGTGGCGGCGCGGGTGCAATTGGCGCGAGCGCTCGTCTTATCGGGAGATACGGCCAAAGCCAGCTCCGCTTACCAGGATTTTCTGAACCTCTGGAAGGATGCAGACGTGGATATCCCGATTCTGAAACAGGCCAAGGCGGAATACGCGAGGCTGCAATGAGCGCGCGATGGTTGCCTACGTGGATTGCATTGTTGGCCTGGCGCTGATTGGCCTGTTGCCGCGCCTGCATTCCAGCCCGATGTTGAGCAGTCCGGCGCGGCGACGCGCGTACGCTCGCCGATGTCTAGGCGGCACGAATCGCGCCCGCCGTTGCCGCAGAGGCTCGGACCGCGTTAATTCCGACGGCGCCCAGCCGTTATTGCGATGCTCTTCCTGCCCACGCTCACCCTCCGCCTACAAATTGCACGATTTCGATTGCCGCTCCGTCACGCACTATTGTGTCGCTCCAATGTGGTTGCTTCACAATACGGCGGTCAAGCTCCACAGCCACGCGGGCCGGGTCGATGCGCAGTTGATCGAGCAATTCGAGAATGGTTTGACCTTCCCCAGTCACGCGCCTTTCGCCGTTTACGGATATACAGATCGACATGGCGTTGGTTGACACCCTCGTTTTCAACCAATTATAGTCGATAGTTGAGGCCACTCGTCTCCGTAACCCATGCCTGATTCCTACCCCGAGTTGTATTTTCCCATTCTCATCCAGGCCATCATTGCCATGGTGCTGGCGGCGGCGCTGATTACAATCTCTTATGTCTTTGGAAAGCGCGTGCGCAATCGCATCAAGGACATGCCGTACGAATCCGGCATCGTGCCCACGGGCGACGCGCGGCAGCGCTTCAGCGTCAAATTTTATCTGGTGGCGATGCTCTTCATTCTGTTCGATATTGAGGCTATTTTTCTCTATCCTTGGGTGGTGGTGTACCGCGATCCTGGCATGTCGAAATTTCTTTTCGGAGAGATGCTGGTGTTCGTAATTCTGATCCTTTCGGGATTCTTCTACATCTGGAAAAAGGGAGCGCTGGATTGGGCCATGTCGGACGTGGCCGGCCGCAAGCGTTAAGGCGATTCGAAATGCTACCGGAGAATTTGCGGGATCGGGCGGTCGCGGCCGCGGTGGAGGCGTTCGACGGCGAAGCCATTATCGGCGGCAAGTTCGACCGCAATGAGCTCACCTTGGAAATTGCGCCGGCCAAAATTGTGAGCGTGTGCGGATTTCTAAAGTACGATCGCGGCTTCGTCCGCTTGAGCACGGTCACGGGCGTCGACTGGTATCCGGCCGAACCCCGCTTTGAAGTGGTCTATCACTTGCATTCCGTCGAGCGGAACGAGCGTCTGCGCTTGAAGTGCCGGCTGCCCGGCGCCAATCCCGCGATTGAGTCGGTGACCTCTGTGTGGCGCGGGGCCAATTGGTACGAGCGCGAGACGTTCGACCTGTTCGGCATCGATTTCCCGAACCATCCGAATCTGCGCCGCATCATGATGCCCGACGATTGGGAAGGCTATCCGCTGCGCAAAGACTATCCCATCACGGGGTCGAGGATCTAGAATGCCTGTCGAAACCGATGAGCAGACGCGCGAGACGGAGCGGCCCAGCCGCCGCAGCATGGTTCTCAATATGGGGCCGCAACACCCGTCTACGCACGGCGTATTGCGGCTGTTAATGGAACTGGATGGCGAGATCATCGTCAAATGCCAGCCGGATATCGGTTATCTGCATACCGGCATCGAAAAGGAATTTGAAGTCAAGCCGTACCAGCAGTCGGTCACCCTCACCGATCGCGTGGATTACCTGGCGCCTCTTTCCAACAATCTGGCTTACTGTTTGGCGGTGGAAAAGCTGCTGGGTCTGGAGATTCCGCCGCAGGCGCAATGGATGCGCGTGATGCTCACCGAGCTCACCCGCTTGAACAGCCATTTGGTGTGGCTGGGCACGCACGCCATCGATATAGGCGCCATGTCCGTATTCCTATATTGCTTCCGCGAGCGCGAGGATATCCTGCGGATCTTCGAGATGTTCTCGGGCCAGCGCATGATGACCAGCTATTTCCGTATCGGCGGGCTGGCTCTCGAACCGCCCCGCGGCTGGTCTCAGCGCGTGAAGAAGTTCATCGACATATTTCCGAGCCGCGTGGACGAATACGAGAACCTGCTGACGAATAACCCCATCTGGATCGGGCGGACGCAGGGCATCGGAGCGATTCCGCTGGAAGACATGCTCGATTTGGGCGTGACCGGCCCCATGCTGCGCGCCGCCGGGTTGAAGCTGGATGCGCGCAAAAGCGAGCCTTACAGCAGCTACGAAAAGTTCGATTTCGAAGTGCCCACACGCACCGAAAACGACGTCTACGCGCGCTACCTGGTGCGTATCGAAGAGATGCGGCAGAGCGCGCGCATCGTCCGTCAGGCGATGGACGGCATGCCGCCAGGCCCCTGGAAGGCCGACGCGCCAAACGTGGTGCTGCCCGACCGCGAGAAGATGAAGACGCAGATGGAAGCGCTCATCTACCACTTCAAAATCGTCACCGAGGGCTTCCCCGTGCCCGCAGGCGAAGTATTCCAGATAATCGAATCGCCGCGCGGCGAGTTGGGATATTACGTGGTGAGCGACGGAACCAAGATGGCCTACCGCGTCCATATGCGCACGCCCAGTTTCGGCAATCTGCAAGCCACGCCGCGGATGGTGGAAGGAACCTTGATCGCCGACGTGATCGCCGGCATCGGCAGCATGGATTTCGTGTTGGGCGACACGGACCGGTAGGGCCGATGCAACAACCTGACTATAACGCTACGCTGCGGCTCGCATACCCTTCGAATTTTAATCTCCGAACGGCAGCGCCATCTGCTCATCGCATTCGCAAGCGCGCCGGTAATCGAGGTCGCGCGCTTCCTCCTCGCGGTCCCACGAAAGCAGAATCCATACCATTTCGCGCGCCGATTCGTCGAGGGCGCCTGGGTCCTGGCGCGCTTCGGCCGCGTCGTGCCATCGCCGCATCATCTCGTAACATTCGGCGATGCGGCCGGCATCGCGGGTGAGGCGGCGTCCGATGCGCGCTAGCCGGCAGAGCTCGTTCCAATCCGCGCTTCGATGGCGTAGGGCGTGCTGAATTCCGCGAATGGATTCGTCCTCCGGCTCCGCCACTCGCGAACAAACCATCAGGGTTGAAGTGCGCCCGCCGAATTGAAAAGCGCGCAGCCGGAGGTCCCGGAGTACGATCAGGAACCGCCGCGTTGCGCAGAAATCGCGCAGACGCGTGAGGTTCGATTCGGCTTCTCCCTCCAGCCGCAAACCCAATTGCGCGGCCAGATCGCCGGTGAGCGCGGCCAGACTCCGCTTGCCGCAATCCACGCGCAGCACCGCATCGAAATCCTGCTCATACGCTTTGACGAATCGTTCGGCCAGGTCGTCGCTTTCCATGGTTTGCGCGCCCGGCTGGTCCGCGATGGCCACGGCAAGGTCCTCCAGATCGGCCTCGCGCGAGCTTCCCGCATGTGGCGAGGGCAGGTGGCCGCGCACCCAGCGCTTGATGGCTCTCAAGGCATCGGCATCGAACATGGGCGCGAGCACGCGCGGCGGAGTGCAATCGTCGCACTTCGCGAAAGCCATACGCAGACCCTCGGCCGCCGGTTCTTTCAGCAGCGCATCCTCCCATTGGGCGCGCGGCCACGGGGACGGCAGGGAAGCCCGCGAGAAAAGTACCAGCGCCATTTCGGAAGCTTGCGCCTGGCGGGCCTTTTCGGCAAGATCCTCTCCAGGCAGCATCTCGCCGGCATCGAGCGGTATCCGCACGTCGGCGCCCCGCTCGATGAAGGCCGCGATGCGCTGCGCCCTCTGGCGATCGGCGGGCGCGAAACAAAGGAACAGGGTTGGGGTCAGAGCTTGCACGCCAGCGTCAAACCGTCGCCCAGCGGGACCAGACTGATCGCCACGCGCGAATCGTCATGTACTTTGCGATTGAAGGCCCGAATGGCCTCCGTATCGGCGTCGGTCACGGCCGGATCGATCGGCCTGCCATCCCACAGCACGTTGTCCACAGCCATTAAGCCGCCGCGCCGGAGCAATTGCAGCGCGCGCTCATAGTAATTGGCGTAGTTGGTCTTATCGGCGTCGATAAAGGCGAAATCGAACGTGCCGGATTGGCCCTCGGCGATGAGTCCATCCAGGGTTTCCAGGGCGGGTCCTAGGTGCAGATCGATCCGCCCTTCCACGCCCGCGGCGCGCCATGTTTGGCGAGCGCGCCTGGTGTATTCCTCGCTCAGGTCGCACGCCACCACTTTGCCTCCCGGAGGCAGCGCCAGCGCCACCCATGTGGAGCTGTATCCCATAAAGACGCCCACTTCCAACGTTTTTTTCGCGCCCGTAATGCGCGCCAGCAAATGCAGAAATTGCCCCTGCTCGGGCGCGGTCTGCATGCCGGCGCGCGGATGGCTTTCGGTCTCCTCGCGCTGGCGTTTCAGCGCGTCCGGCTCGCGGAGCGTAATCGACCGAATATAGTTCTCGATCTCGCCGGTGATGGCAAGGTTAGTTCGCGACATAGGGAATCCACGATTCTACCCCGCCGCGAACATGCTTACGGCGGCCACGCCCATCACTATCGCGGTCACCCAGCCCAGGATGCGCAGCCATGCGGGATTCACACGTCCACCCATGACCTTGATGTCGCTGCTAAGCAGCACGATCAATACGATCAACGGCGGCGCCAGCACGCCATTGGCTACCGCCGATAAGAACAGCATCCTGACGGCGTCCACGCCGGCATAGACCAAACCCAGGCCGATGGCCATGGCGACGGCGAGCACGGCGTAAAATCTCGGCGCCAGGTGCGGCTTGGTGTCCAGGGAACCATGCCATGCCATCGCTTCGGCAATGGCGTAAGCGCTGGAACCGGCCAACACCGGAACGCCTAACATCCCCGTACCGATAAGACCCAGCGCGAACAGCCAGTAAGCGCCGCTGCCGGCCAGCGGCCGCAGCGCCTCCGCCGCTTGCCGGGCGCTATCGATATGGGTGAGCCCGTGAGCGTGAAGCGTGGCCGCCGTGGTGAGAATGATGAAGTACATGACGAAGTTTGAAAAGAACATCCCGGTCAGCACGTCATTGCGCGAGCTGCGCAGTTCTCTATCGGTGGCGCCCTGCCGCTGCGCCAGCTTGGTGCGGCCCATCGAGCGCTCCTCTTCCACCTCTTCGGCCGCCTGCCAAAAAAAAAGGTATGGCGAGATGGTGGTCCCCAGGATTCCAACCAGCACTGAGAGGTAAGCCCCGGACCATTGAATATCGGGGATCAGCGTGGCGCGGAGCACCTGCGACCAGTTGGGCCGCGCGATGAATGCCGTAGTACCACGCCGCCGAACGCCGCCGACTGCAGGAATACGAACACGAACTGGAAGGACGTGTAGCCGGGCGGATAGTGGAAGTTCGGCACGTCGCTGATCCGCGACAGGCCGCCGGCGAAGGCGATCAGGAAGAACAGCGGAAACACGATCGAGGGGACGAGGATCGCCGGGTTGACGATCGTGTTGTGGATCGAGCGCCAGGCGACGCCCCGGACGACGTTGAAAAAGCGGCTCATCGTCTGGCCAGCCTCGTCTTCATCGCCGATTGCGACAGTCCGAGGAAGATCACCAGCAGCGCGATCGCGAACCCGAATCCCAGCGCCAGCGCCCGCGCGTCCCAGCCGGTGATCACCAGGCTGCGAAGCCCTTCCAGCAGGTATGAAACGGGGTTGTAGGTCGCGACATCGCGAAACCAGGTTGCCTTGATCAGGTTGCGCGGCAAGCTCGAGGAGCTGAGAAACAGCGTCACGAACAACAGCGGAAAGATCCCCTGGACGGCCTCGCCGGTTCCGAACCGCAACGCCAGCAGCGCGCCGAGACTGGCAAACGCAAACGAGATCACGATCGAGAGGGCCAGCAGCACGAGCGCGCCGCCGACCCCGCTGGCAAACGACACGCCGCTGGCCAGTCCGACCAGCAGGTAGACGACTGCCTGAACGACACCGAGCACAAGCGCGCCGCCCAATTGCCCGACCAGCATTGCCTCACCCCGCAGCGGCGTCATCGCCAGCCGGTTCAGGAAGCCGCTCTCGATGTCTCGGGCCAGGTCGACCCCGCCGTGATCGACACGAACATCGCGCCCTGGATGAAGGGCATCGCGATCAGGAAGTCGCGATAGTGACTGGTCGGGAAGCCTGGGATCCGCGTCGCGGGGCTGAGCGCCGAGCCGTTGATCGCAAACAGGATCAGCGGGAAGATCATCGGAAAGATCACGAGCGCGCGCTGTCGCGCCGTGCGCAGCACCGCCCGCCGCGCCACGGCGAGCGTCTGATCCACGAGACTCCCCGGCTGGCCTGAGCGCCCGGCGCGTGGTGGATCGAGGGCTATCTCAACGGCCACGTCGCCTCCGCCTGCGCCCGCTGGCTTGCGCCGGCGCCTCGGCAGCGACGGCGCCATCGCCCGACCCCTCCAGCTTGCGGCCGGTCTTGGCCAGGAACACGTCGTCGAGCGAGGGCTGGTGCAGCTGCAGGGTCTGGACGTGTAACTCGGCGCGGTCGAGGATGCGGACGATCTCGGCGAGCTCGGCCTCGCCGCCGGGCAACTGCACCGTGACGCTGCCACGGCCATTGCGTCGCATCTCGCCAAACCCCGAAAGCAGCTCGCCCAGCCGGTCACCGGCGTCCGGATCGGTCGGTGTCACCTCGACGCTCGGACTGCCGATCTCGGCCTTGAGCTGGGCCGGGGTGCCTTCCGCGACGATCTTGCCGTGGTCGATGATCCCGATCCGGTCGGCCAGGGCATCGGCCTCCTCGAGATACTGAGTGGTGAGGAACACCGTCTTACCCTCATCGTGGGCAAGCCGCGCCACCTCCTCCCACAACGCCGTGCGGCTCTGCGGGTCAAGGCCGGTGGTCGGCTCGTCGAGGAACAGGATCTGTGGCGAGTGCACAAGCGCAAGGGCGAGATCCAGGCGGCGCTTCATGCCGCCCGAGTAGCCGCCGACGCGCCGGTCGGCCGCCTCGGTCAGCCCGACCCGCTCGAGCAGCGCCTGGGCGCGCCGGCGACGCTCGGCCGCGGGCAGTCCCTGCAGCGTGGCCTGAAGGAGCAGATGCTCGCGGCCGGTGAGGATCGCGTCCAGTGCGGCCTCCTGCAGCGCCGCGCCGATGGTCGCGCGCACCTGGGCGCCTTGGCGAACGATGTCGTAGCCACCCACCCGGGCTTGCCCGCTGGTTGGTGGCAGCAGCGTCGTCAGCATCAACACGGTCGTTGACTTGCCGGCGCCATTTGGCCCAAGGAAGCCATAGATCTCGCCGGGCGAGACGGCCAGGTCGATGCCGTCGACCGCCCGCGGGCCATTTCGAAATTCGCGAACGAGGCTTTCCACCTCAATTGCCGGCTGTCCGCTCATTCCTCACAATTTAGCAAAAGCTTGAGGTCATCAACAATTGTCAGTTTCAATGGAATTCCGGCGGTCGGGCGAATCCCCGGCGCCCGGTTTGGTACCTGGTGGACGCCGGGAATCTCGCGAACGTGACCATAGTCTCCAGGATCCGAGCGTCTGTCCCGGACGTATGACGTTTTGAAGTCTCATGATAGGGTTCATGAACATGAGCATGCGAATGAAGATCTCTAAAGGCGGACAGGTTTCGATTCCAGCTCCGATCAGGCACCGCTGGGGCACCTCCATGGTCACGCTGGAGGACGAGGGCAGCCGGATCATCCTGCAGCCGGCGGCTGACGACCCAATCGCCGCCGCCGACGCGCGCTTGCCGAGGAGTTCGGAGAGCTCGACGTCGCGCGGCTCCGGCGCCGGGCACGAGAAGACGAGCGTCAAGCCGAACGTCACCGCAGCCGGTGACGCTGCTTGACGCTTACGCGCTAATTGCCTTTCTGATCGGCGGGCCGACAGCGGCGCACGTCCGCTCGATCTTGCGCGACGGCGATACGGCCATTGCCACGGCGAATCTGGTGGAGGTGCTCGATGTCTGCGAGCGTGTCCCGACCTCCCGATCAAACGGACGATGGAGATCCTTGAGCCCCTGCTGGAGGGATCGCTCGTGGCGATGTCGCTGGATTTCGCCGTGGCGAGGCGGGCCGCCGAGATCCGCGCGAGGCACTACGACCGCTCGTCTCGACCGATCTCGCTCGCCGACGCCGTGCTGATCGCATCGACCCGGCAGGACGACCACATCGTCACATCGGACCCCGACGTGCTCGCCGTGGCCGACGCGGAGAACCTCCGGACGGTTGCGCTCCCTGGCCAGGGCTGAGGCAGCGTCTGCGGTGTCTCGCGGGGGGCACGTGTTGCGGCGCCAGCAGAGACTGGTTGATCGCCCCTTGCGCGTGACGACGGCGGAGTCATCATCGCGGGACGGCCCCCGGAGGCGCGGCCACGTAAACCACCGAGACGAGGAGCCAAAAGTGGACGAAGACGCCTTCAACAGGTCGGTGCGGAAGTTCCTCAAGAAGCTTGGCGTGAGTGCGCAGCGCGAAATTAAGCTCAGTGTCCAAGACCCGATCGAAGCCGGCGAGCTGCGTGGTGACGAGAGCTCGAGGCAACAAGAACAGTCGCCGTCTCGGGCCTGCGGCACGACGTCGTCGTGACGGGGACCATCGCGCTCAGCTGATCCGCCGCGCCGGAGCTTGGCTGAGGTCGCGCCGTCGCGGTACGTCGCACGACGCGGCGACGTCCTCGACTGTCGCCAGTCAGACTCTTGCCCGAGTGTTAGCCCCGGTTGGAAAGCGGGCTTACAAGCCTGCGACGACTAAATTACGGATCTGATGTCAGAGATCTGCCAACGTTGACGCTGGATCGGTAACCCGCGGCAGCTCGCGCGCGCCTGACATCGCCGGACTGCAGCACCCGTCAGGAGTACCGCCATGCCGTACCTCAATTGCCCGCAGTGTCACGCCAGCTTTCATAGCGGACTCTCTACGTCCACAATGAATCTTGTCCACGTTGCGGCGCGCCCTTCCACCCCCCGCGACCAAGCTTTCGCGAACAGCTTAAGAGCACCGTCTTGCGGCGCCGCTCGCCCGACGAGAAAACCGTTGACTGGGAAACCATAACCAGCTCGCAATACGCCGATCGGCAGTACGTGAGCCGGTCACCCAACGGCGGCAAGCTCGACAACGACCGCGCCCCTATCTGAGCGCGTTGACCAAGCCGCTCGTCGAGCACCAGAGATCTCCGCACCCACTGGCGCTGCTCGTCACGCCGAGCTGAACCGTCTTCAGGGGGTGGCGATCGCGCATCGCAGCCCGGGCGCTCGGCCGATGCGTCGGTCGAGCGTGATTAGGGTGGCCCCCAGAAGTTCGGCGAGGGCAACGCAGCTGGCGTCATAGATCGACAGATTCAAGCGAAGCTCCCAAGCTCTTGCGGCAAGGATCTCGTGGGGCCAGTGTTCGATCGCGAGGTCAAGCAGATCGGCGTGGGCCTGCGCGGCCTGATCGGGGCTGATGAGGCCCGCCAACTCATGACGGCGGACGATGTTCGCAGTCCCGTTCGGATCGAGATCGATGAAGCGAACCCCACTTCGGCCTCTTGGCGCCGAGGAGTGAGGCCGCGCGCGTATCCCGATGCTGTCCGGTGTGCATCATGATGCGCTACGCTCTGCTCATGCGCACCACCATCACGCTTGCCGATGATGTTGCTGCGGCCGTTGGTCGATTGCGGCGGGAACGCTCGATGGGAATGAGCGATGCCGTAAATGAGCTCGTCCGCGCCGGCCTCGCCCAGCAGCGGGAGCATTCTGTCCCCTTTCGGCAGAAGACCCACGACCTCGGCCGTGGGATGGACTTCTCCAACATCGCGGATGTGATCGAGACACTCGATGGTCCAAGCAGCCGCTGATGCTGCTGGACGCCAACCTGCTGCTCTACGCAATCCATGAGCGCGCCGCCCAGCATCACGCCGCCAAGGATTGGTTGACCGAGAAGCTCAACGGACCCCGTCGCGTCGGCCTGCCCTGGCAGAGCCTGATCGCCTTCCTGCGCATCTCGACCCACCCTCGGGCGTTTGAGCATCCGTTGCACCCGGCTGCGGCATGGGAGCGAGTAATGGATTGGATCTCGGCGCCGGTGGCTTGGATCCCGCAGGCGGGTCCTGAATACGCGCGCATTCTCGGCGAGGTCATCAACGGACACGATGTACGTGGCAACCTGGTGCCCGACGCGACGCTTGCGGCGCTGGCTATCGAACACGGCCTCACACTCTGCTCCACCGACACCGACTTTGCGCGCTTCACCGCTCTCCGCTGGGTGAACCCATTGCACTGAACAGCCTGGCCTGGATCCACGCGCCGGCCCGTGGTTCGCGCGCTCTGCGTCCAAGCTGCGAAACCCAGCCATTGAAACCACCGGTCGTCAGACCTCCACCGCGGCCTCGACTCGTTTCGAGCCGGCTCGGACCTAGCCATAGGTTCGCCACGGCTCATGACCTGTTCCGTGGTCCATGCGTCGCGAGAGCGCGAGCGCCAGCTGGAGGTGCTCGAGAACCCTCTCGCGGGCTTCCACAATGAGCTTGGTCGCCGATGCACCTCTCGTTCGTCGGCGTCGGCAAGAGCAGTGCGAATCGTCCCGGCGACCATCTCGATGACCACCGCTTCCGGGCGTTCGCCCGGGTAGGCGTCGAGAGGAAGGGCTTCGACGAGGTCGGCCGCCAGCTCACAGAGCATGCTGCCGGTGCACAGGAGCGCGTCGGTGAAGCTGGCAACGTGATCCTCGGGTGCGGCGGCTCCCATGCCGATAAGAGACCGCCGGGCTGGGATGTTCTCCCCCACACCTGTAACAAGTCAGTTACAACCGAGGGCTGTCGTCGATCGGAATAAGTGTCGAGCGTCGTCAGGTAGGACGTTTCCGTCCGACACCGCTGCAACGCTTTCCCCCACGATGGGTGAGGTGCCGCATAAGCCACGGGAGAACGACTACGAGGCATTCGTCAGCCGCTGGCTCGCCCCGCTCGTCGCGGTCTTTCTCCGCGCCATTCGCGAACCGGCGCTCGCCTACGACCTGGCCACTGAGACCCTGGCCGCCGCCCGCCTTCAATGGGACCGTGTACCACCCGGCGATGCGGCCATCGACCCGGTGCTGGCGGTCGGCATGCAAGTCCTGGACGAGGCCGTGGACCGCGGACGCGTGCCCACGACGGAGCGCCGACGAGGCGAGCAGCCGCCACCGCGGAGACTGACGGTCGCTGAGCAGCAAGAGATCGCAGCGCTCGCGGAGGACCACATCGAGCTGCCGCAGTCAGCGCGTGACGCGGCGGACGCGCTGGCGCGAATGGCTCCGCCGCCGCATGTCTTGGCCGGACTTCGCCTGTCGGACCTCGTGCAGGCCGAGCCGCTTCACGGCCGGGCAGCCGACCACAACTACCAACGGCGTGGCGCCTGAGCTCTCGCTCGGATTGGTCCGCTCCGCCCTCGAGCTCACCGGCGCGGCAGGGCCGACCGGGGACGCCAACGGCGACGGGCAGTCGAACTTGGCGAACGACCGCCTCGGCGCCCACCAGGTCCTCCGCTATGCCACAAGCGAAGAAGCCGAGACCTACCGGAGGATCATGCGGGTCCTCTACCTCGAGCATCAGTCGTTTGGCCTGCGCCTGCGGCCCGCGCAGGCGGCCGACCGTCTGCGGGAGCGCTATGCCCTGAGTCTCGACGTGGACTTGCTGGAAGCGCGTCTCGGGACGCTCGACAACTGGGGCGCCGTGGAAAAGGACCACGACGCCAGCTTGGCCTCGACCGCCGCCGAGTGGCGACGCAACCGCTACACGTACGACGTCACGCCGGCGGGAAGGCTGACCGAGGAGCTGTTGGCGCAGCTCGACGCGCTCGGCGAGGAGATCGGGCGGCTCGACACCGCCCGTCTGCCCGCGATCCGCGACGCTCTCGCCAACCTGGCCGACGAGCTCGAACGCGATCAGCCCGACGGGACCCGCCTGCGAGCGCTGTTTGAGCGACTGCTCGCCGAAGTCGAGGCCCTGCATGCGGGAGCGCTGGCGTTCATGCGCTCGCTCGGCGACCTGATGCGCGCGGTCGAGCGGGTGGGCGAAGCCGAGTTTGAGCGCGGCAAGGGCGCGCTGCTCGAACACCTCCAGGGTTTCCGCAGGAGCCGCATGCGGCACTCGGCCGAGATCCTGACCCTGATCGAGCGGATCGAGGAGCGGGGTCCTGATCAGCTCGTAGACGTGATCGTCGCCGCCGAGGTATTCGTCGCCCTACCAGGCGGTGCCACGGTTGAGGACCAGCGCGCTCGCCGGCGCGCCGAGCTGCTGGAACGCTGGGCCGGACTGCGCAGTTGGTTTGTCGGCGACCAAGAAAGCGCGTCGCCGTGGCGCACGCTCAACGACCAGGTCGTTGACGCGATTCGTGCCGTGCTTGCGATCGCCGAGCGGCTGATCGAGCGACATTCACAGCGCTTCGATCGCGCCGCCGTGCTCCTCCATCTTGCCCCACTCGTCGCCGCCGCACCCGCCGGCGACGCGACAGCCTGGCTGCGGGCGGCCTTCGGCGTTCGGACGCCGCGCCACGTGGGTGTGCCGCACGGCGATGACGAGCAGCTGGCCGATCGGGGGCGGGTTTCGTGGCGCGAGGCCCCGCCCGCACCCGTTGTTGCCCATCTGCGAACGCCAGGGGTGCGCGCGCCCGGCCCGGGCCGCGGCGCGCAGATCGCAGACCTCTCGGAGGGGCGCAAGCGGTTCGAGGAGCGACGTCGCGCCGAGCACCGGGAGCTGGAGCAGCTGCTGGCCCGCCTCTCGACCGGCGGCTCGATCAGGCTCTCCGGGCTGCGCGAGGTCAATCACAGCGAGTTCCGCCATCTCCTCGCCTGGATCGCGCGCGCATACGAATCGCCGGCCGGTCCTGACGGTAGCCGTCGCGCCAGCTCCGCCGATGGCAGAGCGACGATCGCGCTGCGCGAGCCTCCGGATCCCCATCGCGATCGAACCCGGCTCGACGCTCCCCACGGAACGCTCGACCTGCCGGACTTCGAGCTCGAGGTGCTGACCAGATGACCCTGCGAGAGCTCGATGATCGCGAGGAGCGAACCCGGGCCCTCAGGGCTCTCCTTGCCGCCCCGTTCGTCGGCGCCGACGACCCGGCCTACGCACTGATCCGCCGGCATGAGCGCGACCTTGCCAGCACCCTCCAGGTGACCTACGACTACCAGCTCGAAGTCGGCAGCACGGCCGCTCGCGCCTCGGGCCTCCCGACGCCGGCGGGGCTGCGTCGTCCGCTGCGGATCAGGCCGGCGTCGGTCAGCGGCCTCAAGCGTCCACCCGACGAGTGGCCGCTCCTCAGCGACCGCGCGTGCGTGATCCTGGTGCTGACGCTGGTAGCGCTCGAACGGGGCGGCGCCCAGACCGCGATCGCCGAGCTAGGGCACGAGGTCGAGCGGGCCGGTGCCGACGTCGAGCCCTCGATCACCATCGACTTCCGGCAGCGCAGCGAGCGCGTCGCGTTCGCCGACGGCCTGGACCTGCTGTGCTCGTGGGGGATCATCGACCACACCTCCGGCTCGCACGAGAGCTACACGCGACGCGAGCAGGACGAGGACGAAGCGCTGTTCACGGTCGACCGGCGACGGCTTGCGCTCTTGCTGATGGACCCGGCGGCGGCACTCGAGGCGCACACGTTGGATCGGCTGGTGGATGAGCGTGGACGCTATTCGCCGACCCCGGAGGGCGAGAACCGGGCGCGTGCCGAGCGCCTGGCGAGGCGGCTGACCGAGGATCCCGTACTGCTGCTCGCCGATCTCGACGAGGATGACCGCGCCTACTTCCTCAGCCAGCGCGCGCGGATCGAGGGTGCCGTGACCGCCGCGACCGGCTATGAAGTTGAGCGGCGTGCCGAGGGCAGCGCCTTGATCGTCGACGACCGATCATTCACAGACATTCCGTTCCCCACGAACTCGACGATCAAGCAGGTCGCGCTACTGCTGTGCGACGCACTCGCGGAGGCCGGCCCGAACGGGGAGCTGAGCTTCGAGGCGCTGCGCGACGCCGTCGCTGGCCTAGTCAAAAAGCACGGTCAGCACTGGGATCGCAACCCCAACGATCCCGACGAGATCGCGGCGATGACCGCGGCCGCCGCCGAGATCCTGGTGAGCTGCGATCTCGCCCGCCGCTCCGGCACATCCGGACTCAGACCAGGTCCGCTCGCGGCGCGCTTTCGCTCGCCCGTACTCCACGCCGCCGGAGCGCGGGGATGAGTCCCGGGTCGACGCGCTGGCGGCCGCGACGCGCCGGCATCATCAACCTCTACGAGTACGCCGACCAGGTGTTCGAATTCGCCGGAGGTCGGCTGCTGCTCCGCGGTCACAACACCTCCGGCAAGACGAAGGCGCTGGAGCTGCTGCTTCCGTTCTGCCTGGACGGCGACATCAGCCCGAAGAAGCTCGACCCGTTCGGCGCCGGCTACAAGGACATGAAGTGGAACCTCACCGGCTGCACCGGCGATGTCAAGCGGGTGGGGTACGCCTGGCTCGAGTTCGAACGTATCGGGCAACCCGGCACCGCGCACCGGCTGACGGTCGGGGTCGGGATGCGCCACAACAAGGACTTGCCGGACGTGGCGCGCTGGTACTTCGTCGCCCGCGACCGCACGATCGGCTCCGATCTCTCGCTGTTGCAGGGGCGTGATCCGATCAGCAAGGCCGAGCTTGTGGCCGCGCTCGGCGACGACGGCGAGGTGCTCGAGACGCAGCGCGACTATCGGGCGCGGCTGAACGACCTGCTGTTCGCCTTCGGCGGCGAGGAGCAGTATCAGACGATGCTGCGGCTGATGCGCGATCTCCGGCGGCCGCACCTGTCCAAGACGCTCGATCCCGAGCGTGTGGCCGCGCAGCTCACGGTTGGGCTGCCCGAGGTCGACGAGGCGCTGATGCGAAAACTGGCGGGGGACTCGAGCAGCTCGAGACACTCGAGCGTGGACTGGCCCGCCTGCGCGACGTACGCGAACGTGTACGGCGGTTCCATCAGCGTACCTACAGCGCTTACGCGCGCGCCGTCACCCGTGAGCGCGCCGATGCGCTCCGCCAGGCCCAGACCGCGGTGGACGGCGCCGCCGAGCGGCTGCGCGCCACCACGGCCGAGCTCGAAGCCGAGCGCGAGCGAGCTCGGCGCGCAACCGAGGAGCGGGATGAAGCCGAGGGCCGGCTCGAGCGCCTGACCGCGGAGGAGCGTGCGTTGGTCGGCACGGAAGCATGGTCCTCGGTCGCCGAGGTCGAGACGCTTCGCGAGCTCGCCCACACCCAGGCGCGGGCGGCCGCAGCGGTCCGCCAGCACGCCGACGACGGCGCGGCGACAGCCGGGACGCTCGAAGCCGAGCTGATCACGGCACGCTCGGCGGCAACCGAGCGCCGGGATCGCGCCAACTTTGAACTGGATTCCCTGCTCGGGCTGGCGGCGCAGGCGGGGCTCCAACGGCGCACGGCGATGCTTGCTGACCAGCTGCGCAGCGGGTCGCTCGCGGCAGAGACCTGGAACCCGCTGCTGCGCGAGCTCGCCGCCGACTGGCGCGACGTGCTCCATCGCCACCGCGAACTCATGCGCGAGCTGCGACGGGCAGCGGCGAGCGCCGAACGCGCGCGGGCCGACGAACGCGAGGCCGCGGCGCGAGTCGAACGCGCGGCGACCAAACGGACGGCCTGCGAGCAGCAGCTCGAGGAGGCTCGCGCAGCCATCACAACCGCGTTTGCGCGATGGCGCTCGACGCTCTCGCAGCTCGACCTGGACGAGCCAAGCGCGCAGGCAGCGCTCGGGCTGGCCCACGAGGGTTCCTCGGCGCTGCCGGCGCTGTCGGCCCTGGTAGATCGCCAGCGCGGCGCTCTCTCTGACGAGCGTTCTGCGCAGGTGGCGGCACGTGCCACGGCCACGACAGCGGTCGCGGCCACCGAGGCGGAGATAGAGAGACTTGCCGGCGCGCAGGATCGACGGGCCGCGCGCTCCGGACTGGCGTCGGGCCAACCGCGCCGAGCGCGACGGGGCTCCGCTGTGGAAGCTGGTCGATTTCCGAGCGAATTTGCCGCCGCGCAGCGATCGGGTCTCGAGGTGGGGCTCGAGGCGGCCGGCCTGCTCGATGCGTGGGTGACGCCAAGCGGCCGCTTCGAGGACGCCGCGATTGCCGACGTCGTGTTCACCGGCACCCCGCCGGCCGCCGGCGATTCGTTGCTCGGGGTGCTCGAGCCGGTGGTCAGCCGGCCAGTCGCGTCGGGCGTGGTGGCAGAGCTGTTGCGCAGCATCGGCCTGGGCGAGCGCGAGACCGGTCCGTGGATCGATGTGGATGGCCGGTTTGCGCTCGGCCCGCTCCACGGGCGCGCACAAGGATCAGGCCGAGCATGTCGGCGCCGCCGCTCGCGAGGCGCGGCGGGCGGCCCGGATCACCGAGCTGCGCGCGCGAGTCGCTTCGCTTGAGGCCGAGGATCGCGCAGCACGACGTCCGGATCGAGGACGTCGATCACCGCCGGGAGGCGCTCGAGGCGGACCTGCGCCGCGCTACCGTCCGTCGATGCGGTGAGATCCGCAATCGACGCGGTGCGGGTGTCGACAGCGCTCGAGTCAGAGGCCGTGCACAGCTACGAGCGTGCGGTCGGCACGGCACGGTCCGCCGCCGACGGGCAGGCGCGGCTGCGGACGCGGCTCGCCGTGAGCACGCGTCGCCCACGGCCTTTCCGCGGCGCTGGACGAGGCGGCGCTGGACGCGCTCCGTGATGCCACCGGCGAGCTGACAGGGGCGTGCGGCGCGGTCGCCCACGCGTGGACCTCGGCGCAGCGCGAAGCAGAGGCCGCCGACGCGCTCGTCGCGAGCTGTCAGCTGCCCAGGAGGTAGCCGCCGCAGCGCGCGCGCCGGGCACGAGACGAGGAGGCCGAGGCGAGCCGTCTGACCGCCGAGCACGCCGCTCGCGAGGAGGCTTATTGGGGTGACTGGCGTCGAGCTTCGCCGACGCCATG
>CAVRPF010000031.1:0-100983 GCA_963723015.1 Bryobacterales bacterium
ACGTGAGCGGCTACCTGGGGGCGCGCCATCGACAAGGCCATGGGCACGACGGCGATGCGCCAGAAATCCGGATCTAAGGCGTGGACGGCCAGCGTAGCGCCGCTGGCCGGATCGATGCGCACGAGGCGCACGGCGCCTTGCCAGGGCGGGTTCCGGGATCGAGACCGTACAGCGCCTCGCCTTGCGGATCGGAAAGCAGATAGGAAAATTGGAATACGGCAGCCATCTTTGCGCCGAGGCGGCCCGTTGAGGGATCGACCGTCCACATTCCTCCAGCGGCGCCGGCGCACGCGTTCAGCAGGTCCACTTTGAATCCGAAGGTCTCAGGTAGAAAGAGCTTTCCGCCGGCGGCCACGATTCCACTAAGCGACGTAGGCGAACAACCATCGGGCTGGGTGACCGGAACGCCAGCGCCCAGTTGCGTGGCGCCAGGCGCGACGGTCCACAAGCGATCTCCCGAAGTACTGAACGCGTTGAGATAGAACAGGCCGCCAGACCATGTGCCCGAGGGCCACCAATCGCCCGCCAGGCCGGTGGGCCGCAATTCCTGGGACGCTCCTCCCGCGCCAGATTGTAAACTTCGAGGGCGGGACCGCGGAAACTCTTCACGCCAAAAAGCCATTGACCATCGGGCGAAAGGTGCAGCAGATCGTCGCTAATGCCGGGACAGGATTGCCATGAAAAAACTGCGCAGGATATACCACTCCGTCGGAATAGATGAGCGCATCGCGCGAGGCGTTCCGGGAATCGAGGCGGCGAGCGTGGATTGGAACGTCGCCAGATCCACGGCGTACAGCGCACAGCAACTCAGCGGATTGGAGGGCGTCGGTCCATCGACGTAGAGGGTTGTGCCATCGGCGCTCACGGACATTCCATTCAGCCCGACGGTCGGGTCGGGAAGACTGAAATGCAGAAAGCCGAGCGTTTGCAGAGTTTGGGAGTCGATGAACTCGACATCGCCGGCGCGCCGGGCGGCCAGGATGACGGTGTGGGAACCCTGCGCTGAGAGCGATGGCAGACAAATAGGAACGAAGAGCGTCAGACTGAGAGTCAGCAACGTGGGTTTCATCAAGGAGCCGCGGCCCTTACATTTATGATACTGCCGGGTGCGCGGCTCCCGAGAGATTCGCCGTGGCGGGGGCAAAAGAAAATGGTTCCAAGTGACTCAAATCGCAGCGTAGCTCATCACCGGCATGCACGGTACTGAGCATCGCGTTCGGAGCGCCGGGCGCTTAGTCTGTGAGCTCCCCGGCAACCGGTTTATGCCGGCTGCCGCTTCATCGCTTCCAGGCGCGCCGCGGCTCTTTTCCAAAACGGGACCGTTCGCTCGTAACGGCCTTTCCCTCGTCCGCAACGGCGTCCGCTTGCGCGGATTCCATTCCGGAGTCAACGGTCCCGGCCTGCTACTTCGCTCACTCGCCTGCCGGATCGCTGCCCGTTCGGCTTTTCGGCTCCGCCGCCGGTTGCTGGTTTGCCCCAGCTTCCGGCTGCATCCGTCGCCTCAAGCCCGTTGCAGTCTGTACCGGCCTGCTCTGCCGGCTGTGTCTCCAGCCTCCGCTCCCCTTCGGGAGTTTTGGCTCCCTCCGGATCAAAGCGTTCCACTGGCTTCGCAGCCGTTCGGCCCGCCTTCCGAAAACGCCCGATCTTCGTTCGCTCCCCGCAGCCTTCTATTCCGTAAAGATTGGCCGCGGATCATCGTTCCCGATTCGCTACGTTTCCAGAGACTTTGCTGTTCCTCAAACCTCTTGGAACCTTCTTCACTATGATCCTGGATTGTCTTCCGGTCAACAATTTTTATGAATTGTCTGCCGATTTCAACAACTTCTTCTCGCCTTATTTTTTAATTCTTTACTCGAAATGTATAGTGGAAGGTGTGTGAATAAAACAAGCGCCGCCGCTTCTGTTACTTCGCCGCCGTCGCGCTACCGGGAATTAACTTCAGAATCATGCCATTGTCAGTGGCGAGCCATTGGTGCTGGTCATCGGGAATGGCCAGCATGGTGCGCAGCGCGGTAGCGCGATAATCCATGGGAACATTTCACCCATGCCTTATAAGTGCGGCTGGTGTAGACTACCACCTTGCCGGGAATGATATCGCGCACTCGGCCCGGCTCTTCAATGCCCGCAAGGTGACAGTACCATCGGGCTCCATCCAGATGTCCGAAATGCCGAGCCCGGATCTCTAAAGATGCTCCCGCTTTTACCGGTATGCCAGTCCAGCAAATAGACTTCACTCGGAATACGGGACATCCGAGTATTCCATCAGCCCGATTCCTTTACCATCGGGCGAAAGCCGGAATCGCGAGGTCTGGCCAAACAGCGAACCGTTGGGCGCGCCAGTCTTGCCTCCGTCAGGTGGAAAGCGAATAAGTGAGGTGAGGCACGTCCCGCATCCGAAGCGTCGCCTGCGGATCGAGCCAATCGGGGAAGAGAGGCGCGAAGCGTCGCGGCGGATTATTGGTCCCCACAATAAGCCCCACGTTCGGATTAGCGAACCCGGCCCATACATACGCGCTATAAAGTGGGTCGCCCGGTTCATCCCTCGCGGCCGCCAGGGCCGTCCAGGTCTGACCTCCGTCATGGGTCGTGAGCACCAGTTTCTTGACGCCCACGGCGACGCCGTCCGTCGGGCGTAGTGAAGCAGACACGCAGAATTTCGCCGGGAACTTTAGGCAGTTTGGTCCAGTTCTTGCCGGCCTCGGTGGTGCGCCACAAGCCTTTGGTGGTGACCATCCAACCGAGGCTGTCGTCGAGGAAAAATATTGAGACGGGCGTTCCTTGAGCGGAAGGAGCTGCCAATGATCGCCACCATCGGAGGTGATCACGGACATGGGCTCCTCGCGTTTGCCTTCGGCGATATAGCCGACCGCGATGCCATACTGAGCCGAGGAAACGCGAAATCGTTGATGGTAAGCGAGGTCTTTTCTTTGTCGTAAAATACTGGATTTTCCAGCGCTGGGCTTGAGCGGGGGAGAAAACCGCGAGGGACAGCAAAACGAAGACAGGGAAAATTTGGACTGTGCACGACGATTCTTATTGTTTCACAGCAACTCGCGGCGAGCGACGGTTAACGATAGTGAACGATATCGATCATTAACCGGCTGGTCCCAACGTGGAACATTTGAGCGGCACGAATAAACCAACCTGTAGACGGGTGAAGATTGCACATCGGGATGGCCGGGGCGGCGCCGTCTACGTGCTTTTTGTCCCCCGTTTCATCCCCGGTAACCGTCACGGCCCATCTACCAGATCGTCTGAATGTTTGAAGCCCGAATCTTCCCGTCTCTACTAATCACCGGTACTCCATAACGGAGACCGGTGGCGGCCACAATTCGATCCGGCATGTCGGGAACCGCGTCGCGGTTGATAGCCGTCATTGTTTGAGCGATAGCGGCGGCATCGACGGGTAATTCCTGCAATGGATACGCCGGATCGAACAGATTGCGAATCAAATCCTGAACGGCGCTAGCAGGAATCCGGTCCTTCTCGTCAGGTAAACCATCTCGGCCAGCGAAATCGAAAACACTCCCACTTGATCTCCGGCGGGAAAGGCCTCTTCAATCGCCCGGCGCGCGCCAGTTGAAAGCTTTGGATTGTGGAACAGGTACCAGACTGCTGTATGCGTATCGGCGACGGCTAGTGTCACGCTATATCGTCTTCACCAAAGGTGGTAAACATTTCCGCGCGATTTCGATCGATATCTTCTTCAGAGGGGCCGGGACCATACTGGGCCGAAATCCCCAGAAGGGATCGGTGTTTTGACCGGCGACTCCTCTTCGGGGGCCGCTGCGAGAATAGGCTCAATCGCCTGGCGAACCACCTGCTCCGCCGTCGTAGAGGTAGCCCGCGCTTTTGCCAACAGCTTGGCTTCCTCGGCAGGCGTCAACGAAAGTGTAAGCTTCATTGGGGGGTAGGTTCTCGTCTTCAGGTTATCAACGCTGCAGTCCGGTTCTCAACCGTACCGGGCGGCCTCCCTCACGATTAACGCCTTCATTATCGAATAGGCCATGAGGACGCGGGGCAGTAAAGAGCCGCGTCTACAATCCTCTCTCATGAACAAGTGGGTCCTGAGATTCCTTCGCGTATGCTCGGTCGCAGTGTGGCCTCTTAGCGCTTACCTTCGTTGCCGGCTTTCCTATATGTGAAAGCGTCGTGCTGGGACTCCTGATGGCATGGTTGGCGTTCGGAATTGGCAATTCCGCAACCAAGTCCGGCTCTGCGGTCCATGCGCCTTATTGGGTTCAGGTGTCGCCCAATTGGTATGAAATCCTGACTGACTTCGGATTGATTGCAGGCCCCGAAGAGTGGCGATCCGTTCTCGAGTCTGTCAGGTCGTCCACTGGTTACAGCGTGCTGCGCGATGGCATCCTATTCACGGTGGTTTCAGGAGCTCTGAAGACTTCAGGCATATGCTAATCTTCTGGAACCAACATCAGGCGTTCGGAAGCGAGCTGCGCTTGCATGAGAGCATGGCCCCAATTCAGTTTGAACGAATGGTAGGAGGAAGGGCATCTTGCCCGCCTACCTGTTCTACGAGGCCCTCGATGTACGGGGGGCCGGCGGTATATTCATTGGGAATAGAAGTACGTGACTGGTACTGGGTAAAAATTAAGGGATCGTGCGCAGCGCCCCTACACGTGGATTTAGATCACCAGACGGGATCCTGTGTGCCTTACGCTGGCAACGCTTCCATTGGAGGAATTCAATTGCTACTGGGAGCGCGACAGCGTTCCCTTTTAGCACGGAATATCTCGTCAAGACCCGGCCACTTAATGACTAGCAGTCATCCGTGGCAAGAAGTTAGGTGTTTTCGAGGGGGCCAGCCCCGAAGCATTATCACTTAGATATATGCCTGAACCGGGCGCCCGCTATAGGCATCGTACAGCTACTTTGTGGTGCAAAGTGTTCCGCCTGCAATTCCATTGTCGTGGAAGTCACCCAAAGCCACGAAAAAATGCGTGCGAACAGCATAAAAGGCTGCAAAGAAAGCCCCTGTAACCGCCGGGGCTTTCCCACTCCCATAATCTTGCGCAGGATCAACGACAGATTGAACGCGGCTCCATGCACCAGGAGGCGCTTCAGAATATTCTTCCGTCCCTGGAGGTGGACCCGTCTCATTCCGCCAGTCTCATACAGGTGCGCGAAGCTCCGCTCCGTCAGTTCGCTCCGCAGCTTCTGTAGTCGCTTATTGCGGGCGCCGCGCCACGCCGACGATTCTCATACGTCCTCTTCTTGCTCTTCCGTCTTCCCCTCACCCTGCCAGTTCCGCCGCCCACGCTCCGGCTCACGGGATGTAACTTCGGACTTTGCTGTTCATGTACGTCCCTCAACACGGCGCCGCTGTGATAGCCCTTGTCCGCTACCACCTCTTCCACTCCTTGGTTATTGATCTCGCGGGCCGCGGCCTGCGCTTCTTCCAGTGTCTTGTGGATCGTAGTCGTATCGCCTTCACTTGGCTGGTTGCAGCGTCACCGCCAGCAGGGCTCCGCTGGTCAAATCCACAGCATGCTCAGCCTTGTGGGCCAGATGCGTTCGTCCATCTTTCATCTTGGTGATTCGGGCGTCCGGGGTCACTGGGACTCATCCATTCCTGATTCGATCCCTTCTTCTTCCGCTTGCGATCCAGTCGCGCCAACTGTTCGCGCGTCGGATTCTCGATCCCGGCGGCCTTGGCCAGTTCCTTCAAATAGTCGTTATAGCTTTGCCCGTTGTCCCGCCGCACGATACTCTTCAGAGCCGCATTCGGCTTCCAGGGTAGTGGCATCGATCGATACCGTCCGTCCGCTAACCAGTCCCTCTTCATCCAGGATCTATCAGCACCCATCGGAAGACTGCCTTGTGCGTCTCCAGCCAATACAATCGGCGCGTGCGCGAAATCGTGGAATGGTCTGGCGTTGCCTCATCCAGCGCGTAGCCCAGGAACTTCCGTAACGACAGCGAGTCCGCCGTGCGCCACGCCAATCCTCGCTCCGAATCCAGGCCCTCAAAAAACCCGATCAGCAGCGACCGAAGTAACACCATCGGCCCAGGCTGGGCCGACCGTATACGCTCTTTTTGTAAAACTTCTGGCACAGTCTCTCCACCTTGGCATCGAACTTGTGCTCATCCAGAATCTGATTCAGGCGGTCGTAAAATACGTTGGCTGGTGTCTCGACTACATCGCTGGTCGCGATCCACAGATCCTGTTGCCGTTCGCGTTTCCGACGGGTTCCCATTGCCATGTCATATAGACGCTCAGAACATTTCCAAGGTCACATGATTTCGTAGCTGCCAATCTCACTATTACCACGGGCTCCTAGGCGAAGGAACGAGGTGCGGCAAAAACTAGGCTGGACAGCGGCGAAGCATCAAGACGACTTTAGTCAGCGCGGCGGCTGGCACGAAACTATCGACCACAAATATTTCAATATTCGGCATCACGAAATTTGAAATCCGACGCTCATGCCCTTAATCGTCGATGTCGCTCTGTCGACGGCCGTGAGTCAGACCACTCTTCACAGCCCCTACGGCGCCGGCTCCACATGTACCAGCACATCCGCCACCCAATCCAGCTTCTGCATAATATGTAATCTCACCCGATGCGCCAGGTCGTGCGATTGCCTCACGGTCATTTGCGGATCTACTTCCAGATGCAGATCCACGTGATACTTCAGCCCCGTTTTTCGCGCGAAGCATTTTTCTACCCCGCGAACTCCCGCTACGCTGGTGGCGGCGCCGCGAATCTCGTCCATGAGTTCGTCGTCGGGCATCGTATCCATTAACTGCATGGCGGTGTCGTAGGCTACCTTGACGCCCACTCCGATGACGATCAGGCCCACCACGAATCCGCCGTAGCTGTCGGCATCGACGAAGCGGGACCGATTGAAAAAGCGTGAGACCAACGGCGGTCAGCGCGGCCACGGCGGACAGCGTGTCCATCATGTCGTTCCACGCATCGGCCGTCAGCGAAGCGCTCTTGAGCCTGCGCGCATACCCGAACTTATAGATCGCCAGGGCGCCCTTGGCGGCGAGCGATAAAACCAGCGGCCAGATCACATAGCTCGCCACGGCCGCGGCCTCGGGATGTCCCAGGCGCTCGACCGATCCGTAGCAGATTAACGACCCGCCGGCCGAAAGGCCCAGGCCAATCAGCAGGCCGGTGAGGATCTCGATGCGGCCATGCCCATAGGGGTGATCTTCGTCCGCGGGCTTGGCCGCCAGCGTCAGGCCCAGCAGCACGAAACCGGATGCGAAGACATCGCTGGCCGATTCCAAACCATCGGCCGTTACCGAAGTGGAATGGCCTTTAATGCCGGCGAAGAGCTTCACTAATGCCAGTATGCCGCTGATCAACATGCTGGCCGCGGCGACGCGTTGCCCGGTCTTCATCTCTTCTCCGCGTCAGCGCCTCTGCGTCCGGTCCTTACCCAATGGCAAACTACGCGCGAACCGGATTCATCTTTTCGGTATCGATGCCCAGGGCGGCGAATGCCCCCTGGATCTTCTTTCCCATCGAATTTGCCGTCGCGCGCCAGTCTGGAGAGCGCCGCCGCCGCGATGTTCTCGGCGTTGATCTCGAAATGCTTGCGCAGGAATTCGCGGTTATCGCTGCGGCCGAAGCCATCCGCGCCCAAGGTTTCCAGACGCCCGGCCAGCCATGGCGCCAACTGATCGGGAACAGCCTTCATATAATCGGTGGCCGCGACGATGGGTTCGTCCACGCCCTTCAGCGCCTCTAGAATATACGGGATGCGCCGCGGCTCGCCGGGATGCAGCCGGTTCCACCGCTCCACCTCCAGCGCGTCGCGCCGCAGCTCGTTATAGCTGGTCACGCTCCACACATCGCTGGGCACGTTGAATTGCTCCGCCAGAATCTTCTGCGCGCGCAGGGCTTCGTTCAGAATCGGACCGCTGCCGAACAATTGAATCTTCGCCTTGCCCTTCGCCGAGGCTTGAAATTTGTAGATGCCCTTCAAAACGCCTTCGGGTTTGCAATCCTTGGGCATCGCCGGCATGGGGTAATTCTCGTTATACAGCGTGATGTAGTAGAAGCGGTCTTCGCCCTCCTGATACATCCGGCGAATGCCGTCCTGCACGATGATCGCGATCTCATACGCATACGCCGGATCGTAAGAAGCGCACGTGGGCACGGTGCTCGAGAGCACGAGGCTATGCCCGTCCTGATGCTGCAGCCCCTCGCCCGAAAGCGTGGTGCGCCCCGCCGTGCCTCCGCACAGGAATCCTTTGCCGCGCGCATCGCCAAACGCCCAGATCAAATCGCCGACGCGCTGGAAACCGAACATCGAGTAATAGATGAAGAACGGAATCATCTCCTTCCGGTAGTTGGCGTAAGCCGTGCCGGCGGCCGTGAATGAGGCCATGGAACCAGCTTCGGTGATGCCTTCTTCCAGAATTTGCCCATCCTTCGATTCCTTGTAATACAGAAACATTTCGGCATCGTGCGGCTTGTAGAGCTGTCCCTGGCTGGCGTAGATGCCGAATTGCCGGAACAGCGACTCCATACCGAACGTGCGCGCCTCGTCGGGAATAATCGGCACGATGCGGTCGCCAATCTTTTCGTCCTTCATCAGCAGCGTCAGTATCCGCACGAACGCCATCGTGCTGGAAACTTCACGGCCCTTAGATCCTTCGAGCGATTCCTTCAGCGTCTCGATCGGCGGCGCCTGAATCTGCGAAGGCGGAACCGAGCGCGCCGGCACGTAGCCGCCCAACTGGCGCCGCCGTTCATGCATGTAGGCGATCTCGGAGCTGTCCGCCGGCGGACGGAAGAAGCTGGCGTTCTTGGCCGCTTCATCCGGAATCGGAATTTCAAAGCGCGAGCGGAAATAGAGAATCTCCTGCTCGTTGAGCTTCTTCTGCTGATGCGTTACGTTGCGGCCTTCGCCCGCTTCACCCAGTCCATAGCCTTTGATCGTGTGCGCCAGAATCACCGTAGGCTTGTCCTTGGTCTCGACGGCCGCCTTGTATGCGTTATAGACCTTCTTGGGATCGTGACCGCCGCGGTGCAGACTTTCCAACTGATCGTCGGAAAGATGCGCCACCATGTCGCGCAGTTCGGGCGACGTTCCGAATAGATGCTCGCGGAGATAGGCGCCGCCCTTGGTGAAGCAGGTCTGAAATTCACCGTCCACCACCTCGCCCAAACGCTTTTGCAAGATGCCGTTCACGTCCCGCGCCAGCAGGTCGTCCCAATCGCAGCCCCAGATCACTTTGATCACGTTCCAGCCGGCGCCGCGGTAAGCCGCTTCCAGTTCCTGAATCACTTTGCCGTTGCCGCGCACCGGCCCGTCCAGGCGCTGCAGGTTGCAGTTGATCACGAAGATCAGATTGTCCAGTTTCTCGCGGGGGGCCAGCGTGAGCGAGCCCATAGATTCCGGCTCATCCTGTTCGCCATCGCCCAGGAAGGCCCAGACCTTGCGGCCCGTCTTTGGGATCAGGTTGCGCGCTTCCATATAGCGCATGAAGCGCGCCTGGTAGATGGCGCATAGCGGACCCAGGCCCATCGACACTGTCGGAAAGCTCCAGAAATCCGGCATCAGCCACGGGTGCGGATAGGATGGCAGGCCCGGCTTGCCGCGCAATTCGTGGCGGAAATTCTCCAGGTGCTCCTCCGTGAGCCGGCCCTCCAGAAACGCCCGCGCGTAGACTCCCGGCGACGCGTGGCCCTGGAAATAAATCAGGTCGCCCGGCTGGCCGTCGTATTGGGCGTGAAAGAAGTGGTTGAAGCCTACCTCGAGCAGCGTCGCCAGCGACGCATATGTCGAGATATGGCCGCCGATGCCGGCATCAAACTTGTTCTGATGAACCACCATCGCCATGGCATTCCAGCGAATCAGGCTCTTGATGCGCCGCTCCATCGCGCGGTCGCCCGGGTAAGGGACTTCCTCCTCCACGCGAATCGTATTCACGTAGGGAGTGTTCATCTGGATCGGCAACTCCACGCCGTTGGCGCGCGCCTGTTCGGTCAATTGCTGCAAAAGGAAGCCTGCCCGGTCGGGACCCGCCTGATCGAGGACTTCGTGTAACGCCGCGACCCACTCGGAAGTCTCAACGGGATCGAGATCGACGATCCGCTCGTTCAATTTCTGATGCATGGATACCTTTATTATAGGTGCAACTGTGGGGCAGATTGCCAATCTGCGGCCGGGCCCCGAGGGCGCCCCTAATCGGCCTGCCGCTGGCGCTAATTAATTTCCCGAGTGCGTCAGCTCCGCATTTCAAGAATACGCCCCGTGTATTTGTACAATGTGAATGGAGTTCTTTGGGGAGGAATTGCGATGGCAGTCGACGACAAGATCAAGTGCCCCGTGTGTGACGGCGTCATCGACGCCGACGAGGAAGAAATCGATGAGGGCGATTCCATTAGCTGCGACGAGTGCGGCGCCGTTCTGAAGGTGCTGAGTACCGATCCGTTGGAATTGGAATCCGCCGAGGAAGTCGAAGCCGAGGAAGAGGACGAAGATGATTTTCCCGAAGAGGAAGAAGAGGAAGCTGAGGAGGAGTGGCATTAGTTCCGCGATGCCGCGCTGGTTGGCTCTATTCGCGGCCGCCATGCTGTGCGCCTGCTTGAGCTTCGCGCAGAGTAAGAAGAAAGAGGAGCCGGTCCGTACGGTGCAGGGCGTGGTCACCGCCGCCGACGATACGCCCATCGTGGGGGCGGTGGTCTATCTCAAAAACACCAAATCGCTACAGGTGCGCTCCTTTATTACGCAGGCCAACGGCACTTATTTCTTTCACGGGCTGAGTCCGGATGTGGATTATGAATTGAGGGCCGAAAATAAAGGAGAATCCAGCCCCACCAAGACCCTGAGCTCGTTCGATTCCCGCAAGGACGCTAATCTGAATTTAAAGATCAAGAAATAAATCTTTGTGGGGCAGATTGTTTAATCTGCGGCGGAATGGGGGCGCCTATAGGGCCGCCTCCTGCGGACAACGGAAACTCTACCCGATTTCAGCCCCGCCGCCGCAGGCGCCGTATCTCCTCCAAGCGCTCCGCAATTCTCTTCTCCGCCCCGCGATCTGTTGGGAAGTAATACTGCCGGTCCGCCAGTGAAGGCGGCAGACACTCCATATCTACTATCGCGTCCTTGAACTTGTGCGCGTGCTGGTAGCCTTCGCTATATCCCCACGCCTTCATATATCCGGTAACGGCATTGCGCAGATTCATCGGCACCGGCTCGGCGATGGTGTTCTGCACATCGTCGTGGACAGCATGCATAGCCCGATACGCCGCGTCCGATTTTGGCGCCATGCAGAGGTAAATCGCGGCCTGCGCCAGGGCCAGATCGCCTTCCGGAATTCCCAGAAAATGCACCGCCTGCATAGCGGCGATCGATTGCTCCAGCGCGCGCGGATCGGCCAGACCGATATCTTCGCTGGCCATGCGGATGAGACGCCGCGCGATGTAGAGGCGGTCTTCACCCGCTTCCAACATGCGCGTCAGCCAATAGAGCGCGGCGTCCACATCGCTCGACCGTACCGATTTGTGGAGCGCCGAAATCAGATTGAAATGCTCTTCGCCGCCTTTGTCGTAGAGCAACAGTTTGCGCTGCATGGCGTCCTGCACGGCGGCTTCGGTCAGCTCCCCGCGTTCTGAAGCTGCCGCTGCGGCGTCCAGAGTGTTATACGCCTGGCGCGCATCGCCATTGGCGTAGATGGCGATCTGTTCCAGCAGTTCGGTCGAAGCACGCAGCTCGACTACCGGCAGCGCGCGCTCAAGCAGCGTCACAATCTCCGGCACTGTGAGGCCGCGCAGGGCGTAGACTCGCGATCGCGATAGCAGCGCCGCGATCACTTCAAACGACGGATTCTCCGTGGTGGCGCCGATCAGGATGATATCGCCGCGCTCCACGTAGGGCAGAAACGCATCCTGTTGCGCCTTGTTGAAGCGATGAATCTCGTCGATGAAGAGGATCGTGCGCCGGCCCATGCGGCGGAGCTTTTCCGCGTCCGCCATTACCGCTTTAATTTCCTTGATGCCGCTGAGCACGGCGCTGAATGGGATGAACTCGCAGCGCGTGATGCGGGCGATCAGTTTGGCCAGCGTGGTCTTGCCCACTCCGGGCGGACCCCAAAGAATAATCGACGTCAGCTCGTCGCGCTCAATCTGGCGTCGCAGCGGTTTGTCCGGGCCTAGGATATGCTCCTGCCCTACGAAATCTTCGAGGCGCTCCGGACGCATACGCTCGGCCAGGGGACGCTTACCGGCCTTCGATTCCCGCGTATCGAGTGGAGTGGAATCGAAAAGACTCATAGCCTTACTCCGCTGACGATCTCGCCCTCTGCCGCCGCGCTTCGTAGAGCAGAATGCCCGCCGCCACCGCCGCGTTCAGCGATTCCACCCCCACCGTAGGAATGGACACGTCGTGCGCGGCGCCTCGCAATTGCGCTCCCACGCCGCGCGCCTCGTTGCCGATAATAATGGCGCATTTCATGGTGAGATCCACGCTGGCCAGGCAGCGGACAGTTCCGTCGTGCGAGGCGGGCACGCCCGCAAACAGTTCCATATGGTTCTGCCGCAGCGCGGCGCGCGCCAGCTCGGCATCCACATTGTGGAGGTACGGAACCCGAAATAGCGAACCGGCCGACGCCCGAAGCGTCTTCGGATTATGAGGGCTAACGGTGCCTTTCAGGAAGATGACGCCGCTTGCGCCGAATGCCTCAGCCGCGCGCACGATGGCGCCCGCATTGCCTGGATCTTGCAAACCATCGAGCACTGCCACCAGCGCATGACCGCGGAAGAGTTGCTCCAGCCGCCACACCGGTGGGTTCACCAGCGCCATCACGCCCTGGCTGGTTTCGGTGCCGGAAATGCTTTGCAGGAGCGCATCCGGCAATACGGCGACCTTCACGCCCGTCAGCCGGCGCACGTGCGCTTCGGCCGCCGAGCGCACCGATTCGGCGGCCAGTACCAGCTTGACTTCGCAATCGCTGCGCAACGCCTCTTCCAGCAAGTGAAATGTCTCCGCCACACACCACCCCTGCGGCGTCAGGGTTCCACGCAGGATGGCCCGCCGCACATCCTTGAGCAGCGGATTGGCCGCGCTGGTTATAGTTTCGGCCTTCGGCATTGCGATTACAATAAGTGTGGCACAGGTGAAAAGAACCGTCTGCAACGCGGTAGTAGCGGCGGTGGCGGCTGTGGTGTTGCTTATCGCTTACCTTTCGGTGCGCATCGAATCGCAATCCACGCGCGACGAAGCGCAGCCCGCCGATATCATTCTGGTATTGGGCGCGGCTGAATATCATGGGCGGCCCTCGCCGGTTCTGCGCGCGCGCCTCGATCACGCCCTGGAGCTTTACCGCGCCAGGTTGGCGCCGCGGATTATGACCACCGGGGGCGCGGGCGGCGATACCGTATTCACCGAAGGCGGCGTAGGCCGCTCGTATCTGATCGGCCGCGGCGTACCATCGGAAGCGATCTCGGTGGAAACGGAAGGCGAGACTACGGTCGAATCCACAACCATGGCCGGTGAGATTATGCGGCGCATGGGATTGCATTCCGCCATCGTAGTCAGCGATGGCTATCATATTTATCGCGTGAAGCGGATGTTACAATCCCGCGGCCTTATCGCGTATGGCTCGCCGCGAAAAGAGAACGCCACTCATCCGCTGCGAGAGCGGTGGAACTATATGAAACAAGCGGTGGGATATTTGTTGTGGAAGGCCGGTGTGCCGCTGTGAAGTCGCCCTCAGCCGCTGCCGCTTCGCACTCACCGGCTGTGTTATTCTGGGTTTCCAAGTCATGGCGCAGAAGAGGCCGCTGCCGCGCATCTGTATCGCTTTGGCTTGCCCGACGTTCCCACGCTGCTCGAACATGCGCAACGCGAAGCCGAAGCCGGCGAAATTTTTCTGGAATTCCGGCTGGATTTTCTGAATCAGCCCGCGCGCGGCGCCAATGCGATCCGCGGCTTTCTGGAAGCGTTCCCCGAGTGCATCGTGCTGGCCACTTGCCGCCGGCACCAGAATCACGGCCGCTTCAACGGCAGCATTGAAGAGCAACTGGCGCTGCTCGAACTCGCCATCGATAATGGCGCTCAGGCCATCGACATCGAAATTGAAACGGCCGAGGCCGCCGTGGAGCGTCTGCAACAAATGCGCGGCCGCGCGCAGGTGATTGTTTCGTATCACAATTACGAAGCTACGCCGCCACTGGAAGCGGTGATCCAGCGGGTCACGCAAGTGCCGGCCGATGCGTATAAGGTGGTCACCACGGCGCGAAAACCTTCGGATAACGCGCGCGTGCTGGCCGCCGTTAAGACCGCGCCGCGGCATCGCCTGATGGTTCTGGCGATGGGCGAGCTGGGTTTTCCGACGCGCGTGCTTTCGCCGATCTTCGGCGGCATTTATACTTACGCGGCCCCCATGCTGGCGCAGGGCACAGCCGCCGGGCAGGTGAGCGCTCGCTCGCTGCGGCATATTTATCGCGTGGATAAACTCGCCGCACCGCCAAAATCTATGGTGTGATCGCCGAGCCCGTGCGCCATTCCATCTCGCCGGCGGTTCACAACCGCGCCTTTCAATCGCGCCGCATGGATGCGGTCTATCTGCCCTTTCTGGTATCGCCCGCGCATCTGCGCGATTTCTTTTCGATGGCGGAAAAGCTGCCGCTGGCGGGCTTCAGCGTCACCATTCCGCACAAGCAGAAGATCATCCGGTATCTTGATGCGGTGGATTCGCTGGCCAGGCGGATCGGCGCCGTGAATACCGTTTGGCGCAAAGCCGGCAAATGGCGCGGCGCCAATACCGACGCCGCCGGGCGTCACCGGCCCGCTTTCCAAACACCTGCGCTTGCCGAAGTCGAGCGTGCTCATCGTGGGGAACGGCGGCGCTGCGCGCGGCGCTGCGTTCGCGCTAGCCGATGCGGGCGCAAAAATCGCGCTGGTGGGCCGCAACGCCGATCGCGTGCGCGCACTGGCCAAGACCTGCGGCGCCGAGCCGCTGGGGCGCGAGCAACTCAGGGCCGGAAATTCGACGCCGTCGTACACGCAACTCCTTTGGGCATGTACCCCAACATCAACGAGTGCTACTTCAATGGCCACATTCCCGGCGACGTGGTCTTCGATCTCGTATACAACCCGGTGGAGACGGCGCTGTTGCAGCGCGCCCGCGAGCAGGGCCGCACGGTGATTCCCGGCATTGAAATGTTCGTCGAACAGGCCGTGCGTCAATTCGAAATCTGGACCGGCGAAACCGCGCCCCGTCCAGCCATGCAGAAAGCGGCCGCGGAAGCATTGGAGTGTAAGTCATGAAGGCCGCTATCGCTATGACGCGGCGCAAATTGGCAGGCGCGCTGATTTCGATTTCATCGGGCGCGCTGGCGTCGAACGCGCGCGCGCAAACCGCGGCGTCTGCCGACCCGCTGCAGACGGCTAAGGACCGTATTCAAGGCCGCCAGCGAGGCGCTTGCCAAAGAGCAGATCCCAATGGCAACCGAGCCCGCATTCCAGTTCAAAGCGTGACCATGGCCGAACTCGCACCGGAACTCTTCTTCGCCACGGTGGCCGAGTTGAGCGCCAAGATCGCGGCCCGGGAAATCTCCGCCGAAGAACTGACGCGCGCCTTTTCCAATCGTCTGGAGCAACTTGGCCCGCGTTACAATGCGCTGGCGCTCGCGCTGCCCGAGCGGGCGATTCGTATTGCCAGGGATATCGATCGCGAAATCAAGCGGGGGCGCTTGCGCGGACCGCTGCAAGGCATTCCGTACGGCGTTAAGGATCTACTCAGCCTTGCCGGTCAGATCACCACCTGGGGCGCGAAACCCTACGCCGCCCAGGTGTTCGACTACACCGCCGCCGCCATAGAAAAGCTGGACGGTTCCGGAGCCGTGCTCATCGGTAAATTGTCCATGGTGGAGCTGGCGGGCGGCGGCGGATATCGTTTGCCCTCGGCATCGCTATTCGGGCCGGGCCTCAATCCATGGGACCGCACGCGCTGGTCGGGAGGCTCGTCGAGCGGTTCGGCCACGGCGGTCGCCGCGGGGCTTGTGCCCTTCGCGCTCGGGCTCGGAAACCTCCGGCTCCATTATTACTCCAGCCTCATACTGCGGCGTCACCGGGCTCCGGCCCACCTATGGCCTGGTGAGCCGCCACGGCGCCATGGCGCTCTCCTGGACTCTGGATAAGATTGGACCCTTGGCGCACACCGCCGAGGATTGCGGCATCATTCTGCAGGCTATCGCGGGTAAGGATGCCAACGATCCGGGCAGCGCCGGCAAGAGTTTTTACTATACGCCGCAATACGCTCGCCCGCTGAAAGAACTGAAAATCGGTTACGCGCCCGTCGATTTTACCGACCGCGCCGACCCCGCCGCGCGCCCCGCTTTCGCCGCCGCGTTAGCCGCGTTGAAAGAAACGGGCGTGGAACTGGTGGAAACCAAACTGCCGCAATTTCCTTATGGGCCGGTGCTTTCGACTATTCTCAACGCCGAACAGGGCTGTATCTTCGAGCCGTTGATCGCCAGCGGTAAGGTGGATCAAT
Source organism: Bryobacterales bacterium (assembly GCA_963723015.1). GTDB lineage: Bacteria > Acidobacteriota > Terriglobia > Bryobacterales > Bryobacteraceae > PALSA-243. The sequence goes on from CAVRPF010000031.1 coordinate 16,480, forward strand.
TGTCCGACCCGGCGCAGATCGCGGGTCTAAAGGCGAGCCTGGGAGTGGCCGCGAAAGATTACCTGAAAGCCATGCGCATCCGCCGTCTGATCCAGCAGGCTTATGCCAAGCTCTTCGCCGAAGTGGATGCGCTGATAAGCACCGGCCGGAGCGGGCCGGCTACGCCGGTCAGTCAGCCACTGGACGCGGCGCCGCCCGTGCCGGGCGGATTCAACGGCATCATCCAGGCCGGAAATTTGGCCGGATTGCCGGCGTTGGTTTTCCCCTGCGGTTTCGCGGAAAAACTGCCGGTCGCGTTGCAAGTGGTGGGGCCGCCGTTCTCTGAGAACGTATTGCTGGCGCTGGGTAAAGCGTTCCAGGTAGGGACGGACTGGCACAAGCGGCGCCCGTGAGCATGCCAACATCGCAAGATCCGTGCCAGCCCTCCCGCCAGTTCCGCCGCCGAGCGGTCATGCGTCCTGCCGGCGCGTAGAGCGGATTCCCGTCAGCTCCGAACCCCTACTTTAGGACGTACACGACAGCAGGTACACGACCGTCGTCTCAGTGTCGGCCGGATCCGGCGTCGGATCTCCGTAGATCTCCCACGAGTGCCCGGCGGACTCCCTCCGGTTCGCCGCCATCCATTTTTCGATCGCGTTGTGCGCCTCGTTCATGCGGTTGTACGGCCCGCGGTGGACGGCGACGGCAGCTTCGCCCGCTGGCGTTTCGGTCGCGTACACCTCGCCCGCAGTTTCAAATGTGCGCGTGACCTCGACGCCGAAGTCGCACAGTATCGGCGCGCCCGGCTGCTTCGGGTGATGGTAGAGGAAGATGTTGTGGCCGTCAGTCCGCAGCCCCGGCTGGCTGCGAATGAACTCCCAGACCTTGCCCAGCGCAGGCCCCCACGCCGAGCCAACCGCGCCCGGCGCGACCTCGCGCCGCACCGCGGCCAACTTGCGGGGATGAACAGTCTGTACGTTGACGGAGACCGGCATTCCTCGATCGTAAACCAAAATAGCGATCGGGTGACGCAATCCTCAGGGGGCATAATGATGGCCTGCTAAGCGCATCGAGGGGCGCAGGACGAGGGGCTGCGTCGTGATACCATAGAATTTTCCAATATTACCTGAGGTTTCAGTGGCAAGAATTTCCCGCAAAGAACTTAAGACCGACAAGTTCGCCCTAGAGGTCGAGCACACAGTAAATTTTTTTGAAGAGCACCAGCGGGATTTGATCCGCTATGGCGCCATCGCGATCGCCGTGGTGGCTGCGGTCATTGGCTACGGTATGTACTCACGGCATGAGCATACGGTTCGCGAATCGGCGCTATCGCACGCCATCGAAGTGCAGGAGGCGCCGGTGGGCGGCGTTTCCGCCACGGGCGGACTGGCGTTTCCGAACCAGGATGCGAAGGATAAAGAGGCCGTCAAAGTCTTTACCGACCTGAAGAATAAATATTCCGGAAGCATGGAGGGGGAAGTGGCGCAGTACTATCTCGGCTCCATTCTGGCCGATCAGGGCAACCTGGCGCAGGCCGAAAAGAGCTTTCAGGAAGCCGCTCAGAAGGGCAACGCCCAATACTCCTCGCTGGCCAAGCTGTCGCTGGCCCAGCTCTATTTCTCCGATGGACGCGATGCCCAGGGCGAGGCTATACTGCGCGATCTGATGGCCCATCCGACGGTGTTCGTATCTTCCGAGCAGGCTACGATCATGCTTGCGCGCTATCTGGCGATCAAGAAACCGGCCGAAGCGCGAAAGCTGCTCGACCCGCTGCGCTCACAACCGGGCTCGGTAGGGCAAGTGGCGCTTACCATCCTCGGCGAGATCGGGAATTAGCCGCCCGCCGCAATGCTGGCTCGACTGCGGTTTCCCGTACAGGCAAGCCGTGGACGGCGCTATCCCGAGCCGGAACATCCATACAGAAATTGTTTTAAGCGCGATCGCGATCGGGTGGTGCATACGCGCGCCTTTCGGCGCCTGGAAGCCAAGACGCAGGTCTTCGCTCCCGGCATTTCCGACCATTTCCGCAACCGGCTGACGCACACGATGGAAGTCGCGCTGGTGGCGCGGACCGTTGCCAACGTGCTGCAGCTTGACGAGGACCTCACTGAAGCCTTGTCGCTAGCCCACGACATTGGTCACCCGCCCTTCGCGCACGCCGGGCGAGGAGGCGCTCGACCGCGAAATGCGGCGCTTCGGCGAGCGGTTCGATCACAACGTGCACGCGCTTCGCATCGTGGAAAGCTTCGAGCAGCGGTATGCGCGCTTTCCCGGCTTGAATCTCACGTTTGAAGTTCGCGAGGGCATCGTGAAACACTCCCGCGATTTCGGCCCCGGCGAGCGGCCGGAACTGGACGAATACCTGCCGGGACTGCGACCGCCGCTGGAATCACAGGTGATCGACTTTGCGGACGAAGTGGCGTACAACACCGCCGATCTCGACGACGCGTTCTCCGCGGGCTTGCTCACCGCCGACGATGCCGCCGAATGCGTCCCCCACTACCGGGGAATTCACGAGAGGGTGGAGACGCAGTATCCGGGGGCAACGCCGCGCGAGCGTTTTCATGAAAGTCTCCGCCAAACGATGGATGACCTGGTGACCGGGTTGATCGACGGGACACTAGCGGCCGCCACAGCGGCCGGCGTAGAGAACGTCGAAGATGTGCGCCGTTTCCCGCGGCGGCTGGCAGCGTTTACCAGCGACACCGCCGACCTCAGCCGGCAGCTTAAGCAATTGCTGCACAGCAAGGTATATACGACGCCGGAATTAAGGGAGGGGCGAGCGCGCTCCGTGAGGATGATTAGCGAGCTATTCCAGCTTTTTGTGGACCAACCGGAGCAACTGCCGGAGGCATACCGCGCCGAGGCTGCGGAAGAGCCTCTGCACCGCGTAGTGTGCAGCTACATCGCCGGCATGACCGATTCTTTCTTCGGCCGCGTTTATTCCTCGGCATTCGATAAATTGGACAGTTCACACTCGCGGACGCCATAAAACCGCATCAGCCGCTGCCGAATCTCTTCGGCGATACGCTCGGGCTTCTCGTCGTCATCGTGTTCGATTTCCACTTTAAAAAAGAGATTGGTGCGGCTCACCGGTTACGAGTCTCCATCACTTTATAATAGGGGGAATGTCCTGCGCGATTTGTCAGATTCGCCGGCCGCGGCGGGCGTGCCCGGGGGTGCACGGCGATATTTGCGCCATCTGCTGCGGCGCCGAGCGCGAGGTGACCGTCACCTGCCCCTTCGATTGCGAGTATTTGCAGGAAGCGCGAAAACACGAGATCCCAATGCCGTTCGCTCCCGGAATGGGCCATCCCGATATCCGTGTCAGCGAACCCTTTTTGGAAGAGCACTCCCCGCTGATGTTGGCGACCGCACGCGCTCTACTGGGCGCCGCCGGCGGGGTCGGCGCGGTCGATTCCGATCTGCGCGAAGCATTGGAGAGCCTGATACAGACGTACCGCACGCTGCAAAGCGGTTTGATCTATCAGACGCTGCCGGCCAATCCAATGGCGGCGGCGGTTCAGCGCGGGTTGCAGCAGAGTCTCGAAGAGTTCCGGCGCCAAGAGACCACGCGGCTAGGCATGTCAAAGACGCGTGATGCGGACGTGTTGCACATGCTGGTATTTTTCGCGCGCCTCGGTCAGGACAGGAACAACGGACGTCCCCGCTGCCGCGCGTTCCTGGACATATTGCGTAAGTTCGAAATGGGAGAGGCAGCGGCCGCCGAGGCGCAGGCGCCGTCGTTAATCGTGCCGTATTAATACGGCACAAACGGAACTAAATACCGGCTCCTGGCCTCCGAGTTACTAATACAGCACAAACGAATACAACGCATCGCCCGCAGCAATCAATACATACTGATGCCCATCCAGCATGTATGTCTCCGGCGCGTTCGACACTTGTCCCAGATGCGAGTGCCAGAGGATTTTGCCATCGGCCGGATCGTATGCCACCAGATTGCCGCCTTGATCGCCTGCGAACAGTAACTTGCCGGCGGTGGTCAGGATGCCGTTGCCCAAACCGCCGCCGGTGCCCGGATACCGGTGTCTCCAGGCTACCTTGCCGGTCTTATAATCGATGGCCGTCAGATAGGATCCCAGCGATCCCAGGCCGTCCTCTTCCTTGCCGCCCAATCCCATCGCTCCGCGAGGATCGGTTTCGGTGAGATAGTACATCGCGTAAGCCTCGTTCGACGGGACATAGAACAGTCCGGTATCCGGCGAGTAACTCGGCGGCGGCCAGTTGGTCGCGCCGCCGTTATTCGGCGAAACCAGCGAGCCCGGCACAGTGGAATCTTTCGCGGGGTTGCGCACCGGCTGGCCTTTGGCGTTAATCTCCTTCGCCCAGTTCGCCGCCACCGAAAATTTGCCCGTCACCAGGTGCTCGCCAGTCAGCCGGTCCAGCGTATAGAAGTACCCGTTGCGGTCGGCGTGCAGCACCATCTTGCGCGGCTTGCCGTTGAAATTCTCCATCCACCAGAATCGGAGTCTCCGTGGAATCCCAGTCATGGGTGTCGTGCGGGTTTACCTGGTAATACCAGGCCATTTTGCCTGTATCGACATTCACCGCCACAATGGAGCAGGTGTATAAGTTATCTCCGGCGCGGCTGGCGCGGATTGGTATAAGCCGGCGATGGATTGCCCGTTCCGAAGATATACAGGTGAGTTTCGGGATCGTAAGATCCGGGAATCCACACATTGCCCGCGCCGTGCCTCGCGCCGTCCAGACTTCCCCAGGTGTTCAGACCCGCATCGCCGGTCTTCATCGGCACGGTGTAGAAGGTCCACTCGATATCGCCGGTCTCCGGGGTGCGCGATTGCACGTATCCCGGCTCATCGAGATCGTTGCCCGTGCCGATGATAATGTGGTTGCCGATCACGATCGGCGCCATGGTCGAGAAGTACTGTTGATTGAAGTTGGCGATCTCTTTGTGCCAGCGCTCTTTGCCGGTTCTGGCGTCGAGAGATACCAGATAATCGTCGGGAGTCTCCATGTAGAGCCAGTTTCCCCACATGCCCAGACCGCGGTTGCCGATGTGCGTTCCGCCCTTGGTTTTCCAGAAGTAGTGCCATAACTCGTGGCCGTCGCGCGCATCCACGGCCCAAGCGTTGTCCGGGCGATGAAAGATACAGAATCCCGTTCACTTCGAGAATGGCCGAACGCACGTTGGCATTGCCGCTGCCCCCGGTCTCGGCCGTGCCTTCGCCGCCGACGATGGTCGGAGCGCCGCCGCCGCCGAATCCGCCGCGCCCGCCGCCGCCGCCCGCGCCGGCGGTGACCTTACTTGCCCAGGCGAGCGTCAGATTCTTGACGTTCGATTGATTGATCTGCTTCAGCGAGCTGTAGCGCTTGCCGGAGTAATCGCCGGAGTAAGTCGGCCAGGAATCGCCCAGCGGCTTCATCATCTGCGCGGAATCGAGAGGCTGCGCCACCGCGGCGCCGGGCAGCAGGCAGCAACATGTCAGCAAGCAGTAAGATGTTTGTCTTGGTCATTTCAAAGTCACCAGGTAAGCAGTCAGGTTATGGATCTCTTCGTCGGTATAAGTCGGCAGCAGGTCGCTGTGCGGCCTTCAGCGGATCGTGAATTTCCACTTTCGGCGTATCGCCGTCCCGCCGGAACGTGCGCTGTCCGTTTTCGGCATCGGTGAGAGTGACAATGAAGTCGTCGATGCGCACCAGCCGCCCTTCCACCTTCTCTCCCGAAGGCAAAGTAACGGTCACTGTGGTTGGTGGAACGTTGAACGGTGATCCCGCCGCGCCCACCGCGCCCGCCCGCCGGGCATCAGGAAACCATTCTGCAACGCCTTGGGATCGGTGATCTTGCGATCCGATGCCTTTCAGGTCGCCGGTAACCGAGTGGCAGGACGCGCACTTAGCCTTGAAGAACGCCTCTCCCGCGTGCGCGTCGCCCACCAGGATGCTTTCGGGAACCATGCGGGAGACGTCGTAGCCGCCCACCCGGAAGCTATGAATGTAAGTGGCGATATCCGCAATCTGCGCCGTGGTCAGATTGATCTTCGGCATCTCGCCGCGGCCGTTCTGCACCACGGGAGCGATCAATTCGCCGTTCTGATCGTTGAGGACCAGCTCGGAGCGCAGCAGATTGGGACCGCCTTCGCCGCCTCTCGCATCCGAGCCGTGGCAGAAATTGCAGTTCACTCCGTAAAGCGCCTTGCCTCTCGCTACTACTGCCGGATCGGCCGGCGGCCGCTGGGGATAAGCGCCGCCAGGTCCACGGCCACCGCCGCGTCCGCGACCACCTTGAGCGCCAGCCGTGCCGGGCGCGCCTTGAAGATTTGGCGGCGGAGTTTGCGGCGTCTGCGCCGCGGCTATCACAATCCAGAGTCCCGCGCCGCAGACTGCAATCGTGGCAATCCGCGCAAGCTCTCTTCCGGTAACGATCATCATGGACCTCTTGGGGGAAACTATCAGTTTACATCAATACCAGATCGCGCTGAATCTCTCCCGTGACTCGCGCTTCGCCCTCGCCGACGAACATATTCACTTCCGACCGTACCCCGAACTCCGGCAGATAGACTCCGGGCTCAATGGAGAAACAGGTCCAGGGAACCACGCGGCGCTCGTCGTGCGTTTCCAGATTATCCATATTGGCGCCGTTGCCGTGGACTTCCTGACCGATGGAGTGGCCGGTACGGTGCGTGAAGTACTCGCCAAAACCATGGCTTTGAATATGCCCCCTGCAGGCGTCGTCCACTTCGAAACCGCGGAGCGGATAGCCGGCGGCGATGGAATCCTTCACCTTCTCGATGGCCGCGTCGCGCGCGCCGGTCACCACGGCATAAACGTTGCGGATACGCTCCGGCGGCTGCGGGCCGCAATATCCGGTCCAGGTGATGTCGTAGTAGACGGCCCCCGGTCGATCCATCTTGGCCCACATGTCCATCAGCACGAAATCGCCGGGGCGTATCGGCGTGTTCCGGTCCTCGCTCGGTTCATAGTGGGGGTTTGAGGCATTGGCGTTGGCGCCGACGATGGGGCCGTGATCGGTGAATAGTCCAGCCTTGGCGAACCCGTCGCGTACAAAGAGCTTCACTTCCAACTCCGTCACGGGCGCGCCATTACTATGCCGCTCGTGAATCAGCGCGAACGCGGCGGCGCGAACTTGGTCGACGCGGCGGCCCGCTTCGAGGTGCGTTTCGAGGGCTTCCGGAGACCAGCGCGCTTCAAAGAATTGAATCAGCTCGGCCGAACTGACCACTTCCACGCCCACGCTGCGCACCAATTCGACCGTCCCGGCGTCCACCATGGACACGTAAGGAATGGCGCACAGGGGCGAATACTGCATGGCCACACGGCGTAGACCGCCGGTGATCCGGCGCAGCCCTTCAACCTGTTCGGTCCAGCTGGAATACGGATATTTCTCGCCGGGCAGCGGGGCGGTCATGTTGCGCTCGATGCGATGCTCCAGGCCGCGCGGCTCGCCTTCAGCCGGAATCAGATAATACCAGCGGCGGGTGGGAGTGCGCGGCGGTTGCAAGCCGAGCACGCGATAGGCGAGCGGGTCGCGCATATGATGGTCGAAAAATAACCAGCCATCCAGCTTCTGATTACGGAGCTCCTGTTGAATCGCCGCAAGGTTCATAGGCGTAATCATAGCCGATTGGCGGCCGCCCTTCACCTTGCGTGGCGGGTGTATGCTTAATCCAGTAACCCACTATAAGGATACCCGCAGGCCCTTGGTCAGGTTCAGTCCCAACCCGCTGGCGATCCTCGTAGTCGCCATAAGCGCCTCTTCCGCGGTTCCGATGCAGGCTCAGCTTACGGTTTCGGGACGCATCGTGGATGAAACCGGCGCCGGCATCGCGGATGCGCGAGTGACGGTGCACCCGGCGATTCCCGGCTCGGAGTTGGCTGTCTCCTCGGCTTCCTCCGATCTTGCCGGCAATTTCACGCTGACCGTGCCCGCCGCGGGTGAGTACGATCTGCGCGTGGAGCGCGAAGGCTTCTACGTCTTCACCAACCACAATCAGCGCTTCGACGAAACGCAAAACCAGTTCGCGATCACCTTGAATCACCAGCAGGAGTTTCCGGAGAAAGTGGAAGTCAAAGATTCACCGCCGGGCATCGACCCGCAGCAGCCCGCCGACCGCCGCGAGCTGAACAATACCGAGATTCAGGCCGTCCCCTACGCCGCGCCGCAGGATTATCGCAACGCGTTGCAATTATTGAACGGCGTGGTAGCGGATAACTCCGGGCGGTTTCATTTCAACGGCGCTGCCGCCAATCAAACCAACTACACGCTCGATGGCTTCAACATTTCGAACCCGGTTACCGGGGCGCTCGACGCGCGCATTAACATCGACACCGTGCAATCCATGCAGGTGCTGGATAGCCGCTACTCCGCCGATAATGGCCGCGGCTCGGGCGGCGTCCTCAACCTCACCACGCGCATCGGCGACGACCATTGGCGGTTTATCGGCACGAACTTTATTCCCAGCGTCGCCACCGATCATGGGCTGCACATCAACAAAGTTACGCCGCGGGTCGATCTGTCCGGCCCTCTTAAGAAACGCCGCGTATGGATCAATACCGGATTCGACGCCTTTTATAGCGCGGATCTGATCTCGGGACTGCCTTCGGGCCAGAATCGCACCACCAGCCTGACTGCCGACGGCATCACGCGTTTGCGCGCCGACCTGAAGCCCGGAAATATTCTCACCGGCAGCTTTCTTTGGAACCTGAACGATCAGACGCATAACGGATTAAACTTTCTCAATCCGGTGCAAACTACAACCAACTCCCGCCAGACCACGTATATGAGCACCGTGCGCGACCAGCATTACTTTGGCGGCGCGCTGCTCGACGTGGGAATCGCCGATACGCGCGGGTATCTGCGGAGTTTGCCGCAAGGCGACGCGCTTTACGAAATTACGCCATTCGGCAGCTTGGGCAATTATTACGTGAGTACCGACCGGCATTTTTTCCGGCAGCAGGCGGTCGCGAGTCTTTTTCTGCCCACGGTTCACTGGCATGGCGCGCACCTGCTGAAGTTCGGCGTGGATGTCGAGCGGGAAGGCTTCCATCAAGCCATGTTGCTGCACGATTACGAGGTGCTGCAGGCCGATAATTCCCTGGCGCGCTTCGTAACGTTCGCGGGGAGCCCGTTCGAACGGCGGAATAACTTCGAGGAAGCTCAATATATTCAGGATCATTGGGCGATTCGCGAAAACCTGACCCTCGAAGCGGGCGTGCGCGCGGAATGGAACCAAATCGTGCGCGACCTGGAGATCGCACCGAGACTTGGCCGTGGCATGGGCGCCGCGGGCACTGGGCGGAACGAAGTTTTCGGCCGGCTACGGCATGTATTACGACGCGCTCAATCTGGAACTGATCGCTCGCCGGCCGGATGAAATGAGTCTCTCCACGTTCTATTTGCCCGGCGGATTGGTGGAAGGTCCGGTACCGGCTTCCTTCATGGTGAACGATCAGCGCGCTCTCCACGCCGCGGTATCAATCGGTAAGCGCGGGAGTGGAGCGTAAGCTGCCATTCGATTTCTACGGCAAGGCCGGCTATACGCACCGGCAAACCAACAACGGCCTGGTCTTCGAGCCGGCGAATCAGGAAAGCATCGGCGGCTTCACCACCGCAACGCAATTCCTGTTGAGCAATCATGCGGCGGGACCGCTACGATGCAGCCGACTTCAGTCTGAAACGCACCTTTGCGGGGCGGTATGAATGGTTTCTGGGCTACACCCGATCCAGTTCGCGCACCAACGCCGACGTGGAGTACAGCCTGCTCAATCCCATTTTCGGCCCGCAATTGCCCGGGCCGTTTCCATGGGATGCGCCCAATCGGATTCACATGTGGGGTTGGGCGCCGCTGCCCAATGCGTCGCTGCCCAAGTGGCTGCAGTTTACAACGCGCAATACTACCGCAGCTTATCTGGTGGAGTACCGCACGGGATTTCCGTTCGGGGTGGTAAACCAGCAAGGCTTCATGGTGGGTTCGCCGGGGGGAAAGCGGCTTGCCGGCATATTTCAGCGTCAACCTTCACTTCGAGCGGCAGTTTCATGCCCTGCGTTACCTCTGGGCGTGGCGTGTGGGCGCGGATAATTTAACAAACAACGGCAACCCGAATTTCGTGAACAATGTGATCGGAACGCCCGTTTTTCTCACCTACGGCCGTGGTCAGGCAAGAGCGTTTACCATGCGGTTGCGAATGCTGGGCAAGAAGTAAGCGGAAGCGTACTCGCAGACACAACCGGATCACCAGGTATGGATACGTTCGTGCTGGAATCTAGCCGGAGGTTTTCACATGCGAAGTTTAGCATTAGCTACGTCGTTTGCGCTGGCGGCCACCGCGACATTTGCCGCCGAAACGGCGCAGGAAAGGCTTGCGGATTCCGCGCGGGTATTTTCCGAAATCATGAAAACGCCCGATCAGGGCATACCGCAAAATCTGTTGGCAAAGGCCCAATGTGTTGTGATCATTCCCGGCATGAAGAAGGCTGCCTTTGTCGTCGGCGGCGAGTATGGGCGCGGATATGCGGAGTGCCGGAAAGAGAACGGTCAAGGTTGGGGAGCCCCGGCCGCGGTTCGAATGGAAGGGGGCAGCGTCGGCTTCCAGATCGGCGGGTCCGATACCGATTTGGTCTTGTTAGTCATGAATCGGCATGGCATGGACAGGTTAACTGAAGATAAGGTGCAGCTTGGCGCCGATGCGTCAGTCGCGGCCGGTCCCGTAGGACGCACAACCAATGCGGCCACGGATGCATCGATGACAGCTGAAATTCTTGCGTGGTCGCGATCCAAAGGTCTGTTCGCAGGCGTTTCGCTAAATGGCGCAACGTTGCGGCCTGACGCCGATCACAATGCTCAATTGTACGGGACCAAGATGAGTGCGAAGGAAGTACTGATGGGCTCGGTGCAGCCGCCCGATGCGGCTAGGCCGTTGATCCGCGAATTGGACCGGTACTCGTCTACCGCCGACCGGACGGATCATCATTAGATCGCCAGTAAACTTGGGATCGCCCAGACGGTCCCAAGTTTTCCATCCATCGACCAATGCCATCCGCAGATTCGAGCGCACGTTTTTCTTAGTACTCCCGGAAGTCTTCATGCCGTAGCGGTAGTTGATTCAGCGTTTCGCGCTGAAAACGCCACTCGGAATGAAGAGATCCATCGAGCGGCGCCATTCTTCCAGCAAGGCATGCCTCTTATTTTCCTCGGCTCGCGGGGCTCGATCGTCGGCGGCGCGTCTCTTTCGATCAATTTCAGCAGATAGCGCCTGCCCCATACGTAATGGCTTTCGCGGTCCGGATACTCCCGCGGGTCTCGCGCTCCTGTCCGGTAATCTTCTTTTGCTGTTGCTTGATCCATCCGAGTTTGGAAATCGCAAATATGCGGATGGTGTCGAGGTCCATCCGCAGCGGCGCGGAGATCCACACCCCGCCCGTGGGAGGATATACGCTCAAGTGGACGTACTTGCTGTTCTTCTGAACCTAAATAAAGATTTAGCCGGTAGCGTCGGCCAGTTGGCCAAGGCCGCCAAGCACTTCGCGAGAAATTGGAAAGGCAGCCGATGAGCCACTTTGCGCTACCGAAAGTGGCTGCGGCCGGCGGAAGGCGCAGCGGCTGAACTGCAACTGGTTTCAAAAGGGCATCAGGTCGGGTGGTCCCATTAAGCGGATTACGCACTGCTTCAATTTCTGGATAGGCGCGTGATCCGACCGGCGCAATGCCGATCAAGGTCCACAAGCCGACTTATGGGGAGTAATCCGATGGATCGGCCTGGCCGTCGGAATGGAAGCTCGCTTTCCATTTGCTGACCGGGTGGCATGGTCGTTCCGGGGCGTCCCAGAATTGATTGAAGCGTGCATATCATTGTACACTGAGTTGTGGCGGTGGTCTGGGATCTCGGGAAGTTGGAAAGCAATCTCGCCAAGCACGGGATTCGTTTTGCCGATGCAACCGTGGTGTTCGACGACCCACTTGCCGTCACCGTCGTCGATGACGAGTCGGATCCCTTGGAGCAGCGGCATATCACCCTGGGAGCAGACGCAGCGGGGCGAATCCTGGTAGTTGTCTACGCATGGCGCGGCGATGATATCCGATTGATCTCCGCTCGGCGAGCCGAACCTCACGAACGGGAGGCATACGAAAGCCAATGAAAACCTACGACTTCAGCAAAGGGAAACGTGGCGCGGTACTTCCGCTGCCGCCCGGGAAGGAACGCATCACGATCCGGCTGGATTGCGACGTCCTCGACTACTTCCGGGATCAAGTGGAGCAGGCCGGCGGCGGCAACTATCAGACCGCAATTAATAATGTGTTGCGCGCCTACATTGAGGGTAAGAAATCGGTGCCCGAACTGGAAGACACGCTGCGGCGCGTCATCCGCGAGGAGTTGCGGAAGGTCTCCTGAAGTTTAAGATTTTCGCCAGCCCGGGGATCTCCCCTTCGAAACGCGCCGAACCCAGACTGACCCTCCGTCGCTCTGTCTCCGAATCTGCCGAGGGGTCGGCCGCTGCGCCGGACCGAAGCCGACTTATGGGGACTAATCTGTTTTCAGCATGTGGCTCGTGCCCGCCGGGAGCAGATTCCGGGCGGTGGACGATACTGCCAGAATCTGGCGACGGGATGCCCAGAACGCGTGGGGACATCGAAGGTAGCCGTACTTTTACCGACTGGAACCTGGCAGCCATTGGTAAATGGGTTTGGCAACACCAGCTTATCCCCAGGATCTGCGAGCCGGGCCTACTGAAGGAAGGACGGCACGATGCGTCTTAACTCCAAGCATCCGTGGGGTGCCCTCTAGTTGCTACACTAATTAACCGTGGATGACGTGTGGATCGCCCTCCGGTCATAAAATGAAAATTCGAAAGCTCAGAATCGAAAATTTTCGCGGTCTCAGTCAGATCGAGTGCGACTTTGAAAAACCACTGAACATAATCGTGGGGCCGAATGCTATTGGCAAGACCACAATCCTTGAAGCGATTCGGTTAACCAAGGCCATCTTGATGCCCCGGCTACTTCCAGGAGGGGCTGCAAGTATTGTCTTCTCTGGGCGCAGCATCTCCTCATCCGCAGTTGAGCAGCTTACCTGGATTTTGGCGCACTGGCACGAGACCCGGCCGAACCAGTTACCTAGCTTGAAGATCGAAATCGACGCAGGTGAAGTAAATTACTTGGAAACCGCGAGAGAGCAAGTGGCAGTTGAGCTTCTCAAAGGACAACTAGCCCGCAATGACGACGAAGGGCAGATTGCGCTCACGCAATTCCTATCGTCGGATCAAGGCAAGGACCAGCTTTCGAACGCAATTCAGTCGGTAGACAAGGCGCTCGACGCTCTCCCTTCACCGCCTCTACTCCAGATACAGCTGACGCTTGATGGCACGAAGCGTCGCATCGGAGGCTCTAATCCGTTCTACAATGCCCTCGTGATAATGCTGGAGCGCAGGCTTCCCCCGGACAAGGCGCTTTTCAGCTTTCCGGCTGACCGCGCATTTCCTCCGGGAGAAGCTAATTGCAGATCTCGTCCGGGGAGGCGAACAATCACATTCAGTCTCACATTGGCCAGGCCTCGACCAAATACCAGCGGCTGAAGCAGACCATTGTGAACAATCTCCTGATATCAGGTCTCGACCAGACCGACCTACGAGAAGACTTTCGTCAGGTCTTGGAGAGGCTCCTTCCTGGAAAAGAGCTTGCAGGCGTGTCGCTGACGCCGGTAGGGACACTAAAAGTTGCCATTCGGGAGTGTGCGACTGGTAAGGTGTTCGACATTGACAGCATGAGCAGCGGGGAGAAGGGGCTGATTCTAACGTTTATGCTATTGCGGAGGAGCCTCGCTAAGGGAGGTATAGCCCTCGTGGATGAGCCGGAGCTTCACCTCAATCCCGCCGTATGCAAGAACATCATCCCGTTCCTCAATGACGCGATCGTCAAGGCCTCTGACGTGCAAGTTATACTATGCACGCATTCAGCAGAGATCCTAAGCACCGCGTTTGACCACCCTGATTGTGGCGTGTACCATCTCCGCTCTGCCTAAAGACGCCGACTAAGATCTACGAACGCGACAGCCGCGAAGTATTCGACGCCCTCCGCCGTCTTGGTACGACAGCAGCCGAGACTTTGTTCGCCAGGGGAAATATATTTGTTGAGGGCGAACATGACACTGGAATTCTGGAGGAAGGGTTCTACGAGCAGGTCGCAGCTACAAGATCACCGCGCTAAGGGGACGTGGAGGTTGAGAAAGAGATTGAAACCCTACAGAAGGCAGAACGGGAAAATGAGGTCGACAAGCTGAATTGCTTTGTCTTTGATTTGGACCGGGCCCCCACCTCAGCGAAAAGCACTCCGATGGTCCGAGTTCTGCAGTGGGACCGGTATTGTCTCAAGAACTACCTAATAAATCCAAAATTGCTTTTTGACGAGCTCAGTGATTCTGAAGTACCAGGGCTGGGATCAAGGGGCACCTTTGAGGCACGAGTGCGGGAGCTTGCTCTCCTTCAACTTAATGAGGTCGTCGCCAAAGAAGTATACCGCGACTGGAGCCCGAAACCCAGGGTTGCGTCCCGCTGAAATTGCGCAGAAGGCGTACGGAGTGATTGGCGACGTGCTGGCCAACAGGCTAAGGAAGATCCAGGACGGCCTTCAGACGTTTCAAGTCGGCGCCTGGGTGCAGACTTTTGTGTCCCGCTGCGAATCGAAGGATGCAGAGCTGAGGCAACATTGGCAGGAGGAGTGGGTTCGGCGATGATGGAAAACGCCTGATTGACGACGTTTACAAAGAGTACAAGGTGAGGAGAAGTAAATTCGACTTCAAGCGCAGGCTAGCCGGAAGAATGAAGAGCGAACAATCAGAAGACTGGACGCTCGTCAAAAGCAAACTTCGGGATGCGATGGGTAGCTAGGGCGCGACTCAAACAGCGTGACCGAGCGCGAAGTCTGACCTAAGGCGGGTGCGGCGGAAACTGCCCCTGAATCCGCTACCCTCTGGAAGTGAAATCCACGCCGTCCAATGAGTCCGCTTCTGGGAAGCATCGTTTGGATTAATCCCCATAAACGCGCTTGCATCAGCCAACGGCCGCTCTGAGTGGATCATCGCCCGACAGGTAGTTAAGGCTCCGCAGTTCTGCGGCAAGATGAAATTGCCCGGACCAGGCCGGAAGTGGCCGCATCCTTCTTCTGCCCCTACGGCGGAGCTTGGGACTGGCATCGGCCACCTTCAGCTAAGCCATAGAAGACGATGGAAATTACTCCTCAAACCAATCCTAACCCGCCCCTACGATTTCTCTTGACAGCGTTTCGTCCTCTCCCCAAAACCCAGTTCCGATTTTTGCAATGAATATCTCCCATTCTCTTCAATAACTTAGGTCTAACGGTTGGAAAGAACTTACCGCTACCCCAGTTATTCTAATTAGTGAGGAGCTTTAACGTATGTCCGCTGTATCGGAAGCAAAACTAACAGCCAACCAATCCAACTCGCAACACTCTACCGGTCCCAAAACCGAAGCGGGCAAACGCCGCTCCAGCCTCAACGCCTTCCGCCACGGCCTCACCGGTCAGATCCACATCGCCACTCCCGAGGAAATGGATGCCTTCCGCAAGCATTGCGAGACCTGGCGCGAAGCCCTCGCTCCCATCGGCATTCTCGAAATCGAAGCCGTCCAGGAAATCGCCGAAGACCGCTGGCGATTGAAGCGCGCCCGCGCTCTCGAAAATGGCATCTTCGCCCAGGGACACCGCGAACATATCGACCAAATGGGCTCGGGCAACGCTGAAGTCGATACCGCCCTCGCCCAATCCCAAACTTGGCTCAACATGGGCAAGAGCCTGCAACTGCTCACCATCTACGAGCGCCGCATCAAAAAGTCCCTCAACGAGAACGAAATCCAGCTCAAATCCATGCAGGAGGCTCGCAAAGCCGCTCATGCCCAAGCTCTCCACGAGGCCATATTGCTCACCGAACTGGCACAATCCAAAGGGGAACTCTACGATCCAGCCCCGGATTTCCCGCCCACCGCCGACTTCGGTGGCTTCGTTTATTCCACTACCGAAATCGCTCGCCAGCTCGACCGTTTTCACCGCCTGACGGCCGCCCAAACGGCCCGCGCCGACCAAAATCCCACCTCCCGGAGCGCATCCAAACGCAACTAAGCCCATGCCAAATACAAACCTATTCCCAAAACTCCGCGCGATCTCCGCCCCTCCGTTGCTCCGCGTTGAATACGATGCCGCAGTGCTGGAACAACTTTTAGTAGACTCGAAGAGACGTGAAATTCCTCAGGCGTCTCTTCTGGCTGATTGTGGCGTTCGCCGCGGCATTTTTCCTGAGCGGGATTGCGCTCAACCGCGGCGAACACATCAACAGCATCTGGCTGGTCCTGGCGGCCGCTTGCACGTATGCCCTTGGCTATCGCTTCTATGCCAAGTTCATCGCCGCGCGAGTGATGGCGCTCAACGATAAGCGCGCTACTCCCTCCGAACGCCTGCGCAACGGTCACGATTTTGAACCCACCAATAAATGGATTCTGTTCGGGCATCATTTTGCGGCCATTGCCGGCCCTGGCCCGCTAGTAGGTCCCGTGTTGGCGGCGCAATTTGGATATTTGCCTGGCACCCTATGGATCGTGATTGGCGCGGTCCTCGGAGGCGCGGTTCAGGATTTTGTCATCCTGTTCGCCTCCATGCGGCGCGACGGCAAATCGCTGGGGGAAATGGCGCGCGAGGAAATCGGCAAGGTTGGAGGCTTCGCGGCGCTGTTCACGGTGCTGTTGATCATGGTGATCCTGCTCGCGGTAGTGAGTCTGGTGGTGGTCAACGCATTGAAAGGCAGCCCGTGGGGAACGTTTACCATCGCCGCCACGATGCCGGTAGCTTTGCTGATGGGCCTGTATCTTCGCTACTGGCGTCCCGGCAAGGTATTGGAAGCTTCGGCTCTCGGTTTTGTGTTGGTGATGGCCAGCATCTTCGCGGGCCGGTTTGTCGCGTCATCCGCGTTGCTGGCGCCGTGGTTCACGTGGAGCGCGATGGCGCTGGCGCTTGCCATTGTGGCGTATGGATTCCTGGCCAGCGCGCTGCCTGTCTGGCTGCTGCTGGCGCCGCGCGATTATTTGAGCACGTTTGTGAAACTGGGTGTGGTGCTCATGCTCAGCGTGGGTGTCTTATTCGTTCACCCGGATCTGCAACTTCCGGCGCTGACGCGCTTCGTGGATGGCACGGGACCGGTGTTCGCCGGTAAAGTCTTTCCGTTCTGCTTTATTACCATTGCCTGCGGCGCAATTTCGGGCTTCCACGCGCTAATATCTTCGGGCACCACGCCGAAGATGATCGCCAAGGAATCGAACGCGCTGCCGGTGGGCTATGGTTCCATGCTGCTCGAGAGCTTTGTGGCGATCATGGCGATGGTGGCCGCCTGCGTGATGCAGCCCGGCGTATACTTCGCGGTGAATTCTCCGGCCGGCGTGGTGGGATCGACGCCCGCGGCCGCGGTAGCGAAAATCGCGTCCTGGGGCTTTCCCGTCTCGGTAAGCCAGATGAGCGCGCTGGCGCACAGCGTGGGCGAGCAGACGCTCTTCTATCGTACCGGCGGCGCCCCCTCGCTGGCGTTGGGCATGGCGCATATTTTCGCGCAAAGCGGCGGGGGCCAGGCGCTGATCGGTTTCTGGTATCACTTCGCCATCATGTTCGAGGCGTTGTTCATTCTCACCATAATCGACGCCGGCACGCGCGTGGGCCGCTTCATGTTGCAGGATCTGCTGCGGCATGTTTCGGAGCCGCTGGGCCGCACCAGTTGGATGCCCAGCGTAATTCTCACCAGCGCGGCGGTGGTGGGCGGGTGGGGCTATTTTCTGATTCAGGGCGTCCGCGACCCGCTCGGCGGCATCAATTCTCTGTGGCCGCTGTTTGGAATCGCCAACCAGCTATTGGCGGCCATCGCGCTGTGCGTAGGGACCACGATTCTGCTGAAGATGCATGGCGCGAAATATATGTGGATCACGTGCGCGCCGCTGGCGTGGCTGGTGATCGTGACCTTTACCGCCGCCTGGCAAAAAATCTTCTCGCCGGTTCCGGCCATCGGCTTCCTGGCGCAGGTGGACCGTCTCGCGGCCAGCGCCGGCGCATCCACCGCGGCCACGCAGACGTTGATATTTAATGCGCGGCTCAATGCCGCTCTGTGCGGAATTCTGCTGCTGATGGTGGCCACGATTCTCGCCGATTCGCTGCGCGTCTGGTACGGCGTGTTGCGCGGCACGCGCGCCGCCCGAGTGGCCGAAGCGCCGTTCGTGCTCTCGCAGCTTCGCGCGGAGGAACTATGAGACGCTTGCGCCATTTTGGCAGATTAGTGCTGGGGCTGCTGCGGGAAATCGCGGATGAGAACGCCTATCAGCGGCATCTCGCGTTGCACGGCCGCGCGCACTCCGGCGCTGAATGGCGGCGCTTCTCGCAAGAGCGGCTGCGCGCGAAGTACGCCCGCGCCAAGTGCTGTTGAAGGGATTCGCACCGGCCTGATCCCGCTTCACGGTGTAACTGAATGCCGCCCCAACCTTCTGTACATCTCCACAAACCCAGCGAGCGTAATCTGCTCCGCCCGCAGCCCCGCCTCCGGCCAAGCGTCCACTAGATCCTTCCCGTAAATCTCCGCGAGATTATTGCGGAGCGTTTTTCGTTTGTACTGAAAGCAGTGCCCCAGGAAGCGCAAGAACGGATCCGCGTCCACGTCCTCCGGCCGATCTCGCGGCGTAAGCAGCACCACGGCGGAATCCACCTTTGGCGGCGGGCGAAACGCGCCTGGCTTCACATCGAAGAGAAGACGCGCTTCGGCGAACAGACGCGTGGCCACCGTCAAGTAGCCATACTCGCGCGTGCCCGGCTGCGCGATCAGCCGTGCGGCCACTTCTTTCTGAATCAGGAAAACGGCGCGCGGGGCTCGCTGGCGGACGGTCCGAGCGATGATCGCGGTGGCCGCGTAATAGGGTAGATTGCCGGCGACCGGCGCATCGCCCCAATCCGCCAGATCGGTCGTGAGCGCATCGGCATGAACTACTTGCAGGCGCGGCTCACCGGCAAATCGTTGCCGTAAGTGCTCCACCAGCGATTGATCCAGTTCGATCGCTATTACGCGTTGCGCGCGCTGCAGCAGTTTCTCGGTGAGCGCGCCGCGTCCGGGGCCGATCTCGATTACTAGCGGCTCGCGGCTCCGGGCACACCGCCGCGGCGATACGTTCCAGAATCGAGCTATGAACTAGGAAATGTTGTCCGAGCTTTTGCCGCGCCACGCCGGGCGATTAGCTCCGCATGTCGCTATCGGCGCCGAAGACCGCCCGTACCTGGCCCCACGTGGGTTTGCCGAACATCGTGGCCGGAGTGAATTGCGAAAACAGGATGAAGTTCTGCACCTCGGGCGTCATCGCGCCTTGCGTTACGGTGTAATTCTGCACGCGCCCGCGGTCGTCGATGGTCAGCAGCACCACTACTTTGCCGCTCACCGCCGGACCGATGGCTCGTTCGAGCTTGGGGAACTCGCCTTCGCCCACTACCTGACCGTCGGGATCCGTGAACACCGGCGAGGGCGGTTCCACGCTGGAAAGGTGGGCATAGGTCACGCTGGGAATCAGCGCGGCGAACATCAGCAGCGCGGATACCAGCCCGCCCGCCACCGGCAGCGCCACCGGCCGCATCAGGTTTCCTAGTCTCAACCCAGCCAGGCTGCGCCAATGCTCAAAGCGCGCCGCCCAGGTAAGGCGCGCAATTTGCCGCGTCGCGCTGGTGCGACGCCATCACCCGCAGCCTGCTTTGCAGGATCGCTGGAACCGGCGGCGCCGCCAGCCGCCGGAGCGCGGCGCGCTGGATTCGCATGGATTCATATCCGGCGCTGCAAGCGCGGCACGTATTCAGATGCGCCAGCGCGTCGTCCCGCTGCTCCGCCTCTACTTGGCGGTCCAGCAGCGGAGATATCAGTGCTCGTACATTTTCACAACTCATACCGTTACTTACTCAGCCGTTTTCCGGCACTAATCGCAGGCTCGGCCTCGGATCGAGGCTACCCGCTAGTTCTTTACCCAGGGCTTCTCTGCCCCGCAGTATTCGCGACTTTACGGTTCCCAGGGAAACTCCCAGGACCATCGCGATCTCTTCATAACTCAGGTCCGCGATGTCTCTCAAGGCCACGGCATCGCGAAATATCGGATTGATCTTCTCCAGCGCCGCTTTCACCAGGACCTGTTGTTCGCCATCCAAGGCGCGGTCAAAGGGCGAGCGGCCGCCATCCGGGATCATCTCGGCCCAAGCGCGCGCTTCCTGCGGGCGCGCCGTCCAATTCCACCTCGCGCCGCCGATGCCGCGAAAACCACCGGCGCACGTTATGCGCTTCATTTACCGTAATGCGATAAATCCAGGTCTTCAGCGAACTCTGTCCGCGGAAACTCCCGATATTGCGGAATACTTTGAGAAAGACTTCCTGCACCACATCGCAGGCTTCGGATTGGCCGGAGAGCAGGCGCAGAGCCAATGCGTAAACCGGCTGCTGGAAGCGCGCGATCAACTCTTCGTAGGCCCATTCGGCGCCTTCGCGCAGGCCTTCCATCAGGCGCAAGTCTTCCAGATCGACGGCGCATTCCGCGGATCGGTCCCGACTCAGTTCTAGAATAGATGTGGCCAACGGCAGCCTCTCGGTTCAGCTTAACTTCAAGCTACCAGGAAAAATCAGGCCTTGCAAAGATTGAGACACCGCATCGCGCCGGAAAGTTCCCGTTATCACGCGGCCGACAGCGTTTACTGCTTCTGATAGACGCGCACGTAGTCGACTTCGAATCGCGCCGGAAATGCGGTAGCCGACGGATCGCCGCCGGCAGTGCCGCCAATGGCCATGTTCAAGAGAATCGAGTGCGCCTGCCGGAAGCCGTTCGTACCATCCGGATTGTTAGTTCGATTCAGGTCGGAATCGTTCAACGTCTCGCCGTCTACTGTGATAATCACGCGATTCTCATCCCAATCCATCCGCCAGACGTGGAACTTCCTGCTCCATTCCGGATTGGCTATCAGGGCGATGATTTTCGAAGGTGAACGAGCTGGTGCGCCCCATCCCCGCCCAGATCAGGTTCGCCAATAGCGTGCCCCGATAGTATTCCATTATGTCGATCTCGCCGTTGTTGGGCCAATCTCCATCTACCCCCAGCGTCCAGAACGCCGGCCAGAGGCCCGCCCGAGTATCGATCCGGCCGCGCATCTCGAAGCGTCCATAGCGCCAGCTCGCGATACCTTTTGTGGTCAGGCTGGCTGAAGTATATTCGGCATACTCGCGATTGGTTTTCCAATCCTTGCTGCCGGACTCGAAATTGGGGTTCCTCTTCCGCTCCCGCCGCCCCTCGATAATCAGCAGACCCTTCTCGCACCAGGCATTCTCCGGCTCATACCATTGCGCTTCCTGGTTACGCACAAATCCAGTTTCGTAGGTCCATTTGGCGGGATCCGGCCGGCCGTCGTGATCGAATTCGTCGGACCACACGAGCTTCCACGCGGATGTCTGCGCCGTGGCGGATGCGGCAAAGAGCGCGACGATCGCGCCTGGAATGAATTTTCCTCTCAATTTATCGATTGTGCGGGAAGCAGCCGGCGCCGTCAAGCAGCGCGCAGTGTCGAAATCGCCGAAGCACCCCCGAAATCGCCGCTTGCCCGCAAACGCGCCGGTGCGCTATCCTGGAAACTCCAGACGACACAAGGATTAGACTCAGCAAAGATGGCCAACACAATTTCCGCCCTCAAGCGGGTACGTCAAACCGAACGCCGCACCGAATTCAACCGTAAGAATCGGACCCGGCTTCGTCATACGATTCGCGAGATCCGGCGCGCTCTCACCGGCAAGGATGTCAAAGCGGCGGCTGAACTGTTGCCGAAAGCGTTTTCGATTATCGACCGTTCGGCCAAGAACGGAATCATCAAGAAAAATACCGCCGCGCGCTATAAATCGAAGCTGACCGGCCGTGTTAAGGCGCTTGGAAGCGGTCAGTAGCCTTTACGAATTCCCACCCCACGTCCGCGCCTCGGCGGACCCAACAATCCCGCATGTTATCGTGAAAAACGGTGTCGTCGCCCCTGAACATTCATCTGGAGCAATATGAGGGACCGCTCGATTTGCTGCTGGATCTGATCCGCAAACAGCAGATCGATATCAAGGATATCCCCATCGCCACCATCACCGCGCAGTATCTTGCATATATCGATCAGGCGCGCGAAATGGATATGGATCTCGGCTCGGAATTCGTCTATATGGCGGCGACGCTGATCCATATCAAGTCCAAGATGCTGCTGCCGCGCGATCCGGCGCTGGAAAAGGACGGCGAGGGCCGGAAGATCCGCGTCAGGAATTGGTGGAGCGGTTGCTCGAGCACGAGCGATTCAAGAACGCCGCCGAAATGCTGCAGCAGAAGCGTCTGATTGAAGAGAACGTGTGGTCCAATCCGCAGATGAAAGCGTTCCTCTCCGAGGATGAAGACCCGGGCTGAACGTTACCCTTTTCGATCTGGTGAAAGCGTTCGGCGAAATCCTCGAGCGCGCCAAAAACCGGCCGACCTATGAGGTGGGCGAGCCGCCGATGTGACCGTTTCGGACATGATCCGTTATTTGAAGGAGCAATTCATCGAGGCCGGACCGGACCGCCCGGTTTTCATCGTGCGCGATATTCGAGCGGCAGCGCACGCGCCGCGCTATGATCGCGCTGTTCCTGGCCGTCCTCGAGATGGTGCGCATGCAGGCGGTAGTGGTGACGCAGAAGGAGCCTCTTCGGCGAAATTGCGCTCGCGCGCCATCGCAATTTTGAAACCGTATTCGCCTCCGGCCAGCCCATGGCCGCGATCTGGAAAAAGATTACCGATTAACTGGAATGGAAGAATTGGAAATCAATACGGGCGGACGACGACAACTCCGCAGCCGGCCGAGAACAAGGCCAGACGCAGAACGCGGCCATTCCGATGCCCGCTTCCGATGGAGGACTGTTCAGCCGCCGATACGGAAGCCCCAGCCGCGGCCATTATGGAAGACGCGCAGTTGCAGGCCGTACTCGAAGCCGTGGTCTATGTCGCCGAGGAGCCGCTGACGCTCGCGCAGATCGCCGCGCGCTTGGCCCAGCCCGCCGAGCGCGTCGAAGCGGTGCTGCGGCAGCTGATCGGGAGCTGGAAAAGACCGCGAGCACGGCATCGCCATCCGCGAGGTAGCGGGCGGATTCAAAATGGCGACCAAAGCGGAGCATCACGAGGCCGTCCGCAACTTCGTCAAGAGCCTCAAGCCCCCATGAAGCTGTCCCTGCCCGCGCTCGAAACTCTGGCCGTGATCGCGTATAAGCAGCCGGTAACCGCGCCCGAGATCATGGAGATCCGCGGCGTGCAGGGCGCCGGCGTGTTGAAGACGCTGCTCGATCGCAAGCTGATCGCCGTGGCCGGACGCAAGAACGTGATCGGCAAGCCGATCCTTTATAAGACCACCAAGGAGTTTCTGATTCAGTTCGGATTGAAAGACTTGAGCGAGCTGCCTTCGCTCAAAGAGTTTGAAGAGATCCGCCGCATGGCGTTCGCGGATTCGAAACCGCTGCCGGAAGCGGTCGCGCCGGCCGAAGCCGCCGACGCCAACCGGAACCGCGGCCGCGCCCGAAGCCCAGGCGGATGGCGAGGCCGTCGGCGCGAACCCGAACCCGCCGGCGCCGGAAGCGGAGCCCTGATGCCCGAGGAACGGCTGCAGAAGATTCTCTCCCAAGCCGGGGTCGCTTCGCGCCGGCACTCCGAGCAGTTGATCGCCGAAGGCCGCGTTACGGTGAATGGCGCGGTGGTGACCGAGCTGGGCTCGAAGGCCGATCTCGAGCGCGATCACATCAAGGTGGATGGCCGCCTGCTGCGTCCGCCCAAGCACATGGTATACATCGCGCTGCACAAGCCCGACGCCTCGGTAACCACGGTCAGCGATCCCGAGGGCCGCGTGACCGTGATGGAAATGTTGCGCGGAGTCAAAGAGCGCGTCTATCCGGTGGGCCGCCTCGATTATCACAGCGAAGGGCTGTTGCTGTTCACGAACGATGGCGAACTGGCGAATGCCGTGATGTCCGCCGCCACGCACCTGCCGAAAGACGTATCTGGTAAAAGTCAATGGAACGCTAACGCCCGATCAGGAACAGCGCTTCCGCGAGGGAGTGCCGCTTGGCGGACGGCGCACCTTCCCGCCGGGCTTGAAGCTCATTCGCGAGGCGCAAAATCCGTGGTATGAAGTGAAGCTGGTGAGGGGCGCAACAACCAGATTCGGATCGATGTTCAAGCATTTCGGACTGTTGGTGGAAAAGTTGAAGCGCGTGCGCATCGGGCCCATCGATCTGGGTCCTATCAAGCCCGGTCAGTTCCGGCATCTGGATGAGGACGAGGTGGAGAAGCTGAAGCGCGCCATCCACGTCCAAGCGGGAGCGGCCCACCGCATGAGACGCGATTGCGGAGATTTTCGCAATCCGCGCGCATGATCGCGGTGGTGGGCCTATCCAGTAAGCGCTACCGGCCGAGTTACGGCGTCGCCGAATACATGCAGCGCGCCGGATATCGCATCATTCCGGTGAATCCGCAGGAAACCGAAGTGCTGGGCGAGAAGTGCTATCCCGATCTGGATTCCGTTCCGGAAGCGATCGATATCGTAGATATCTTCCGCCGCCCGGAATTCGTTCCCGAAATCGTGGAAGCCGCGATTCGCAAAGGCGCAAAAGCCATCTGGATGCAGGAAGACGTGGTTCATGAAGAAGCCGCGCGCCGCGCCGAGCAAGCGGGCTTGGACGTGGTGATGGACCGGTGCATTTTGAAGGAGCATCGCCGGCTGGGATAGCGGAGGCGCGGCGGAATGGCGCCAGAGCCGGGCGCCACGCTGGGCGCGATGCGGTAGACCCGGAACCGGCGCAGTTCCACGTGACTCTGGGTGGTCCGGAAACCGAAGCGGCCGCGCGTGTATGGAGCGCTGTCGGTGAAATCGAAGATCAACCGGCCATCGCGGTAATACTGAGATGCGGTCTCCCATCGCCGCCAGGCGCACCGTCTGCCATACGTTGGGCCGCAGCAAGGTATCGGCGCCGTGCAGGTCGTGCTCGGGCAACAGCGGCCGATTGGAGGCGTCGCCAATGTAGCGGCGAAAGCGCGTAGTGGTATTCGAGTTTCCGCCCTGCCCCACGTAGTACGCGCGAAGCTGGTTGTAATCCCTGATTTGGCCGGAGCGGTGGACGGCGAAAAAATCGCTGGGCGCGCGTGCATCGGTTGCCATCCAGAAGGCGTTCAAGTCGGAAACTCGATCATTCGGCCCGCCCGCCTGTACCATGCGCGCTTCATATTCAATCGTCACTTTGCCGCGCAGTTCCGGCCGGAACCAGATGGTGCAGCCCGCTGGAACGTCCACTGTGAGTATTCCGCCGCGCGCCGCCACTCGTCCGGGCTTTTCCAGTTCCGAGGCCCATTGCGCCAGGCCGCCGCGAAAGTCGTCGGCGAAGAGGCGCGGCCCGAGCGTGAAAGGAACGCCAGCCTGTGCCGCTGCTTTCAGAGCGTACGCCAATAAGTACACGCCGAAAGCGCACCTGTAAGGCATGATCCGATTCTATGCCAGGCGGATCGCGACCTCCGCGGGCGTAGACCGGCAGATGAGCCGCTCGCGATCTTACGAAAGTCCTTGATATCGGACGTAATTCGACGCACAATGCTGGAATGCGACAGCTCGTTCTTGCATCTCTGGCATTCCTGGCGGGCGCACCTCCGCTGCATTCCGCGCCCGCGAAGAAGATTCCAAATCCGTTCCTCGGGCGATGGGACCTGACCATCAAGACCGCGGCCGCGGCGTATCCATCCTGGATCGAAGTAACCGAGAAGGATGGGAAGCCGGCCGTGCGCGTCCAACCACGAGGTGGGAGCGTGCGCCCGGTGCAAGATGTCCAGCTCGAGGGCGCGCGCCTGACGCTGGTTATTTCACCCGGGGCGGAGGACCGGCCCCCCATCGCCTGGGAGCTGAACTTTAAGAAAAATGCGCTCACCGGCGCCATCAAGCGGGGACAGGAAACGCAAGGACAAATCGCCGGAGAGCGCGCGCCGGAGTTAAAGAACAAGGCGCCCAAAGCATGGACGCCTCCCGCGGCGCTCTTCAACGGGAGCGACCTCACCGGATGGGAGCCGGGCAGCCCGGCGGAGAATCATTGGGTGGCGCGCGACGGCGAGTTACTCAACGAACAGGCCGGGTCGAATCTTCGCACCACCGGCAAGTTCGAAGATTTCAAACTTCACCTGGAATACAACTGCCCGGAAGGCGGCAACAGCGGCGTATACCTGCGTGGCCGGTATCAGGTACAGATCGAATATGCGGCGGAAGGCGTCAATGACAAACTGCACGGCATGGGATCGATCTACGGATTTCTTGAGCCCACGCGCGATTCGCCGGGCAGGGCAGGCGAGTGGCAGGCATTGGACGTGACATTAGTGGGCCGATGGGCGAGCGTAATCCACAACGGCGTCACGATTATCGACAACCAGGAGATCCCCGGCATCACCGGCGGCGCGCTGGACAGCAATGAGGCCGCGCCCGGGCCATTCAACCTGCAGGGGACCCACGTCGCCGGCATGAAGTTCCGCAATATCAGGGTTTCAGTTCCCAAGCAGTAGGGTTGGACGCTTGGAAACACTGCGGGGACAGACTGCAGGGATGCGCGGAGGTCGCATCCCTGCGTCCGAGGTGGTTGCGGGGAAATTATGCGGGCGGTTCCTCTTTGAGGGAACATGGCAGCGATGCCCTCCGAATCATGCCGCCACATTCCAATGGTGAATCGGATTGCGGTAACGTTTCAATCCTCTGGAGTACCGTGTTCCAGGGCTTAGGTACTATGCTAATCTCCAGTTTCGGGCTACCATGAGCCAAATGCGAGGTATGGTTTTTGCGATGGCGATGGCGCTGTCGGTCTGCGGGGCCGACCTGGAAAGCGATCGGGCCGATCTGGAAATCGATCACGTCACGATTGCGGGCACGCGACTGGCGGACTTGCGCGCGGCGTTTAGCGCGGCAACCGGTATTCCCACCGAATACGGCGGTCCGCACGCGAACCATTTGACGGAGATGGCGCTGGCGAGCTTTCCGGATGGCTCGTATCTCGAGTTGATGGGCATCGAGCAGGGGGCCGATCCGGCGGCGCTGGCGGCGCACACCTGGAACCGGTTCCTGCGCGAGAACGGCGGCCCCTGCGCCTTCGCCCTGCGCATCAACGATGTGAACGCCGAAATCCGGCAGCTTGCTCACGCCGGCGTTCGCGTGGGCGATGCGGAGAAGAGCGGGCGCGCTCGCCCGGACGGAGTGACGCTCGCGTGGGAGACCGCGGATATCGGACGGGGCCGCGAGGGTCGTTCTTTCCGTTTCTGATTCGCGATTTCACGCCGCGCCAGAATCGGGTGTATCCCTCCGGGAAACCGACCACTAACCGCTTCCGCGGAGTGGGGCTGGTGGTGATCGGCGTCCGCGGTCTGGAAGAGTCGATTACCCAGTACCGGAAAGCCTTCCACTTGCCCCCGCCGCAGCGGCAGCGAGATGAAGCGTTTGGCGCCGATCTGGCGTGGTTTTCCGGGACCCCGGTAGTGCTCGCGGCAACTCTGGCGCCCAGCGGTTGGCTGGGCCGGCGTATCGCGCAGTTCGGCGAATCCCCTTGCGCATTTGTGTTAGGGGGGGACGGCGGGATGATAGGCTCGAAGCCTTCGAATTGGTTTGGGCGGCAGATTTTCTGGGCTGACGAGGCGAAGCTGGGCTGGCGCTTGGGCGTGGAGATGGTCGGTTAGTATGTCGCGAGGCGCCGATTCGGCAATATACTGGTAACGCCGTAGCGCTACAGAAGCGCCTGGCGCACGCGATGTGTAGGAACCGATATGACGATCCAGGGAAACGAATTTGGAGTACAGGACGGCAAGATCGGTTCATTCGACATTTACTTTGATTGCGCGCCCTTTCCGAAGTAGCGCCAAGGAGCAACCGAGTGGCGGCTGATGAAGCTCTGGCGACCCGCGTGAGGGCGAGGCTGGGACCCAAGCTCCAGGTCACGGAAAAAAAGATGTTCGGCGGTCTCGCTTTCATGGTCGGCGGGAAGATGTGTATCAGCGTGGGCCGTGACCGGCTCATGTGCCGTATCGACCCGGCAATACATGATGCCGCTTTGCAACATAGAGGCTGCCGGACCGTCGTTATGAAAGGTCGCCAGTATCGAGGTTTTGTGCATGTCGATGCGGACGCCGTGAACTCGGATCGCGATCTTGCCTACTGGATCGCTCTTTCGCTGGACTACAACAGTAAGTCACAAACGCCGCTGCGGAACCGGCCAACTAAAAAAACAGCAGACTGTCCATAACGCCGCCGAGCCGCGCAACCACGGCAGAGTAATCTTGGCAAAACCGGGCTGGATGCAGTTTTCACTTTAGCGCATGCTCGCTTAGAGCTTACGCCGCTTGAGCATTTTCTCATTGAAGGATGAGCCTGAAACCGGTAGGGGGTGCTGAGTCTCCTTTCCGACAATGTTTCGAAGCCCCGCGGCCGACCAGCCTTTTCTGTTTTTTTTATTGAGAAGGTTTTGGTTTTTGGGTTTGCGCCTCGGACCGGATCAGACCGCCGGTCGCCGACCAACGGGAGGCGCGGGCTGCTGCGGCTTGCGGTGTGTCTCGGATGGAAGCTCTGGAAGAGTTTGCGCTTGGCGCGCTGCATCTCCAGAGCGGCTTCGGTATCGGATTGGGCTTGAGCGAAGCGATCCAGCTCTGCAGCGTGATGTGTGGCCGCAGATAGCTGTGGCAACGGGGTAATTCCCGGAACAACTCGAAGGGGGTAGCCCAGCGCTGGTACACGCGGCGGCGTTTGCCGTTGGCTTCGGTGAGAATCTTGGGCACGGCGCAAGGACGATGGAAGTTGACGACGGATTGAGGTGCTGCCTGTGAAAATGGTCCATCGTCTCGGCGTGTTGCGCGTCGATGTGGCCGTAGCCGATGTGCTTGCGAATCACGGCTCCATTCTTGGATTCCACCAAGCCGTTGTCGCCGGAATGGTGCGCCCGCGACTTGGTTGTTCGATGAGTAGTTTGCCCATCAAACAGGCACGCGACGTTGTAGTTGAACCGCGAAGCACGAATGGAAATTGCTCCAGCAGAGCTTCCAACACTGGTAGCAACCAGAGTTCGGAGATTTGCGAGGTGGCGGCCACAATTTCCCACTGGGTCACCTCATCCACGGCGTTGATGTGATATAACCCTTTGCGTCCTTCCTGATCGCCTTGATGCACCGTGTCGATGCGCAGATATCCGGGCAAACCGTGCGGCTGCGGCTTGCGTCGTTCGCCGATGGGGATCGGCGTCGGTCGCGTGGGTTGGTAGCTGGCATTGCGTTGGCGATAGGCATCCGAGTTGCGCAACCGGTATAGGTGCGCCACCGAGATGGCCGACACCCGCTGGTAGGCAGCCTGATGGTATTCGCCGTATTCCCGCTCCAGGATACGCCGGGTTGCTGGACCGCTCAAGTTTCCGTGCGCCTTGTCGACGTAGGCCAATAGGTCCACGTCGGCCGCGGTGTAACGGCTGGCGAACTTGGTACGTTGATAGGCGGTGGCTTTCACCCGCCCGGCCTTGCCATACGCTGTGATCAGCCGCGTTACCTGGGCCCGGCTGAGACCCGTCATCCGGGCGATGTAGCTCCGCACCAAACCCTTGCCCTGTCGGTTCAGGCTGGCATACTGATGCCGCACCAGCGTGCGCTCCGTCCAACCGTACACTTCCTCTTGCCGTTGCCCGGCAAACCGCACCTCGCCACTGCCAGCCAGAAACGCCCGGATCTGCTCGAGGCTCCCGGTTTCTGAGTCAGGCTCATCTTGTATGAGAATCCGAGCCCCGGTCCAGGCTCATCTTGCATGAGATAAGAGTCTTGGCCGGCTGGCGGCAGTGGTATCCTCACGCTAGAAGCGATGAAACTCTGGCGCGTGGGAATGTGCGCGGCACTCATAGGAACGCTCTTCGCGTTTCAGCGGCCGTTTCGCGAGTTTCCAGGCGTGGAATATCGTCTGGGCGAAATTCCCCTACCAGTGGATTACAAAGTTCCGGCCGAATGGACCTTCGCGCGCCTGATGTATCCTCCCAATTCCAACCGGGGCGGCGGGCGCGGCCGGTTCGGCGGCGGCGGAGGCTTCGGCGGTTACGGCGCCGGTTTCGGCCGCGCGTATGGCGGCGGCTACGACTGGACGGAGGGCAATTCGATCTGGACACAGGACTTCCCGCGCGCCGACCGCCACTTCTCGCAAGCGGTACGCAGGCTGACGCGCTTGGCAGTGCGCTCCGTGGAGCAACCGGTCAACCTCGATGAGGGTGACGCATACGACTGGCCGTGGCTCTATTCGGTGCAGGTGGGCCACTGGAACCTCAGTGATACCCAAGTTACGGCGCTGCGTGAATACCTGCTGCGCGGCGGTTTCCTGATGGTGGACGATTTCTGGGGCGAGTACGATTGGGAAGTTTTCCGCTCGACCATGCAGCGCGTGCTTCCCGGCCGCGACATCGTCGACCTGCCAAACGATGCCGGCATCTTCCATTCGGTCTACGATCTGAGCGACCGCTATCAGGTGGCGAGCCAGGGATCGGTCAACCGCGGCGTGACTTTCAAATGCGAGCCCTGTCCGGCCAAATGGCGCGGCATCGTGGACGATAGGGGCCGCGTGCTGGTGGCGGCTACCTTTCAATCCGACGTCGGCGATTCGTGGGAGTGGGCGGATGCGCCCACGTATCCGGCTGAATCGGCGGCGCTCGGGATTCGCATCGGCGTCAACTATATCGTCTACGCCATGACGCACTGAGCGCATTGAGCGCATGCCCGCTCCGCAAATTGTAGTCCTGTCGTTCTTGTTGGCCGCGATATTCGCGTTCTTCGCGGCGCCGCTGCAACGCGGCTTACAGAGCGTACTACGCCGGCGCGCGGCGCTGCATCCTTGCGGCGCCGTTGCTCCTGACCGGGGTTTTCGTAGCCGCATCGGCCGTCGTTTCCGCGACCGGCGCCGGCCCAGACGTTGGTGGTTCTGGCGTATACCTGCGCGCCCGTGGCGTGCCGGTACGCGTTGGGCTATCGGGCGGATTTCCTGGCCGTGGCACTATTGTGGCTCCCCGTCGAGTTCGCCGGCGCGTTCGCGTTCGTGCCGCGCGCGTCGTACGGATTTCTGCACAGCGTCATCTATGGCATTGCGATTTTGTTGGGCCTAACGCTGTTTCTCGCGTTCCGGCCGATCGGCGGCATGAAGTTCAACCTGCCGCGCGGGTGGCGCGACCTGTGGGTGCCGCTGGCCGGCTTTGCGGTAATCGCGCCGGTGCTCATCGGCGGTGGGCATCGCCATCGGTTTCATTCCGCCGCCGCATCTGCCGGTGCAGCCCGCGGGGAAAATTGCTGGCGCGGCGGGCCTGATCTTCGTGGGCACGGCCCTCCCCGAGGAGATCCTGTTCCGGGCGCTGATTCAGAACCTCATGATGCAGCGGTTCGGCGCCACGGCGCGGACATTATTCTGGGCCAGCTTCATTTTCGGCTGCGCGCATCTGGATAACGGACCGCAGCCGCTGCCGAACTGGCGCTACATGATCGTGGCGACCATCGCCGGCCTGGCGTACGGGCGCGTGTTTCAGAAATCGTCAAGCGTGTTTTCATCGGCGATATTGCACATGATGGTGGATTGGACCAAGCACTTCTTCTTTTGATTGCGCCTTCGGTATTCTATTGATAGGAGCTAATTTTCGAAGTCCCCACTTCGAAGAAGCTGCCGTGCATCCCCGCGTGCCCAGGTATGTTCACAAAACAGTGGCAGGATGCAACGGTCACAAATCAGTGAGATCCCATCGCAACGAGCCTTATGGCTGCGGGCTCACTACATAATCCTTGAAGTAACTGGTGCTGTCCGTCTTCGACCAGAGGCCGACTTTGCCGGCTACGGGCGGACGCAACACCGGATTGTTGGCGGGAATCAAGTCTGCATTGGGCGGTCCTCTTTTTACCCGCGGCAGGCTCGCTGCCGAGCGTATATTCGAGCGCAGGGGCGCCATCGAGCCACGCTTTGAAATCGGCGCCGTTGACCGTCATCTTCAACTCGTGCCACGCGTTCCGGTCCAGCATGAACGGCTTGGAGCGATCGCTGAACTTGACATTCCGCCGGATGCCATTATGGAATTCCCACAGCGCGACGTTGTTTTCCGTGTCGTTGTAGCGCATGGCCAGCCAGTCGCCGTTCGGCTTCACGTTGAAGAGGATGCCGGAGCAGCGATCGGATTCGCCGCCAACGGTTTTGAACTTCATGCAGATGGAGCCGTTCGAAAAATTGTCGACGCCCTTGAGAACTGCACTGGATAATAGGCGAACTGTTTGGCATTGTCCATCAGCTCTTCGTTGGACGTGCCATAGAGTTTGCGCGCCGTTTGCAGCAGCAGCTTGGTGGGATTGTCCTTGCTGGCGACCCATGGCCGGCCGTCGACCATGATCACTTTGTCGGGGCCATCCTGCGCCACGAGCCATGTTCCCACCATCGGTTCGAAGGCGACTGGCGGCTTGCCCGGCTGCTCCTTGCTGAGATCGACTTTGATATCCGCCGCGGAGAGCGCAGCCGCCAAAAGCAAGCCGCCAACGAAACCGAATCCGTCTCGTGTCACTGCGTTCATCTGAATATCCTTCGCGTGAGAATTCCTCCGGCTATGAACACACATGGCCAGAGGCCGTAGAATATCGCTCCGGCGCCGGTTGGCGCAACCGCGAGCGGATGTCCGCGAAACATTTCCGCGTCAGTCTCCGGCGGCGGCGCAATGCCGGCCAGGGAGTAAATGGCCTCGAGCACGCCTTCCGCTGTGGTCATGCGGCTCATGGTCTTGCGGCCGCCGAGGTAATACCAGATTTCGCCGTAATGCGGCGTTGGTCTGCTCGAACAGGCCGATTGAGGTCGCGGATACATACCGCACCTGGAGTTTGGGCATGACGCGGCGCAGCTTGGAAAGAGCGTGATGCTCCAGATCGAGCGCGGCGCGGATCTTCCGGCGCCAGATATGCCGTAATGCTCAGCGGCTCTTGGAATTTGCCGGAGCGCCCGTTCGTCGGATTCCGGAAACGAGTTGGCGCGGCTTTCGGAAGTATCCCAACTGGCGGGCCAAAGCGTACAAGCGAAGATCGCGGCGGCGGCGAGCGCGCCCAGGCCGATCGATTCGTAAACGCGCCGCCGCACGGCAACGCCCAACCGCATCCAGAGCGCGGCCAAGCCGAGGCCCGTGAACATGAAAATCAGGGCAATGAGGACGGTGTCCAGCCGCACCAGGCCATGCTGAAACTCGGCCACCATGGCGGCTGGCGTATAGGCGGCGGCGCGTTCCCAAACACCACCTTGCACCGCCCCGAAGAAATTCACGATCCACGTACCGACGGTGATCGCCGAGGGTCAGGATGGCGGCCGTGGAAGGGTTTTCGGCGATGCGGCGCCAGGCGGCGGCGAGCGCGATGGTGAGCCCCGCGTTGAGCACGTGGCCGAATACGACCGTGGCTAGCTCCGGCGGATAGACGCTGCCGCCATAACTTCTCCACAGCAGAATGCGCTCAAGGGCGGTAGCATGGCGATCAGCCAACCCGCCAGCAGCGCCAGCGCTTTGGCCGCGATGCGCGCGAAAGGAGACATGCCGTGTTGGAGCTCGAGTTTGAGCGCGCCGCTCTGACGGTCGCCCGCGACCAGGCGAATCGCGACAAAGGGTAACAAAAAGACCGCCGCGAGCTCGCAAGCGCTGAACGCGGGCGCCCAGATGCCAATCAGCGGCGACAGGGCCTCGCCAACTCCGGCGGCGGTCCCGTTGAGCCCGCTGACTTCACCATAAGTATGCACGGCGCCAATGAACGAGACACCCCACCAGCGGCCCCATAACCAGCAGCAGAACCCACCACGCCCTGGATACCACCAACTCGCGCCATTCTTTATTAGGAGCCAGAGGAAAGGGGAGCTAGCGCGCATACGATGAGCTACGTAAGGGCAAGGAACACCTCTTCCAGGTCCGCATAGGTTTTCGACGGATCGCGCGATGCCGCCAGCGCGGCTAGCGTTGCAACCGTGCCTTCTCCTCGGA
Organism: Bryobacterales bacterium; assembly: GCA_963723015.1. Taxonomy (GTDB): domain Bacteria; phylum Acidobacteriota; class Terriglobia; order Bryobacterales; family Bryobacteraceae; genus PALSA-243. Next base: position 50,554 of record CAVRPF010000031.1, read on the forward strand.
TGCGGCCGCCGCTCAACAGCACGAACCGGTCGCACAAACGCGCGGCGTCGCCGATCTGGTGAATGGATAGAAAGAGCGTGCGGCCGCGGGCGGCGTGAGCGCGTAAGGCCGCCGCAATGTCGCGCGCCTGACGCAGATCGAGGCCGTCGAAAGGCTCGTCTATGAGCAATGCCGGCTGCGGCGTAAGCAGGCCGAAGGCGAGCAGCGCGCGCTTGCGCTGGCCTTTAGAAAGCGTGCCGATCGGTTGCGCCAGCAACCGAGGGAGGTCGAGCTGTTCGATCACCTCATCGCGAAGTTTCGTGCGCGGCCGCCGAAGAAGCCCATCGTGAAGTCGAGAGCCCATCGGACGGACTGGGACGGCCATGGAGCGATGCCGTCGGGAACGTAGAATAGGAGCGAAGGCCGCTCGCGCGCTCCCACGGGCCGGCCCCCGGCGCGCACCGCGCCCGCATCGAATGGCAACACGCCCGCGAGACACTCGAACAGCGTTGTCTTACCCGCTCCATTAGGGCCAATTAATCCGAGCAACTCGCCCGCATCCACATGGAAGCCGACTTCCGATAGCGCGGCGATATGGCCGAATCGCTTGCAAAGCCCGTTGACCTCGAAAAGCATCGATTCTATCAGGATAGCCGCACGCGGCCGGTTGGAATCCTCGCGCGTCCCTATTCTACTGCACTATCGCCACCGATTTCGTAAAAAGACCTGTGTGCGACGCCGAGGAGTCATCCTGTAATATGCTGATCGCCCCACTACCGGAAAATGTCAGTGTGTTCGCGACCAGCCCGAGATAAGATGCGGCGGCCCCGGAACCGGAATAAGTTAGTGACGTCGTTGGAAAGTAGAGCGTGCCTGTTACGGCTCCCGATCCGCTGAAAGTATTAGATCCCGCATAGGTTACGCTCAGGGTCCTGATAAAACAGGATACCTTGATACGATCCCGACGAGGCAGCGGTAAAAGTCATACTTCCCGATCCGGAGACGGATATGGGAGCGGCTGTATATCCGTTCTGGCCGGTAATAAAGAATGTGACATTCGAACCTGAGAGAGCGCCGGAGCCACTGTAGTTGAAGCTCTTGCCGCTCGAACCGCCGTTAATGATGTAGATTCCCGACGTAAAGGTGATGGCGCCGGATCCGGCGAGAGCCAATCCGCCGCAATAAACGCCTGGCGATAACGTGTGCGTGCTGGAGTCCGAAATTTTGAAATTCGTTTGATCGCAGGTGGCGGAAACGGTGGGAGGCGTCAAGCCGGCAAACGGGTCTCTGATGCCGGTAGTGGCGGATACGGCGGCTGGAGTGATGCTGCCCGAACCCGTCTTAGAATAAGTGCCAACGTACTGGATCGAGGTCGCGCTAATAGCTCCCGATCCGGAATCGCTGAAGCCGCTATTGTCATAAATTCCGCAGCCGGTGCTAATGGCTCCAGAGGCGGCGTCGGAAAACGAGATACCGCTTGGCGAGAGCGCGTACACGCAGGTACTCGATCCCGTAGATGTTATCCCGGCGGTGCTTTTGGCGATGACGGTGGAGGTCGCCGCCCCGAAAAACTGCATCAGTCCCGTTTGCAAGGTTCGTTGCACCGTCACCGCGAACGCAGGAACGGTGGCGGACGGTGAAAGTGACGCCGGACACGCTGGCCGGAAAACTCAGAGTCACGGTGTCCGCGGCGGTTCCGCCGAAGCCGTTGTAACGTGCGTAAACGCAAGGCGTCCGCAGGTCCGCGGTGGTGCAAACGGAAGAGGCTATGGGAGGCGTTCCGGTTCCGAACGGGTTTGCGGACGTGGAATTGGTACCGTCCAAGATGCTCATCATGCCGGCTTGAACGGCGGCATCGGCGGCGGCCTGCGCCATTTGCCTTTGCGCGTAAATTTGGCTGCCGTCGATGGCCAGTCCTAACGCGCCGAACAGCAGGATGCTCATGGCCACCACCACCAGAATGACGGCTTGTCCGGCTTCGCTGCTGGAATTGTCGACGGAAGGTTTCAATATAGGATGATCCCTGCGCCGCGCTCCCCAGACGCAAAGTCTCGAGAAGTATGTTGTCAGTGGATTGTAGGGATACACGACAGTGATATTTCCGGCTCGGCCAGGCGCGTTGGCGGGAGGATTCGAACCCGGATAGGTTACGTTGATGACCAGCAGACTGGTGGTTAAGGCGCCGGCGCCGGCGAAGTCCTTGATAACGTTCAGGACCTGAGCGGGATTACTGGAGGGCCGCTGGCGTTATCCAGTCCGTTCCCGGCCGTGCGAGTGGACCCATGGACCACCGCGTAGCGCAGGCCCGCGCGCGCGGCATTGGCGACGGTTGTATACACCAGCAGCATACGGCCCATCTCGACTATGAAGAGAAGCATGAGGACCGACAAAAGCGCCACCACACTGAACTCGACCAGGCTTGTACCGGCGCGCCGGGACCGTCGAGTCATTGCAACATCCTCATCACCGCCTTCCGATGGATCGTGCTGGACGGGAGAGTAGCCCGAATCCCCAGACCTGGAAATGAAAACAACGGGATTAACGGTTGATAGGTGTAAGTGACATCCACCGTAGCCAGAGTGTAGTTCGTTGGCTCGGGGTCGGCGAGAACTGTGCAGGCCGCCGGAGCCATTGTTCCATTGAATTGGTGCAGGTGGCGACCACAACGCTAGAACGGTTCAAAAGCGATGTGACATCGTTGGTACCAGGCCGCTGATTGCGGCCGATGTCGCGCGCGTTGGCTGCCCGGGAGAAGCGCTGGACAGCACCATATATTGCGCCGGCGATCGCGCGCCGCATCGGCGACGGTGATCCATGCGAAAGAGGTCCGCCGAAGTTCACGGCATTGACGGCCAAGAGAAACACCAGAGGAACGATCAGGGCGAACTCGACGAGGGCCTGTCCTTCGCGGCCGAGGGCGCGCGCGCCGCGGTGGCCGGCATTTCAGCTGGAATAGCCGCCAGAAATGCCCGCAGAGCCTTCGCCTCGTCTCCGTCGCAAAAAGTGAACTCCACGCCTACGCCATCGCTCCCATGCCTGACCACCCGTGCGGGTATGCAGGCGGAACCTCCGGAAATCGGCGTGCCATCCTCTCGTATCAGCTTCCGATGTTGAAGGATGATTCGGATGATGGTGCCGATATACCAGCGTTCCGGGGTGTAAATGTACGCGCCGGTCCGGCTAAGGTCGCGAACACTGCGCCCCTCCGGCGCGGCGCCATCCCAGTAGTACACAACGACCTCCGGCTGTACGCTCCTCAGTGCGCGCCGGGAATCGTTCTCCTCATTTTCCTGGAGTAGCCATCGCTTCATCTTGCCTAGCGCATTCCGGTACATCGTTACACCTCAACCTACTCATCGGCCAAAGGCAGGCCGAGCTTCATATCGCTCGCAATATTGTTTCATCTCCGCCGGGGCGCAGATGAGCAATTCGTCTCCGATCTGAGTATTGGATGCATAGATCGCCCGCGATTGCAATTCCAGAATGCTGGCGCACTTGATGCGTATGGGCGAGATACGAAAGGGCGCGAAGTTCTCGACCAGATGAATCACCCGGTTGGCCGCATCCAGGTAAATTAAATCGATCGCAAAGAGCATTCCGATGGTGTGAATCCCACACGAGGGAGTCAGCCAAATGCCATCGTCCGGCTTCAATCCGATTCTTCCCAACAGTCCGCGCATGCGCATGGCCAATGTGTCCGCGGCAGCGACGCGAAGGCCCAGGAACGATTCGCGATTTCGATTGAACACACACAAAGTCCGTCTCATGATCTTCTATCCGGTATAGGTCCGTCCTTTCGCGCGCAGGCTTGTGGGGCGGATTGGAACCTGCAGCGGGTTGGCATCCCGCTTCGCGAATTGGCGGACAAGCCATGCATCGCCGGTTTTTAGCCGGTGCGCAGAACGAAATCCCGCCCCACAAAGACGCCCCTGAGCGTCATTTCTTAGGTAGCCGACTTACGGCGACGCTGGATCAAAACCGCTAATCCGATGGCGAATAGAACGCCCGCCACAACCCGAATGATAATCGTATTATCCATAATGTTCCCTTTCTCCTTCCTTCGAATCGAACGGCGCGGCGCCGGATCAACTCAAATATTTCGTAAAACCCTCGAACATAATGATCATCGACGGACCGATCGTCACTACAAAGAGCGATGGAAAAATAAATAGGACTAAAGGAAAAACCAGCTTCACGGTAGTCTTGGCCGCCTTCTCCTCCGCGTCCTGCCGCCGCCGCGTGCGCAGCGTTTCCGAGTGCGCCCTCAGAGTCTTTCCAATGCTGGTACCGAACTTATCGGCCTGAATCAGTATCGACGACAGAGCGCGAATCGTATCGACATCGGTCCGTTCGGCAAAATGTCTCCAGACGTCGCCGCGCGGGCGTCCCGCGCGTTGTTCCAGGTAGACCAGATTCAGCTCATCGGCAATTTCAGGTTGGCTGATCCGCAGCTCTTCGGCCGTGCGCATGGTGGCCTTATCCATGCTCAAACCCGCCTCGACGCAGATCACGATCAGGTCCAAAGCCTCCGGGAGACCCAGCCGGAGGGCCCGCTGCCGGGCGGAGATGCGGTTGCCCAGCCAGAAATCCGGAAGCATGAAACCCAAGCCCCGCCGCCAGCGTGTACACAAACAGCGGACCCTAGACGTAAACCTGCGTGACCGTGGCGAGAATGCAAAGCAGGGCCGGGACCAGCAGTTTGGAACTGTAGAAGATGTTTACATAGGCGCTTTCGCGATAACCCGCGCGCACCAGCCGCTTCTGCACGCTGGAGACGTCCTTAGGGCTTCTTGGTACCACGTTTTCAAACGGCTTCACAAGCTTTTCAATCCTGGCGCTGGGCGTGGGCGAAATACTGCGCAGTATCGCGGCGTCGTCCGTCCGTGAAACAACCTGCGTCAATCTCCGCAGCGTGGTCTGACGGTAGAACAGCAGGCCCCCGATGCTCGAGATCAACAGGAAGGCCGCCAGGAACGTGAATAGAATTAGTTGCATATCTTTCAGACCCGGATGTTGACGATCTTGCGAATGATTAGACCGCCGAGAATATCCATGCCGGCGGCCGTGTAGAGCATCTTTATGCCTATCGAGCGCTTCCACAAGATACTCATTCCATCCGGATTCACGATGTACATGCCGATCCCGAGCACCAGCGGGAGAAGGGAAAGTATCCAGCCGGTCAGCCGCCCTTGCGCGGTGTGGACGCTCACTTGCTTCTTCAGCCGGAACCTTTCGCGGGTAGTCATGGCGACCTTTTCCAGAACTTCGGCGAGGTTTCCGCCGCTGTCCTTCTGAATCAGCACGGCCGCGACAAAGATACGAAAATCCTGTATGGGCGCGCGCTCGGTGAGATGCACCAGGGCCGTGCGCAGATCGATGCCGTAATTCTGCTCGTCAAAGCACTTGCGCAGCTCGGCCGCTATCGGCTCGGGAGATTCCTGCGCCACGGCGGTCAGGGTGGCGACCAGACTGTGGCCAACCCGGAGCGCGCTGACCATCATGGCCAGAGCATCGGGCAATTGTTGTTCCAGGTTGAGCAGACGTTTCTTGCGCCTGCGTTGTACATAGAGAAAAGGCAACGGAAGAAAGCCTGCGGCAATCAATATCGCCGGAAGCGCCGCTTGGAACCGCCAATAAAGTATGCATGCCACGGCGGCAAACCCGCCGACGGATGTCAATAAGAGGGCGCCGAGCGTCAGGCGCACGCCTGCCTGGTAAAGAAACAGGCTGGAAGCCGACGCCAGGTTCAATTTGGTGAGACATTGGTTCAGCCAGGGAATCGCGCTCAATTGCGGCTGGTCCTTGCGGATATCGGCGATCTTTTCGTCGTAACTGGCCGGCGCGAATTCCCGTTCCAATGCGGCCAAGCCGCACGCTCACGCGCTTGGATGGGCCTCCCATGGACACGATGAGCAGTAGCGCGACGGCGAAGATGCCCAAACAGATTGGCAGCGCGATCAGCAACATGGCGCAACCCTTCCAGAAGGTTCCGATATGCTCAATTGACCTCCACGCAACGCTCAAACAACTCGGCCGGAAGCAGAATCCCAGCCACGATCAGCCGGTCGAGGAACTTGGGACGAATGCCGCTGGGCTCGAACGAGCCGACCACTCTTCCGTCGGGTCCGATGCCTTTCCTGACAAAATTGAAAATATCGTGCATGCTGACGATGTTCTCCTCGAGGCCCGTGATCTCGGAGATATTCACTACTTTTCTGGTGCCGTCGCTCATGCGCGAAACCTGCACCACCACCGTAATGGCGGAGGCGATCTGCTGGCGCACGGAGCGTTCCGGCATATTCACGTTGGCCATGGCGACCATGGATTCCAGCCTCGAAAGCGCGTCGCGCGAGGTATTCGCGTGGATCGTGGTCATGGAGCCTTCGTGACCGGTATTCATGGCCTGCAGCATGTCGAAAGCTTCGTCGCCGCGCACCTCGCCGATGATGATGCGGTCGGGCCGCATGCGCAGGCTGTTGATCAGCAGGTGCCGCTGGCGCACCGCGCCCAGACCCTCGACATTTGGCGGGCTGGTCTCCAGGCGCACCACATCGTCGTGTTTGAGCTGCAATTCGGCGGCGTCTTCAATGGTGACGATCCGCTCGGTTTCGGGAATGAAACCGGAGAGGATATTCATGAAGGTAGTCTTACCCGCGCCGGTACCGCCCGAGATCAGAATGCTGATCCTGGCTTTTACCGCGGCGGCCAGAATCTGCATCATCTCGGCGGAAATGCTCTTCAGATTCACCAGCGTTTCGGCCGCCACCGGCCCGCTGCCGAAGCGCCGGATCGACATGCAGGGACCATCGAGCGCCAGCGGCGGAATAATGGCATTCACGCGCGATCCGTCGGGAAGCCGCGCATCCACCATCGGCGACGATTCATCCACTCTCCGGCCCACGCGGGAAACGATGCGGTCGATCACCTGCATCAAGTGCCGATCGTCGCGAAACCTGGCCGGGGTCCGCTCCAGAATGCCGCGGCGTTCCACATAGACCACATCCCGGTTGTTCACCAGAATATCGGATATGCTGGGATCTTTTAGTAAAGGTTCGAGCGGTCCCAGGCCGAAGACTTCGTCCAGAAGATCGTTCTCTACGCGCTCTTTTTCGGCGGCGTTCAGCGGGACCTTCTGGCTGCCCACAATCTCCTGAATGATCGTGCCCACGGCACGGCGCGCTTTGCTATCGTCCACCGACGACAACTTTTCGAGATCGATGCGGCTCAACAGCGCGCCGTGCAGACCGGTTTTCAGTTTTTCAAAATCGAGGGCTTCCATTTTTATATTTCTCGCGGATCGGGCAACGCGCGCATGCCAAACAGGTGGAAGCCTTTGCCGGCCTTTTTCGCCGCGCCCGCCGGCTTGCCGCACGCTGCCCTTGCCATTTGCGTCAATACGCGGGTGACGGGCGAATTTTCCATGGCCAGAGGCACGCCGCTGTCCTGCGCTGCCCGGACCGCGACGTAGTCTCCCGGAATTTTCCAATCCACCGGCCGGTTTAGCGCCTTGGTTGCGCTATTCTCGTCGATCTTGCTGTGGCGCGAGTTGTAGCGATTGACCACCACTTCCATTTGCCGGCTCCAATCCCGGGCGGAAAGATACGCGATCAAACGGTGCGCGTTCCGCAAGGCGGCGAATGTCATTTCCGTGACCAGATAGAGTTTATCGGCCATTTCAAAGAGAGTTTCCTGAATATGGCCGTGGCAGGTTCCGGCGTCCACGACCACGTAGTCGAACTCCTCGCGCAAAATTCGGAACAGTTTGCTGGCGCCCCGTCAGGGGGCGAGTCGAAGAAGGTATACTCCTCCGGAGATCCCAGAACCGCCAGCCCGGAGCTGTGGCGGATCAGCAGCGTCGCCAGAAAATCGCTGTCCAGGCGGCTGGCGTTGCGGAGCGCGTCCACCACCGAGAAGGTCGCGGTCAGGCCGAACCCGAGGGCGATTTCACCCAGTTGAAAATCCATATCCACCACCACCACGCGGGCGCCGGATTCCTTGGTTAGGGCCATGGCGAAATTGGAAGCGATAGTGGTGAGGCCGATTCCCGTTTTGGAGGGCACAAAGACTAATAGCTTTCCCGCGGCTTTTTCGCGGTTACAGCGGCGCGCGGCGGCCCGGACAAAAGCTTCGCGCAGCGTCTCGGGAAGCAACGGCTCAATGAGAAATTCGCGCGCGCCGGCCTGCATCGACCGCCGCATTAAGCCGGAATCGTTATGGCTCGAATACGCCATCACGGTCATAGAGACGGTCGGGATGCAGATACTTTCAATCACATGCATGGCCTTCTCGGTGTCGTCGTCCAGATCCACGATCACCACGTCGCAGTCGAGGCGCGTGATCTGCGGGAGATCGGCCGCCGAGGGGTAGTCCTTGAATTCCCTCGCCACGATAGCCCTCGATTCCGCCAGCGTGGCTGCCAGCGCCCGCCGCCGTGCGGCGTTGGGAACGATCAGCGCCACCGGGATAGAGGCGGATCGCGCGAATTCCGGAATATTGGGCATACGGTATACTCTTCGGCAGGTGTCTGCGGTTACATTGCAAAAAACGAAAATAACGTCCCGATGGCGATAGCGGGCGCGTAAGGCATCTTGCGCGCGCCGGGGTTATCGAGAGTCAACCGGGGATGCGGATGAAGACCCTTTTTCCAGAAGCCCGCAACAAGATCCGCCGAGCCGTCCAGAGCTTCGCCGGCCGATCCGTGGTAGGCCGCCCAAATCAGCGCCAGCGCCCCGCCGGCGATGCCGGTCGCAACTAACGCCGTACCCAGTTGCGCGGGCCCAATCCATGCGCCCACCGCCGCGCATAGTTTCAAATCGCCCATCCCCATTCCGCGCAGCCAGCAGAGTACTCCGGCCACGCCGGCCGCCAGTGCTATGCCGCCCAAGCTCTGTTCCAGACCCTTCACCCCGTCACTCGCCGTGCGGGCCGCAATTCCCCCGACGAGGAATGGCAGCGCCAGCCAGTTGGGGATACGCTGGCTATGGATATCCACCACCGTTGCGATTGCAAGCAAGGCGAGCATTGGCCACCAGGCGATCGAGTGCGTCTCCATAAGGTTCCGAAACAAGAAAGGGCGGCGATCGCGCCGCTTCCTCACGACGTTAGCTGGTATAGCTGGCCATCTTAGAGCTGATCTTGCTGAATGCGGTGCTGATGCTGGTGGCTACCGCCGACATGCTGACCGTGGCGGCCAGCGCAATCAGCGAAACCACCAGTGCGTATTCAATCAGATCCTGCCCGCGCTCGTCGCGAATCAGCGCACTCTTCAGTACCTGCATCTTCACGTAACCCTTCAATAACAGTTGCTGCATCTGTGATGTTCCTCCTGCCGCTTAATAAGGCACTCGGAGAGCCATTTCGGTGACTGTCGGTTAGATAATTGCCATCAATGACTTACGCATTCAAGGCGATCTTTCTCTCCGGAAGCTAGTAAACGGCCGGCTACATTGCCGCCCGCAACGGTCAACCTCCGGCAACATGCGTAACGTGGCGTGCGTCAAGCCGAGTAGGTTGAGAAGAGCAGTCACGGAAATAGGTTGGCAAGATTATTTGCGCGGCAGGAGGCGAATGAGGACTGGAGGGGCCTGGGAACGCATGACGGTTTCCAGCGCGGTAGCAGGCCTGGGTTATGGTCGCCCCGAGGGTTTAACCGTTCCGGAGTGACTTGGCAGGAAGGCCAGAGACTGGCAGGCTCTACATCACGGCGGCTCTAAGTCGTATAAGAGCTCAGCTTGGAGCCCACGGCCGAGAAAACAGCGCTAACATTAGCGACTACCGCCGACATGCTGGCTGTCGCCGCCAGCGCGATCAGCGCAATCACCAAAGCGTACTCGATCAAATCCTGCCCGCTCTCGTCGTCAACCAGTACAGCTTTTAGGCCGTGCATCGTTACGTAATACTTCAGGAATGAGTGCCGCATAGTGATGCGTCTTTGCCGTGTTAAAGCACCGCGACTGCCAATTGGAAAATCGGGGACAGTATTCCGCACAGTCAGTAATTTACGCAGCGGGTGGCAACGGTAGCGCCCCAAGCGCAGTTAACGGGTGTCTACACGCCGGGGGAAACGGTGAACCTCCGGCAACAGCGGCCGGCGCGGCGCGAACAGCTCATGGCGAATCCACCGTTCGGGTCCGCTCAGAAAGTCCCACAAGCGGACACCCTCAAATCTTCAGCTATCCAATTGGCCCTAGCCGCGTCATACTGTTACGCCGCCCGACGGAATGGCAGGAGCCGTGCCATCATAGGTTAACGGACCCTAAATGGATATACAACGCAAGAACGTCGGCAAGCGCAAAGCTATCCGTTGGACGGTAGCCATCGTCATCATCCTCGGTTTGGGAGGCGGTATCACCTATGCTCTCTCGCGCCTTAAGCCGGCGGCGCCGGGAGTGGCTATGTCCACGCTCTGGCCGGGCACGGTCAAGCGTGGTCCGATGATCCGCGACGTCAGCGGCATCGGAACGCTGGTCCCCGAAGATACGATGGTGATTCCGGCGCAAACCGCGGGCCGCATCGAGCGCATTCTGATTCAGCCGGGCAATCCCGTGCGCGCCGATTCGGTGGTGATGATCCTGACCAGCCCGGAACTGGAAACCGACCTCAAGACCGCCGAATATCAGGCGAAATCCGCCGAAGCCGATTACGAGAATCTCAAAGCCACGCTGCAGAAGGCGCAGCTCGATCTGCAATCGCAGGCCAGCCAGACCCAGGCCGATCTGGCGACCGCCAAACTGCAGGCCGACCGCGACCAGCAGCTTTTGAAAAATGGGTTGATCTCGGAGATCGACGCTAAGATTTCCGCTGAAAAGGCCAAGCAATTAGAGGCGCAGGCGGCCTTCCAGGTGCAGCGGCTGGAAGTGACCAAATCCGCCGATGCGGCTCAACTGGCGGCCCAGCAGACCAAGGTGGATCAGTTCCGCGGTCAATACGAATTGAAGAAGCGCCAGGTGGATCAGCTAAACGTCCGCGCCGGATTCGATGGCATGCTGGAAGCCCTGGCCACGCCGGTGGAAGCCGGGCCAAAACGTGACCGCGGGAACGGCGCTGGGCAAAGTGGCGCAGCCGACGCACCTCAAAGCCGAGCTGAAGATCGCCGAAACACAAGTTAAAGATGTCGCCATCGGTCAACTCGCCAGCATCGATACCCGTCTTTCCGGAGGAGGATCGAACGGAATTGATCGAAGGACGCGTATCTAGAATCGACACGTCGATCATCAACGGAACGGTGACCGTGGACGTCGCTCTTAAGGGAGCGCTGCCGCCGGGCGCGCGTCCGGATTTGAGCGTGGATGGCAAGATCCAGCTGGAGAAGCTGGATGATGTGGTGTACGTAGAACGGCCGGTATTCGGGCAGCAGGATAGCACGGTGCAGCTTTTCAAAGTCGATGCCGACGGCAAATTCGCGAGCAAGATAAAGGTGACGTTCGGCAAGGCGTCGGTGAATAACATCCAGGTCACGGCGGGGCTTAACGTGGGCGACCGGGTGATTCTCTCCGATATGTCGGCATACGATAGTTACGATCGGATTAAACTGGAATAGCTCTGGAATAGTTTCACGACTTGGGTGAAAAGGAAACGAACATGGACAATGGCTCGCAAGCGTTGATTAAGCTGGACCAGGTGAGCAAGGTCTTCGTGACCGACGAGGTGGAGACGCACGCGCTCGGCGGGCATCCATTTCGAGGTCCACAAGGGAGAGTATCTCTCGATTTCCGGCCCCTCGGGCTGCGGCAAGTCGACGCTGCTCGCCATTCTGGGGCTGCTCGATACGCCGACCGACGGCGTCTACTCGCTGAACGGAAAGTCCGTAACGGGATTGAAGCTGTCGGAGCGCGCGCGCATCCGCAACCGCGAAATCGGCTTCATTTTTCAGGCGTTCAATCTGATCGGCGATCTCACCGTTTATGAGAACGTGGAACTGCCGCTGACCTATCGCGGCATGCCGTCTTCCGAGCGCAAGCGGCGCGTGCAGGAGGCGCTCGAGCGGGTGGGAATGTCGCACCGCATGAAGCATTATCCCTCGCAGCTCTCGGGCGGCCAACAGCAGCGCGTGGCCGTGGCGCGAGCCTTGAGCGGCGATCCGGTGATCCTGCTCGCGGACGAGCCCACCGGAAATCTGGATTCGGCCAATGGCGAGGCCGTCATGAACCTGTTGAAGGAACTGCACTCGGCGGGTTCCACCATCTGCATGGTGACTCACGATCCGCGGTATGCGGAATTCGCGGACCGCACGATCCGGCTGTTCGACGGCAGAATCGTCGAAGCTACCGAAACCGCAGCCAAGCAGTAAGAGCAGACTGGCAGTTTGGATCTCAGCCCTAATTTTTGGAGGTGAGCGCTATGCCCGGACTACGCAACGGTTCCTGGGTGGCCTTGCTGGCGATCGCGGCCGGCGGCGCATCCTATGCTAAAGTCATCGGGACTCCCCAGGCGGAGTTCCGGCAACTCTACTCGCTCGGGCGCGAATGGGCGGGTGACCATCCAAAATCAGTACGGCAATGTCAGCATCACCGGCTGGGACCGCGACGACGTGCTGGTGGAGGCGGTGAAGCGCTCCGCGGATCCGCGCCGCCTGGACGAGGCGCGCATCATCGTGGAACCGGCGGAAGGCGCGCTCTCGATTCGCACCCAATACGCCGGCATGGATACGCTGCACGCGCCGAAAGTGGAGTACCGCATTACGGTGCCGCGCTATGCCAGTCTGGAGGATGTGAAGCTGGGCAATGGCGGGCTGGTGATCAGCGGCGTGGGGGGCGCGGTGAAAGCGTCGTCCGTAAATGGCAGCATCAAGGCGGAGAAATTGGAAGGGCGCGCCGAGCTTTCCACCGTCAACGGCCAACTGGAAGCCGATTTCGACCGCATCGGCGCCGGACGCCCCATCACTCTCAGCTCCATCAACGGACCTATCAAGCTGCTGCTGCCCTGCGGCACGCAGGCCAGTTTGCAGCGCGCGCAACGTCAGCGGCGGCATCGATACCGAGTTCGGCCATCCGGCGCGGGTGAACGGCGCGCAGCAGTTGAGCGTGTTTCACGCCGGCGGCCCGCAGATCCGCCTGACGAATGTGAACGGCGGCATCTCGATTCATTCGGTGTGGAGCAACCGGGCTGAGCGTCCGAGCCTTTTTTGATCCCGGGGCTTGACCTGGCCGCAGTTATGGCATCCAGCCCCGGCTACTTTTCCTTCTCTTTAAACCGCAGCGAAATCCGATTCTCCTTGCCGCCGTAATCGAGCTGCAGGTTCTTCACCTTCACTTTTTCCAGCGCGAAATAGAGCAGGCCGGAAGTCGGTTGATCGCTCTTTCTTTCCGGAAGCATCTTGTCGGTCAGCAGCTTTTCCAGCGCCGTGTCCTTCGGCTCGTCGGCGTTCTGCATTTTGGCCTTGACGTTTGCCGGGCCGTTATTGTCGCCGCCGGATCCCATCCCGCCGCCCATGCCGCCGATGCCAAAAGTAGGCCGCGCCGGCCGGTTGCCGGTTCCGTTCTCATTGCGGGTAATAATCAAGGCGGCGCGTCCGGCGATCTGGCTGGGCGCGAAAGGCGTGGACTTTTCGACGTTTTCCAGGTCGCGCAGCACGAAATCGTCGTGATTCACAACGATCTCCTTGCCGTACTTCGGTTCCACCTTTACGTCGGCCACCATATAGTGGCCTTCCAGATCGGAACCGAGCAGCTCCTTCACGTCCTCAGGGGTGGTGTAGAGCGTGACCGTGAGGAGGATGTCCTGGTTTTCGCCGTGCGCCGTGACCACCGTTTTCTTGGGCGCGGCCATGGAAAGCAGCGTCAGCGAAAAAATCAGGGCCGAAAGGCGGAAAGACATGAGAATTCCTCTGCCCCAATTATACTTCTCCCTATTGAGGACACCTGCCGCATGGTTGCTACAATAGAGCTTCACGCCAACTCAGGAGTAATACCCCGCATGGACGACAAGGAGCGCACGCGCGCTTTAGATCTGGCTCTCGGACAGATCGAGAAACAATTCGGTAAAGGCTCGATCCTTCGCTTGGGATCGAAGGACGCCATCGTACCCGTGTCGGTGATTTCGACGGGATCGATTTCGCTAGACGCCGCTCTGGGCGTCGGCGGCTTGCCGCGCGGCCGCATCGTCGAGATTTTCGGCCCGGAATCGTCCGGCAAAACCACCATCGCGCTGCAGGTGGTGGCCGAGGCGCAGAAGCGCGGTGGCATTGCCGCGTTCATCGACGTGGAACATGCGCTCGACCCGGCGTACGCCAAGAAACTTGGCGTGGATACCGATAACCTGCTGGTTTCGCAGCCGGATTATGGCGAGCAGGCGCTGGAGATCACCGCGCACCTGGTTGGCTCGGGTCAGATCGATGTGCTGGTGCTCGATTCGGTGGCGGCGCTGGTGCCCAAGGCCGAGCTCGAAGGCGAGATGGGCGATAGCCACATGGGCGTGCATGCGCGCCTGATGTCGCAAGCCTTGCGCAAGCTCACCGGCATTGCCAGCAAATCGCGCACCTGCCTGATCTTCATTAACCAGATTCGCGAAAAGATCGGCGTAATGTTCGGCAATCCGGAAACCACCACCGGCGGACGCGCGCTCAAGTTCTATTCGTCGGTCCGGCTGGACATCCGGCGTATCGCGGCTATTAAGGATGGCGAAACGGTGGTCGGCAACCGCACCAAGGTGAAGGTGGTAAAGAACAAAGTCGCGTCGCCATTCCGCGAGGCCGAGTTCGACATCATCTACGGCGAGGGCGTTTCCAAGGAAGGCGATCTGCTCGATTTGGGCGCGGCGCAAAATATCGTCGAGAAGAGCGGATCGTGGTACAGCTTCAAAGGCGACCGCATCGGTCAGGGCCGAGAAAACGCGCGTCAGTTCCTCAAGGACAACGCCGATATCCGCCAGACCATCGATACTGAGCTGCGCAGCGCGCTGGGTCTGACTAAGCCGGAAGCCACGGCAGAGGCGATTCCGATTTCGGAGCCAGGCGCCGCGGCCCGTCCGGCAGCCGCTCGCCGGTAATCGCGGCAGCATGAACGAGGGGGAACGCCGCCGCGCTATACGCGTGAAGCTGGCGCGGTCCGAGGGTCGGCTTGCTTCGTTCGTCCCCACCGGGTTTGACGCGCTCGACCGCGCATTGGCGGGCGGATTGCCGCGCGGGCGCATCACGGAGCTCTTTGGCGGCCCTTCGGTTGGCAAAACCACAGTGGCTCTCGCCATTCTCGCGCACGCTCAAATCGACGGCCTCTCGGCGGCGTGGATCGACGTGGAACACGCCTTCGACCCGGCGTACGCGGTTCGCCAGGGCGTAGTTTTGGAGCGCTTACCGGTGGCGCGGCCCGATACGGCGGAACAATCGCTCGAAATCGCGCGCCAATTGACCGCATCGGGCGTAATCGACCTTCTGACGCTGGATTCGGCCGCCGCGTTGACCCCGGCTTTGGAACTCGAAATCGGATTCACGGACGGCTCGGCCGGACTGCAAAGCCGAATTCTGGCCTCCGGTTTCCGGCGTTTAGCCTTCGCCGCGGCCAGAACAGAAACGGCCGTTCTTGTTTTGAATCAATTACGTAGCCGCGCCGGCGCTTCCGAAGAAGAGACTACCGCCGGGGGCCCGGGGCTCAAGCTGCATGCGGCCGTGCGCATCTCCCTTGAACCCGCCGGCGACAATGCCGGCGCGCGGTTCCGGGTGCTAAAAGGTAAGATGGCGGCAGCCTTCGGCGAGGGCGAACTGCGCTTCGATCGGGGCGTTGAGCGCTCCGAGAGCCCGTAATACAGGCGTTCCAACGTCTTCAACCCAAAAAAACATAGGAAAACCGGCCTTTTTCCTTTACTTCACCGCCTCCTTACCTTATGATTGATATCAATTGACGCGGGTTTCATTGAGGCTCGCGCCGGGAGGATCCAAAAAAAGGAGAGATATGGCGACAACGAGAATGACCCAGACGCAACTGGTGAAATCGCTCGCGGAGAGCAATCAAGTTAACAGCAAGACGGCGAAAGCCCTCCTCGAAGGCCTCGCCGCGATGGCGATCGCCGAAGTGAAAAAGAACGGCGTATTCGTGCTGCCCGGAATCGGACGGCTGGTGCGCGTAGACCGCAAGGCTCGCACGGGACGTAATCCGGCTACCGGCGAAACCATCAAGATACCGGCCAAGAAGGTCGTGAAGTTCCGCGTGGCGAAGGCCGCGAAGGATTCGATTGTTCCGCCGAAAAAGAAGTAGCCGATCTACCAATACTTAAAGAAAAACCCCGCGAGTCCTACCCGGGTCGCGGGGTCTTGTTTTGGATTATTGGATCTTGTGAAGCCGAACGACCAAACCCAACTTGCGGGCTGCGCCTCGAAGCCTACACCTGCTTCTTTTCTTCGATCTTCTCGTCCTCGCTCTTCAAGGCAGTCTTGAAGTTGCGGATCCCCTCGCCTAAGCCTTTCCCAAGCTCTCCGACCTTCTTGCCTCCGAACAGTAACAACGCCAGCGCAAGAATAACCAGAACCTCGGGACCGCCCAAGCCAAAAATGCCGGCAAGCTGAATGCCAGTGGGTTCCATACGGCCTCCTCAGTGTTATTGTAGCAGGCTAAAGGGGCAGATTTTATATGAACCGCCGAAAACCGGCCGAAAACCTGCCGCCCTCACTACTACCACGGCAAACCGGCAGCAAAGCATTGGCCCGAACCGGCGGACCGGCGTGGTATGTGGCGCTAGCTTGCCGCGTAGAGCCGGTGGGCGGCCCGGCGCATCTTCAGCCGTTGGTTCGCCTTCTTCTGCTTCTCTGCCGAGACCACGGTCTGGCAAGCGTCGCAGCGCTTCCGGATACGGGACTTGGTGATGAACTGCGCCCCGCAGCGGCGGCACTGTTTCGTCATGGTTTCCTCCAGCGGAAGAATCCCGGGTTTCTTAGGCAAAAGATGGGAATAATGAAAATCGCAATGATTCATGCCTGCACCTTTGTGTTTATATCGAATCAGTTCCGCGAGCCCGTGTATATTCTCAGAAGAAACTTGAGTAGGCCGTTCCAAGCATGGAACTGTGTAGTTCGCTATATTATACCGCAACCGGCTGGTAAATGCTCTCGGCGCCCAATAATTCCCAGCGCAAATGATTGATATAGAAAATTAGAATCGCTTCCGGATAATTGGATTTCATATGGCTATAAACCCGGTCTTCCCATCCCTCGGTAAAGTACGGCTTCGGGTCCATATCCTTCGCGAAGAATCCATTTTCATGCGGCACGCCCAGAAAATCGAGTACCGCCGCAATTAGATCCAGGTGGGAGACGAGCACCGATTGCGCCAGATCCTTGCCGAAATCCTCGTCACCTTCCATGATACGGGCCCAAAACCTGGGTGTCGCCTTGCGGAGCGCCTCGGTATTGATTTTATGCAAATGCGCCCGAATCTTGAAGGCTTCGTAAATCTGATATGTTTTCAATTTACCAATGGAAATGCCGCGGACAATCCCACCGAATGCGTCTTCGCCCAGCCCGCGGTACAAATCCGAGATCCGCATAGAGTGTCAGGGTAACATGCGGGCGCCTCGTCATCGGATGACCCGACCGCCCTGCGTTGCGGCCGCCCTGGGAGGGGACGGTCCCGGGGCGGCGTCCTCCCGCAATGGCTTACTTCATCTCGGGGCTGCTGGCCGTAGCCGGCTCGGCGCTGAAATTCTGATGGATCACCATAGTCTGATCGGAGTAGAAAGTCCGGCTGCCGCTGGTACCGAATGTCACGGGAACGGCGGTAACTACATAGCCCCCGGCGTTTCCGGCCAACGTGAACTTGTATCCTCCTTTTTCGCCGCCCGACAGATCGTTGCCGATCAGATCGGCGGCGGCCGGCGTGGCGGGACCACTGGCCGGCGGACCAAGCTCCTGAAGAGAATTAGCATACCGGTTATACTCCGACTGATACTGCACCTCGGCTTGGTGAATGGTCTGAATGGCCTTGATGGCGCCCAATTCATGCGCGCTCATCTGGGCTTTGAGGAACTTCGGAACGGCGACCGTAATGATGATCAGAATGATCGAAACCACGATCAGCATCTCGATCAGCGAAAAGCCGCGGCGGCGGGTGTGGCGAAGCATATACTCTCTATTCTAAGACGCCGGGGCGGCCCGCAGCGTTGAGCGGAAGGGGGCGTGGCGGCTGGACTCGCTCTGCCACCCCGCTCATCGCCGAAATCGCTTCTAATTAAAGGAGCCTATGCAGCTAAATGTCTGTCTCAATTTCAACGGCCAATGCGAGGCGGCGTTCAAGTTTTACGAACGTTGTCTTGGAGGCAAGATTCAAATGATGATGACGCACGGCGAGTCGCCGATGGCGGACCGGACGGCGCCCGAATGGCGCGACAAAATCATGCATGCCGCTCTCGCAGTAGCCGACGGCGTTTTGATGGGGAGTGATGCGCCGCTGCAGCACTTTGAAAAACCCCAAGGCTTCTACCTGCATATCCGCGTCGATAATCCTGCCGAAGCGGAACGCCTGTTTGGAGCTTTGTCCGAGAGCGGCGCGATTCGAATGCCATTGCAACCAACGTTCTGGGCCGCCCGCTTCGGTATGCTGGTAGATCGATTCGGTACGCCGTGGATGATTAGCTGCGGTCATTCTAAGGAGGAGCAATAGATGAGCGGAGTACGGGTTCTGGTTGGCACGCGCAAGGGCGCGTTCATCCTGACGTCGGACGGCAAGCGCGAACGGTGGGATGTGGCCGGCCCCCACTTTGGCGGCTGGGAGATCTATCACCTCAAGGGGTCTCCCGCCGACCCCGACCGGCTATATGCCTCGCAGTCGACGGGCTGGCATGGACAAGTGATCCAACGGTCCAACGATGGCGGGAAGACGTGGGAGCCAGGCGGCAATAAGTTCGTGTACGACGGCGTGCCCGGCACGCACCAATGGTACGACGGCACGCCGCATCCCTGGGAGTTCAAGCGAGTCTGGCATCTCGAGCCCTCGCTGACCGATCCGGATGCCGTCTACGCCGGAGTGGAGGACGCCGCCTTATTCCGGACCAGCGATGGCGCCAAGACGTGGGAGGAGATCCCCGGGCTGCGCGGCCACGGCACGGGGTCGCGCTGGCAGCCGGGCGCCGGCGGTCTGTGCCTGCACACCATCCTTCTCGATCCCGCCGATCCGAAACGGATCTTCATCGCCATCTCGGCCGCGGGCGCGTTCCGCAGCGACGATGGCGGCCAGACGTGGCGGGCGATCAACCAGGGATTGCGGTCCGAATATATCCCCGACCCGACTGCCGAAGTGGGCCACTGCGTGCATCACGTCGCCATGCACCGCTCGCGTCCGGGCGTGCTTTTTATGCAGAAGCATTGGGACGTGATGCGCAGCGACAATGCCGGCGATTCGTGGCATGAGATCAGCGGGAACCTGCCGACCGACTTCGGGTTCGCGCTCGACGTGCATGCGCACGAGCCGGAAACCATCTACGTCGTCCCCATCAAGAGCGATTCGGAGCACTATCCGCCCGAAGGAAAGCTGCGCGTATACCGCAGCCGCACGGGCGGGAACGAGTGGGAAGCGCTCACTCGAAGGCCTCCCGCAGCGCGATTGCTACGTGAACGTACTGCGCGACGCCATGTCCGTCGACTCGCTCGATTCCTGCGGCGTGTATTTCGGAACCACCGGCGGCCAAGTCTATGCTTCTAGCGACGCTGGCGACCACTGGGCGCCGATTGTTCGCGATCTTCCGGCGGTGCTTTCCGTGGAGGCCCAGACGCTGCCATGATCCGCGTGATGCTGCCGGCGCATCTGCGGACGCTGGCGCGCTCCGGCGGCGAGGTGGAACTCGAAGTCGAGGGTCCAGTGACGCAGCGCTCGATATTGGACGCGCTCGAAGCCCGCTATCCGATGCTGCGCGGGACCATCCGCGATCAAGTCACGCACCAGCGCCGGCCGTACGTGAGGTTCTTCGCCTGCGGCGAGGATCTATCCCATGAATCCCCGGACGCCGCCCTGCCCGAAGCGGTGGCGTCGGGGGTGGAACCTTTTATGCTCGTGGGAGCGATTGCCGGGGGATAGCGCTATGACTTGAACCGGTCGTCGATCTCCACCTGGTATCCGCTCGCAAGCCGATTGGTCTCGTTCGCCATCCCCACTACCGCCATCACCTCGGCGAACATGGCGTCGCTCATGCCGGCCTTACGCGCCGCGGCCGTGTGCGAGGCGATGCAGTACGGACACTGGTTGCTTGCGCTCACTGCCAGGTAGATCATCTCTTTGGCGACGGCCTCGAGCGCGCCCGGCGCCATGACCTGCTTGACGCTTTCCCATGTACGCCGCAGCGTGGCCGGATCGTGCGCCATCGCCTTCCAGAAATTATTGACCCAATCGGTCTGGCGCGTGGACATGATGTCGTCGTAGACCGCGCGCACTTCCGCGGATGCGTCCGCGTATTCGATCAATCCCAATGTAGCCATGGCGGATTATGCGCGGGGGTTGCCATCGATATCGTTGAGACGGTCTTCGTGTTCGTCGATATCGAGATCGTGCTTTTCCAGGATTCGTCCCATCCGGTTCATCGTGTCCATGATCTGGGCCACGCGGGCCTCATTATCTTTGTGCATCGAGGCAAGTAGCTCCACCGATTGAGCCAACGCTTCCAGCCGATCGTCGATATTCACAGGGTCATTATATACTGGCGGAAGCTCGCGCTTGATCGCATGGATGGAAACGCCTGTCCGGCTGGAAACACCCAGCTGACAACTGGCTTGGCACTGAACACATCCCGGTTAATAGGCAGTTCACAACCGGCTCCCTTCGTCCCATAAGTGAACATCTGGTTCCAGAGCATACATCCTAAGCTCTTGAGGTTCAAGCGAATATCACTGGCGCGCCAAGTGCCCTATGATATCGTTTGCATGACTGATCGATCCCAATGAAAACGTCCGACTCCCGTACGCCCCGCATCTTGATCGCAGACGATCAGCCGGACGTTCTTGAAGCCCTGCGGTTCCTCGTAAAAGGCGAGGGATACCAGGCTGAAGGCGTCAACTCTCCGGGCGCCGCTCTAGACGCCATTGAATCGCGCGACTTCGATGCCGCGCTCATGGACTTGAATTACACTCGCGATACCACCTCAGGCCAGGAAGGTCTCGAGTTGCTCAACCGCATTCAGACTGTCGATGCTACGCTGCCCGTGATCGTGATGACGGCTTGGGGATCGGTGGATCTTGCCGTAGAGGCCATGCGCCGCGGCGCGCGCGATTTCATCCAGAAGCCGTGGGACAACGCGCGCCTCTCGGCGATTCTCAAGACGCAGATCGAGCTGGGCCGGGCTTTGCGCAAAAGCCAGCGGCTGGAAGCCGAAAATTACGCGCTGCGCGCCGAACGGTTCCCGCAGCTTATCGCGCAATCGGCGGCCATGCGGCCGGTGCTGGACGTCATCTCGCGCGTCGGCCCCTCCGACGCCAACGTTCTGATCACCGGCGAAAACGGCACCGGCAAGGGGTTGGTGGCGCAAACGCTGCACTCAGCCTCTTTGCGCTCCACCCGGCCGCTGGTTACGGTCAACACCGGCGGCCTCGCCGAGGGCGTTTTCGAAAGCGAGCTCTTCGGCCACGTCAAAGGCGCCTTCACCGACGCGAAATCGGACCGCGTGGGCCGCTTCGAGATGGCCGATGGGGGCACGCTGTTCCTGGATGAGATTGCAAATATCTCGCAAGGCCTCCAGGCCAAACTGCTGCGCACCCTGGAGACCGGCGAGTTCGAGCGCGTGGGTTCGTCGAAGACCCGCCGCGTGGACGTGCGCGTCTTCTCCGCCACCAATGCCGATCTTAACGCCGCCGTCGCCGAAAGCCGGTTCCGCCAGGACTTGCTGTTCCGCCTCAATACTATTGAGATTCGCCTGCCGAATCTGCGCGACCGCCGCGAAGATATTCCCGTGCTGGCCGCGCATTTTCTGCGCCAGCACGCCGAGCACTACCGCAAAACCATCGCTGCCTTCGACGAAAGCGCCGTCAAGGCATTGCTGGCGCACTCGTGGCCGGGCAATGTGCGCGAGCTGGACCATGCCGTGGAGCGCGCCGTCCTGATGGCCCAGGGCGCGACTATCCGCGCCGCGGATCTGGGCTTGCGTACCGGCCGTGAAGGTCCCCCGCGTCTGGAAGATATGAGCCTGGAAGATGTGGAGGCGCTGCTCATCAAGAAGGCGCTGGCGCGCTTTAGCGGGAATGTCAGCCATGCCGCCAACGCGCTGGGCTTGAGCCGTAGCGCGCTCTATCGCAGGTTACAGAGATATGGGCTGTAGAGCTCCGAAGCACTTTGTGGGGCAGGTTGTTAACCTGCGGCCGATTGTCAGTCGGCCTGTCACAACAACGGCGCGCGTTCACATGAGTGTGAACGCTGCACGCAACAGTGCGTGCGCCACGATGCGCAGCCTCTGCCCGCCACCCAAATGAGCCGCATCCGGCCAAGCCGCATCAGTTACGAAGGCCATATCATCCTGCTGGCTCTGCTGGCGGCGCTGCCCGGTTCGGCCTGCGCGCTATTCCTGATCTGGACCGGCGACTACAAGGCGCAGGTACAGATCACGATAACGGCAGTAATCGGCTGTGTGTGGTTCTTCTGCGCGCTGGCGCTCCGCGAGCGCGTGATGTTCTCGCTACAGACGCTCTCGAATCTCCTGGGCGCGTTGCGCGAAGGCGATTTCTCGGTGCGCGGCCGTTCATACCGCGAAGACGATGCGTTGGGCGAAGTGATGCGCGAGGTAAACACGCTCGGCAGCACGCTACGCGAACAGCGCCTGGGTGCGCTCGAAGCCACAACCTTGCTGCGCACGGTGATGCGCGAGATCGATGTCGCCATCTTCGCGTTCGATGAAAATCGCCGCCTGCGCCTGGTGAATCGGGGCGGCGAGCGCCTGCTGGATAAACAGCAGGAGATGCTGCTGGGCCGGACGGCCGAAGAGCTGCGCATGGAAGCGTGTCTCGATGGCCCGCCGCAAACCACTTTGCAAGCTTCATTCCCGGGCGGCGCCGGACGATTCGGCCTGCGCCGCACCGGTATCCGCGAGCGCGGACTGCCGCTGGAGCTGGTGGTGCTCTCCGATCTGACCCAAGCGCTCAGCGAGCAGGAATTGCAAGCCTGGCAGCGGCTGGTGCGCGTGCTCGGTCACGAGCTGAATAATTCGCTCGCGCCGATAAAATCGATCGCCGGCAGTCTGCTCGGCATCCTATCGCGCGATGAGCTTGCCGACGATTGGCGCGACGATATGCGCCGCGGGCTTACGGTGATCACTTCCCGTTCGGAAAGTCTCAGCCGCTTCATCGGCTCCTACGCGCGCCTGGCCAAACTGCCGCGCCCGCAGTTGCAGCCGCTGGAGGTGGCCGCGTGCGTAGGTCGTGCGGTCAGCTTTGAAACGCGCATTCCGGTGGAGGTAATTGGCGGTCCCGAGATAGCGGTTCAGGGCGATCCCGATCAACTGGAGCAGGTGCTGATCAATCTGCTCCGCAACGCCGCGGACGCATCGCTGACCACTCACGGCGGCGTGAAGGCCGGCTGGAGACGGGATGGCGCCATGCTCGAGATCTGGATTCAAGACGAGGGTCCCGGCCTTTCGAGCACCGCCAATTTGTTCGTCCCGTTTTTTACCACCAAGCCCGGCGGCTCGGGAATCGGGCTGGTGCTCAGCCGTCAGATCGCCGAAGGTCACGGCGGCGCCTTAATGCTCGAGAACCGCACCGACCGGCCCGGTTGCGTAGCGCGGCTGCGATTACCGGCCGAAAGCCGCGGTGCACCGGGCGGAAGCGGATTAGCCTATCGCAATGTGACGGGCCTGCCGCCCTGCTCTTTGCTGCGCTGGGCCGCGTCCATGAATGCGAAGATCTCTAGCGTTTCGTCATTCGACACCGGCGGCTTGCGCGTCTCGAAAAACTTGACGATCTCGAGCACTAGCGGCCGGTAGCTGCCCGCGGGCTGCGGCTTGGCTTCCACAATCTCCTTGGGGCGATATACCACGGCGCCGTACTCGCTGTACGGACGGAGAGCGCGCACCGTACCCAACCTGCCATCCTTCCATCGACCGACGATTACGTCGGAATTTTCCGCCGCAATCCGCGTCACGCTCTCGCAGCCCGGACCAAGCAGCGTATAAAGAAGCTCCACCGGATGGATCGCATACCAGGAAAGATCCAGGTAATGGTGCGGTTCGAAAGGTCCGGGACCCCAGGTAGTTGCGCCGGTGGCGTCGGCGAACTTCATGGTCGCGCCGATCTCTCCATAGCGCAGGCTTGACGAGCTGAACCAGGGCACGCCCGCTTCTTTCGCCAGGCGCGCGATCTCGCGTGCATCTTCCAGCGTGGCCGCCAGCGGCTTATCGATGAACAAGGGTTTGTGCGCCGCGATTACCGGCCGCGCCTGTTCCAGGTGAACGCGGCCATCGACGCTGGTGAGCAGCACGGCATCCACTTTGCTCAGTAGATTCGCTATATCGGGCACAATCTCCACGCCCCACTTAGCGCGCAGTTCTTCGGCGTATTGATCGACGCGCGAGGCGCTGCTTTCGATGTCCTTACTTCCGCCTTTATATGCGGCCACAACGCGCGCTCCCGGCACGTGGTCCTTTGCGTCCCCCGCGCTGTTTAGCATCTGCGTGAACGCCGGCGCGTGCGAAGTATCCGTGCCAATGATGCCGAGGCGCAAATCGGCCGGATGAGCGCATAAGACCGTGAAAAGCGCAAGTGGCAGAGATCTCACGAACGCATTGTACACTGGGTGGCACAGGCATATCCGCGGCGCTTCCGCCTCGTGCTCAATCGCATGCCGTGCTCAAGCTAATGGACCCCAGCACTCCTCTGATAGATGTCAAGGGCATCGGGCCAGCCCGCGCGGCCATGCTCCAGGCCAAAGGTCTGGTCACGGTGGAAGATCTGCTTGCGTACGTCCCGTTCCGCTACGAGGATCGCAGCAACATGAAGACCGTCGCCCAGCTCGCGCCGGGCGAGATGGCCACCGTGATCGCGGAGGTGCAATCGGCGAAGCTGTCCACTTTCAAGAAGCGCAACCTCGGAATGTTTGAAGCGCGCTTCAGCGACGCTTCGCGGGCGGTTCTGGTTGGGAAGTGGTTTCATGGCGGTTATCTGGCCAATGTGCTGGTGGAAGGGATGAAGGTCGCGCTCTTCGGGAAGGTGGAATTCGACAGCTATTCGGGCCAACTGACGATGCTGCACCCGGAATTTGAAATCCTCTCCGGCGCGGACGACGAAGGCGAGGCCGCTCTGCACGTGGGCCGCGTCGTGCCGATTTACGAAGCTACCGGCAAGCTGACCACGCGCGTCCTGCGCACGCTCACGCATCGCATCCTGGCCGAATTGGCGCCGGAAGAGGACCGCCTGCCGCAGTTTCTCCGCGATCGCCTTAAGATGCCCGACCGGTGGACCGCGCTCCGCGACACGCACTTTCCGCCGCCCGATTCCGACCTGCGTCTGCTGAATAGCTTCCGCTCGCCCGCGCAATTCCGCTTGATCTTCGAAGAGTTCTTCTGGCTGGAATGCGGCGTGGCGTTGAAGCGCAGTAAGGCGCGGACGCTCCCAGGATTCGCGTTCGCAATCACCGATCGCGTCCGCGAGCAAATCAAATCGATGCTGCCCTTCAAGCCCACCGACGCGCAGAAGCGGGTGATCCAGGAGATCGCTAACGATATGAAAGCGCCGCGTCCCATGAACCGGCTGCTGCAAGGCGATGTCGGCTGCGGCAAGACCATCGTGGCCGCCGAGGCCGCAGTGATTGCGATTGAAAACGGATTCCAGGTGGCCGTGCTCGCGCCCACCGAAATTCTCGCCGCGCAGCACGGCATCTATTTCCGGCAGATCTTTTCCAAACTCGGCTACGTCACGGCATTGCTTACCGGCAGCTTCACGAATCGCGAAAAGCTGCAGCTCAAGCGCCTGGCGGCCGAAGGCTTGGCGCACGTGGTAGTCGGCACCCACGCGCTGCTGGAAAAGGACGTGGAATTCAAAAAGCTGGGCTTGGCGATTATCGACGAACAGCATCGCTTTGGCGTTATGCAGCGGCTTGGCCTGATACAGAAGGGAGTTCATCCCGACGTGCTGGTGATGACGGCGACGCCGATTCCACGTACGCTGGCGCTGACGCTCTACGGCGATCTGGATGTCTCCGTGATCGACCAGATGCCGCCGGGCCGCAAGCCGATTGTCACCAAACACGCCACCGCCGACGTAATCGAAAAAGTGTACAGCTTCGTTAAACGCGAGGTTGACCAGGGGCGCCAGGCGTACGTTGTGTATCCCGTGATTGAAGAGTCCGAAACGCAGGCCATGAAGGCGGCGCAGCAGAGTTACGAGCACCTGTCGCGCGAAGTCTTCCCCGATATCGCGGTGGGCCTGATGCATGGCCGTCTGGGAGCCGACGAGAAAGAAGCGGTTATGCAGCGCTTCAAGGAAGGGCATCTCAAGATTCTGGTATCCACCACCGTGATCGAGGTTGGCGTGGACGTGCCCAACGCCAGCGTAATGGTGGTGGAGCATGCGGAGCGCTTCGGTCTGGCCCAACTGCACCAGCTTCGCGGGCGGGTGGGCCGCGGCGCGGAACAGAGCTACTGTGTCCTGGTGACGGAGAAGATGAACGACGCCGCGCGCGAGCGCATCCGGACGCTGGTAGAATCCACCGACGGTTTCTACATTTCTGAAATGGATCTCAGGCTGCGCGGCCCCGGCGAGTTCTTTGGCGCTAAGCAGTCGGGCATTCCATCGCTGCGCGTGGCCAACATTCTGCGCGATAGCGAAATCCTGGAGATCGCCCGGCGCGAAGCCATCGACTTCGTGGCGCACCCGCCCGGGGAAGAGGACCTGCGCAGCGCCGTTGCGTACATTCGCGATCATTGGCAGCGGAGATACGGCTTGGTGACGGTGGGCTGATGCGCGTGATCGCCGGAGAGTTCCGTTCGCGCCGCTTGAAGAGCATCCCCGGAATAGAAACGCGTCCCACGCCGGACCGGTTGCGCGAGACGCTGTTCAACATCCTGGCGCCGCGTATCCGAGGCGCCGTATTCCTCGACGCCTATGCAGGCACGGGCGCGGTGGGAATCGAAGCGCTGAGCCGCGGCGCGAGGCATGTCTTTTTTCTGGAGCGGAGCCGTGCGGCGGTGGAGACCATTCGCGAGAATCTGGCTGTGCTCAAGGCAGAAGCGCGCGCCACCGTCGCGCCGGGAATGGCGCTGCTGACGCTGCCGCGGCATCGCGCCGACATCATATTCCTAGACCCGCCATACGAGCTGGAGCGTGAGTATGCGGCGGCGCTCGATCTGCTGGCAGAGGCGCCGCCGGAGCTCGTCATCGTGCAGCATTCGGCGCATATGGCGTTGGCGGACGCCTACGGCAAGTTGCGCCGCTCGCGGCTTGTGCGGCAAGGTGATAACGCGCTAAGTTTTTACGTAGAGGAGTAGCGTTCCATGCGCCGGATTCTGCCGCTGATGTTCGCTGTTCTCGCTGCCGCCAACGCGCAGAAGTACGCCGGGCAGATCCCTCCCAAGACGGATCTGCCGTACATCAAGCACGCCACCAATTTGATTGCCACTGAACCAGTGGATGCGAAAGAGCAAAAGAGCGGCGGCGAAATTGTCGACACCATCGAAGGCGCGAACTCCTCATCGAAGACGCCGCTGGCCCTGCCCATCTTCATTCTTAAGGCCGACAAACTGAACCCGGCCAGCCTGCAGATGTACCGGCTGGAATCGAAGGACGGCCATCGCGAGCTGACCTCGTCCATGAAGAAGAGCGCCGAGCCCATCCACGTGCAGGTGACGCCACTGAGTGGAGACAATTTATACAAGCTGGACGTTTATAACGGCCTCGATCCGGGCGAGTACGCGCTGATAGTGGAGGGGTCGGCACGGATGTTCTGCTTTCAGGTGTACTGAACGGCGCCAGGCGGTCTAGTGCGACGGTGGATTATCGATTTCCACTACAATGCTGACGGTGTTCCCGCCGTTCGAGGCGGTCAGAATCGCCGGCCCCAATGGGATGCTCGCGGGAATCGCAAAATTGATTTGCGTGGCCGAGCTAAATTGAATCGCTACTGGCGAGCCGTTCAACGTCAACTGCATTCCGGCCGGAAATTGCGTCCCGTTCGCCGCAAATAAAGAGGCAAAGGCGCCGGGATAAAGCGATCCGCCGGTGTTGGCATTAATCGCCGGCCATGCCAGAGATGGCAAGGTTGCATTGGCCGGCTGAATCTGGAATCCGAATGGCTGCGATATCACCTGGAAACCGGAGATTACACTAATCTCCGACGACCCAAGCGCCGCGCCAGACGGTGTAGTTACGTTCGCTATCAGATGTGTCGGGCTGAGCACCCAAACATTGTTCACCAGCGCGTCGCTGGTTCCAAAACCCACGCTCACCTGGCCGGCCACGAAGTTGGTGTTCACTGCCGTGATGTCGACCATGGATGATATTCCCGCCGGCAATGCCGTGGGCGTCACGGCGGAGATTTGCGGTTGCGCAGCCGCGGGATACTGAAACGTTTGCGGATTGGCGCTCTGCAACAACATCGAATTTTGGCCATCGCCATTGAATACGGTAAGGGTGGACAGTTGACCGCTGGCGCCGCTGGGGGGGATAACGTTGACAACACCATTGTTGAATGCGCCGGGAGCCTGCAGGCCATCGAAAAAGACCCGGCTGTCAGGTCCGAAATTGTTGCCGGCTACGGTTACGCTGCCATCGGAATTCTGCGCGGCGGAGTTGATGGTGGGAGGATCTTTCAACGTGAAATTGACGCCGTCGGGCAGAACATAAATATCGTTGGCGGTCGTGAAGACCAGATGACGCGGCCCGGCGGCCTGCTGCGCCTGCGGCACGTTGAAGTAGACGTACCACGCCGACGATCCGGCGGCGGCCACATTCGAAGCATTACCCAACCCGAGCAATGCCACCGAGACCGGCGCCGCCGACGGTGGATAGTCAGGCAACGCCGCGATTACAAATTGTCCCGATGTCACGTTCACAAAGGCCGGAGTGACCGGCGTCTGGCTTGGGCCGAGATAGCTGTACGTGAGCATATCGTACATCGATACCGCCGGGCGCGATTGCACGGTAAAGCTTGGACCGCTCACGTTCACGCCTGCCGTTACCACGATCGACGCGGCCTGCTGCCAATTTTGCGTATTCGGGAAGAACTGCGTGGAGAATACGCCGCTGGGCGTGAAGGTCCGTCCATTAAGATCGGCGGGCAGCAGGAGACCGGAACCATTGGAGGGAATCGCATCGGGCGGCAGCGGATGTACGTACAATTGATACGCGCCGGGCGGCACGCCTTGAATCTGATAGGAGCCGTCGGGATTGGTCAATGTGCTGATGGCCGGACCGGTGGGCGAAATCGCCACGACAGATGCGAGGCTGACGCCGGTCCCGCCAGGGAAACTCACGCTGCCGGAGATGGAGCCGAAGCCGGCGTTCCATCCTGGCGCTCCGTAGAGCACGGAAAGCGCGGCAACATCGTCCGCATCGATGGGCCGCGCGCGCGAGGTGTTGCGAATCACGTCCTGGGACATCGCCGCACCCGTCCACGTGTGTTGCAGGCCGAGCGCATGGCCGATCTCATGTACCGCGGTGGTGAAGTAGCTTTCCAGATAACTCCGGCCGGGCGGGTTGTTGGTGTTGGTCGTCAGGATGACGGTAGAACGCGAAATGGGCACAAACGGGCCGTTGGGACCGTTTAGGACAGATGGCGACACTGGCAGATTGGGAGTGCCCATGCCGAGAAGTCCGGGCAGGTCTTCAAAGACGATATCGGCGCCGGGCGTATTAGCCGCCGCCTGGGACTGCGACTCCAGACCGCCGAACGCCACGCGCAAATTGGAGCTGCCCACGGAATTCCAGACCGCCAGCGCTTGCTTGATTTCACCCAGCACCGAGCCGAAACTGTCGTTCGGTGAGTAGATGGAGGGACCGGCGTCGTTCACATAGAACGCGACCGTGTTATTAGGAAGAGCCGCGAGGTTGAACTGGGCGCGTATGGGATTGAAGGGAGCAAAGCGGCTCTGAAAATAAATGTAGTGGTAGTAAGCCTGAGCGGGCAGGACCAGGAATGCGGCCATGGCTACGAAAATCACGCATCGTTGCGCGTTGCGGGGCACTACCGCGTCACCTGAGGCGCAAGCGCGGCGGCGATCTGCGATTTCAAGCCGCTCAAGGGCATGGTCAGCGTCTGGTCTTGCACGGCGCGGCCGGTATTATGATCGAGCATCAATTCATGGGTGGCGGGTCGGGTTACAGCGGGGTCGTTCGAGCCATCCTGAGATATAGTGAACAGCCCCTGTGTCAGCCCCATCACTTGGGTGAGGCCGGATTTGCCGGTCCACAGGAAGAACACGTATTCGGCGCCGGCATCGAGTTGCGGCGCGCCGCCCCAAACCTGGCGGATGCCGTTGGCCGCGCCGCCCGGAATCGCCAGATCCACCGCGGATTGCGCGGTTCCCTTATACCGCTCGCCGACCTGAAGCTGGTAATGAGTGTACACCACCGGGCCGAACATCGCTGTATAGGAACTCAGGACTTTCGCCCGCACGATGGCGGTGGACCGGGCGATCATTTCGGATAACGAAAGCTGCTCCAGAGTGGCGCACTGGAGCGGCAGGGCGGCTAAAGCAAAAACCAACCCAATTCTGAAATGGCGCTTCACTGGGTTGTGGAAAAGCAGTTGATATGCCACTTGAACTTATTGTAACAAAAAGGCTTAACGCGCGGCGATGGATCGTATTTGTATCACTGTGACACAGCCTTGAGACATTTGGGCGATGGGCGCGCCAAAATACTGCCGCCACGGCAGTAAATTGCCGCTCGAAACCAGTTACCGCATGGCAAACAAAGGTCTTCTTTTTGGCGCGGAACGTGCCTATGGGTGATCGTATGCTCGATAGCCCGCTGGCGGGAAAACTCGAACGGTACATGGACCTGCTGAGCGCGCGGCAAAAGCTGGTGGCATCCAACATCGCCAATGCGGACACGCCCGGATATCGCACTCAGGACATCGATTTCCAATCGGAGTTTCAAAGCGCATTGAGTGGCGCGCCGGCCGCTATCCAGGCGGGCGGGCTGCCAATCAAGAACGATGGCAATGACGTGAGTCTCGATCGGGAGGCGCGGCTCTTGTCGGAAAACGCGCTGCGCTTCAGCGTGGCGTCGAACCTCATACACGGGCAGATCCAGATCCTGAAATCGGCTATTAAGGAAGGCGCATGAGTCTGTTTTCCGTTCTGTCGATTGGTGAGTCGGGCATGGAGGCGCAACGCGCGCGCGCCGAACTGCTCACCGAGAACCTGGCAAACGCGGAGACCACGCGCACTCCCGAAGGCGGCCCATACCGGCGCAAGGATGTGGTTTTTGAGTCGGCTTCAGCGAGCTCGCCGTTTTCATCGGTTTTTGACGCGCAGCTTCAAGCCGCGGGCGGTGTGGCGGTTTCGGACGTGATCACCGATACCAGCGCACCGGAAATGCGATTCATGCCGGGGCATCCCGACGCGAATACGGAAGGATACGTGGCATTCCCGCACATCAATCCCGCCGAGGATATGGTGGACCTGATGGGCGCCTCGCGCAGCTATGAGGCCAACGTGGCGGCCATCGGCGCGGTCAAGGACATGATCCAGAAATCCATCGATTTACTGCACTGAGTTTAAGCATGTCAATTCCGATTTCACCAGTCTCCAGCATCGCCGTTGCGGATGCGATCGGCCCGGCGGCGGCCGGCAGTTCCTCGGGCGGCGCGTTTCAGGACGTCCTCACGGGCGCAATCCAACGCGTGGAATCCATGGGCAACGACGCATCCACCTCAGTGCAGAAGTTCCTTTCGGGTGAAGGGGAGGAATTGCATACGGCCATCCTGGCGTCGCAGCGGGCCGAACTGGGCTTCGACATGTTCCTGCAGGTGCGCAACAAGGTTGTGGGCGCTTATCAGGAAATCATGAAGATGCAGGTATAGGGACCTAAGGTTTTTTCAGCTTCCACCGATCAAGGTACTGGGCGAGGTATTACCGCCGTTCCATTCATGAAGAAACTCTTAGGCCATCTTTCGCTGACCCAACGGATCACCATTGCGATTGTCGCGGTGGCGTCCGTGGCCGGAATTTATGGCTTAGTCCACTGGCAAACTGAGCAGGATTTCAAGCCGCTCTTCACGGGAGTCTCTCCCGAGGACGGCGCAGCCATCGTGCAGAAGCTGCGCGAAAGCGGCGTGGAATTCCGTCTGCCCGAGGGCGGCGGCTCGGTGCTGGTCCCCTCCGCCCGGCTGGCGGAACTACGCCTCAACATGGCCGCGGCCGGCTTACCCAAAACTGGACGCATCGGCTTCGAGCTCTTCGATAAGACCAACCTCGGCGCCACGGAATTCACGGAACATATCAATTATCGCCGCGCTCTCGAGGGCGAGTTGGAACGGTCGGTGATGTCGCTCGATGAGGTGGAGCAGGCGCGGGTACATCTGACATTCTCCAAGGATTCGGTGTTTCTGGAGGCCCAGCAAGCCGCCAAGGCCAGCGTGCTGGTCAAGGTACGGGCGGGCGCTCATCTGTCGGACCGCAACGTAACCGCCATCAGCCATCTAGTGGCCAGCGCGGTGGAAGGACTGGCGCCGGATGCGGTTTCCGTACTCGATATGAACGGCAATCTGCTCAGCCACCCCAAGGCCGCCAGTATAGACGGAACTGAGTCTTCCCAGGGGGCGCTCGACTACCGCCACCAAGTGGAGACAGACCTCATCGCCAAGATCAATGGCACGCTGGAACCGTTACTCGGGGCCAATAAGTTCCGCGCGGGCGTCTCGGTGGATTGCGATTTTAGCGGCGGTGAACAAAGCGAAGAGGTGTTCGACCCGGCGCGCACCGTCATGGCCAGCTCCCAGCGTACCGAGGATAGCGCGGGCGGGGCCGGCGCCAGCGGGGTTCCGGGCACCGCCTCCACGCTGCCGCGGCCCACCTCGCGGCCGGGTAGCAGCGCTTCCAAAGTGACGCGGATGACGGAGAATATCACCTATCAGGCCACGCGCACGGTAAAGAAGACGCGGCTGCCGGCGGGCACGGTAAAGAAGATGTCGCTGGCGATTCTGGTAGACCAGGATCTCACATGGGAGCCCGATAAAGGCGGCTTTAAGCGTGTTCTGGCGCCGCCCTCACCCGAGAAACTCAAGACCATCCGCGACCTGGTAGCCGGCATCACCGGGCTCAATACGGAACGGGGAGATCAACTGGTGGTGGAAACCCTGCCATTCGAAAGCACGCTCACCATCGATCCGCCCGAAAAAACGAAGCCAATCGCGCCGGCCAAGCCGCAAGGTCCCCTCAAGTGGCCACCCGATCGCAACATGTTGTTGATCGGCGGCGGCGCAGCGCTAGTTCTGGTGGTGTTAGGGTTCATGGCGGCCACGCTGTTCCGCGGCAAAACGAAGGCCGCCGCTTCGATGGATAAGGCGTTGCCGCCGCCGGCGGATACATCCCACGCGGTAAACGGCCATGCCCGGGACTCCATTGAAAAGCAACTCGAATCGAAGCTTAGCGAGCGCGATGCGATGCAGCAGCAACTGGACGCGCAAGCGCTCGATGCCATCGCGTTTAAGCCGGTAATTACCAAGACGGCGGAAGTTCTCGCCAAGCACCTGCGCGAAAAAATAAAGACTGAGCCGGACATTTCGGCGCAAGTCCTGCGCACCTGGATCCATGACAAAGACGATGCCTAACCGGAAGAGGACGCCAGGACCTTCATCATGATTCTCAACGCCAAAGCCGATCTCGAAGCCCTCAGCGGACTGCGCAAAGCCGCTATGCTGCTGATTGTTCTGGGCGAACAGTCGAGCGCCGATATGCTGACGCAGCTTTCCGAGGACGAAGTACAGAAGGTCAGCCGTGAGGTGGCCAAGATTACCGCCATCTCCAGCGAGCAGGCGGAGAACGTTCTCAACGAGTTTCACCAAATCTCGACGGCGCGCGATTTTGTGGCGCGCGGCGGACTGGAATACGCGCGCAAGCTGCTCACGCGCGCGTTCCCGCCCGAAGTCGCCCGGCGGCTGCTCGATCGGCTGCAAAAAGCGATGGGGTCGGACGCGGCCTCGTTCGATGCCCTCCAGAACGCCGATCCGCAACTGCTGTCTAAATTTATCCACAACGAGCATCCGCAGACCATCGCGCTGGTTTTGTCGCATCTGAATCCTTCCTCCGCCGCGGCGTTGCTGACGTCTCTGCCGCCCGGCATGCGGCCGGATGTGGCCCAGCGCATGGCTAGCCTGGACCAGATTTCGCCGGATATCATCATGAAGATCGCGGGAGTGATCGGGCAGAAACTGAGCGCCTTAGGCGAATTCAGCCGCGAATCCTACGGCGGCGTGCGCGCCGTTGCGGAAATGATGAATCGCCTCGATTCCGGGTCGAGCCGCGAGATTCTGGATCACATCGATACGCACGACGCGAACCTCGGTGAAACGATCCGTCATCTGATGTTCGTCTTCGAAGATCTGTTGCTGATCGATCCCGCGGGGCTGAAGGAAGTATTGGCGAAAGTCGATCGCAAAGCCCTGACCCTGGCCATGAAAGGTACCAGCGAGCAACTGCGCAACCAGATTCTGGGCAGTATGTCGCAGCGCGGCGCGGACATGCTGCGAGAGGATATGGAGGCTTTGGGCCCGGTGAAGATTAAAGACGTGGAAGCGGCGCAGCAGCAAATTATCGCGATCGTGCGGCAACTCGAAGCCGAAGGCGTGTTGAGCTTGAAGGGCGCGGTGGGTGAGCAATATGTCGTCTAAGCCGTGGCAGCCGCAAACAGGGTTGCGATCGCAAGGCCTGGCGGCGCCGCGGTTCGCGCGCATCGTTTTGCCTGAAGATGAAACCCGAGCCAGCGCGATTACCTGGCGGCAAGTGGGACAGCCGGCGGCGGGCGGGCACAAGCCCGTGGAAGCGAATCCCGACACAAGCGCTCAGGCCCGCCAGACTCAACAGCAGTGCGAGCAGCGAATTGCGGAGGCGCACGCGAAAGCGCTGCGCGAAGGCGAAGCGGCCGCGCGCACGCGCGCCGCGGCCGAAGTGCAGCCGGTACTGGAGAAACTGGCCCGATCCATTGAAGATCTGGCTCAGGTCCGCGGACGGCTGCGGAAGCAGGCTGAAGGGGACACGGTCAAGTTATCGCTAGCGATTGCGCGACGCGTCTTGCGGCGCGAGCTGTCAATGGATAGCGACGCCATGCGCGGACTGGTATTGGCCGCCTTAGAGAAGTTACAGGCGCAGGAGATCTGCCGGGTGCGCACGCATCCGGCTCACGCGGCGGCGATTAGCGCGTGCTTACGTGAAACCGCGGCCAGCGCGAAAGTGGAAGTAATCCCGGATGGCTCGCTGCAACCCGGCGGCGCGATCTTCGAAACCAATCACGGCAATCTGGATGCGTCCGTGGATTCGCAGCTTCAAGAGATTGAGCGCGGCCTCGCCGACCTGATGCGGAAGCAATCGTGACGCGGAAGCAATTATGAACGACGCGATTTCGCTCGCCCCCTATTTCGAGGAACTGGAACGTATCCCGCAATTTCGCTGGACCGGTCAGGTGACGGAAGTGGCCGGGCTGTTGATTGAATCGAGGGGTCCCAGCGCGGCCATCGGCGATTTTTGCGAAGTGCTGACCGCCAGCGGCCGGCATATCCGCACCCAGGTGATCGGATTCCGCAATGGCCGCGTGCTCTCTATGCCGCTCGAAGAGATCGACGGCTTGCAATTGGGGAACGTGGTGACGGCGCGCAGCGAAGACGCGCGCGTGGAGGTCGGCAGCGGTCTGCTCGGTCGAGTAATCGACGGCTTCGGCAAGCCGATGGACGGCGGCCCGCCAATTGCGGCGGAGGACGCTTACAGCCTCTACGGCAAGCCGGTGAGCCCCATGGATCGCGAACCGATAACCAAGCCGCTGGTCACCGGCGTTCGCGCAATCGATGGGTTACTGCCCTGCGGCCGCGGCCAGCGCATTGGAATTTTCGGTGGCAGCGGCGTGGGGAAGAGCACTCTGCTGGGGTCGATGTCGCGGCACAATTCGGCGGATGTGACGGTGATCGGCATGATCGGCGAGCGCAACCGCGAAGTGCGTGGATTTATCGAAAACGAGCTGGGCGCCGAAGGCCTGAAGAAATCGGTAGTGGTCTGCGCCACTTCGGAGCGGCCGGCGCCGCTGCGCGTGCGCGCGTGTTTCGTGGCTCTGGCGGTGGCGGAATACTTCCGCGATCAAGGCAAGAACGTGCTGCTGGTAATGGATTCGGTAACCCGCCTGGCCATGGCGCAGCGGGAAATCGGCCTCGCCGCGGGCGAGCCGCCCAGCCAGAAGGGCTACACGCCCTCGGTATTCAACCTTCTCCCAAAAGTACTGGAGCGGGCGGGGAATTTCAAGCGCGGATCCATCACGGGCTTTTTCACCGTGCTGGTAGAAGGCGACGATTTCAACGAACCGATCTGCGATGCGGTGCGCGGCATCCTGGATGGGCACTTTATTCTGTCGCGGCAGTTGGCGGGGCAGGGACATTATCCGGCCATTGACATTCTGCACTCGGTGAGCCGGTTGACTTCGGCCATCGCCACGCCGGAGCAGAAGCGCTCGAGTCAGATCATGCGGACGGCATTGGCCGAGTATCGCAACGCGGAGGATTTGATTCAGCTCGGTGCGTATATTTCAGGGTCCAATCCATCGCTCGATTCGAGTATTCAAATGCGTCCCGCACTGTTGGATTTCTTGAAGCAGGACCATTTGGCAAGCGCGGAGCTTCCCGATACGCTTTCACAAATGGAGGCGCTAGCCAGGCAACTGGGTGCGGGCGCGCTGGTCCCCGCTAAGCGATGAGCGGATTCCGCTTTACGCTCGAAAAGGCGCTCGAATTGCGCCGGCTGC
The DNA here is from genome assembly GCA_963723015.1 of Bryobacterales bacterium. GTDB lineage: Bacteria > Acidobacteriota > Terriglobia > Bryobacterales > Bryobacteraceae > PALSA-243. The sequence continues at coordinate 87,365 of CAVRPF010000031.1, forward strand.
AGCTCGAAGTGGCGGAGAGCGCGTTCCAGCGCCAGGGCGCGGCGCTGGTGGCGCTGGACCACGCGCGCGACGATTTGCGGGCGTCGCGGGCGAACGCGGAAGCCCAGGTGCGGGACGGCGGATCGGTCCCGGGATGCGACCTCGCCGCGTTAGGGGCCTTCCGGCTGCACGTGCAAGCGAAAGAAAAGGAGCTGGCTCGACGGCGCGTCGAAGGCGAAACGAAGCTGGAAGAATGCCGTAACGCCATGCTGGAAGCGCGCCGCCGTTGCCGCCTGATGGAGCGATTGAAAGAGCGGCGCAAACAGGAGTGGGAGACGGCTCGCAACCGCGAATTGGAGGAGTTGGCTTCCGAATCGTACCTCGCGCAATGGAATCGTGGGCAGGCATAATGAGAGCATGACACCCGATGCAGCGCCGCCCGCCGTTCCCCTAACCATCGAAGGAGCCAGCGTGCTCCATCAGATGGTTCGGATTCGCTGGAGCGCGTGGCGCGATCTGCCGGCGACGGCCCGTATGGAAATCCTGGACGAAGCGGCCCGAACGCTGGCCCCGATGGAGACTCCGTCCGACGGACGCCAGAGCGCCGTTTTTTCTCTGCTGGGGCATAAGGGCGATCTGATGCTGGTCCATTTTCGCCGGAGCTTCGAAGAGTTGCATTGGGTGGAACGCGATATCTCGCGGCTGCGCCTGAGCGATTACCTGGAGCCTGCAAATTCGTATCTTTCCGTGGTCGAATTGGGACTCTATGAATCCAGCTCCAAGACGTACGCGGACCTGGCCGAACGCGGCATACAGCAGCACTCGGAGGAATGGAACCGCGAGATAGAAGCCGTGCTGGCGCGCCAACGCGCCGCCATGTCGTCGCGCCTGTGGCCGGAGATTCCGCCGGCAAAGTATCTCTGTTTTTATCCCATGGATCGGCGCCGGGGCGAATCCGTAAACTGGTACACAGTTTCCATGGCGGAGCGCCAACGCATGATGCATCTGCACGGCATGATTGGCCGCCGCTATGCGGGATCTGTGCGGCAGATCATCACCGGATCGATCGGCTTCGACGATTGGGAATGGGGCGTGGACCTGTTCGCGGACGACCCGCTGGTCTTCAAAAAGCTGATCTACGAAATGCGATTCGATGAGGTGAGCGCGGTCTATGCGCTGTTCGGAACGTTCTTTGTGGGATTGCGCGTGGCGGCGGGAGAGTTGGGGAAGGCGCTGGGTTAGGCTCCCGGCGATAACGGCGCCGTAGTTTCGCCCCATCCCGTAGCGTCGAATACGCGTACCGTGAGCGCGCGGGCGGCGGGGGCAGTGGACTGATAGCTCACCACGAAACGCGGGAGCAGAGAAAGGTAGGCCTCTTCGACGAATCGGGACAGTTCCGGCTCGGAGGATACCAAGAGAAAAGTTCCTTGCGTACCGCGACACAGCTCTTCGAGCGGCGGGCACGGCGTTAGCGAGAGCGCCTGGACCGAGACCTGCGCCGCCACCGCCGCGGAAGCGATCTCCGCCAAGTCGGCCGGCGCCGCCGGGCAGGACTGGTTATACACAATCAGATGGCGCGCGCCGCGCTCCGGCGCATTCGCCGCCTGGACCGAATTGCGGATACCATCCCAGAATCCGGCGCAGTCGATTTTTGCCGGCGGCTGACGCAACGCCGCCGCGGCCGCCTGGCTGTCCGCGTGGAATTGCGGAGGATTGGGCGCACCCGCGGCTTTCTCATCTTCGGGCAAAAAAAGTGTGCAGCACCATAGATCGGAGGGGCGCTTCCAGTTCAGGCACCCTATAGCCCCCTCGGCCCAAGGGGGGCCGCCGGGAGCGGCGGCATATGGAAACAGAAACGTCACAGCCAGCGCTTCTGCGGGGACGTGGGCGGCTACCTGATATTGCGCGACCGGCTGCCCATCTTCACTTAGGATAAATTGGGTGGGAACCAATACCGGCGCTGCGCTTCCATCCGCGACGCTGACGCTAACGAGGCGCGTGCTTCCCGAAGGGGGCAACAGCCGTCCGGCCACACGCCAAACTCTCCCCTGGCGCGCTTTCGCCGCCGCTTTGAGACGCGATAGCCCTGCGAACGCGCGCTTGCGGACAATCGCGTTGGATTCGCCCATCATCCGTCCTAGCGTTTCGGAGAATCGTTGATCGCCCGTCTCGCCCATCGCCCACGCGGCCGAGGAACGGAACAGCGGCGCATCGGAGGCCGCCATCTTAAAGATTTCGGCGATCGCCGGGATCTCGCCCATGCGGTACAGCGCGAACAGCGCATTACCGGCTACGCGGTTGTTGCCATCGCAGGCGGCGGCGCGGAGCAATTCCTTCGCCTCGGCTGTCTCGACGCCCCACAATGCTTCCACCGCATTGGCCCGTATGCGTGGATCGGTTTCGGCAAGACGGTTCTGCGCCCATTGAATGCTCCGGTTACCACGGCCAATCAGGAGCACCGCCTTGGAGCGCATTTGTGGATCGGAACTGCGCCACAGCCGCATCAGAGAGGATGTGATGCGGTTGCCGTTAGAGATTTTTCCCAATATGTCCATAAGCCGGCCGGCATTTTCTATCGGCTCCCCAGTGCCGGTGGAGTCCGCCAGTTTCTTGGCCAGCGCGACATCCATCATTGGATCCACCTGCAATGCAACCCGAGCGAGGGAAACGGCTTGTTCCAGATTCAAAGCCGGATCGCACAGAGTGGTCAGCAGGAGGTTAGTCGAAACCAACAGAGTGACTATGAAGTGCATCGCCCTCAAGTTGGAATGGGGCAATAGCATCACGCGGACTACGCCTTCGCAGAACGCACGTGGATCGCGCTCCAGCAGTTCCCGTATCCGCGTTCTACCGGCCTCGGCGTTGCGGTCGAAGGCTTCCACCAGCGATTCCAAATTGGTCCGCGGGGGCTTTTCGATTGTCACAAGGGAAATTTCGGCCGATATGGGCGGAAACTTTAGCAACCAAGCTCCTATAATCAAACTGATGCCAAAAAACAGTTTCGGCGCCGCGGCGAAGCTGCGCGCGGGCGCCGCCGAATACGAGATTTTCCGCCTAGCGCGGCTGGAAGAGAAAGGCGTCGGAGCCGTTTCCAAGCTGCCTTTTTCCACCAGGATTCTGCTGGAAAATCTGCTGCGCAACGAAGACGGCAAGCGGGTTTCGACGGACGACATCGCCTACGTGGCGCGGGGCGATTCCGGCGGCGATGCCCGCGAAATCAGCTTCATGCCGGCCCGCGTGCTGCTGCAGGATTTCACGGGCGTTCCATGCGTGGTGGACCTGGCCGCCATGCGCGATGCGCTGGCCGCCATGGGTTCCGATCCGCAGCGTGCGAATCCGCTGATGCCGGCGGATCTGGTGATCGACCATTCGGTGCAAGTGGACCGGTTCGGATCGAAGGACGCGTTTGCGTTCAATGGACAGATGGAGTTCGAGCGCAATCGCGAGCGCTACATGCTGCTGCGCTGGGGGCAGACGGCCTTTCGCAACTTTCGCGTGGTGCCGCCGGATACCGGTATCGTGCATCAGGTGAACCTGGAATACCTGGCGCCGGTGGTATTCCGCAATCACGGACAGGCGTATCCGGATTCGCTGGTGGGCACCGATTCCCATACCACCATGATCAACGGCCTCGGCGTGCTTGGATGGGGCGTCGGCGGCATTGAAGCCGAAGCGTGCATGCTGGGGCAGCCGGTCTCCATGCTGTTGCCGCCGGTGGTCGGCTTCAAAATGCACGGCCGGCTGAAAGAAGGCTGCACCGCCACCGATCTGGTGCTCACCGTCACGCAGATGCTCCGTAAGAAAGGCGTGGTGGGCAAGTTCGTCGAATTTTACGGCGCAGGCTTGAGCGCGCTCAGCGTTGCCGACCGCGCCACCGTCGCCAACATGGCGCCGGAATATGGCGCGACCATGGGGTTCTTTCCGGTGGATGAGGAGACCCTCGATTATCTCCGCTTCACCAATCGCGACCCGGAGCAGATTGCGCTGGTGGAGGCTTATACCAAGGAGCAAGGGCTGTTCCGCACCGACAAGACCCCGGACCCGCGCTACACGGACACGCTGGAACTCGATCTCTCCACGGTGACCCCATCGATGGCCGGTCCCAAGCGGCCGCAGGACCGCGTCGAACTGCCCGGCGTGCGCGCGAATTTTCATGCGGCGTTCGCGGGCGTAAATGGCGCGCCCGACAAGCTCAGCGATGGCAGCGTGGTGATCGCCGCCATTACAAGCTGTACCAATACCTCGAATCCTTCCGTAATGCTGGCGGCGGGACTGCTGGCCAAGAAGGCGGTGGAAAAAGGCCTGACGGTGAAGCCGTGGGTGAAGACCAGTCTCGCGCCGGGATCGAAAGTGGTAGTCGATTACTACGAGAAGGCCGGCTTAACGCCATATCTGGAACAGCTCAATTTCCACCTGGTGGGATTCGGCTGCACCACCTGTATCGGCAATAGCGGTCCTTTGCCCGACGAGGTGGCCGAGGCGGTCACGGGCGAGAATCTGGTGGTGGCGGCGGTGCTCAGCGGCAACCGCAACTTCGAAGGCCGCATCAACTCGCAGGTGAAGGCCAACTATCTGGCCTCGCCGCCGCTGGTGGTGGCGTATGCGCTCGCGGGCACCGTAAATATCGACATCTCCACCGATCCGCTGGGGCACGATAGCACGGGCCAGCCGGTATATCTGCGGGACATCTGGCCGGCGGATCAGGAGGTGCGCGATACCGTGCGCGACGCTATCGGCCGCGACATGTTCCAGCACGAATATGCGCAGGTGTTCGAGGGCGACCGGAATTGGAAATCGCTGCCCGTCCCTTCGGGCGGAATCTTCCAATGGGACGACGCCTCGACTTATATCAAGAAGACCGCCATATTTCGATCACATGGCCGATCCCGAGACTTTCATACAAGGATATGCACGATATGCGCGTGCTGGCGCTGCTGGGCGATTCGGTGACTACCGATCACATTTCCCCGGCGGGGTCGATTCCGAAAGATAGTCCGGCGGGCAGGTATCTGATCGAGCAGGGGGTCAAGCCGGTGGATTTCAACTCCTACGGCGCGCGCCGCGGCAATCATGAGGTAATGGTGCGCGGAACGCTGGCGAACATCCGCCTGCGCAATCAGCTTGCACCGGGAACGGAAGGTTCCTGGACCGTACACCTGCCCGATGGCGAGCAGATGTATATCTACGACGCTTCCGTGAAATATCAAAAGGACGGCGTGCCGCTGATGATCATCGCGGGCAAGGAGTACGGCTCCGGCTCCTCGCGCGATTGGGCGGCGAAGGGTGTGCTGTTGCTGGGCGTGCGCGCTGTAATTGCGGAGAGTTTCGAGCGCATCCATCGCACCAACCTGGTGGGGATGGGCGTGCTGCCGCTGCAATTCCGCGAGGGCGAAAGCGCCGCCAGCCTGGGACTGACGGGCAAGGAGACGTACCATATTGAGGGCATTCGCGCATCGCTAAACGGCGGCGGACGCAAGGCGGTAGTGCGGGCGGCCGCGGACGAGGGCGGAGTCACTAAGGAGACGAAGTTTACGGTGGATGTCCGGGTGGATACGCCGCAAGAGGTGGAGTATTACCGCAATGGCGGAATACTGCCGTATGTGTTGAGGCAATTGGCGGGACGGGGGTAGGAGGGCGACGTCCTCCAACAGGTCAGAAGTGAATGCGAAGCCCGAACTCCATGTTGCGCGGCGTGTTGGCCTGACTGGTGATCTGCCCGAACGAAGTCGGACTGGTGGCTGGCGGAACCTCCGCAACTGATTACCGCCCGCGCGGGCCCAAGCAGAAGTACATCCTCGGGCAGTGGAGGTCCATTACTTCCGTTACGCTTGAACCGCAGTATACTTCCAGCATGCCGGTCCTTCGCGCGCTGCCCCTCGCCACCATCCTGACCACGCTGGCCGCCGCACAGCAAACCATCTCATTCCCCACTCAAGATGGCGGGCGGATTTACGCCGATCTCTATGGCAAGGCCGCGCGCGCGGTGGTGCTCGCTCACGGCGGCCAATTCAATAAGGAGAGCTGGCGGGACCAGGCCCGCGTCCTGGTAGCGGGTGGATTCCGGGTGCTGGCAATCGACTTTCGCGGATACGGCCGCTCGCGCGGTCCGGGCCAAGCCGATTTCGATAACGCTCCCTTTCATAACGACGTGCTCGCCGCCGTTCGCTATTTGAAAGCGCATGGCGCTAAAACCGTCTCGGTAATCGGGGCCAGCTTCGGCGGCGGAGCTGCCGGCGACGCATCCATCCAGTCTGCGCCAGGCGAGATCGACCGCATCGTATTTCTGGGCGCGGCGCCGAACCTCCCGGCTGAAAAGCTGAAATCGCGCGCTCTATTCATTGTCGCCCGCGATGATGCAAACGATAGCGGGCCACGGTTTCCAGGTATCCGCGCGCAGTACGAAGAAGCGCCTCAGCCAAAGGAGTTGATTGTTGTGGATGGTTCCGCGCACGCCCAGTTTCTTTTCCAAACCGATCAGAGCGATCGCGTGATGCGCGCAATTTTGCGATTCCTTACGATGCCATGATCCTCATCGCGGGCGCGTGAATCCGCACTCCTTCCATAGCTTTTCCCAAACCCAGATCTCGTACGCAGCCTTAACCGGCAGAGGAAATCCGAGCTGATGCGCCAGCAGACACGCCTGCCCGCGATGATGCCACGCTTCCGGACCGAGGCGCTCGATCACAACCTGGTTCATTCGGTCGTTTACGGCGTAGCCCTCCACCAGACCTCGACCAAGATCGAATGCAAGCGCAGCCTGCGGACGTGGCACGAGAGACCTCCGGTAGCCGGCCAGCGTACCATCGAGCCTTATCCGCGTCAACGACGGCGATAACAGGACGGCAACAACTCAAAATCCAAGTGGAGGCGACCGGGAACGCGTCGATGCTGTGTCACCGCGCGGGAGTTTGCCACAGGCCCGGGAGAGAGACGATCATGAAGGATAGAGGGGAAAGTTAGAAGAATTTTATGCGAGGTGACTCGTTAGGGAAGGACATTGTACAGAGGGTCAATCGTCTCTCCGGGGCCTGTGAATTCTTAGTCACGTCCGCTTAATAGCAATCTTCGAACCAAACCGCCGGCCCTTTTAAAATCAGTGTTCCGTACCGAAAACGGCAATAAATTGCCGCTGGAGTGTATGCAAAATTGGCGCCGGTGTGTCCACCTTATGTTCCAAAATGACTCTATGGCTGTCGCGGAAGTGGCCTGGGCGGCCGCGGCGCCACGCTGCGGAAGGCTTCCTCCACCGAGATATCGTTGTGTTCCAGGATCTGTCCAGTGTGCGATCCATCTCGACCTGCGCGTTTGCGTAAGCGGCTTCGGCTTGGACCTCGCTGAATTGCGCGGCTTCGAGCGCCTGCTGGTCGGCGATCACCGTGTACACAGTGGAGCCGCCCAGCTCGAGTTTCTTGCGCTCGGCATCGAGAGTCTGCGCCTGCAGCACGCGGGCTTTGGCGGACGACTGATATTGCGCGCGCGCCTGCATCACCTGAGCCTACGCGGCGCGGTTGCGGATGGGGATGGTCAGGTTGAAACCGGCCGCACGGCTGGGGACGTTGCGAGCGAACAACTGCGAAAGCACCGGTGGCATAATCGCCGATAAAGAACGGAGTATTGCTATGGACGGCGCCGGCCGGCGCGGGGAGGGCATTGGTTTGTCCGGCCAAACCGCCGTTTCCCAGGCTCACCACGGCATCGAGCGTCGGCAGCAGCGAGTTTCTGGAACCCTTAATGGTAGAGGATCCATCAGGGCGGCGACGGTGGTCTCGCGATCGTTGCGCGCGATGTGGATCTGGCGGCCATTGAGTCCCACTCCAAAACCTGGAGAAGATACTGGGTAAGGCTGAGGCTCAGGCTGGAGTTGGTGGCGGGGTTGAAATCGTTACGGGATTGTTACTGATAGTGTGGTTGCTATTGAGCCCCGGGCTGACGGTGGCGCCGGCGAATAACGATTGCTGGATCGCAGCGCCGCTGGTGTGGCCGTGGTTATGAGGGAGTTGGTACCGGTGGTGAACGCGCTCGTTTCCGGGTGGTGGCGTGAGACCAATTAGCGCTGGCGACTAAGGCGGGATCTAGGCTGGAATGGCGGGGTCCGCTGCGCTGGATGACGATGGCGCCCCGCCGCGAAAGTTTTAATCGGACGTTGCGTCACGTTCGTAGATAACCGTGTCGATTATGGAGAGGAACGGTTCATTAGCATTGGCCCGCTTAAAGGACGACTTGTCGTAGTCGCCCACGCACCACGCGGCCCTGACGTGACGCGTATTATCTCCATGAGAAAGGCAAATCGACGTGAACAGAAAATTTATCAAGAGCGACTTGGCCCGGCTTGACCGGATGACGGACAAGGATATCGACTATTCGGATATCCCGCCGCTCGACAAATCGTTTTTCACCAGACCCACCGTGGAATGGCCGCCCGCGAAACAGCAAGTGACTGTCCGCCTTGACACGGACGTTCTCGACTGGCTGAAAGCCTACGGCAAAGGCTACCAGACCCGCATCAACCGGATTTTACGGACAGTGATGGAAAGCCAGCCGCGCCCGCGGCCTTGTTCGACGCCAGCCCCCAAGAAAAACGCACGATCACGCGGCGGCTTCAGGCCCGCCTGAAATTCTCAAAAAACCGTCCTTTATGACGTCGGGAAGGCGGCAAGCGGGAGCAAGCGAGAATTTCAAGCGAGGATTACACGGCCGAGGCCGCGGCAAGTCCACTGCCAGCGCTCAAATGCCAGACATACTGGAAAAGACAGTCCGCGGCAGCTCCGTCCCCTTGAGCCGCTCGCGGCGGCGTTACTTCAGATCCACGTGAGCTTGCCAGCGCCCGGTGCGGCGCAGCCCTACCGCTACTTCTTGCCTTTCTGTTCCCCTCGCGCGGCCGTCGATGGCGGCACGATCCCGCTCACGCGTAAATACCCGGCGATGTTTCCATAGATCTCGTTGTTGTGTACCACAACGTGCAGCAGCGAGTACGTCATCTGGGGCGAGGCAAGGACTTTTTGATCGTCGATTCCTTCGATCGCTGCGGCGCAGTACGCGAACGAATCTTTCAACGCCTGGCTCACTTCCGCTTTCTCTTTCAGGCCGGCCGCTTTCTTGGCGGCGTCCGGCGGCGCTTCGCCCTTCAGCGTGGCGCAATCGGCATAATTCCGTTCCGTCGAGTGGTTGATCCATTCGGCGAAAGACATCTGCCCCTCAGTCAGCTTGAACCCGTACTTGTTGGCCGGCATCGCCTCGGCCGCCGCTTCCAAATTTCTACGGATTCCGTTGAAATAGCGCTGTGTAACCGTGGTCTTCAGATTATTCTGCGCGCTCAGCACAACCGGCACGCAAAGGATGCAGAGGAGCGCTTGGGTTCGCATTCTCATTTGACCCTCTTGAGAGTCATCGATCCGCCGGGAAAGTCTCCGCCCTCCACTTTCGAGCTCAACTTAATCTCATCGCCGTTCACTGTGCCGTCGTGCGTGATCTTCATGCCGCCGTTGGCTTCAATCTTGACCACGAACGAGATCTTGTCGCCATCCACTTTGCCGTCGGCGATTTCGATGGGATCGCCTTGAGGCCCCTGCACCGTACCGGTCAACTTGGCGCCATCCTGCTTGAACGTAAATGAAATCTCTAATCCGTTGCCATCCGGCCCCGCCATCTGGCCGGTCCACTTTCCGGTAACGTCTCCGGCCCAGGCGGCGCCGGCGCCGAGGACCGCAATCAACATGGCGGCGAGCGCCATAGTTCTTCTTCGCATGGAAAAACCTCGCTTTCGATGTCGCTCCAGCATAGCCGAAACGCGCGCCGGACGAAAGGGCCTGCCGTGGCATCGGCGGCTATTGAGTGCGCAAAATGAATCAAACGCCGCGGCGATTTCCGAAAAGATCGATGTGCAGCCGTGGACTAAAGCGAAATCCTTCCGTTTTGCAAAGTTCCGCCAGCCACATAGACCTTTCGTGAAGCCGCCCGGGATCGATGCCTTCAGGCATCAAGATGATGCGCTCCGGCGGCGCGTTCAAATCCGCAACCAGCGATTTCACCTCGTTCAAATCCTCCGGCGCGGCAATCACGAATTTCAGTTGATACTCATAACTTGCCGTCAGCTTCTGCAATATTTCCGGCTGCAGACGCAAGCGCTGGTGTTGTGCGGCCCATTGACCTTCCGGAATCGAATTGGCAAGCTTCGGGCTGATGCTCATTAAATCGCAAGCCACTGGTTTGAACACGGTGCCCGCGGTCTCCACCGTAATGTGCATCCCTAGCTCGCGCAAGCGTCGCGTTAGCGCTACGATCTCGGGCGCGATCATCGGTTCTCCGCCGGTGACCACAACGTAGCGCCCCGGATTCCTTTGCGCCTCCGTTGCAGATCGCGTCGATGGTCGTCTCAATACCTTCCGGCTGCCATGACGAGTAGGGCGTGTCGCACCATGAGCATCGCAGGTTGCACCCGCTGGTGCGGATGAAGAATGAAGGCGTTCCGATCAGCGACCCTTCGCCTTGCAGCGAATAGAAGAGTTCAGCGATCTTCAATGCCCGCCTCTTCGAATCCCTTGCGGCGCAGCAGGCAGGCGTCGCACTGGCCGCACGCGCTGCCGTCCGGGCGCGGGATCGTAGCAACTATGCGTCATGCCAAAGGGCACGCCGAGCTCGCTCGCGAGTTTCACGATTCCGCCCTTAGTCAAATCGCAGCAGCGGCGTGTGGATCGTCAGATGCGTGCGGCCTTCCACCCCGGCCTTGGTCGCCAGGTTGGCCATACGCTGGTAAGCCTCGATGAATTCCGGACGGCAATCGGGATAGCCGGAGTAATCGAGCGCGTTCACGCCGATAAAGATGTCGGAGCTTTCGAGTACTTCCGCCCATGCCAGCGCATACGAGAGAAAGATCGTGTTGCGCGCCGGCACATAGGTGATCGGAATTCCGGCGCCGATATCCGCCGGGCTGCGCGCCTTTGGGTACGGCGATATCGGCGGTAAGCGCGGATCCGCCGAATATCTCGAGGCCGATATGCGCCACCAGATGCCGCTCCACGCCGAAAGTTTTGGCGATGCGCGCGGCGGCGTCAAGTTCCTGTTTATGACGCTGGCCGTAATCGAAGGAAAGGGCGTAGCAGGCGAATCCGTCGCGCCGGGCCAGAGCGAGGCAGGTGGCGGAATCGAGTCCGCCGCTCAACAAACACACTGCTATTCGGGGGTCGGGCACGGGTGATTCTCTATAATTATAGCTACCGTCGACTTTGCGGATCCGTTTTCTCACTTCGACGCCGCTCGATATCCGGCGCGGCAGCGGCACTTACGCCGGCATCCTGGCGCTGTCCAACGCCCTCGAAAAACTCGGCCACGCCATCGTCTACGAAACGCCGCGCCGCCATTTCGCTAACTACACGCTCGAGCGGTTGGCGTTCAACCGTTCTCTCCAGCGCTCCCGCGAGTGCGATCTGACCGTCGGTTTCGATATGGACGGCTATCGCATCGCGCGCGATCCGCGGCATATCGCTTCATTAAAGGGAGTGATCGCAGACGAGGTCGCGCTTCGAATCGGGGCTGACGCGCCTCACCATGTCGATGCAGGCGCGCTGCGAGAGGCTGCACGTGAATCGCGCCGCGCGCGTGCTGGCGACCAGCCGTTATTCCGCCGAGCGCGCGATGGAATTTTACGGGTTGCGCGAGATGCCGGCCATCGTACCGGAGCTGATCGATCTGGCGGAGTGGCGGCGGATACTGGCGGGGCATCCACGCCGCCGAAGCCTGCGCAGGCCCGGCTTCACGGTACTCTTCGTGGGCCGTTTCTACCATCGCAAGCGCGTTCCCGTGTTGCTGCGCGCGGCGGCGATGTTGCGGCCGCGCTTGCCGGAGTCTGCGCGTTCGCATCGTCGGCAATGGCCCGTGCAATGCGGCCTGGCGCGCGCTGGCGCGGGAATTACGGATCGATGGGGTGGTGACCTGGCTGGGCGATGTTTCGCGCGCGCGACTTGCCGAAGAATACAACCGCGCCGATGCATTTTGCCTTCCCAGCGTCCAGGAAGGTTTCGGCATCGTATTGTTGGAAGCGATGGCGGCGGGAAAGCCGATTGTGGCATCGCGCGCGGCGGCCATTCCCGAAGTAGCGCCGCACGGCGTGCTGGTGGAGCCGGACAACGCGGAAGCGTTCGCCGCCGGAATCGAGCGGGTCTGCGCATCGCCGCAACCGCCCCGGATCGGGTGGAACAGTTCGATGCGCCGCTGGTGGCGCGGCGATTTCTGGAGGCGGTAGCCGGTCTCGATCGGCCTTGATTAGCCCGCCAGCGATTTCAGCGCATCGAGATTCCTGCGATCGTCGCCAGGCTCGTCGACTGGAGTCTCCAGGATGAACGGCTTTTCCGCGCAGCTTTGGATGAGTGAGAATCCGGCGGAATGCTTCACGGCCAATGTGCCCTTCGCCTATATGGGCGTGGCGGTCGACCCGCGAGCCCAGAGGCATTTTCGAATCGTTGGCGTGAATCAGGCGAACGTTTTCCAGCCCGAGGTAAGCTCCGCCTTGCGCAGCGTAGCCCGCAACCCGCTCGTAGACACAATATCAAAACCGGCGGCCAGCAAATGGCAGGTGTCGAGACAGAAGCCTATCGGCAAGCTGGTGAGAGGCCGGATAAGATCGAGTAAGGATTGCAGCTCTTCGAAGCGGCTTCCGAGCGCGGACCCGGAACCGGCGGTATTTTCCAACAGCACCATCGGTGTCGCGCTCAACCCGGCGGCGGCATCGCACAGCCCCGCGGCCACTGCGGCCAATGCCTTCTTCAACGGATTGTCCGCGAAAACTGCCGGGATGTACCACCAGATACTCGGCGCCGATGGCGGCCGCGCGCTCCAGTTCGCCACGAAAGGCGGCGATCGACCTGGCGCGAATTAACGGGATCTTGCGAGGCCAGATTGATCAGGTAGTTGGCGTGAATCGATAGCGGATACAGATCGAAACGCTCGCGCGCCGCGCGGATCAGAAGAATCTGCTCCGCATCGGGTACGCCGGCGCGCCACATGCGCGGACTGGCGGAGAAGATCTGAAAGGTGTTCGCGCCCAGTTCGGCGGCAGTGAGAGCGGCGGCGGAAAGCGAGCGGGACGTGAACGTGTGGATGCCGAGACGCAGAATGACATCGTATCAGAACGATTGGCGCCGGGCTTTTAATCCCGCTTATTTGCGCTTATTTGCATTTCCCCACTCCATCAGACGTGCTATCCTGGAAACGTTCAAAATGCCTCATGTCCTTTGATCCATACGGGAAAGACTTCGATTTGTTTGACCTCGGCTGTTCCATCCTCGATCGATACGACACGCGGTAGATTCTAATAAGGAAAAAAGATGAAAGAAACAGGTACGGTAAAGTGGTTTAACGCCGCCAAAGGGTTCGGCTTCATTCAACGTGAGAATGGCGAAGACGTTTTCGTCCACTTCTCAGCCATCGAGGCCAGCGGCTATCGCTCTCTCGACGAAGGCGCGCGCGTCTCGTTTGTGGTTAAGAAGGGCCCTAAGGGTCTGCAGGCCGAGGACGTAAGTCTCGCATAATCTCAAGACGGCGGCGATCGGGTGCCGGCGGGTCATCCCGCGCCCGATGGCTGCTGAAGGCAGGGGCATCGCCGGTCCCGGCGATCGGGAATTCAACCTCGATTTGCTTCACCCCCG
>CAVRPF010000032.1:0-62454 GCA_963723015.1 Bryobacterales bacterium
GACTGGGTTTGGGAGCCATCTTGCGATTTGTCGCACGAAAACCGAAACCAGGTTTCGGGATGCGTTGGGAGCGCCGCCGTCGGAGCAGCAGGATGGAAGGGAAAGGCGGCTCCGTTACTGAACGGGTTGGGCGGCTTTCTTGTCGCCGCGGGAGGCTTTGTACTTCCTCTCGAACTTGTCTACGCGTCCGGCGGTATCGATCAGCTTCTGTTTGCCGGTAAAAAACGGGTGGCAGGAGGAGCAGATTTCCACGCGTATATCGCCCTTGTGCGTGGATCGGGTGTTGAACCGGTGGCCACACGCGCAGATGACGTTTATCTCGTTATAGGCGGGGTGAATTCCTTCTTTCATGTTGTTACGGGGATTCCTTTCGAGAATTTTCAGTATAGCAAACGCAAACCCCCGGAACCGCTTTCGGCCCGCGGGGGTTGGTAGCCATTTGATGAAGCCTGAGGGCTAAAGGTTGCGCGTGAGGCAGCCGGTCCACAGGAACTTGGCCCCGCTACTGAACGGAGCCGGCTATTGTAAGAGGTCCAACGCTAACAGTCGGCCACCTCGCGCGGTTTTTTACAACTATCCATTGTACTGGACCACCTCCTTTTTCAGTAATACTTACAAAATGCCACGGAGTTCGCAATTTGTCAACGGCTTTTGGGAGGTGGGCCACGTGACGCCGCCGCCGAACCGTGATAGAACGTTACCATAAAGACGGAACGCCCGATGACTATCACACTGCCGCTTAAGCCAGAGGAAGAAGCCAAGCTCATCGCCATGGCACAGGCGAAAGGCCTTTCCCCGGATGCACTGGTTCGCGAAGCCCTCGACAAGATTCTTGCAGATGCGCCAGAGCGCCCGCCGGAGTCTAACCGCGAATCCCGCCCCATCTGGGAAGTTATGCTTGAACGGGTGAAGGACGTGCCCCCGGAAGAATTTGCAAAGCTTCCGCAAGACGGCGCCAGCGAGCACGATCACTATTTATACGGCCACCCGAAGCGCAACCGATGAATACGGCCTTTGCCGACACGTTTTACTGGATCGCCTTCACGAACGTTCAGGACATGGCTCATGAAAGGGCCAAACAATTCACTCTCTCTGCCAATCGGGAGCGATCTACACCACTGAAGAGGTTCTAACCGAGTACTTGAACTACTTTGCCTGCTGGGGTCCGCACTTCCGCCGTTACGCCGCGGCCAACGTTCAGAACATGCGGAATAACTCGACCGTTCGTATCGTCCCCCAAACGGCAGCCTCTTTTGAGGCTGGTTTCGCGCTTTACCGCGCACGTCTGGACAAAGGCTATAGCCTGACAGACTGCATCTCGATGCACACCATGCAAACCGGCGGCATCACGGACGTACTAACCAATGACGTACATTTTGAGCAGGAAGGATTTCGCGCCCTGCTTCGGGCGTTGTGAGCTTGCGGAATGCAACTATTTTCAGCCACAGCGTTGAAGATCGATATATCGCGGACCTTGATTTCGTTTACCTCTATACACGCGAGTTGCACTGCCGGGGCGATGTAGCGCAATACCTGCGGCTATTTCGCCGCCCCGGGCGCCCACCGGCATCTTCGCTTCGTAAAGTCAGAAAATCCATCCGGTCACGAGCGCCACCTGGGCCTTTCCGCTCTTGTAGGATACGGTGACGCCACCAATGGGATGTGCGGGTTCGCCAGGTTTGGTGATGAAGGCGCCAATCCCAGGCGCAATGTACCTGTAGGCGGATAGCTCGCCCACGTTAGCGCGCTCGAAGAGATCAAAACCGAAACGGACCTTGGTCGAATTGGGTTGAGGGTTACCGGGGGTGGATGGCGTCAACTTATTCGTCCACGGATACCAGATTAGATCCGCATTGATAGGCACGCCGATGTACTTTACGTAATTCCCAAGGTACGCAGCTTTCGAATTCTGAACCAATGTAAGCTCCTGATTATTCTGCAGGAGCTGAATCACATCCGTACTCACCTGCACGGTCTTCAGTTCATCGGTATTGTTCTGCCGTGAGACTCCTGCCACGAGGCCTAACAGGAAGTCACTGCTTTCAGTCTTAATCAGCGTATTGAAAGCGACGCGACCCGTATAGGAATCGAAGTTATGATTCTGGGGCGCCTGGAGCGGTTGAGCGCCAGAGACCGTATCTAAGCTGGACCGGAGATAACCGAAATCGAATACGACCCAGTGTCCGCAATAAGAGCAAGGTATCGCGCTGGTCCCCGGCGCAGCGGGTGGTGTTGGGTGGAACGGAAGCCAGATGAAATTGATGTCGCCGCCCATACCGGTCTGCGCCGCTCCGTTTTTGACGACACTGGCAACGCCGCTCTGAGCCGTCCCCGTGATCTCGAAACCGAACCTCCAACTGTCAATCCTATTGAGGTTGCGCGTCCATCCGGCGCTTATCTTCGAGGCGCCGAAGTTAACCGCGGCGACGCCTCTCTCGTCCCCCAGGTAAATGGATGTGTCTCCTTTGGCATCTTGAAACAGACTCTGCTGGGCGCTAAGCGACGCCGCCGTTGCGGCGGCGATCAGAACCGTTCTTATCAGGCGCATTGAAAAGGCCATCCTATCCTTTGGCTTCCTTGACCGGAATCGCAACAGTTTCATTCAGTCCACTGCTGGCGCCGGCAGGAATCTCGCCCTTAAAAGGGCGCACCTTCTTGCTACCCGCCGGAGGAAAAGTTCCATCCGCGGCCTTGGCCGTAACCACCAGGTCAATTTCCCACTGTTGTCCACTCAGGCCCGGACCGACGAACTGTACCTGAAGCTTGTCATCGAGATTCATGATGTCCCGGCCTTTATAGCCCGAAGTGCCGCTAAAGGAGAGATCGATCTGTATACCTTGTAACCACAAGACCGGCCGAGGCGTGAACACACCCTTAATTGTTGTGTCGATTTGATAAACAGCCATTTGTCAGAACCCCTTTCAGGCATGGGAACAGTATTAGCCTACCCTCAAAAACAGTCAACCAGGCGAAGGTGATATTGGCCACACGAGATCCGGCGTGGGGCCGGCGTTGCCGCCTACAGCCACTTTGCTGCGAACCGGCACATCGCCAAGCCGTCCATTAAGTTAAACGGAAACTGGCCGGTGGTGTAGTGGCCGCACGGTAGCGTGAATACCTGGTGGCGCAACTGCAACCGCTTAAAAGTGTCCAGCACCTGCCGGGAATACACCGGCAGGAAACTGGAATCGTGCTTCGCCCAGATCAGCAAGCTGTGGAGGTCGCGGCCCCGCATACGCTCCAGATAACTGGCGGGACTGATCGGGGCCCAGTAGCGCCGCAGATCTTCCTGCGTCACCTCTTCGCCGAAGCCCTTGCGCACGTGCTGGGTCGAAAGGCCGGTCCAAACCACATCGGAAAAGTACATCGAGACATGGTTGAAGATGCCCACCTTCACGCGGGCATCGTGGGCGGCCGCGATGAAAGCTACGCACGACCCTAGACTGGTGCCCAGAATTCCGAGGCGCTCATAACCCAGCTGGCTCAGCCAATCGAGACAGGCGCGCACGTCGATAATCGATTGCCGGGAAGCGTGAATGGTGCGCCCGATATTGCTCGAGACATGATGGTCGGCGCGCTGCAGGTCCGCCGTCATCCGCTCAGCGTGGTACGCCATGGTCATGCGCAGCGCGCTGACGCCGAAGCGGTTCAGCAATTTCGCCAAGCCGACGTGCCCGTCGGGGCCCGAGTTCCATTGCGGCAATACGACCAGCGCGCGTTTCGGCCCTTTTTCCGCCGGAAACCAAAGCGCGTGCGCGGTATCGTTTTTCAAGTCGCCCGACCGCACGGGGCTGGTAAAGGTCAGCTGCGAGCCTTGCAGGCGGTAATCGCGGACGGGCGCGTAATCGTAGAACCGATCGGATTCCGCCAGCGCCTGCTCTACAAAAGCGGAGAGCCGCCGCGGGCCATCGCCGTTCACCTGGGCGGGAATTTCGGGGTTGCCAATGGAATTTAGCCACTCCGTGCCCCATTCGAAAGGGCGGACGACGCGATTGGTGTCGCGCGTGGCCAGTTTCCGCTCCCAGCGGTCCATCCAGCGGCTGTAGATTCCCATTCTCGGCTGCGCGCCCGACTAAAACTATAGCAGTTTGTATAGGGCGGCCAAGGGTCCCGCGGAGGCTTAGCTGTGTTGGCTTGCCGACCGGCGCGGTGTGGGCGCGGCGCTGCTAACATAGAAGAGCGATGTCTTCGCAGCCTACCACCTTAGTGACTCCGGAAGAGTACCTGGAGCGGGAGCGCCTGGCCGAGTACAGGAGCGAGTACTTTCAGGGCGAGATTTTCGCCATGGCCGGCGGCAGTTCGCGGCACGCCTGGATCGCAATGAATGTAGGGGCCGAGTTTAGACAGCAATTGAAGGGAAAACCATGCCGGGTATCCGCCAGCGATTTGAGGCTGAGAGTAATGCCGGCCAGCCTCTATACCTATCCCGATGTGATGGTGGTTTGCGGTGAGATCGAGTATGCCGATAACCGCAAAGATACAATCCTGAACCCGGTGGTCATCGTCGAAGTGCTCTCGGAATCGACGCGCGACTACGACCGCGGCCGCAAATTCCAGTACTATCGCACCCTTCCGTCACTGCTCGAATACCTGACGGTCTCGCAGGACGAGCCCCACATTGAACACTGGAGGCGCCAGCGGGAGAATCACTGGGAGCTGATGGAATTCGACGATCTCGCGCAAAGGATTCAGCTTACCTCGATCGGTTGCATTCTGCCGCTCGGCGAGGTCTACGACAAGATCGAATTCGGCGGCGAGATTGCCGGGTGAACCGATAAACCAAGGGCCGCTCCGCAACCGCCCGTAGCCACGGTAAACTGATACAAGATGAAGCACGGTGCGGTTCTTGCCGCCGCGGTTGGAAGCGTCGCAATGGTTTGCACGCTAATGGCGCAGCGGCCCTTCCGGGAATATCCCGCCTGGGAATATAACAATTTTCCCTTGCCCAAGGACTATAACGTCCCAGGCGAATGGACGTTCGCGCGGCTGATGTATCCCACCACGCATTACCGCATCGACTGGCAATCGGAACACGCGCGCGGCCAGGATTGGCGCGAGGGGAATACGAACTGGACTATCGATTATCCGCGCTCGGACCGCCATCTGGCGTTGGCGATCCGGCGGTTGACGCGCATCGACGCGCGCTCGGCGGAGCAGCCTATCAATCTGGACGACGACGACGACGTATTCAATTATCCGTGGCTGTACGCGGTGGAAGTTGGGCACTGGGAGCTGACCGATTCGCAGATCGCGAAGTTTCGCGAATTCCTTCTGCGCGGCGGATTCTTTATGTGCGACGATTTCCACGGCACCGACGAGTGGAACGTCTTCATCGAAACAATGAACAAGGTCTTTCCGAACCGGCCCATCGTCGACCTGAACGACGACAACCCGATTTTCCACACCGTATACGATCTCAGCGAGCGCTATCAGGTGCCGGGTATGCAATTCACGCAGACCCACAGCGTGTGCGAAAAATGCCCCACTTTTCCGAATTATGGAACGGGCGGCGATTTCCCGAGATGGCGCGGCATCTATGACGACCATGGCCGGTTGATTGTGGCCATTTGCCATAACATGGACTTGGGCGATTCGTGGGAGAACGCCGACGAGATCACGTATCCACAGAAGTATTCGGCGCTGGGAATTCGCATCGGGGTCAACTACATTACTTACGCGTATACGCACTGAGTCTGTAACCGCCGTGTCTTAGTGCGCGTCTTTTAGCGCGCGTATACAATCGAAACGGAGGCCCGCCATGAAACTTCGCCGGCTGTTCGCGTTGACCGCCGCGCCTTTGCTGCTGGCCGACTATCAGGGCATTGCGCCGCGGCCGGACAGCTCCGCATATGCTGCGCACGCAGACGGCGCCGGGGTTTCGATTGGAGCCTCAGCCGCCACGGCGGAGCAGGTCCGAAAGATATTCGGATGGAACTGGAGCGCCCGCTACCTCTTTTTCGAGGTGGCGCTATACCCGGCTGCGGGCACGCAACTGACGGTATCGCCGCGCGATTTCATGCTGCGCGTGGGAAGCGGCTCCGACGCCGTGAGCCCGGTGGATGCCGAAGCCATTGTGCCGGGTCCCAAGCCGATGAGCACGACGCCATCGGCGGGATCTTCTTCGCCGGTCGATGTGCGGGTGAGAGAGACGATCGGATATTCTTCGGGTCCGTACAACCGGGGCGTATATACCGACAGTCAGGTGGGCGTAGCGGTGGATAGCCGGGGCGTACCGGCGCCGGCGCCTCCACCGGCACGGACTGGCTCAAATTTCGAATTGCACCGCGCTTTGGTTGACAACGAATTGCCCGACGCGAAGACATCCAAGCCTATCGCCGGATACCTGTACTTTCCCAAGCCCAAGGGAATGAAGAAGGGCGATAAGTTTGAGCTGAAGTATTACGGCGGCCCGGAGCGATTAACTCTGACTGTTCCAGCTGGGAAGGGCCGCTGAACGCGGGCCTATTTTTGCTTTTGGAACACATACTCATTGCAGCCGAGGCTGCCGCCGCAGGTAATGAGTTTGGTAAGCGAGAATCCGCGGTCCTTGTAGAACTCGAAGATTTGCTCCGGTTTCGCGACCTCGAAGGGATAGCCGCCGACCCAATCGATCAAGTCGCGCCAGCACGACATACCGCGCTCCTTGCCGTAGTTGCGAATGGTGTGAAAAGGTTTGCCGCGGAGCAGGTCCTTGAGCATGCGCCGCCAGAATAAAACCCCGAAAGACGGCCAGACCACGAGAAATCGCAACGGCCGCGGCAAGCGATTGTAGATCTGCTTGGTCTTTTTCCAGTGGCGGCTGGCGGTGCCCTGATCGTTGTAAATCGCGATGAAGAGGGTCCCTCCCGGTTTTACGGGCAGGGCGGCATTGGCCAGGGCCTTCCACATTTCGCCGGTGTGGTGCAGGACGCCCCAGGAATAGACGATATCGAATTGACCGAGCGAGCGGATATACGCTTCGTCCAGCGCCGACCCGGATTCAACGGTCCACGAAACATCATCGGGAAAATAACGGCGGTGCAACTCGCGCGTGCAATTCACCGAGTGAGGATCGTAATCGAAGGAATGAACGCGGGCGCCCAGCCGACGGGCCGCCAGACTGAATAGACCGCTGCCCGAGCCGATATCGAGAAAACGCATGCCCGAGAGATTCGTGACGCCGAGCATCTCCTTAAGAGAGCGCTCGGCCTCGGCAATTCTGCGATCGTTTAAAGAGCTAAGAAAGGTTGTCCAATTCTTACCGAATTCAAATCGCTGTCCCTGCGCGACGTCGGCGGCGTGTGTACCCATTGGCATCGATTGTCGCATACCGGCGTTGATAGCGCGCGGGCAGGCGGGCATTCCGGAAGCGTTCCAATGAGTGGTGAACGCGGCACGGATCGGTGCGCGCGCCACGGCGATTAGCGAAGGATGCTACAAATACTTAAAGTATGAAATTGCTATGGGTAAAGGCGGATTTTCTGCATCCCACCACGCGCGGCGGGCAGATCCGCACGCTGGAAATGCTGCGCCGCCTTCATCGGAACCACGAGGTACACTATGTGGCGTTCGACGATCCCGCGCAGCCCGAGGGTCTGGCTCGCAGCTCCGAATATTGCGCGAAAGCGTATCCGGTGGCGCATCGCGTGCCGGCTAAAAGATCGCCCGCGTTCGCGCTGCAGTTAATCGCCGGGCTTTTTTCCAGCCTTCCGGTGGCGGCGAGCCGCTACCGGTCGGGAGCGATGCGGCGGCAAGTGCAGGAACTTATCGGCCGCCACCGGTTCGACAGTATGGTTTGCGATTTTCCGTTTCCGGCGCCGAACATTCCGCAGCTCGATGCCTGCGTATTGTTCCAGCACAATGTGGAGTCCACCATCTGGAATCGATATGTGGAGCACGCCACCGGACTGAAGAGGCTGTACTTCAAGTTGCAGGCGAAACGCATGCTGGAGTTTGAGGGCGAAGTTTGCCGGTCGGTGCGCAAGATCGTCGCCGTTTCGGAAGCGGACGCGGAGGCCATGCGCCGCGTCTACGGGGTGGAGCGCGTGGGCGCGGTACCTACGGGCGTGGATGTGGATTATTTCGCGCGGGCGGAGGCCAGTCCGAAAATGGCGGACCTGGTATTTGTGGGCTCGATGGATTGGATGCCGAACATCGATGGCGTGCTGTGGTTTGTGCGCGAGGTCCTGCCGTTGATTCAAAGCCGGCGGCCGGATTGCTCGTTTGCGATTGTGGGCCGCCGCCCTTCGCCGGAAGTCGTCAAACTTGGGGGAAGCGATGCGCGGATTCGGGTCACGGGCACGGTGCCGGATGTGCGGCCATGGCTGTTCGGATCGCTGGCGTCTATAGTTCCGCTGCGCATCGGCGGCGGCACGCGGCTGAAGATCTATGAAGCCATGGCCGCTAAGGTTCCGGTGGTATCGACGGCCATCGGAGCGGAGGGACTCGACGTGGCCGACGGCGCCAATATTTGCCTGGCCGATACGCCGGCGGATTTCGCGGCGCGGTGCGTGGCGCTGCTCGATAGCGAATCGGAACGCGAGCGCCTGGCGGCGAATGCGTGGAATCTGGTGAGCTCGAGCTATTCGTGGGATGCGGTGACGCGGCGGATGGAGGGGCTATTGTTCGATTAGGAGCCGGGGAGGCGGATTAAACAATCCGCCGGACCCAGAGGGTACCCCTGCCATCCTGCCCCACGAAAAGCGGCCGTCAAGATGGTGTTACTCATCTACGGCCGATCCATGCCAGTGTCGCTTCAATCTCCAGGGCCCGATGCGACGGGCTATCGCCGGGCGGCAGGCGGACTATCGCGGATTCCACTTTACGCGCGCGCAAGGCGAAATCCATTTCGTCGGCTTCCGGGCTGTCGCCCAGCACCAGCGTGGGCGTCTTAAAATTGCCGGCGAAATACACCGGCGAATGCTGGATGTATTGATCGGGATCTTCCCACGGCAGAGCGCCCATCCAGGACGCCGCGCGGCGCAGGCCATCGGGTTGAGTAGCGATGTCGGTAAGCCAATCGGCGATGGGATTACGTAATACCGCGGATGAAAACCGGGTCGGTATGACCTATGATCCAAGCCGCCAGTAACCCTCCGGCGACAGAAAGACGCCGCGGATCCACATATCCTTTGGAGACACAATAATCGACGCCGCGGAGTAAGTCATCGGCGTCATCTCCCGGGATAGCGGGACTTGAGTAAGTTGCCAAAGTGCTCGCCGTATCCCGGAGATCCGCGCGGATTAATCAGTAACGTTACATATCCCGCGGCCGCGAATATCTGCGCCCTTAGTTGGAAGTCATATCCGTACATAGCGCGCGGAGTGTCTTGTATGTCGAGCAGCAAAGGATACTTTCGGGATGGGTCGAAGTCGAATGGCTTGACTATCCAGCCTTGAATGGTATAGCCATCGGATTCGAAATGGATTTCTTCCACGGGGCCGATGTGGCGCTCGGCGAGCAGGTGGTCATCGGGCGCGGCCAGCGTGGTAACTCCTCCAGGCAGATCGGCGGCGAAAGATATGGCGTCGCCGGCCTCGGTTGCGCTGGAGCGGATGGCGGCGGCGCGGCCATTGTCCGCCAGAGAAAAATCGAGCAAGCGCTCCTGTCCCTTAGTGACCGGGTGCACCGTGCCATCCAGACGCGCCGAATATACGTGGGCCGCGCCGCTATCGTCGGCCAGAAAATAGATCGTGCGGGAATCGGAGCTCCATTGCGGTCTGGCAGGCGTCGCGGTCGAATCCGCCGGTCAGCTCTTTGACCCGGCTGCCATCGGGATTCATCACATACAGATGCCGCACGACGTAGCTCTGCGGTTTGGCATCGGCGGAGAGTCCAGGCGATACGGCTGCCGTCGGGCGAGGGAGTGGGCTGCTCGTCGGGGCCTTCGTGCTGGGTCATCTGCTTCATGGCGCCATCGGAGGGGCGAACGCTGAAGATCTCGCTGCGCTTCGAGCGGGTGTTCGGGATCGGGATCGGCCGCGGCTGCGCAGAGAATGGAGCGGCCATCGGGCATCCAGGCGGGTTCGCCGATCCAGTTCAGATCGCCGGTGGTGATCTGGCGCGCGGGCCCGCCAGCGACCGGAATCACGAAGAGTTGCGGGTGGCCAGGCGGCGGGGTGAGGAAGCGCAAAATGGCTTCGGGCGCCCATGGCGGCGCAGACGCAGACGAGCGGATGGCGGTGAATGCGATGGCATCGCCGCCGGGCGACCACGCTAAGGCGATGGGCGGATCGGTCAAGGGCGCGAGCTGGGAGTCCTTGCCGGAATCGATGCGGCGGATGCGAATCTGGGCGCTGCCGGTGCGATTGGAATGTATACGCGATGGAGCCGGAATCGAAGGACCAGCGCGGCGAGGAGTCGCGCCAAGCGCCTTCAGTGAGCTGGCGGCGTTGACGGCCATCGGGCGATGCGAGCCAGAGATTGGAATAAGTGGCATTGGCGGGTTTATCGTTCCAGGTTTCGGCGTAAACCACCCAGTGCCCGTCGGGACTGATGCGGATGCCGGAGATGGTTCGCCACTGCCAGAGGTCGCCGGGACTGAACGCTTTTCTCTGCGCCGAGCGCGCCGGCCGCGGCGCCGAGCGCAAGAAGAATGGCGGCGAAGATGGGTCTGGACAACGGTAGCTCCGGTTTTCAGTCTCGCATGGTCAGTCTCGCATGGAAAGATGGCGCCGGATGGCCTTATCTGTATACGACGCTCAGCATGGGCACAATTTCCTGGAGCCAGTTTCCATACTTCACACCGGCCGGGGGCGTCAGCACGGCGGTGGGAAAAGGAGTGACGAAATCGCGCACTTCCGCTCGAAGAGACAGCTTGGCGCTTAAAGCGTACGCGATGCCTGCGCCGGCGGTGACCATCGGCTTGAAGGTAGTCGTCCTGGTGAAATACCCATACTGACTCAGTGGCTGAACGGCCTCCTCGGTTCCCGTTCCGGCGAAGCCTTTCGCGCCGCCGCCCAATATACCGAAGAACTGGGTTCGCGATTCACTGCGGTTGCTGTGAATCACCACGTCGTAATGGATGGCGTGCGCGGCGCCGGAGAACTGCGCGGCTTGACCGCCGGCCGATAACCGCAAATCGCTCTGCATGTACTCGTAATGAATCTCGCCGGCGAAGTGACGATTCAGGTCCTGCCCCAAAAAAGCGCCCGCCACGAACCCCTTTGCAAACCCGGCCGTAGCGCTGCCGGCCGGACTGGTGACGGAAACGCCATTCAGGAGGCCGACACCTCCCACAGCGCCAAATTCCCACCCCTGGCCAAAGGCGGCGGTCGCCGCCGAAATCGTTAGTAGTGCGAACGTAAGACCTCTCATGTTGCTCCTTGTCGTCAAATTACGCTTAATTGGACCGGATTTAATCGACTACCCGGACGGGTAATGTGGTTGCAGCTCCGCCCTGACTGATTACCAGCGGTACCGCGGCGCCCCCGGGAGCGTTCCACGGAACGGTGGCGTTTATCTGATACACACCGGCCTGGCCCGGAGTAAGCCCGGCATAGCTTACCGAAAGAGCGAAACCTCCCAGGGTAACTATCGGCTGAACCGCGGCAGCGGCCAGCGGACTTGCGGGCCCAGGTTGACCGGCCTGAACGGATGGGACGGTTTGACCCATGCCGGTCAGGTAGATGGTCACTGAATCTTTCGGGTGGATAGGATTGGTCGGCGTAACGAGCTGGCTATTATCGTTGCGAACGATGGCGGCCAGGGGCGTCTGGTTTCCGGTAGCGCCGCTCTGGAATACGCTGGGGGCGATGGATTGAATGTTGAACAGGTAGTTGTTGCCGATGCCACCGGGCGTATGAATCGCCAGCGTGGCGTTGCCCTGGACGTTGAACGGCAGCTGCGCATTGATCTGTTGGGGCGACACATACAGGAGTGGAATGGGCAAGCCGTTCACGCCAATGCAGGTGTTGGCGATCGCGGTTGCGAGCGGCATCGCCGGGCCGCTCAGATCGATCTGGCCCATGTTCTGGCCATAAATGCTGATCAGGCCGCCCGATGCGACCGTCTTGCTACCGTCGGCGGCGCTATAGACCCCCGTAATGGAGGGCGTAACGAGGCCATCCGCATAGTTGGCGGGCAGAACGGTAAGGCCCGAAGTGCTCAGCACCACAAGCGTTCCGGAAGATGCGAGGGGGGCAACCGTCCGGGTAAAGCTATTGGCGGCGTGCAAGCTGGCGGAGCCGGAGCCGTAAGTTCCGTATATCGACGGAGGGGTTGAGCTGGCGGCGGTGGAGCTGGAGCCGGCGGAAGTGGAGCCGCTGGAGCTGGAGCCGGTGGAAGTGGAGCCGGCAGTGGAGGCGGTCGAAATGGGGGCAGTGGGCAAGAGAGGCGCTTCCGAGACCAACACAGGGCCAGCCGCGCCCGTTTGCAGGGACATCATTCGCACCAGGCTGCCGGCGGCGGAAGCAGAGGCGGCGGAAGCCATATAACCGCCTCCGTTATACCCGCCCGCGTCAATGAACGTGAACCCGGAAGTGGGCAGCGGCGACGGGCTAATCACGCCCGATGGAACGAGGGATGCGTTGAGCACCGAGTTGCCAACTACGTACGAGCCATAATCGGAGGCGGCGAAGGCTCCCGAAAGGGCGGTGAAATCGTGCCGCGAGTTTATGAAAGTACCTGCGGCGGACGTGTATAGCGCCACCGTGCCGTCGGGCGAGGCGAGAAACACGTTACCGCTGTTGGGAGAGGAGGTCAGCACGGCGGTAGGGGAAACCGAGTTCTTGAAAACACCGAGCGTAGACAGCGGAGCGGCGGTTCCGGCCTGGAGGTCGATACTATCTATCATGCCGGGCGGGTTTCCCCCTCGTTACGGGACACCGCCAATATCCCGGAACCGGAGACTGCAATGGAGCGAGCGAAATGGCCAGCCGGCATCACAATGGGAGCTACGGGTTGCAGGGCGTTCAAGTCGTAAACCATAACCAATTGCGAATCGTCATGGCCTACCAGAAGATATCTCCCATCGTTGGTCATGGCCATCATGGTGGGCGAAGCGGCGGTACGAAGCGTCGCCATTACAGACAGCGAATTGCCGTCGAACACCAGAAGCTGGTTCATATCCTGACGCAGAACGTAAACGCGGTTGCGCGCCTGGTCGGGAAGAATATCGCTGAGCACGCCGGGCTGATCGACGATGGCGCCGCGCTGACTGGGATCGGGATTGCTTACCAGCAGCCGAACGGGTTTCGGTTGATTCACGGCGCCGCTCGAGCTGAGCGTAAGAGTGACAGCCGTGGTCCCGCCGGAGAGTGGGATCACAGTGGGATCGACCACCACCTGAACGGTAGCGGGCGTAGTTCCGGTTGCGGGAAGAATAGTGACGCCGGGTTGATTGGCGGTTATAGCGAAATCCGTTTGTCCGCCGCCGGGATCGACAATTGTCAGAGTTTGCGATAGCACCGCGCGATTGCAAAAATTGGAAGATACCAGCAGGTCTTCCTGGGTGGCCTGAAGACGGTGGTAACTGTTCAAGGAGCCCACGGGAAGAACCATCACGCCGCTCTCGGAGATGGCGTACATCATTGTGCCGGCGGCGTTCAGCACAGCGCGCCCCACCATGTCCTCGGGTATCGAGACGCGGTCGCGGAAGGCAAGATTGTTGGAATCCACGATCAGCATCGCGGGTGGCAAGGCCGCGACCCCGGAAGCTGGAAGCGGATGGTCCGGCGGGCTGATTTGCATCCGGGAACTGAGCGTAAATGATGCCGTGAACCGAGTCGATGGCATTGCCGGTGATATTCGGGGACGAAAGGATATCGGGGTATCGGCTTTTTAAGATCCCGCCGCCTTCCAGGAGCGTGTAGCCGACCATGGCGTAGGAGCCGTCAGCGGCGGAACTGACCCGCGGCAGCAGCAGCGGCGAGCTGGTGTACACCGACCCGGAGAACGCATTGGCCGGACCGTTGTATTGGAATACGAGCTGGGTTGGAGTTCCCGCGCTGGCGATGCCCCAGATGGTATTGCCATCGGCGGAGGCGGCGAGCGCGGCTTGCACAATCTGCCCTGGAAAGGAAGCGAGCGGCATAGGAAGAGATGCGGCTACGCTCGCGATCGTGCCCAAAGCGCGGTTCTGGCCGGTCGCGGGATTGAGGAGCAGAAAATTCGCGGTGGTTACGATCAGAGCCTGCCCGCTCTTGAGGAACGCAATGCCGAGCGGAGCGCTGGCGAGCGAGAAGATCCGCTGCGAGCCGTCACCCAAATGGATCGCGGTGATTGCGTTGGTACAGGGAGGAGTGGTCTGATAATTGCAAAAATGCGCCACCAGAAGATACTGGGCATCGGCGGAAAGCGCAATCGCTCCCGGCCAGGAAAGAACGTTGATCGAGGAATGAACGGTGTTGTCCGCGGTGGACATAATCTCGACCGCATGGGCGCCGAAATTAGCGACATATAGGACGCCACGCGATTCGTCGAGCGCGATATCCGAAGCCGATCCCCCGATATCAACCACTGAACCGAAGACTGCAGCGCCAGCCGCCAGGGCTGGAATGGAGATCAGAGCCAGCGCGAATACAAGCGCGGCAAATGGGAAAAGAATGAGTTGAGTAGAGGGCCGTTTATTGCGACTCGGCGCTAAGGTCATATGCTGCATATCGGCAGCAACGGGGCGGACCTTTAGGCGCGGGCGGCTAGCGGTTGGGCGCCGGTGCGCAGACCCGAATCCTGCCCTTAACCCACAAGAGGCACACCTTAGTAGGATGGAAGAGTGCGTTGGGTGATGCTTCTCGGTTTGGCATTCGCGCCCGCCATGTCCGATCGGATGTTAGCCGCGCACAACGCGGTCCGGGCCAAGGTCAACCTGCCGCCCCTCACATGGTCCGGGAAGCTGGCCAAAGCCGCGCAGGAATGGGCCGACACGCTGATCAAGGAAGGCACGTTCCACCATCCCGCGAAATTGCCGTGGGGACAGAACCTTTATGAGGTCACCGGCGGCGAATTCGTTCCGGAGCAGATAGTATACGGATGGGCTGCGGAAGCTTCGAAGTACGATTACCAGACCAACCGGTGCAGCGGGATGTGCGGCCATTACACGCAGCTTGTCTGGCGCGATACGAGGGAAGTGGGGTGCGCGGTGGCGCGCGGCGGAAATCGCGAGATCTGGGTATGCGATTACGCGCCGCCGGGGAATATCGTGGGCAGCGGCCTTACTGAGCAGGCACTCATCGCCATAACAGGAGGCCGATTCTACAATCGGCCGCAGCTTGCCAACCTGCCCCACAAAGCTATCTGGCTACAATTGAATTTTCCTATGCAATTTCAAGAAGTAGTGGAAGCCGAAGGGCATCTGATCGACTCCCACATCATGGAAGACATCTTCGATAAGGTGGTGGAGTATAGCGGCCGCTTTGAAGTGGAAGAGTTCCGCATCGGCCGCACCAATAGCGAAGCCTCTTACCTGCGGCTCAAAGTGGAAGCGCCCGGCGATGCCCCTATGCAGCGGCTGCTGCAGGCGCTGCACGAACTGGGATGCTCGGCGGTGGACGCGGGAGACGCCGCGCTGCGCGAGGTGGAGCGGGACCGGTGCGCGCCGGAGGATTTTTATTCCACCACCAATCACCGCACCTACGTGCGCCATGGCAACAAATGGCTGGAGGCTGAGAACCAGCGCATGGACGCCATGATCGTAGTGGATAGCGAGCGAGCATTCTGCCGCCGTTTGCGCGATTTGCGGAAGGGCGACCTAATCGTCACCGGTCTGCGGGGCATCCGCGTCGCGCCGGAAGCGAAAGAGCGCGATCGATTGGCGTTCGCGTTTATGTCGAACGGCATCTCGTCGGAACGGCAGGTGGAAACGGCCGTGCGGCAGACGGCCGCGCTGGTGCGGCAAACAATCGAGCAGGGACTTAAGGTCATTGTTGTCGCGGGCCCGGTAGTGGTACACACGGGCGGCGTTGCGGGCCTTTCCGCGCTGATTCGCCGAGGGTACGTGCAAGCGGTGCTGGCGGGCAATGCGCTGGGCGTTCACGATATTGAAGCCGCGCTCTGCGGCACATCGCTGGGCGTGCGCCTCTCGGATGGACGCCAGGAAGAGCATGGGCATCGCAATCACATGCGCGCGATAAACGCGATCTATCACGCGGGTTCGGTGCGGCAGGCGGTGGAATCGGGGCGGCTGCAATCGGGCGCGCTGTATGAGTGCGTGCGGGCCAATGTGCCTTTCGTGCTGGCGGGCAGCTTGCGCGACGATGGACCGCTGCCGGATACCATCACCGATATGAACGCCGCGCAGGACGCCTACGCGGAGCAGTTGAAGGGCGCGGGGCTGGTATTGTGCCTGGGATCGATGCTGCATTCGATCGCCACCGGCAACATGCTGCCGAGCTGGGTGAAAATCGTGTGCGTGGACATCAACCCGGCGGTAGCGACGAAGGTAAGCGATCGCGGGACGGGACAGGCGGTCGGCGTGGTGACCGACGTGGGATTGTTTCTCGATCTGCTGTCGAAGGCGTTGGCGTGAAGGCACGCCGCCCGTCCGTCCCCGAATCGTTCCGGTAACGCCGTCTTTCAGCCATTTCGACTTTGTCGTCTCGCGCTGCGTCTAGAATCTCGTATGCGATTGGCTATCCTCTTGCCCGGATTTATCTGCACGCGTTTGGCCCAGCTAGTGGCGCTGAGCGCAGGACTGCTTTCAACGACGACGTGCGTGAGCGCCCAGGGGCTAGGCCAGACGGTAGAACCACCGCCTGCCTTCGAGGCTGCTTCCGTTAAATTAAGCACCAGCACAGCCTATACGGGCCAGCGCGGCGGTCCTGGCCAGTACGAGATGCTAAACGTCACGCTGAAGATCCTCATCTGCAGCGCCTACAGAGTTAGCGACTACTCCCTTTCCGGGCCCGACTGGCTGGACTCCGACAGGTGGGACGTAGTTGCTAAACTGCCCGCCTCGGCGGCTGCGCTGTCTCCGGCGGACCGGAATAGCATGACGAACGTGATGCTGCAGGGCTTGCTGGCCGAGCGTTTCAAGCTGAAGGTCCATCGAGAGGAAAAAGTTTTCCCTGGCTACGTGCTCGTGGTCGCGCCTGGGGGTCCGAAAATGCGTCGCGTGGAGGCCACCCAGTCTAGAGGCGCTGTCATGTCGGGGAGGATTACGGCCAAGAGCGTCGATCTGAGGCAGATTACGTCGTCGGCTCCGGCGCCCTGCGCAGGCCGGTGCGCGACATGACGGGTCTTTCCGGATATTACGAGTTCAATCTGAAGTGGACGCCTGAAGACAAGTTGCTCGCGGGCGCCGATGACACGTCCCGCTCCATTCGACCGGCCGCCCTCCATCTTCACGGCTTTACAGGAACAGCTTGGGCTCAGACTGGAGCCGCGAAAATTCCCCATCCAGACCGTGGTCGTGGATCACGTAGAAAGGGTCCCGACGGAGAACTGATAGGGAGGGGCCTTGTCGAGCTTTCAGGGACCTGGTTTTGTTTTTTTGCGTTTCGCAGAGGCTAAGGCGAGTTACGGTTGATTTAGAAGCTTATCCTGCGGGCAGAAGCGGAACCGGCGTAGAATCGATGGTTAATGGCGTCTGTTCCCTCTTTGGTGCTGTTCATGGCGCTTCCCGCGCTGGCCGCGCAAAGCGAATACGTCGATTCGAAAGTCTGCGCCACATGTCATCGCGAGATCGCGGCCAGATTACGCGCGCACCGGAATGGGCCGGTCCTTCTTTACGCCGCGCGCCGGTCAACACGCATGGAAGACTATGCGAAGATCACCGAGTTCTATCATCCGCTTTCCGACAGCCACTATGCGATGACGATCCGGGACGGCCAGTATTATCCAGCGGCGCTGGCAACTGGATGCGCCGGCAAAGAGATCAATGCCGAAGAGATGAAGATCGATTACGTGATGGGCTCCGGCAACCATGCGCGGTCGTATCTGCACCGCACTGAGCGCGGCATGCTGATCGAGTTGCCGCTCGGCTGGTATCCGGATAAGGGCGGCGAGTGGGCCATGGTGCCGGGATCGGATAGCCGAACATCCGCAGACGCGCCGCTTCGTCTCTTACAAGTGCATGTTCTGCCATAACGCGTACCCGCAAATTCCCGCCGCCAACCAGGCGCCCGGCAGCGACCCGGTGTTTCTCCGGCGACCTTCCGCAGGGCATCGATTGCCAGCGATGCCACGGTCCCGGCGCGGAGCATGTGCGAACCGCGGGCCGCGCGGAGCATCGTGAATCCGGCGAAGCTGAGCCGCGACGCGGCGGATGGAGGTGTGCATGCAGTGCCACCTCGAAACCACCAGCGGCCGCATTCCCGCGATGCTCGCAGCGCTTCGAGCGCGGGCCGTTTTCTTATATTCCCGGCCAGCCGCTGGACGATTTCGCCATCTCATTTCGACCACGCGCCGGGCACGGGGCACGACGATAAGTTCGAGGCGGTAAGCTCGGTGTACCGGCTGCGGCAATCGCGCTGTTTCCTCGAGAGCGGCGGCAAGCTGGAATGCGCCACCTGCCACGATCCGCATCAGCGTTCCGCGCGGCGAGGAGGCCGCGATACGCATTATTCCGGCGTTTGCCTGCAGTGCCATGCGGCAAGGCCAGCGGCGCATCCGGCGGGCGTAACGGCTACGGCGACCGATTGCATCACCTGCCATATGCCGAAGCGCCGCGTGGAAGATGCGCCGCACGTGATAATGACCGATCATCTGATCCAGCGGCGCGCGCCCGCCAACGCGCTGGCCGAATTCGCCGAGAAGCCGGCCGAAGAGTATCGCGGCGAAGTGGTGCCTTACTATCCTTCGCCGCTGCCGGAGACGCCGCGCAATGCGCTCTATCGCGCGGTGGCGCAGGTCGGACTGGGCAACAATGTCGCGGCGGGCATGCCGGAGCTGGTGCGGCTGATCGACGGCAGTCAAGCCGCAAGAGCCGGAGTTCTACATGGTGCTGGGCGATGGCTGGAAGAGCGCTGGGCAAGCCGGAACAAGCCGCGGCGGCTTACCGCCGCGCGCTCGAACTGCAGCCCGATTCGACGCGCGCCATGCGCGCGCTGGCGGCAGTGGACCCGCCGCACGCCGCGGAGATTCTGGCGCATGCGGTTCAGAGCTCGCGCCGGACGATGCGGAATCGTGGTTTCGCTATGGCGTGCTGACGGCGTCGGCGGAGCGGATTCAAAAGGCCATCGCGCTCGATCCGTGGCTGCCGGATCAATCGCGCCGGCTGGCGGAGGTGACCCATTCCGAAGCGGCGCTCGCGGGATGCGCTGCGCACCGATCCGTTCGACGATGCGGCGTGGGATCTCGGCGGGCAGGATCATGGCGGAAAAGGGCGAATTCGCCGAGGCATTTTTCGATTTCGAGCGCGCCATCAAGCTGCCGTCCGATGCGCTCGTATCTCTACGATTACGCGCTGGCGCTGGTGCGCGCCGACCGGTTCGAGGAGGCGCAAAAACAGACGCCGATTGGCCGCTGATGGGCGCGGATCCGAGGCCTGCTGGAAGCGCATGAGCTGCTCGGGGGTCTCTACTCAAAAGACGAACAACTTGCCGGAAGCGGCGCGCGAATATCGCGGCAGCGCTGGCGCTGAAACCCGATCTGGCGCGCGTGCATTTGCGCCTGGGAACCGTGCTCGCGGCCGCAAGGAGACAAGGAGTGCGGCCGCGGCCCAATTTCGCGCGAGGCGGCGCAAGGCGCAACGATGCGGCGGTTGC
The DNA here is from genome assembly GCA_963723015.1 of Bryobacterales bacterium. Lineage (GTDB taxonomy): Bacteria > Acidobacteriota > Terriglobia > Bryobacterales > Bryobacteraceae > PALSA-243. The sequence continues at coordinate 19,624 of CAVRPF010000032.1, forward strand.
GCGGCAAGCTGCGCAGGCGCTGCGGAATATGGGACATCCGATAAGCGTGGGGATTCTCGACGCGAAGAGCGGCTGAGGCGCAGAGCGGTTATTCGCTTCTGCGGGGATGGTGGCGGCGATGCCTCGACCGCTGCTTCTTACCGTGCGCCGCGGAAGCGCCCTCGATCCGCTTCATCGATATCGCCGCCCAATCCGGGCTCACGGTTCCGAACACCTTCGGCGGCAAAGGAAAAGAAAGACTCGATCCTCGAAAGCACCGGCACCGGCGCGGCGATATTCGATTTCGATGGCGATGGCGCGAACGACATCTTCATCGCCAACGGACCGCCATCGCGCTCGCGAGCTTTACAGAAACGACGGCGCCGGACATTTCACCGAGGTCGGCCAACAGGCCGGATCTGACGCGCACCGGCTGGGCGCAGGCCGCATGCGTGGGCGATATCGATAACGACGGCCATCCCGATCTCTTCGTGACATACTACGGCCACAACAGCCTCTACCGGAATCTCGGCAACGGCAAATTCGAGGACATCACCGACGCAGCCGGGCTGCCGGTGACGGGAACGCGCTGGGGGTCCGGCTGCGCTTTTATCGACTACGACCGCGACGGGCTGCTCGATATCTTCGTCGCCAATTACGTCGATCTCGATCTGGCGAACGTTCCCAAGCCGGGCAGCAGCAAGACGTTGCGAATGGAAGGGGCTGGCGGTCTGGTGCGGCCCGCACGGGCTTCCAGCCGGCCACAACGCGCTGTATCACAACAATGGCGATGGCACATTTACCGACGTCTCCGCAGAAGGCCGGCATTCTCGCGTCCGGCGCATGTTACGGGCTGGGCGCGGTCACCGCGGATTTCGATAACGACGGCTGGCCCGATATCTACGTCGCGTGCGATCAGACGCCCAGCCTGCTCTATCGCAACAAGCACGATGGCACGTTCGAAGAGCGCGGCGACGCGGCGGGCGTGGCCTACAACGCCGACGGCCAGCTGCAGGCGGGCATGGGAATCGCGGTGGCGGATTACGACGGCAACGGCTTTCTCGATATCGCGAAGACCAATTTCTCCGGTGACCGGCCGTCGCTTTACAAGAATGAGGACGGCGGTTTCTTCGAGGACGTCTCGGAAATGGCGGGCCTTGGGCGCAACCAGCTGCTCGGCTGGGGCATCGCGTTTCTCGATGTGGATGAAGACGGCTGGCCCGATCTGGTGATGGCGAACGGGCACGTCTATCCGGAGATCGACCGGTCGCCGGTCGGCGAAACTTATCGGCAGAAGACGCTGCTTTACCGCAATCTGGGCAACGGGCGGTTCGCCGATATCACCGACTCGGCGGGACCGGGCTTCGCGCCGCACGGCGGCCCTCGCGCGGGCTGGCCATCGGCGATCTGGATGGCGACGGCCGGCCGGAGATCGTCATCGTCAACATGAACGAGAAGCCGACGCTGCTGAAGAACGTGGGCCCGCGGCAGAATGCGATCGCGATTACGCTTGACGGGGACGCGCTCGAACCGCAGCGCCATCGGCGCGCGCTGCACCATCGAAGCCGGACGGCCGCAAGCAGATTGGCGAGGTGGTGAGCGGCGGCAGTTACTTTTCGCAGAATTCGTTCACGCTGTATTTCGGGCTGGGGAAAGCGCGAGAAGGTGGATCAGATCGAGGTGCGCTGGCCGATGGGTGAGACTCAAGTATGGACGGGCGTAGGAGCAAATCGGACAGTTGAGTTGACCGAGGGGAGTGAGAGGGTTGCGAGCCAGGAGTGGGTGAGGCGTTGAGAAACGGCGGGAGTGAGAGCAGGTAGCGAAGGTAGCCACCATGGGATAAACTGAAGAAGGATTTGACGATGGATAGCGGTTTTGTTGAAACCCGGGACGGTAGCTTTTACCTAAGAAGAAGTCGTGTACCACTAGCTCACGTCGTGCGGGAATTCCAGCAGGGCGAATCTCCGGAAGCTATCCGATCGCATTACCCCACGCTTAGTCTGGAGCAGGTTTACGGCGCAATCACCTTCTACTTGGGTAATCGGGAAGAAGTGGAAAAGGACATGGCTGGGCGCGAACGCGTTGAGGAAGAGTTCACGAGGACGCACCCGACGCCTCCCGACATTAAGGAGAGATTCGAGCGTATGCGGCGCCAAATGCCGACGAGATGAAGCTGACGGATGGTTCGCTTTTTGGCGGATGCCAGTCTTCACGATGCCATCGTTCGCGGTTGCTTTCGCCGCGAACCGGTAATCGATTTTCTCTCCGCCCACAACCCAAACCTGGCGGGGATTTCCGACCCTGACGTGCTGGCCCTCGCCGCCGCAGAAGGCCGCATTCTGGTCACTTCCGATTTGAAGACTATGCCGCGACATTTCGGCGAGTTCCTTGACTCCGGAAGATCCAGCGCAGGCGTGTTTCTGGTGAAGCAGCATACACCTGTCGCGGACGCGATCGAAGCGCTTCTGTTGGTTTGGGCGGCTTCGGACGCGGACGAGTGGAAGAACCGAATCCTGGAGATTCCTGGATAACTGGCGGTGTGGTGCGGACCCAATGCCTTCCAGCCGGACACAACGCGCTCTATCACAATAACGGAGATCGTCGCCCATGCCTGCGCCCGATGAATGGCGTCCTCTACCTACCCGTCTTCGGAATCAAATATCCCTTGCGCGCCAGCACTTCGGCGTTGGGATATCGGCTCTTCATCGCGGCGGTCAGCTCGACGGCAACCTGGCGCGCGGCGCCGGGCTTATCGGCGGGCATGGCATAGTAGATGCTATAGCGCTTACGCATCCGCCGGAGCATTTCGCGGAAGGCATGGCCGGGATCGTCGGCGTTGACCGTCTCGCCGCCGGTCTTCCGGGCGACGCCGAGCATGTCCTCGGAGCTCATGCCGGGAAAGCCGCCGCTCTCGCCGGTCCGGACGATCAGGCCGCAGAGTAGCACGTCGGATTCCCACATGCGCTTCACTACTTCTTTCTCGCTGGCGGAGGACTGGCCGAAGTTATCGGTGAAAATCAGAATCGCGTGGCGGCGGTGCGGGTCGCCATGCTGCGCGAAATATTTCGCGCCATCTTCCACCGCCTTCAGGATATGGGTGCCGCCTCCGAAGCGCACATCGACGATGCGGCCCACAGCCTCCGCGGCTTCGCTCAGATCGTTGTTGAATGGCGCAATCAGCGATGCGGCGGTATTGAAATTGGATACGGCCACGCGGTCGCCTTTGCGCAGCTCGGAAAGGGCCGTGCGCGCCGAGGCGGCCAGCCGCCTGATGCTGGGCAACATGCTGCCACTGGTATCGAAGAGCAGCAGCAGGTCGAGCGGCTCTTCGTCCTGCGAGCAGTAGAGAATCGGCTGTGGCTTGCCATTATCGCGGATCAGGAAGTCGTCTTTTTGCAGGCCGTCGACGATCTTGCCCGCGAGCGTTACCTGCGCATCCACGCGCACTAATGAAACATCGGTGCGGAAGACCGGATCCTGCGCGCACAGCGTGGCGAGCGCGGCAGCGGCCTGGCAGACGACCAAACCCGCTCGTCTGCCCGACGTCCGCATGTCGCTTCGCCTACTGTTTCTTCTTGAGGACGTCAACCATTTCCTGCACGGAGGCGGCGCTTTTCTTGAGCATGGCCATTTCATCCTCGGTCAACTTGACTTCATAAATCTTCTCCACGCCCGCCGCGCCAAGCTTCACGGGAACGCCGACGTAGAGACCATCGATACCGTATTCGCCTTCCAGGTACGCGGCGCACGGCAGCACCTTCTTCTTATCCTTGAGAATGGCTTCGGCCATCTCCACGGCCGCGGCCGATGGCGCGTAGTAGGCGCTGCCGGTCTTGAGATGCTTCACGATCTCGGCGCCGCCGTTGCGCGTGCGGTCCACGATACGGTCGATGGCAGCCTGGTCCATCAATTCGGTCAGCGGGATGCCCGAGACGCTGCTGAGACGCACGATAGGAACCATGGTATCGCCGTGGCCGCCCATCACTACGCCGTTCACGTTCTCCACGGAAACCTGCAATTCTTGCGCGATGAACGTGCGGAAGCGCGCGCTATCGAGCACTCCGGCCATTCCCACCACGCGATTCTTGGGGAACTTCGACGCCCAGAATGCGGCCTGTGTCATGACGTCGAGCGGATTAGTAACTATGATGAGGATGCAATCGGGAGAATGTTTGGCTATCGCTTCGGCGGAGGTGCGCACCACGTCATGGTTCGCGAAGAGCAGGTCGTCGCGGCTCATACCGGGCTTGCGCGCGAGACCCGCGGTGATGATGGCGATATCGGAATTGGCCGTTGGCGCGTAATCGTTGGCGCCCACTATCGACACATCGTAGCCCTGGACCGGTCCGGATTCGAGGATGTCGAGACCTTTGCCTTGTGGGACGCCTTCCACTACATCGACCAGGACGACGTCCGCCAGTTCCTTATCGGCAAGGCGTAACGCGCAATTGGCGCCGACGTTGCCGGCGCCCACAACCGTGACTTTCTTTCGCAATGCAAGCTCCTTGGGAATGAATGGAACTTCGATTATAGCCTGAGGGACGTTCTGAACTGAGACTAATGGTTTACAACCGGGTGGAGTGGCCGTCCGCCGGCTGAGAAGTATTGGCGCTAGTTTTCGGAAGGTCTTTCCGCATGGTCGACCACTAAAACTTCAATAGGCAACTTCTGAGCTTGCAGTTTGAGGCCGATATCCTGAACCGCCGCAAAGACGGATGTGGCGGGGCCGCGGGTGGTTGGCGATCGACCGTCCGCGCCGGGCGCATCTACAGACGGCGCATTGTCCGGCAGCCATTTGAGATCAATGTCATAGGCTTCTTGAAGCGCGGTGAGGTTTTTCACGGGCCTGTTCAGAACGCTAGACAAGAGATCCGCCAATTGGGTCATCGAAATCTTAGCCCCTTTTACCATGGTCGTGCCCACCGTCGTTCCGCCCACCCCAGCTTCCACCGGCTTGATCTTTAGGCCGTTCTTGTCTACCACCAGCGCGAGCGCGGTCATCATTTTCGGCTCGCGATGGACCACCAGCTTGAAGCGATCCCGCAGCAGGGTTTGCATCATCGCGGGGATCTGAGCGGAGCCTGCGCCCGAGGGCAGCTTGGCGTCGATATCGAACCTCTGGGCATCGAGCCAGGATGGGCCGGCGAACGAATAGTCCTTAACCTGGTACGCCATCTGGATCAGTTGCTTCACCGAATAATTCTTAAGCCGGATCTCGCTCTTGGCCGGATACATTTCCGCGCCGGGATCGCCAGATGTGTTGGGCTTAATTGAGGCAACTTCAAATGCCGCAGGAGGCGCGGGGACTGCTTGCGACAATGGCGGAATTTGAGGCGCCGCGAATCCGATTGCTCCCAACAGGCCAACGGCAAATGTGAAGCGAAGCATCGTCGTCCCTCTCGATTTCACGCTACTATTCTCCCACTCTGGCGCAACCCGCTGAAAACAGGCGCAATTCTCCTCTTGACAGCAATTACGGATTGCAATACCATAATCACAGATTGCGATATGAAGCTCGGTGAAAAAATTCGGTACCTGCGCGAGGTGGAGGGAACGCTACGCGGACTCGACCGCGAAATTTCGCAGCTCGAGCTGGCGCGCCTGATCGGAAAAGAGATGGAGAAGTCAATCAGCCAGAGCTATCTTTCGCAGATCGAGAGTGGCGCGCGGCCGCATCTGACCAACGGAACGCGAATGCTATTGGCGCGATTTTTCAAGGTTCACCCGGGCTATCTGGTGGACGACCCCGAAGGTTTTCAGAACGAGCTGATCTCCGATGTCGGCGGTCTCGAAGACAAGCTGGACCTGTGGCTGGTTAGCGGCGCCGAGCGCTTTCGCCGCGACCCGCCGCTCTATCGCGCGCTGCTGGCAATCGCGCGGCACAAGGATTCGCGCATGTGTTTGACGCTGCTCGAAACCATCCTGGAAAACCCGGGACTGGCCGAGCGGCTGATGGAAGTATTGAAACCCGAAGTCCGCCGTAAAGGCAAGAACGGGGGTGGATCGTGAATTGGTCTGAATTTTATTTCGCCTGTTTCGTTTTCGGTTTCGGCCTGAGCGTCGTCGCGCTGCTGGGCGGAAGCTCGCGGCTGCATCTGCCGCACCTGCATCTGCATCACGGAGTGCACGGGGCGCGCGGCGGAGGTTCGTGGTTTAACTTGGGAACCATCGCGGCTTTCCTGGCTTGGTTCGGCGGCACCGGGTATCTGCTGGAGCACTACTACGGCGTGTGGTTCGCGCTCGCGCTGGGGATCTCTATCGTAAGCGGCCTGGGCGCGGCGGCGGTGGTGTTCTGGTTTGTGGCCAAGCTGCTGATGGGGCGGGAAGCGCCGCTCGATCCAGCCGATTACGAGATGATCGGCGTGCTGGGTAAGCTAAGTATTCGGATTCGCGCCGGCGGTACCGGGGAGCTGATCTATTCGCAGGAAGGCACGCGCCGCGTCGCGGGCGCGCGCAGCGAGGATGGCGCCGCGCTTCCTAAAGGAACTGAAGTGGTTGTGACGCGCTACGAAAAAGGCATCGCCTATGTCCGCTCGTGGGACGATTTCGCGGCTCTACAAGGAGATAAGTAACTTAACGGAGTGACTCATATGCAAAATCAAGTGATTCGTTTACGCCGGGCTGATGGTGCTGGCCCTGCTGTTCCTAATGGCTATGTTCGCCCGGCTCTTCCGAAAGGCCGGGCCGCATGAAGCGCTGATCGTCTATGGCTTCCGCGGCACGCGTATCGTCAAAGGACGCGGCACGGTGATTTTTCCGATGGTGGAAAGCTGGCGCGGCCTCTCGCTGGAACTGATGTCGTTCGATGTGGCGCCGCAGCAGGATCTCTATACCCGGCAGGGCGTAGCGGTCACGGTGGAAGCCGTGGCGCAAATCAAGGTGAAGTCGGATCCGGAATCGATTTTGACGGCGGCGGAACAGTTCCTCACCAAATCGCCGCAGGAGCGCGAGGCGCTGATTCGCCTGGTGATGGAGGGCCATTTGCGCGGCATTATCGGGCAGCTGGCGGTGGAAGAGATCGTTAAACAGCCGGAGATGGTGGGCGAACGGATGCGCTCCACTTGCGCCGACGATATGAACAAGATGGGCCTCGAAGTGATTTCGTTCACTATCAAGGAGGTCCGCGACAAGAACGAATACATCAGTAACATGGGCCGGCCGGATATCGCGCGCATCCGCCGGGATGCCGATGTGGCCGCGGCCGAAGCCGAGCGCGACACCGCGATCAAGCGCGCCGAAGCATCGCGTGAAGCCGCTGTCGCCAAGGCCAAAGCCGATCAGGAAAGAGTAATCGCCGAAACCGCTTCGCAAGCCAAGCAGGCCGAGGCTACCCGCGACCTGGAGATCAAGAGGGCCGAGTATCTGGAGACCACCAAGCGTCAACAGGCGCAGGCGGATAAGTCTTATGAGATACAGACTAACGTCATGCAGCAACAGGTGCGCGCCGAGGAAATTACGATCCACTTAGTGGAGAAGGAGCACGAAGCCAAGGTGCAGCAAGCTGAAATCCTGCGAAGAGACGCGGAACTTACAGCCACCGTAACGAAACAGGCCGAATTCGAACGCCGCCGCATCGAAACTATGGCGGAGGCCGAACGGCAGCGCACCATCACCGAAGCCGAAGGCCGCGCTTCGGCCATTCGCGCGCAGGGCGAAGCCGAGGCGGAGATCATCTTTAAGAAGGGCGAGGCCGAGGCCAGGGCGATGAACGTTAAGGCCGAGGCGTATCAGCAATTCAATCAGGCGGCCATCGTGGATAAGCTCATCACCAACATGCCGGAAGTGGTGCGGGCGCTGGCCGCGCCGCTGGCCAATATCGACCGCATCACGGTGGTTTCCACCGGCGATGGCGCCACCGCCGGCATGCATAAGATCACAGGCGACATCACTCAAATGGCGGCGCAGATTCCGGCGCTCTTCGAATCGCTTTCGGGCATGCCTATGAGTGAGCTGTTCTCGAAGATCCGGACCATCGGCGAAGCGGCGCCGAAGCCGGACGATAAGGCGAAAGGCGCCGCGCAAGGATAAGTCAGTGTAAGTCAAGGAGAAACTAATATGGCACTTTTAGAACGAGTTTCCACACTAATCCGGGCGAATCTCAACGACCTGATCGATAAGGCCGAAGAGCCGGAAGTAATGATCAAGCAAGTCATCCTCGATATGGAAAACCAGCTCCTGCAAGTCAAGACACAGGTGGCTATCTCCATCGCCGACCAGCATGTACTTCAGAATAAATTGAAGGAAAACGAAGAAAACGAGCGGCAATGGGTGCGCCGCGCCGAGATGGCTCTGGATAAGCGCGACGACGCCCTGGCGCGCACCGCATTGGAGCGCTCCATGAGTTACAAAGCCATGGCCGCGGGCTTTCGCCAGCAGGTGGAGGATCAAAAGACTCAGGTGGAGAATCTCAAATCGGCGCTGCTCAAACTGCAACAAAAGCTGGAAGAGGCGCGCGCCAAAAAAGACACTCTCATCGCGCAGCATCGGCGCACTCGCGCGTTGCATAAAGCCACGCGGGCCAAGGGCGCGGTGGATATCGACACGCACGCGGCGGCCTTCGATCGCATGAAGGAAAAAGTGCGCCACACCGAAGCTACCGCCGAGGCGACGGCCGAACTGGCGGGCGACGACGTGGAAGAGCAGTTCGCCGCGCTTGAAAAGCAGAACGAGGTGGAGCGGCTGCTCGAGGAGTTGAAGTCCAGGCGCAAGGCGGGCTAGTCACATGGTCTACAAAGGACGCAACGACCTGTGGTTTGTGGCCGTCTTCGCCCTGGCAACGGCCGCTCTTCTCTTCGCCGGGAAGTATTGGATTGGCGGACCTATGCTGCCAATCTTCGCGCTCTGCCTTTGGCCGCAGCGATTTGACACCGCGGGCGAAGGCGTGCGCATCCGCGCCGGCTTGGTGCATCGCTTCATCCCGTTTGAAGTGATTACGTTTGTGGGCCCATGCGCGGGCGGGCGCAATCTGGCCCTGACCTTGGATGGAGTGTGCATCCGCTACGGCCTGAATTCGGAGATACGGATCGCGCCCGCAGATGCGGAAGGTTTCATCGCCGATGTGGCCCGGCGCTCGCCGCACCTGGTGCGGCGCGGGCACGATCTGGTGTTGACGGCGGTGGTGAACGCATTCTGAGACACTCATGCGATTTGAAACCAAATTCGACTGGTGGATTGTCGTCGCGCTGATGGGGGCGGCAGCCGTGACCCTGCCGCTACCGGCATTGCGCATTTTGAAGCTCGGAACCCATTCTGCGCCGTTTTGGCTCGCATTTTTTCCATGGCTGGTCTGGGCTTACGTGCTGTCTTGCACGCTACCGCAGTATTACGACGTGCGGCCAGACGGGCTTTTCATCCGTCAGGGTTGGCGCAAGATCCTGCTTCCCTATGCCTCGCTGGCAGGGGTTCAACCCGTTTCGGAGGCGCTCAGCGCGGCCGTTTTCTCCACGGACCGGGTGCTGGTCACCACCCGCCAAGGCAAATCCTATGTCATTGCGCCTGCCGAACAGAGCCGGTTTCTGGACGAGATATCCCGCAGGACGCTCCTGGAGCGCAAAGGCTCCGGTTTGGGGTTGCCGTTCTCACCGCTTGCGGGTATCTAAACACCAGGTCATGGCGCAGACGAGTTGCCAATAAGGCCCAAAGGTCAGACCGGCATCATTTGCCGGGCGCAACTCGCTGCATCACCGCGTTAGCCTCTGGAAGGCTCGGCTGGATCTGGAGCGCTTTGTCTGCAAGAGCGCGCGCCTGATTTGAATTTCCCACAGCCATTTGCGCACTCGCCAGATGTGCGATTAGCGCCGGGTTGGCGGTTTTTAAGGCGGAGCCCTCCGCGATGCTCTGCTGCAACTGGGCCTTGGCCGTCTGATCTTGAGGGTTCTGCTCGACTTGCGCCGTGAGGGTGGTCAGTCTGGTATCGAGATCGATTTTCTTTTGCAGAGCGGCCACCGCCGGAAGCTGAGGCGCTGCCCGGCTGGCGAGGGCTAAGTTTGCCTCGGCGGCTTTGCGATCTCCGAGCGCAAATTGAGCGGCCGCAATATTAGCCGTCGTGCCGGGATCGGTCGCCGGCCGCGAGGCGGTCTTCGCAACCTCTTGTTGGAGCGTCTGCCGGAGACTGGCGTTAGTTGGGTCCTGCTGCAACTGAGAAGTCATGTTCGTAATGGTGAGGACCCCTTTGCTGTAGCTAATGCTTTGAATGCTCGGATATCCGATCATTACCACAGCGATTGCGAAAAGCGGCAACAGACTGGCAAAGGGCTTGTTTTTGATCAGCAGCGTCAATAGCGCGCCGATGATAACGAGAAACAGGACCGTGCCAAGTACGAGCATCACGATTTCATACGAATACAATCCGTTAAAAAAGCTCATCCGTTCACGGTCCTCGCGTGGAGTCAGGGGAATTTTGGAACCGCTCTTCAGCTTCTGGTCAGTATACATGCATCTGGGGAGATTACCCAGAGACTCTTGATATCCGGATAGCGTATGATAAGTTTATGGGGTTTACGCCCTCCATTTCACGTCCCGGACTATTCGGCTCCGACTAACTCCCGCATCCGCAGCGGCGCGGGGATTCACCGCCGGCAGGACTGCCGGCGCTAACCAAAAATAGGGAGACGTTATGAGTAAGACCGTGGACGAAGTCCGTTTGGATTTGCCGCATCTAGTGGGGCCGCTGCCGGGTGCGCGCGCGCAGTCGATGATTGAGCGCGATGCGCCGCGTGGTATCGCCGTCGTACACGCGGTGCTATCCGCTGGTGGTAGAGCGCGGCGAAGGCTGCATGATCGAGGACGTGGACGGCAACCGGTTTCTCGACTTCAACGCGGGCATTGCAGTGGTGGCCACCGGGCATTGCCATCCGCGCGTGGTCGCGGCGATCCAGGAGCAGGCGGCGCGCCTGATCCACATGTCGGGAACCGATTTCTATTATGAAGGCATGGTAGCGCTGGCGGAGAAATTGGCGGCCATCGCTCCGGGCGGCGTGGAGCGGCGCGTGTCATTTGGCAATTCGGGCGCCGAAGCCATGGAAGGCGCCATCAAGCTGGCTCGCTACGCTACCGGACGCGACCGGATTATCGCGTTTTACGGCGGCTTCCACGGCCGCACCCTGGGCGCGCTTTCGCTGACGGCGCGAAAGGCCGTGCAGCGCCAGGGCTTTGGTCCGCTGCTCCCGGGCGTAGCGCATGCGCCGTATCCTTATTGCTATCGCTGCCCCTTCGGGCAGCAGCCCGATTCATGCGCGGTGGAGTGCGTCAAGTTTATCGAAAACACCTTGCTGCGCACGGTTGCGCCGCCCGCGGAAACCGCGGCGATCGCGCTCGAACCGGTGCAGGGAGAGGGCGGTTACATTGTGCCGCCGAAAAAGTTCTTCGACGAGCTGGCGCGCGTGGCCCAACAGCATGGTATCCTGCTGATCTTCGATGAGGTGCAAAGCGGCATGGGGCGCACCGGTAAAATGTGGGCCGCCCAGCATTTCGATGCCGTGCCGGACATACTGGCGGTGGCCAAAGGTATCGCCAGCGGCTTGCCGCTCGGGGCCACCGTGGCGCGGCGCGAGCTAATGACGTGGCCGCCGGGAGCGCACGCTTCCACTTTTGGGGGCAATCCGGTGGCGTGCGCAGCCGCGCTGGCGACCATCGCGCTGCTGGAGGAAGAATTGATCGAGAACGCCGCGCGTATGGGCGCGTATCTGATGGACCGGATCCGCCATTGGCCGGGGCGGTTCGCCTGCGTGGGCGATGTACGCGGGCTGGGGCTGATGATCGGCATCGAATTTGTCCACGATAAGGTCACGCGCGAACCCGCGGGGCGGATTCGCGATGCGGTGGAAGACATGGCGTTTCATCGTGGGCTGCTGGTATTGGGAGCGGGCGATTCCACCATTCGCTTGTGCCCGCCGCTGGTGGTAAGCCGCGATCAGTGCGATTTCGCTTTAAACACGCTGGAAGAATGTATCGGGAAGGCGGCCGGATGAGGATACTGGACGTCGGCTGCGGAATTCGCAAGCAGCCGGGTTCCATAGGGCTCGATCGCAATCCCGCCAGCCGCCCCGACGTAGTAGCCGATTTGGACCGTTTTCCGTATCCGTTTGGCGATCAATCGTTCGACCGTGTGACCGCCATCCACGTGATTGAACACCTGAGCGACATCATGCGGGCCATGGAGGAGTTCCATCGTCTCCTCCGGCCAGGCGGAACCCTGCGCATCGAAACACCGCACTATACGGACTTCAGTTCATTTTGCGACCCTACCCACAAGAGTCACCTAAACAGCTACAGCTTCCGCTACTTCGGAGAGAACCACGGCGGCTTCGGTTATTACACCAAGGTTCGGTACCGCGAGATCTCCGTGCGCGTCAAATTGCTGGCGTTTTGGCGCTGGTTAGGCTTTGAATTCCTGGTCAACCGCTTTCCCCGCTACCGCCGCTTCTGGGAACACTACTTATGTTACTTAGTCCGGGGTAAGGCGATGGACTTTGAATTGGAAGCACTTAAATAGGCCGCGCAGATCAACTAAGCATAACACCCTAGATAGACCGTAGCGTGGGATGGGACTAGTACCCCTCTGAGGCTATAGGCCGCCGCCAAACCGACTGTTAGTCTGAGCTAGAAAGGTCAACATGAACAGACTAACATACGCCATCTTATTCACCTTCGCTACTTGCTCGATCGGTTCTGCCAGCGAAATCGCGACGATCTCATTCACCGGCTTACCCGTAACGGATATGAGCAGTTCATACAGCACCACCCATAACTCTACCTACAACGGCGTGTCCACCGCGACCATCGACGGGATTTCCTCGCAATCGATTGTTTGCGACGATTTCCTGGATACTACCAATTTTCCATCCGGTCCCTTCAACTTCACCATAGAGACTCTAGCCTCTCTATCCGGTGTAGATTTTACCAGCGGCTACGCCAAAATCAAAGAGGGATCCACTACCTACACGCTCACGACCGTCCAGGCATACGAGACGGCCGCCGTGCTCGTCAGCGACATCGAAGCATTGAAGCCCAACACGACTTCCAACCAACAATTAATCACGGACTATCAGTATGCTATTTGGGACCTGATGGCGCCGGGCGCCTACTGGAATGGCATTTCGGATAGCAGTGACAGCACCACCACCGCCGATTTGCAAACTGCTTTTGCCGCGGTGCTGACGCCAACCGCCGCGACCATCACGGCCGAAAACGACCTGGTAATCTACACCCCCGACCGCAACACCAACCAGGAGTTTCTGGGACTGAGCACGCCCACGCCGGAGCCGGCCTCCTGGGCGCTCGCCAGCCTGCTGGGCCTGCTACTATGCGTCCCGCGGTTACGGTCCCGCGTCCGCTCCGCCATACTTTCACGCAGCTAACCGATATCCTCCACTGGCATGCCGGCTCCCCAGGCCGGCGTGCGTTTTGATTCCAATCGAAAAACCGAGATTTCTTTCCTCTTTCTCCACTACTTCCATATGATAGGACTGCTCTACCGCGCCGCCGACTCACTGCGGAGCCGCTATCTGAATCACGATCATGGGCGTCTGGGGGAGGACCTGGCGCACCGGTATCTCCGGCGGCATGGATGCACGGTGGTTGCGCGCAACTATCGCACGCGCTCCGGTTCGGGCGAAATCGACATCGTAGCGTGGCATCGCCAGACGCTGGTGTTCGTGGAAGTGAAGACCCGCCAAACCGGAGAATATGGCGACCCCAGCGGCGCGGTGGATGCGGAAAAGCAACATCTCCTGCAGATCGCGGCTTGGGATTACACCCGGCGCGCGGGAACGCCGCCCGAGCAAACGCGCTTCGATGTGGTGAGCGTGATCCTGGGCGATAGCACCGGCAATACTCCGCGTATCGAGTGGATCCGCGATGCGTTCGCGCGCCGGCCCAGTCCCTGGCGCACGCTATAATCGTCACTTGCCCGAATTCCGTAAAGACCCAGTCACGGGGCGATGGGTCATCATTGCAACCGGCCGTGCCAAGCGCCCCAGCGATTTCATTCGTCGGCCAGTCTCACCCTCGAAGCCAGGCGTCTGTCCATTCGATTACGGCAACGAAGCCAGGACGCCTCCCGAGCTTTTGGCGTATCGCAATAGCGGCGCGCGCGATGAGCCGGGATGGCGCGTGCGCGTAATTCCCAATAAATTTCCGGCTTTGGGAATCCAAGGCCAGTTGAATCGCCAGGCCGATGGCATTTACGACAAAATGAACGGCATCGGCGCGCACGAAGTGATCGTCGAAACGCCCGATCACAACGCCACGTTGGGAGAGATGCCCGAGCGGCAAATTGAAGAGGTGTTGTGGGCGTTCCAGCGAGCGCGTCTGCGACTTGAAGAACGACCGGCGCTTCCGCTACATGGTCCTATTCCGCAATCATGGAGAGGCCGCGGGCGCATCGCTCGAGCACCCGCATTCGCAGCTTATCGCGCTGCCGGTAATTCCGGAAAGCGTCAAGGAGGAAGTGGAAGGGGCACAACGCTTCTTCGAGCAGAAAGAGCGCTGCATATTCTGCGATATCGTCCATCACGAAAGCGGCGCCGGCCTGCGATTGGTTACCGAAACCGACAGCTTCACGGTGATCGAGCCGTATGCGCCCCGCTTTCCCTTTGAGACCTGGATTCTACCTAAGCAACACAGCTCGCACTACGAAGCCGCCGACGCGCCCACGCTGCGCAACCTGGCGTGGGTTCTGCGCGCAACCGTCCGCAAACTGGAAAAAGTATTGGAGCGGCCGGCCTACAATCTGATCGTGCATACGGCGCCGGTGCAGGAACCGCCGCTCGAATATTATCATTGGCGGATCAGTATCGCGCCCAGGTTGACCAAGGCCGCGGGATTTGAGTGGGGCACCGGATTTTACATCAATCCCACGCCGCCCGAGGAGGCCGCCAAGTTTCTCCGCGAGGCGGGACTGGGGTAGAGCGGTGACTGGAAAACTGACAAGGAAAAAGCGCAGAGGCGGGGCCAAATACCGAGTCAAACTGGCCATACGGTAACCCGAACACCGCTCCCATTTCGAGTGCCATAATGGCCCATTTCCGGCGCACCTTCACCGGTCTACGAAAGGGCATGACCCGACTGCTTCACAGTGCCCAGAGCAGATGAACAGATCGACCGAGGACATCCCCGGAAAGGTGTTCAGCGCACCGCAATGCGTGCAGCGGGCGCTAGTGATTGCGTCGGTCTGCGCCACTTCTGACATCGTCAGGCTTCTCTCCACGGACCGGGAAAGTTTCTTCCAACTTTTCCGACCGTAAAGCCGTCCAAGCAGTGATGACACTATGCCGCTCGTTCCTCGCCGCGGCGTTGGCGATTGGTCTTCCCGCGTCCGCCCAGACTCCCGCCTCCGATGCCGGCCTGCAATTCGAGGTGGCCGTCATGAAGCCGACTGCCGATACCACTCAGCCCGGACTAATTGTGCATCTCCCCGGCGAGCGCGGTTATCGCGGCAGGAACTCGCCGCTGCTTCTTTATTTGACCGTGGCATACCAGGTTCGCCAGGACCAAATTACGCTCCCCAATGGGTTTCCCAGCGGAAACTACGACATGGAGGGCAAGGCGGATCGCACCTGCACCGCTGACGAGTTACATCTGATGCTACAGCACCTGCTCGAAGAGCGCTTTCACATGAAGTTGCACCGGACCAACAGGCAGGTCAACGGCTACGATCTGCTTGTCGACAAGGGCGGGCCCAAACTGGCCGATCACGCCGGGCCGGACACTGGTACGGTTCCGCTTGTTCTGTCCCCCGGGACCCAGCACGCGACAAATATCTCCATGCAGTATTTGGCGTTCTTCCTGTCGCAGGCGCTGGGCCAGACGGTCGTGGATAAAACCGGCCTGACCGGACACTATGATTTCGCCATTAACTGGGGGATCACCCCCATGCCGTTGCCCGTGCCCCAGGGCCCGGTCCCGGCTCGCCCGGCGCCGCGCCCGACCCGTCCGCGCCCATGATGGTAGAATCGCCTCTCGCCGGAATCTTTGATGCTTTGCGCAAACAGATCGGCCTGCGTCTGGACAAAACCAAAGTGCCCTCCCAGCAGATCATCATTGATCACATCGAAAAGCTCTCGGAAAACTGATTTGGCGTCAGGTTAGCTGGTTATCGTTCTAAAAACGTTGAGCGGTTGAAGCTACTTGCGCCCTTGGAGATGCCGTTTCACCGCGGCCTTGGGCGTCAATAACTGCTGAAGTTGCGCCTCGGGCACGCTCGCCGAAATGGTGACAAGGGTTCCATTGGCCGTCGCGGTTAACGATTTCGCGAACGCCGCCGCGTCCGGGTTCTGCGCGGTCTGCATCTGCGCCATATTCGCGATCAGTTGCAGCAGCCCAGCCAATGCGGTCGCATCCTCCGCCGTATCGCTCTGCGCTTGCGCGGTTACGGTTACATTCGAGCCGAACTTCACGCCCGCGTAGCCGCTCTGCACCTGCTGCAATACGTTAACCGGCATAGTCATGCCCCCCATCCCCGCAGGCTTCGCAATGCCCGAGGGTATCAGCGCCGCTGGGGGCACGGTGGATAGCGTCCAAGCATCTTGCGTGACGCTTAGCTGGTTGGCCTGAGTCAGTAACGAGGCCGGCAGCGCCGCCGGCGCGCTCTGCCGGTCGATGGCGGCCTTCACGTTGGCCACGCTGCCTGCAACTAGAACCGATCCGTTGAGAAATCCTATCGCTTCCGTCTTCTTCGGGTTTTCGAGAATGGTGACGGCCTTGTAGGTTTCTTTCGTGCGCGCCGCCGGCCTGGGCAGCCGTGGCGATCTGCGCCGGGTTGAAAACGCCGCTTGCCAATACCAGCGCATTGTCCGCGCCGGGCGCGCCGTTCGCAACCACTAACAGCTCGATCAGATCCTGCCGCGGATCGAAGCCGGTCTGCGCCGCGAACTGTTGCAGGCCGGCGCTCTCC
The DNA here is from genome assembly GCA_963723015.1 of Bryobacterales bacterium. Classification (GTDB taxonomy): domain Bacteria; phylum Acidobacteriota; class Terriglobia; order Bryobacterales; family Bryobacteraceae; genus PALSA-243. Next base: position 36,497 of record CAVRPF010000032.1, read on the forward strand.
ACCTGGCTCAATAGGAAACGCCCAAAGGGCGAGAGCTTGGCCTGCTGCACGTTGACATCCGACATTACGGTAACGCCGGGCATCACCAGTTTCATCAATTGCGGGTCGACGGCCGCCAGCGGGCCGGCAACTACGGTCAACAGCGACGCGATGGTAAGAACTCTTGCCTTCATATCATCCAGGACGGCCGTCCCGCTCCTTTATTAGCCGAAACACCTCGATGCCTTTCAGAGCACCAGCGGAATTTGGTCGACAATTTCAATGCCAAACCCCTCCAGCGCCACAACCTTCCGGGGATGGTTGGTTAGCAGCCGGATGGTGTGCAGCCCCAGGTCTGAAAGAATCTGCGCGCCGATTCCGTGCTCATGCTGCGACCCGCGCGGCTCGCGGTCATGCGCCGCCGTGCGACCCGGCCCGGTTTCATGCAGATAGACCAACACGCCCGCGCCTTCTTCCGCGATCGCGCGCAGGGAAGCGCGCAGCACGCGGCCGCACTCGCACATGATGGAACCGAACACGTCGCCGTAAACGCAGCGCGAATGCATGCGCACCATTACCCCGCTCGCGGCCTTGTACCTCACCCCGCACCAGGGCCAGGTGCTCTTCGGGATTCAGATCGCTCGCATAACCGATGCTGCGAAACGCTCCGAACCCGGTCTCGATGCAACTTTCGGCAGTGCGATAAATGAACCGCTCCGTCTTCAAACGGTAGCGGATGAGATCGGCCACGGACGCCATCTTGAGGCCGTGCCGCGCGCAGAACTCCACCAGATGGGGTACCCGCGCCATGGTGCCGTCCGGATTCATGATTTCGCAGATGACGCCGGCCGGCGGCAGGCCGGCGAGCCGCGCCAGGTCCACCGCCGCTTCGGTCTGCCCGGCCCGCACCAGCACGCCGCCTTCGCGCGCCCGCAAGGGAAAAACATGTCCGGGACGGGCCAGATCGTGCGGCTTGCAGTCCGGATCGATTGTTTTAAGAACAGTGCGCGTCCGATCCAGCGCCGAAATGCCGGTAGTAACCCCATCGCGCGCATCGATGGATTCGCAAAACGCGGTGCCGAAGTTGGACGTGTTCCGCGATGTCATGGGAGAGAGATGAAGCGCGTCGCAGCGCTCCGGCGTCAGCGCCAGACAGATCAATCCCCGGCCATGCGTGGCCATGAAATTGACGATTTCCGGCGTGATCTTTCCGGCGGCAATGGTGAGGTCGCCTTCGTTTTCGCGATCTTCATCGTCCACCACCACCACCATGCGTCCGGCGCGGATCTCCTCAATGGCTTCCGCGATGGGGACAAAGGACATGATTTATTGTAGCCGCGAGGGAAACGGCGGACTGTCGCTAGTTGTTTGAGACTGGTTGCCCACCCGACCCGCGGCGCGATCGTCAGCTGAGCGCTTTCTTGAGTAGAGCGCCGATCTTTGCCTCTTCAGCCGCGCTCAGCTCCTTTAGCGCGAAGGCGGTCGGCCACATGTGACCTTCGTCGAGATTTGCTTTATCGCTGAAGCCGAGCGTGGCGTATCTCGTTTTGAACTTCTGTGCGCTTTGGAAGAAGCAGACCACATTGCCGTCCTTTGCATAGGCGGGCATCCCGTACCAGGTTTTCGGCGAGAGGGCCGGCGCCTTGGCTTTGATAATCGCATGGAGCCGCTCGGCCATGACGCGATCCGGCGGGGGTAGAGCTGCGATCTTTGCGAGCACCGCGCTTTCCCCGTCCTCCCTCGCCGCGGGCGACCCGCGATGCGCCTCCGCTTTCTTCTCCTGGAGGTACTCCCTCATCGCGGACCGTTCCTCGTCCGTGAATCCCGTAAGCTTCTTTCCGGCCGCCGCAGCGCTCTGGGGAGACTTCTGCGTTTCCTTCTTTGCAGGTTTCATAGTGCTTTCCTTTCCAACCAGGGTATCAATGCCGCGCTGGCTTGCGCACGCTCCATCCGCTCAATCCGCCGATTCGTAGAGGCAACCTGGCGCGGCGACATTCTTGGATCGGCTTGCGGTCGAGTCTCAAATCCATGGGCGTCGTGCGGACGCGGAGCGCCAGCTTGCCCGGATCGCAAGTTAAATGCCGTGACCCGCAATTCCGGGCGGCCCGTGCTGCGCGCGATTCAGGATTTCATCGGCCAATGCTTGTGGTTGGTCTATATTGTGCAGCACCAGGCGGCTGGCTTCTCCGGCGGTTTCGATTGAGATATCGCCCACCCCGAACATGCGTTGCGTCATGCGCTGATCCACGCGAACGTCCTGCACTTTGTTCAGTTGGATGGTGCGGGTGGATTTCGATGTGAAGCCGGTTTCGTAGCGCAGCCGGTCGCCAGTGACGGTGGCTTTCGCGAAATTCCGCCGCATCCAACGCGCCAAGGGCCACAGCAGAATCAGCGGCGGCAGAATCATCACCCAAGGGCCGACATCGTCCTGCCACTCCGCCAGATAAAGGATCTCGAGGGCCAGAAAGACGATCGCGGCGAGAATGGTCCCGGCCTTCAGGAATTTGGCCGTCGGTTTCACTGTTAGGTCCGGCACGGTAGTGGTCTCCGTCGAATCGATTGTATCGCGATCAGTTCGTGGCGCACGCACTTGTGTGCCTCACTTGTGTGCCTGGCGCACGGGAAATGCAGGTCACGTCGAATAGTACACGCGCACCCTTCCTGGAAACACGCGCGTACCTTCCAGCGTAACGCCCCGCAGCCGGTCCAGATGGACTTCGCGCAATTGCGGCAGGCCGGCGAGGAATACCAGACCCGCATCGGTGACGCCCCGGCATTCGTAGAGATCCACTTGCTCCAGCGAGGACATGCGGCCCAGGATGGCAAGGCTGCGATCCGTGATCTTGGTCAAGCCGGCGTAGTAGTATTTCAGCTCCAGTCCAGCGATATGCTCAGTGGCGATATCGGTGGTATCGCGGCAATACATGCACAGCAAGCGTTCCAGGCGCGAGCAGCGGCCTACATGGCGGAAGCCCTCGTCCGTGAAGCCAATGGGTGTGAGCTCTCGCAGCGCCGGAAATTCAGGCAACGTAGACAACGCTGCGTCCTCAATATGCTTGCAGCCGATGCCGAGGCTGCGCAGCGCCGGCATTTTCGAGAGGGCGATAAATCCCCGGCTGCCGAAATTCGGACACTCCCGGCCCCAAATGCCTTCAATCGTCCGGGACTTGCTCAATGCGGTAAACCCTTCGTCGGTCGCCACGGATTCCTGCGCTCGCAGCCTCCGCAGGCGCGGCATGGCGGCGATGTGCCGCATAGCGGCATCGTCGCTCAGTTTGCCGTCGCAGCCAAGCGATTCCAGATTTGGCATGCGGACCAGGTGCGCGAATCCGTCCGACGTGAGGCGGTCCACGTGCCAAAAGAGGTCGAGTTCAAAGACGCCCTCGAGGCTGGCCAGACCAGCCAAGCCATTATTGCTGAAAGGCCCGTCGATAAGGAGGTGTGCGGCATCCGCCTCCGTGCCGCCCCATTTCTTCAACAGCGGGAAATTGCATAGCAGCGGAAGGCCGGCATCGGTTACGAGTTTGCCGCTGCTGAAGTAGCGCAGCCGCGGTTTTTCTTGCAGCGCCTCGATAGCGCCGTCACCAGTTGGCGAGCCCATCAGGTCCACTCGCTCCAATTGCGGGCAGAATCGCAGATTGGCGACGCCCGCGTCCGATATACCCGCCTGCCACGTCATTTCGAATGTGCGCAAGTTCGGCAAATGGCGCAGCACCTCGAGTCCTCGATCGGTGAGCTTGCCGCCGGGATACTCGCTCAAGTTCAAATGCTGCAACTGGGGCATCCGGGCAAGCTGCAGCAGACCATCGTCAGTGAGTTCCCGCGACCCGCCGAGATTCAGGCTGGTGAGATGGTCGAGCTCGGCGATCCGGCTCATCACTGCGTCTGTCATATACCCGTTGGCGTCCAGTGCGGAAATTCGTCTCTCCTTAAGGACACCGATCAGCTCGTCCCAATCCGTATCGCTCATTCGCCGCTGCGGGCCGATTCTGTCGCCGCTTGGATCGAGCGTGTATGGCGCGCCACGCGGCGCGCCGGTCGCGATCGCCTGCATCAGCGCCGCCCCGTCGCCTTCGTAAGCGCCCACGAAGTCCTCCGCCGCCTGCTGATATTCCTCGCTGGTATGATCCCGCGACGCGCCCGACGGCTGAGACCCCGGATCTCCGACGCCGTCCCCGGCGGCATCGAGCAGCGCCGCAACCTTGCGCATGCCCCGCTTTCGGGCAACGTCGGCGGCCGTCCATTCGTCCTTTTGACTTCGAAAATTCGGATCGGCGCCGTGCTCCAGAAACAGCTTCGCGATCTCCAGCGCCTTTTGTTCGTCTTCGGGTAGCCAGAAGAGCGGGGTGGTTTGCGAGGAGACCTTCGCTAGCCGTGGCTCGGCTGCGATCGCTTCGCGCAGTCGAACGACGTCGCCGATTGCGGTGAGGTTCCAGACGTCGCGGCTATGCCGCGCCAACAGCTCGATCATGCGCGTGTGTTCCGCGTACACGGCGAAACCAAGGGGCGTGCCGCCGTAGTTGCTCTCGTAAGGATCGACCTCGGCGCCGCGTTCGATGAGCAACCGCGCTACGTCTACCGCATCGTTGGCCGCCGCCACGTGCAGCGGCCGTTGCTTCTTTTCATCCTCCACGTTAGCCGGCGTGCCGAGATCGAGAAGAAGCTCGGCCACGCCGGCGCGATTTTGCCTCGCAGCCGCGAAGATTGCCTCGGGCGACTGGAGATATTCGGGATGCCGCGACAGGATGCGGTGGACTTCGTCGCGATCGAGACGCAGACAGGCTGCAACGAACCGATCTTCGCCGCTCAAGACGACCTCCTGACGCCGCGCTCCGTGGCGCGCGAGCAGCTCGGGCATCTCCGAATGCCCCGAGCGTACTGCATGCTCGTACAGGCTGTGCCGAGGAAGTCTCTGGTCCCGTTCCGGCGCCGCGTTCGGATCGGCGCCATGTGCCAGGCACCACTCCGCCAGATCCAGGTCGTTGTTCTCAACCGCAATGCGGAGATGCCACCGCGCCCCCGACCCATAGCCGCCCATATCGAGCATGTGCCATTCCGGATCGTCCCAATCGGCGCGCCGGCCCGCCTTAACCGAGAACTCGTGCATCGACTTCATCCACCACAGGATCTCGCCATGAAAGTGGATGTTATAGATCACCTGGGTATCGTATGGCTCTGCGCCGCGCTCCAGCAGCAGGCGCACCAGTTCGTCGCGGCGCGGATGTGGCGTACGGTGTTCCTCTCCTTCGCCGATCGCGCCCACTAGCGGAGTGTACCGGCTGTCGCCGGCCATAAAGTGTGCATTGGGATCGGCGCCGCGATCGAGCAGCAACCGCGCGATCTCGACTGCATTGTCGTTCGTCTTCGCCAGCGGCAGCCGGGTGAAGCACAGGAATAGCAGGGGCTCCCAGGTCTTGCCGCCGGGTTCGCCTAGGAAATCGTAACTGCCGCCTGCGCCGGAGCGGTCTCCGCCGGACGCCGGGCGTTTGGCACTGGCTAGCTGCGGACGGTCGCCCAAAATCCGCTCGACCTCATCGATCTCGCCGCACACCACCGCGGTGTACAGGCTCTCGCGTGCAACATGCGGGTTCTGTTCCAGAAGGCGCATTGCGGCATAGCGCGCCATACGGTGCGCCGGGAGACCGCGGGTGTGATGGTCCGGGCAAGCATATTCCAGGAAGCGGTTGGCGAGTCCGGTTTCGGTATCGCGCTTCGCGGCGCCTTGGGCCGCGGCGTTCTGTATGGCCGTTTTCAGTTCTTTCCAGTTCTCCAATCCGTATTCGCGCGCTAGCGCGTGCTGCACGTCGCGCAATACTGGATGGCCGGAGACGTTTGGATACGCGCGTTGCAGACGGTCGCGCGCCGCCGCATCGTTTTCGCGCAGCGCCGAAAGCCAGCGCTTGGCTTCTTTTCTTAAATTGTCGAGAGTGGTTGCAGAGGTGAGCTGTCGCGGCATCAAAACCTTCCCTCCGTCGTCGCCCAGGTTCCGCTTAGTTCAGGGCCGGATGAAAGGTCCGAAAATTTGAAAAAGACTTAGGGTGGGAGTCTGCTCCCTTGCCGCGGACAGGAGGCGCCCCAGAGCGCGCTGCATTTAGCGTCGCACAACGCTGCTATATGCGTCAATTTCACGGCGAGAGGCAGTCAGTCGGACGTTATTGGACTACCGCCCGACATCGGCCACAAGCGCCCATGCATATCGAGAAACGAACCGAATGGTTCATCCTTCTTGGTGTCGGCGCCAAACCGCAGCACATTTCCATCGGGATCTTCCACCTGCATCTCATAGGCCCAGGGATAGTTTGTCGGCGGGTGGCGGATCTTCGCGCCCCGGTCGCGATATTCCCGTGCGAGCGAGTCTGCGTCGCTCACGCCGATCCAGGTCCATGCGCCGGGATGACCCTGGTCGCCCTCGCACAGAAAGAGGTGGCAGCGGCTGCGGGAAACGGAGGCAAACACGCCCGGCCCCTCCCAGTCAAGCTTGAACCCAAGTGCGTTCACATAGTATTCGATGCTGGCGCGCAAGTTCGCAACGCAGAAGATCGGCGTAGCGCCGTCGAATGTATTCGAGGGCGGATTGCCGGTATCCGTCGTGGGCATTGCTTTTCTCCTTAAGGCTCTAGTCTGCGGCAGTTGGCCGGCCAAAGCGCCTGCCCCACAGTCACTTCTTGGTGGCGGCCTTCCTTTCTGCCGGCTTGGGCGGAATGGCGTCTTCAACGGCCCTCAACTTAGAGGCCGCTTGTTCGCGCGCGGCGTCATAGAGGTCGTTCGGCGGATCGAGAACGCGTAGCGCGCGGACATACAGCGCCGCGGCTCCCGTAAGATCGCCCGCGTCGCGCTCCTGTCCGGCCTCGGTAGACAATCCCGCCGCCAGTGAATTGGCGCGAATCGCGTTGGCGCGCTCGAACGCCGCCTTCGCCTGATCGTTCTTCTTCTGTGTAGCGTAGAAGATTCCAACTTTATCCAGCGCCAGCGCTAGCATAGGGTGCGTCTCGCCTACCGATTTGGTCCAGAGGTGGATCAGCCGCCGATACATCGGCTCGGCTTCATCAAACTTGTTCTGCCCGAAATACGCATAAGCCAATCCATCCACGGTGGCAAGCAGATCGGCGTTCTCGGTTCCCAATATCGACTCGCGAATCACCAGCGCGCGCCGGAAGATTTCCTCCGCCTTGTCATAACTGTGGAGCGTCAGGTAAACCGAACCCAGGCGGTCGAGGTCGGGCACCAGGGAGACATCCAGTTGGCCCGAGATGGCGCCGCGAATGGCTGTTGAGGATTCGAATTGCTCAGCCGCTTCGCCATAGTTCTTTTCGTCCATGTAGATTTGGCCCATCAAGCTGTAATCCTCAGCCATGGCAATGGTTCGGAATCCGGATAGCCCCTGGTGCTTGGCCATCACGGCCATCAACACCACTCGGGCTTGGGCGTAATCCTCCATTGCGCGATAGAGGTTCACCTGCAGCACGCGGTCGCCGAGGACTGCGGGATCGTCCCTGGAAACCCAATCCCACCGCCATTCAATGGCCTTCTGTAGATAATCGATGGCATTCTGGTAATCGCCCCGAGCGCCGCTCACCGCTGCGAGGCGCTTCAAAACATCGTAGCGCTGAGGATTTTCGGGCGCGGTCTGCTCCAGCGCTTCGCGGGCTTGGCGGTATAAATCGAGACTGGCCGTATAATCGTGGTGTTCATAGGCAGTGTTGGCCGCGACGAGCGTCGCCCCTATGTTGGCGATGGTGTTCTGCGGCGGCGATTGGACGTCTTGGGCAGCGCCGGCGCAAAGCATTGCAAAATATACCAATATACCCATGCTAGTTATGTAGTACTAAATCCTTAGACTTGTCAAGCGATTTATACAGCGACCGCTTTCAGGCAGCCCAATGAAAAAACTTGGCACTCGACAGCGAAGTGTGCTAATAATACTGGTGAGCCCCAGTTAATCTCAACTGGGTTTCACTCGTAGACCTTACATACCAGAAAAAACTTGGAGGTAGTTCAACATGAAGATTCGTCCGCTCTATGACCGCATAGTGGTCAAACGGATTGAGGAAAAGGGCGACCAAAAGCTGGGCACGCTCTTCATTCCCGATTCGGCCAAAGAAAAGCCCCAGGAGGGTGAAGTAGTAGCTGTCGGCAAGGGCAAGCGCCTGGAAGACGGCAAAATCGTCCCGCTCGACGTACAATCTGGCGACCGTATCCTGTTCGGAAAGTATTCCGGCAGCGACATCAAGCTGGATAACGATGAGTATCTGATCATGCGTGAAGACGAAGTTCTCGGCATTCTCGACGCGCAACCCAAACCAGCAGCCAAGAAAGCAAGCTAAGGAGTCGACACAACTATATGGCAAAACAGATTGTATATTCCGAAAATTCCAGGCAGGCAATTCTGCGCGGCGTGAACCAGCTCGCGGATGCCGTAAAAGTCACCCTCGGACCCAAGGGCCGCAACGTGGTCCTCGAGAAGAAGTTCGGCGGCCCCACCATCACCAAGGACGGCGTCACCGTGGCGAAAGAGATCGAGCTGAAAGATCCGCTCGAGAATATGGGCGCGCAATTGGTGCGCGAAGTCGCCTCGAAGACCTCCGACGTGGCCGGAGATGGCACCACCACAGCCACCATTCTGGCCCAATCCATCTTCCGCGAAGGCGTGAAAGCCGTGGCCTCCGGCGCCAACCCGATGGCGCTGAAGCGCGGCATCGAAAAGGCCGTGGAAGTGGCCACTGCCGAAGTTAAGAAACTCTCGAAACCGGTTTCCGGCGACATGATCGCCCAAGTGGGCACCATTTCCGCCAATAGCGACGTCACCATCGGCGGCATCATCGCCGACGCCATGAAGAAGGTTGGTAAGGACGGCGTCATCACTGTCGAAGAGTCGCGCACCATGGTCACCGAGCTCGATACCGTGGACGGCATGCAGTTCGACCGCGGCTATCTCTCGCCTTACTTCGTGAGCGATGCCGAGCGCATGGAAGCGGTGCTCGAGGATCCCTACATCCTGATCCACGAGAAGAAGATCAGCAACATGAAGGATCTGTTGCCGCTGCTCGAACAGATCGCGCGCTCCGGCAAGCCGCTGCTGATTATCGCCGAGGAAGTGGAAGGTGAAGCTCTGGCCACCCTGGTCGTCAATAAGCTGCGTGGTACGCTCAACGCCTGCGCCGTCAAGGCTCCAGGTTTCGGCGACCGCCGCAAGGCCATGCTGGACGATATTGCCACGATTACCGGCGGCAAGTCGATCATGGAAGAGACGGGCATCAAGCTGGAAGGCGTGAAGCTCGAGGATCTGGGCCGCGCCAAGCGCGTTACGGTGGATAAGGACAATACCACCATCGTGGACGGCAACGGCACCCAGAAGTCCATCGAAGGGCGCATTAAGCAGCTCCGCGCGCAGATCGAGGAGACCACGTCCGATTACGACCGCGAAAAACTGCAGGAGCGGCTGGCGAAGCTGGCCGGCGGCGTGGCGGTAATCAAAGTCGGCGCGGCCACCGAGACCGAGATGAAGGAAAAGAAGGCTCGCGTGGAAGACGCTCTGCATGCGACGCGCGCTGCGGTTGAGGAAGGCATCGTTCCGGGCGGCGGCGTGGCTCTGCTGCGTGCAGCGGCGGCGCTTGCCAACCTGAAGGTGGAAGGCGACGAGCAGATCGGCGTGAATATCGTGAAGCGCGCCTGCGAGGAGCCTTTGCGACAGATCGTGATCAACTCCGGCACCGAAGGCGCCATCGTGGTGTCGAAGGTCCGCGAGAATAGCAATCCGAACTTCGGATACAACGCCACTACCGATACGTATGAGGATCTCGTAGCGGCGGGCGTAATCGATCCGACCAAGGTGACCCGCACGGCCCTGCAGAACGCTTCATCCATTGCATCGTTGATGCTGACGACGGAAGCCATGGTCGCGGATATTCCGGAAAAGAAGCCGGCTCCGGGCGGTCCGGGCGGCGGCCACGGCCCCGAGATGGATTACTAAGCATCAAATTACTTAGACAGCGATTCGATTGTTCAATTGGCCGCGCTCCGGGGGTTCCGGGGCGCGGTTTTTTATTGGGGCGCATGAAAGGATTACACTGGCAGATAGCAGGCCATGTCCACTCACGCTTTAACGTATCTCACCGCGGAGCAGTACCTCGAAATCGACCGCAAGGCCGAGGAACGCAGCGAGTACATCAATGGCGAAATGTTCGCTATGGCTCGCGGAACGCGAAACCATGCGCGAATCGCGGCGAGCGCCCTGAGGCGGCTGGCCGAACAGTTGGACGGGCATCCCTGTGAAGCTGCTGGGAGCGACTTGCGCCTGTATAGCGCTCAGTACCGGATCTTCACGTATCCCGACGTTTTCGTCACTTGCGGGGCAGACCAGTTCCTGGATGACGAGCGGGACACCCTCACGGATGCAACCGTCATCGTCGAAGTCCTTTCGCCGTCAACGATGAATTACGATCGCGGAGAGAAGTTCCGCTTCTACCGTGGCTTGCCATCGTTTGCCGAATATCTGCTGCTGGCGCAGGACGCGATGCGCGCCGAGCACCACGTTCGCCAGCCTGACGGATCGTGGTTGTTTCGCGAATTCACGGGACCGGGCGATGTGATCGAACTGAAGTCCATCGGCTGCCACTTACAGCTCTCATCTTTATACGCTCGCGTAGAGTTTGAAGCGGAAGCATAGGGGCAGAAAACGCGGGCCCTGGGGAATTTTTCAACCGGTATCGACAGTACCCGGCACCCGCACTGCCGCCCACGATGAAGGAGTGGAAATTTCGACAAATTTCGGTGTCGTCTATCAGGTCAAGAAGCTAGCGATTTACACGGAATCGGAGGCTGACCGGGTGTCAATCCGTCTTTGAAGACTCGTCAATTCCGACGGCGAGGCGCGATCAACGATCCTGCACCCAAGGTGTAGGCGAATCCGGGGTGTACTCCGATGCTATGTGAGATTTTCATCAAAGGAGTGCGGCTGCTATTATACGCTAGCAAGGCTTTCGCATTACTGGCAACAAGGAATGCTCATGAATACCACCGCAACCAAAGCATTTCCCGCGATTCATAACGCCATGTGGCCGGGGCTGGTCGGCAAAGGTCCGGATTCCGAGCCGCCTATCGACCTCGATACCATGCTGAATCTAACCGCCGCCGCCAAAGTCGATGGCGTCTCGTTCGATGGCGTCGATCTGTTTCTTTCCCTGCCGCACACCGATATCGATTCCTCCGGCGACGATCTCGCGCGCCTGGCATCCAAGATTGGGAAAGAAATCTGCGCATAGGTTCTCTGGTTTCGCCCGTGTGGCCCGCCACCGGCGGAGGCTCCGCCATGGGCGATGAGGACCAGCGCAGCCGCTTTCTCACTCAGGTCCGGAAAGCGTGCCGCATCGGCCGGAAACTGCGCGATCTGAAGATCCGTCACTACGGCATTGTGCGCATCGATTCGGCAACCAGCGTTGCCGAATGGGCCAGCGATCCCGCCTCCAACACGAAACGGATCGCCGGTACCTTCCGTGAAGCCTGTTCCATTGCCGAATCGTTCGGAGAGCGCTTGGCCGCTGAGGGCGAAATCTGCTGGGGCGGCATGCACAGCTGGCGGCGCAACGTACAGTTGCTGGAGATGGTGGGCCGCCCTGAAACTCTCGGTTTTCAGGCCGACATGGCGCACACCATGCTCTTTACAATGGGATATAACGCGCCCGAAGATCGCTTGCTTCCCGAAAATTTCGACTGGGCCGATACGGACGCATTCGCGGAAGCGTATCGCAAGATGGCTGCCGCGCTGAGGCCTTGGGCCATCGATTTCCACGTAGCCCAGAATGACGGCACAGTCAAAGGCGCCGGCTCGCACGACAAGACTGGACGGCACTGCCTGCCCACGGATCCCAACGGCAAACTGGATATTGTCCGCGACGCCGGCGCGTGGATGCGGGGCGATAACGGGCAGCCTACGCGCGCCTTCCAGCACATTTGTTGGGACGGCTGCATGTTTCCCAATTCGGTGATGCTCCATCCCCAGACTTGGCAGGACGTGCTGCGGGTGATGATTGCGGTACGCAACGCGCACGGATGGAAGGGCGAAACCTCCGTGGCCGGTTGAACGGCAATGCAGAAACTCAACATCGGCATGGTCGGCTATGGCTTCATGGGCCGCACGCATTCCAACGCATTTTCGCAGGTCAACCACTTTTTCGACGTTGCTTACCAGCCGGTCCTGAAGACCGTTTGCGCCCGCAATCTCGATCGCGCGCGAGCGTTCGCGGCGCGGTGGGGATACGGATCGGTAGAAACCGATTGGCGGCGACTGGTGGACTCTCCCGATCTCGATCTGATCGATATCGCCAGTCCCAATGACACTCACGCCGAAATTGCCATCGCCGCCGCACAAGCGGGCAAGATGGTCATGTGCGAGAAGCCGCTGGGCCGCAATGGAACCGAAGCCGAGGCCATGACCAAGGCTGTAGAAGCCGCCGGGGTCGCCAACATGGTCTGGTATAACTACCGCCGCGTTCCCGCCGTCACCATGGCCAGGCAACTGATCGATGAAGGAAGACTGGGCAAGGTGTTTCACTATCGCGCCAAGTTTCTGCAGGATTGGACGATTTCAAGCGACCTGCCGCAGGGAGGCGAGGGGCTGTGGCGGCTCGATGCCGGCGTGGCGGGCAGCGGCGTAACCGGCGACCTGCTGGCGCACTGCATCGATACCGCGATGTGGCTGAATGGCGGCATCGAAGAGGTTTCCGCCATGACCGAAACCTTCATCAAGGAGCGGAAACACAGTCTCACAGGGAAACTGGCGCCTGTCCGCATCGACGATGCCAGCGCCTTTCTGGCGCGTTTCCGCAACGGTTCGCTGGCGACGTTTGAAGCCACCCGGTACGCCCGCGGCCACAAGGCTCTGTACACGCTGGAAATCAACGGCGAGCATGCGTCCATCGCCTGGGACCTGCACGACCTGCACCGGCTGCAATATTTCGATCACCGCGACGAAGGCCGCTTGCGAGGATGGCGCAGCATCCATGTTACCGATAGCGATCAGCCGTATATGAAGCACTGGTGGGTCCCGGGCTTGCAGATTGGCTACGAACACACCTTCATTCATCAGGCCGCCGACTTCCTGACCGCCATCGCCGCACAGCGGAGCGCCGCGCCTACATTTCGCGAAGCATTGCAGACCGACTACGTCACCGACGCAGTGCTGGAGTCCGCCGGGAGTAAGCAGTGGGTTCGGGTACGGGCGGATGTGTAACCCAGATTTGGGGGCTAGTTGGGCCCGTGCTCGAGTTTATCGACGCGTGTCTCCACATTGCCCAGGCGCTGGTCGCGGTCTACCAGAATGTGATCGATTCTTTCGGCCCACTGGTTCATGCGATTAACCCAACGGGAGCCGGTCTGCAAAAGTGCGCCATGCCGCTCCAGGCGAGCATCCATGCGGTCGAGACGACCGCGGAGATCGGCGAATTCGGCATGGACCGCCGCAAACCCGGCCTGCATGTCGTTGGAGAGGCCCCCAATCAGCTCGGCGATTTCCTTGAGATCTTCGGGCGTCATCTATTTAAATTATAATGCTTCGGGTAAGTGGGCTGGCAGCCGCAAGCGCCTGCCCGAGATTTAGAGTTACTGTCCGCCAGGCTTCACGTTGCCGCAGTCGGAAGAAACGAAAGTGCCAGTCATGGACCACTTCATGTCCATGGCGCGCCCATTAGCGCCAGTGGTTTTCATCGCGCCGGCGCCCGTGAAATGATCGGAGTCCTTCCGCTCGATGGTCACGTCGCCGGTGGTTTTCGAATCGCTTTTCTCCTGCGAGCAGTCGATGTGCAATTGCACCTTGGAAGACGACGCGCCAACCAGCTTGGGAGCGCACGTGTTCGTCTTGGTGCTGCTGGCCTTGGCGATGGCCTGCTCGATCCCTTCCTTGGTAATACAACTCTTCACCGTGGTGGTATGGCCGCTCATTTGTTTCATGGCGGCTTCGACGCGCGCGCGCTGTTCCGGCGTCATTTGGTCCAAATTCGGGATCGGCGGCGCCCCGCTCATCTGCAACGTATTAGCGATATCCCACAGGCCAGGCTTGATGTCAAAGGTTTGATCCGCGGCCCAGCACGCCATGGCGCACAACGGCACGGCCAGCGGCAAAATACTCCATCTCACAGTAATCCCTCCAGGCCATTATCGTACCGCAACATTGGTTAGACTGACCCTATGCGGCGCGCCTTCGGAACTTGTCTCGCATTTCTCGCCGCCGTTTCGGCTACAACGCCGGAGTTCACTCTCCTGGCTTACCATTCCAACTCGCCGGACTTTCCGCACCTGTACGCCAAGGCCGCGCCACATTCCGGCGAGACGATATGGACGCGGTCGTCGTGAAGATCGAGGCCCGCAGGGGCCGAATCGTGCGGGCCACCCGCGTCGGCGGCGGCAAATGGGACGCAGCCGGCGATCTCGAAATCGGGAAGGACGGGTTATGGCCGTCGCTGATGACGGAGCGGTTTATGTCGGCGGAGTCACGATGTCGCCGAATTTTCCGGGCGCCCGGGTCGGTCAATTTGGACCCGGCGCACCGCCGAATGGCGTTGTCGCCCGCCTGAGGCCGGGCGATCCGAAGAGCCTCCAAACGGTTCTGATTGGCGGCACGGGACGGGAGCAGGTCACCAGTTTAGCGCTCGATAAATCCGGCAACCTCTTCGTCGCGGGATTCACCACGTCCAGCGACTTTCCAATCAAGGTAGCTGGCAGCCGCGTTTTGGCGGTGGGGGCGATGCCTCCCTGGCGAAAGTTCAAATCTCCGGCTGGAAATTGCTGTTTTCCGCTTACCTGGGCGGCTCAAAAATGGATGCAGCCTATGGGTTGTCTCTGGACTTTTCAGGCAACCCGATCCTCTCCGGGGTAACCGAATCGGGCGATTTCCCAAGCACCCAGTCCGCATTCCAGCCGCGGCTGCGCGGCTCCGTCGATGCCTTCGTGACGAAACTCAGCGCTGACGGCAGCCGTGTGCTCTGGTCGACATTTTACGGGGGCTCCAAGGCCAACTCCGATCAATTCTTAGGAGGCGGCCTGGCGGTCGACGAGACCGGCCGCGTCTGGTTCACCGGCATGACCAATTCGCCGGATCTGCCCAGACGAAATCCATCGCAGGCAGAGTATGGCGGCGGCGACTTTGACGGATTCCTCGCGGCTAATTCGTCCGACGGCGCCAAACTCTGCTATGGATCGTATATCGGCGGGAACGGCCACGACACCTTGGAAGGAGTGGCTGTCAAAGGCCGGAAAGTCTATGCTTCCGGTATCACTTCATCCACGAACCTCAGCAGAGGCGTTCGCAAATCCAGCGAGGCTACGGAGGTGGTCCCTACGACGCGATCCTAATCGGCATGGATGCTCCTGTCGATCCCAGTTGTCACTAGACTCCCGAAAGCTGCATCGGTCCGTTGATTGGGAGCAATCCAAACCACTTCCAACAACTTGGGTTCTTCCGAAAATGCGCGGCGGCTTCTGTGTATTCAACTGCTTAGCAGCGGCCGACATGCCTGTTTTAGAGGTTTGTCGGGAACGGTGGGATATCGTGAAATGGAAATTCCAAGCTTGCCGAGGCGCCGGATATGATGCCGAATCATTTTCTGTTTTTGGTTGTCGGTCAGAGCCGGGGAGCGGCGTTCTTCAAATGGCTCTCGGGTCTGAAGTACGTGATGAATCAGCAGCAGCAGGGTATGCGCTACCGCAATGAGCGCCGTCTTCTTTCCGCCCTGGGCTTTACCGGCAGACGCCAGAACTTGTCTTTCAGAAAACAGTTCCGGGTCGCCGCCGCCGCCCAGGCGCATTCCGTTAGTGCGCTGCGCAGCCATGGATTGCCCTTCGTTGGCCGGCTCCCAGCTCTTGCCCGCGCTGCGGTTGTTGCCCGGGCAGACTCCTGCCCACGAACTGAAGTGGCGGGCCGAGGAAACGGCTTCATTTCGCCTCCCGTCTCGGCCAGAACGGTGGCTGCGCTCCGGTCTTTGAGGCCCGGTACGGATCTGCAGCAGCTTCCACTTTTCTTCCAGACCCGCTGCCCGGATCTGTTCCTCAATCTCGCCATCGATCTGCTCCAACTGCTGTTCGAGAAAACGCAGATGCTCGAGGCTGAAGCGGATCATGCGCCGATGATGATCGCTCATCTGATGACCTTCCAGCGCCGCTATCAGATCGGCTACCTTCTTTTTTGCGCTGCCTTTCGCCAGTTGCGCGATTTCGTCCGGCGCGGCTTTGCCCTCTAAAAGCGCATCCAGCATCAGTTGGCCGGAGACGCCGAACAGGTCCGAGAGCACGTTGCCCAGCTTGACGTTGGCGTCTTCCAGAATCTTCTGTATGCGGTTCTTCTCGGCGGTCGCGTTACTCAGCAGACGCTTGCGGCGGCGCGTCAGGTCGCGCAGTTCCCGGATGGCGCGCGGCGGGATGAAGCTGGGATAGATCATGGCGTGGCGCAGCAGATGCGCCAGCCACCAGCCGTCCTTGTCATCGGTCTTGTGGCCCTTGCGCGTCTTGACCTGCTGCGCATTGGCCAGCAGCACCTGTACGCTGTCCTCGAGAACGTTAAACACCGGCTTCCAGTAAGAGCCGGTGCTCTCCATGACCACATGCGTGACCTGTTCTTCGATCAGCCAGGCGCGCAGTCGCTCCAGTTCCGCCCGGGTTGTGCCGAACCGCCGCCGCTCTACGCGGGGTTCCCCACTCAGAGGTCCGCACATGACGCAAACCGCCAGGAATCTTTTCCCCACGTCGATTCCGGCGCATCGCTCGACTGCAGCGTAAATCATCTCTTCCTCGTTCTCCTCTCCGGCAGGACAGCAGCTGACATCTTCGGCATATGTTCTTCCACGGATTCAACAGATCCATTCGGGGATTCACCATGTCAGCCTGGCCAGTTTCGTTTTACGGATCGAAACTACATGCCATTACCCATGTCGGCCGCCTTGCCCTGCTCGCCCTAATCTCCCACAATTTTCATTTCCGGGGTTGAGAGCTGCTCTCATAGCCATTTCGTTTGTTAGAACTCGCCGCGACCCTCCCGACCCGCTGCGATATACTTTGGAGCACATTATGAAGCCACATTGCAGTCGCATCGCGTGCGCTCTGGTTATTACCGTGGCAAGCGCGTGCGGACAAGCGGCGAGGCCCGAAGCGGCTTTTGAAGCCGCCTCAATCAAGCAGAGCCTGACCGCTCATGGAAGGGGCGGCGGCGATTTTTCGTCTCCGGGGGTCTTCCACGTACGGGCTTTTTCTCTGAAGGACCTGATTCGAATCGCGTACACGGATGGGTCCTACCGCCCAGAGGAATATCAGGTCGTTGGCGGCCCGGACTGGTTGGACGATGACGCATACGACGTCGTTGCCAAGTCCGGCGCCAGTACGGCACGCCAGGAGATGCGTCAAATGATCCAAACGTTGCTTGCGGAGCGGTTCGGGCTTGTCGTCCACCGCGAGATAAGGCGCTTTACCGGATACGCACTCGTTATCGGCAAAGGCGCACCGAGAATGCAGCGTGTATCTGACACCGAGACGGCGCGCGGCGAATTCCAGTCCCTGAAGACTGGCGAGATTGTTGCCATGAGGGAGCCGATGGCGGACTGGCTCTTAAGCTTAGTGGGCAGATTCACCTTCCCGTGGTGGACAAGACCGGCCTTAGTGGCCGCTATAATTTTTCGCTTCGGTGGTCGAATTATGAGATTCCCGCAGATCCTGCAAACGGGGTTGCAGCCGATGCAGGCCTCGACAGGCCGAGCCTGTTCGGCGCGATCCAGGAGTCGGGGTTAAAGCTCGAACGGCAAGCCGTGCCGGTGGAGACGGTAGTTGTAGAACGAGCCGAAAAACCCACCGAAAACTAGCTGCGCTATACAGATTGTCAGTCGCGCATTGAACCCAATTCATTAGTCACAGGCAATTCAATTTTTAATAAACCCGGATATCCTACACAGGAATAACGCCTTACCCCAATTCCGCTATCCGCCGGTCCCGACTATTTACAATCCCATCCGCGACAATCATAACGGGGAGAGCCTTGCGATTTAGAACATTTGCCGAAATGCATCGCCCGATTGGGTTCGTTTTTTCGCGCCCCTCCGGTGCCGGGCGGCCAAGCCAACCTAAACCTGTTCGCAGCCCTGAACTTCCAGAATCTAAACAATTTCTACAAAGTTGGCTTCGTTTTTTCGAACGCGCGGCGACCCTCTCGATCCCGCTGCGATATACTTTCCTTCAAATGCGATTTTTGTCACTCATTTTCTGCATCGCCCTTGCCGCGTTCGCTCAAGACGACCCGCCCCCGGTGGACGGCGCGGCGGTTCCCCCGATTTTACCGACCCTATCAACGCCCGCACCTTCGCCAGCCTGCGCGTGCGCAACATCGGCCCGGCCTTCATCTCCGGCCGCGTCTCTCAATTCGCGGTCTTCCCCGATTCTTCCAGCCACTACCTGGTCGCGGAGGCCTCCGGCGGCATCTGGCTCACTCACAATAACGGTACTTCGTGGACCCCGGTATTCGACAATTACGGCTCCTACTCCATCGGCTGGATCGCCATCGATCCCAAGAATCCTTCCATCGTCTGGGTCGGGTACCGGCGAGAACAACGATCAGCGAAGCGTCTCGTTCGGCGACGGCGTTTACAAGAGCGAAGACGGCGGACGCACCTAGCGCAACGTCGGCCTGAAACTCACCGAACACATAGCCCGCATCGTGATCGATCCGCGCGATTCCAATGTCGTCTATGTCGCCGCGCCCGGACCACTGTGGAAGGGCGGCGGCGAGCGCGGTCTCTATAAGACCACCGACGGCGGCAAGACCTGGTCGCAGAGTCTCATCAAAGTTGGCGATTACACCGGCTGCTCCGATGTGGTGATGGACCCCAAGAATCCCGACGTCCTCTTCGCCGCCACCCATCAGCGCGAGCGCCGCTATTTCGGCATGATTCACGGCGGACCCGAAAGCGCACTCTGGCGCTCCAACGATGCCGGGAAAACCTGGGCCAAGGTCGGCGGCGGGTTTCCCAACACCGGCGAGCTGGGCCGCATCGGCTTGAATTACGCGCCCTCCAATCCATCAATTATTTACGCGCAGGTGGAAGGTCCACGCCGGCCGCGGCGGCCTTTACCGCTCCTCCGACGGCGGCGCCACCTGGGAGAAGCGCAATAGCTACGACGTACAGGGTCAATATTACGCCAAAGTCGTCGTGGACCCCGCCAATCCCGATCGCGTCTACGTGATGAACACCAACATCATGGTGTCCGACGATGGCGGCCGCACCCAAACCAGCCTTCCCACGCGCTATAAGCATGTCGACAATCACGATATCTGGGTCGACCCGCATAACAACGATCACTACTTAGTAGGTTGCGACGGCGGTATTTACGAAAGCTTCGATCGCGCGCAGAATTGGATCTTCAAATCCAACCTGCCTACCGCGCAAATGTACGACGTAGCTGTAAGTGAAGACGCGCCGTTCTATTACGTCTATGGCGGCACTCAGGATAACAACAGTTTCGGCTGCCCGGCGCGCACTAAGAGTTCCGCCGGCATCATGAATTCCGATTGCTTCGTCACCATGGGCGGCGATGGCTTTTACAGCCGCGTCGATCCCAAGGACCCCAACACTATCTACGCCAACATGCAGAACGGCGGCATGGTGCGCTTCGACCGCCGCACCGGCGAGCGCGTCAGCATCCAGCCGCAACCCGCCAAGGGCGATCCCGCCGCGCGCTGGAATTGGGATGCGCCCGTAATCATCAGCCCGCACTCCAATACCCGCCTCTATTTCGGCTCGCAGAAGCTCTATCGCAGCGACGACCGCGGCGACAGTTGGCGCGCCATCAGTCCCGACCTGACTCGCAATCTGGACCGCAACACCCTGCCATTGATGGGCAAAATCTGGCCCATCGACGCCATTCAGAAGAACGTATCCACCGCGCTCTATGACAATATTTCGTCCATCGCCGAGTCGCCCAAGCAGGAAGGGCTTGATTTATGTCGGAACCGACGATGGCCTGTTGCAGATCACCGAAGATGGCGGCAAGACCTGGCATAAAGTGGAAAAGCCCGCGGGCGTTCCCGAAGACGCCTATGTGCAGCGCATCGTCGCTTCGCAGCACGACGCCGGAACGGTTTACGTAGCTTATGAGAACCACCAAAATGGCGATTTCAAACCCTATCTGATCAAGAGTTCCGACAAAGGCAAGAGCTGGGTCAACATATCCGGCAACTTACCCGACCGCGGCGGCGTTTACGCCATCGCCGAAGATTACAAAGATCCGAAGTTACTCTTTGCCGGAACTGAGTTCGGCCTTTACTTCACAAAGATCGGCGGCGAAAAGTGGATTCCGCTGCGCAACGGGCTGCCGACGATCATGGTGCGCGACTTAGCCATTCAGAAGCAAATGGATGACTTAGTGATCGGTACTTTCGGCCGCAGCATTTATATTCTCGACGACTACAGTCCGCTGCGCGAAGCCACCGCCGAAAATCTGAGCAAAGAGAGCATGCTCTTCCCCGTGAAGACATCGCTCTCTTACATCCCCGGCTCGATCTTCGGCGGCGGCAAAGGCGATCAGGGCGAGAACTTCTTCACCGCGCCGAATCCGCCGGTGGGCGCGATTATAACTTACAACCTGAAGGATGGCTACCGCACCAAGGCGCAGGAGCGCCAGCAGCGCGAGCGCGCCGCGATTCAGCGCGGCGAAACGCCGCCCTATCCCACGCCCGAGCAGCTCCGCGCCGAATCCGAAGAAGAAGCTGCCGGCCATTCTGATGACGATAACGGATGCCGCCGGCAAAGTGGTGCGGCGGATGGATGAGCCTGCGACTGCGGGCATCCATCGCGTCACCTGGGATCTGCGCGGACAGAGCGCTAATCTTCCCGCCGCCGGATTCGGCGGCGGTGGCGGAGGAGGCCGCGGTGGAGGGGCGGCGGCCGCGGCGGTGCGGGCGGCGGCGGGGCGGGAGGCGGTGGCGGCGGCGAAGAAGAACCGCCGGCCTTTGCCGGGACGTGGCGGCGGCGGCGGCGCTCTGGTGGTGCCCGGCAAGTACACCGTCACGCTGGCCAAACGCATCGATGGCGTAGTCACTCCCCTGCCCGGTTCGCAGTCCTTCGAAGTGATTGGCGAAGGTCCATCGACCCGCGAAGATCGCACCGCGCTTTCGGAATTCGAAGCGAAACTGGCGAAGCTGCAGCAGGCACTTGACGGCCACGCAGGAATCGGCCACCGAAGCGCGCACGCGGCTTGAAGCGATCCGCCGCGCCATGGACGCTACGCCTGCGCTTTCGCCTAAATTGCATGAGCAAACGCTCGGCGCTCGAAAGGCAACTGGACGATATCAATCTGGCGCTGCGCGGCGATACCATCTGGCGCTCGCACAATGAAGGCGTACCCGCATCGATCGCCGAGCATGTGCAGGCCGCGGCTCTCCCGTGCGCGGCACCACTGGGCATCCGACGAAGACCGCGATGGAGCAGTATCAGATCGCGTCCGACGAGCTGGCCGTGCAAATTCCTAAGCTGCGCAAGTTGCTCGAAACCGATATCAAGGCACTCGAAAAGCAGTTGGACGCCGCGGGCGCGCCGCCCACGCCGGGCCGCTTGCCGGATTGGAAACCCGGCAAGTAGCATGACTAAACTCACTGATGCGATGCCCTCTGTGGGGCAGGTTGTCAACCTGCGGCCGAATGTCAATCGGCCTGCCGCGACGCGCTTGGCAGCCAGTCTTCAGCCGACGCTCTCCAGGTCGCGCGGAGTTCGCCGTACTCTCCTTCTTCTCGCCCCGCTCGCTTGCTTCGCCGCCTCTACCATGCCGCCAGAGGCCGACCAGCGCCTGGCCCACGACATCTACAAACAGATCGTCGAGATCAAATCCGGTTTCACCACCGGCGCCACCACCCCGGTTGTCTCAGCCATCGCGACGCGCCTCCTCGCCGCCGGATTTCCCGATGCCGATATCTTTATTGGCGGCGCCATTCCCACTAAAGCCAACTTAGTCGTGCGCTACCGCGGAACCGGCAAGCTCAAGCCCATCCTGCTGCTCGCTCATACCGATGTCGTCGAAGCCAGGCGCGAAGACTGGACTACCGACCCATTCGTCTTCACCGAAAAGGACGGCTACTACTACGGCCGCGGCACAGCCGACGATAAGGCTCAGGCCGCCGTCTGGATTGCCAACTTGATCCGCTACAAGCGCGAAGGCTACAAACCGGATCGCGATATCGTGGTTGCGCTCACTGCCGATGAGGAAGGCGGCGGCCCTTACAATGGCGTCGACTGGCTGATCAAGAACCACAAGAATCTGATCGACGCCGACTTCGCTTTGAATGAAGGCGGCAAAGGCACAATGGTCGGCGGCAAGCGCGTCTCCAATGAGATTCAAGCCGCCGAGAAGTGGTATCTCGACGTGCGCCTGGAGGTCCATAACAAGGGCGGCCACAGCTCGCAGCCCGTGCCCGATAACGCCATCTATCGCCTGGCAGCGCGCACTGACTCGATTAAGTCAATACGGATTCCCGCTCAAGACTACCGAGGTTACTCGCGCGTACTTCGCCGGCATGGCCAAGATCGATACCAGCCCGGCAAAGTCCGATCTCGCCAAGGTGGCGGCAGGCGACGGCGAAGCCATGAAGCGCGTGGCCGCCGCTTCTCCGGCCTGGAACTCTATGCTGCGGACCACCTGTGTCGCCACCATGCTGGAAGGCGGTCACGCGCGCAACGCGCTGCCGCAGCTCGCCGCGGCTAATGTGAACTGCCGCATCCTGCCGGATGACTCACTGCAGTATGTAATGGACTCTCTGAAGAAGGTAGCCGCCGACGATCAAGTGGCGATCTCAATTGTCAGCCAACAGCAAAATTCAGCCGGTTCGCCGCTGCGGCCGGACATCATGCGCGCTATGTCGCGCATCACCGATACCATGTGGCCGGGCGTGGTCGTACTTCCCCACCATGAGTACCGGCGCCACTGACGGCCGCTCGCTGCGCGCCGCTGGAATCCCAACCTATGGCGTGCAAGGATTCTTCTACGAGCGCGACGACAACCGCGCTCACGGCCGCGATGAGCGCATGTTGGCGCGTTCGTTCTATGAAGGACAGACCTTTCTCTATGAGTTAGTCAAAGGCCTGTCTACCGCCCAATAACGTTGTTACTACTCTGCTGAGCTAGTTTCATTGTGCGGCAGGTTGTTAACCTGAGGCCGATTGTCAATCGGCCTCTTCGCCAGCACTGTCGCACACTCGCTACCAATTGAATCTCATCGCAAACTGCATCTGCCGCGGCGTACCCAGTTGCGTGCCCAACTTACCGAACGACGACAACGATGTCAAACTAAGATTAGCCGCCGCCGGATCGAATCGAACTGAGTTAGTCACGTTATAACTCTCCCAGCGGAATTGCAGCCGCTGCTTCTCAGACCATGGCATCTTAAAGTTCTTATAAAGACCGGTGTCGATGTTGAAGAAGCCCTGGCCGCGCAACGAATCGCGGCTTCCGCTTTGTCCCGCCAGCGTTTCTTCGAAGGCGCTGGCGGCCAGCGCAGGATTGGCGAATAGATCCGGCCCACCTCCGGCAATGCCCACCACATTCTTGACATTCACGATGGGCTGCATAGGCTGTCCGTTGGGCGTCGCTTCCGTGCTGAGCTGCCAGTTGGTAGCCCACCGCGACCCATCGCCCACGCTGAACGGCAGTCCGGAAGTCATGCGCCAGGTCCCCGTAAGCTGCCAGCCGCCGATAAATGCATCGACTACGCGGTTCATCGATGCGCCGAATTTTCGCCCGCGCCCGAGTGGCAGCTCGTATATCATGTACGCGTTCACAGCGTGCGTAGTGTCGTAGCGCGAGACGCCCCAGAGCTGGCTCGGATTCCAGGAATTCACAATGAAATCGCCCCCGAAGTTGACGGTGGATTCCGCGCGCGAACCAAGATCCTCCGACTTGGAAAACGTGTAGTTCAGGTCCAACACCAGGCCGTCGCTGAACTGCTTGCGAATGGTCCACTGCATCGCGTTATACGATCCTTTGCCGATCGAGCTCCAGGCAGAAAGGGCGGAGAACTGCGGGCTCCAAATGGCATTCGGCCCCAGTATTCCGCAGCCCACCTGATTGACATTGCCATTCGACAGGAATGTGCTGCCCTTGGGATTGCAGACCTGACTGTTATCCATATCGTTTAGCACGTTGGTGAAATCGCCCTGATTCGAATTCTCCAGATAGTCTCTCGCAATCACTTGAGTGGCAGTGTTGCCATTTCCCGCGGCGTTAGCCCACATGTTTTCAAAGAATGGAATCTTGGGCAGGTTCGCCACCGAGACGCCATTGAGATCGATCAATGTCGCTAACTGCGACATAGCCTGGAAATACGTCTGACCGGACTTCGGATCGGTGAGATTGGTCGGCATGGCGAGATCGCGCTGCACCAGTGAGTGCCGCGACAGTCTCCCCACATACGCAGCCTGGATAAAAACGCCATGGCCAAACTGCCGTCCGATGCTGAAGTCCAGATTCATCGTATACGGAGCCTTCAGTTGATCGTCGATCGAATTAGTGATGGCGAACACGTTCGGATAGGGCGCTGGATTGGGGAAAGTCACCGCGGGAGCCGGCGGCAAAATACCCGCCGGAATGTTATAGAAGCTCGTGAATCGCGGCACTTGCGAGGACGTAAGGACGTTGGCCGGATTGCTGAGCTGGCTGGAAAGACCGAACGCGGACGAGTTGAATGTCGCCGCCAGCGGCTGGCCGATTTCGTCGTAATACATGCCGGCCCCCGCGCGGATCGATGTCTTTCCGGACCGCCGAACAGCAACTTGGAGAGTCCACCCTCGGCCTTAGGCGAGTACGCGATAGAAAGCCGGGGCGCGGGATTAGTGTGATAAGGATAGAGCGGGCGCGCCTGAGAAGTACCCAGCGGCACAAACGAGATTGGTCCTGCGCCCGATTGCGAAAGCCCTTGGTCCGCCAGCGCGCCGCGCTCGTTGAACCATGTGCTGATCGGGATGTTTGTGGATACCTGCTGGCCGTTGGCTTCATGCACCGGCGGCATCAGCGAGACGCGCAGCCCGTAACTCAAAGTGAAGTTGTTCTTGATACGCCAGCTATCCTGCGCGTACAGTTCGGCCTCATGGTTCACGTGCTACCGGAGAGCCACCGGAATCTGCGTGCCGCTGGCCAGATAGTCTGGAATTGGCCGTCGCCTGAGTGACTGACCCAGTAGCGCCGTCATGGCGTACTCGTAACTGGTGGTATCGGCCTTTGAGACTCCCAACAACATTATGTCGCTTCCGCTGCCTTTAGCTCAGAGGCGTTTGTAAGCGCGTTATTGTACGAGTTGGCGTAGGAAAGAGTCTGCACCGAAACGCAAGCGGAAGATGTGGGCCTTTTATCATCGTCCGGAGTATGGAGGGCTACCAGTGCTGGTTCCATAGATACCGGAGAGTCCCCGAAACAACGTATAGCTGCTGTTGAGAATGCCGGTAGTTTGATTGCCGGCGCGGGTTTCGCCATAACGCAGCGTGTTGATCAGCGATTGCGTGATCAGCGATGTCCAACCCATCGCGTCCCCTTTGCTATTGGAGAGCGTTACCGAGTTCGGAATCTGCCCGGGGAACTCCGGCGTGCCGTTGGCGCTGTCGTTTTGCAGATTACCGCGCCAGAACAGAGAGTTCTTACCGGCATTGTCCACTTTGTAATCGAGGCGCGCGATGTAAGTATTCTGCACATTGTGAGTCGGCGCGGTAAATGTGTATCCAGTCGTGTTGACGCCGTCTCCTAATGCGTTATTGTTGCCTACGGGGTATTGCTTCATTACCGCCAATGCCGCGGCGTCGATGCCGATGCCCAATGGGTCGATCTGTTGGATCTGCGACGGACCGATCTGTACTAGTGGCCGTTGGTATTGTGATACTGGACGATGCCCTGCTTCATGGTCTCCATCGGCACCGTCTCATTTACAATCGAAGAACTGGCATCGCGCCGGCCTTCGTAGTTAATAAACAGGAATA
>CAVRPF010000033.1:0-25752 GCA_963723015.1 Bryobacterales bacterium
GGGCCGCAGGATAACTATCAAGCTTCAGTCGGATCGAGAAGCTTAAGGGAGGGAAAGAGTTTGCGGTAGAAACCCCGGTCGCGTGAGAGCAGTCGCGTCGCCTGCACCCGCGCGTGAGCCCCAATCAGAAAGTCCGCCAAAATTCTGGTGCGCTTTCCTCCGTGGCGCTTGTACGCCCGCCAT
This sequence comes from Bryobacterales bacterium, assembly GCA_963723015.1. Classification (GTDB taxonomy): domain Bacteria; phylum Acidobacteriota; class Terriglobia; order Bryobacterales; family Bryobacteraceae; genus PALSA-243. The sequence goes on from CAVRPF010000033.1 coordinate 184, forward strand.
GTGCGGCTCGCCAGGAAACTCGCTTCCGCGTCAATGCTTGTACCCGGATTTCGTTGGCGTCAAGAAATGCGTAGCATTCTCTCTGCGTCTCGAAATAAATACAGATCTCCGCGTAGACGATATCGGCAATCGCCAGCGAACCCGCCTGTGCCGCATCCTGAAGCGCGGCCGCCGATCTCTCGTAGAAGGCCTCATTTGGTATCAGGACATCCAGAAGAATGTTGGAGTCGATAGCTGTAATCATCGACCCCGCACATCCTCAACGAACTGATCCACGGAGGAGTAGCCCAGCTTAGCCCAGGTGTGGCCGCAGCGGCCTTTCCATTTTGCAATGTTAAGCTTCTTGGGCGCCTTTTTAGAACTATCGAGCCGCCGGCCACGCGAAACTCGACCTGAGTTTGCGGTCCCAAGCCGAAGCGCTCGCGAATATCCTTTGGGATCGTCACTTGCCCGCGCTCGCCGATTTTCATATTCCTCAAGTATGATTCTCGATTCCAACCTCGTCAAACGGCGCGCCGGCCATGATCTTGTTACCATGAAATCAACCCCGAAATGCACCCGCCACATCTAGACCTCAAGCAGACTATCAATCTGCCCAAAACCGCTTTCTCCATGAAGGCAAACCTGCCCCAGACCGAGCCCAAGCTCGTCGAGCGGTGGGAAACGGAAGGACTCTACAGCGCAAATTCGCGCCGCGCGCGCCGGTAAGCCCACCTGGGTGCTCCACGACGGGCCGCCCTACGCCAACGGCCGCATTCACCTCGGTACCGCATTCAATAAAATCCTGAAGGATTTCGTTGTCAAATCGCGCACTATGGCCGGCTTCGATTCGCCCTACGTTCCGGGATGGGATTGCCACGGCCTTCCCATCGAAATCAAGGTCGATAGCGAGCTCGGCTCGAAGAAGGCCCACATGTCCGCGGTCGAGATCCGCCGCGCCTGCCGCAAGTACGCGGAGAAGTTCATCGATCTGCAACGCGCCGATTTCAAGCGCCTGGGCGTCCTGGGCCAGTGGGACGATCCGTACCTCACCATGAGCGCGCACTATCAATCCGTGATCGCCGGCGCGTTCGTCGATTTCCTCGACCGCGGCTACGTCTATAAGGGCCTCAAGCCCGTACACTGGTGCATCAAGGATCGCACCGCCTTGGCCGAAGCCGAAGTCGAATATGCGGACCACGTCAGCCCCTCCATCTGGGTGCGTTTTGCGCTGGTATCGGACCCCGCCGGGCTCGACGCCGCGCTCGCCGGACGTAACGTTTACGGCCTCATCTGGACCACCACGCCCTGGACCATCCCGGCCAACATGGCCATTGCGTTTAACCCGAAGTTCCAATACGCGGCGGTCGCTCCCAATGATGCCGGCGCGGGCGATCTCTACATCGTCGCCGCGGATCTGGTGAACGTCACCGCCGAAAAGTGCGGCTGGGTCAATTCCAGAATCGTCGCCACATTCCCCGGCGCAGCCATCGAGCACGCCGTGTTTCGCCATCCGTTCCTCGATCGCGATTCGCTCGGCATTCTGGCCGATCACGTCACGCTCGAGCAAGGCACGGGCGCGGTCCACACAGCTCCGGGCCATGGCCAGGAGGATTACGCCGTCAGCCGCCAGTACGGCATCGCCACATTTTGCCCGGTGGATGCCGCCGGGCGCTTCTATCACGCCGAAGGCGCGCCCGGCCGCCTGCCCGAGGAAATCATCGGCAAGACAGTTTGGGAAGCCAACCCCATCGTTATTGAAATCCTGAAATCGCATGGCGCGTTGTGCGGCGTGGAGAAGCTCTCGCACTCCTACCCGCATTGCTGGCGCTGCCACAACCCGACTATCTTCCGCGCCACCGAGCAATGGTTCATCGGGATGGACCGCAACGACCTGCGCCAGCGCGCGCTCGAAGCCATCCGCCAGGTGCGTTGGATTCCCGCCTGGGGCGAGGAGCGCATCTCCAACATGATCGCCACCCGTCCCGATTGGTGCATCTCGCGCCAGCGCGTCTGGGGCGTGCCCATCATCGTGTTCTATTGCGAAGGCTGCCGCGAGCCGCTGACGGACCGCAAGATTCTCGATGCCATCGTGGCGCTCTTCCGCGAGCACAGCGCCGATATCTGGTACCAGCGCACGGCCGCCGAGCTGCTGCCCGCCGGACGCCACGTGCGCGCGCTGCGGCGGCCACGAGTTCAGCAAAGAGAGCGACATTCTGGATGTGTGGTTCGATTCCGGCTCCAGCCATCTGGCCGTGCTCAACGAGCGCTTCGGCCTCCCTTGGCCCGCCGACATGTATTTCGAAGGCGGCGACCAGTATCGCGGCTGGTTCCACAGCTCGCTGCTGGTCGGCGTCGGCCTGAAGAGTGCGTCGCCCTATCGTTGCAGCGCGCTTAGCGGATGGGTGCTCGACGGCGAAGGCAAGGCCATGCACAAATCGCTCGGCAATTCCATCGAGCCCGAGGAAGTCATCAAGCATCACGGCGCCGAAATTATCCGGCTGTGGACGGCTTCGGTCGAGTTCAGCGAAGACGTCCGCATGTCCGAAACCATTCAAACTCGCCTGGTGGACGCCTATCGCAAGCTTCGCAATACTTTCCGGTACCTGCTCGGCAATGTCCACGATTTCGATCCGCAAACCGACGCCGTGCCCGCGGACCAAATGCACGAGATCGATCAGTGGATTCTGGTGCGCGCCGAAGAGCTGGTCGACACGCTGCCGCGCATGGTACGACAATTTCGAATTCCACAAGGTCTATCACACGGTGTACGCCTTCGCCACCGTGGACCTGAGCTCCATCTACTTCGATGTGCTCAAGGACCGCCTCTACACCGCGGCCAGAAAATCTCACGGCGCGGCGCAGCGCCCAAACCGCGCTCTACCGCCTGCTGGACGCGCTGGTCCGGCTGCTGGCGCCGCTGATTAGCTTCACCGCCGAAGAAGTCTGGAGCCACATGAACCGCCCCGGCAGCGTGCATACCGCCTATTTTCCCGAGCCTTCCGAACTGACCGCCGGGTTGAACGACGCCGCGCGGAAACGCACTGAGAATTGGGGCCGTCTTATAGAGGTGAGAGACTTAGTTTTGAAGAGCCTCGAGGCGGCGCGTAACGAGAAGCTGATCGGCGCGCCTCTTGAAGCGCGCTTGCGGCTATCAGCCAATGGCGATCTGTTTCCCCTGCTCGCAACAGTACGCGGATGCATTGCCTGGGCTGTTCATCGTCTCGCAAGTGGATCTGGACCGCGCGGATTCGAGCGATTTGGGAGTAGCGGTGGAGCGCGCCTCCGGACAGAAGTGCGAGCGCTGCTGGAAGTATACCGGCGATACCGGCGCCGACGCCCGATTCCCTACGATCTGCGCCTCTTGCGCCGCCGCCGTGGAAGAGACGTTGAATGGCTGATGTCCGGGTGAAAGTGCGTGGCGTTGGCCGCCGGAGTGTTCGCGCTGGACCGGATTACTAAATGGTACGTCGAGCGCTTCGTTTCGTTCTCCGACGATCGCGCAATTATTCCCGGCCTGTTCGATATCGTGCATTCGGAGAATCGCGGCGTGGCGTTCGGAATGTTCGACAGCTCGGAATGGGAGTGGCGGACCACGCTGCTGATTACGCTTTCCGTCGCGGCGGTACTCTGGGTTTCTGTTATGCTATGGCGAGCGAAACGCATGGACGGGCTGTTATGCTGGGCTTTAGCGCTGGTGCTCGCCGGGGCCGTTGGGCAATCTTTTGGACCGCGTGATCTCCGGACGGGTAACGGACTTTCTCCTGTTCTACATCGGCCGGCATCAATGGCCTGCGTTCAACGTGGCCGATTCGGCCATCGTAATCGGCTGCGGACTGCTCATTCTCGGGCAGCGCCGGCCAACTGGTCAAGGCCAGATCGGTAAGGACAATGTATCCTGAGATCTTTCATCTCTCGTTCCTGCATACCTATGGCGTGCTGGTAGCGGTCGCATTTCTGGTCGCGCTCTGGCTCGCCGGCAAGTTGGCGGCGCGCGCCGGCTTGAATGTCGACGCCATCACCAATCTCGGCATTTATTGCGCGCTGGCCGCAATCGTGGGCGCAAAGCTGATGATGTTTCTGGTGGATTTTTCCTATTACCGGCAGCATCCGGGCGAGATTTTTTCGCTGTCGTCATTGCAGGCGGGCGGCGTTTTTTACGGCGGTCTGATTGCGGCGCTGGGCATCTCCTGGTGGTATATGCGCCGCACGCGCCTGCCGCTGCTCAAGACGGCCGACGTGTTCGCGCCCGCCATCGCTCTCGGCCACGGCATCGGGCGCCTGGGCTGCTTTTCCGCCGGCTGCTGCTGGGGCGTGGAGTGTCACTTGCCGTGGGCGGTCACCTTTACCAATCCCGTGGCTCACGATCTGGTGGGCGTGCCGCTGCTCGTTCCCCTGCATCCTACACAGCTCTACGAAGCCCTGGCGGAGTTTCTCATCTTTGCCCTGCTCTATTGGCGCTTCGGCAAACCGCATTCTCCGGGAGCGGTCATCAGCCTTTATCTGGTGCTCTACTCCACGGCGCGCTTCATCGTCGAGTTCTTCCGCTACCATGAGCAGGGCAATCTATGGGGCGGTCCGCTCGATGCCTCGCAGTGGATTTCGCTTGCGCTGTTGGCCATCGGAGCGTCCTATTTTGCTTTGGGCCGCCGCCGGGCCGCCGTTCAGCCGGCCTAGCCGCACCGCCTGTTTACGCATACTCCCATCGTTGCGCCAGCTTCCGCGCTATCGCGAACAGCGCCGCCCCTACCACCAGCAGCACCAATACCTGCGGCCATAAATGCGAGATCGGCTCGTCCCGCCAGAACACCTTTGTGAATCCGTCAATAGCCCACGCATTGATGGTCAGCAGGCCGGCCTTCTGCATCGCTTGGGGCATCAGAAACCGCGGAAACATGCTGCCGCCCACGGCCGACATCACCAAGATCACCAGCGTCGAAAGCGCTCCCAATTGGGCGCGCGTGCGGCATATGCTGGCCAGCAGCATGCCGAACGCGCCCACCGCAAAAGCCGTCGATAAGCCCATTACGATAAATCCCGCAATGTGGGGAAAGAAATCGATTTTGAAAACCGCCCACGCCCAAAGGAACATCAAGACCAGTTGCGCGAACGCCAGCATGGTGCTGTAGGCGAGTTTGCCGGCCAGCAGCGTTGTCATGGTTACGCGCGAGCTCAACACGCGATCGAGCGTGCCGCTTTCCGCCTCATCCAAGAGCGCGCCGGCCGCGCCGCTGGCGGTAAACAGCAGGAACATCACGCCGATGGCCGCCGCGTAAAACGACACCATCGGATTCTCCTTGTTCTCGCCCACCACGTCGCGGGCTTTGACGGAGACCAGCGATCTTTCAGCGGATCGGCCCACTACGCCGGTCTGACTCTCGAGACGGCGAAGCTGCTCCAGGTTGGCGTCTATGCTCTTTTGTTGTTCCGCCGTTAATCCACCCGCGAACCGGCCCACGTATTTGGATCCCAGTTCCGCCATCACGTCCGGCATGGATGTCATCGCAACCTTCTGCAGCAGGCCCGCGACTACTTGCGAGGCCACCGTATCGCTTGGATCTTTCAGCATTTCAATCGCGGGTGCGTTATTGCCGGCCGTGCCGCCGGCAAAGGAAATCGGATTTGCGCCGAAGCCGGCCGGCACGATCAACGCCAACGGCGCCGTCCCGGCTTTCACCGCGGCTTCCGCGGTGGCGGCCGTATACTCCGGCTGGGCAACGCCCTGTTTCGGCGCCGGACTGGTTGAAACGACCAGCGACCCTTCTCTTTTTAGACCTTCTACCAATCGCTGCGATGCCAGGCTATGATCCTGGTCGACTACGATCACGTTTATTTTTGGGATGCTATCGGGGCGGCCGCCGAAGATCGCGGCGAAGATGCTGAAGAACACGATGGGCAACACAAAACTCAACACCAGTGCGCCGCGGTCGCGGCTCAACGAACGCATCGCAGTACGGACGATAGCGAGCATCAATCGCGCAGCTCCCTTCCAGTCAGGTGCAGAAATACCGATTCCAGATTGGGTTTGCGCAGCGATACGTCCATAAGCTCCAGGCCGCTCTGCGCGGCGCTCTCGAGCAGGCCCGTAATCTCAGTAGGACGGTCCAAGGTGAATTGCGCTACCCCATCCGCTAAGCGCCCGCCGCGCTGCTCCACCCAGGCGGCGATGCCATCGGCCGGACCGCCGAAGCGCGCCAGCACTTGCATGCGCGACGCGAATGCCTGATGGACCAGCTCGTCTTTCGATCCCTGGGCGATGATGCGCCCGTGATCCATAATCGCGATGCGATCGCATAGGCGCTCCGCTTCTTCCATATAGTGGGTTGTGTAGATCATCGAAGTTCCTTCGCCGCGCAGCTTTTCAATCATCTCGAAAATGCGGTTGCGCGATTGCGGGTCAACCCCGGTGGTCGGTTCGTCCATCAGGACTACCCTGGGCCTGTGGACCAGACCGGCGGCCATGTTCAATCGCCGCATCATTCCGCCGGATAGATTTTTGACCAGCGCCGAGGCCCGTTCTTCGAGCGCCGCCCAGGCAAGACACCAGGCGATAGCCTCTTGCAGCGAAGCGCCCGCCATGCCGTGGAAGCGCCCGAAGGATTCCAGGTTTTCCCGGCACGTGAGGCGGCGATACAGCGCCAATTCCTGAGGAACCCACCCCAGCGCGCGCCGCGCCTCGGTGGATTCGGCTGAAAATCCAAGGATGGAGACGGCGCCGGCATCCGGAATGACGCGCCCCGCGATGCTGCGGATTAACGTGCTCTTTCCGGCCCCGTTTGGCCCCAGCAGGCCCAGGCACTCTCCGGGGTGGAGTTCCAGCGTAATCCCATCGACGGCGGTCACCTGACCGAAGCGTTTGCGCAGCGATTCGATGCGGAGCGGTAGCGGCGACGATGGGACGGCGGCAGACAAATCAATCGGCGGTTCCTAGCATACTACTTCCCCGGCGCTTCGTAGTGTTACGCGTGGCCGTTCTGCAAGTAAATGCAAGGCGCCGGTGGTGCTGGCCCGCAAGGATCCGGATGAAGCCGCGGCGGATTCGGGAATACAGCCCTTATATCTATTTATAATAATGGCATTAATTTAAAGTGGCCGATCGGCGGCGGATTGCCGATTCGCCCGCCAAAATCGCCCCTTTACGCAAATAATTATAACAATTCATAAATTTTAAGCTAGAATAATAATGTTTTAGAACTAATACGAAATCGCGATCGGAAGAATTTGCAGTCATTGCAGGCGCAACTTACGGTAGAGGTCCCCCATGAAACGGAAGCAAGCGCATGCAGGCATACCAGCCGACTCCGCGGAGCCGATCGCGATCGACTTTATGCCGTCGTCTGGAAGCCGGGCGCGCACGCACGATGCCGCTCTCGCATTCGTTGAAACCATCGGCCAGCCTATATTGGCGCTGGACAAGAATTTGCGGATCAAGATAGCCAATCGGGCCTTCTACCGCGCGTTTCCGGTATTGCCGCGCGATGTCACGGACCATGCAATCTATTCTCTCGGGCGCGGCAGTTGGGACGTTCCGCGCCTGCGCGAGTCCCTCGACGGTCTGCTCAATCGCGGCGTAGCGTTTTCGGATCTTGAAATAGAGCTGGATTTTCCGGGGCTGCAGCGAAGGAACCTGGCGCTTTCCGCCTGCCGCATCGATTACCTCGATACGATTCTGCTGGCGATCGAGGATACTACGGAGCGGAAAGCGGCCGGTGAAGCCGCCCGCAATCGCGAAGATGGTCTGCGGCAATCGCAGAAAATGGAAACCGTGGGCAGACTGGCCGGCGGCATCGCTCACGACTTCAATAACCTGCTTACCGCCATCATTGGCTACGCCAGCCTGCTTTGCGAGGCGGTATCCGCGAACGATACCGCCCTGCAGCAGGTGCTCGAAATCAAGACCGCCGGCGAAAGGGCCGCATCGCTCACGCAGCAGCTGCTGGCCTTCAGCCGTCAGCAGGCGCTGCAGTCGAAAGTGCTCGATTTGAACGCCATCGTGTCGGATTTCGACAAAATGCTGCAGCGCCTGGTGGGCGAGCGCATCCACGTGGCGGTCGCCTGCGGCGCGTCGCTGTGGCGCGTCAGGGCCGATCCGGGCGAGATCGGCCGGGTAATTATGAACTTAGCCTTAAACGCGCGCGACGCCATGCCCGCGGGCGGTACGCTGGCGATTGAAACCGCCAACGTCACTCTGAGCGCGGCGGATACGATCGAAAATCTTGCGCCGGGACGCTACGTAAAGATGGCCGTGAGCGACACCGGCGCTGGGATGGATGCGGAGGTGCTGCGGCACATCTTCGAGCCGTTTTATACCACCAAAGAGAGCGGCATCGGAACCGGCATGGGCCTCTCGATCGTTTTTGGAATCGTGGAGGAAAGCGGCGGCGCGATTCGCTGCGAATCGGCGTCGGGAGAGGGCACGCTCTTTACCATACTCTTGCCTGCGATCGAGGAGCAGGCGCGGCCAGCGGCGGTTCCGGCCGCAGATCCGGTCGCCGCGCCAAGAGGCTCCGAAGTCATTCTGCTGGTGGAAGACGAAGATCTGGTCCGCGCACTGGCAAGGACCATTCTCGAGAGCGGTGGATACGTGGTTCATGAGGCGCGCAATGGACGGGAGGGCTTGGCGCTTTGCGAGACCCACGCGGGCCCGATCGATCTGCTGATATCCGATGTGGTAATGCCGGGCCTCTGCGGCCGCGAGCTGGCGGAGCGCGCGATCGAGCTGCGTCCGGCAATACGAGTCCTCTTCATGTCGGGGCACACCCACGATGTCATTGTGAAGGAGGGCGTTTGGAACTCCGCCGCATTTCTGCAAAAGCCGTTCACGCCCACCCGCCTCAGGCAACGCGTGCGAGAGGCGCTCGATTCCCGACTCCGCTCCGCCCGCCATGCATCCTGAAACGCACGGGCAAAACCCGAGCCGGCGCTTACTGCGTGTGCGGCAGGTTTTGTAGGGCGTCGGTTTAAGGAAGCGCAACCTTGAGGACTCTGGGTGGAGGCAAGCGGCGCATCAGCCGAGCCTCTCCGCCATTTCCATCAGCTTCATTACGGTATTCCAGTTTCGGCCCGTGCCTGAAGTCTTCAGCGCTTTCTCGATGCGGGGCCATGACATTTTCGGGCGGGCCATGCCGTTGGGAAAATAGATATAGACTTCGCGCCCGTCGATCCGCATTTCTTCGGGATCGGTCTCGATCTCCAGCGCTTTCTTGCGGGCCGCGGCATCCGGAACGCTGTCGAGAAATGTGACCAGCAGTTTGCTTGGATCGAGATCCCGGCGCGACGCGAATGGGTTCTTCGCAATCGCATCGCGCATCTCGGACACGGTGCGGAGCACCACACGCGGCCGGAAGCCGAACGCGCCCTCGAATGGCCTCTTCAATTCGCGCGGCTAGCGACCCCACGCTGCGCTGTTTGCTTCGGAACACCACGTTGCCGCTTTGTATGTGAGTCTCCACATCCACCAGCCCAAGCGATTCGTAAAGCTTCCGCAGCGCGTCCATCTTGATCCGGTTATGGCCGCCCACATTTATGCCGCGAAGCATCGAGATAACTACCGTCATGCAATTTCAAGAGTAACGCGACGCTATCCTGGTGATGGAATGGCGCTGCTGGAAAGTTGTACCGGTCTATCGAAAAGCTTCGGCTCGCGGGTTCTATTCAGCGGCATCGCGCTCGGCATTTCCGAAGGCGAGCGCCTGGGCCTCATCGGTCCTAACGGAGCCGGCAAGACCACCCTGCTTAAAATTCTCGCGGGCCGGCTCGATGCCGATGAAGGGTCCGTCTCGCTGCGCCGCAACACCCGCGTCGGCTATGTGCCGCAGCAAATCGAGCTTCCTCCCGGCAAAACCGCCGCCGAAATCGTCACCGATGCTATCGCTGGCGAACGTCTGCAAGACGCGGAGGGCGCGTCCCGCATCAGTCTGGCACTGGGCCGCGCGGGATTTTCCGACGGCGCGCTTCGCACGGAAGCGCTTTCCGGAGGATGGCGGCGCCGCCTCGCCATCGCGCGCGAACTGGCCCTGAATCCCGATCTCCTGTTTCTCGACGAACCCACCAACCATCTGGATATCGAGGGCATTCTTTGGCTGGAAAAGCTGCTCACCAACGCGCCGTTCGCGAGCGTGGTGGTCAGCCACGACCGATATTTTCTTGACGAGGTCGTTAGCGGAATGGCCGAGATCGACCGCGCCTATCCGGAAGGCATTTTCCGCGCGCCCGGCAGTTACAGCGAGTTCCTGGAGAAAAAAGAGCAGTTTCTGCTGGCGCAATCCAGCCGCCAGGCATCTCTCGCTAATCTCGTCCGGCGCGAAATGGAATGGCTCCGCCGCGGCGCCAAGGCGCGGACGGGAAAATCGCGCGCCCGCAGCGACGAAGCTGGCCGGCTGATCGACGAGTTGGCCGACATGGAACGCCGCGCGGCCAAAGGCGTGGCGCGCATCGATTTCAGCGCCACCGAACGCCGCACCCGGCGCCTGATTTCGGTGCAGAGTATCGCGAAATCGCTCGGCGGCCGCGCGCTCTTCCGCGACCTCAGCTTTACGCTCTCGCCCGGCGTGCGCGTCGGCCTGATGGGCTCCAATGGCGCCGGTAAAACCACGCTGTTGCGCATCCTTGCCGGCGAAGCGCAGCCGGATTCCGGCAGCGTGGAATTCGCCGATGCCTTGCGCGTTGTTTATTTCGATCAGGCCCGCGAGCGGCTCGACGCCGCCCAGACTCTTCGCGAGGGTCTGGGTGGACACGGCGATCATGTAATCTTTCGCGGCCAGCCTATCCATGTGGCCGGATGGGCCAAGCGATTTCTCTTCGACGCCGGCCAGCTCGATCGCCCTATTTCCAGTCTCTCCGGGGGCGAGCAGGCGCGCGTCCTTATCGCCCGCCTGATGCTGCAACCCGCGGATGTGTTGTTGCTGGACGAGCCCACCAACGACCTCGACATTCCGACCATTCAGGTGCTTGAAGAGAGCCTTCTGGATTTCCCCGGCGCGATAGTGTTGGTGACCCATGATCGCTTCATGCTCGATCGCGTCTCCACTGGCATCCTCAGCCTGGACGGCCAGGGCGGGGCGCAAATATACGCCGACTATTGGCAATGGGAGCGGGCCCAGATGGCGCGCACGCCGGCGAAGATAGAAAAGCCCGTCGCGGCTCCCAAGCTAGCATCGCCCGATAAGAAGAAATTGTCCTACCTGGAGGCGCGTGAATGGGAGGGAATGGAGGAGCGTATTCTCCAGGCCGAGCGCGCGCTGGAAGCGATCCTTGCGGAGATGCGGTCGCCGGAGGTGGTGTCCGATGCTATGCGATTGCACGATTGCTACCAGCGGCTGCAGACCGCGGAAACCACTGTTGCCGAACTCTATGCGCGCTGGGCCGAATTGGAAGAGAGGCGCGCTTAGTTTGGGTTTTCCCGCGCACACTCGTCGCTAAAATAGTTCTGCGCATGACGGCTTCCATCCTGCAAATCAACTCCTCCCCAGGCGGTCTGCCGAAACGAGCCATAGCGGCCGGATTCATCGATATGCTTGGTCTCCAAGGCGATGCCCACGCGCACCCGGCGATCCACGGAGGCCCGCGCAAAGCCATTCTACTGATCGCATCCGAGGTTGTGGACGAGCTGACGGCGCGCGGCTATCCGCTGTTCTACGGCGCGATGGGCGAAAATCTGACAACCCGGGGCATGGATATCCGCGCGCTGCGGATTGGCAACCGGCTTCGCGCGGGCGCGGCGCTGCTGGAAATCACGCAGCCCCGCGGACCGTGCTCGGCGCTCGACGTCTACGGCCCATCCATCAAGCAAGCGATTTACGACCAGCGCGTCAAACAGCTCGATGCGGCTGCGCCGCGATGGGGCATGAGCGGCCTGTACGCGAGCGTACTCGAACCGGGCGCGGTCCAGCAGGGCGATGCGATTGACTTATTGACGACCGCGTGAGCCGAAGCAAACGCCGGATAACAATTCACCCCAACTGCTGCCCATGGGGAGCCCGTAGAATATCTGACATTTGGTCCGAGCTACACCACATAGCGCTCGGCCGCCAGTAGCCTGTGCGCAATGTTTCGGCGCAGTTCGATAGCATTCACGGGTTCGTATTTCGCGAACCGGCGCAGGACCGCCATGTTCGTCCGCAGCGAATCGCCTTCCGAGCAGGCCCCCAACACCGCCCGCGCGATCGATTCCACGCGCGCCATTGCATCGCGCAGAAAAACGGCCGCCATGGCGGCGCGCTTGCAGCGCCACTTGCAGCGCCACTTGCGGCCCCGCTCGCAGCATTCGCTTCGTTTTTTCGCGTCCGCAGCCACACCGTTTCCATGGCGAAGATTTCCATCGCGATGTCCGCGATGCCCATCAGAACCTCCTGCTGCTTTTCCAAATCCATCGCGAACTTTTGGTAGGCCAAGCCCATTGCCAGCAGGCCGATCTTCTTGACATTCGCCACCAGGCGCGCCTCTTCGTCACCGCTGTCCCCGCCGCCCCCGCTGAGGATTTCGCTCATCAGCTTTTGCGCCGCCGGCATCAGCGCCAATTGTCCGCGCGCCGCGCGTTTCAGCAGCATACCGGCGATCAGCAGGCGATTGATCTCATTGGTGCCTTCAAAAATGCGGTTGATGCGCGAATCGCAATAGGCGCGTTCCACAGCGTAGTCCTGGTGATAACCATAGCCGCCGTGAATCTGGACGCCTTCGTCCACCACATAATCTAGCGCCTCAGAGGCGAAAACCTTTACCATGGAGCACTCGATAGCGTACTCCTCGATGGTCTTCAGCGACTCCTCCGGCGCGATCAGCCCTACCGTGCGCCACACCATCGATTCGGCGGCGTAGGTGCGAATAGCCATCTCGGCCAACTTGTGCTGGATGGCGCCGAACTCGGCGATAGCGGATCCGAACGCCTTGCGCTCCTTGGCGTATTTGAGCGAAACCGCGAGCACGTTCTTCGCGCCGCCGCACGCGAACGGCCCCAGTTTCAGCCGTCCGATATTCAAAATATTGAATGCGATAATGTGGCCGCGCCCGATTTCGCCGAGCACGTTCTCTACTGGCACGTGCACGTTGTCGAAGTAGACGGCGGTGGTGGAGCTGCCCTTGATCCCCATCTTCTTCTCTTCGGCCCCGCTGGTCACGCCGCCAAAGGCGCGCTCCACCAGAAAAGCCGTGAACTGCTCGCCGCCGATCTTGGCGAATACGGTAAAGAGATCCGCCGCGCCGCCGTTGGTGATCCACATTTTCTGGCCGTTGAGCACGTAATGGCCATCGGCGAGATCGGCACGGGTGCGCGCGGCCAAAGCATCCGAGCCGGCGTGCGGCTCTGTCAGCGCATAGGCCGCGATCATCTCTGCCGTCGCCAGCTTGGGCAGGTACTTCCGCTTCTGCTCTTCGGTCCCGAAGAAGACCAGCGGGAGTGTACCGATGCCGGTGTGCGCGCCGTGCCAGGCGGCGTAAGAACCATCGCGCGCCAGGTGTTCGTCGGCGATCATGGCGGACGCCAGATCGAGCTCGAGCCCGCCATAGGCTTCCGGGATGGCGATCGATGTAAGACCCAGCGCGGCCGATTTGCGCAGCACTCGCACCGCCACGCCGGGCTCCTGATGTTGGATCGCCTCCAGCTCCGGGATTACATCTTTCGCCCAGAACTCATCCGCCGTGCGCGCAATCGCGTGATGCTCGGGGCTGAGGTCATCGGGAGTGAAAACGTCGGCTGGCGCGCGCTCTTCGATCAGGAACGAGCCGCCTTTTATTGCAGCCATTCCAAAATCCCGGCGGCGCCTTGTCCACCCCCCACGCACATCGTGACCATGCCGTAGCGCGCCTTGCGCCGCGCCATCTCGCGCAGGATGGTGGCGGTCAGCTTGGCCCCGGTACACCCCAGGGGATGGCCGAGCGCGACCGCGCCACCGTTCACGTTTACCTTATCAAGATCCAGTCCGGCTTCGCGAATCACTGCAAGAGATTGCGCGGCGAAGGCCTCGTTCAATTCGATCACGCCGATATCTTCAAGCTTCAGCCCGGCCATCGCCAGCGCTTTGGGAATGGCTATCACCGGGCCGATCCCCATGATCTCGGGCGGCACGCCGGCGGTGGCGTAGCTGATAAAGCGGGCTCTGGGCTTCAGCCCCAGCTCGCGCGCTTTGAAATTGGACATCACCAGCGCCGCCGCGGCCCCGTCGCTAGTCTGCGATGAGTTGCCGGCCGTAACAGTTCCGTTCACGTGGAAGACCGGCTTCAACTTCGCCAGCGCCTCAAGCGTGGTATCGGCGCGCGGGCCCTCGTCGCGCTGAAAGACGGTCTTCTGCGCTCCGGCGGGAGTTACGGTTTCGATTTCCACCGGCACAATCTCCTCGTCGAATTTGCCTTGTTGCTGCGCGGCGAGGGCGTTTCGATGGCTGCGGAGAGCGAACGCGTCGGCGTCCTCGCGGGAGATGGAATACTTGCGCTGCAAGCGCTCGGCGGTCAGTCCCATGCTCATGTAGACTTCCGGCCAGTGATCGACGAACCACGGATTGGGCGCGGGTTTCAATCCGCCGAACGGAGTCTTACTCATGGATTCGGCGCCGCCCGCGATCAGGATATCGGCGCCCCCGCTGCGGATGCGGTCGGCCGCCAGCGCGATGGCTTGCAATCCCGAGCTGCAGAAGCGATTGATGGTCATGCCCGGGACCGACTCGGGCAGCCCGGCCCGCAGCAGAGCCTGGCGCGCCATGTTATTGCCCGCTTCTCCTTCGGGCATGGCGCACCCGACGATCACGTCTTCAACGCCCTGGGCAGCTTCCGGGTAGCGCGCCAGCAGCGCGCCAATCACAGTAGCCGCCAGGTCGTCCGGCCGCGCGTTGCGGAGAGCGCCGCGCGGCGCTTTGCCAACGGCAGTACGGAGACAATCTACGATGACAGCTTCTGGCATGTTCCTGATCCATCTCAATTGTACCGGCAAAGGTTACACTGGGACCATGGCGTTTGTTATTGAAGACGCGTTCCTGCCCGCAACCCTTACGGCGCATCCCATGACCGATGAAGAGTTCGCCGCGTTCTGCGCCGAACATCCGGATCTGTTCTTTGAGATGACGGCGGAAGGGGAGATCATCGTTATGCCGCCTACCTATTCTCTAACCGGAGCGCGCAATTCCAAGATTACCCGACAACTGGACGCCTGGGCTGAGCGCGACGGTCGCGGCATCGTCTGCGATTCTTCCACCGGTTTCGTGCTCCCCAACGGGGCTCGCCGCTCTCCCGATGCTGCATGGATTTTGAAGAGCCGTGTTGCCCAGCTCGATCCAGCCAGCCGCGAAAAATATTGGCACCTTTGTCCCGACTTCGTGATCGAGTTGCAATCCTCTACGGATCGCCCGCGAATCGTCAAAGACAAAATGCGGGAGTGGCTGACGAACGGCGCGCAATTGGGTTGGCTGATCGATCCCGAGCGCCGCGCAATTGCGATCTATCGTTCCGATGGCGAAGTCGAGACGCGAACGGCGATCAATTCTATGGGCGGCGAAGGGCCGCTAGCCGGTTTTGTGCTTGACCTTTCCTCCGTCTGGAATCCGCTGGGATCATAGCCGCCGCACGCCGCCTCCGGAGACTCGATTCGCGAACAGTAGCGTAGTCGCCGCGGCAGTTATAGCGGCCTGTGGTTCTCAGCTGTTAGTCATGAATGCCGCAATGCTACGCCGTAGCCTCTTTCTTCTCCGGATGCGCTTCCAAATACCTGTCTCTCGCGTTCCTTATCAGATCGCGCGCCTCGCGCGGCCCGCGCCACCCGCGCATTTGCGTATGCTTGCCTTCCAGCTCTTTATATATCGCGAAGAAGTGTTCAATCTCCCGCAGCTTGTGTGGGAACACCTGATCGATAGTGTGAATCGGGTCGAAGCGGGGATTGCGATTTGGAACCGCAAGGATCTTCTGATCCTGCTCGTTATTGTCGACCATGTCGAGCATGCCCACCGGACGCACCGCCATCAGCACGCCCGTAAAGCTGGCGTCGTCGACGATGGTCAGCACATCTAGCGGATCGCGATCCTGCCCCAGCGTGCCCGGAATAAATCCATAATCGCCGGGATAGTGTAATGGGGAGTAGAGCGCCCGGTCCAGACGAAACACGCCGAGCGTCGAATCGTATTCGTACTTATTGCTGGAGTTCTTCGGGATCTCGACAATCATGCGGACTACTTCCGGATAGTCCTTGCCGGGATCGAGATCGTACAGCGACGTTTGCACCCGCTTATAGTACCAACGCGCTGGTGCAGAACGCGCAACGGCGCGCCGCGATTGGCACCTCGCTCAGACACTCGGGGCACTTTTTGGTGGTCGGGTCCGGCGGCGCCTCGCCCCGCCGTAAGCGGGCCAGCAGGGCATTCATGGGCAACACCACCAGGTAGTAGACCGCCGCGCCAATCAGGATGAAAGACACCAGCGCGTTGATGAAATCGCCCAGCAGAAAACGGCTGTTGTGAACCGTAAACCCGAGCCTCGAAAAGTCTGGTTTACCAACTATAGCGGCAATCAGCGGCGTGATGAGGTCCTTCACTAGTGCCGTCACCACTGCCCCGAACGCCGCGCCGATTACCACCGCGACGGCAAGGTCTACCACGTTGCCCCGCATCATGAACGCTTTAAACCCACGCATTGCTTTATCCTCCCGCGTGCAAAAATTTGGTGAGCCGCTCGATGGCCGGCTCCAAAATCGATCGTTCCGCAGCATAACAGATCCGCACCGATCCTTCGCCGCCGGCGCCAAATGCAACCCCCGGCGCCAGACCCACGCGCGTCTCCTCCAGCAACCGGCGGCAGAAGCCGAATGAATCGGCAAGTCCGTCGATGCGCGGAAAGAGATAGAACGCGCCATCGGGTTTCGGAACCGTAATACCCGCAATGCCGGCCAGCGCCTCGAGACAGAGGTCGCGGCTTTCCTTGAGACGCTCGAGCATTCGCTGCAACTCGGGCTCGCCCTCGGCCAGCGCCGCTTCGCCCGCCTTTTGCGTGAATCCGGCGGCGGCTGAAACCACGAATTCGTTAATCTGCGCGGCCTTCACGGCCAAATCCTGCCGCGCAATCAGATAGCCGAGGCGCCATCCGGTCATGCAATAGGTCTTGGAGAACGATTGCACCACGATGACCGCATCCTCGCGCGTTGCCTTGCGCAGAATCGAGGGCACAGGGTCGCCCAAGTCGCGCGCCGCCATAATATAGCCGGTCGTAAACCTCGTCCGCGAGCAGCCACAGATTGTGGCGGCGGGCAAGATCGAGCAGCCCTTGCTGTTCCCGCTCGGTCGCCACCCAGCCCAGCGGATTCGAGGGCGAAGTATAGATGAGCAGCCGCGTGCGCGGATTCACGGCCCGTTCCAGCGCATCGAAATCGATGCGGTAGCGCTCGCCGCAAAGCGGATGCGGAATCTCATGCACCACCGCGTTGCACAGCATGGCGTTCGCGCTGCCATTAGGCCACGCCGGCGTGAGCACGATGGCTTCGTCGCCGGGATTCAGCGCGCAGCGTATGGCAAGGTTCAGCGCCTGTACGCCCGAGGCGGTCGCCACAATCTCGCGCGCCGGATCGAGTTCTACTGAGTGCAGTTTTCGGTAATGTTCCGCCAGCGCGCGGCGCAGCGAGGGCAGTCCGGCGTTTTCGGTGTAGAACGTGTACCCATCGTTCATGGCGCGCACCGCGGCCTGTTTGATGTAATCGGGCGTGGGCAGATTCGATTCCCCGAAATAGAGCCGCAGCACGCCGTCCATCGACATGGCGATCTCCGCCAGTTCGCGAATGCGCGAATGCGGCACGGTCGCAACGGAACTGGCGATCGATGGCATACGGCTATTCTCGCACTGAGCGATAACGAGCGAAACGGTTTTTCCGCTTACCGCCGCTGCGTCTCCGCCAAGTGCTTCTGCTGTACCGCGTAGGCCAGATTGTTCCGCGCGAGTTGCATATCGGGATTGAGCCGCACCGCTTCGCGGTCGCTGGCGATGGCGGCGTCCCATTCGGCCAAGGCCCCGTGGGCCGCGCCGATGTTGTTGTACGCCTCAGCGAAATCGGGACGCAATTTCAAAGCCTCTTCGGCGGCGCCGATAGCGTCGCGGAAGCGTCCTGCGCGGTAATATGCCTGCGACAGATTCAAGTAGTTTTCGGGCGATGGCGATTGCTTAACCGCGGCCTCTGCCGCGGCTATTGGATTGGGCAATGGCTCAGCGGCCGCTCGTCCATTGAGGAAGCGCAGCGCGGCGGCGTCTCCCGGCGCCATCTGCAACGTGTCCGTCGCGAGCGCCTGGGCCATCGGTTGCATCCCCGCATCCGCAATAAGCCTGCATCAGAGCGTAGCGCGGATCCAGGTAGTCGCGATTGCGAATCATGGCGGTCTGGAATTGCGTCACGGCTTCGCTCACGCGACCCTGCGTCATCAGCCAGCGCCCATAATAGAAGTTAGGCTGCGCATCCGTGGGCGCGAGCTGCATGGCGCGGCGGAAGTGCGCTTCGGCCTCCGCGTCCCGATGCAGATCGCCGTTCGCGATACCGAGGTTGATCTCAAGAATGAAATAGTTGGGCGTATATTGCAGAGCGCGCTCGAAATAATCCAGGGCCGCCGCGGTCTGGCCCTTGGGCATAAGAGTGAGTCCATAGTTCATCAAGCCGCGGCCGTTCCGCGGGCTCTTGATGGTCACGTCGCGCCAAAGCGATTCCTCATCGCGCCACACGGCATTGCGCTCATGCGTTCCCCACGCGCACGCCGCCAAAATGATGGCCGCAGCCGCCCATATGGCCTGCCGCCGGTTCTTAACCGGCGCTGCGCGTATTGCCAAAGCCCCCGCCCAACTCACCGCCAGCGCCAGCCCCACGAAGGGAAGAAACATGCGGTGATCGTTTTCCAGTTCCGATAGACGATAAACCGCGGTTGGAATCAGCCCTAGCAGGAACCACGCTAAGCCGAACGCCACCGGCCGCAAATTCGGCCGCTTGGCTGTGGCATAGATGGCGGCAATCAGCGCCAGCAGGAAAGCCACACCTGCCATGCCTTCCACGCAAAATAAGGTTGGGAACGCAGTCTGATCGGTATCGGCCGTCAACGCCACCGGCGCGAAGAACATCAGAAAATAGTGCAGCGCCACCCAGGGCTGCGTCACAATGTAATCGTGCGCGGAGATGATGCCGGGCGCGAATGTCGCGGGCGTCATCCGGGTTTGCAGCCACAGCATCGCGCCTGTTACCACGATCGATGGAACACACCGCCGCAGCGCTTTGCCCGCGCGCGGTTCCTCGAACAAAAAGATGTAGGCGAATAGAATGGCCGGGAAAATCGCGGCGGGCGCTTTGGTAATCAGCGCGAGCGCTAGCGGCAGCAGGTAAACGCCGACACGCCGCAGCCGCGGCGCCAGCGCATAGATGGTCAGCGCCGCCACTACCAGCGCCGTCGAATAGAGATCGCCGCGTTGAATAATGTAGTTCACGGTCTCGGCCATCGCCGGGTGCAATCCGTAGAGCGCCACGGCGAAAAGCGCTGCCCACTCGGTCCATGGCTCCTGGGAAGCAAATCGCAGAATGTGCCGGAACAGCGCGAACATCAGCGCCAACTGCGCCAGGTACCACAGAAACATATCCAGGTGGAAGTAGAATGGTTTCAATCCACCGCCCAGCCAATAATCGATCGCCAACGATAGCGTCACCAGCGGCCGATAAGTGCGATTCGCGGGTAAGACGCTAAACGTCGATGGATCGGTGAAGAAGAGCTTTGCGTTTTGCAGGCTGCGGATATAGGGATTGTTGTTGACCGTATGAAAATCGTCGAAGTGAAAGCCGTTTTGAAAATGGTTGGCATACGCCAGCATCAGCGCCATTAGCAGCAGCGCTCCGGCCGCGCGAATGCGCTTTGAGGCCATAACACTAATTTGGCACATCGATCTTTTCTGTGACAAAGTATTGGTTATGAACTTCACCAGCCGCGTCGTTCTGGCAGCCTGTCTTGGCGTCTGCGTGTGCTTCGCGCAAGTCAAGATTACCGCCGGACCCGAGAAGATCGCCATCGAAATTCACGGCCAGCCGTATAGCGATTTCTATATCGCGGGCGCCGATTTGATGAAGCCGATCCTCTGGCCGATCCGCGCCGCCACCGGAACCTACGTGACGCGCGCCTGGCCAATGGCGGACGTGGCCGAGGAAGCCAACGGACCCAAGGACCACATTCACCAGCGCGGCATCTGGTTCGCTCACGATAGCGTCAACGGCAGCGATTTCTGGAATTCCTACACTGCCAAAAATCGCGGCAAGATCGTTCTCAAAAAAATCGGCGAAATCAAGAGCGGAGACGACCAGGGCTCACTGGCAGCTACGTTCGAATGGACCGACAAGGACGGCAAGCCTACCCTGACCGAATCGCGCGTGATTACGTTCTACGATCAGCCGAATCTGCGGACCATCGATTTCGACATCACGCTCACGGCCATCGATAGAGTCACTTTCGGCGACGGCAAAGACGGCGTCTTCGGAATCCGCTTGCGTCCGGTGCTGCAAGAGGACAAAGGCACGGGCCACATTATAAACGCGGACGGTTTGAAGAGCATGAAAGAGGCATGGGGTCAGCCTTCCAACTGGTGCGACTATTCCGGCGACATTAATGGCGAGAAGGTGGGCGTCGCTATACTCGATCACCCGTTCAACCCCAGTCATCCGGTCCGCTGGCACGTGCGCGATTACGGGCTGTTCGCGGCCAATCCGTTCGGGCTAACCGTGTTCACGAATGATAAATCGCAGAATGGCTGGTCCATCGCCGTGGAGCCGGGCAAGACCCTGCATTTCCGCTATCGCGTAATCGTGCATCCGGGCGATTTGAACAGCGCCGATATCGCCGGGCAGTATGCGAAGTACGCGCGGATGGAGTCGAGGCCGTAAAGAGCGGGCATACGGGCCGCCAACTTTTGCTAATCGATACCGGCACGCTGCTACGAACTCTACAGGTGCGGCATCCTGAGTACGAAATGGTTGCGCACTGCTCTTGAAGCCCTGCCCGGCCAGCGCCATGAGATTCACCACCCAATGGAAAACCAGATCTGGCACTCAATTTCAACGGATTCCGTTTCCCGATTCCGGCGGATGCCGGCGCGGCCGTCACTGACGCTCTCTCCCTTACATCAGCGATAACGGATCCACATCGATCACCAACGCCGTAGCTCCCCATTTCCGCTGCATGGCGAACGCGCGGATCTGTTGCAGCAGTTCGTTCAACGCCTTGCGATTCGCCGCCTTGATCAGAAACTGATACCGGAATTCATTTTTCAGGCGCGGCACCGGCGCTTCCGCCGGGCCGCATGATCTTCAGATTTTCCGGCGGCGGCGTCATGCGTCATACCCAATTCGGAGCTCATCCGCATGGCCGCCTCCTGCTTCTCGGCGCGCACCAGCACGTTCGCCATGGCGCTGAACGGCGGGTAGCGCATCATGCTGCGGAAGTGGATTTCCTTCTCATAGAACGCCTGATAATCGTGCGCGGCGGCGAAGCGGATCGCGTAATGGTCGGGGTTGATGGTCTGCACCAGAACGATGCCCGGCAAGTTGCCGCGGCCGGCGCGTCCGGCTACCTGAGTCAGTAACTGAAACGTCCGCTCGCCCGCGCGGAAATCCGGCATTCCCAGGCCCACATCCGCCGACACAACGCCCACCAGCGTGACGTTCGGGATATCGTGTCCCTTGGCGATCATTTGCGTGCCCACCAGGACGTCGTAATTGCCCTCGCGGAAATTTTGCAGGATGGTCTCGTATTGCCGCTTGCCGGTCACCGTATCGCGGTCCAGGCGCGCGATGCGGGCCTTGGGAAATTCGCGGTGCAGCTCCTCCTCCACGCTCTCCGATCCCACTCCCAGAAAGTAGATATGCTCGCTGGAGCATTTTGGGCAACGGCTCGGTACCTTCTCGGCGTAACCGCAGTAATGGCACAGCAGGCGGCGGTCGCGCTTGTGATACGTCAGCGTGACGGAGCAGTTGATGCACTGCACGCGCTCGCCGCAGGAGCGGCAGGCGACAAAGCTCGAAAACCCGCGCCGGTTCAGCAGCACGCATGGTCTGCTCGCCGCTCTCGATGCGCTTGCCGAGCTCTTCGAGCAGTTTGCGCGAAAACGTATTCTGCTTGCGCGTTTCCAGAAACTCCTGCCGCATGTCGATCAGCTCCACCTCTGGCATCGGCCGCGCTTCGATACGGCCCGGCAATTCCAGCAGCGTATACTTTGCCGCGCTCCGCGTTGTAGCGGCTTTCAAGACTCGGCGTGGCCGACCCCAGCACCACGCACGCGCCCGCGGCCTGCGCGCGCACAATGGCCACGTCGCGCCCGTTGTAGCGCGGCGTCTCCTCCTGCTTGTAGCTGCCGTCGTGTTCTTCGTCCACCACAATCAGCCCGAGATTCCGCACCGGCGCGAACACGCCGGAACGCGTACCCACCACCACGGATGCCTGCGCCCGAGCGGATGCGCCGCCACTGACCGGCGCGCTCCGACATCGGTGAAGGCGCTGTGCAGAATGGCCACGCGGTCGCCGAAGCGCGAGAAGAATTGGCCGGCCATGGCGGGCGTCAGCGCGATCTCCGGAACCAGCAGCAGCGCGCCGCGGCCTTCGGCAACAGCCGTTTCGATCGCGTTCAGATAGATTTCGGTCTTGCCCGAGCCGGTCATCGCCATGCAGCAGGAAGGTCTGGAATTGTCGCGCGCGCACTGCGCGTTCGATCTGCTCGAAAGCGGCCTGCTGCGCCGGGTTCAAGCAGGTGGCGCGCGCGAATGCGCCGGAGGAAATAGCGGCAACCTCCGGCTTCAGCGCGACCGCCGATTTGCGCGCCAGCGAACGCGCCGCCGCGCCGGCGTTCTTCACCGCGGCTTCGACATCCTTGCAGATTGTGCGAGCCGGGATGCAGTTCCAGGAACGCGAGAAGCTCGCGCTCGGCTTTGGTGAGCTTGAGGCCGGTAGCGCCATTGGCAAGCTCGATCCGCAGGCGCTCCGAGGGCGCGCGCAGCGGGTCGCGCTCGGTTTGCACCTGCTCGGCGACGATGAAGGCTTTCCGCTCGAGCGACTTGATAGCTTTATCCGCCAGCGGCAGCGCCTTTGTCAGATAGGCCGCCGATAGCGGGCGCTTTTCGAGCATGCGCAGCACCTGCACCACGGGATCGTCCGGGCGTCGTCTCGAGCAGAAACTGGCGCGCGGCATCGCGTCCCGAATCGGTGAGCGACCATATCTTGCCGCGGCGGATCTCCGACGCCAGCGGCAGCATGCCGCGCAGCACTTCGCCCAGCGGCGCGCAATAATAACGCGGCGATCCAGCGCCCCAGCGCGAGAAGCTCCGCATCCAGCACGGGCTCGGAATCGATCAGCCGCAGCGCCTCGCGCGTGGCGACGGATGGCGGCTCGTCATGACAGCGCATGATAACGCCGGTCAGCTTGCGCGGTCCGAACGGAACCACGATGCGGCTACCCGGCTGCACGCGATGGCGCAGCGTTTCCGGCAGCGCGTAGGTGAAAGGCCGATCGAGCGGCACGGGCAGGCTTACGTCGCAGTACAGGCTCGCGCCTTCGGGCATTACACCATCGTAACCGGAGGCCTGGAATCGGCTGAGGGCAGGGCAGTTTTCCGATTTGTCGCTTTACTTTCCTACTCCTGGAATGGTAGGCTAAGTGTCTCATAATGCGTACAGTTGACCTGATCCAGCGGAAACGTGACGCGCAAGAACTCGCGCCGGAAGAGATCGAGTTTCTCATCGAAGGCTACACTAGCGGCGAGATTCCCGACTATCAAATGTCGGCCTTTCTCATGGCCGCTTACTTTTCGGGGATGACCGATCGCGAGGTAAGCCGGCTTACAGAATGCATGCTGCGTTCGGGAGACACGGTGGATCTTTCCGCCATTCCCGGCGTCAAGGTAGACAAACATTCCACCGGCGGCGTGGGCGATAAAACCAGCTTTATCGTCGCGCCATTGGCCGCCGCCGCGGGCGTAGTGGTGCCCATGATGTCCGGGCGCGCGTTGGGCCACACTGGCGGCACGCTCGATAAACTCGAATCCATTCCCGGTTTTCGCACCGATCTTACGGCCGAAGAATTCACCGCGCAACTGGCCGAACACGGCCTGTGCTTCATCGGGCAAACGGACCGCCTGGCGCCGGCCGATCGCAAGCTGTATGCATTGCGCGACGTTACCGGCACGGTGGAATCGATCCCGCTGATTGCGTCGTCCATCATGGCTAAGAAGCTAGCCGAGGGCGTGGACGCACTGGTGCTCGACGTCAAGGTGGGCAGCGGCGCCTTCATGAAGAAGCAGTTGGACGCGCGCCTGCTGGCGGAGACGATGAGGGGAATTGGCCGCCGCATGGACAAGAAGGTGCAGGCGCTCATCACCGATATGAATCAGCCGCTGGGCTACGCCATCGGCAATGCGCTCGAAATTATGGAGGCGTCGCAGACGTTGCAGAACGCGGGGCCGGCCGATCTTACCAAGCTGTCTCTGGAATTGGCCGCGCGCATGATTTTCCTGGGCAAGAGAGCGGCGTCGCTGGAAGAAGCGCGCCACATCGCCGAACAACACCTGGTCGACGGATCGGCCTATAAGAAATTCAAGGATGTGGTGGCGGCGCAGGGCGGCAATCCGCAAGCGCTCGATAAGTTCGAGCTGCTGCCGAATGCCACCGGCATGCGCGAAGTCGCCTCGCCGCGCGCCGGTTATGTGAGCATCATCGACGCCGCAAGACATCGGTATGGCATCCAACATGATCGGCGCCGGACGCGACAAGAAAGAGGATGCTATCGATCCCGCCGTGGGCATCATCCTCGAAGTAAAAGTTGGCGAAAAAGTAGATGCCGGCTCGATACTTTGCCGCCTGTATTACACACGCGAAGATCACGTGGAGGAGGCCGCCGACCGCGTGGAGGATGCGTTCCGCATCTCCGGGCAGAAGCCGGACGAGCGCGAGCTCATTCTGGAAGTCGTCGGGTAATGGGCCGCTTCACGGGAGCCTTGGGCATGGCGGCGATTCTCGCCGTCGCCTGGCTCTTCTCCACGAATAAGCGCGCCATCAAGCCGCGCGTAGTCGCTTGGGGACTTGGGCTTCAGTTTGCATTCGCCATCGTCGTTCTCAAGACTCCGTTCAGCATCGTGCTGGAAGCCATCAGCCGTGGCGTGAGCGCGATGTTCGGCTATACCGCGGCGGGCAGCACGTTCGTTTTCGGCAAATTGGGCGCGGATAGCAAGGAAGTAGGCTTCGTCTTCGCGTTCCAGGTGCTGCCAATCATCATCTTTATCGCGTCATTTTTCGCCATCCTGTATCACCTGGGATTGATGCAGCGGGTGGTGCGCCTGATGGCGGTGGCCATGCAGCGCGTTATGGGCGTGAGCGGCGCGGAATCGCTGAATGTCGCCGCCAGCATTTTCATGGGCCAGACTGAAGCGCCGCTCACCATCAAGCCGTTCATCGCCGGCATGACTGAATCGGAATTATTCACGATTATGACTTGCGGCATGGCGCATGTTTCCGGCGCTGTCATGGCGGCGTATGTCGCGGTGGGGCACGTCGAGATCAAGCATCTGCTCACAGCGGTGATCATGACCGCGCCGGCCACCATCATGCTCGCCAAAATCTTGATCCCCGA
>CAVRPF010000034.1:0-234989 GCA_963723015.1 Bryobacterales bacterium
GTTAACCTGAGGCCGATTGTCAATCGGCCTCTTCGCCAGCACTGTCGCACACTCGCTACCAATTGAATCTCATCGCAAACTGCATTTGCCGCGGCGTACCCAGTTGCGTGCCCAACTTACCGAACGACGACAACGATGTCAAACTAAGATTAGCCGCCGCCGGATCGAATCGAACTGAGTTAGTCACGTTATAACTTTCCCAGCGGAATTGCAGCCGCTGCTTCTCAGACCATGGCATCTTAAAGTTCTTATAAAGACCGGTGTCGATGTTGAAGAAGCCCTGGCCGCGCAACGAATCGCGGCTTCCGCTTTGTCCCGCCAGCGTTTCTTCGAAGGCGCTGGCGGCCAGCGCAGGATTGGCGAATAGATCCGGCCCACCTCCGGCAATGCCCACCACATTCTTGACATTCACGATGGGCTGCATAGGCTGTCCGTTGGGCGTCGCTTCCGTGCTGAGCTGCCAGTTGGTAGCCCACCGCGACCCATCGCCCACGCTGAACGGCAGTCCGGAAGTCATGCGCCAGGTCCCCGTAAGCTGCCAGCCGCGATAAATGCATCGACTACGCGGTTCATCGATGCGCAATTTTCGCCCGCGCCCGAGTGGCAGCTCGTATATCATGTACGCGTTCACAGCGTGCGTAGTGTCGTAGCGCGAGACGCCCCAGAGCTGGCTCGGATTCCAGGAATTCACAATGAAATCGCCCCCGAAGTTGCCGGTGGATTCCGCGCGCGAACCAAGATCCTCCGACTTGGAAAACGTGTAGTTCAGGTCCAACACCAGGCCGTCGCTGAACTGCTTGCGAATGGTCCACTGCATCGCGTTATACGATCCTTTGCCGATCGAGCTCCAGGCAGAAAGGGCGGAGAACTGCGGGCTCCAAATGGCATTCGGCCCCAGTATTCCGCAGCCCACCTGATTGACATTGCCATTCGACAGGAATGTGCTGCCCTTGGGATTGCAGACCTGACTGTTATCCATATCGTTCAGCACGTTGGTGAAATCGCCCTGATTCGAATTCTCCAGATAGTCTCTCGCAATCACTTGAGTGGCAGTGTTGCCATTTCCGCGGCGTTAGCCCACATGTTTTCAAAGAATGGAATCTTGGGCAGGTTCGCCACCGAGACGCCATTGAGATCGATCAATGTCGTTAACTGCGACATAGCCTGGAAATACGTCTGACCGGACTTCGGATCGGTGAGATTGGTCGGCATGGCGAGATCGCGCTGCACCAGTGAGTGCCGCGACAGTCTCCCCACATAGGCAGCCTGGATAAAAACGCCATGGCCAAACTGCCGTCCGATGCTGAAGTCCAGGTTCATCGTATACGGAGCCTTCAGTTGATCGTCGATCGAATTAGTGATGGCGAACACGTTCGGATAGGGCGCTGGATTGGGAAAGTCACCGCGGGAGTCGGCGGCAAAATACCCGCCGGAATGATATAGAAGCTCGTGAATCGCGGCACTTGCGAGGACGTAAGCACGTTGGCCGGATTGCTGAGCTGGCTGGAAAGACCGAACGCGGACGAGTTGAATGTCGCCGCCAGCGGCTGGCCGATTTCGTCGTAATACATGCCGGCCCCCGCGCGGATCGATGTCTTTTCCGGAACCGCCGAACAGCAGCTTGGAGAGTCCACCCTCGGCCTTAGGCGAGTACGCGATAGAAAGCCGGGGCGCGGGATTAGTGTGATAAGGATAGAGCGGGCGCGCCTAGAAGTACCCAGCGGCACAAACGAGATTGGTCCTGCGCCCGATTGCGAAAGCCTTGGTCCGCCAGCGCGCCGCGCTCGTTGAACCATGTGCTGATCGGGATGTTTGTGGATACCTGCTGGCCGTTGGCTTCATGCACCGGCGGCATCAGCGAGACGCGCAGCCCGTAACTCAAAGTGAAGTTGTTCTTGATACGCCAGCTATCCTGCGCGTACAGTTCGGCCTCATGGTTCACGAAATTGCGTACAACCGGAGAGCCCACCGGAATCTGCGTGCCGCTGGCCAGATAGTTGTAATTGGCCGTCGCCTGAGTGACTAACCCCAGTAGCGCCGTCATGGCGTACTCGTAACTGGTGGTATCGGCCTTTGAGACTCCCAAACGAACCGGGATTGATGTCGCTTCCGCTGCCTTTCAGCTCAGAGGCGTTTGTAAGCGCGTTATTGTACGAGTTGGCGTAGGAAAGAGTCTGCACCGAAACCAAGCGGAAAACGCCGCCGAAATGTAAAGAATGTGCGCCCTTTTGCCATGCCAGGTCGTCCGCGATGCTTGGACGGGCTTATCAGAGTATTACCAGTGCTGGTTCCATAGATACCGGAGAGTCCACGAACAACGTGTAGCTGCTGTTAAGAATGCCGGTAGTCTGATTGCCGGCGCGGGTTTCGCCATAACGCAGCGTGTTGATTAGTGATTGCGTGATCAGCGATGTCCAACCCATCGCGTCGCCTTTGCTATTGGATAGCGTCACCGAGTTCGGAATCTGCCCGGGGAACTCGGCGTGCCGTTGGCGCTGTCGTTTTGCAGATTACCGCGCCAGAAGAGAGAGTTCTTACCGGCATTGTCCACTTTGTAATCGAGGCGCGCGATGTAAGTATTCTGCACATTGTGAGTCGGCGCGGTGAATGTGTATCCGGTCGTGTTGACGCCGTCTCCCAGCGCATTATTGTTGCCCACAGGGTACTGCTTCATTATCGCCAACGCCGCGGCGTCGATGCCGATGCCCAATGGGTCGATCTGTTGGATCTGCGACGGGCCGATCTGTACTAACTGGCCGCTGGTATTGTGATACTGGACGATGCCCTGCTTCATGGTCTCCATCGGCACCGTCTCATTTACAATCGAAGAACTGGCATCGCGCCGGCCTTCGTAGTTAATAAACAGGAATAGCTTATCCTTCTTGATAGGTCCGCCGGCCGACCCTCCGAAGATGTTGATCAGCAGCGGCGCCTGCGCCACGCCCGACCGGTTCAGAAAGAAGCTGTTGGCCGCGGTCTCTTTCCCGCGCCGGTATTCATACAGCGATCCATGAATCTGATTGGTGCCCGATTTGGTGATCAGCGCGATATCCGCACCCGACCCGCGGCCCGTATCCGCGCCGCCGTTGGTGGTGACCACACGGAACTCCTCCACCGAATCGGGAGTCACTCGCAAGACGCTGGTGAAAGCGGCGCGATTGTTCTGCTGGTTCACGTCCGCGCCGTCGAGC
Organism: Bryobacterales bacterium; assembly: GCA_963723015.1. Classification (GTDB taxonomy): domain Bacteria; phylum Acidobacteriota; class Terriglobia; order Bryobacterales; family Bryobacteraceae; genus PALSA-243. The sequence goes on from CAVRPF010000034.1 coordinate 3,192, forward strand.
GTGATATTCGATTGATCCGAGCGGCCGCCGTTCACCGACCCGCTGCGATCGTCCAGGTTCTGCTGCCCGAATGAACCGAAGCTGGTGACGCCCGGCTGCAGCGCCAGCAGACCCGCGACGTTGCGCGCGTACATCGGCAGCTCGGTAATGGCCTGGCTGGTGATCGCGTTGCCAAGCGTCGCGTCGGTGGTATTCACCTGGATCGCCTGCGCCTCCACCTGAACCGATGTCCTGGTCTCGCCTAGCTTCTGAAATTGCACTTCGATCGTGGCCGGCTGATTCACCAGGATTTCAATCTTGTCCACCGTTGCATCTGCGAACCCAGGCGCCTTAGCGGTAATGCGATACAGCCCAGGAGGCACTTGGGCGAAGTTGTAGCGCCCTTCGGTATCCGATTTGACTTCGCGCTGCGCCCCCGTATCGAGACTGCTGAGTGTGACCGTAATGGACGGCATCGCCGCGCCAGTCGGGTCGGTGACGGTTCCGGAGATCGTGGTTGCCTGCCCGAACGCGGCCGCGGCCAGGCACAACGAGACGATGAACACTTCTAGAACTACACGCATCGGTATCCCCTTTTCGAAAGCAATATTCCGTTGGAAAGCGGTTTGAGTTTGTATATCACAAGGAGAAGAGGCTCGTCAATGTGCCCACAAATTTTCGAGCCTGCACGTTTTCGAGCCTGTAACTTATGACTGAGCTACTTCAACTCCGCGGCGCCCATGCAACGCTAGTACATGGCCGTGCCGGCAGTCTCGGAGCCGTTGGCGATGCGCGCGGTAATAACGCCGCCAATTTTCTCTGCCAGCCGCGCGGACGTATATGGTTTCTGCAGAAATCCCGAAACATTCTCTACGGCGAAAATCCGCGCCACCTCCGATTCGCTGTAACCGCTGGATACGATCACCTCGATCTCGGGCTTGATCTTCCTTAACTCGATCAGCGTTTCCTGGCCGCTCATCCCAGGCATGCTCAAATCCAGGACTATCAGCGAGACCCGGTCTCTATCTCGCCGAAAGATTTCTACTGCCGCCCGGCCATTCTCCGCCTGCAAAACAGTGTACCCTCGTCTTTCAAGGGACATCCTCGCTGTCTTTAAGACGACCTCTTCATCGTCCACGACGAGAATTGTTTCGCCGCCACCGCGCCCGGTATGTATCGGCTCCGAAGGAGCTTGGGGCTGTACGGCCCCGGATGTTGCCGCGGGCAATACAACCAGAAAAGTGCTGCCCTTTCCGGGGGCGCTCAATACCTTGATGGCTCCCTTATGGCCGCGCACCACGCCGGAAACCGCCGCCAGTCCTAAGCCCCGGCCGGTAAACTTCGTGGTAAAGAACGGATCGAAAATTCGTGTTTTGGTAGCTTCGTCCATGCCGCAACCGGTGTCCCGGACCTCCAGGCACACATAATTGCCGGCTTCGATGTCTAGACCGTCCTGCAGGTCGCGAATAAATGCCGCATCTACAGTTTGGACGCATGTCCGAACGGTGATCAGACCGTTCTCTTCCCCAATGGCTTCGGCCGCATTAATGACCAGGTTCATGACCACTTGCTGCATCTGGCCGGCATCGGCTTCCACGGGGGGCAGATCGTGCCCGAGATCCAGATGCACCACGATTTTGTTGGAAATGGAGGATTGAACTAGCTTGGTCACTTCCTCCGCCAGCTTCGAAAAATTCACCGCCTCAATTACGAATTGACCTTTACCGGAATAGGCCAGCATCTGTCTGGTCAAATGGGCCGCGCGCTCGCTTGCCTGTACCACGCCCTCCAACGCACGATTGGCCGGGCTCCCAGCCGGCATCATTTCTCGCGCCAGACTCGCATTTCCCAGGATGCCTACCAGGAGGTTGTTAAAATCGTGCGCAATGCCTCCAGCCAGTAGGCCAATACTTTCCAGTTTCTGCTTTTCCGATAGCTTCTTTTCCAGACGCTTCCGCTCCGTAAGATCCAAGATGAAGCACAGGTAGCGCAGCGGCGATGCTTGCAACAATGTGGCGCCAATCAGGATAGGCAAGCGAGTGCCGTCTTTGCGAAGATACTCTTTCTCAAAAGGCTTGGCCGATTGTGTCCTGGCTAATTCTTCAAGAGCCCGCTCATCCAAATGGCGGTATTCCCGCGGGGTGATTTCCGGGCACTGGATTTGGCCCGCGTCCAGATCCGTCCGCGAGTACCCGACCATTTCCAGGAAGAGATCGTTCGCCTCTAAGATCCGTTCCGCGTCCGCGCACACGATCCCGATTATGTCGGCCTCATAGAGCCGGCGGAATCGCGCTTGGCTTTCCCGCAGGACCTGTTCGGCTACCATTCGCTCTGTGATGTCGGTCAAAGTGACAATGCAGCCCAGCAGTCCGGAATCGGGCCCCGAAAGTTTCGCCGCGCTGAGTAGCAGTTTGACCTCGCGGCCGTCCGGCATCGCGGCCCCCGCTTCGAGACCATTAAATCTTCCAAGCTCCCCGCTTGCCGACAGGATTTGACGGAAGGGGTAAGCCGTTCCGGAATTCAGCGCGATCGGGAATACGTCATCGAAGCTGCGGTGCAAAACCGGTTCTCCGGCCAACAGATCGGCTGCGTGGCTGGCGCGGGTGATCCGCCCTTCCGCGTCCAGAACCAGGATCGCTTCTGCCGCCTGTTCCAGAATCGAGCGCGCGAGTCTCTCGGCGGCCACTATCTCTTCATTGCGCTTTTGCTCCGTCAAGTCCGTCACGATGGCGCAAAGACACTCGACGTCGTCTAAAAACAGGTTGTCAATGGACAAGTAGACCGGTAAGCCAGTTGCACCGTCCGTTCGCACCAAGAGTTCGGCCTTCCTGCTGCCGCGCGCGCCTAAGAGCGCCGCGAGCGCATCCTGATCTTCGGCCACGACGAACTCTTGAATCCGGGAGCCAATCACGCGCTCCAGCGGCCGCCGAACGAGAACCGCAAACTGATCGTTGGAGAAAAGAATCAAGCCATCGGGCGTCAAGGTCAGGGCGCCATCTGCCATTCCTTGGACCATAACCCGGTATGCTTCATCGGCTCCTCTGAGCGTGTAAACCCGGTCGCCGTCCGGGCCGGCGCTGACCACAGCGTCTACTTCGCCGTTTCTAAGCGCACGCACGATCTCTTCCGCTTCGTCGAGCCGTAGCTGCAACTCGCGATTGCGCTCCAGAAGATCTTCCCGGGTATCAATCGCCACGGTGCTCCTCGGCGGCATTTACCGCGGCCTCGCGGGTGACAATATTCAATCCGGCCAGCACGCGCTCGCGGTCGGATAAATCGCCGATGATTTTGCGGACCGGCAGTGGCAATTTCTTCACCAGCGTTGGCGTGACAACAATCTGCTCCCCCGTGGCATGTTCCGGGTGCTGATAGATGTCGATCACCTCCAGGCGGTACGAGCCCTGCAGCCTCTGTTCGCAAATGGCTCGGACGTTCTGTATCGCCCGCAAAGATCGCGGCGTGCTGCCCGTTACAAAAAGCCGGATGACGTACTGGTCCCGCGGGAGAGAGTGATTTGCCAGAGCCTCCTCGAACTCTCTGGTGGTGTCTCTTGCTTTTTCACGCTTCATGAAACCTCTCCCGGTCTTCGCGCGCGCAAGTCCAGGCCGACCAGAACGCGCTCGGTATTCGACAGGTCTCCAATGATTTTCCGCACAGGCTCGGGGAGTTTACGTACCAGAGTGGGCAGAGCCAGAATCTGGTCTCCCTGTGCCAGTTGAGGATTCCTTAGCAGGTCTACGACCTCGATCTCATACTCTCCCGCCAAGTGTTCTTCGCAGATTTTCTTCAGGTTGGCGAATGCCTGCAACGATTTGGCGGTTTGCCCCGCCACGTAAAGCTTCAACTCCCACTTCGCGCCCGGGGGCTTGCCGGTCTCCCCTCTCGTTTTCGGCATTACTGTTTACCTCTGCGCTTTGGGGCGTTTCCGCGCGTCCCGGCGGGGGGCGTGCGTGCGGCGATCGCGTCATGCATTCGTTCCCCCTCCCCCTTAGAATCGCTTCGTTCCTGCCGCGTAATCATGCGCACCTGCCGCGCAATCAGTTGTTGCAATTCCTGCTCTTCGATGTCCAAGTCAAGCCGAAGGGCGGCCATTTGAGCTTCCACGGCCTTTCGCTTACGGTCGATTACCGACTGCTTATTTTCGATCGCCTGGCGGGCATGCTCCACCTCCGATTGATCCTTGGATTCCTGTATTTCGCGCGCCGCACCGGTCAGCAAACCCGTTCCGCCCTGATAAACATCCCGCAGCTCCACTCCGTGATCCGTCAAACGGAACTCGCGAATCTGATTGGAGTGCGCCAGCCCGCGCGCTTTCAGAATGTAAAGCCCCCGGTTCCGCTCTCCCCCGCTCTCGATATCGCGCACCAGTAGCCACGCATCCACCAGCGATGAAATGTTGACTGCCGTCTGCTCGAGCGCTTCCGCGCCGCTGGTCAAGGTCGTCATCAATGCTGTAATCCGCTTGGATTTTAGGAAATCGATAAGCCGCAGGAGCATGCTTTGGGCGTCGGAATGCGCGCCGGAGTACAGTAGCGCCGTGACCGGGTCCACCACGACGATCGAAGGGTCCATTTGTTGGATAATCCGATGCATCTTCACCAGGTGCATTTCCAGACCAAAAGTGGTTGGCCGCGCCGAGTGTATGTTTAGTGTTCCCTTATCGATCCATCGCCCCAGATCGACTCCGATAGAGCGCATGTTGCGCACGATCTGGTCGGACGATTCTTCAAAAGAGAAGAAAACACACCGCTCTCCGCGCGCGCAGGCGGCATCCACGAAATGAGCGCTCAGGCTGGTCTTGCCGGTGCCGGCGGTGCCGGAAATTATAATGCTGCTGCCGCGAAAGTAGCCGTCTCCACCGAACATTTCATCGAGAGCCGGGATACCGGTGGACACGCGGTCTTCGGAGGCGGCATGCTTCAGATCAATCGAAGTCAAAGGCAGCACGGAGAGGCCGTCGGTCTCGATCAGGAACGGATACTCGTTTGTCCCGTGCAGGGAACCGCGATATTTGACGATCCGCAGACGGCGCGTCAGCACCGTCTCGCTGACCCGGTGATCCAGAAAGATAACGCAATCGGAAATGTACTCCTCCAGACCGTGGCGCGTAAGTTCCCCTGTTCCCCGTTCACCCGTCACAATGGCCGTGAGGTTTTTATCCTTCAGCCAGCGAAACAGCCGCCGCAGCTCTGCCCGCAACACCGACTCGTTTTGAAGCCCGGCAAAGAGCGCTTCAATACCATCGAGCATCACTCGGCGGGCTCCTATGGAATCGACCGCATGGCTTAGCCGGATAAACAATGCCTCCAGGTCGTACTCGCCGGCCTCCTCGATCAGGCTTCGGTCCACGTTGATGTGGTCGACGACCAGCTTCTTCCGTGCAATCAGGGCGCCGATGTCGAAGCCCAACGACTCCACATTGCTGGTGAGTTCCTCGGCCGTTTCCTCGAAGGAGAGGCATACGCCCGGCTCATTGAATTCCTTCGCTCCATGCACCAGGAATTCGATGCCCAGCACCGTCTTGCCGCACCCGGCGCTACCACAAACCAGCGTGGTCCTCCCCTGAGGCAGACCGCCCAGGGTTAGTTCGTCCAAGCCATGGATTCCGGTCAGGGACTTAGGCAATCCCTTGAGAGGAACTTCAGGATTTTTCAGCTTTGGTTTCGACCGGCTCATTCGGACACGACTCCTTATTTGTGCGGAAAACAAATGCAAGACTGAAAAAAGCTTACCATCCTACAGGAACACATCTTCGTTGCGGAGCATCGGGATCGCGTCGTTTGGCGCCGTTAATTTCCGAAATTCGTTGCTAATATCGTATTGCGCTTTGAACGCCAGTACCCAACACGAACTGCCGTATGGCAAGGGCCGATTGCCAGTCTCTGTACCGGGCGAAACACTTGTGCCTCGCGAGGCCAATCGCATCGACGACGAGACGCGCGCCGTGGAGGAAGCGCTGGAGAATCCCATCGGGTGCGCTCCGCTTCGCGAGATCGCGCGCGCCGGTGAACGCGTGGCGATCATTGTCAACGACATCACGCGCTTGACGCGAACGGAGCTGATGCTGCCCCCGATCGTCAAAACTCTGAACGCGGCCGGGGTTCCGGACGAAGACATTTTCATCGTATTCGCGCTCGGCATCCACCGGCGGCAGACGGACCTAGAGCGGAAATCCATCGTTGGCGAGGAGATGTTTCGCCGGATCCGATGCTACGATCACATCGCCACCGACGATGCAAACCTGATGGAGATTGGCACGACCAGCTTCGGCAACCGCGTGGAGATCAACCGGCAGGTTTGGGAGGCGGATCGCATCATCCTCACCGGCGAGATCATCTACCATCTGATCGCAGGTTACTCGGGCGGGCGCAAGAGCCTGGTTCCGGGCGTGGCGGGATTTCGCACAACCACATTTAATCACCGCATGATTTTCCATCCGGACTGCCGCGCGGGCAAGCTGGACGGCAATCCCGCGCACGAGGACTTGCTGGAAGCGTGCAGGATGGGCGATCCCGACTTTATCGTGAATGTCGTGCTCAGTCCCGAGGGCAACCTGATCCGCGTGGTGGCTGGACATTACGATCTCGCGCATCGCGAGGGATGCCGCACGGTAGACCGGATGCTGCGCGTGGAAATCGCGGCGCGGTACGATCTGATTGTGGCCTCTGCGGGCGGTTTTCCGTTGGATATCGATCTGCGCCAGGCGCACAAAGGCCTCGAGAACGCGTGTCAGGCGCTGCGCCCCGGAGGGTCGATTCTCTTCTATGCCGAGTGCTCCAACGGCGCCGGAATCGAGCTTTGGAAGAGTACGTATACCGCTATCACGACGAATTCGAAATGCGCGCCGCGTTGGAGCGCGAATTTGTGGTGGGCGGGCACAAGGCGTACTGGTTAGCGCGGCTGGGACGCCTGTATGATGTGCATCTGGTATCGACGCTCGACGCGGATTTCGTGCGGCGCTGTCACTTCACGCCGCTTGCTCCAGCGGAACATGAGACCGCGCTCGACGATCTGCTGCGGCAGGCCGGCCCGCGGGCGCGCGTGGCGTCGATCCCGTATGCCGGGTTTACGCTGCCCGCGCTACATCAATAGCGAAAGAGGTGGTATCGGTATGACGACATCGATTCAGTTAACCGAACTTGGGTTAACGACGAGCCGCAACTTTATCGGCGGCGAATGGATTGACACTGCGGAGCACGATACGGTGCGGCTCCCATACGACGGAACGCCGGTGGGAGAAGTGCCGCGGGGCGGTGCGGAGCTGGTGGACCGGGCGGTGGCCGCGGCTCGCGACGGCTTACGCGCCATGCGCGAGATGGCCAATTACGAGCGCGCCGATCTGCTGCTGCGGGTAGCCGATCTGTTGCGCCGCGATGTGGCGGAATACACGCAGATCCTGTGCGCGGAAACGGGCAAGCCGATCAAGGAAGCCAAGGTAGAGGCGGAGCGCGGAGTGCAAACGCTGATTGCCGCCGCTCACGAGGCGCGCCAATTGTGCGGCGAAGCCATCCCCATGGAGTTCTCGGCCACTGGCAAGGGCCGCATGGCGATTACGGTGCGCGAGCCGATCGGCATAATCGGTTGCATTACGCCGTTCAACGTGCCGCTCAATCTGGCGCTGCACAAAGTGGCGCCCGCACTGGCGGGAGGCAATGCGGTGATCCTCAAACCGGCCTCTAAAACTCCGCTGAGCGCGTTGCGGCTGGCGCGGACAATGGAAGAGGCGGGCGTGCCCAGGGGCGCGTACAACGCGATCACCGGCAGCGGCGCGCAAGTTGGAATGGCGCTGGCGGAGCATCCCGGAATTGCCATGCTGACCTTTACGGGCAGCCCTGAAGTCGGGCGGGCAATTCAAGCGCGCGCCGGGTCCAAGAAAGTCACGCTGGAATTGGGAAATAACTCCGCCGTGATCGTCGAGCCGGGGTCGGACATGAGCGCGGCGGTATCGCGCACGGCGCAGGGCGCATTCGCGCATAGTGGGCAGGTCTGCATCTCGGTGCAGCGAGCGTATGTGCATCGCTCCATCGCCGGCGAGTTTGTGGAGCGGCTGAAAGCGGCTACCGAGGCTCTGAAGATCGGCCACCCGTACGAGCAATCGACCGATATTTCTTCGCTGATCGACGAGCGGGAAGCGATTCGCATCGAGGAGTGGATCGGAGAGGCGAAGGCGGGAGGCGCCAAGGTGGTGACCGGCGGCCGGCGCACGCGCGCGACGGTGAGTCCAACGATGTTGTTGGACGTCCCAGCCGCGTGCCAGATCTCATGCCAGGAGGCGTTCGGACCCGGTGATTGCGATTTATCCATATGACCATCTGGAGAGCGCGATTGAGCAGGCCAACGCCACGCCCTATGGATTGCAGGCCGGCATTTTTACATCCGATATCCAGCGCGCCTTTCAGACAGCGCGCAAGCTGGAAGTGGGCGGCGTGATGATCAACGATATTCCGATGTATCGTGCCGACCACATGCCTTACGGCGGCGTGAAGGGTAGCGGGACGGGACGGGAAGGTCCGCGGTATGCGATTGAAGAAATGACGGAAATGAAGCTGATTTGCTGGAAGGTGTAGGCGGGAAAATGCAAGCGCCAGGCGACCGCCTTCCGAGATGGGGCGCGAATTCTCCCAGCGTCGATCCGCTTTTCGGGGAGCGTGCTTGAGCTCTCCCTCAAGAACGGCAAAACCGTCATCACGCCCCAAGTCGTAATGCGCCGGCTCAAGTCCTCCAAGGCCGATGATGAATACACGCCGGCACAGCGGGCGGCAATCGATCGAGGAATTTCCCTCAGCGGAAAGGAGTACAGGCAAGGCCGGTACTTTGGTCCCTTTGATACGCACGACGCCTTCATTCCCGCGCTTCACAAGAAAGCCGCCAAGCCCGCGAGCAGAAAGATTAAACGCGCGCGCTAGTGAGAATTATCTTCACGCCTCACTTCGCGCGCAGTTTTAAAAAAGCGCCGCCGGTCATGCAGCAGGCATTTGAAAAGCAACGTCGCTATTGCTTCAGAACTTCAGGCGCCCCTCGCTACAGGCCAAAAAATACGGCCACAGCGGGAGCCTTTGGCAGGCGCGCGTAAGTGGCTCCTGGCGCTTCTATTTTCGGATTCAAGACGGCGCCTACGTGCTCGAAGAAATTAAGGCCCCTCCGAAAAGATAACCTGCCCACCGTGCCTTCTGCGCGGCGGCCCTCCGGCGTTTGAGCTTGCGGACGCCTACGCCCGCCGCCGCATCTCCGCCCTGGCCTCTTCCTCCGCCGTCCGTTTCCGCTCCGTCTCGCGTTTATCGTGCAGCTTCTTGCCCTTGGCGACCGCGATTTCGCATTTGATACGCCCGCCTTTCAAATACATCCTGGTCGGAATCAGCACCAGCCCTTTTTCCCGGGTCTCCACCTGGAGCTTGTCGATCTCGCGCCGGTGCAGCAGCAGCTTGCGGTTGCGCACCGGCGGGTGGTTCTCTCTGTTTCCGTGCGAGTATTGGCTGATATGCAGGTTGATCAGCCAGGCTTCGTTGCCCAGCACGCTGGCATACGCTTCCTTGAGCTGCACCTTGCCGTCCTTAGCCGCTTTGACCTCGGTCCCGGTCAGCACCATGCCGGCTTCGAACCGCTCCAGCAGGAAGTAATTGTGTCCCGCCTGGCGGTTGTCGCTCAGGATTTTAATGGGTTCGTTTTTTTCCGCCAAGATTTTGGCCTCCACGCGCGGAACCCTAATCTCGTCAATGACTTTAGATGGGCTGCGTTCGCGGGAATGGGTTTTTCAATCTTAACATGCGCCGCGCGGATCGCCCCTGAGAACGGAAAAATGTCATTTTTCAAGCGCTTAACGGCGGTAATCGTAAGTTGTGCGTTACTGGGGCCGATCACCCCGGTCCAGGCCCGGACTAAGAAAGGCGACAAGTATCTCGCCGAGGGCAAGATGCACGAGGCCAAAAAGGAATGGGACGCGGCGCTCGATTCTTACGAAAAGGCCCAATCCGAAGATCCCGCCGAGCCGCTCTACCAGATTTCCGCCGATAAAGCGCGCGTCCAGGCCGCCCAGGCCCACGTTGAGAAGGGGCTGACCATCCGCGCGCAAGGCCAGTTAGGCGAAGCGCTGATCGAGTTTCAAAAAGCATACGCCATTTATCCGGGTTCGGTAATCGCGGCGCAAGAGCTCCAGGAAACCCAGCAGATGATCCTGCGCGAGCGCAAGCGCGTCGAGCAAACCGGTAAGGAGGCGCCGCCGGAAGTGCGATCCCTGACGCCCGGACAGGCCGCCGAACAGGAGCAAGCTAACAAGATCGACCGCATGCTTCCCATTCCCGAGCTGCGCCCCATGAAGCCCGGGCTGATCGATTTGAAAATGCCCGGTTCCAAAGTGAAAGTCATCTTCGACACGCTGGGCAAATATGCCGGCATCAACGTGATTTGGGATCCGGATTATGTGAACCCCACGCACGATAACTTTCCCGTGGATTTCGACAATATCACGCTCGATCAGGCGCTCGATTACATCGCGGTGGTAAGCAAGTCCTACTGGAAAGCGCTCTCTCCGAATACTATCTTCGTCACCAACGACAACTCAGCAGAAGCGGCGCGATTACGAGGAACAGGTGCTCAAGACCTTTTACCTGCACAACATCAGCGGCGCCACCGAATTGCAGGAGATCGTGAATGCCGTGCGCACCGTGCCCGAGCTGACGAAGGTATTTCCGGAGAACGAGCAGTACGCCATCGTGGTCCGCGGCGAAGCCGATAAGGTGGCGCTGGCGGAAAAGATTGTCCACGACCTCGACCGGCCGCGTCCGGAAGTCGCTGCTCGATATTCTGATTCTGGAGGCCAGCACCACCTTCAATAAGCAGATTACGGCCGCCATCGCCTCCACCGGCTTGAACGTGCCCTTCAATTTCACGCCGCGTTCCTCCATCCAGGTGCAGGGTAATTCCACGTCCACCACCACCGCGTCCACCACGTCTTCCACCAGCGGCACGGCCGTCACCACCAGTACTCCGACCACCACCACCGGACACACCGGACACCGCCAGCAGCACCTCCGGCGCGGCCATCCCGCTTTCGCAACTGGGTCACCTATCCAGCTCCGATTTCTCCACTACGCTTCCCAGCGCGCTGCTGCAGGCCGCCATGAGCGATGCCAAGACCACGGTTCTGCAGGCGCCCGAGCTGCGCGCCGTGGATAACATCAAATCCATCTTGAACATCGGCGAGCGCGAACCCACCGCTACCGGCAGCTTTCAGCCCGGCGTGGGCGGCGTCGGCATCAACCCGCTGGTCAACACGCAATTCCAATACATCGATATCGGCGTCAACGTGGAAGTGCACGGCGCGCATTCATTCCGATACCGAGTTATCGATGGACCTGCTGCTCAACATCACCAGCGTGACCGGCAATGTCAATCTCGGCGGCATCACCCAGCCCATCATCGGCCAGCGCAAGATCCAGCATTCGCTGCGCATGCAGGAAGGCGAGGTCGCCATCATCGGCGGCCTGGTAACCAGGCAGGACGATAAGACCGTCACCGGCATTCCCGGCCTCTCCAGCATTCCGCTGTTCGGCAATCTCTTTAAAGGCTCGAACGTCGATCACAATCGCGACGACGTGATTATGGTGGTGATCCCGCACATCATTCGCAAGCCGGAATTCACCGAGGAAAACCTGCGCGCCATCGCCGTAGGCAATACCACTACCGTGAAGATCAACTACGCGCCCCAGCCGCCCGACGCCAATGCGCCAGTCGCGCCCGCCTGGCAGCCGCCGCTGGCGCGCCGGCCGCCGCTCCTACCGCCGCAGTGCCCCCCGGCCACTAGCGCCGCCGGCGACTGCGCCACCAGCAACAGCTCCGCCCGCGACCGCGCCTCCGGCAACCGCCGCAACGGCCACCCTGCGATTCGCGCCTGCATCCGTGCAGCTCGCCCCCGGCGGAACATTCACTATGTCGCTCATGGTGGATAAAGCCGCCGATCTCACCGCTGCGCCTATCCAGGTGGTCTTCGATCCCAAGGTGGTCAAGCTGAACGATGTCGCGCAAGGCGATCTGTTCGCTCAAGGCGGAATTGCGCCCACCATGACCAAGAACATCCAGAACGATGCCGGCGGCGCCGCCATTCAATTGAACCGCCCCACCGGGCGCCCCCGGCGTCAATGGCAGCGGGACTCTGCTGACGTTCATTTTTTCCGCCGTCGCGCCCGGAACCACCCAGATCACCGCGCCCAATGTAACGCTGCGCAATTCGCAAGGCGCGCCCGCCGCAACCGGCAGCCCCCAGGTAACCGTCAATGTTAAGTAGAGATGTTGCTTTCTCTATGTGGGGCAGGTTGCCAACCTGCGGCCGATTGCCAATCGGCCTCTCGTACATGAAACGCAACGCATCGCCAGCGCGGCCTCACCCTGGTCGAATTAGTCGTAGCCTTCACCATCATGCTGATTCTCAGCGCCATGGCGGTGCCGCTGGCGCGCGCCAAAGTGCGCGCCACCCGCGAGCGCGAGCTGCGCTACGATCTCGACGACATGCGCCACGCCATCGACAAATATAAGGATATGTGCGATGCCAATTATCTCGGTCCGATCAAAGCCGGCACCGATTGCTTCCCCGAAAGTCTCGAGATCCTGGTGACCGGCATTAAGCTGCCCGGTCCCGACGGAAAGATTCTAAAGCTCCTGCGCCGCGTCCCCGTCGACCCATTCACTCACACCGCCGAGTGGGGCATGCGCAGCGATCAGGACGACCCCAAATCTTTCAGTTGGGGCGGCCAGAATGTCTTCGATGTATACAGCAAAACCACAGCAAAGGACGCCAGTGGCCGACCCTACTCCGACTTACGCTGACGAAGCCGCCGCCGTATCCCTCGGCTTCACCTTCGTCGAGATGATGGTCGTGATCACCATCATCGTGATCCTGATCACCATGGCCATCCCGATCTATCAGAAATCCATCATCCGCGCCAAGGAAAGCGTCCTGAAAAACAACCTCTTCACGCTGCGCACGCAGATCGACAACTACACCTACGATAAGGAAAAGGCTCCCCAATCTCTCCAGGATTTAGTCTCCGATGGCTACCTCCGCAAAGTTCCCATCGACCCCATAACCAACAGCGATCAATGGAAGCTCATCATGGAAGATGCCACCCAGGCGATCAACCAGTCCGAACCGGGAATCTTTGAAGTACACAGTCTTTCGGATAAAATGAGTCTAGATGGTACGCCTTATTCCGATTGGTAAGCGCCTGGGCCTGCCGCTTGCCGCGCTAACTCTATTTGCTTCTTGTATTTACTCTCAAACCTCGGCATCCGCCGGGCAGTGCGCCGTTACCTCTAACCCAACCGAAGATCGCGCCGAAGGCGTCACCGAACGCTTGGGAGACATCACCTTCCAATGCACCGGCTTCGCTCCCGCCGCCATGGTCTCGGGCAATCTTTCGCTATTCTACCCGGTCACCCTAACCAACCGCGTGGACAATAACAACAATGCCATCGACGCGGTTCTGATGCTCGATTCGGGTAGCGGCTTCACTCCCACTGGCTTCGCGGGCAAAATCGCCGCCCAGAACATCACGTTTCAAGGCCTCGCCGTTACTGTTCCGGCCACCGGCAAATTCAATCTAAAAGTCTCCAACGTGCGCGGCTCGGTGTCTCAATTCGGCCTGTCCGGACCCTCATCTATCAGCGCCAGTATCTCGGCCCCGTTTTCCATCAACCAGAGCCAGGTCGTGGTGGCATACTCGCAAACCGGCCTCTACGCCACGCTGTATAACACCGGCATTGCGTGCGTCGGTTCCCCTATACCATCCACCATTACGCTGGCGAATCTCTTCGCGGCACAGACGGCATTTGCCTCTACGCGCATCACCGAAGGCTTCGGCAACGCGTTTCAGCCGCGCGGCCCGAACGACGATACGGGCACGCGCTTCATTGTGCGCTATTCCGGATTCCCCGCCAATGCGACCGTCTATGTTCCCACCTTCGTGGCCGGGTCCGACGCGGCCATCCCCACGGCGGGCGGCGACCTGGGCGGCACGCAGAGCGGCGGCCAATATACAACCAGCGGCACGCTGCTGCTGGGGCTGGTGCAGTTCACCGATAGCACCGGCGCGGGCGGCTTCGTAAGTTCGCTGCCGGGCGGCGGCGGCGTATTCAATACCGTCACGGCGGTTCCGTTGACCAATGGCGCGGGCATGGCGGTCTATGAAGTGATGGACGCCAATCCCAATGCGGTGGAGAGCGCGCAGTTCCCCACCTTCATCGCCATTCCCAGCGTCACGGCCCCCGCCACCGCGCAGGAGACCGTTTCGTTCGCGCCCGTTTCGAGCGTGCCGGCCGCTTCCACCACCGCGCCGGTTCCGCGGTTCGTGGCCACCTCTCCCTCCTCGGATTGCAGCATCGTCGGCGATTGCCAGGCTGGCTATTTCCCCAAGCTGACCGCGTCTACTTCCGGTCTGAACCTTACGGCCTTCTCCGGTGGATTGAGCAACGGCAACGTCTATATCGCCGTGGATAATACCGCCGGCGGCATCATGAATTGGAGCGCGTCCGTCGGCTATAACCAGGGCACGGGCTGGCTGCTCTTGAGTCCCGTTTCCGGTCAAAACAACGGCACGATTATGCTCGGCGCTAACGCTCAAGGGCTTGCCGCCGGGACCTACACCGCCAACGTTACCGTGAGCGCCGGCCCCGCTGGATCGGCGTCATTCACGGTCACCCTCACGGTCACTGCCCCAACCATCGGCGGCACTGGCGGCAGCGGTACGGGATCGACCGGCACCGGTACAGGCACAGGCACGCGGCACAACCACTCCCACGGTGACCGTGAATTCGGTGGTGAATGCGGCCAGTCTCAGTTCGGGACCGCTGGTTGCCGGATCGCTCAGCACCGTGCTCGGCGCGAATCTGGCGGGCAAGAATGTCGCTGTCACTTTCGACGGCGCTCCCGCGACACTGCTCTACACCGGCGCTTCGCAGATCAATTTGCAGGTTCCGATGGCGGTGGCGGCGCAAAGCTCCAGCACCATGGTGGTGACCGTGGATGGCGCCAGCAGCGCGCCGCAAATCCTGCCCGTTTCGGCCGCCTGGCCCGCCATCTTTTCCGGCGGCGTGCTCAACCAGGATGGCAGCGTGAATGGTCCCGGGGTCGGCCGCCAAGGCGGGAGACATTCTGCAGATCTTCCTTACGGGCATTCCCGACAACGCGCAAGTCACCGCTCTTGTCGGCAATCAGACGAATCTGACTCCGGTCTACGCGGGTCCGGCGCCCGGCATTCCCGGAGTTCAGCAAGTGAACGTAGCCGTTCCCGCGGGCGCGGGCGGAGGTGGATCGACGCAAGTCGCCGTTTGCGCCACCGCCGGCGGCCGGCAGTTCTGCTCCACCGGTTTGCCCCTGTACGTAAAGTGAGAGGATAGTTTTGACGCAGAGACGCTGAGACGCAGAGTGAAACGCAGAGAAGACTTTTGAATCAATTCATGTTCTCTGCGCCGACCTCCGCGCCTCAGCGTCTCTGCGTCAAATTCCCACTCGCGTTTTTTCTTTTCACCTCCGCCTGCGGTTATATCGGCGGCCCGCTGACGCCGCTCGCCAACGTGCCCGCTACTCCCACGGGCCTGGCCGCTACCCAGCGCGGCGCCAATCTCATCGTTCACTTCATGGTGCCTTCGCTGACTACCGAATCCGTACCTATCAAGGGGCCGTTAGAACTCGATCTGCGCGCCGGCCCCGCGCCCGCCGTTTGGAGCGAATCCGCATGGACCGCGCATGCGGAGCATCTTGCGCCGCAACAACTCTTGAAAATACCGGCGGCCGGTCACGGCGGCATGGAACAGCAGGTGGCGGAATACGAATTCCCCGCGACAGCATGGAGCGGCAAAGACGTGGCGATCGCCGCCCGCGTCATTGGATCCAACGGAAAGGCCTCCAACTGGACCCCATACCTGACGCTGCCGGTAATTACGCCGCTGCCCAAGCCAGGCGAATTGACAGCGACGCCTCAGGCCAACGGCATCCATCTGACATGGCATGGAACCGGCGGTCACTTCCGCGTGTTGCGGCGCGTGGAAGGCTCAGAGGCCTTCGACGAGCTGGCCGTCACCACCGCGCCGGAGTATCTCGATGCCAGCGCCCAATTCGGAAAAAGGTATGTGTACCAGGTGCAGGCGTTCACCGAAGCCGCTCCCCGTCAGGAAGCGCAGAGCGAACTTTCAAACCAGCAGACGCTGCTCTATGAGGACAAGTTTCCGCCCGCGCAGCCCACCGGCCTGCGCGCTGCCGCTTCTCCGGCCAGCATCGAGCTCTCCTGGGATGCGAATACCGAGCCCGATCTGGCGGGCTACCGCGTGTACCGGTCCGCGAACAACGGCGCCTTTGAAAAGATCGCGGATGTGAACGAGATCCCCACCTACTCCGATCACGCGGTCGAGCGCGGCAAAAGCTACCGGTACGAGGTCAGCGCGATTGACAAATCGGGCAACGAAAGCGCCCGCTCAGCCGCTGTGGAAGCAGCCCTGCAGTAGCCCGCGCGCTCAAAGCAGCTCCACGAATTGCGCAACCGTCATCCCCGAAGCACGGATCAAAGACCGCAGCGTGCCAGGCGCTATTTCCCGATGTTGTGGTACGGACAGTGTCGCCGTATTTCCCGGCTTGATCAAGATCACATGGCTTCCATGCTGCCGGTCTTTGGACCAACCGGTTTCTGGAGGACTCTGACGACCCGCTCTCCGGAAAGCGAGGGCAGCGCCGGCATTAGACAGGGACCTCAACCTCGCGGATTTGAATCGCCAGCGGCATACCATTGGCCAATCGCGTTTGCAGGCAGCCGGCGATTGCTTCGCGAACATTATTCAAGGCCTCGGTTTCAGTCCGCCCTTGCGATACACAACCCGGGATCGCGGGGCACTCGGCGATGATCATGCCCGTCTCGTCCGTTTCCAAGGTTATTAGAAGCTTCATACCTGAATCCTATACGGGTTGGCTGTTTCTCGCAATCTACCGCTTCTCCCGCGCGGCCATCGCATCCGCCAGCCGCCGCTTGATGGTCTCATTCTCGGGTTCTGCTTTAGCTAACATCTCCAGATTGCCGATGGCATCATCAAGCGCGCCCATTTTCAGTTCCACGGCTGCCAGATTGAAACGCGCGCTTGGAAAATCCGGGCGGATCTTAAGCGCGGCTATGAATTCCGCCGCGGCTTCGCGCGTGCGTCCGGTTTGCGAAAGCGCCAGCCCGAGCATATTGCGCGCTTCCACGCGGCTGGGCTGGATGCGTACAGCCGCTTCCAACATGCTCACCGCGCCTTGCGGGTTGAGGCGCGAAAGCATCACCGCGCCCAAGTTCATGCGCGCCACGAAATCGTCCGGGCTTTTCGACAGACGGTGCTCCATGACGGCCTCCTGCAACTCGCGGCGGCGGTCGCCCGCGCCGCGCGGTAGCACCTGCAGCCAGAGATGCGCCATCTCGTCGGTGGATTGATTGCCGGCGCGCACGCGCCGCGCGGGATGGTTGGGGTTGCGCACGTTGGCGTCGGAATTGTCGTAATGGTAGCGCATCGAAATCACCGATCCTTTGGGAAGGAAGACCGGCTCGCGGTAGTAGTAGACGGCCTGCCAATTGGGATTCCAATCGGGGATTCGGACCAGCCACTTTCGCGCGCCGCCGGGCAGCGTGGCGTAGGCTTCGAGCAGCTTGCCGAGATAATGCGCGTGCGGATACACGGCGAGAATATCCGCATCCATCGGCAGCCTGAAATCGTCGGCGACGCGGAAATCGCGGTCACCGGGCGGGGTATCGAGCGCGCTGTCGTTTTCGAGTTGCACCAGTAATGGGAAACGCGTCTGCGGCACATCCGTGAAGTACAGAGCGATCGAGGGCCGCACCTCTTCCGCTTTGCCGATGGGGTGCAGGTGGACGTTGAGCACCAGCTCGTTGCCGGCGTCGAGCCGCCAGCCGAAGCCGTCGGGCTCCACGTGCGGCGCGGCTCCAGGCTTCCAAAAGAGAAAGTCGCCATCGGGATCGAAGGGGCTCCGCATGATGGCTAGATCCATGCCGGAAAATCCCTTGCCGGGCGCGATCTCCTGCAGATGCGCTGTTGCCATGCGATCCATTAGCAGATTGGCGTGATGAACAAGGCTGCGATCGCCGGGACGGATGTCGATCGATTTCACGTAGCGCGTGTTGCCTATATCGGGATGGAAAACGAAGTTCCAGTAGAGGTCGGGACCGGACGCGGGTATGGTGAATGACGACTGCGCGTCGATAACCAGGTCGGGCGCCGCCGGTTTTTCCGGAGTGGAAGGAATGCTGGCGGGTTCGCCACGCGGCGCGCCTTGCGCCACCCAATCCGCAATCGCGCGAATCTCTTCGACAGTGAGCCGGCGCTCATCCGCGAAATCTCCGTAGCCGTGCTCGGGAAGCCATGGCGGCATGTAACGGCTGCGCGTAACTGCGACGATCTGCGCGGCGCGCTTGACCACATCCCCATAGGTCAGCAACGGAAACGGCGCGGCTTCTCCAGGGCGATGACACGGAGAGCAGTTCCGCGCCACAATCGGCCCGATGTCCTGCGTAAACGTGAGCGACGTCGCCGCTGCTACTGGCGAGAACAGCATCGCGAGGGGAATCGCGATTGCGGAGAACGCGAAGGCTCGGTTCGTTGGCGCCTCCTATGCCGCTGCTGTGGTTTGTTGGTATGCCGGCCTGACCACATCGCTCGCGAACTGCGTGAACGTGATCTTGCCTTTCCACTGCAGGTCACCAAGGCGCTCGCGCAGCAGGCCGTTCGCCATACCCTGCTGCATCTCGATGAACTGTGCAGCCAAATCCGCACTCAGTCCTGCCGAGGCCAGCGCGCCTTTCAGAGCGTCGGGCGGGATCTGAACGTGCCGCACTGGCTTGCCGATCGCCTCGCCAACGGCAGTAGCCACTTTTCCGAAGCTGATGCTCTCGGGCCCGAACACATCCACGACGTGATGCCCTCGCGGCCCGTGCAACAGATAGTGCGCCGCGGCTTCGGCGATATCCGCCGTCGCCACTTGATCGGCCGAAACGTCGCTGGGGACGGTGGAATAGATCGCGCCGTCGGCCTTGATGGTAGGCAGTGACGACAGCACGTTCTCCATGAAATAGTTCGCGCGCAAGTGAGTTACATCCTTGCTGGCCCCGTTCAGCTTCCCCTCGGCGTCATGCAGTCCCTTAATCGGCCCCGTACCCTCCGGTAATTGGGCGCCAACGCTCGATAAATGCACGATGCGCAACTCGGGATGCCGCTTCAACGCGCCTGCCGCCGCGTCGGCGAACTGGTTGTAGCGGGCGCGTACATCTGCGGCAGTGTAATCCATCCCTGTGAGCCAGAACAGCACTTCCGCGCTATCGACCGCCTTGTCCACAGCCGCGGGATCGAACTGATCTCCCGCAACCACGCGCGCTCCCCGCGACGCCAGCTGCTCCACCTTGCCCGGATTGCGCGCCAACACCGTGACCTGCGCGCCGGCGGTGTTGAGCAGAATGTCAGCCAGCTTGCTTCCGATATGTCCCGACGGAGTGGTGATCGCAATTTTCATAACTTCACGACTTTCGTAACACTATGCTTTAATTATCACCTCGCGAAGCCCCTCGCGGGTAAGGAAGAATTTCACCGCCTCAAACCTGCCGAACATCTTTTCGAGGTTGCGATTGTTGAAGAGCTGCGCCGGGCGGCGCTGACCCTGCTGCGCCACACGCAGCGTATTGAGTTCCTGGATGCGGAATGTGTAGAAGGGAACCGCTTCCAGTTTGTCGTCCGCGTGAAAAAAGGCCAACATGTAGCTCTTGGACCGCACGATGCGATGCAGCCGCTCCACCACGGCGGTGAGCAGCGCCGGCGCAAGATATTCGAGCACGTCCCAGATGAGTACGGCGTCGAAGTGGCCTTCGGGATAATCCAGAGCCTGATTGAGAAAGTACTCGATCTGCCCGGGATTCGCCTGATCGACGGTGTCGTCGAGGCCGAAAGTATCGTTGAGAATCTGGAGAAAATCGGCGGCATAGAGCCGGTGGCCCAGATTAGTGATGAAGCTTACGTTCTGCTGTGTGGCCACCCCGAGATCGAGAATGCTCAGACCGGAGGTTTCGCGGATATATTTGAAGAACTCTTCCAGGCCGCGGCTGGGCCGGTCGAGCATCATGGCCTCGCCCGAGCTTCTACCGGCGAAGAGCGCGCGGCCCGGCGAGCCCTGTCTCTCAGGGCCACCGGGCAGCGGACGGCCGCGCTGGCTGCGTAACATGCCTTTCAGCTTATCCGGCAGCAACTTTGGCCCGGCCTCTACCGCTTGTTCTCTTGCGCGCCGGCGGAAGCGTGCGCCACCGCGGGCTGCGCCGCGGAGGGAGCGGAAACCGTGACCGGCGGCGCGGCAGGTTGCTGGGGCTGAGGCTTGGCGGCGGCCGCTTTGGCCGCCTCGGCCTTGACGATATCGATGCTGCCCTTAAAGTACGCGCCATCCTCAATGATGATGCGGGCGGTTCGAATATCGCCGACCAGCTTGGCATCCTTGCGGATCTCGATCTTATCGTGCGCTTCCACATTGCCCTGGATGGAGCCCAATGCGACCACTTCCCGCGCCTTCACTCCGGCGCGGATAACCCCATTGGGGCCGATGGTAAGTTTGTGCTCGAGGGCCTCTACGGTGCCTTCGATTTCTCCGTCCACGTACAGGTCTTCCTTGCTATAGATCTGGCCGACCACTTTGACCGCTTTGCCGATGCTTGCGGAGCCGGCGGACCCCTGCGGTTCGAATTTTCCCATGGGCATGCTGGACACTGGCGTTATCTCCTTTTTCGTTGGTAAGGGACTGGGCGCAACTGGAGCGGGACTGGGAGCCGGAGCATACGGTCTTGCAGGCTCCTCATCCCGGCGTTTGTTCCACATTTATTGCCGTCCTCCTGGATTAAATATGAATGCGATCATGCTACTCCATATATACTAAGATCTCAATGCGAAAAAGGCAAACTCAATAGGGCCGAGGGTTCATTTTACGTAGCCGGCCTCAATGGCTTCTCCGCGCTCCTGTCCTTGCTGCTCTGCGCCGGGACGGCGGCCGCAGCCGATCCCGGTCCCACTTACATCGGCGCGGATGCGCGCGCGAAATGCCATCGCAACGAGTTCAGCCTGCAATTGCAGAGGGCGCACGCCACTCCGGCGCCCTACGCGGTTAGACAGCCCGGCGATTGGGCCTTTGGAGCGGGCGGCACGCCGTTACGTTTGTGCAGCGCGAGTATCGCGACCAACTGTCGCGCGCTCGGGCAAATCCGGTATGGCGAGTTGAAATGGGATTACGCCGGGCCGTCCACTTCCATGTCGCCCAGTCCGCACCCTCGAGATCACCCCTATCCAGTCCTATTCTGGTAGAACATATAGATGGCCTATTTCCCCCGCGCGGCGTTTTTTGTGTGCCTCGCGGCGTTCGCTCAGCAGTCTCCTCCGCAATCGCCGCCACCGCAAACTCCCGCGCAGCCCGAAAAGGCCGTCACCGAGATAACTACTCGCGATGAGCAGACCACGTTCAAATCCAGAGTCAATCTGGTGATGGTTCCGGTGGTGGTGCGCGATGGCAAGGGGCATACGGTCGCCGGCCTCAAGAAGGAGGACTTCCAGCTTTTCGACAAGGGCAAGCCGCAGAATATTTCGCGCTTCTCCAGCGAAAAGGCCAGCGCGCAAACTATCAAATTCACCGAGGATGCCGATGGAGCGGGTAAGCAAAAAGACGCCGAATCGGTGATTCCGCAGCGCTTCATGGCGTATCTGTTCGACGATGTACACGGCAGTTTCGGCGACCTGGCGTTGGCGCGGCAGGCTGCCATCAAGCACGTGTCCAACGAATTGGCGCCTACCGACCGCGCGGCTATTTTTACTACCTCGGGCCAGGTGGCGGTCGATTTCACGGACAACAAAGGCCAATTAATCGACGCTTTAGGCCGCCTGCAACCGCGGCCGATCGCGCGTAGCGCGACACAGGAGTGTCCGGACATCAGCTACTACATGGCCGACATGATCGTGAACAAGAACGATCCCACGGCGTTGCAAGCGGCCGTCGCGGATCTCATCGCCTGCATGAGCCTGGACCCTTCCATGGCCAAATCGCGCCGCGCAAATGGCCCAGGGAGCGGCGCAGAGAATGCTCAGCGTTGGCGAGCACGAAGTGCAGGTAGCCTATAGCGTGCTGAAGGAGACGGTGCGCCGCATGGCGGCGACGCCAGGGCAGCGGATCATTGTGCTGGCATCGCCCGGATTCCTCACTACCAATAGCTTGCGGTCGGAAGAGACAGACATCATGGACCGCGCCATTCGCAACAACATCACGATTAACAGCCTGGATATTCGCGGTCTCTACGTCACAGGCACGGACGTGAGCCGTACCAGCTTCAACAGCTACGCCACGCGCATCAAGGAACAATACGAGCGCGATAACGCCCGCGCCGGCGGCGATACGCTGGCCGAACTTGCGTATGGCACCGGCGGCACGTTTTTTGAGAACAACAACAGCATGGAAGAGGGCTTTCGGATTACGGGGACCGCTCCCGATAATTACTACCTGCTGGGCTTTTCACCGCAGAACCTAAAGCTGGACGGAAGCTTCCATAGCCTGAAGGTGTCGATCAAGGCTCCGGGCCATTTGGATTTGCAGGCGCGCAAGGGCTACTACGCACCTCGCCGGCTTACCGATGCCGCGGAAACGGCCCGGCAAGAAATCGAGGAGGCGTTGTTTTCGCGCGAAGAGCTGCGCGAGCTGCCGGTGGACCTGCATACGCAATTCTTCAAGGGAAACAACGGCACGGCCAATGTCACCGTGCTGGCGCACCTGGACGTGAAGCATTTCAAGTTTCACAAGGCCGACGACCGCAACAACAACACCGTCACGATTGTCTCCAGCCTCTTCGACCGCAACGGCAACCTGGTTTCGGCGATCTCCAAAAAGCTGGAGCTGCGCCTGAAGGACGACACGCTCGAAAAGAAAGTGGATGGCGGCCTAACCATTCGCACTCCGTTCAACGTCAAGCCGGGGACTTATCTGGTACGGTTAGTGGTGCGGGATTCCGAAGGACAGATGATATCGGCGGAAAACAGCGCCGTCAACGCGCAGTAAGCGAGGATTTATGATGCAGTTTTTCAGTACGAGGCTGCTATTGGCAGCTTTTCTCACAACCGGCGCGCATTTATGCGCAGGACACTCAAGGGCAGAATACGTCCAAACCTCCCGCAAGCAGCGGAACGGTGATCAAGACCGAAACCCGTCTGGTGGTGGTGGATGCCGTGGTTACCGACAAAAAGGATAACTACGTCAAGGACCTGAAGCAAAAGGATTTCAAGGTGATGGAGGACGGCAAGGAGCAGGGTATCAAGACGTTTTCCTATGAAGCCGACCCCATGTCACCGCTCAACAACCAGAAGCATTACCTGGTGCTGTTCTTCGATAACTCGACCATGGATATTTCCGATCAGGGGCGGGCCCGCGAGGCCGCGGAAAAATTCATCGATAAGAACGCCGGGCCGAACCGCCTGATGGCCATCGTGAACTTCAGCGGAAGCATGGAGATGGCGCAGAATTTTACCGACGACGCGGATCGCCTGCGCCAGGTGGTGCATGGCGTGAAGCTGCCGGCCATGTCCACCAACCCGAATAATGGCGGGGTCAGAATGCCGGGGCTGGCGGGATTCGGCGCGCGCAACATGATTCTAGGGATCCAATCGCTCGCCAAGGGCATGGCGGATGTGCCGGGCCGCAAAATTCTGGTGCTTCTGACCGCGGGCATGCCGCTCACCAATGAAGTCCGCTACGACATAGAATCGGCCGTATCCGTCTGCAATAAGGCCAATGTAGCGATCTACCCAATCGACGTGCGCGGGTTGTTTACCACCATGCCAGGCATCGGCGCTCCTGGCGGGCGCGGTGGCCGCGGCGGCGGTGGAGGGGCGCCGCTCTGCAAACGCCTTCGCGGATTAAGTCGGCGCTGCTGGGTTTGGCGGGTGGGATTGGGTCGCTTCAGCCGGTTGCCTTTGGCAATTCTTTCGCGGAATATGAACAGGCTGGTCGCGGCGGCGGCGGCGGAACTTCGAGCGGGACCGGGACCGGATCTTCCGGGGGCGGAACCTCCAGCAGCGGCTCAGCCGGCGGCGGGCGAGCGGGTACTGGCGGAGCTCCCACCTCCGGAACTGGAGCCGGGAGCGGTACGGGCCGTACCGGCGGCGTATCGACGTCGGGCACTGGCAACACGGGCGGCAGTCGCGGCGGTGGCGGAGGGAGCTCGCCTATCAACAACAACGTGCGCAATCCCAATACGGGAATGCGGATGGGGAACCCGAATATCGTTCCGCCGTTCCCACCTTTTGCCGGGGCGTCGCAGCAGGCGCTCTATATGCTCGCCGACGGCACTGGCGGCTTTGTCATTGTCAATAACAACGACCTGCTGGCCGGTCTTGACAAGATCGGCGCCGAACAGAATCAGTTCTACATCATCGGTTACTCGCCCAACGAATCGGCCGAGGGAAGCTGCCATACCTTGAACGTCAAGGTGGAGCACGGTTACAAAGTGCGGTCGCGCAGCGGATATTGCAACGTTAAGAACGCGGATCTGTTATCGGGCAAGCCAGCGGAGTTGCAGCTCGAGACCCACATTCAAGGCACGGAACCGGGCGACATCGTCTCGCCCGCGCAGGTGACTTATTTCTACACGGGACCCGACACCGCGCGCGTGGATCTGGCGATGGATATTCCGGCCGACAAGATCAAATTCGAGAAAGTGAAGGGCAAGCTGCATTCCGATATCAATATTCTCGGCTTGGCTTACAAGCCCGATGGCACCATCGGCGCGCGCTTCAGCGATACTATGAAGCTCGAAGCCGACGACAAGAAAGAGGCCGACAAGATCGTGGAGAAACCGCTCCACTATCAGGCCCAGTTCGATGCCGCTTCGGGCGATTACCGCTTCAAAATAGCCTTCACCACCAATAATGGCGCAGATTTTGGCAAGCTGGAAGTGCCGCTCGATATTGAGCCGTTCGATGGCAAGGATTTCCGCATGAGCAGCATATTGCTCAGCGCAAACATTCACAAGATCGGCCCCGAGGATCTGGGAATTGAAGCCGACCTGGTGGATGGCCGCACGCCATTTATAGCCGTTTCCGGCCCCAACAGTTTTCAAGTGACTCCCGCCGGCAATACTAGTTTCAAGAAGACGGATCCGGTGGTCTGCTACCTGGAAGCATTCGAGCCGCTACTCTCCACAACCGACCAAGTGAAATTGGGCATTCAGCTTCGTGTTCTCGATAAGGCCGGCGAGGCGAAACTCGATTCGGGCGTGGTGGAAGTCTCTAATTTCATCCGGAAGGGAAATCCCACGGTTCCCATCGCGCTCAAGGTTCCGGTAGATAAGTTGGACGCGGGCTCTTATAAGCTCGAAGTAACTACGCTCGATTCGGCGGGGAAGTCGGTCAAGAAGACTACCGGGTTAACGGTGGAGTGAGACCGGTTTAGCGCAAAGGGTTTGAGTTAACGGCACAGCCAGCCTTGGCCCCGAATCGCTCTATCTGGGCCGGCGAATCGATCGTGACAGGGCCCGCAGCCGCCACGGCAGTTCGGTTCTCCTAAGTTGACGCTCTGCCGGAAGACAGCCCTTTTTACGAGTGGTCCGCGTTAGCTGACCGAAGCTGCTCCATGACAGGGGAAGGCTGGGTAAAACTAAGCGACTACCGGGAGGAATCCGAGAAAGCGTCGCCAACTCTTCACGAGATCAGATAGTTACCTGGTTACCGCAGAAATAATCTGAAGCTTTTCCAGATGGCGATAGTCCTTGGGATTGTTCGTTACCAGGGATTGTTCGTTACCAGGGGCGCCGAAAGGACCAGCGCCGTAGCTGCGATCCACGCGTCGGCCTAACTAATGGGACGCCCCTTCTGCGTGCTCTCGTTCCTCACAGCCGCCCACGTGGAGCACAGTAGGCTGTCCGAATGAAGGACCGAGAAGTCGGCCAGGTAGGCTTCCAGCACAGTGCACTTGCGAGGGCCCCAATTTGCATCGAGGGCGCCCTGGCGCATTTCGGCCAGCGTCATGAATGAAATAATCAACTCGGAACCGCGCACAATGTCAACGTAGCGCCGCGCGAATTCAGGATGCCACTTGAAAATAAAACTGGCGACGTCTGTGTCAACGATCAGTCTTGCCGTTGCGATCGGAGGAGAGGTCAATGTGGCGCTGCTCATAGATGCGGCGTACGAATTCCTCGGATTCCTCCTTAGTCACTGGGTCGATGTGGCTCAACAGACAATCCAGCGAGAACGAACCGGTACGGATCAGATTGGGCGGGTCTTTCACGGGTTGTGGTGACAGACGATCCATCTCGACCACCATTCTAACGCGGCTGGCAGATCCTGAGGGCGGCGCAAGGAGGGCGCCGCCAAATGCCGAAGTCCCGAACCAAGAAATGCCTACGAAGCGAGTGCTGGCCTTTGATGGCGCAGATTTAGGCGAGCTGAAAAGTGCCGAAGGGGCAGGATTAGGCAACGGCAAATAGCGCCTCGGCCCGTTTACCACCGCAATCCGGTAAAATACAAGTTCCCCGTCCGACTTTTCCCAGCCGGACTACGTCTACAACAAGGAGCCAGAGATTTGATCTTTCGGGCGGTCGAAGATGCCGACCTGATTACACAGGCCGCGCAGGGCGCCGTGGAGGCGTACAACCTCCTGGTATCCCGGTGGGAGAAACGCGTCTATAACTATCTCCTGCGCATCACCCGTCACCGCGAAGACGCTCTGGACTTGACGCAGGACGTGTTCTTGAAAGCGTATCAGAACCTACGGAAACTCGACGACCCGGCGCGCTTCGCGCCCTGGCTGTACCGCATTGCGCACAACGAGGCCTACTCCATGTTTCGCAAGCGGAAGCCGGAAACGGACATCGATGAGATCGATCCGGAGAGCACGGAAACTGGCATTACCGTGGGGGGAAGCCCGGTCTTCCCCGTCGAACTGGGCCTTGCCGTCGCGAGCGCGCTGGATCGGTTGTCGGCCGACCAGCGCGAAGCGGTGGTGCTCAAGATTTACCAGGGCTTCAAGTTTGAAGAGATGGCCGAGATTCTGGCCTGCCCGGTTTCCACCGTCAAGTCGCGCTTATATACCGCTTTGGAATTGCTCAAAGCGGAGCTGGCTCCAGTAAAGACAAGGGGCATATCATGAGTTGCTCGCCATTCGATTTAAGGGACTACTTCCTCCACGAGCTTGCCGGCCCGCACCAGCAGCGCCAGGTGGAAGTACACGTCAAGACTTGCGCATCGTGCCGCGAGGAATTGGACCGGCTGCGCATCACCGAAGCCGCGCTGCGCTATGTTGCCGACGAAGAGATTCCGCAGCGCATCGCGTTCGTTTCCGATAAGATTTTCCAACCGTCTCCTTGGCGTCGTTGGCTGGCCGCGTTCTGGAACTCCGGGGCTCGCCTCGGGTTCGCGTCCGCGGCCATGCTATCGGCGTCGCTGGTGTTTTTTGCGCTTCGCCCGGCTCCCGCGCCGGTGTTCAGCGCGATGCGACCGCCCGCTCCCCCTACTGTGACGCAAGTATCGGGCGTTTCCGAAGCTGAGGTACAGCAGCGCATTCAATCGGCCGTCGAGACTGCCGTCGATCTCAAAACGAAAGGTCTGATGCAAGAGCTGCGTAGCGAGCGAGTGCGCATGATGGTAGCCGCCGACCAGCTTGCGGAGGACGAGCAGCGTCATCAGCACCTTACCGCGACCAATTACGGACTCCCGAAAGCGTATCGCGAGGACCCCAAATGAAGAATGTGTCCCTGGCGTTGGCCATGGCCCTGATATTATCGCTGATCGTCTCATATGCCCAGGCGCCCCAACGCGTCGCCGTACACGCCCCTGCCGCTCTTGCCGTGACCCCCACCCATATTCCGCAGGGAATGCTAGCCAATCTCGAGAAAAACTTCGACATGCGCCTGGCTGCGGCCGATGCCGCGGATCCACTCGAGATCCTGGGCGGCACGCGCGGCCTATACGTGGATGGGTTCGGCGCCGTATTCACCACCGAAGTCAGTTTGATTGTCACTCCCGGCCTTTACGGTCTCCTTCCCACCATTCCCGTCGATCTCAAATCGAAGGTTCACCAGCGCAAGCTCGCCCATATTCCCCAATTGCAGGACGTGATGAAAGATCTGATGCATGTCACGGCCGAGACGCTGGTTCCCATGCCCGACGATCAGAAAATCATGTACGCCGTCCGCGTGCGTTATCTGATTTGGGAAGACACCACCGGCCTTCCGGCGCAGATCGAGATGATCGCCGATAAGAAATCCGCCAAACTGGGCGACATCCATACCAAGGTGGAGTGAGTGGCCGCCACGCTTCCTCCCATTTCCGAATCGCAGGTCCCCGAGAGCGGTCCGCGCTATCTTCGCCTCGGCGAGCTCCTCATGGAGCGCGGCAAGATCGAGGCCGAAGACCTCGACCGCGCGCTCGAGTTGCAGCAGGAGCGTGGCGATAAGCTGGGCAAGATCCTGGTCGATATGGGCCTGATCGCCCATCGCGACGTGCTGGTAGCCATCTCCGATCAGCTCGGGCTGCCGCTGGTCACTGTCGAGGGACCGCCCCCCGCCGCGCCCGAGCTGGAAGGCCTCTCGCACCGATTCCTGCGCCAGTGCCGCGCTTATCCGGTGGCACTGGCAGATTCCACTCTGATCCTCGCCATGGCCGATCCGCTGGATTTCGAAACCATCGCGGCCATTCGCGCCTTCACCGGCTTTCAAATCTCGATCGCGCTCGCCGCCGAGCAGGAAATTCTCGACGCCATCGACAAGAATTACAGCGACGCCGGCGGCCAGGCGCTCGCTGGTCTCGAAGGCGACGACGCTCAGGCTTCCGCCGATCTCGAACACCTCCGCGACATGGCCAGCGAAGCGCCGGTCATTCGCCTGGTCAACGCCATGATCGCCGATGCGCTCGAAAAGCGCGCCAGCGATATCCACATCGAGCCGTTTGAAAAAGAGTTTCGCGTGCGTTTTCGCGTGGATGGCGTGCTCTTCAATCAGGACCCGCCGCCGCGCGAGCTCAAGGCCGCCATCATTTCGCGCCTTAAGCTGATGGCCAAGCTGAACATTGCCGAGCGGCGCCTGCCGCAGGATGGCCGCATCAAGATCAAGGTCCTTGGCCGCGAAGTGGATCTCCGCGTCTCCACCTTGCCTACGCTCTACGGCGAAAGCGTGGTGATGCGCCTGCTGGACCGCTCCTCGGGCGATTTTTTCGATCTGCGCCGCCTCGGTTTTGACGACCGCATGCTGTCGCGCATGGAGCATTTCACCGGCCTGCCGCACGGCATTTTTCTGGTCACCGGACCGACCGGCAGCGGCAAATCCACCACCCTCTATTCCGCGCTCAAGCGCATCAACCTGCCGGACAAGAAGATCATCACCATCGAAGATCCGGTGGAGTACCAGATGGATGGCATCAACCAGATCCACGTCAATCCGCAAATCGGCTTGACGTTCGCTTCCGGCTTGCGCCACATCGTCCGTCAGGATCCGGACGTGATCATGGTCGGCGAAATCCGCGACCGCGAAACCGCCGATGTGGCCATTCGCGCCGCGCTCACCGGCCACCTGGTTTTTTCGACGCTGCACACCAACGACGCTCCCAGCGCCATCACGCGCCTTACCGATATGGGCGTGGAAAATTACCTGATTACGTCGTCGCTGGTCGCCGTGCTGGCGCAGCGTCTGGTGCGCGTGATCTGCGCCGCGTGCAAGCAGCCGGCCGGGACCGCGCTTTCTCCCGACGGAGAGATGATCCCCGTTTTCCGCGGCGCCGGATGCCCGTCCTGTAATGGCTTGGGCTATACATCGCGCGTCGGCATCTTCGAGCTGATGGACGTCACCGATGAGATCCGCAAGCTGATCATGAAAGACGCGGACGCCTCCGTGCTGACGCAGGCCGCCCGCCGCAACGGTATGCGCAATTTGCGCGAAGACGGCTGGCTGAAAATCCGCGGGGGCGTCACCGCCGTAGGTGAAGTGATGCGCGTGACCCAAGAGTTCTAATGAAAATCCGACGCAGAGACGCAGAGGCGCGGAGAACACATTTCTTGGATTTTGGTCCGCTCTGCGCCTCAGCGCCTCAGCGTCGAAAATTTGGGCCCCGCCCATGACCACCTTCTTCTTCAGAGCCGTGGCCTCCGATGGCAAGATGCGCACCGGCAGTCTCGCCGGCGACAACGACCGCATCGTGGTCCGCGAACTCCGGAAGCAGGGGCTGACGCCCGTTTATGTAGGCGTCTCACCCAAAGGCTCGTCCATCGAGATCAAGCTACCCACGTTCGTGGGCAACCGCCGCCGCGACGTCCTCTTCTTTACCCAAGAGCTTTCCACTCTCCTCAATGCCGGCGTGCCTCTTGATCGCTCTCTCAGCATCACCGCCGAATTGACCGAGCGCCCGCACTTCAAGCAGATTGTGCTCGAGGTGCTCCGCGTTCTTAAGGGAGGCCGGTCGCTGGCCGATAGCCTCGGGACGCATCCCGAATATTTTTCCGATCTCTACCTCAACATGGTGCGCGCCGGCGAAGCCTCGGGCGCCCTGGCGATCGTTTTCGAGCGGCTTTCCGAATTCGAGCGCTCGCGCGACGACCTGCGCAACTATATCGTTTCTTCGATGATCTATCCGGCGCTATTGGCCTGCGTGGGCATTGGGTCGATCGCCATTCTGCTGGGCTTCGTCGTGCCCCGGTTCGCCAGCATCTTCACCGGATCGAGCATGAAGATTCCCACGCCTACCCTGATTATGCTGCGCGCCAGCGATATCGTGCGCGCTTATGGCTGGTTCGCTTTGGCCGCGATGGTGGCCGCCGTGGTCGCGTGGCGCGCATACACAAAGACCGCGGCCGGCCGCCTCTGGTGGGACGCCGCGCGCCTCCGCATTCCTTTATTAGGCGATGCGCTACTTAAGGCCGAAACATCGCGTTTTGCGCGCGCTATGTCCACCCTGGTCGCCAACACCGTGCCGCTGGTGCAATCGCTTGGCATCGCCGCCGCTACCCTCAATAATCGCAGCATCTCCGGCGCGATCGCCGGAATCGCGCAAGGCGTCAAGCGCGGCGAAGGGCTCGCCGGACCCATGCGCAAGGCCGGCGTTTTTCCTCCGCTGGCGGCGCATCTGTTGACCGTCGGCGAGGAAACCGGGCGGCTCGACCAGATGTTCTCCCGCATGGCCGATATTTACGAGAACGACACGCGCGCCGCTATCCGCCGCTTTACTTCCGTCTTTGAGCCGACGGTGATTCTGGTGATGGGCATTGTAGTGGGCGCGTTAATCTTAAGCATGCTGCTCGCAATCACGAGCATCAACGACGTGGCGGTATAAACATGAACGAACGAAGAGCAAGAAGAGCTGGCGTCACCCTCATCGAAATGCTGGTGGTGGTCACTATCATCGGCCTATTTATCGCCCTGGTTGGCCCCAAGCTTTGGTCCAATGTCGACAAAGCCAAGGCGGTAAAAGCCAAGGCCGATATCGAAGGCCTGATGGGCGCGCTGGGTACCTATAAGCTCGACAATGGCAACTTTCCCACCACCGAGCAGGGCCTCGCCGCGCTGCGGGCGAAACCGGCCGATGCCGATCAGTGGGCCGGCCCATACACTGAGAAGGAGATTGCCAAAGATCCCTGGGGTCATGATTACATTTATAAATTTCCGGGCGATCATGGCGATCTGCCCGACATCATTTCGCTAGGCGCCGATGGACAACCGGGCGGCGAGGGGATCAATGCCGACATCCTCAGTTGGAAAAACTAGTGTGGAGGAGCCCTGAAACGTGGCGCACGCACTCGTGCGTGCAGCGTTCACACTCATGTGAACGCGTTCTTGCCCCACGCAAAACTCCCACTCGCGGCATCACTCTCATCGAAATGCTGGTCGTCGTCACCATCATCGGGCTAATCGTAGCCGTCTCATTCCCCGCCTTTTCCGCGGGCCTCGATAGCGTGCGCATATCTTCCGCCACCGGCATGGTCTCGGCCTTTCTCAACTCCGCCGTCAATCGCGCCGAGCGTCGGCAACAGGCCGTCGAAGTGATCGTCTCCCCCAAGGACAACCTGCTGTCGATGTATACCAACGAGCCCGGATTCGAGCGCCAACTGAAGCTGCCCGGCGGCATTTCCATTCAAGCGGTGCTGCCGGCCATCGACGACGAAGCTCCCGATTCTCCGCGGCAACTGATGTTAATGCCGGGCGCGACCGCCCCCGGCATCGGCATCCTGCTCGCCAACCAGCACGGCTCGCGCCGCATCGTGCGGCTAGACCCAATGACCGGCTTTCCGCACGTCGAAAGCCCCGCCGCCGGGGATCCCGCCAGATGACCGGCCGCCGCGGATTCACGCTGCTGGAAATGATGGTCGCCACAACCATCATGGGCGTGGCCGTAGTTGGCCTGCTTTCCGGGATCTCCGGGGCCGTACACAACGCCGCGCGTCTGCGCGATTACGATCGCGTGGCGCAACTGGCGCGTGAGCGGATGAACGAACTGCTGACCGACTATCAGATGCCCCGCAATGTGGAGGTCGCCAATCAATTCGATCCCGCCATCGCCGGCGGCCTTGAAGCCGGGTGGCGCGCGCAATTGAGCACCTTTGAGAAACCACCGACGCCTTCTGGCCAGCTTGCGCTCGACCGCATTCAACTCGAAGTCTGGTGGAATACCGGGAACACGCGGCGAAGCATCCATATGGAATCGTTTCGCAAGCGCTTTGCCTTACCCCAGGATTACCAGCAGGCGGCGCCCCAATGAGGCGGCGCAATCAGGCCGGCGTTACGCTCATCGAGGTGCTGGTCGCTATCACTTTGCTCAGCTTGCTCTCGGTGGCGATGCTCTTCGCCTTACGCATCGGCCTTTCCGCTTACGCCAAGACCAACGCCAAGCTGATGGATTACCGCCGCGTGGCCGGCGCGCAGCGCATTCTGGAGCAGGAACTGGAGGGGATCGTACCTGCCGTAGGACCATGCACCGGCATGCCCGACGCGGCGCCCGGATCGACGCCCAATGGTCCCGTGTTCGGCTTTTTTCAAGCTGCGCCGCAGACCATGCGGTTGGTCTCCACGTTCTCTTTGCAGCAGGCATGGCGCGGCCGTCCGCAGATTCTCGAGCTGTTTGTAGTTCCGTCCGACGACGGCCAGGGCGTGCGTTTGGTGGTCAACGAAATCCCCTATTCCGGCCCTCTGGCCGCGGGCCGCCTATGTACCGGAATGGCTGCGGATCCCGCGGCTGGAATCGCGCTGCCGCATTTTCGTCCGGTAACAGCCGGACCGAATTCGTTTGTGCTGGCCGATAAGCTCGCGTTCTGCCGCTTCTCGTATATCTGGCAGCCCAGGACCGCCAACGACCCCATCATCTGGAGTCCTGTTGCGCTCAATTCCGGCTGGCCCGTCGCCGTGCGCGTAGAGATGGCGCCGCTCCAGCCCGACCCTTCCGTATTGCAGCCGCTCACGGTGACAGCCGCGATCCACCTGCACCTTTCCCCCACGATTGCCTATGTGCGACCAATAGGCGCGAGCTTCCTGCCATGTCACCTTATTACCGGCATTCTCCGCTCCGCGTCTCCGCGCCTCAGCGTCGAAAATCCTCACGAGGCTCGGCCCTCCTTACGGTAATGTGGCTCTCGGCCGCCCTCGCCGCCATCGGCTTCTCCCTCGCCGGCACGGTTCGCGGAGAGACGGAACGCACGGCCACCGAACTCGACAGCATCCGCAGCTACTACCTGGCCTCGGGCGGCGTGGAGCGGGCCAGCATCGAGCTGCTGTGGTCCGTCCTCTATCCCAATCAGCGCCTGATTCCGCGCGGCTCCACGGCCATCAATTACACCTTCGATACCGGCGTTGCGCACGTGGAATTTCTGCCCGAGGCCGGAAAGCTCGACGTCAACCGGATTCCCGTAGCCGAGCTAAACCGGCTGCTGGTGGCGCTGGGAAACGAACCCGAACGCGCCCGCGAACTCGCCATGAATATAGTCGCCTGGCGAACCCCCGGGTCTGAAAACGGCGGTTTGGCGGTTCCTATCGACCCCTTGGCTTCGTCTTTTCAGACTCCTCACACGTCTTTTCAAGGGATAGAAGAGATGCTGGCCGTCAAAGGAGTTACGCCCGAAATTTTCTACGGAACATACGTTCCCGCCCCCGCCGATGCTCCCGCCGGCGCGCCGCGTTTGCAGGCGCGGCCCGGCCTGGTGGATTGCCTCTCCGTGTTCGGGTCAACCACCACGGTGGATGTCAACACCGCTCAGCCCGCCGTACTGGCTGCTATCGGCCTGCCTCGCGATGCCATCGCTCTGATCCTGCAGCGGCGGCGAATCCAGCCCTTCACTCCGGGCGAGATCGGCAGCGTGCTGGGCGCCATGGGCATTCCCATCGACCGCCTGCGCGTGGAGGGCAATTCCATCGTCACCATCCGCGCTACTGCGCGCTTGCGGCTTCCCAACGGGCAGCTTTCCGATTTGAAGCGCACCGTGGCCGCCATGGTCAAGTACATGCCGGCCGGCTACGATTCGCCCATTCACATCTTGCGCTGGTACGACACCGCGTTCGCCGCCGACGCATTCGCCGATCCGGCCCTTCCCCAGCCGGGCTCGAACAATTGACCCGCATGGCCGCTTCCAACTCTATTTCGAAGGACGTTCGCAAGCTGCTGGCCTTTGGCGCCGGAATCGGCATCGAGATCGGCGCGGCCACTCTCGAAGTGGCGGCGGCGCGCGTGCGGCCATCCAGTATTCGCGTACTCGGCCGCACCACCATCCACGCCTTCTCCTCGCGGCCCGCGGCCGAGTGGGGCATGGAGTACGCGCGGTTCTTGAAATCGGTTGGCCTCAAGCACGTCAGCGCTACCGTGCTGCTGCCGCGGCGCGAAGTGATTGCGCGGCCGGTGGCGTTGCCGGGCGTGGCGGCGAAGGATGCCGGGAACGCCATCCGCTTCCAATTGGATACGCTCCACCCTTACGGCGATGAAGACGTGTGCTGGGGTTGGTCGCGGCTGAAGTTCAGCGATGGGGCCGCCGACTCGGCGCTGGTGGGTATCGTGCGTCGTTCGACAGTAGATCACTACGTCGAGCTGTTCAGCGAGGCGGGGATAGCCGTTTCCAGCTTCACCTTCTCGGCCGCCGCGGTTCACGCGGCCATCCGCCTCAACGGGCACTCCGGCGGCGAGGGATTCGTGGCGTTGAGCCACACCGCGTCGGGCGGCGTGGAGGTGTACGGAGAGAGCGCCGCGCGTCCCGTCTTTTCCGCCGAATTCGACGTGGCCCCGCAACGCGCCGCCCTGCTGGCGTTATCGGAATTGCGTCTGCCGCCCGACACGGCGCCGCGGACGCTCGAAGAGATTCTTCCCAAACCCGCCGCGAACCCGGTGGAAAACGATCTTTCCCGCAACGCACTGCCGTACGCCACGGCGTTGGCCGGAGCTTGTCCCCGGTTTGCGCCGTCGGCGAACGTGCTGCCTGTGGAACACCGGCGCCTCAGCTCGCGCGCCATGTTGATTCCATCGCTGGTGTTGGCCGCGGTGGTGTTGCTGCTGGCCGGCGGCCTGTGGCTCTATTCGGGCTATGCCGACCGCAAGTATCTTGCGGAGCTCAATGCGCAAATCGCCCGACTGGAGCCCCAGGCCGCGCGCGCCGCCGCGCTCGACCGCGAATTCGACCGCATCCGCGCGCGCGTGCGCCTGCTCGATCAGTATCGCGGCCAGACCAGGAGCGATCTGGACGCTCTCAATGAGGTCACGCGCCTTTTGGCGCCGCCCATCTGGACCAGCAGCGTCGATTTGCGGCGCGACATGGTGCGATTCAACGGCGAAGGTCCGCAGGCCTCGCCGCTGGTCAAGATTTTCGATTCTTCGCCATTGTTTGAGAACACGTTGATCGATTCCACCAGCCCCGCGCCGGGTGGGGCCGGAGAATTATTCCAGATCCACTCCAGCCGGAGGAAACGCTGATGGCGCTGCAGGTAGGCACGCTCGACCGGCGTATGCTGCTCTTGCTGGCGGGCGCACTGGCGGTCGATTTTGATTGTGCGGTTCGGCGTTTATAGAAGCGGCGGCCAAAGCGTCGTGGCCGCGGCCGATTCCGTTCCCTTGGCGGAAAAGCGCCTGGCCCGCCTGCGGCAGCTCGCCGCGACCGTTCCGGGTAAGGAAGATTTGGTTGCCCATGCCAAAGCCGAACTAAACGACCGCGAACAGGGCGTGCTCAAGGCCGATACGGAAGCGCAGGCGCAGGCGCAGCTTCTCGATATTATGCAGAGCACCGCCAAAGCCAACGGCATCGATGCGCGCGGCATGCAGGAGTTTCGCGGTAAAGCGCTGGGCGACGACTACGGCGAAATCTGGACCACGGTCGCGTTCACTTGCGGCATCGAGCAGCTTGTGAATCTGCTCGCGGCTCTGGGGAATCAGCCGCAGATCGTGGCTACCAATGAAATCAGCGTGGTCGGCGGAAACGATAAGAAGAAGAATGTGCAAGTGCGGTTGACGGTCTCGGCCATCGTGCCGCGCAAGCTGATCCCGAAGACAGGAGCGGCCGGGATATGACCCGCAAGTTTTCCCTTTTGCACTTGTTATTTGACCTGTCTGCGATCCGATGTGGGGCAGGTTGCTCAACCTGCGGCCGATTGGCAATCGGCCTCTGGATTCTGGCAACTCTCTCTCCGCGTGGCAGGATATCTATATGACCCGCAAGCTTTGGTTTTTGAATCTGCTCTTGCTCATCCTGGCGGTCTTCGCCGGCTGGCAATTGCGCGCGCGCTGGCGGGCGGAGAAAGCCCGCGAAGCGGCCGAGCTCCACCGCCGGATCGCGCCCATCCCAGGCCCGCCGTTCACCGCCGCGCCCGTTCCACCCGCGGCCGCGCCTGCCGGCTATGCCGACTATCGCGCAGAAGGATTTGTTCGACCGTTCGCGCAATCCCGATGTGCCCGTGGAAGTGGTTCCGCCGCCGCCCAAGCCGCCCGTTCCGCCGCTGCCGGTGTATCACGGCGCCATGAATCTCGGCGATGGACCCGAGGCGATCCTGAGCGTGAATCCCGGCGCGCCGCAACAGGCCACGCGTCCGGGCGAGATGATCGGTCCATTCAAGCTGATCGATATCACGCGCCAGGACCTGACTCTGGAGTGGAACGGCGAGCTGATCCGCAAATCCGTGGACGAGCTTGCCAACCATGCGGCCGCGCCCGCGCAGGAAGCGGCGTCGACCGGCCGGACGGACGCGCCGTCAGCCAGTCCCGGCGCGCGTAGAGGCGCCAACCGCGAAAGGCCCGGGCGCGGACGCGATTAGTGGCGGATCCAAGCTCTGCCAGCCCGAACGACAGTACGCCATTTGGAACGGTGCAGGATGGCTTCCGTAAGACAGAGGTCAAGTTGCCCTTCGGGTCGGCCTGTCTCTGGGATCCGGTAGGTAAGTAAACAGAATGAAAGAGTCACTATGAAACTACTGATTGCACTATGTTTTACCGCGATGTTATTTGCCGCCGACAGTCCGAAGCCGAAGAAGAGCGACGAGACTAAGGCCAAAGCGCGAAACACCGGAGAAACCGCTGACTGAGATCCCGGCCAGCGCCGTGGAGTTCGAACCGGGAACTTACCATTATACCGACGCCAAGGGTAAGAAGTGGATTCTGCGTCAGACCGTATTCGGAATCGCGCGCATTGAAGATACCGGCGTGCCGCTACGAAGAAGCGCGAACAGGATCACAGCATGGATGGAGTGAAGGTCACCGAGAGATGGCGACACCATCAAGTTCGAGCGGCCGGGTCCATTCGGCACTTACAAATGGGAAAAGAAGAAGACCGATCTCGACGCCGGCGAAAAGGCCGCGTGGGAACGCGAAAAGGCCAAAGCGGACGGCAAGCAGAATTGACAAACATGACGCGCCACTTATTTCACTCAATTTTGATCCTGGCCGCCGCCGCCGCGAATGCTTTTCGCGCAGGGCGCCGGAGTCGCGCCATCCAGTTCCATACATGCCCCCGCAAACGCCCAAACCGGGGCAGACGCCCGCCGTCCCCGGGTCCTGCCGCCCGCCAATCCAGCCAATCCAGCCACTCCCGCGCCGCGGCAGCCCCCTACCGCCACGCAGCCGCAAAACGGCGTGCCCATTCCCGGCCGCTTGAGCGCTACCGATGCATTTTCAATGGACAACGTATCGCTCACGGAGATGGTCCGCATACTGGCGCGAGCGGCTGAAGAT
Organism: Bryobacterales bacterium; assembly: GCA_963723015.1. Classification (GTDB taxonomy): domain Bacteria; phylum Acidobacteriota; class Terriglobia; order Bryobacterales; family Bryobacteraceae; genus PALSA-243. The sequence continues at coordinate 41,367 of CAVRPF010000034.1, forward strand.
CAATTACATTCTCGATCCGCGCGTCGGCGGCGCGGTCACCATCCACACCTATGGCGAAGTGAAGCAGGTGGACCTGATGCCGATGCTGCAAACCATTCTGCGAGTCAACAGCGCAGCCATCGTGCAGGTAGGCGATCTCTATCATATCGTGCCTATCGCGAGCGTCTCGAATCTGCCGACGGACCCATTACTAACGCCGATCCGAAGACTCTCCCCGACGATGAGCGCATGGTGCTCGACTTGATTTTTCTAAAGTACACCACGGCGGACGAGATAGAGAAGCTACTTGCCCCATTCATGGGAGAAGGAGCGACACATTCCACTTACCCTCCCGCCAACCTGCTGATCATCGAAGACAACAGCCGCAGCATCAAACGGCTGATGGAGCTAATCTATCTGTTCGATAGCGATACCTTCGCCGGCCAGCGCGTGAGACTGTTCGACGTAACTAACAGCCGTCCCAGCGATCTGGCGAAAGAGCTGGACACGGTCTTTAAAGCCTATGCTCTTTCCGACAAAGCTTCGGCCGTCAAGTTCATTCCGATGGATCCCATCAATACCATGATCGCCATGGCGCCAAACCCGGGGATCTTCGCGCAAGTGAAGGATTGGATTGACAAGCTGGATATTCCGGTTAAGGTCACCGCTGGAGCGACTACCATCTGGACTTACCGCATGAAGTACGGCCGCGCTGAGATTGTGGCCGCGGCGGTAATGGCGCTCTATAGCGGAAATCCCATGGCGCTGATGCAAATGGCGGCTAACTCGAATAGCGGCATGATCTCCGCCGGCATGGGCTTCAACGGCACCGGCTCTGGTATGGGGATGGGCATGGGCGGGCATGAGGAGGCTACGGCGGCGGAACGGTGGAGGTTACGGCGGCGGGTACGGCGGTGGCTACGGCAATGGCGGTTACGGCTCGAACTATAACTCTCCATATGGCGCTGGCGCCCAGCCGGCGTCCTCAGCCAGGGAGTTGCGACCTCTACTCCAGTTTGCCGGCGCCGCAGCAAGGCGGCGTGGGCCAGACCGGCGATTACATGGGCGCCTCGATGTACGGTCCAACTTCCGCCCGGTTCGCCGCATCGTGATTCCCAATCCGTTCGACAATACGATCCTGGTGAAGGGTCGCCGCAGGACATCGAACAAATCAAGACGCTATTGCCTCAACTCGATCTGCCGCCGCGGCAAGTGCTCATCGACGCCAAGATTTACGAAGTGGATCTCGACAATGAGTTCGCCGAGGGAGTGGAAAGCTTCCTGCAAAAAGTGGGTTCCAGTTCCGCCCGACTGGGAGTAACCGGCAACACTCCCAGCGGCACCAATATCACCGGGCTTTCGCCTGCCACGGCGTTGGCGGCTGCCGGCGGTCCCGGCGGCATGGCTCTTACCATCGGCGCGCTGGTATCGAAGAACAATCAGTTACTCGGGGTGCTGAACGCTTCCGAGACTCGAGGAAGATCGCGCGTGATCTCCTCGCCTAGCATCATCGCCACCGACAGCATTCCCGCCACCATGAACGTGGGCACGCAGGTACCGGTGCTCTCCTCGCAGGGGCTCGCGACCGGCGCGCAGTGCGACGGGACAGTCATATTCGCCAGCACGGTGAGCAACCAGAGCTCGGGAGTGACGCTGACGATTATGGCGCACGTGAATTCGAGCGGCGTGGTGACGATGATGATCAACCAGCAAGTGAGCGCGCCGGTGGCGCCCGACCGCCAGCTCGGCGATCCAGTCGCCGTCGTTTTCGAACCGCTCAGTAAGCACGCAGGTGACAGTTCAGGATGGAGACACCATCGCCATCGGCGGCGCCATTCTGGAGACCCATACGGAAGCGCGCCTCGGGCGTTCCGCTGCTGAGTCGCATTCCCGTTCTAGGCGGACTCTTCGGCGCCAAAAATATAACCACGCCGCGAACGGAATTGATAATTTTCCTTACCCCGCGGGTGATCTACGATACTAACCAGATCGTGGATGCGACCGAAGAGATCAAGAGCAATCTCAAGCGGGTTGGGAAATTGATGAAAGACAATCAGTAGCCGGCGACGATTCGTGTGAGAGCCGCTTGGAAGCCGGTCTCGGCCGATCGTGAATCGACCTGGTTTTCAAATCATGCAGTCACCGCGTTCGAAGCCGCGGTCTCGACGAACTCCTCCAGCCGCTCAATAGCCGCGGCGAAACGCTCGCCCGACGCCGCGAAGCCGATGCGGAAGTGCGCGGGCATGCCGAAGCAATCGCCCGGCGCGAGCAGAATACCGCGCTTCATCGCCGCGCGGCAGAACGGGCGCGCATCGGCCCCGCTGGCGAGCCACGGGAATGCGGTCATCCCGCCTTGCGGGCGAACCCAACCGAACAGATCGCGATGGCTTTCGACGAAGTTTTCGAGCAGCGCAGGTTAGCCGCGGCGACCTGACGCGCGCGGGCGTAAATAGCCTCCCGATGACGCAGAGCAAGCGTGGCCAGGCGCTCTCCCACAGCCGTATTACAGACCGTGAAGTAAGTGCGAGCGTTCAGGTATTGGCGGCGTCGCGCGGCATCGGGCTCAACAATCCAACCAGTGCGCAGCCCGCTGAGGCAAAGCGCCTTCGAGAAGTCTCCCAGCACCGTGGCATGCGGCAGACGGGCGGCGGTTCGTGTTTCGGGTCCGTGATAGATGGGGTGATAAACCTGGTCGCACACAAACTGCATGCCGCGCGCCGACGCAGAAATCGTGGAGACTTTGCATTTCCTCGATCGCTCAGCGTTGCCCCTGTAGGATTATGCGGCGAGATGGCCAGAACCAGGCGCGTGTTGCGATCTACCAAATGGCGGATTTCATCGAGATCGATGCGAAACTGGTTTTCCGGCGCAAAGCGTAATGCCGCGCTTCGATGCCAAACGCCGTGGTGATCGCGTCGTTGGCGGGATATCCGGGTTGCGGCAGAACGACGTTGGCGGCGGCCCGGCCGCAGTGAAAAAGAGCAGCAGCAGCGCTTCGGCCCCGCCCGTGACCACCTGGATCGGTCCGGGTCGGCGCCTTCCAGCGCGCCAATGGCTTCGCGCGAGCTCGCGGGTTCCGGCGGAGCTGGTGTAGAGCAGTTTGGTATCGAGGAGAGCGTCGAGCAGCGCTTCCCGAAAGCCGCCCAGATCGAGTAACTCGCGCAGGCTCCAGAGGGGACCGGTGCTCGATCCGAGATCGAACTCGATGGGCGGATCGGCGGAGTGCTTTTGTGACAGCCACTCATCCAGCAGAAACGGCGGAAGCTCATAGAGTGAGGATACTACGCTGGGGAATGGTATATTGATCTCTACTTTTATGAAACTGAATCTTGCGCTTGTGGCGACTCTCTTCGCAGGCGGCATCTTGGCCCAGGCGCCGGAATACGGGCCGGAAAAGGGAACACTGGTGATTCAAGGCGGGGGCTCGGACGCGGGTACGGGTATCTTCGAAACGTTCATCAATAAGGCAGGCGGACTGAGTGCAAAGATTGTGGTGGTACCCACCGCCGGCGGCAACCGCAATCCGGACGGCAGCATCAAGGTATACAACGAGGAACAAGTCGTTGCCGCCTGGAAGCGGCGCGGAGTCGCTAATGTCCACATGCTGCATACGCACGATCCGAAAGTGGCCGATACCGAGGAATTCGCCAGGGTTCTGCGCGACGCCAACGGCGTCTGGTTCGATGGCGGCCGGCAGTGGAATGTTGTCGATTCGTATGCGAACACGCTGACTCTGCGGGAATTTCGCAACGTGCTGCAGCGCGGCGGGGTGATCGGCGGCAGCTCCGCCGGCGCAACCATTCAGGGCGACTATCTGGTGCGCGGCGCGATCGCCGGTTCCGATATTGTGATGACGCCCGAGCCGGAGCACGAGCACGGCTTCGCCTTCCTCCGCAAGGTGGCCATCGATCAGCACATAAACACGCGCAATCGCTGGGACGATATCGTCCCGGTGATCAAGAAGTATCCCAATCTACTCGGAATCGGCCTATCGGAAGGCACCGCAATCGTTGTCACTGGAGATCGGTTTCAAGTGATCGGAAAGTGGAAGGTGGCCATTCACGACAATACGCGTCTGTATCAGCCCTGGGAGAAGCCCTACTATGTACTCTCCGTAGGCGACATATACAACATGAAGACGCGTGCCGTCGAAAAGTATGGCACGGGAGTTTGGGTTCCACCGGCGGTTATACAAGGTAAGTAGACGCGCTAAATTCGGCCGCTTGCTTGCCGGTACGGACGCAATCGGGGATGCCGATTCCGCTATAGGCGTTGCCGGCCAAGTGGAGACCTGGGGTCGCCGCGACCAGGCGCCGGATCTCGGATACGCGCTGCGCGTGGCCTACCCGATACTGCGCCATGGCTCGCGGCCACGCGAAGATGCGATGGAAGCGCGGCTCACCGCGGATGCCCGTGAGTTCCTGCAGTTCGCGGTGGACCGTGGCCGGATCCGGAACGTCTTCGCCGCTCAGGAAACAGCGCGCGATGGTCTTTCCCGGCGGCGCGCGGAAATGGGAAATTTGGTCGCCCACCCACGTGCAGGCCACAATGCGGCGCCGCTCTCTCGCGGGGAACCAGGAACCCGAAGCCATCCATCGGCGGCGGGCCGTCGTAACCAAGCGCCACCACCACCGAAGAACTGTAAGCGATGCCATGCAACAGCTCCGCCAAGACGGCCGTCGAGCAGGCTGCCGGCATTGTGGGCTTCGCAGGCGAGTATCAGACGCTGTGTCTCCATCCAATCGCCACCGGCCTTGACGCGGAAGCCGCCGGGAATTCGCTCGACCGCTTCGGCGCTGGCCTGGCGGATCTCAGCAATGACCGCGGATTGCGCTAACAATGGCATCGATCCACTGGCCGAGGCCGCCTTTCATTGTCCGGAACAGCGGCCCGGCGCTCTGCTGCGGACGGTTCGCCAGCACTCCGCGCGTCAGGCTGCCGTAGCGGTGGGCCAGTTCGGCGAAGCGGGGGAGCACGCTCTTAACACTGAGGTCGCGCGGGTCGCCGCCGTAGACTCCCGTAAGCAGCGGCTCGGCGAGATACTCCACGGCTTCAGCGCCATAGCGATCCTCAATAAATTCGGCGATGGATCGGTCCGGCTTCGTTGGGCCGGGGCGGCGAAAATACTCGCAGGCCCATGCGGACCTTCGTGCGCCAACCGAATAGCGGCGTGAACAGCGCCGGCGCGATTCTGGTGGGGACCATCAGGGCGAGACCATCCGGCATCTGTACCATACGCCCGCGCTTGCGGATGTAGGTCTTGCGCAGGTGGTCGTTGGAGGCGATGACTTCGCTTTCAAGGCCCAGCTCGCGAATCATGGCGAGGGCTTCGGGCTTGGCGGAGAGAAAGCTGTCGGGGCCGCCTTCGATCAGGCAGTCTTCAATGCGCTCGGTTTGGATCACGCCGCCGGGCCGGGGGCGCGGATCGAGAATTAGAGACGGCCGGCCCGCCGCGAGCGAGATAATAGGCCGCGGAGAGGCCGGAGATTCCGGCCCCGACGATGAGAGTGGGAGTCAAGGCGCGGCACGCCGATTGACAATCGGCGGCAGGTTAACAACCTGCCCGCACAAGCTACTGTTTGCCGGTCTTGCTGAGCTGGCGGAAATATTCCGCTACAGCGTCGCTATAACCTTGCGGCGCGGGCTCGCTGCCGGGGCTGCGCACGCTGCCGTCGCCGCCGGCCTGCTCCACTTTACGGCGCAGCTCCATTTCCACTTGCTCGATGATTGCGAGGGCGGCCATGATGCGCTGGTTCAACAGCGGATCGTTATTCAACTGATACGGATCGAATTGCCGGAAATCGCGAATCAGGTTATTGATATCGCGAGTGGCGTTGGGGTCGCCGCGATACTGCTGCTGAAGCTGCTGCAAGCTCTGCAGCGCGTTGCGGTAGCTGGTTTGGATGTCCTGGTCGCGGATGGGTCCGCCGCGGTTGCCGTAGTAGTCGCCGCCATAGCCGCCGGTGTTGTACCCGCCATTGTTCGCGCCGCCATTGTAACCACCGCCGTTATTGGTGGCGCCCCCATTTTGCTGGCCACCCTGTTGCGCCGCCTTGCTGCCCGCCCTGTTGCCCACCGCCTTGTTGCCCGCCTTGCTGGCCCTGCTGTCCTCTGTCCGACCTTGCTGTCCTTGCTGCCCGCCTTGCTGACCCTGCTGGCCCTTTGTTGCCCGCCCTGCTGACCCTGTTTGCCATCGCGCGAGAGTTGCTGTTGTCCCTGGCGCTGCTGCCCAGGCTGTTGGCCAGCCTGTCCATTTTGGCCGCGCAACTGAGCGGCGCGCGCTTCCAACTGCTGCCGCAACTGTTCCACCTGGCTCAGGCTGTCCTGCATGGCTTTGTCGCCCTGGCCGGCTTTGTCGTTCTTGCCGCCGGTACTGCCCGGGCCCATCTGTTTGCGCGCCTGGTCCAGCTTGTCGCGCAGACTATTGAGTCCGGCGGTAAGCTGCGATTCCGACATGGCGGCGTATTCGGCCATGCCGCGCCGGATATAATCGGCGTTACGCTGCATATCGCGCGCGATTTCGGCCTGCTGGAGATCGCTCAGCGCCTGCCGCACCTTGGTGGATGTATCCCGTTGGGTTGCCATCAAATCGCGTACCGCGTTCTGCATTTCCTGCTCGAGCTTCTTGACGTCGCCGGCTTCGGCCTGGTGCTGATCGGCCAACTGGTCCGCCTGATCGCGCGTCATGTTGCCCTGACTCTCGGTGTAAGCGCGGCGCAGGTCGCCTTCGAACTGCTGCTGCTTGCGCGCCAACTCGTCGGCCTGTCGCGCCAGATCGTCCACCTGCCCGGAGGACTGCTGATTGCGCAGGCCGGCAAGATTTTGCATCGCTTCATTCATACGATCCGCGGCGCGGCGCGCAGCCGCGTCGTTCTGGGCTCCGCCCTGTTGCTGCGACGCCGCCGCCTGGCGCATATCCTGCTCCGCCTGCTGCAAGCTATCGAGCGCCTGCTGGAGCTTTTTGGGGTCGGCGCCCCGCAGCCGCTGATTTTGCTGTTGCTGCTGTTGACCCTGTTGCCCCGCCTGCTGTCCGCGCTGCGCCATCTGGCCCAATTGGCCGGACTGGCTCTGCTGACCTTGTTGGCCCTGTTGCCCCGATTGCCCGCTCTGCTGGCCCGCTTGGCCCTGCTGCCCGGATTGTGCCCTGTTGTCCCTGCTGTCCTTGTTGCCCCTGCTGTCCCTGCTGTCCATCGCGGCTGAGCTGCTGGCCTTGCTGGCTGCGCTGCATTTGGTCGAGCTGCTGCCGCAGTTGCTCGGTCTCGCGCCGCAGCATCTCCTGCTCCCAACGCTGTTGACTGGTCTGGGTGGCGCTCTTCTTCTGCTGCTCGGCCAACTCCTGCTGACGCTTGGCCAATTCCTGCAATTTTTGCAGCGCTTCGTCCACCTGGCGCTGCTGCGCGTCGGCCGATTGATTCGATTGCAGGCCTTCGTACTGGTTCTTCTGCGTGTCCAGCTCGAGATCGAAGAGGCCTTCCAGATCGCGCGTGGCCCCGTTCATGCCACCGCCTCCCCCTCCGCCACCGCCGCCCTGCCGTCCCATGGCCACCTGGATATCGCGGAAAGTGGCTTCGGCGCGCAATAGGAATTGCAGGGCTTTTTGCTCCGGCGCCAGCGCATCGTGCCACTTGGCGATTTTCAATTTGTCGGTGGCGGGCTGCATGGCTTCCACGGCCTGCTCCATATCGGCCACGAAGCTCTTGAAGGAATCGCCGGCCGAATCGAGCTCGCGGCTCTTCATGCGCTGCGCCAGCGACGCGGCTTGCTCCTTCAGCTTGGATTGGACGCTCGAAAGGAACGCGGCATTCTCCGCGTCGCTTCCGCGCGCGCCTTGTCCCTTATCCTGATTCCAGGTCGCGGTAATGATTTCCTTCTGGCGCTGCGAAATCTGATTCTGCTGATTGTCGTCGCCGCCGCCTCCACCGCCTCCGCCGCCGCCCTCCTGCTGCGACTGCGTGTAGTTCCGCTCGAATGGCTGCGCTTCGATGAAGAACATGTCGGTCTTCGAGACCGAGCGCGCGTCATTGGCGGTGGCGTAAAGGCTCACCACATCGCCCGGCTGCACTTTGAAATCTTCCAACGCAATTACGGTGGTTCCGGTAGACGTCTTGGCGTTTTTGGTTTGCAGCAGCGGAACCACTTTCTCCGCGCCGCCGTTGACGGAGTAATGCAACTGCACTTCCTTGAGGCCGAAATCGTCTTTGGCATCGACCGTGATGGTGACTTCTTCAATCGGGCTGGCGCGGAAATCGCGTCCCGGCCGGGTGATGCGCACGTCCGGCGGATTGTCCTTCATCGCCTCGATGAAGTAGTCTTCGCTCAAGCGGACGTCGTCGCCGGCTTCCATGGCGGCGATGTGATACATGCCGTCTTTTTGAATCGGTACTTTCGCGGTGAGCGTTCCGCTGTCGTTCTTCGACAGCGCGATTTTCGAGCCGTCGTCCAGAATGATTTCGCCGCTGGCGAGCGGCCGGTCGGTGGTGACGGTCACTTCGCCCACCGAGCCTTGCACGGCGCGCAGATCGCCGCCCGGATCTTCGGTAACGTCCTTCAACCCGAGCCATGTTGGATAGTGAATGGTCACCGCGACCTTCTTCACAGCGGGTAAGTCGATGACATTCAACTTATAGGTCTGCGAACGCACGCCGCCCGCTTCCACGTAATAGTCCAGCGTTTCCGGCACGCCGGCGATCAGGAACTGATAGGCCGTGCCGCCGGGTTCTCACGCTCATATCGGCGGCTTCCCATTTGGAAGCGCTGGCATACTTGGCGAAGAATTGCACCTTGGGCGCGCTGAAGCCCATAAGCTGCGCATCGATCATCTGGTCGGCGCGCTTGCGTATGGTCTTATTGCCCGGAGAAACCGAAATGGCGTAGAAGGGCTTGGTGACGCCCTTGGGAACGCTGCCCCAGAGCAGACCGGTTCCGTATCCGAGAAATCCGGGACCCGATATACCGAGCCAGAGCAGGACCAGAGTGGAAACTACGGCCGCGGATGAAAAACTGAAGATCCATGAGGTCTTGGCGACTTCATGCGGCTGCGCGTTCTGCGCCACGTTCAGCGTATCGGCGGCCAGCAAGTGCAAAAACGGATCGCCTGCGTTTTGTTCCGACCGCTCGGTGAAGGTGAGCAGCCGCTCCTCGAAATTGCGGATACTTCGATTCGGCCGCGCGGGCCGCGCGCCGGCGGTTCAGCTTGATCACCGGCACAATCAGCGCCGCGGCAATGGCGAACGCCAGCCCGAGGAAGAGGAACACGCGCGCGCCCACCACGCTGTTGTGCGAGAAGGCGAAACGATTGGCGGCCAGCACGGCCAGCACCGTAAGAATAAGGGCCGCCGCCGCGCTCACCGCCGCGCCGCGGCTCAAGGCCAGCCAGCGCATACGCCGCTCCAGCGCGGCTCAAATAGTCGGACAAGCGATCGAAAGGTTTCATGCCACCTCTTTGTCCACCGAAAGATGTTTATTACCCAACAACGACTCCGCAAGCGCCAAGGCTAATGCCGCCACCATGACGTACCACCACAGCGAAACCGGCTTTTGTTCACTGGTCGAAGACGATTCCCCGCCGGAGGGACCGCTGGCTGTATTTTGCCACAATTTGATGTCCTCCATGGATGCGGGCGTGAGATCGCTCTCACGGCGATCGGAATTCACGGCGACCAGCTCATTGCGCCCGTTGGGCCGGCGGATATCGTAAAAGCCTACCATCGTGAATTGGACATTTTGCGCGGTGGCGGCTTCGCGCAGATCGAAAACGCGGCCGCCCTTGGGATCGACCACGTCCACCGACGAGCCTTTTTCCTTGCTGTCGCGGAGCTCTTCGAACGACCCCACCTGTACCGCCGGGGGACCGGCGTCGAGCCGGCCCAGGTAGCGCGCGGTCTGCTCCACGAAGGGCACAAACGAGGCGTGCTTGCGGAAAATCGTTGTCGAGATCGTCGAAGGTGGAAGCGAACACCTCCACGTGGCCGCTGCCGATCTGCTGATCCATCAGCAGCGGAGTTTCATCGGAAAGCCGCGCCACCACGCGCGATTTGCCCGGGTCGACGCGCAGAACGCGATAGAATTTCACGCCCGACCAGTTGTTGTTTTTTTGGATGGAAGGATGCGAGGGATCGAGCCACGCGGCGGTCTGGAAGCGGTCGCCCTCGCGCCCGGCATAGCGCGATTCGGCGATATGGTCGTCCGATACCGGCACTTTCATGCGCGCCATGGTGTTGTGGCCCAGCGCCACCAGCACCGATCCGCCGTTCTGGACATATTCGCGCAATTGGCTTTCAAATCCACCGGGCAGCACGCCCACGTCGGAGATGACAATGAACGCGTACTTGGCGGGATTGACGTTGGCGGTCTGCTCGGCCAGCGCCGGATTGCACGTCGAAAGCCGATTGGCCCGAAGCTTCCAGCGCGGCTTTGAAATAGAACATGCGCGATCTGGCTGCCGGCTTCATAGACGAATAGCGCCGGCCGCGGATCGCTGCGCTCGACGGAAAAATAAAACGTGTCGTCGGCGGGCAGCGTGTCGGCGGAATCGATCTTAAGCGCGCCTTTGTTGCGCCCGTAAGGCACTTCGAGCGACTGAAACTCGACGGTGGCGCGTCCGCCCTTCGGGCACGTCCACCGATTTGGTCTCTACCACGCGGTCGTTGAGGATCAGCGAAACGCGGCCTGGTGGCTTTGGCGGCGCCAAAGCTGGCGACGGTGGCGAGCACGCGCTGCTTCTTGCCGTCGTAAACGCGCCGCGGCGCGATCACGTTTTCCACCGCGAAATTGGGAACCTCTTTCGAGGCCAGCGGGTGCGGCTCCAGACGAATGGCCGCATTCAAGCGAAGATCGTTGAAGTTCGGCGGCATGCCCGTCTGCTGCATATCCGAATACAAGGCCACGCGCAGCGGCAGCTTGAGCGATTGCGCGATGGAGCGCAGCGAGCGGGAAAGCTCGGCGAAGGAGGTTTTGTCGTCGGAGAGTTGGGCGGCGTCGATGGCGGCGTTGAGCTGCTGGCGGTCGTCGGTGACTTCGCTGAGCGAGTGGACGCGCGACCCGAACTCCAGCACCTGCGCGCGCTCGCCCGGCCGCAAGCTGGAAAGCTCCGATTTAGCCATCTGCTTGGCCTGGTCGAACAGGCCGCCGGCGCGCATGCTGAGCGAATTGTCGATGGCTACTACGGTGATTTCACCGGTGTGCTGGAACGGCAGCGATTTGCGTTCTATATAAGGATGCGCGAAGGCCAGCGCGATCAGCACAAAGAGCGCCGTGCGCAGCGCGAGCAGCAGCAAATAGCGCAGCCGGCGATGCTTGATGGAGCTCTGCGTGTGCTGCTCGAAAAACATCAACGAGCCGAACGGCTGCGGCGGCGACTTGTGCTTGCGCAGCAAATGCAGCCACACAGGCAAGCCCACGGCGGCGATGCCGGCTAAAAACCACGGCGCAAAAAATCCCATTTAGAGCATCCTCCGCCGGATCGCGAGATATTCGCGCAAACCCTCGTCGAGGGGCCGGCCGGTATCCATAAGAAAATAATCCAGTCCCGCCGAGCGCGCCTTGGATTCGAGTCCCGAGATATGCGCGTCGATGCGGCGGCGGTACTCATTGCGCGCGTATTCGGGCGAGACTTCAAGCGAGTTGGCTTCGTTCTCCATATCCACCAGCAGCACCGGATCGCGAAATTTGGGCTTGATCTCCTGCGGATCGAGAACCTGAAACAGGATCACTTCATTGCCGCGATAGCGCAACGGCTCGATGGTCTTGACGATGGTTTCGGGCTGCTCGTAGAAATCCGACAGCACGACTACGATTCCGCGGCGATGCTGGAAATTCTGAAAGTGGAAAAAGGGCTTGACGAAGTCGGTGCGCACGCCGGTTCCGGCCTCGGCGCCCTCGATGGCATGGAGCAGCCGGAACAGCTGACCCTGGCGCGTGGACGGCTGAATATAATTGACGATGTCCTGATCGAAAACCAGCAACCCGGCGGCATCGCGTTGATGACTGCCCATATAGCACAGCGACGCTGCTACAAACCGCGCGTAATCGAGCTTGCTCACCGAATGCGACTTATACGCCATGGAAGAGGACGTATCGAGCAGGACCAATAGTTGCGAATTGGTTTCGCCGCGATAGCGCTTGAGGTACGTCTTCTCGGTCCGGGCGAAGACGTTCCAATCGACATGCCGTAAGATCGTCGCCCTGGGAGTAGGCGCGATACTCGGCGAATTCCTGGGAAAAGCCGAAGTAGGGCGAGCGGTGCAGCCCGGCGACAAAGCCATCGACGACGGTCTTGGCGACCAGGTCGAGGCCGTCGATGGAGGCGAGCGTAGCCGGGTCTAGGAAGCGCTGGAGCATTAGGGGAGGGATCTTTCGACGCTGAGACGCTGAGACGCGGAGTCGGATCTGAAAATCTGAAAGCTGTTTACGACTACGCTTTAGACCCTCGTCAGGATTGGCACATTGAAATTGATCAGCAGACCGACACGCTTATCGCAGATTTCAGATAAGTCAGCAACTGTGCGGATGGACCGGTAACATGGCTTCCATGGACTTGATTTCGACGACTACGGCATTCTCAACCATCAAATCGATTCGGTAGCCGCAATCCAACTTGATTCCTTTATATAGGACAGGGGCTGACAACTGCCGCTGAAAACGCAACCCCCGCTGACTGAATTCATAGCAAAGGCACTCCTCGTAGACGGACTTCCAACAGCCCCGGCCCAAGATGTCTATGACCTCAATAGCCGCGCCGATAATCCGTTCTGTTATTTCGTTTTCCACTCTGCTCTCGCGTCTCAGCGTCTCTGCGTCGAAAAACCTCCCCTTAATCCCGCGGAGCCGGCTTGGCCTCCAGCACCATTTTCAAGATGTCGTCCTGACGCAGCTTATCGCTTTCGGCATGGAAGTTGAGCAGAATCCGGTGGCGCAGCACGGGGATATATAGCGCCCGGATATCCTCGTAGGTCACGTGATAGCGGCCCTTCATCAGGGCGCGGGCCTTGGCGGCCAAGACTAAAAATTGCGCGGCGCGCACGCTGCCGCCGTAGTTGACGTATTTCTTGATAAAGTCGGGCGCGCTCTCGTCCCGCTGGCGGGTGGCGCGCACCATATCCACGGCGTGGCGGGCGACGCTGCTGCCGATGGGAGTCATGCGCACCAATTGCTGGAAGCTCAGGATCTCTTCGGCGGTCGGTGATGGTTTCCGCTTGCGCGACTTTGGTTGTCGTCGTCAGATCGACAACCTGCATTTCTTCGTCGGCGGTCAGGTAATCCAGAATCGTGTTGAACAGGAAGCGGTCGAGCTGCGCTTCAGGCAGAGGATAGGTGCCCTCGAGCTCGATGGGGTTCTGCGTGGCCAGCACAAAGAACGGCTTCGGCAGTGTATATGTATTGCCGCGGACCGTGCAGCACAGCTCCTGCATGGCCTCAAGCAGCGCGCTCTGCGTCTTGGGCGGAGTGCGGTTGATTTCATCCGCCAGCAAAATGTTGCCGAAGATGGGGCCCGGCACGAACGTCCAGGTGCGATGGCCGGTGGCGGGATCTTCTTCGATGATGTCGGTGCCGGTCATATCGCTCGGCATCAAATCGGGAGTGAACTGGATGCGCTTGAAAATCAGCCCCAAGGTCTGCGCCATGGTGCGCACCAACAGAGTCTTGGCGGTGCCCGGAAGGCCGGTGATCAGGCAATGGCCGCCGACAAACAGAGCGATCATCACCTGCTCGAGCACTTCCTCCTGGCCTACGATCACGCGGCGCACCTGCGTCACGATGTCGCTTTGGACCTGGCGGAAGCGGTCTATCCGCGCCTTTAGGATCTCGGGCTCCACTTGCGTCGTTACGGTAGTTGACATGAGTTGTCCATTCTTATTTGCTCAACTGCAACAGCAACTTCTGCGCGGGCTTAAAATCGGGTGCAATCTCCAGCGCCAAAATCAATTCGTCCCTGGATTTATCGGATTGGTGGCTCTCGTTGTAAGCGCGCGCCAGATCGTAATGCGCCTGCGCCGGATCGATCGGCTTGTACGCCAGTTCGGCGCGGAATTCGCGGGCGGCTCCCGCGGCATTGCCCTGATCGAGCCATAACTCGCCCAGCTTGTGATGCAGATCGCCATCCACCGGGTAGATAAAGTTTAACCGGTCCAGTATATCGGCTGCTTCCTTTTTCCTGCCGGCATCCGTCAGTTCCTTGGCCAGCAGCTTTAGCGATGTCGGATTACGGCCGCCGATGTGCGCGTAGCGGTTCAGCTCGTCAATAGCGTCGGCGTCGTCTTTTTTGTCGAGATAAGCGTGGGCCAGAAACTCGTAGACGCTGCCCTGCTCCACATAGTCGGGATAGAGAGTCGCGAATCGCCAGACCTTCCTTAATCGACGCAGCCGTAGTCTTTGTCCTTGGAGCAGAGCGGCGACTTTCTTCAGGCCGTCTTTCCACTCGGTGAAGTGCTGCACGGGAGATTTGGTGGCGGCTTCCACGTAAGCCAGGAACTGCTTATCGAACTCCGCCGGCTCCACTTTCAACTCTTTACGTATGACGGCCGGAGTCTCCTCGCCGTTGGCATAATCGTGGAGCATCGCCAGAATCGTGTCCCATCCCCATTTTTCGGTGATGAAATCGCAGATCTTGCCACCCTGGAAATAGCTCACGACCACTTGCTGCGGGTACGACGGATGGATGAAGCCGCGATCCAGATCGGCGATGGGCAGCAGCTTGTGATCCTTAATGGCGGTAATCTCGTCGAGGCCCAGCCGGTCGCCCCATTCCGGGCTGGCGGCGGTCTCTTCATGCACCGCGATGCCTTCAGTGAACCAGCGCGGCACCTTGGAATTGGTCATGGTGAGCGTGAAGACGTGGCTCATTTCGTGCCACAGCGTGGACGCCCAATGAAATTCGCCCGGCGGACGGCCGGACGGACTATCCATGGCGATGGAATACCCGAAGGTCACGCCCAACGCCCCCAGACCCGGCATACCCAAGGTGCGCACGGCGAAATCGTCATGATCGGGATAGACTTCCACTTGCACCTTGTGGTCCGAGCTTCATCTTGTACTTCTTCTCGTAGGTGGCGATAGCGCGCTCTACTTCGGCTTCGAAGTACGGGCGCAGTAGTTCCGCTTCTTTTTTGTGCAGCTTCAGAATGGCGTGCGGCGTTTCGATGGTTACATAGTTCTTGTAGCTGTCCATCAAGGTCAAGCGTGTTCTTAGTGGGCTGTCCTGGAAACCGTGATCCCAGCAATTTTTCAGCTCTGTGTAGGCTTCCTGGTCCTGGCCCAGCCGCATCAGATTGATCGCCATCTGCGAGCGCGCGGTGTAAAGTTCGGGATCGAGCGCGATAGCTTTGCGATAGAACTCGATGGACTCCGCATAGCGGCGGTTCAACATGAAGAAATGCGCGGCGGTTTCGTAGCCGCGCGCGTCGTGCGGGTCCCAGGACGAATCTTTCTTGTCGGCCAGCCAATCCATGGTGGCCAGAATCGCCTTGCCCTGGACGGAATTCGGGATTCATATCGAGCGCTTTGTGAGCTTCGTCGCGCGCCAGGGCGTCGTTGTTGTCTTCAAGCGCCAGCCGCGCCAGCAGTTCCTGGGCTTCGACCAGATGGGGATCGGATTTGAGCGCCTTGTGCGCCAGCTCGCTGGCTTTGCCGCCGAATTCCTCGGCTTGCAATGAGCGCCAGCCCGAGCAGCGCGCCGGCGTGTTCCGGCTTGATCTTGAGCGCTTCTTCGAAAGAGTTGCTGCGCATCATCCGGCTGCCAGTGCTCCAGATACAGACGGCCCCACGCGACGCGGTAATCGGCGTTGTCGGGATGGGCGGCGACCAGTTGTTTGAATGCCGCGTTGGCTTCCTGATAGCGGCGGGCTTTTTGCAGCGCTTTGGCCTGATCGAGAGTTTGGGCGGAAAGAGACAGGGCTGCGAGCAGGGGAAGAATGGCCAAGCGCGAAGAAAGCGTTCACACGAGCGTGAACGCTGCACGCATGAAGTGCGTGCGCCACACAGGGATGGTCACTTGTCGATCTCCTCCTGCACCTTGGCCAAGATCGAGCAGGAGCTGGGTCAGTTGCTGCTTATATTGCGCTTCCGGCAATGGCGGCCTTCTGATACTTCAACTTGTCGATGGCCTGCTCCAGCTGCTCCTTCTTGGTCGAGCAGCGCGCGCTTGGCGGGGTCGCGCGCGGCCGCGGCATTGGAGCCGAGCCGCACCACCGGGAAGGTGGCCGCGAGGCGGCCTTCGCCGTTCTCCGGCGACGGGGTGTGCTCGCCTTCGCCTTTGCCGGTGTCTTCCAGAACCGAGTGCTCCGTGGCCAGGCGCTTCTGGGTATCGAAAAACTCGGTGGTCTTCTGCTGCGCGAAGTGGAAAGCTTCGAGCGCCGAAACGGTTTCGTTTTTATCGGCGTCGGCGGCCGGATCGCGCAGCGCCTCGGCCCAGTAGCGCGCGAAAACGGTAGCGTTTTTCTCCGTGCCGGTTTTGGTAGCGGTGATCACCACGCGATTGGGCTTGCGCAGAAAATCGATGGAGCCGCCGCTGGAGCTGGTCATGTTGACGACCAATTGGCGCGTCGGCGGGCACGCGATCGAGCAGCGTCGCCAGCTCCGCGCCGGTGATATCCGGACCGGGGATGTTGAATTTGTATTCGACGCCGTCGAATGTGCCGTGGCCGATCAGCATGACCACCAGGGCATCGGTCGGGCTTGGCCTGCTTGCGCCACTTCGCCGAGGCGCGTGCGGATCTGGTCGCGAGTGGGCGCTATCAGGGTGATTACGTTGGCATCGCCGCCGGCCTTTTTGAGGCTGGAATCGATGTCGTTGGCCAGCATTTTAAAGCGCTGGTCGTAATCGGGCTCGCCGCCCAGGCCGGAGATGGTGACGTAGAAAGTTGTGGCGTGCGCGAGAGCGGCGAGAGCCAGGGCGCAGAAATGGCAGGATCGATCTCATACCACGCCCCACTTCCGGCGCAGCAGCCACTCGCTGGCCGGATTCCCAGCGCCAGCAGAAATACGATCGGCATATCCCAAAGGTCGCGCGTTTCGCGAGCGGTGATGCCCGCTTCCGAATACGTGATGTCGCTCGCTAACTTGGACGCGTCTTCCGGCTTGTAGTAACGGCCGCCGGTCTGATCGGAAAGTTTCTCGCAGCAATTCGCGATTCTGCGAAGTGTGGAAGTTCTCCGCCACGCCGTCCTCGCGGCGGAAGGAGAGCACGTCCCGCCCGAGCTCTTCCTGCTCGCGCCCGGCGATGATTTCGGCCACGTACGAGCCCGGCTTTTCCGCCGTCCAATCGCCCGTATAGATGCCTTCTTCGAGCGGCTGCGGCGAAAGCTGCATGGTGGCGGACGTTCCATCGGGCGCAATGAAGCGCGCCTGCACGTTGGCGTTGGTCACGGGCTTGTATTCCTTGTCGCGGACTTCGACGCGGATGGGCACTTTGGTATCGTCGGAGAGCACGGCCTTGGGAGTGGTCGCCGCGACCTGGCCGGGCGTATCGGTCACCAGATACCGGAACATCTGCTGCCAGAACGTCGCCAGAGTGCGTATCTTCGTGCGGCAGCCACATCTGCCAGCGCCATAAGCCTTCGGTGGCCAACACGCGCGGTGCGGCCGCGGCCGTAATTCTCGGTGACCAGCAGCGGCATGGCGCGCCGGCCGGGAGGAATCACATTCAACAGCACCGAAGCGCCCGGTTTGGGCTCGCCCACTTCCTGATAATTGGCGACCGCCGGCATCTTCTTCCAGCGCTCGGCGTTGCGCGCTTCGTTATCGTCCAGGCGGCAGATCAAGCTCTGCGCGCCTTCCTGCGTCAATTCCACGGGCGAGAAATCGCGATGGAACGTGCCGCGGTTGGGCGGAAGCTTGGTGGGGACCAGATCTTCCAGCGGCGAGCCCACGTAGCCGCCATCGGAAAGCGTGGCGCGGCCGCCGGTGAATAGCAATCCGCCGCCGCGCCGGTCCACAAAATCGCGGATCAACTGCTGCTGCGTGGGCGTGAAATAGTTCGCCTCCACGCTGCCGATAATAAGGCCCTGGAAACCGAAAAGCTGTTCGGCCTTGGAGGGGAAGCCGTCTTCCAGCTCGTGCTCGTCCTTGGCGCCCTGGCACGTAGAGCTTATTTTGCGTGGGGCGCAGGATGCTGGCGATCTCGACATCGGGAAAATCGTCGAGCGCGCGGCGCAGGAATTTGTAATCCCAGCGCGGCTCGCCTTCCATATATAGGATGCGCGGCTTGCGGTCTTCCACGGTCACCAGACGCGTCAAGCGGTTGTTCTGCGGGATTGTCTTCGCCCGCGACCGGCTCAAAGCCGATATCGAGCGTCTTGGCGCCCTTATCGCCGCAATTGAACACCAGCGATTCGGTCTGCATGATGCCGTCGCTTTTTAGCGTCACATCTTGCGAAGCCAGCACTTTGCCTTCGGAGCGCACCGTCAGCTTGCCTTTGCTGCCGGCGAGGCCATAGTTCTGGAACGTTACCAGCGCGGTCAGCCGCGATTTCGGCAGCGCGCGCGCCGGCCACCACCGCGTCCTCAATTTCGACATCCTTAGCCGGATGCTCGCGCCCGAACCCGATGGTGTGGACCGGAATGCGCTGCCGGCGAATGGCCGCGATGGTGTTGAGATCGATGCCGCCGGTATTATCGGCGCCATCGCTGAGCAACACAATCGCGCCCAGCGGCAGCGAAGAGGATTCGGCCAGCACCTCGTTCGAGCGTATCGCCGATGCGCGTGGCCTGTTGATTGGCGTTGAGCGGCGTCGGTATTTTTGAATCCGCTCGGGCTCTTTGCCGAATTCGTAAAGCCGCACCTGGAATTTGTCGCCGAGTCCTTTGAGCAGACCGCTATTGAGCGCCGATTTGGCCGCGGCTATCGCGCGTGCCTGAGGCATCGGCGATGGCCATGCTTTTGGAATTGTCCACCAGCACAGCCACCACATTCTGCTGCGGGCGCAGCGTGGCGACGCTCAGCGCCGGATGCCAGAGCAGAAACAGCAGCAGCGCCACCATGCCGGTTTCGAGCAGCCAGATACCAATCGGCCGGATGCCGGACAAGCATGCCGTGATTGCGGTGGACGTGCCAGAAGAGCAGACCGGCGGCGGCCAGAATGGCCAGCGCCATCAGCCACAGCGGCCACGGCGTAAGGAAGACGAATTGGCCTCTGATGAAACAGGCTGGCCGGATATTTAAACAGCAGTTCGAACATGTTGAAGCGCTCAAAAGCCGGATGCGACGATAACGATTCTGTAGACGCGCCTGGAGTGGCCTGGAGTTACACACATTCCCGGCGAGGCAAGAGGTTTCCATTGCGGGCTGCATTTCCTCAGGGCTCTCTTATGCCGTCAGGATAACATGGGGGCGGATGAGGAAATGCTCACGGCTAGGTGATCGCCACCGGAAGCATGGCAATCGTCCCTATAGCCATTTCAAATCGGCGTACTTCTCCCCAGTCAAATGCAAAAAGAGTTGCTCCAGCGCTTTAAACCTTTGGCCGTCGTATTCGATAAACCCATCGCTCGCCAGCGCTGTAATATCGCCTTCCCACACCAGCTTTCCGGGCTTGGTGATGATGGCCACCTGCTGGCACAGACGCTCCACCGTATCCAGCACGTGGGTGGTGATGAAGACCGTGCGGCCCTGTTCGGTGAATCGGCGCAGCCACTGCTTCATCAACGCCACGCCCGCCGGGTCGATGCTTTCAAACGGCTCGTCCAGGAACAGCACCTCGGGCGAATGGATCACCGCCGCCGCGAACGCCACCCGCTTGCGCATTCCGGTGCTGTAGGCCGGAGAGCGGCTTGGAGGTGTCGGTCAGCTCGAGCGCGGCCAGCAGCTCGGAGACGCGCGTTCCGCGTGGTCTCTCATCGAGGCCGAACATGCGTCCCACGAACGCCAGGAATTCGTGCGCGTAGAGCGGCTCGAAAGGCCCAGCGTTTCCGGCATCACGCCCATGCGCCGCTTGAGCGCCAGCGCTTCGGAATTGAACCGCTCGCCCAAAATCTCGATGTCGCCGCGAATTCGGATCGAGCAAGTCCGGTGAGGCAGCCGATGGTGGTGCTCTTGCCCGATCCGTTCGGGCCCAGGAATCCGAACATAGTGCCCGCCGGCACGCGCAGCGAGAGATTATCTACCGCCGTCACCGAGCCATAATGCTTTGCCAGATTGTGAGATGCGGAGGATCGCGTCGCCTGACGCTGAGGGTTCCGGTCGGGAGTCATTTACTGCCTTCCACCACGACGCCATCAGCGCTTCGCGCCGCCGGTCCACCAGCGGTCCCGCCGATTCAGGGACAGACTATAAAACGCATACGCGATCGCGGCCGGAAGCACCGCATCCCGAGGCCAATTCTGCGGCGCGATCAGCGCTGGCGCCCAATGCTTCGGCAAATACCGGGAGGAACATACCGCCGAGCATGCACGTAAAGAGCGACGATATTGCCGACCGCCGAAAGATCGTTGCCCATGCCGCTGGCGTAATTCCCTTTACGCGGCCCGAAAAGCGTCGACCAGAGGCCCAGGCCATTAAATAGAAACAGTCCGGTGATGGCCGCTGCCCGCCAGCATTATGACCTGGCGCGGATCGCGCGCCGCCGGGCGCCAGCACAATCCATGCGATCAGTCCGAGCGGGATCATCATTGCGCCCAGCAACACGGACGCGTAACTGGCGGCGCGCAGGCACGCGGCCGGATCGGTGGGCAAAAGCAGGAACCGGCGGAAGCCTCCGGCAGTGTAGCCAAACTGATTCACCGCGATGCGCGCAGTGCCTATAAACGCCAGCACCGGCGCGGCGCCCAAGGCTCCGCTGAACCAATCTACCCCAGCGCGGCTGCGCCCCATGCTGAACGCGAGAAACGCCGCCATAGGCAGGCTTAGCAGAAACATCGTGCGGAACCGCTGATTGCGCATGTTGAAGCGCAGCCAATGCCCCACCAGCACGCCGTACCGGGGTCCAAACCAGGCGCCGGCGCGTTCATAAGGGCTATCCCAGCCGAGCGCTTTCGACTCGCGCGGCCCGCTGCTGGTACGGATGCTTTCGATCCAGAAGATGGCCGCCAGAAATACCGCCAGGCCGATTAGCCACTACCGCTAAGCCTTGCAGCGCCGCCGTGCCGCTCAGCGTGATCGCATCCGCCGCGCCGAACGGCGGCGTAAAGCGCAGCACCTTCAACACGGGCTCGAGCAAGGCGGGGTTGCGCCGGGCGGCCTGTACCAGCAATTGTGGCGTGATGGCCACCGCCATTACCAGAAACAGCATGATGGCGGATCCCATTTTCGTCTCCGCCAGACGGTCGATGTACATGCCCACCGCCCGCGCCAGCGCATAGTTCGATGCCACCAGCAACAGCGCCGCGATCAACCCAACGCCAAGCGATGTATTGCCCACCAGATATAGCCCTATTACCAGGCCCACATCCACCAACAGAATCAGAAACCAGAACGGATCCACGATGCCGATGAAAAATCTCACCAGCCGCCGTTCGCCCGCCGCCAACGGATAACGGCGCAACTCGGTTTCCGAGAACACCGCATTCATGCCGAAGCCCAGCAGCAAGGTCCACATCACCGCCACGCCGTAGACGCTGGTCAGGACCAACCTGGCCACCATTTCCGCCTTGCCCGATTTCACGGCCGCGATGCCCGCGCCGATGCCGCCCGCGCCCAGCAACACTCCCGTCATAATGAGAAGCAGGTAACCGGTAAAGAACAACGCAATCCGCCCGTTGCGCGACCGCGATTTGGCCCACATCAGCTTGTATCGCAGTCCGATCAGGTGTCCGACTAAAATCCTATTCATGTTGTGCGCCGCGCGCCCACAAGGCGCGCATATCCGCCGATGATATCGCAGCGCGGAGGTTATAGCTATTTCAACTCGCCAGGCCCGCGCAAAAAACTCCGCGTTACCTCCGCCCCTCCGCGTCTCCGCGTTGAATCCCCCTTGAATCCCCAGCCCGCGTCAAAATCCCCCCGCCGCGTGCTAAAATGAGGCTTACCAACTTCTCCATCTCAGAGGTTCCACCTACTTGGCGTTAGTCGAAGGCTGCAAGCACTCGCTCGAAATCTCCGTCCCCGCTCAGGAAGTAGAAGGCGAAACCGCCCGTGTCATCGCCGACGTGCAGAAGCGGGCCAAACTGCAAGGTTTCCGTCCTGGTAAAGCGCCCACTTCCATGGTCCGCAAATACTTCGCCGGCGACATTCGCCAGAAAGTGCTCGAAGGATTAATCCCCAAATACCTCAAGAAGCAGTTCGAAGCGGAAAATCTCAACGTGGTGGGGACCCCCGATATTTCTGAAATCCACCTCCACGATGGCGAGCCGCTGCGATTTAAGGCCCAATTCGAAGTTGTGCCCGAAATCGAGTTGCAGGATTACAAAGACATCGAAATTCCCTATCACGACCCGGAAATTTCCGACGATGACGTGAGCAACCGGATCGGCGAGATCCGCGAGCAAAAGGCCGAATACGTAAACGTGGACCCGCGCCCCGTCGAAGACGGCGATCACGCCGTAGTGGCGCTGGAAAGCCTCGCCGGCGTCGAAGGCGATCCCGTAAAGACCGACGAAATCGTGCTCGAAATTGGTGGCGCCGACACTCTCACGGCCTTCACGGAAAATCTTCGCGGGCTGACCCCGGGGGACGAGCGTACTTTCGACGTCGACTATCCCGAAGAATACGGTTCTGCGCGCCTTGCCGGGAAGACCGTCAAGTTTCACGCCACCCTGAAAGGAATTCGCCGCAAGGAACTGCCTGAGCTGAACGACGAATTCGCGCAGGATCTTGGCGACTATCGCAGCATCGACGAGTTGCGCGAGGCCGTCAAGAGAAACCTGTTCACGCAGCGCCAGATGGAAGCCCAAACTCAAGCCAAGAACCAGCTGGTGGAAAAGCTCGTGGATACCCACGAGTTCCCGGTTCCGGAAGCCTTTGTGGATCAACAGATCCGCAATCGCTTGGAGCAAAGCCTCCGCGCCATGGCGGGCGAGGGCGTAGACCCGAGCCACATTAAAATCGATTGGGAAAAGGTGAAGGAGACCCAGCGCGATAAGGCCCTGCGCGAAGTCAAGGCCTCCATGCTGCTATCGCGTATTGCCGAGCGCGAATCGATTCACGCCACCCGCGACGAAGTCGATAAAGAAGTAGAGAAGATTGCGCGGCAGCAGCGCGAGCCCGTCGGCGCCGTCCAGATGCGCTTTGAAAAGGATGGCACGCTTAACCGCCTTGCCAATCATATACAAGCCGAAAAGGTCCTCAATTTCCTCTTCGAGCGCGCCCGGAAAACCGCATGACCGATCCTATGTGGGGCAGGTTGATAACCTGCGGCGGATTGTTAATCCGCCTCTCTGGAGTACAAAAAAGCTCGCCCCTGGCCGGCCCCCCCCGCCTCTGGAGAGTAACTTAGTAATACTGGGAATTGCGTAAGATGCCGGTTCAGGTGATAATAGAGACGAACTCGATGGAGGTCCTTTACCCCTTTCGAGGCGGTAGACGGCCCATGGTGGAACAGGAGAAAACCGCTTGAAGCGTACCGGATCCGACGATGCTTTACGCTGCTCTTTTTGCCACAAAAGTCAGGATGTCGTTGGGAAGCTGATCTCCTCGCCCAGCGATTATCCGCGCGCGTACATCTGCGATGAATGCATCGCCGTGTGCAACTCCATTCTGGAAGACGATAAAGTCGAGCCTCCCGCCGGAGCGTCGAACAAGATCCCCAAGCCGCTCGAAGTCAAGGAATTCCTCGATCAATACGTGATTGGCCAGGAATCCACCAAGAAAAAGCTCGCCGTCGCGGTGTACAACCACTGCAAGAGGATTCACCTCAATCGCGTGCGCGGCGCGGAAGTGGAGCTCCAGAAGTCCAATATCCTGCTGATCGGCCCCACCGGTACCGGCAAAACCCTTATGGCGCAAACTTTGGCTAAGGTCCTCGATGTGCCTTTCGCCATTGTCGATGCCACCACCCTCACCGAAGCCGGCTATGTGGGCGAAGATGTCGAAAACATCATCCTCAAGCTGCTCCAGGCCGCCGATGGCGACGTGCAGAAATGCCAGCAGGGGATTATCTATATCGACGAGATCGATAAGATTTGCCGCAAGGACGAGAACCCCTCCATCACGCGCGACGTCTCGGGCGAGGGCGTGCAGCAGGCGCTGCTCAAGATTCTCGAAGGCACCGTCGCCAACGTTCCCCCGCAGGGGGGGCGCAAGCACCCGCACCAGGAATTCACGCCCGTCGATACCACCAACATCCTGTTCATCTGCGGCGGCGCTTTTGTAGGGCTGGAGAAAGTGATTGCGCGGCGTACCGGCAAGAAATCCATAGGCTTCATCCAGGAGGAGGAAAAAGGCGCTACCCGCGGTCCCATCAGCGGGCGCCGCGATATCGATATGCTCTCGCAGGTGCAGCCGGTGGATCTGATCAAGTTCGGCTTCATTCCGGAGTTCATCGGACGCATGCCGGTTTCGGCGGTACTGGACGATCTGGACCGTTCGGCCTTGATACAGATATTGAGCAAGCCCAAGAACGCCATTGTGAAGCAGTATCAAAAGCTTTTTGAGTTCGAGAATGTCCGCTTGAAGTTTAACGACGATGCGCTCGAAGCCATCGCCGACCTGGCCATGGACCGCAAAGTAGGCGCCCGCGGCCTGCGGATGATTCTCGAAGACTTGATGCTCGATTTAATGTACTATTTGCCTTCCTACAAGAAGGTTCGCGAGTTTCAGGTAACGCGGGAGATGGTACTGGCCCAGAAAATCAGTCTTACACTATTAGAGAAGGCCGGTTAGCGCGCGGCTTCGCGATCCGGTTCCTGCCATAACAGGCCGTCAGATTCCGGGGAGACCGTTTCCCCGGGGAGAACCATGCTTACTTCAAAGGAAAAATCCGATACTAAACGCCTGCCGATGATGCCCATTCGAGAAGTGGTCATCTTTCCGTACATGATGACGCCGTTCGTGGTGGGACGCGAGTCCAGCGTGCGCGCGCTCGAGGAGGCCATGGCCGGCGATAAGAAGATCTTTCTCGCCGCCCAGCACGATGCCTCCGTGGACGAGCCGGAACCCAACGAGATCTACTCGGTGGGCACGATTGTCAATATCGTCCAGAGCCTGCGCCTGCAGGACGGCAATATCAAAGTATTAGTGGAAGGCGTGGAGCGCGCCAAGGTGGTATCGGTCTCCGATGACGAGGGGTTTTTCCGCGCCGTCGTTCGCACCTCTAATTTCAAGATTGAGCCCGGCCCGCAGCTCGACGCGCTCATCAGCCGCGTCACCGGCCTTTTCGAGCAGTACGTTAAGCTCAGTCAGAATTTGAATTACGAGACCATGATCGCCGCCATTCGCGTCGACGATCCTGGCAAGCTCTCCGATACCGTAGGCGCCAATCTACAGCTCACCATCGAAGAGAAGCAGGAGCTGCTCGAAATTTTCGACCCCATCGACCGCCTGACTCGCGTCGCCGAGATGCTCGACATCGAGATTGAGAAGCTTAATGTCGATCGCACCATTCAGGGCCGCGTCAAGCGCCAGATGGAAAAGGCGCAAAAAGAGTATTACCTCAACGAGAAGATCAAGGCCATCCAGAAGGAGCTGGGCCGCGGCGAAAAGAGCGAAATCGACGAGCTGAAGAAGCGCATTGAAACCGCCGGTATGACTACCGACGCTCTGGAAAAGGCCATGGCCGAGCTGAAGCGCCTCGAGAACATGCCTCCCATGTCGGCCGAATCCACCGTTTCCCGCAACTATCTCGACTGGCTGCTGGCGGTGCCATGGAAGAAGAAATCCAAAGAGATTCGAGATCTGCGCTTCGCCGAAACCGTGCTCGAAGCCGATCATTACGGACTTGAAAAAATCAAGGAGCGCATCCTTGAATTTCTGGCCGTACGCCGCCTCGTGAAGAATCCCAAAGGCTCTATCCTATGCTTCGTCGGGCCTCCGGGCGTCGGCAAGACTTCGCTAGGCATGTCTATCGCCAAGGCCACCGGACGCAAGTTCGTGCGCATGTCGCTCGGCGGCGTCCGCGATGAGGCCGAGGTGCGCGGCCACCGCCGCACTTATATCGGCGCCCTGCCCGGCCAGATCATTCAGATGATGAAGAAGGCGGGAACCAAGAACCCGGTCTTTATGCTCGACGAAGTGGACAAAATGTCCACCGATTTCCGCGGCGATCCTTCCGCCGCGCTGCTTGAAGTGCTCGACCCCGAGCAGAATTTCATGTTCGTCGATCACTATCTCGACGTGGAATACGACCTCAGCCAGGTCTTTTTCATCGCTACCGCCAACGTGCTCCACACCATTCCCCCGGCGTTGCAGGACCGCATGGAAGTGATCCGCCTTTCCGGCTATACCGAGCTCGAAAAGATGGAGATCGCCAAGAAGTTCCTGGTACGCAAACAGGTCGAGCAAACCGGACTCTCCAAGGACAAGATCGAATTCACCGACGAAGGCGTCAACGGCCTCATTCAGTACTACACGCGCGAGGCCGGCGTGCGCAATCTCGAGCGCGAGATCGGTAATGTCTGCCGCAAGATCGCGCGCCAGGTAGTGAATTCGGAAACCGGCAAAAACAAAGACAAGCAGCCGCCTCCGAAGGCAGTCATTAATGGCCTGAAGCTCACCGATCTGCTCGGGCCGTGGAAATTCCGCGACCTCGGCATCGAGAAGAAGAACGAAGTCGGCTCCGCCGTAGGGCTGGCATGGACCGAAGTGGGCGGCCAGATTCTCACCACCGAATGCTCCCTGATGGAAGGCAAAGGCAAGCTCACCATCACCGGCAAACTGGGCGAAGTGATGCAGGAATCCGCGCAGGCCGCCTTCAGTTATATTCGCTCGCGCGCGCTCACGCTCGGTCTGCCGCGCGATTTCTATCGCAATCTCGATGTACACCTGCACATTCCCGAGGGCGCCATCCCCAAGGACGGTCCCTCGGCCGGCATCACCCTGGCCACCACCATTTGCAGCGCGCTAACCGGCATCCCCGTGCGCGCCGATGTGGCCATGACAGGCGAGATTACGCTCCGCGGGCGCGTCCTGCCCATCGGCGGCCTGAAAGAGAAATTGATGGCGGCTCATCGCCACGGCATCATGGAAGCCATCGTACCCAGGGAGAACGAAAGAGACCTCCCCGATATTCCCGACGCCATTAAACAGACCATGAAGCTCCATTTCGTCGACTCGATGGACGAAGTGTTGCGCATCGCGCTCGAGCGCGAAGTCGTCGCGCTGCCGGTTCCGCCGGTCGCGGCCGGCGTGGAAGTGTTACCTGAAGAAGTCGTCGCGCATTGAGGCGCCGGGCCCGGTCCGCTCGGGCGCTGTGCCCGCGCCACGGCAGGTCGAATTTGTAGTAAGCTCAAGCAAGCCGGATCTTTTCCCGAAGGACCGGTTGGCCGAGGTCGCGTTCTTAGGGAGAAGCAACGTAGGCAAGTCCAGCTTACTGAACGCCCTGACGGGGCAGAAACGGCTGGCTTTCACCAGCAATACCCCGGGGCGAACGCAAACGATCAATTTTTATCGTATCGGCGGCGCGTTTTATTTCGTCGATCTACCCGGGTATGGTTATGCCCGGGTTCCACTGCCCATCGTGGCGGAATGGAAGCGTCTGATTGAGCATTATTTGGAGAAAAGGGAAACCCTGAAGCTTTCCTGCCTGATTCTGGACACCCGCCGCGGTTGGATGGATAAAGATCTCGACCTCAAGCGATGGCTGGAGCATCATGGCAGGCCGTACCTGGTAGTAGCCACCAAGACCGACAAATTAAATCGAACCGATCAAGAGCGCGGTTTGCTCGCCATCCGCAAGGAAGGCGTGGAACCGCTGCCGTTCTCGGCCGTAACCGGCCGGGGAGTGAGGGAAATTTGGCAAGCAATAACGAACACACTGAACCCACGATAGAGAACACCCCGCAAGAGAAACCGCCCGCCGCCGCCGAAACCGCAAAGCCCGCCGGCGCCGCTTCCCCTACCAACGACAAGCCGGCCGCCGATCCGGAACGGCGTTCCAAGCCGGCCGCCGCCGTTGCGTCGCCGCCCGCCGCCAATAGCAAGCCGGCCGATTCCAAGCCGCCGGATGTCAAGACTCCGGATGTTAAGACTCCGGACATTAAGACTCCGGATGCCAAGCCTCCCGACCCGCCGGCTGCGGCCCCGGCCGCTCCGCTTGCGACTCCGATTGGGGCTCCGGTTGCAACTCCGCCGGCCTCCCCGCACGAGAATCTCGGGCAGCAGCGCCGCAAGCAGCAGGCCGCTCAAAGCGCCAAGGCCGGCACGCCCACGCTCGATCTGGTGGAGCTCAAGGATATGAGCATCCAGAATCTCAACCAGGTGGCCAAGGACATGGGCATCGCCGGCGCAGCCGGTCTGCGCAAGCAGGAATTAATCTTCAAGATCCTGCAGACGCAGGCTGAGAAGAGCGGTCTCATCTTCTCCGAAGGCGTTCTGGAGTGCCTGCCCGATGGCTTCGGTTTCCTCCGCGCCCCTGAGTACAACTACCTGCCCGGCCCCGACGATGTCTATGTCTCGCCTTCGCAGATCCGCCGTTTCGATCTGCGTACCGGCGACACCATTTCCGGCCAGATCCGTCCGCCCAAAGAGGGCGAGCGCTACTTTGCGCTGATAAAAGTCGATGCCATCAATTTCGAGCCGCCCGAGGAAGCGCGCAACAAGATCTTCTTCGACAATCTGACGCCGCTCTATCCGCATGCGCGATTAAAGCTCGAAACCGCGCGCGACAGTTTCTCAGGCCGGGTCATGGACCTCCTGACTCCGATCGGCAAAGGTCAGCGCGGTCTCATCGTCTCTCCGCCGCGTACCGGCAAGACCATGCTGCTGCAAAGCATCGCCAATTCGGTGACTACCAATCATCCCGAAGTCTCTCTCATCGTGCTGCTCATCGATGAGCGCCCCGAGGAAGTCACCGACATGCAGCGCAGCGTCCGCGGCGAAGTCATCAGCTCCACCTTCGACGAGCCCGCCACGCGTCACGTACAGGTGGCCGAAATGGTGATCGAGAAGGCCAAGCGCCTCGTCGAGCACAAGCGCGACGTGGTGATCCTGCTGGACTCCATCACCCGTCTGGCGCGCGCTTACAACACCATCGTTCCACCCTCCGGCAAAGTGCTTTCTGGCGGCGTGGATTCGAATGCCCTTCAGCGGCCTAAGCGCTTCTTTGGCGCCGCCCGCAACATCGAAGAGGGCGGCTCGCTCACCATCATCGCCACCGCGCTCATCGATACCGGCAGCCGCATGGACGACGTAATCTTCGAAGAGTTCAAAGGCACCGGCAACATGGAAATCCACCTGGAGCGGAAACTGGTGGATAAGCGCGTATTCCCCGCCATCGATATCAACAAGAGCGGCACCCGCAAGGAAGAGCTGCTGCTGCCCAAGGAAGAGCTCAACCGCGTCTTCATCCTGCGCCGCGTGCTCAATCCGCTATCTCCTGTGGAGACGATGGAACTGCTGCTGGATAAACTTAGTAAGACCCGTAGCAACACCGAATTCCTGGCGTCCATGAGCGGATAATCGCAGCTCGTGGCGTACGGGTAGGCTCCTGACCCCGCGCGCAGCAGTCACACTCTCTAGAAGCCGTCGGACCTCGGCATTGATTCTGAAGCGCTTAGGGGGCAGAGAGTTCTCCAGCCGCTAGTGTGAACGCACCTTACGGCCCGCGGCATATATCGACACAACGCTGCTGAATTGAGCCTCGTGTGGCCGGTTGATTCCTTCACACCGCTTTTCGAGCTTTCTCCGCTTGTACCGCCAGCTTCAACCCCGTCGCATCGAATAGACGCAGTAGCATCTCCAAGCTGGGATTGCCTCCGCTCGAAATAGTCCGACGCAGCGTTTCACAGCCCCGCTTGGGAGCTCTCACGATGCGCGCGGCATGCGCCTTCGCCACCTTACGACGCGCGAGTGGAAATCCGTCGCGCGAACTATCCGCCAGACGGCGTTCAACTATTCCTCGGCTTCCCGCGGGTCGCGAATGGCCTCATGCAAGCTCTCTTCGTAGCCCCGATATCCCTTAGATATGACTTGCAGGACGGTAGAAACTGTCTTCCCGCGAAGACAGTACCTGCGCTAGTCTCAGGCAAAACCACTTCTAACGATTAGATTAGTTAAGCAATAACGGCTCAGTGGATTGCCGCATAGGGTCTTTTTCCGCGCCGCTCAGATATGCAGCACGTCGAAATCATACGAACGGGCATAACACATTCGCCCGGAGTAAGTGGTGAGCGCCAGCGTAGCCAGCCGGCTCGCTTTTGTCCGGTTAGAAATTGGAATCTGTTATACCCAGCCTTCTCGGAGTAGGACCGCGCTAGGGCTAGAGCGTGCTTCGCTCAAATCCAGTACCGCTTCCATATGGAGGGAAACGGCATGATATGGTTAGCGCCCGTCTCTACTTAATCGCGACGGTAACTCCGGGTTGGCTGAATACGCCCCCAATTCGCAGTTGGATCGGAACCTGTGACCCGGTCTGAGCGTCCGAGGGAACCTGTACGTTCACCTGTAGCAATCCAGCGATCTCCCCTGGAGAACCGCCAGCGTAAGAAACGTTCGACGCCTTGATTGCAATGAAGGCCTCCACGGTCGAAAGCGGCAAAGGCATCGCCGATCCGATCAACTGCCCATTGCTTAACTGTAAATTGGATATTCCTGCATCAGTCGCATATAAAGATATCACCGAGCCGCGCGCCGCCGGATTTGAAGCCGAATTGATCGTGCCATCCTGATTGATTATCGCGCCCGGTCCCGTACCGGACCCACTTACTGTGAAAAGCCCGGGCGTCGTCTCAGTGATCGGAACAGTCATCGAATTCGACGATTGACCATTGTACTGGGCCTGAATGGTTGTTGTCGGCGCCGGCATTCTGCGACACCGGCCAGGGCGCATATTTCGGCCGCTTACGGTCAGCCGCGGTTCCAGCTCCTGTTAGCGGAACCACGCAGATCATGCGGTGATAGCTATTCCTGGGGTCCACGCGGCGCTGCGCGCACAACAGACACGTGACCGCCAGCACCACAACTAAGAGGCCTTGACCCATAAGTTCCTCCGATCCTACAGAGCCGATGGCTTACCGTGAGGGGGATTTAGACGGAAGTCAAGAGAAATTCAGAGATTTATCTTTGAGCGGGCAAACTAAATGCAAAATGAGACCAACTGAGTGCAGTCGTCGCGATCGCGTTTTCGCCTGTCGTCGTTCGCGATGCCATTCGGGGGTGAACAATGCGGCAGCGCCAATACCGCGATCACTTACAGAACTGATCCTCGAACCCCGCGACCTTGGCCAGCCGCCTACGATGGCGCTCGGCGCCGGAGAACTTTGCGTTCACATAATCGCGCACCAGATCCAGAGCCAGGTTTGGGCCAACTACGCGCGCACCCAGGCACAGCACGTTGCAATCGTCGTCCTCCACGCACTGGCGCGCGGAAAAGCTGTCGTGGCAAGTGGCGGCGCGAATGCCCCGAAATTTATTGGCCGCCACGCAGGCGCCAGCGCCGCTGCCGCAGATGAGCACGGCGCGCTCGGCACGGCCATCGAGCACTGCGCGCGCCGCTGCCTGGGCATAATCCGGATAATCTACCGGCGCGGTGGAATCCGTGCCCAAGTCGATGGCTTCATGTCCGAGCTTGCGAAGATCTTCGATCACCGCCGACTTGAGCGGGAACCCGGCGTGATCGGATGCGACGGCCAGTTTCATTGGATTGATGGGGGACTAATGCGCGCCCGCTGTCTCTTCCACCGGCGCGAACGGGCTGATCAGATTGTTTTGCCCGTCGAATTCGAAATCGATGGCCGCTTCGATTTCCAGTTGCGGATTGCTTTCCACCTGGGCGCGCAGGTTCTCGCTGAGTCCGATGCGGCCCAACTCCATGCTGTTGCGAATCCAGCCGTACGTCACTTGGCTCAAATCGAGCTTACCGACTGTGGGCGCAAAGCGTTCGAGGCACTCGCGATCGGTGGAGAAGTGTACCGGCGTGCGAATCGCGGCCGGGGTATTGGCGGTGAGCGAATTGATGGTGGTAGGCTGCCAGTCGATGCGGTCCACCAGACGATCGGTTACCACATCGGCCATCCCCAGGCCCACGGCGCTATTGTAAGTAAGCTCGCTCAAATCGCGGATAAAGATCCGCTCAAAGCGCGGCGTATCGGGCCAAGGGTTGTATTCGCCGTTGACGCCGCGATTCACCACTTTGGTGTCCATGCCGGCGCCGCTGATATTCTTACCGATTTCATCCAGAATCAGGATGTCCAGGTCGACAGGAATCTTAGCCATCCAGGATTTCACCAGCGCCAGATTTTCCTGCTCGCGCTGCTCCATCGTTTCCACTGGGACCGCGTCTATCTTGCCAGTATTATGGTTTGCGTCTTCCAGAATCGCCAAGCCGCCTAGAATTTTACCGGATTTCAAAACCTGACGCCCCACCGTCACCACCACATGCTCCAGCCCCAGGCGATAGGCGTACGCGTGATAGCGCTGGGCCCCTGCGAACTTACCCAAGCCGATCGCCATCATCTTGAAAAGGCCGCTCTCGATCTTGCCCGCGTAATCGGTATGCCACTTGACGCGGCCGATCAGCATCACGCCGTCCGCTTCATAAGCCGCGCGGTCCATGAAAGCTTCGATGCCATCCGCGGTCTTGCCCAGCGACACTACTTCGAGCTGGCTGACGAGCGGACATCCCATCGACGCCTCGGTGATCCCATAGTGCGCCAGGACGTTTGCTTGCCCGGCGGCAGACGCGGCGCCATGGCTGCCCATTGCGGGAAAGAGAAAAGGCTGCATTCCGGCGGCCTTCCAATATTGCACTGTGCTGCGGACGATCGAGGCGATATTGTGTATGCCGCGACTGCCAACACCAATGGCGATACGCGCGCCCGGCTTAAGACGCGCGGCGAAATTTGAAGCCGCAAGCTGGTTGCGAACCTCGGCCGCGACGTCGGCAATGCGGCGATCCGGAAATTTTTGGCGGACGATCAGCAGGCGCGGAAATGGCATGCCTTTATTTTAAGCATTTTGGCCGCTTCGCGACCGATTTGGGCCGATTTATCAATTTGTACGCATCTTCCCATTTCAGCCGCGCGGGAGTAGAATGGAGGTATGGCAAGAGGCTGGGAAAGTAAGTCGGTCGCAGAACAGATCGACATGTCCGAACCGCGCCGCCGCAAGCGTGCCGTTTCGGTTTCGGTAAAATTGCAAACGCCCAATCCACTGGATACCATTCGAAAGCGAGAATCGCTGATGCTTTCGCGTACCAGAGTTGTTCAAGAGCTGAACACGGCTCAAAATCCGCGCTACCGCGAGTTGCTAGGCAAAGCGCTAGCCGATTTGAACGCGAATTTGGCCAAGCTCTAGTACGATCGATCACCACGCGTCGCGCTCCGAGACCTCGGATTGCAAAGCGGAGCGGGTGAAGCGTGCCATTTGTGTCGCTCTGACGTTGCTGGTCGCGCCGGCGCTCAATGGCTATTCGGTCCTGACGCATGAAGCTATCATCGATAGCGCGTGGGATCGGGAC
This sequence comes from Bryobacterales bacterium, assembly GCA_963723015.1. Lineage (GTDB taxonomy): Bacteria > Acidobacteriota > Terriglobia > Bryobacterales > Bryobacteraceae > PALSA-243. Next base: position 74,822 of record CAVRPF010000034.1, read on the forward strand.
ATCAAGCCGCTACTGCTGAAGCGGTTCCCCAACGCCGCTCCAGACGATTTGCGTCAAGCGCACGCCTATGCATACGGCGGCTCCATCGTGCAGGACATGGGTTATTACCCCTTCGGCAGCAAGTTTTTCAGCGATCTGACGCATTACGTCCGCAGCGGCGATTTCATCGCCACTGAGATCGCGGAAGCGCGAGACCTGAACCAGTATGCCTTCGCGCTCGGATCGCTGGCGCATTATGCGGCCGACAAGGAAGGCCATCGCATCGCCGTAAACCCATCCGTCGGCGTGGAATATCCCAAACTCGAGCGCAGATTCGGGCCCGATGTGACCTATGCGGAGGATCCAGCCGCGCACCTGAAGGTGGAGTTCGGATTCGATGTCCTCCAGGTCGCAAACGGAAACTACGCGCCGCAGGCTTACCGCGATTTTATCGGGTTCCAGGTCTCGAAAGATCTGCTTGATCGAGCGTTTCACGATACCTACGGTTTGGAACTCAAGGACGCGTTCGCCGATTTCGATCTCGCGCTGGGCACGTATCGTCACGCGGTGAGCGCCGTTATTCCCGAAATGACCAGGGTCGCCTGGAATATGAACAAGAAGAATCTGGCGAGAAGCGGGCTACGCGTCGAGCGCGCCCAGTTCGTTTACAATCTATCGCGCGCGAGCTACAAAAAGTTCTGGGACGATAATTATCGGAAGCCCGGATTCGGCGCGCGAGTATTGGCGTTCTTCATTCGCATCGTACCCAAGATCGGACCGTTTAAGGCTGTGGGTTTCAAGATACCCACGCCTCAAACCACCAAATGGTTTGAGGACAGCTTCGATAGGACGCTCAGCGATTACCGTGGTGTGCTGGCCGAAGTGGATGGCGGCTCTTTGCGGCTTGCCAACATAAATTTCGATACCGGCGAACCGGCTCAACCCGCCAAATATAAATTGATGGACGACGCATACGCGAGGTTAGCGGTGAAGCTTGCCGCGCGCAAAGGGGCCGCGGTAGACGCCAAGATTCGGGCCAACATACTCGGCTTCTATCGCGACTTGAATTTGCCGTTTGCCACAAAGCGCAACGCGGAGGAGTGGCAACAGACAATCGCAGCCATCGGCAAGTTGAAGGCCCAGGCGGCGGACGTATCCATGTGACGTATCCATGTATTGCGGCGGTGTTGCCGCCGTGTTCGCCCGCCTCGAGCGCCCCCCGCTCGGTTTTCCGCTAAAATTCTCCCATGCTCTCACGCTGGTTGGGAACGGCTCATCAAAGCTCGCCGAACGCCTTGCCCGTAGTCGTTGTCGTCAACGGTGCGCAACTGGCCGCTGCCGGAACCTGAGTCTCCCGTCACCGGAAAAGCTGCGGCGCGAAATCCGCCAGGTAATTCCGCCAATTCCGCCACACGTGGCCTTCTTCCGAGGGCGCGAATTTATGCTTGATCTGATGCTTTTCCAGCGCGTCGCTCAGGGCTTGTGACGGTGGAAACAAACTATCCGTCTTGCCGCATGCGATGTAGAACAGTTTCAGTTTCTTATTGGCGGCCGCCGGATCGGCAAAGAAATCCTTGAACGCCTCCTCGGGGTTGCCGCGGGCGGCGGCGCTGAACGCGCCGATGTAATGGAACGTGTCGAGGTGCGCCAGCCCGATGCGCAGCGCCTGGCCGCCGCCCATTGACAGCCCGGCGATAGCGCGGTCGTCGGGCTTGGCCGAAGCGCGATAGGTTTTTTCGACATAGGGGACAACGTCGTGCAGCAAGTCATTGCCGAATAGATCGTCGGCATTGGTGGGACCGCGCCCCGCGGATGGAACCAGCATCACGTCCGGCAGCGGTCGCCCGTATGGCATCACGATGATCATCGGCTTCGCGCTGCCCGCCGCGATGAGATTATCGAGGATCAGGTTGGCGCGGCCGACGTCCACCCAGCCGGCTTCGGTATCGCCCGAGCCGTGCAGCAGATATAGCACCGGAAGCCTGGCGTTCCCCGCCTCATATCCCGGCGGCGTATACACGTAGATGCTGCGCGGCACGTTGAGCGATGCCGAGTGATACCAGTTGATATGCACGGTTCCATGCGGAACCTGCTGGATATCGTAGACCGCCGGCTTATCGCCGGGTACTTCAAACATGGATTCCGAGGAGCGGTCGCCCAGCTTGACCATAGGATTGCTGGGATCGATATCGCGGACGCCGTTTACGCTGAACGTGTAGTTATAAACGGCCGGATGGAGCGGCCCGACCGTGACGCTCCAAACGCCATCCTCGCTCTTAGTCATGTCTTTCGCCGCCGAGGGCGGCGGCGCCCCTGGGGTGGCTGGAGGGCGCCTGCAGGAAATCGCCGTTCAGCTTCACGCTGGTGGCGTCGGGGGCGCGCAGCCGGAAGAGCACTGTGTGATCCGGGTGTACTTCATAGGACGGCGGCTGGGGCGCGGCATTGCCCCGCCCTCCTCGTCCGGCGCCCCGGCCGGCGGCCGCCGCGGTGCTGGCGTCCTGAGCCAAAGCAAGTGATGTTAAGAGCAGGCATTGCGCGGCGATGGCCGCAATAGCCGTAATGCGTGAGTTTAGCTGCATAGGGATTCTCCTTTCAATTCCGGTCGCATGGCGTTACCGATATGCGTTACCAATAATGATGTCCATGGGCAATCGCTCCCGGGAAAACGTATGCGTAGAGCATCACGATGATGCCGACCAGCGCCATCAGCGCCAGGCTGTGTTTCAGCACCGCCACGAACAGGGCGCCTTCCTTGCCCTCTTGCCCGGTTACCGCGCACCCGATCACCAGCGATTGCGCCGCGATCATTTTACCCATTACTCCGCCCGCGCTGTTGGCGGCGCCCATCAGGATCGGGCTAAGCCCCAGCTTGGCGGCGGTGAGCGCCTGCAGACTGCCGAATAGCGCGTTCGAACCGGCATCGGTGCCGCTGAGCGCCACGCCCATCCAGCCGATCGTCGTGCCGAAAAACGGGAACAGCCAACCGGTGTGCGCCATCGCCATCCCCATCGTCGCGTCCATGCCGCAGTAGCGCGTAATGTAACCGACGCCCAGCATCGCCATGATCGCCAGCAGGCTCAAGCGCAGCCGCCAGAGCGATTCCCAGAAAATTCGCAGCGTGCGCCGCAGCGAAACTCCGCCGAGCGGACCCGAGAGCAGTCCCGCGAAGAAGATGCTGGTCCCCGGCGCCGCCAGCCACGCCACATCGAAAAGCGCGGGTTCCGCGTATGGTTTCGTCACCACCGGCGGCATGCGGATCACCAACAGATGCAAGCCGGGAATTGGATGTTTCCATGAAGTCTTCTCCAGCATTCCGGCGACGGCCGGAATGCCCCAGAGCGTCACAAAGGCGGCGATCAATATAAACGGAAGCCACGCCCACAGAACTCCGCGTGAAGCCGGGGCCATGCGCCGGTTGCGCGACCGGAGCCGGTTCGTCTTTATATCGCCAGATCTTGCGCGGCTTCCACACCTTGCGCAGGAACAGCGCCAGCAGAGCCAGCGTTCCGATGCCGCCCATAATATCGACCAGGGCCGCGTCCATGAAATTCGACCAGAAGAATTGTATGCCGCCAAAAACCACCCCGCAGACCAATAAGGCGGGCCAGACCGCCAGCGCCGCGCGCATCGGACACAAGACGCGGACCAGCCAGAAGGGCAAAATCAGCGTGGTGAGCGGCAGAATGCGGCCGATCATGGCGCTGAAGTCGGCTTCCGGCAAGCCGGTGACCGCCGCCAGCGTACGCACCGGATTGCCCATGCCGCCAAACGCCACCGGCGCGGAGTTCGCGATGAGGCACATCATGGCGGTCTGGAACGGCGGAAAACCTAAGCCGATCATCATGGCGCCCGTGATGGCCACCGGCGCCCCTCCTCCACCCGCGCCTTCCAGCAGAGCGCCGAAAGCAAAGGCGATCAGCAGCGCTTGGAGCCGGCGGTCCGCCGTGACATTGGCGATGGATTGCTTGGCGATCGCAAACTGTCCCGACTCCACCGAGACCTCATACACAAACACGGCTGTAACCACGATCCAGGCGATGCGAATCCAGCCATAGACCAGACCCGCGGCGACCGCGCCGGCCACCATTACCGGAGGCATTCGAAACACCGCCAGCGCCACCACCGTCGCGGCTACGAACGCATAGACAGCGGCCTTCCATGCTTCCGTGCGCCGCACCGCAAGCAGGTAGAACAACGTGCAAACGGGGATCACAGCCGCGAGCGTCGAGAGTACTTCATTCCCCAGCGGATTGAAGTTTTGCTGCCACGCCGTGTTCATCGAGCGCTCTTACCGTACCGCCGCGAACAGCACGCAAACCGGCGACGGAACATCCACCGCGTTGCCGGTCGAGGTTAGATTGCCAATGGCCTGGTCGATACGGAAGGTGGCAATCCGGCCCGAATCCTGACCCGCCGCCAGCAAAAAGGCGCCGGTGGGATCGATGGCGAAATTGCGCGGCGTCTTAACGCCCGCGGGCACGCGGTTTACCGCGTCAGCGTTCCTTTAGCGGCATCGATGCTGAAGACGGCGATGCTGTCGTTTCCTCGATTGGATGCATAGAGAAATTTTCCATTCGGGTGTACAGCGATCTCGGCGCCGCTTTTGGCGCCGGCGTAATCGTTCGGCAGCATGGATATGGTCTGGATCGGCTCTCCGATTCCGCGCCCGCGTCGTATCGGAACACCGCTACCGCCGCCGCCATTTCGCCGATAACGTAAACAAAGTGCGCGTCTTTTCCGAACGCCAGATGGCGCGGGCCGAAGCCGCCGGCGGTCTTGAGGAAGGGCTGATCGTTGGGCGCGAGCGAGCCTTTGTCCGAGTCGAAACGGTAAACCAGCACCTCGTCGAGACCCAGATCGGGTACAAGCACGAAGCGGTTGTCGGGTGAAGGCGCGGCCATATGGGCGTGCGGACCCGACTGCCGTTCCGCATTCACGCTGGAGCCGTGGTGTTGTACGGTGGCGGAGGCTTTCCCGAGCGCGCCATCCGCTCCCACCGGCAGCACGGCTACGCTGCCGCTGTCGTAGTTTGCCACCAGCAGCCATTTGCCGGTACGATCCAAGGCGACATGACATGGCGCCGAGCCTTGCGAGGAGACGCTGTTCAGCGGCTTCAACGCGCCGGACGAGAGGTCGATAGAAAATGCGCTAACGGCGCCCTGGTTGTTTTCATTGGCCGCGTAAAGAAAACGCCGGTTGGAATCGATCGCCAGAAACGAAGGGTTGGAGGTTTCGGCCGCCAGAGTAGGAGGCGCGGCCTTGCCCGAAGCATCGTACCGGCAAACATAAATGCCTTTGCTGGGGGCCTTCGTGTATGTCCCCACATACATCAGCCATTCGCGATTCTGCGCCAGGGCGCTCGCGGCGCCGGCGCCGAGAGCGGTGGCAAGGAACGATCTTCTACGCATATGTCTCATTGGACCAGCCTTACGATTCTCCACGCGGATATCATAATCCTTTTGCCTTGTTCGCGTGGGCGATTTGGGAAAACCGCTCGGTTGAGCCAATCGGCCGCGGTTGCCAACCAGCCTACGTCCGCCGCGCGGATATCATAATCCCCTGCAGTGTTCGCGGGCGGCCGTGTCAAGACTTGCTTGGCATTGCTACTGCTTCTTGATCGCCGCAGGCGCCGGAGGGGCTTTTCCATCCGCGGCATTCGCGTTCGTCCCCCGGAAACGCTGCTGCGGCTGAACCGGCTTGGCGCTCGCGATGGCCACAAACGCGGCAATAGCATCCGCTTTCTTAGCCGCGTCCACCGTCAGGCTCCGCACCTTGCCCGCGCCGCCGGCGGTGAACTTCATTATGCCGTCGTCCGCCAACGGTCAGCGTCCCCGGATCGGAGAGCTGGAAGAAGCCCGAATCGGGATGCACCGCGTAATGCGCCGCAGCCATATCGTAGGCCGGCGCATCGTAGGGCATCGGCTGGTAAGCGCGGTATGCATCCACCACCGGATGAGCGGAGGCCCAGGCAAACTCCTTCTCGATCGCGGCGCCGGGAAACGGCAATGCCTCGCCCACTTCCTTCCCGCAAAGAAGACCGGCGCCGGCCATTCCGCCAGAATCCGGCGAATCGCGGGAACGTCGCGCTGCGGCGCGCCCGCATCGACAATCACCAGCCGCTTGACGCGCTGCTTGTAGATCTCTTTCACGCCCAGTAGATCGAGCGATTTCGCCAGATACGTCGCGGGAGCGCTCAACACCACCACCGCTTCCGCATTGAAGATCACGCCGTTGCGCAGCACCGCTTCCGCCAGCGAGGTATCGCTCAGTTTATTGACGCTATGCGCGTAGCGCGGCTCGCCCTTCTCGTCCTTGCGCTCCACCGCCGGCTTCACCATGGCCGGATCGGGAGGCAGCGGATCGACCGCCGCCAACCCTACCGGCAGCGCCTGGTTGGCGTTGCGCAGCGGCCCGAGCGTGTAGAACCGCCCCACCATGTCGCAGAAGATCGCAGCGTTGAGGCCCGCGCCCACCACGCATACCGATCCCATGCGCGCTTCGCGCTTGCCTTCGAAGCCGTACAATTCGGCCAGCGCCAGCGCCGCGTCCGGCCGGTCCATCGAGGTGTTGTAGATTACGCCGATGGCCTGCTTGCCGCCGAAGGGATTCTGTGGCATCGAGATTCCCGCGCTCTCAACTCAACGAGAGACCGGCCAGCCGGCCGGTGGAATCGCCGACATGCTCCGGACGCACGCCCACGCGCTCAATCATGGTCGCGAAGAGATTCGCTACCGGGGTCTCGCGCTGATAGATGATATGCCGCCCCGGGCTCACGAAGTTGCCGCCGCGTCCGCAGAGCAGCGTGGGCAACTGGTCGTGAGTATGGACGTTGCCGTCGGAAAGCCCGCTGCCGTAAACGATCAGCGATTGATCGAGCAGGTTGGAATCGCCTTCCTTCGTGTTCTTCAGCTTCGTCAGGAACTCGGCGAACAGCTTCAGGTGCAGCGAATTGATCTGCCGCACCTTGTCGAGCATCTGCATGTTGCCCATGTGGTGCGTCAGCGGATGGTGCCCGTCGGTAACGCCGATTTCCGGATAGGAGCGCGTCGAGCCTTCGCGCCCGATCATGATGGTGGAGATGCGGGTGATATCGGCCTTGAACGCCACCAGCATCATGTCCGTCATCAGGCGGAAGTAATCGGGAAATTCCTGCGGAACGCCGAACGGCTTATCCATTCCGGGATCGATGACCAGTGCCTTCCTTTTCCGCGAGCTGCACCTGCCGCTCGATCTCGCGAACCGAGGTCAGATACTCATCGAGCTTGCGGCGGTCGGTATTGCCGAGATTCGATTCCAGCTTTTGGGTATCGCCCATCACCTGATCGAGGATGCTTTGCCGCATCGCGAGGCGGCGCGCGTGCGCCGCGGGCGGCTCCGCAATATCGGAACCGAACAGATGTTCGAAAAGATTGCGCGGATCGGAAATCGGCGGCAGCGGCTGCGTCTCGGTCTTCCACGCCACGTTGTAGGCGTAGGCGCAGGAGTAGCCGTTGTCGCAATTGCCGGCCATGCGGGCCTCTTCGAGACCGACTTCGAGCGAGGGCAGCTTGGTCTTGTTCCCGACGGCGTTGGCGGCGATCTGATCGGCCGAGACACCCAGTTTCAGATCGGCCCCGGCGGTGCGATAGACCTCGACGCCGGTCATGTAGGCGGCCAGCGCGCGGCCGTGATCGCCCGCGCCCACCAGCAGCGGCCGGCCCCAGTTGGCGGTGAGATTCGAGAGCACCAGCAAATCGTCCTTCACCGCGCTCGAGCGGCGCGAGAATGCCGGGCAACTCCGTCAGCGGCCCTTCCGCCGCCGGCGTCCAGTGGCGCATATCGATGCCGTTGGGCACGTAGAACCACGCCAGGCGCACCGGCGCTTCGCCGGGCAGTTTGCTGGCCCGGAGCGCCGGCGTCATGGCGTCGAGGAACGGCAGCGCGAGGGAGGCGCCGATGCCTTTGAGAATCGTGCGTCGGTTGAGGGCCTTGCGGGTAACGATCATTTGCTTGCGATCTCCGATGGTTATTTGTTTCGATTCGCCGCGCCGCTCGCGGAACGGCGCGCTGTGGACGATTCCAAGGATCAAAGACTGCATCTTATATCCGTCCGCGGCGGTTTGACGGACCAGCTCCTGCACGGCCAGGCGGTCATACGGTTCCACGCCTCTTCCAAGAGCGTAGGTCAGCATCTTCTCCGTCAGCGCGCGGGCAAACACCGGCATATTGTCCTTCAGCAGCGCCTTCATCTCCGCCGGAGTCGGCGAAGGTTTTGCCGTTGGGAAACGCGCCGCTGGAGTCGATGGGGAATTTGCCGTCCTGCGTGCGCCACTTGCCGATGGCGTCGTAGTTTTCGAGAGCGAATCCGAACGGGTCCATCTTCGAATGGCAGGAGGCGCAGAGGGGGTCGGCGCGGTGGTGTTCCATCTGCTGCCGCAGCGAATGCGCCACGCCCACGGCCTCTTCATTCAGCGACGGAACGTCGGCCGGCGGCGGCGGCGGCGGCGCGTTGAGCACGTTTTCCAGCAGATATTTGCCGCGCAGCACCACCGAGGTCCGCGTAGGATAGCGGATACGGCCAGCACGCTGCCCTGCGTAAATACGCCGCTGCGCTGGTCCGTAGTCAACTCCACGCGGCGGAACTCCGGACCGGTCACGCCGTCGATCCCGTAATGTTTCGCCAAGCGGTCGTTGAGGAAGGTATATTTGCCGTCGATGAAATCGGAGATGGGGCGGTTTTCGCGCATCACGGCCTCGAAGAACATGCGGGTTTCGGTGCGCATGGCCTCTTTCAGTTCCGTATTCCACTCGGGGAACTTCTTGGCGTCGCGCTGCAGGGCATCGAGGCTGCGCGTCTCCAGCCACTGGCCGGCGAAATTTTCCGCGAAGGCGGACGATTTCGGATCGGCGATCATGCGCTTCACCTGCGCGTCGAGCACGGCGGGCTGGTGCAGGCGGTTGGTTTCGGCCAGTCGCAGCAGCTCGTCGTCCGGCATGGAGCTCCACAGAAAATAGCTCAGCCGCGTGGCCAGCTCCGATGTCGCTGATATTGGCGGCCGTTCCCGGCTTGGGATCGCGCTCGATGCGAAACAGGAATTGCGGCGAGACCAGCGCGGCCGCCACGGCGAATTGCAGGCTCTGCGCCGGCGTGTAGCCCGCTGCTTCGGCTCTATCGAAGACGGAAACCAACTCGGCAACTTCGGATTTGGAGACCGGCCGCCGGTAAGCGCGATGCGCCAGACTCGCTCAGGATGCGCTGTACGCACGCCGTGCCCGAAGCCGGGTCGCAGACGAGGAGCTTTCGCTCGATCGCGTGCGGCTCCGCGGGCGGAAACGGTCCCGCCAGTTCGATCGATTCCGGGAAGATATTGCGGTTGACATTCAGCCGCGCGTTTTCCGGGATATCTTTGATGGCTTCGTCGTTAATGAATTCGGCGCGGAACGTATGTTCGATTGCCGGGCAGAAACACGCGCGTCTCCTGCACCCCGCGCTGCGTCGCGCCGCCCTGCAGGTTCACGGCGCTGATCTGTACTGGCACGCTCACGGTTTTCAGCGGCTTGCCGTCCACCGAAATCACCAGCGTCACTGGTTTATCCTGCGCGCCGCGATGTCCCGTCAGGTTGACGCGCACTACGTAGTCGGCGTCGTATTCCAGAATGTCGGTCAACTGGACCGCGCCCGGGCCGATCTTGCGCAGGCGGTCGCGCTTATTGAAAAATCCGGGCTTCGGCAGCGGGTCGCCGCCAACGGCGCGCGCCGCCAGCCGCTCGGCTACCGAGAGGTACTTCTGCATCAAGGTTGGTGAAACCGTCAGCACATCGCCGATATTGTCGAAGCCATAGCCCGAATCGTCGGCGGGAAATTCATCCGCTGGCGCGGAAATCGAGGCCCAGCAGATCGCGGATCGTGTTGGCGTATTCATTGCGATTCAGGCGGTGGGCCGTGACGCGGCCCGGGTCCTGGCTTAGTAGCGCGGTCGACGCGGTCGAATTCGCCCTGCACGAACTTAAGCAGCGCGTCCATCCGCTCGGCGGATGGCTTGGGAATTCCCGCCGGCGGCATTTCGCCCGCCCGGAGCTTGGCGACGATACGCTCCCAGCCTTCGCGCTTCGTTTGAATCGAGGATATATCCAGGAACGCGCCGATGTTCAGCCCGCCCGAGGCAAGCGTCTCGTTATGGCAGCCGCTGCAGGTTGCGGTCAGAACGGGGCGGACGTCCTTATCGAAGGAGCCGTTGCCGCCACTCGCGGCGGCGAGTACACCCGTTCCGATTATCGCTATGAGGATTAGACGCATGTTACCGAATGGGATTGGCAGGCAGAAGCGCCTGCCCCACTTGCAAGTATCCGCTGCCTGGAAGACGGATGTCTAGGATAAGATGTAACCACACCCGGTGATTTATCGGGGAATTTCCCCGTGAGAACCCGTCATGGACTCACAAATTGGATCAGAATAGCCAATATGAACAGAATTTTGGTATTGGCCGCGCTCTTCGCGGCCGCCCTCAACGCGCAAGACACCCCGCAACCGGCGGCCTCGGCTTCCGCCGCCAAGTTGCCGCCCCTTCCTGCCCCAGCCGGTCTTCCCAAGCCGGGCCCGGCCACCGACGCTCCGTACGCGCCCCAGCCCATCCTACCCGGCGGCGTGGTGGTGACTCTTTACCCACCGGGCTCGCCCTATCTCAAGATGGACCGCGTCCGCGAGCCGGAGCAATACAATATGAGCCAGACGGTACCGGGGCGCATCAACAGCATTGTCAACATTCACAATCCCTCGATTGAGGTGCATACGGTCGATCGCGGTCTGAATACCGGGGCGGCTGTGATCTTGGCAGCCGGCGGCGGGCACAATACTCTGAACGTGGGCAGCGAGGCATCCGATTTCGTGCCCTTTTTCTATAATTACGGCGTCAATACCGTGATTCTGCGGAATCGCCTGCGTCGCGACGGCTACAACCCGCAGACGGACGAGGTATACGATGCGCTGCAGGCCATCCGGCTGGTGCGCGCTTATGCCAAGGAATGGGGCATCGATCCGCACAAGATCGGCATCATGGGTTTCTCGGCGGGCGCCGAATTGGCTGCCCCCGCGGCGGTTTTGTTTGACGATTTCGACAAGAAGAACAGCGGCCCCGGCGATCCTTTGGCGGGAATCACTTCGCGTCCGGATTTCGTGGGCATCATCTATCCCGGGCCCATCGCCTTTCGCGCGTAACCGCACGCCGCCGCCTATTCCACGTAACGTGCCGCCGGCCTTCATCGCGTGTGGCGGCTCCGGAGACCGCGGCCACGCCGTCTGGGCCCTCGACTACTTTTCCGCCATGTTGGCCCTCAGCGTACCGAACATCGAGATGCACATTTATGGCGCGGGACGTCATCCCGGGGATGCGTTGCCCGACGGCAGCCACATGACCGGCGGTCTCACCGATCGCAACGACACGCCCTATGGAACGTGGCAATTCCGCTTCATCGACTGGTTCCGGGATCTGGGCTTTCTGCAAAAGCCGGGCGTCGAAACCAAGGCCGCCAAGGATGTCGAGGCATTTGCGAGTCATCCGTCGCGCTGAAAGGTTGGAGCGGGGCGTTATTACCGCGTTAATTATCGTGCGGCAGTAGAATTTCGCCCCATGCTACTTGATACGCTTCGACGTGGCCGTACACGTCCTTGCCGGCCCGCACAAAAACACGCATGTTCGGTTTGAGGTCTGCCGCCGCGGCGATCTGTCCGTCCGCCACGAAGCGGGTATCCGTTCGCAGCAAAATTGTCTCATCCCCCGACTCGCGCGTGCGCAGCACCAGGCGGCCATCACTCAGTCTTGAAACCACGCCGGATAACGTTAGATCGCCCCGTGGAAAGACCGGTTCGCGATCGGCGCTGATCGTGGGGCGCGTCCGGTTAGCGGGGCGCCGTGGCGGCGCGGGATCGATCACGTGGATCGTGCGAGCGTATCTCACCGGCGATCCGGAAAGCAGGTCCGAAAGAACCTCCACCCGCTCGCCCGGCCGCAAGCGGCCGACATCGATCAACCTCTGCTCGCGTTCCACATACGTCCTGGCGTCGAACCGGTAGCGGACCACTTCATCGTCGGCCGCGCGCACACTTAATTCGCCGCCGTCGCTCTGCGCGCGCTCTACCAGAACGCCGCGCAGTAATGCCGCTTTCTGGGGCGAAATTTGCGCCACGCAGACCAAGGCCGGAATCAGCATCGCGCCCGCCAACCGCACCATCCGAGTATAACGCTCAGTGGTCGCATCTCGCCGACGATTACGCGCGCGAGTACTTCCGGAAGCGCGTCGTGCCGTGGCGCAACCAACAGGTAAATACGGCGCTGGTAGCGATTAAGGCAAAGGAACACGCAGCGTACCTTGGTGCGGACAGTTACTCTATTGCACGCAATCCAGTCCGGAAATGCCGGAGATGCTGGTACATTTTGAAGCTATCCGTTCAAGAAAATTCGTGCGCTGCTACAGTTTGCAACTTACGCTTGAAAAAAACTCGGCAGTACAGCCCGGGTCAAACTTTGGCGGGCATGGCCGTGGCCAGCGGGACGCTCTTCGCCAGCTCTTATCACACGGCTGTCGGCACGCTGTATAGCGTAAACGTGACGAACGGCAGCCTGACTGCCATCGGTAGTTCCTACCTGGATTACGACGATTTCGGATGGACGACGAGTGGATTGTACGCTATCGGCGTTGACGCGAATCTCTATTCCATCAGCGCTATCACGGGCGCTCCGACGCTAATCGGGTCAACCGGCCTCGGCTTCGGTTCGTGGCTCTCTCTCTCCACAAATTCGAGCACGCTGTATTTTGCCGATGGAGCCAGTCTCTACACCCTGAACACCACCACCGGCGCGGCCACGCTGGTTGGAAATATGGGCGGCCCGGAGGAAGGAGCGATGGTATTCGAGGCCGGTGTTCTTTACGGCGGCGCGGATTCACCGGCTCACAATGTGGACACTCTCAATATAGCCACCGGCGCTGCCACCACTGGTCCCGCGCTGACCGGCGCTTCAGGCAATTTCTACGCACTCGCGCCCTTTCCGATCCCAACTGCGTCGGGCACACCTGAACCGGCAACTTGGAGCTTGCTGGGGGCCGGCATCACCGCGCTCGCGCTGCGTCGGCGCCAGAAATAACCCGGAGTTATCGCAAGTGCATTTAGCCCATTGCCAAAGAGAAACGATAACTCGCTGAGTTGGCAGAAACCGGTGCAGCTATTTTATGGTTGATGGCAGTGGTCCCCGGCATTCGGCGGCTTGGAGATGAGCGCCTCCACGAAAGATTCCGGTCAATCCGGAAAATCGACGTCCTCGTAAAACTTGTAATTGTCCAGAGTAGTGCCCGGGGCGAAGAAGCAGACCACCTTCATCTCCTCGCTGCCGGTGTTGTGGAGCATGTGAACAGCTCCCTGCGGGAAGAGGACCGTGCTGCCTTCGCGGACGGGCGGCACTTCGCCTGCCACCAGAACTCGTCCCGATCCGCGCATGATATAGATGACTTCTTCGCCATGCGGATGGCTATGCGCAGGGCGGACTTTTTCTCCGGGCGCGACGCGAATCACGCAGGCGGAGCAATGCGCCGCTTTAAGGCGATCCCGGCGACCAGCCAGCGGAGATGCCGCCCGGGGAGGTCCAGCTCCTCGGCTTCCGTTTCATGCAAGACAGGAACGCTCATGTCGATCTCCTCCGAATACCGAAACTGTCATCACGGCGCGCGAAGAAGTAGCGCCTGCATGGACGGTCCGGTCGACAACCGTTTGGGCGAGCTGCGAGGGCGACAGCCCGAATGCGGACACTAGTTCCTCATAGGTTCCCGAGTGGATGAACCGGGGCGGAGCTGGGCGTTCAGAGTGTTGACGGCGACGACCCGCTCCAGATCGCCTCCGCGATTGCCTTTGGCCGGCGCGGTACAAAACTTTCAGAAAATTCTGCCAGATGTATCCGTTGTTCTGTTCGGCAAAATCAAGCGGTTTGCCGGAATCGAAAAGTCGAAGCAGCAGTTCGTCGTCGATGGACGGCATGTCGACCACGCCGGCGCGCACGCCCTCCTGGGCGCACTGCGCCGCCGCGGCGAGAGCCTCATGGACGCCGCGGCCGCTGCTGACGATGACGGCGGCATCGTCGGCGCTTTGGCGCAGAATGTGTCCTTTTCCGAACTCGAACGTATAATCGGCGCCGTAGAGGACGGCGCGATGCCGTGCGCATGACGCGCAGATAGACCAGGCCCCGATTGCCCTCCATGATCCACTGCATGATGGCGAGCAGTTGCCGCGGGCAGGAGACATCGATGATTTTCAGATGGCCCGATGCCGTCGAAGATGGTGATATCGTCGTTGCCCATGTGGGTGGCGCCGTTGGTGCGCGTCTCGAAATTCGCGGCCGTGGCGAGGAAAGTGAGGTCGAGGCCGTGGCCTTCGCTGAGCCAGCCATCGCGCGCTTCCATTGCCTCCAGCCGCTCCTGATGGCCCACCGCGATGCGGCGCAGCACCTTCCAATCGAAGAACGGACAGAAGGTGCTGACCCAGGCGTTGTAGCCGAGAGCGGCGAACGCCTCGCCAATGCCCATCATGTTGGCTTCGGCGACGCCGACGTTCAAGGCGCGATTCTGATCCACCGCGCCGACGCCGGCTTCGAGGCCGCTGGTGGTAGCCAGGTCCGAATCCACGGAGACGACCGCGGGATCGCGGGCGAAGACCTTCATGGCGGCGGTCACAATTTCGCTGGCGGTGTACTCTTTGTTCGGAATCGATGCGCGGCAGCAGGGCAGCGTCATAGCGAATGCGCTTGTCGCGCGGGGCAACGCGGCCTCGTGATCACCGGTCCGACAATCTGACGAAGCGACCAGGCGCCGGAAGAATCCGGCTGCGTGTCCAGGTGCAACCGCTGAGGCGATCTTGCGCAGCGAAGTTCGCATGCGCATCGTCCGCCGGGCGTCTCGTCCAGGCGCTCGCAGAAAGCCGGCGAATTCGTCAACGCGGGCCGCGCGCTGAGCCGGATTGCAGCTCGATTTCCTGCTCGACCAGGCTGTCCGTAACCGAGACCTTATGGCGGTTCAGGAAATCGGAAAATGCGCCGTAGCCCTTTGGTGGAGTGGCAGACGATGGCGGTGGGCTTGCCGTTGCGCGGGCTGTGGCGGAAATCCTCCAGCGCGGCGTAAACACCATCGTATGCGTGGCGTCGACGCTGTGAACCTTCCAGCCGAACGACGCGAAGACATCGTTCCAGCTTCGGCATGGGAAAGACCATGCGGCTGGAGATATCGAGCTGGCCATGATTGTGATCCACCAGGATGCACAGATTGTCCAGGTGCTTCGGCGCCGGAATACATCACGGCTTCCCAGATGGGGCCTTCCTGCAATTCGCCGTCGCCGAGCAGGGCGTAGGAATCGAATCGCGGCGCGCGACCGGCCGGCGATCGCGAAGCCTTGTGCCACGGCGAGGCCTTGCCCCATGGGACCGGTGGCGAGATGGATGCCCGGGCAGAACCGGCCCGGGATGGCCATTCAAAATGCTCTCGTAGGATCGCGAGTTCTTGAGCAGCGACCGCGTCGAAGTATCCGAGTTCGGCGTAAATGGACGCCAGCGCGGCGATGGCGTGCCCTTTGCTCAGCACGAACATGTCCCTGCCCATGCGAGTGGGATCTTCCACGTCGGCGCGGATAAACCCGCCGTAAAAGAGAGTGACGAGGGGAATCACGGCGGAGAAAGCTCCTCCGGCGTGCAGGCCCTTTGTCGACGGCATCGCGCGCATTGCTCCAAGCGTCAGGATCCGAACGTCGGAATCTTTGATGGCCAGCAGCCTGAGGATGCCCTGACGAAGAAGATATTCAGGGTTTCCGATCGGATCGCGGGCACTGCGCCGGAGCGTTGCGGGGCGCCGCGGATGTTTCCGTCATAAGGTGGAATGAGCCGCCTCCCGGACGTCTCTGCAGATGCCGCACGTACTGCGAGATTCCGACGTCCGGACGATTGGCCCAGATCGGGGTGCAATTCGGGTATTCCTCGCAACTGCCCCAATACTTGCGCATCCGGGAATTTCTTCTTGCATGCCTTTGGCGCAATCTCCGACGATGAGGACGTCGCCATCCACTTCGGTGATCTTCTCCTCGAATTGTAAACCCGTGAAGACGTAAAGGGGCCGCTTGAGTTTCTGCGAGAGTGCCGTCGGCCTGCAGTTGATCCAGCTGGATGCGGACGATCGCGCTGCAGCCGGCCTCGCAAGTCGATCCCATGATGAGATTGACGTTGGGATATTGTCCCTGAAGAATCGTGTTCTGACGCTTGAAGCGGCGCTTCACCTGGGCGATGGGCGGGCCGATCGACTCGATCTCCTCCATCTTGTTGGTCCCGAGTCCTTCGGCTGCGCCGAGTACAGTCGAAGGCACGTTGGTTCCGGGATAGTCCCAATCCATGAGCGCCTCGCAGATGGTATCGACCGCGACCGGGTCGGGTCCGCCGCAGATCGTATTGAAGTCTTTGATCAGATCCTCGCTATAGGGGCTGAAGGGGCCATTGCCTTGGCACGCGTAAAGCGAATCCATCACGAACCATTTGGGATTGGCGGCGCGCGTGAGGTTGACGATTTTCTGATAGATGTCGTCGCGATGGCAACGGACCATCCAGTCGTAATCGGGCAGATTGCCGAACTGGAGCTTCATCGCTCCGGTGAAAGTAGTGTGGACGTGGACCTTCATCTTCGGCAGTCCGATATAGACGTCCGCTTCGCGCACCGGTCGGGGTACGGGGAATTCGTTGAAGCTGACGGGCCGATCGATCTTGTACATATCGAACTGCGACGTGCTCGAAGGGGCACAATTCAACGCCGGTCCGTCTCGGCCACCGCCGTGATGCCGCAAACATCCATGGCCTTGCGCGTGTCGGCGCCCATGGCGCAGCGCTCGCCGATTTGGATGCGCGCCGGGTTCTGTTCCTGGACGAGCTCGATCAGGGCCTCGAGCATGCGCGGGTCGGTGGTGAACCCGGCATTCGGGCTCGATGGGAATCACCGTATTGATTTTAATGAGAACCTTGTCGCCACGCGAGACGATGTTCTTCATCCCGCCCATCGTATGGTCCGCAATCTCTTGAATCATGCGCTTGACGGAATCCAGTTGCTCGCGGGAGTACTCCCCCGGTTTTCCCAGATTCTGGTCGCTGTGCGCGATGCCGACCTTGGTTCGTTTTTCCATTTTGTCCTAATGTTCTGCCGGCGGCCGATGGGTATGCGCGACGCAGAAACGTGATCCGCGTTCGCTACTATCATTGCATAAAGCGCAATTATAATTGCAAGTGCGACATTGACATTGGAACGCAAGTACTATATAGTTCGTCCAGAAAACAATCTAGTTCTCGCGCGGGTTTCACACGAGAATGGATCGAGGTAAGCATGGCGGGAACAGGATCGATTCGAGGAATGGGGCGTCTGGCGGTTGCCGGCCTGATTGGCGTAATGGCGGGCGGGCTGCTTTTTCAAGCGGCGCATGGGGCCGAGGGAACCGCGCCGGTGAAGATGACCAAGGCGGAAGATCACAAGCGCACTATGGATCTTCTGCACATCACGGAACTCCGCAAGGGGAAGGCGGGAAGGGACAAGAGCGATCCGAACTTCGCCAATTATGACGAATCGAAGGCCAATCCTTATCCCGATCTGCCGGATCCGCTGAAGCTGAAAGAACGGCAAGATGGTGACCAAGGCCGCGGACTGGTGGAGTAAGCGCCGCCCGGAAATTGTGGAGGATTTTGACCGCGAGGTATATGGCCGAGTGCCCAAGGTTACGCCGAAAGTGAAATGGGAAGTAGCCAGTACGACTGCCGGCAAGAACGGCGATGTCGATATCGTGACCAAGCAATTGGTGGGAGTGGTGGATAATTCGATGGACCCGGAGATTGAGGTGAAGATCGCCCTCACTCTTACGACGCCGGCGAATGCAAAAGGGCCCGTGCCGGTGATCATGCAGTTAGGCGGCGGGTTTGGAATGCCAGGCGCCGGGCGCGGAGCGCAGATTTCAGATGGGCCGCCTTATGGTCCGAATGCGTTTAATGCTCCGCCTCCGGGATTTGCTGCAGCGCCAGCCGGCGCGGCGGCGGCGAGGGGAGCGGCTGGAGCGGCAGGCCGCGGCGCGATGCCGGGCGGCGGCCGCGGGCCGGCTGGTCCAACGTGGCAACAACAGGCGCTCGCGAAGGGGTGGGGGTACGCTTCGCTGAACCCCGGCAGTATTCAGGCCGACAACGGCGCCGGGCTCACGCTAGGCATTATCGGTCTGTGCAACAAAGGCCAGCCGCGCAAGCTGGACGATTGGGGCGCCCTGCGCGCGTGGGCTTGGGGCGCGAGCCGCGCCATCGATTACTTCGAAACCGATCCGGCCGTGGACGCGAAACATATCGCCATTGAAGGGCACTCGCGTTACGGCAAGGCGGCGATTGTGGCGATGGCCTACGACCAGCGAATGTGGACGGCCTATGTCAGTTCTTCCGGCGAGGGCGGCGCGAAGCTGCATCGGCGCAACTGGGGCGAGATTATCGAGAACGTCGCCGGAATTGACGAATACCATTGGATGGCGGGTAATTTTCTGAAGTATGCCGGCCCGCTGAACTGGAACGACCTGCCGGTGGATTCGCATGAGCTGGTGGCGATGTGCGCGCCGCGCCCGGTGTTCCTGAGCGCCGGAAAAGGCGGATACGACGCCGAACCGGGAGGCGATAGCTGGGTGGATGCCAAGGGGACATTCCTGGCCGGCGTGGGCGCGGGCCCGGTGTACGAACTGTTGGGCAAGAAGGGTCTGGGGATCTCGGAGTTTCCTCCCATCGAGACACTGGTCGCTACCGGCGACATTGCGTTCCGGCAACATTCGAGCGGGCATACCGATCAACCGAATTGGCCGTATTTTTTGGATTTCGCATCCCGGCACATGAGCTTGAAGTAGCGCGCGTTTGGTTGGCATGCGCGTCATTGTGATCGGCGGCTCCGGCCATATAGGAACTTATCTCACCCCGCGATTGGTGCAGGGCGGGTATGAAACAGTCGTAGTTAGCCGTAACCAGCGGCAACCCTACCGTGCGGACCTGGCATGGGAATCGGTGGAACGAGTCCGGATCGACCGGCAGGAGGAGGAAGAAACAGGCACGTTCGGGAAGCGCATTGCGCAATTGAAACCGGACGCGGTTATTGACCTTACCTGCTACCAGTTGGAGAGCGCGCGCCAGTTGGCGGAAGCGCTGCGGGGAACGGACGCGCGGCTGCTGCATTGCGGAACGATTTGGGTACACGGGCCGGCGATCGAGTCGCCGATTACTGAAGAGCAGCAGCGGCGGCCGTTCGGTGATTATGGATGCCGCAAGGCGGCGATCGAGGCCTACCTCCTGGATGAAGCGCGCCGCGGACTTCCCGTTGCCATCTTGCATCCCGGGCATTTAGTAGGTCCGGGGTGGGCGCCGATCAATCCAGCGGGCAATTTCAACTTCGACGTTTTTGCCGATCTGGCGCGCGGAAACATCGTTGCGCTTCCCAATCTGGGCAACGAGACCGTGCATCACGTACATGCGGACGATGTGGCGCAGGCTTTTGTTTGCGCCATCGAGCATTGGTCGCAGGCCGCGGGGGAAAGCTTTCACGTCGTCTCGCCCGCCGCTCTGACCCTGCGCGGTTACGCCGAAACGGTGGCGGGTTGGTTCGGACGGGAGGCGCGGCTGTCTTTCCTTCCATGGAACGAATGGCGGAAGGGCGTTTCGGAGCGGGACGCGAAAGTTACCTGGGATCACATTGCGCATTCGCCCAACTGCAGCATCGAGAAGGCGCGCCGCCTTATCGGGTATGCGCCACGGTATCGCTCGGCCGAGGCGGTTCGGGAAGCCATCGATGCGGCCATAGCCTCGGGTGCGCTCGTAGTCTGATCGTATTTCGCTACACTGAAAGAACACTTCCAGATCGAACGAATGCCCCTAACAGTGAAACGCGCCCCTCAAGAGACTCCTTCTATTCAAAGTCTGGATCGCGGCCTGGTGATTCTCGAGGCCGTGGCCGAGTCGGGCGATCCGATGTCTCTCACCGAGCTGGCCGCTCTGCTGCACATCGATCGCAGCAGCGTGTTTCGCCTGGCTAACACGCTCAAGCGGCGAGGGTATCTGGCCATTTCCAGCCGCGGCAAAGATTATGTCCTGGGTCCGTCGATCTGGCGTCTTTCGCGCCAATACGACTGGAGCAAGATGCTCATCACGATCAGCCATGAGCAATTAAAAAAGTTGGCGCTGGCGACGAATGAGACGGCGCACCTGGCAGTTCGCGAGGGCAAACGGGCGCTCTTCATCGACCATGCGACGGCCAACCACATGATCTCGGTGGCGGGCCAGACCGGCGAACTGGTTCCCCTGTATTGCACGGCGCACGGCAAAGCTTTACTGGCGGATTGCGATGCCCCGCAGCTCGAGACCATTCTCGGGCCGCAACCGCTTACTGGGTATACGCCGCAAACCATGACCGGCCTCCGAAAACTGGCCAGGCACTGCGAGCAGATCAAGCGTCTGGGCTATGCCACCGACGAGGCGGAATTTCAAGAAGGCATTCGCTGCGTAGCCGCGCCGATTCGCGACCGCGACGGTTCAGTGATCGCTTCCATCGGCATTTCGGCGCCGATGACGCGCTTTCCGCGCGAACGGCTCGCCCATTGCAGCGAGCAAGTCATGGGGATCGCGCACGCCATCAGTGAAGCCGTGGCGGCTCGCGAAGAGTGATTGGGCAGGCAGCGCCGAAAGGCGCTGCCCGAAGGCTAGTGTTTGGGTTGCGGCTGCCTGGGTTGCGGTTGTCTGGGCTGCGGCGCCGGCAGCGCGAAGGCGATGTAGCCTTTCGATATGGCCGGCGGCGTCACTCCACCGGGGGGCATGTAGGCGCCAGCCGGGTAGGCGTTACCGCCAGAGACCGCGAACAGGACATATTCGCGGCCGTTCACTTCGTAAACGGCGGGCACGCCCAACGAGCCGTTCGGAAGGTCCTTGGAGAAGATCGGCTTGCCGGTATCCTTGTCAAGCGCGTAGAGCTTGGAATCGTTGCCGGCGAAGAGGACCAATCCTCCGGCGGTGATTACCATGCCGCTCTTGGGAAATACGTTGCCTCGCATGTTGTCGCTGGGGCCGGCTTGAGGAAGATCGCCGTAGGGCGCCTTCCATTTGATTTTGCCGGTGTTCAGGTCGTAGGCGGTGATGCTGCTCCACGGTGGAGTGATGACGTACCCTTCATTGCCATAACCGGTCTTATAGCGGGAGGGCGGCGGATCGACATCTTCCGGGTAATCCGGCTCACGCATCCCGCGGGCCATGGCTGCTATGGCTGCCGCCTGCGGATTAGCAGCGGCGCCCGCGGCCGGATTGGTCAGAAACGCGATCAGCCCATCCATGGATGGCTGCGGTATGGAAGCGAAGGACGGCATTCCGCCCCTGCCTTTCACGATTACTTCACGCGTAGACTCCGGTCCCAGCCTGCTGATGACGGCATCGATGGCCGGTCCCCGGTCTCCCTTTGAGCTCCGGCCCGTGGCAGGCCTGGCAGGCCTGTTCATAAACCGTGCGGCCGATTTGCGCGGGAGTAGGGGCGCCGGCGGCGCCGCGGCCGCCAGGAGCGCCGCGTCCCGCGGCCGCGTGCGGGACGGACGCTCGGGAATTAAGCCTCCATTATTCGCGACCGTCGATTGGCCGGCCTCAACCAGCTTGAGGATCGAAGGCATATCCTTCGACATGACGTAGACGGTTCCGTTCGGTGGGGTCGGCGCCGGTGCTGAAGAAGAGCGCGCCTCCGTTCACGCTGGGAAGGCTGATGGTATCGATCAATCCCGGCGGCGTGTAGAAACCGGTGCGGGCGCTGGAGAGACGGTCTTTCCACCAGGCTACCTGTTCCGGCTTCATAAAGCCCTGGTACATATCCTTCACCGTCATGCCCTGCCGCGCAAACGGAGGCACTACGGTGGGGAAAGGCTGAGTTTTCGAAGTGACTTCACCCGGAACGTCGCTGGCCGGAACGGGACGCTCTTCGATGGGCCACAAGGGCTTTCCCGTGACGCGGTCGAAGACGTAGAGGAAGCCATTCTTGGAAGCGAGCGCGACGGCGTCGACGGTTTTGCCTTCGTGCTTCACGGTGACGAGCTGCGGGGCGGCGTCCGGATCGTAGTCCCACACATCGTGATGAACGGTCTGGTAATGCCAGAGATATTTGCCGGTACGCGCATCGAGCGCCAGCAGGCAATCGGCGAAGAGGTTATCGCCTTTGCGGTCTCCGCCATAGAGTTCGTATTTTGCGGAGGCGGTGGGCAGATAAACGATGCCGCGCTTTTCATCGACCGTGATTTCACCCCACACGTCCACGCCGCCCATGTATTTGTAGGCGTCCTTCGGCCAGGTATCGTAGCCGAACTCGCCGGGACGCGGAATAGTGTGAAAGACCCAGAGCAGCTTGCCCGTGACGACGTCGAATGCGCGAATGTCGCCGGGAGGCGCGAGATAGCCTTCGCCCGTGGCGCTGCCAAGGATGATGATGTTCTCGAAGATGCGGCCGGGGGTACGGGATGCCAGCGCTCTGTTGGTGCGGTCGAGGCCGGTCTTCAGGTCGAGCTTGCCGTGATCCGCGAAGGAATCGACCAGTTGGCCGGTGCGCGCGTCGATGGCTTGCAGGAAGCCGCCGGCGGAGACGAAAATGCGCCGGTCGGAGCGGTCTTTGCTCTCCCAGTAATTCGCGCCGCGCTGGCCGGAGATGCCGCCCCTGCCGCCGAATCCGCCGCCACCGCCCGGGGATTCGAACGAGTGCGCCCAGATTTCCTTGCCGGTGGCCGCGTCCACCGCGACCAGAGAGCCTTGCTTCGCGGCGAAGTAGGCGATGTTATCGACTACCAGCGGGCAGAAGGTGTAGCTCGGATCGTCGCCCGTGTCATAGCTCCATGCGACCTCGAGCTTGTTCACGTTGCTCCTGTCGATCTGCTTGAGGGCCGAGTAATGCGAGCTGTCGGGTCCTCCGAGGTAATCTCTCCAGGTGGTTCGCGTCTGCTGCGCGAAGAGCGTTGCCGCGCTTGCCAGCAGCAACGCGGTTGCGGAAAATTGGCGCATTGTTTATCTCCCTCCCCTGCGCGTGGGTGGATGCATTTGATTCCAGAAAATGAATGTGCCCTTCGGGCCGGAGGTCACCACGTCCGGAGCGCCATCGCCATTCAGATCCTTGACGACGAACTGCGAGCCGACTCCCGAGCGGTTGTGGATCAGCTCGGGAACGAATTCCGCGCCGCCTTCCGCTTTGGGATTGCGCACGGTGCGATACCAATAGAGAACCGCGGCGCCATTGGTATCGGGATCGAGATGGCTTTCCAGATGCGAGAAGAGGCGCTTGCCGGTGATCACGTCGGGGATGCCGTCGCCATCCATGTCGGCGAACGCTAGGCCGTGCAGTTCGGAGAAGGTAACGCCGCCGGCGTTCTTCGTGCTGAAGTCGCCCATGATGTCGTGACGGACGAAGGAGATGGTTCCCTTGGCGTCGCGCTTCTGCTCGAACCAGGCGAGGCCGAATCCGTGAGCGTTCGATCGAGGTGACCACGTCGGCCAAGCCATCGCCGTTCACGTCGTAAATGCCCATCTCCGCGCCGCCGTTGCCAAAATTCTCGGCATGAAACTTCCAGGGGCCTTCGGCCGCGCCGTTTGCCGGCTGTTCCCACCAGCCGCGGCTATTTACTACGTCCATTCGGCCGTCGCCATTGATATCGCCGATGCCCATGCCGTGCGGGCCGCGCCAGACCCGGTTCGGAGATTTTGTGTTCCTTCCACGGGGCGGTAGGATTGGCGGGGTCGGGTTTGGCGTAGCTCAGCGTGGCGCCTGGGCCGGCAAACAGCACTTCGGGTTTGCCGTCGCCATCGATGTCGCCAAAGACCTCGATTTCGGAAGTGGCGTCGGGAACCACGTTGTAGCGGTCCCAACGGCGGTTTGGAACTTTAGGATTCACAAACAGGTAGATGGGACGCGAATCGGTCACCAGGAGGTCGTTCCAGCCATCGCCGGTGTAGTCGTAGGCGAAATAGGTCATGCCTTCGGGAAAGCTGCTTGGGGCATAGGTGCGGGCGGCGGTGAATTCGTGCCGCTCGGTGTAATCGGGACCGAGGAAATAGAACGGGCCGGCGATGACATCGGGAATGCCGTCGTGATTGATGTCGCCCGCGGCGGCGCCCCACGAGTAGAAGAAGTCGCTCAGCCGCTGCATGCGGAAGTGCGACGAGACCTTTTCCGCGGGCTCGCGCTTGATGTTCAGGTCCTGGTAGGCGATGTCGCGAAACTTGACGTCGCCCGAGCCGGCGACGTGCAGCGCAACCGGACCATATCCCATCATGTGATCGTTGGTGGCGGTGTTGCCGAACGCGCGGCGGCCATTCAGCGTGATCCAGACCATGTCCATATCGACGATCGACCTCGAACGAATTCCAATCGTTCGCCACGAGCGATGGACCGGCGGGAAGTCCGCGTCCGCCCCTGCCTGGGCCGCGCCCGGCCCGCGCCGCTGCGGGCTGGGCAGCTGCTTTAGCCGCTGCGGCCTGTTGGGCCTGGTATTCGGCAAGCGTGGGCGCCAGCTTGGCGAAGCCCGGGACCTGCGCCTGTCCGTTGGTCGACGGGCCGGTTGCGACGCGCGAGAATTGCGCGGTGGCGCGAATCAGTTTCGTGCGGCTCAGTTCCTTGCCGTCGGGGCTTAATTCGAGCTCGTAAGAATCGGTGTCGCCCGGTTTGAGGGAGATGTAGACGCCTTTAAGGCCGCCGGTCGGAGGTCTTCTCGGCGCGCAGCAGAACTCCCGCATTGCATTCCGCGGCACAGTGAAACTCCGTGTAGAATTGCAGATCCTGATAACTCTTGTCGAGAACCAGCCAGCCGCCGTCCGGACCGGTTGGAGTGCCTGTGATTTCGCCATTTTCCGCGCGCCAGGAGGCGGCGCCGAGAGTGCGCAATCCGGCGAGAGAAGAGCCTTTGAAGACGGCGTCGGGAACGAAATCGTGAGTGGCCGCGAAGAACGCAAACCAGAGCGGAAGCGGCGGCGAGGGTTGACAGTGAGATTCTCTTCAAGGAGCGCCTCATTTCATATCCCGGAGCGGATTTGCGCAATACGAAACAGGCTATGCGAACGGCACAATGTGGATTGAGAATATCACAACCAAGCCGGGCGAGCAACCAAAACCAGACACGAGAAAAGACGGCTGGAATGCACGCCGCGAATGGCCCGTCATTCGTTCCAATGCACCATGAGGAAGCCCGGGCACGGGCGAGTAGAAATATGGAATGCGTTTGCCTTTCAGAGAACCGATGTAGACCGTGCGCAAGTCCGGGACCGCCGAACGTGACGCTGGCCATCCACGGAGCGATGCCGCGGCCCGTGGCGAACAATGTTTGGTCAGTGACGTCATTGCGGAAAAACTCCTGTTCGAGCGCGCTTACCAGTTGCGGGTCGCCTTCGTCGAGAAGAATGCGGAGATCGCCCTGTGGGGTTAGGACGAAGAGTTTGTCGGAATAAACCATAGTGCCCCACAGATTGCCATAAGCATCGAAGGCGATGCCATCCGGCCACGCGCCGGAGCCCAACCGGGACGGGTCCGAAAATTTCGCGTTCCTTCACTTCGCCATTTTCGCCGATGCGCAAGCGGGAAATGCGCCCTCCCGCTGTTTCGACCACGTACAGGAATTCCTCGCGCGCGTCGAAGCGGATCTCATTGGTGAACTGGAAACCTTCAGCCACCACTTCCACCCGGCCATTCTGGTACCGCGCCAGATAGCCATCGGCGAGATCGGTGCGCAGCGCCTCCCTCCAATTCTTGAGGCGCGTGGATACGGTAAGCCAAATGCGATCTTTCGAATCGCGAAGCACGAAATTAACTTTGCCGATGGGCTTGCCATCGATCTCGTCGGCCAACACGCGCGTGGCGCCGCTCGCGCGTCATGATCTCCAGGCGGTCGGTTCCGAAGTTCGAGATGAGGATATCGCCGTTGCGCGCGAACGCGAGACCATTGGGCAGGGTGCCTTGCAGATAGCGCGCGGCTTCGTTGGGCGCGCCGGAGAAGTTCTCCGAAGCGGCTTGTGTGACGATCTGCTGCGATCCGCCGGGAGAGATCTTCACCACCCCGCCGCGCGCATCGGCGGACCACAACGTGCCATCGCGCTCCGCCAGGATGCACTCCGGACGTTGCAGATCTTCACCGATGTACTGAATTGCATCGCCATCGATGCCGAAATCGAGAATCGGATTCATGAGCGCTGGTGCTTGCGTGTTGCGTGCGGCGCCTCTACCAGAAGGGTTCTCCGGCCGGCACGAATTGGATGGGCACATCGTGGATAAAGGTCCGCATCCACTTAGCGAAATCCTCCATGCCGGGCTCTTCGGAAATGACGTGGCCGAGCATGATCACGCCCTTCGCCATGCCGAGAGAAGCCGCATCCAGCACGTATTCGACGTTATCCGAGGACCCGTCGGCTTCCTGCTGTTCGCCGCCGATAACGACATCGGCTTCCGCGCGTCATGCGCGGCGTCCATACCCGGGGCCAAGGAGGATCTTGCTGACTTTGGCTTTGGGATCGCCGACGCAGCGAAACGCGCGCGAGCCGGTGAGCCGCTTAACCTGGGCCGCGAACTCGCCGAGCGTCGTCTCGGGGATGGTATAAATTCGCGGCGCCATGACGGCGTTTTCGCCGCCCTTGACGCCGACGGAACGAAGCGAGCCGACCACAGTGAATCGGGCTTCATGGCGTGCATGTTGTCGTGATCGCGCCACACCACCATGTCATTCTTGATGACAAAGTCGGTCTTGAGTTTGTAGAGCGGATTATCGGTCAGGTCTTTGGTATCGTCGCGGTCGTTCCAGAAGGTGTCCTCGTGTGTAACTACCATGTTCAGCCCAGCGGCCTGGGCGCGCTTGAGCATGCCGAAAGTAGTCATCATCGTGACGGCGATGCCTTTGACGGTCGCGTCGGGATTACCTACTTTGAAGGTGTCGCGGTAGGAGCGCTCGTTCCAGGGAGCGTTGCTGTTTTTCTTGATGAGATCGACTACTTCACGCGCAGTCATCAGGCAGGCCTCCAATAGGGATCGCCGGCATCGATCCAGCTTGCGGGAACTCCCTTCGCCACTGTCTTGAGCCAGTCCGCGCAAGCCCGCATGCCGGGTTCTTCGGAGACGACGCGGCCCACAGTGACGAGCGCGCGCTTCTCGCCGGCGGTGAACATGTCGGCGGCGTAAAGCGTGTTCTCCCATTCGCGAACTTCGCCGGCGACGATCATGTCGACTTCGGAATAGCGCGACCACATTGTTGCCGTAGTCATGGCGCCCGGCTGCAGCAGCACGCGGCGTACGGTTGCCTTGCGATCCCCCACCGCGCGAAGCCCGGCCCGCAGCTTGAGACGCTCGCGGATCGTGGCGACAATGTTTTCGGCGCTGGCGGGTGGAATTTCGTAAAGTGCGTCGCCGCTCTTTCACCTGCCCCTTCGCCCAGCCGAGCGCGGCGGCAAACGCGGTGAGCATGTCGTTCTCTTTACGCGCCTGCCAGTGATCGCGCAGACGAAAAACCACCAGGCCGTTCTTCTCGATGAATTCCTGTTTCGCTTTGAGAACGGGATCGTCCGGACCAAAGCCAATCGGCCCGCGTCCAGGTGCGGCTCCGGGACGAGGTTGGGCGTCCTGGCGGCCGTAGAAGGTGGGTTCGTACGTGAGGATCAGATTCGCGTTCGTCTTTACGGCCTGTTTCAGAACATCGAGCGTCGCCATGGCAGTGGTGGCGATTCCTTTCACCACTGTGGATGGATCGCCGGCTTTGAAACCATCCGGGCCAGCGGCTGGCCAGTCGCCGCCCAATTCCGATTGGATACGCTGGACTACAACTTGCGCGGTGAGCGGCTCGGCGGCCATTAAAGCGAGTGGCGCCGCCCCGGCGGTTCCCGCGAGCAGCGCGAATTCTCTTCGCGAAATGTTGCTGTGTTTCATGCCATTCTCCATCGCAGGTTACTGCCCGGTAGCAGCCAAGGTCACGGTAAATCCCTTTAACGGCTTGTCGTCGGCATCGAGAAAGCGGGCGCAGAAATCGGTGGCGCCTCCGCCATTGACGACCGCTGCGCGCACAATGTTCGCGCCTTTATTGAGCGTGACGCGTCTGGACACGCCATCGTCGATCACGGTCTGGCGGTCGCCGTAAATGCCGATGACCTCTTTCCCGTTCAGCCACCACACCGAAGCCGCGTTGGAGCCGATGGC
This sequence comes from Bryobacterales bacterium, assembly GCA_963723015.1. Lineage (GTDB taxonomy): Bacteria > Acidobacteriota > Terriglobia > Bryobacterales > Bryobacteraceae > PALSA-243. The sequence continues at coordinate 103,022 of CAVRPF010000034.1, forward strand.
CAAACGTACGCCGGGCATCTCGCGCGGGCAGTTGACGATGGTAACCGCCCAAAACAAAACGTTCGAGGTCGGCTTTCCGAGCGCGGTGGCGAAGTGATACAGGTTGACGTTGTAGAGCTTGGTCTCCACGGCGTGCCAGGTAAGCGTGGCATCGCCAACCGTGACCTTGTCGCCGTCGTGAGGAATGACGGTGAACTGATTGGGAAAATAATTTTTCTTCACGATCGCCTGGACGGCGCTATCGGTGAGTCCATTGGCGGGGATCGGCTCAAGGATGAGCCATCGCGAAATGAAGCCATCGGGGCCCGGCGATTTTTGGGCCGGCGGCGGGACTGGTCAGGGTGGGGCCGAATGTTTGAGCCTGGCCAACCGAAACAGCGGCACTCGCCAGCAGCGCGCAGGCGGCGACGATGTTGAAGGGCGATATGCGGTGGAGTAGACGATTCATGAAAGCCTTGGTGGAATTCTTCCGATTCTCGATTGCCGTTTCCTGTAGAGCGTTCACGGCGTCTTGATCAGCCAGCGATGCTTATCGCTCTTGGGGTCGAACTTGGAAAGCGTCGCAAAACTGGCTCCCACCGCCGAAAGCGCCATCGATTCTTTTGCGTTCGGAATCGCCTTCGGCATGATGCGCCAGGTGGCGTCGGGAAGCTGCTCGATGCGCCATAGTTGTTCCGGTCCGCCGGTGAACGCAGGCAGCACGACCAACTCGGCGTCTTCCGTGGCGGCAAGCGCACGGTCCGTGCCGGCTATAGTGATTTTAAAGTAGGGCGCTCCGGGATAGCCCCCGGCGTTGGGGACAGGAGCGATCGCCCACTTCTGCTGGGCTTGGCACAAGTAATCGGCTAGCCGCGCGTCTACGTTACCCGCGGGCCATTTGGTCGAAACCTGAGCGGCATCTTGCGCTGGAATCGGAGCGCCTGTTCCACCGAACATACCGCCCTGGCCCGGCGCGCCACCCCGTCCGGCGTCGCCGCCCCGGCCTGCCGCGGCTGCAGGAGGACCGCCCGCGGGAGCGCCGCCCTGCCCGGCGCGCCGCCGCGCCCAGCGCCGGCTCCAGGACCGCCGCCTCTGCCGCCTCTCCCGCGTGGACCGCCGACCGGCACGCCCTCAACAGCCATCTCGAGGGCCGTGCCGGTGCGCACGGATTCAATCTCATACGTGCCTTCCTTCATGTTCTCGCCGGCGTAAGGCCAGCCGTCCTTCCACAAAAGCGGCCGAATGTCGAGCACGCTCGCGCCGCCTCTATCCAGGTCGGCCTCCCAGTGCATGGAGAACTTCTGCACACCATCGCCGAGATCGAGAAGTCCGAAATGGCCCGGCCCAATCAAGCGGCCCCCGGAACCTATCAGCAGTTTGCCACCGCCTTCAATCATGTCGACGCCATCCGGATCGAGGAAAGGCCCAGTGACTTTTTTCGACCGGCCGACGCGTATGTTATAGCCCGAGTCGGCGCCCCGGCAGCAGCTGCCGTGCGTGCCCAACAGGTAATACCAGCCATCGTGATAGAACATATCGGAAGCTTCGCAGTTGATGGCCAGGTTGCGCGGCTGGTCGTTAGGGTTGAGGCGCTTGCCGGTTTTCGGATCGAGTTCCACGAGCCGGATGTACCCGAAATACGATCCGTAGGTGAGCCATAGACGGCCATCGGAGGGATCGAGAAAAACTCCGGGATCTATGGCATTCGAATCCTCGATGCCGTCGGAGGATGCGACCACGCCTCCTTCCTCCCATTTGTAGTCGGGGGAATCGGGGTCGAGGGTTTTGCTCCAGATCATGTTGACGGCGGCTTTGGGCTGCGCGCCGATGTTGGCCGCGACATAGACGTAGTAACGATCGCCAATGTGGATGACGTCGGGAGCCAGCCCGCGGCGTGGGAGAGCGGCTCCGCGACGCCATGTCCACCCATCGTCGGAGACAAGGCCAGAGCCGCCTGTTCCCCACGTGTAGAACTTGCCATTGCACATGACGACGGTGGAGGGATCGTGGATTCCGATTTGGCCGTCAAGCGCAAACGAAATCGATGCCAGCGCGAGGATAGTGATAAGAACCGCGAGTCTCATATTCCGAGCCCATTGTACGCTCCCTCGGCGTTTTTGTATAATATGCAAAATGCATTTCGTAATCAAGCGCCGGGATTTGGCCCCGTCCCGGCAGGCGATCTTCGTTGGCATCTCCGCGGCTACGGCAGTGTTTTGCATCCATGCGCTTCGCGGAGCCCCTCAATCCGCTCCGAATCCAGCGCCGGTGTTGAAGCAATATTGCATCGGTTGCCATGGTCCCAATTTGGCCTCGGCAGGCATCAATTTCGACCAGCTGACCGCCGCGCCGTCCATCGCTGAAAACTATCAGGCCTGGGAAAAAGTGATTGCGATGCTGGAAACGAAACGCATGCCGCCGAAAGGCATTCCAGGCCCGTCCGATGAGCAGCGCGCGCAGGCCATAAGCTGGATTCACGGCCAACTCGACGGATATTTGAAAGCACATGCCGGTGACCCAGGGCGCGTTACCGTGCGCCGTCTTACCAGCGGCGAGTACAACTATGCGATGCACGATCTCACCGGTCTCGATCTCGATCTGGGTATTGACGCTTCCAACGATTCGGTGGGCGGCGAAGGGTTCACCAATTTTGGCGATGTACAGTTCATGCAGGATGCCAACCTGCAGCGGTACCTCGAGGCGGCTAAGAATGTAGCGGACCACGCTGTGATCGGCGCCGGGTCATTGAGCTTCTATGCCGACCCGGGCAAGACGGGATTCGAGATGTCCGCGATTCACCGCGTGAAGGAGATCACAGACGCTTACGGGTTCCGCACAGTTTCGGGCGAGGGCGGCTTCGCGTTCGGATTAGAGAGATACACGAAGGCGATATTCGCGGCATGGGAGTATCGACATCGCGACGCGCTCGGCAAGCCCACCGCCACTTTTGCGAGTCTTGTGGCGAAGGAAGGCATTACCGCCCGCTTCGCCGAGCACATTTATCAAACGATGAACCGCACGGATCTGATGTATCCCTCGTCGGAGATGGCCGCCCGGTTCCACAAACTCCCCGGGTCGGGGACCGATCTGGCCGAGGTGAAGAAAGCCTGCGAAGATTTACAGAAGTACATCACCACCTGGCCTGGATGGCTCTTCGCCCGCGGCGATGCGGCTTACGGCGGCGCTGGAGACGAAAGCCCGCTTATTATCAGCGAGAAGTCGCTGAAGGTGGAGGCGGCGCATCATTTTACATACAACGCTGGCGGACGCGGTTTTGGCGCCGCAGGGCGCGGAGCGGGAGGCGCTCGCGGCGGGAACGCGCCGCCGCCCGCGCCCACCGCAACGAAGTTTTATCTGTTTGCTTCCCCAGTGAATCCTACGGCTAAGGGCAAGCCGGTAGTGGTGTGGCACAACGCGAAGGTGAGCTTCCGGCCGGCTGGGTTCGGCCGCGGCGCCGCCGCACCTACGGTCAATGCCAATGGCGCGGACGATCCCAATGCGGTTGCCGCTGTGGCAGCGGCTGCAGCGGCGCCGGCGGCGGGACGGGGCCGCGGAGCCGGATTGCCGAGCGTTCCGCTGCGCACCGTGGTGACCGAGGAATGCGCGAAGCGCTTGAATTTCGGCGCCAGCCCCGACGGCGCGACTATTGGCCCGGACGATTTTGCGTCCGATCAACCCTCCACCATGGTCGAGGTGACGATTCCTCAGGGTATGGCTGGAGTGGTTTTCCAGGCTGACGCGGGCGTGGGAGCCGATCCCGACCAGGTGTTTCGCGTGATCATTACCAATCGTGAAGACGGCGGCTCGCGCGGAATCCCCGTGCGCGCGATCCTGGGCAATCCGGAAAGCGCCGGGTACAAAACCTTCAAAGCCGGCGTGCTGCAACTGGCCGATGTTCTGCCGCCCAACTCGCAGAGCCCGGATACGCCTGCCGACAAAGATCCGCCTCCTGAACCCTTCGACCCCACGTACAACGTCCCCGAGCACGACGCCTACGATAACGATGTGAAGTACGTGCGCGACGACAAGTTCCTGTATCGGAGCATCCTCGACGATGAGACGCGCCGCAAGCTGGATCAGGCGTGGGACGATGTCTACACTTCCTTCGAGTATCACGACCATTACTGGAAGCTGATTGCCGAGCACTACCATCTCACCAGCTTGACTCCGAAGCACATCGGCGAATTGATCAAGGCCGATTTCGATTCCATGCCCGCAGAAGCGCGCGCCTACGCCACCAGCCTGCGCGCGACCTACGATTCGGCGCATGCCGCCGAAAAGGCCGCGCAGCCGCGCCACATTGAGGATTGTCTCGAATTTGCGAGCCGCGCCTGGCGCAGGCCGCTAACCGATAAAGAGAAGACGACGCTCCGCGCGTTTTACCAGAAGACGCTGGCCGAAGATCAGGATCACGTCCGCGCTATTCGCACGCTGATCGCACGCATTCTGGTAGCGCCCGAGTTTCTTTACAAACTGGAACAGCCAGGCGCACCTTTGATCAAGGTGGCCTCGGCCTCCACGGGCGCGACCGCTCCAGCGGCTCTCAGCAATTGGGAGATGGCCAGCCGCATGAGCTTCTTCATTTGGTCGTCGATCCCGGATGATGAGCTGCGCCGCGCGGCGCGGGCTGGCGAACTGAGCGATCCGAAACACCTGCGCCAACAGACGATCCGCATGCTGGCCGATCCTAAAGCGCGCCGCATGGCCACGGAGTTCTTCGGCCAATGGCTGGGTTTCTACCACTTCGATCAATTCAAAGGCGTGGATACCAGCCGCTTTCCCGAATTTACTCAGGAAGTAAAATCGTCGATGTACGACGAGGCAGTTTCATTTTTCGAGTACATCCTCCGCAACAACCGGCCGGTGAACGAACTGCTCAACGCCAGGTACGATTTTCTCAACGCGCCGCTGGCGAAGTATTACGGCGTTTCTCAAGAGATAAAGAGCAAAACCGAATTAGAGAAGGTGGATAACGCCGATTCGTTCCACCGCGGCGGTTTGTTGCGTCTCGGCGCCGTCCTTACCGCTACTTCCGCGCCGCTTCGCACCAGCCCGGTGCGCCGCGGAGATTGGGTGCTGCGCCGCATTCTGGGAACGGCCGTTCCGCCTCCGCCCGCCGATGCCGGCTCGATTCCGGCCGATCCCAAACTATTCGGCGGCCTCTCCGTCCGCGCGCGCCTCGAGGTGCATAAGCGCAACGCCACCTGCGCCACCTGTCACTCGCGCATCGACCCCCTCGGGTTTCCGCTCGAACACTACGATTCCACCGGACGCTGGCGCGAAAAATATTCCGAAGGCCAGAGCATCGACGACTACGGCGATCTGAGCGACAACACGCGTATCGCCGGCATCGATGGTCTGCTGGAATATCTCGAGAACCGGCAAGCGGCGCAAGTGCAGCGGACGCTGGCTCACAAACTGGTGGGGTACGCGCTCGGGCGCACGATGCAACTTTCCGACGAACCGCTCATTGAAAACCTGGCGAAGTCCGGCGCCGGCGCTGGTATTGACGATTTAGTCAGTGAGATCGTAATGAGCAAGCAGTTTCGCAACCGCGCCATAACCGACGAGACTCCCGCAGCCCCGCTCACCCGCGCCGCGGTTCAGCCCCGTCCTAATAAATCCAATCAGACAGGCAGAGAATGATAAACGAATTGAAATCGCGGCGTCACTTTTTGCGCGGAGCCGGCGTGGCTCTGGCGTTACCATGGATGGAATCGCTCCCTGTCTTTGCGCAAGAGCAAAGTAGAGCGGGCGCGGCGGCAGCGAACAAGCCTCCGCTTCGTTTTGCCACTCTCTATTGGTCGAACGGCATAAAGCCGGCGCACTGGTGGGCCAAAGGCGGCGGCTCTGCCATGGAGTTCGGTCCGAGCGCGGCGCCGCTCCAGGAGCACGCGCAGGACATTGTCTTCATCAGAGGCCTTTTCAACGAACAGGCTTATAAGAATCCCAGCCCGCACCAGGGCCGCAATGCGAATCTCCTCTCTGGGGCGTGGGTAAGCTCCGACCCCAGTGTTATTCGCGTGGGCATGTCGATGGACCAGGTGATTGCGCGAGAGATCGGCTCGCGCACCGCCGTCCCCAGCATGGCGCTCGGCATCGAACCGAACGAGCTGCGCCTGGAAGACGGGCTTTCGATGATCTACGCGTCGAACATCTCTTGGGAGACGCCCACGCGCCCGGCCACTAAAGAGATCTACCCGGCTCGCGTTTTCGATTCGCTGGTGGACGACGGCAAAGGCCGCAAACTCGACCACAGCATTCTCGACGCGGTGCTGCAGGACACGCACGACCTTCAGCCCAAGATTAGCGGCAACGACCGCAAGAAACTCGACGAGTATCTCGAATCTGTGCGCTCGATTGAAAAGCGCATCGACACAGCCAAGAAGCAGGAGCGCATCGAGGGCTGGAGGCCCACGCTCGAGAAGCCCAACATGCCGCGGCCGGCGAACGAGATTCCGCAGAATGTGGCCGACCACATGAAGCTGATGCTCGATCTTGTTGTGCTCGCTTTCCAGATGGATAAGACGCGCATCGCCACCTGCATGCTGAACAACGACCTTTCGCAGATGAACTTCAAGTTTCTGGAAGGCTGCCATGGCGCGCTGCATCTCGATCTGACGCACAACGGGCACGTCCCCGAACTGGAAGCGATGTACCTCAAGACGAACCAATTCCACGTGAAGCAGTTCACGTATCTGGTCCAGCGCCTGAAGGATATCGACGAAGGCGGCTCCTCGCTATTCGATAACTCCATTCTGCTGTTCACTTCGAGCCTTTTCGATGGAGACGCTCACGGGGCGGATCAACTGCCGGTCGTGCTGGCCGGCGGCGCGGGCGGCGCGCTGAAAGGCGGACGCATACTCGATTTCCTCGATAAGGGCAACGACAACCGCCGCGCTTGCAGCCTCTATCTCTCGATCATGGATCGGATGGGAGTCACGCAGGATCGTTTTGGCGATACCGATAAGCGGCTGCCGGACTTATTCGCATAGAGCGCGGTTTCCGCGCGCCCTCTATTGATTGAGTCCGCCCGGCTTATACTCGCCGCCATTCACCAGAAGATTGAGGATTTCCCGCGTGCGCGCTGGACAAGCGCGCCCTTTATCCGGCGTGAAGTTATCGTGCTCGGATTCGATCATGGGCAGCGGTTCCTTGGGGCCGGGAATCTGGTTGAGGGCGGTCCAGACGCCGGCGGGCGGCGAGGTCGTATCGATGAAACCCATCCCCGCCATCACCGGCGCTTTGATGCGTGAAGCGAAATTTACCGTATCGAAATAAAGAGCGGTCTTCATGGCATCGGGGTCGTCGGCAGGCCAATTAGGGTAGCCGGCTTTGCGGCCGTGAAGATCGGCGTTGGTGTCCGCGCCGGCGGGCACGCAGACCAGCACCGCGGTAACGCTATCAGGCCGCAGACCGGCCAGCGCAAGACTCTGTTGACCGCCCATGCTGCCTCCGGTTAGTACCACTGTCTTGCCATCCCAGTCCGGCCGCGTCAACAGATAATCCAGGGCGCGCGAGTCGCGCAGATACATCTTCAGAAAGTAGGATTGCTCGCGATTCTCTCTGCCGATGGCCTGATAGTTGCGCGGCACGCCTCCTGAGGCATCGGACGGAAGCTTGTCGTGCGAATCGACATTAATCACCAGCCAGCCTTCGGCGGCGCGTTGCGCGTCGGCCCGCGCGTTTAACGCGTATACGCCCGCAAACTGTAGCTGGATCACCGCGGGAAATTTGCCTTCCACGGCGGGTTTGGCGATGTAGCCATGCGCCTTGGACCCGAGCGCATCGAGCTCGAACATGTTCATCTCCACCCCCGTCACGTCGGTCTGCACGGGCGTCAAGACCGGATTAATTGGAATCTTGGCCTGCTCGGCAAGTTTGCCGTTCCAGAATGGGTCGAAGTCCTCGGGACGCGGCGTCGAGAGCCCGAGCTTAGTGGGCGCGACCGCGGCGCCGACTGCGTAAAGGCCATTGTTTCGGCCGGTGTTGCCTCCGGTGTAGGCCGGCGCGCCGCCACGGGCCGCCGCGGCGGGTGGTGCGGAGGCCCGCGTGGAGTCCGGCGCGGGCGAATCGGCGCTGAGGCTTGCATACGGCTCGATGGCCACGTAGATCATTTCGGGCTGGTCGCCGGTGATTTCGATCTTGTCCTTGCCCGAGGAGAGGTCAAATTTGCCTTCCTTCAGGACAACGGCGTTGTTGCGGCGAATGGTCCACTTGTAAGCGTAGGTGGGGGTCACCGGACCGGGCGTTACCGTCCAGCCGACAGTCTCCCCGATTTCGTAGATGCCGCTCGAATGATACGGCGAAAAGGTGAGTTGTTGCTGGATGGGCTGGCCCCGCTGAGCGAAGGCGAATGGGGCCGCCAAAAGCAAGCTGGCGAATGAGAGAAGGCGTAGACGGCTATTAGTCATGCGAACCTCCAAAATAGCGCGATTGCCGCGCTCCCTCGAACCGAACGCGCAACCGTCATCATCGATGCTCCAGATTCACAAAAGCGATATGCGTATTGTGCAACGGAAAAAGCAAGTTGCGCAAGTGGAGCGCGGCGGGTAGAATTGCGCTAGCTCAACATGTTTGTTACCGAGGGAGGAATCCACATGCGAATGCTTTCTTTCGCCGCTCTTTGCTGTCTCACTGCTGGCGCGGGCTTGGGCCAGAGGGGTCCCACGCCGTATTATGAGGACACCAATAATGTTCCGGTGTCGCCGCAGGTGCATGCCGATCGGACAGTGACCTTCCGGTTCTTCGCTCCCAAGGCAAGCGAAGTGGTCTTGATGGGATCGCCGGGCATTCTGGAAGCCATTAAGAAGCCGATGCCCCTGCAGCGCGACGAGAAGGGTGTGTGGAGCGTGACGGTCGGCCCGCTGCCCGCGGGATTCTATACGTATGGCTACGCGATCGATGGCGGGCTGCGTATGCCCGACCCTTCGAATCCGAACCTGGAAGTGCGGCGGTGGGGCGATACCAGTATGTTTATCGTGCCTGGTGAAGAGAAGGCGATTTACGAGGAGCGGCGCGTGCCTCATGGGGCCGTCCACGTCAACTTCTACGATTCCGCCAACCTCAATACGGAACGCATGATCTATGTCTACACGCCTCCCGGTTACGAGACCGGCAAGCAGAAATATCCTGTGCTCTACCTGTTGCACGGCAACGGGCAAATCGAAGCTTCGTGGATTTGGACCGGACGCGCCAACGTCATCATGGACAATCTTCTGGCCGACGGAAAGATCGTTCCGATGGTGGTGGTGATGCCATACGGCCATATTCCGCGGGAAATCAAGACCGCGTCGCCCGCTCCTGCCAACGCGAACGACCCGGCCGCGATCGAGAAGGAATTGTTGACTGGAGTGAAGCCGATAGTGGAAAGCCAGTATCGCGTTTTAACCGACCGCAACCATCGGGCGATCGGGGGATTGTCGATGGGCGCCGGCCAATCGATGTCGATTGGGCTGCGTCATCTGGATCAGTTTGCGTACATCGCCGCGTTCAGCGGCGGCGGAAATCGCGCGGAATGGGAGAAAGCGGATACCGCGATGCTCAATCAGAAGCTAAAGGTCTTATGGATCGGCTGCGGCACGGAGGATCCGGGCTTCACCGGCGTCAAAGCCATGGACGACCTACTCACCAAAAGGAACGTGGAGCACGTGTGGAACGTATCCGGCGGCGGACACAGTTGGCCGAATTGGCAAGTCTACCTCTCGAAATACGCGCCGCTGCTGTTCCGTTGATGCAGACGCCGGTGAAGGCGGCACGGTTGGAGCTTGCTGGGGCCGGATCGCGGCGCTCGCCTGCCGAATCAGCATCGCGCCGCCCAAACCGCACGATGCCAGTATCGCTCAGTATCCCATCCCGCCGACATGCACGTGCGCGAGCACTTTTTGCAGGGCGCTCTCCTTCTCGTCGAGTTCCGGATTATGCCGCTTGGCATACACGTAATCGCCCGTGAACCAGCCCATCGCGCCCCCCGCCACCACGTCGCTGGGGAAATGTTTACGCGCCGCCACTCGCGCGCCTACCACCGTCCCGGCATACGTATACGCCAGCAATTTCACCCACCAGACGTGCTTATATTCGTGCGCAAAAACCGAGGCGATACCGAACGTATCGATCGAGTGCCCGGAGGGAAAGCTCGAGTTAATCACGCCATGGGCGCCGTCGCCAAATCCGCCGTGGCCGTTTCCTTCAAGCGGCCGCGCGCGATCCGTAGCGCTCTTCAGCACCATCTCAATGATCGTGGTGTCAATCAGCGTTTCGAAAGAGAGCAGCCCCGATTCCCGGAAGCGCTCGTCGTGCCCTGCGGTACCCAACAGATAGAATGCGGCGCTGATGGGGATTAATGTGTATCCGGTCCCCAGGTTTGAGGTGTAATTGCCCAACCGCTCCTGGTCCGGCGTATTGGGTAATTGTTTCGCGGTGTATCTGTCGGTAGCGATCAGCGCCCCAGCGGCCGCGCCGAAGATCGCCCACCATTTCGCGTCGCTCTTGACGGTGTGAAACGGGCTCGTCCAGATGGCTTTCTGATCCTGCCAAATGTACTTTGGCATTCGCTTGAACGGATGCACATATCCGGTCTTTTCCCAGAGGTCCTTGTCCTTGATAGCCGGCGCGCCCGGTTTAACTTTGATGGCGGTGAAGAGGGCGGCGTGGACGGCGGCGTCACCGGGGTAGTTTGCGCTTGAGCCTGTATAATCCGGATAGAAACACACAACAGTACTAATTTGTGTATCTTCATGCGGCTACTCTCAACCCAAAGTAGCACGCTGTATGCCGTCGTGCGAGTCAGGTACTCTGTTGCGGGGCGGTACCTGTATCCGTGGAAAATTCGGCCCAGGTATGCCCCGCAGAGGACTGCTCCGGATGCTTTACGGTTTTGAACCGGAGCTACTTTGCTGCACGATCGTAATGGGAGCGCGCCAGAAGGCGAACTTCTGCACGGACGGATCGAATACGCTTACCTGGCAGGTGTACCGGCCGGCCTTCAGATTAGCTAAGGGCAGATCGAAGCGCAGCGGAAGCGCCTTGGACTTGGGATTGAGTCCATCGGTGATCTGCAGCGGATTGCTCTGAAAAGCTTTTACCTTGCCCTGATAGAAGGTGACGGTGGCCACGATAGGCTCCGTCGTCTGGGCCTGCGGCTCATAGGCTTCCAGATAGACGTACATATCCTGATTGCGGTTGAATACGCGCGTCACGCTGGGAATCATCTTCTTGCCATCCTGGAAGAGTGGGTTGAGCGTCAACAGCTTCTTGTCTTTCTCAGCATTAAATACGGCCTCGTTCAGCGGAGTGCGCTGGCTGCTCAAGACCACGGAACTGATCGGCAGGGTGACCTGCTGGGTGGTCAGGTCGGGGATGACCAGCTCATGCTGGTACGTTCCCATCTTGCCGGTTTCGTTTTCGCGCGCCAAGAGCTTAAGCATGTACTTACCCGGAGGCAGACTGAAACCGGTATCGTACGCGATGGGACGCTTGGATAACTCGGCCGCGGTCGAGTCGCTGAGTTTTATGGTGGTGATGTCGCGCACGTTCTGTACGGTCTTCTTCGTAGCGGCGTCGGTAATCTGACCGATGAAATCGATCACCGTCTTTTCCGCGCCGCCCTTCTTGGCGAGCACCAGCTCGCTCCCCGGGATCTTCAGCACGATGGGCACGAAGTAGCGATCCTTAGCCAGACGGAAGTAATCGTATTCCACCGCCATGGTGATATCGGTGACGGGGTCGGATAACATGAGAGCCTCGGTAAGCTGGCGCTCCTTATCCGTAGACGTGAACTTACTCCAAGTCTTGTCGGCATAGTAGCCATGGCGGTAATCGAGCGGGGCGAGTCCGGCCGATAAGGCGGGAGTCCTGAGTTTGATATCCACTTTACGGAACGCGCCATCCAACTTATCGTTACTGGAATAGTAGCCGATAATGTAATAGCTCGAAACGTCCTTCTGCGCCTGCACTATGCCCATGGAAAGCTCGTTATTATCCAGCAGAGCCTTGCCGCCGGTATCGGAGGCGAGAGTATACAGCGTCTCCTGTTGATTCTGGAAGTTGCCTTGCGCGGCGCGCCCGGAACTGCCGGTGTACATGCCGGTGCCGCCGGGGGAGCTCTTAGTGGCATCGCCCAGAGGAGCGGAGGCCACCAGACCGCGCGCGTCCACGGTATAGAAGGCGACATTGGCGCGGATGGCGGCATTGATGGTGGCGCGGAGTTGCGCGTCGTTGTCGAAGCCGTTCTTGGTCATGCCGCTGGCGAAATAGACCAGCGCTTTTTTCTCGTTGAGCGAGCCGAGCATCTTGACCGCGGTTTCAAGTGCGGTCAACTGGCGGTCGGTGTTGAAGATGTTGAATTCGCTATCGTCCTGCGTGAAGGCGGCGCCGGTGTCGGCGGTGCTATCGTCGCTGGTGGCCTCATCGAAGCCCTGGCCTTCGCCGACAGTCAGGTTCTTGATCTCTTTGGAGAGAAGATCGCGATCCTCGGTGAAATCCTGAACGACTTTGACGTCGCTGGAGAAAGTCATCAAGGCGACTAAGTCGGAGGGCGTCATCTTGTCCTTGAGGAATTTCTGCGCTTCTTTCTGAGCCCGCAACTGGTCCGGAATCGGCATGGAAGTCATGTCGAAGAACAGCACCAGCAGGCGACGGTCCTTATACTTCAAATCGCCCGGCTTTTCGGGCGCAATCTGATTGGCTGTGAGCGGCTTAACTTCCGGCTGAGCGGGCTTCTCTTCCGGCTTCTTTTCCAGCTTGGAATCGACATCCACGTTGTTATCGACAGTGGCCGTTTCGGAAAGCTCCTCGTAATCGAAGATCTTGACCTGCTGAGGCTTGCCGTCCTCGGAGACTACAAAGTCGTCTTTCTTGAGACTCTTGACCGGGTTGCCCTTCTTATCCTTGACAAAGACCGTCTCCACGACCAAGCGGGCGGTAGCGGTGAAACTGGCGCCACTATTGGGAGTCAGTACGTCATTCAGTTTTTGATCGGGCGGAGGCCGCCTGGGGCTTGGGCGGAGTCTGCTGCGCGAAGGCCGCCAGAAGGCATACGACAAATAAGGCAATAGCCGGCTTCTTATTCATTAGAAATGGAACCTCACTGTCATGTTAAAGGAACGCATGCCGTTGACGGCGGTCGGCAGGCCGAATAAGGTGCTGCCAAAAGTCATGTTATAACCCGAATAAGTCACGTGATTCAAAATGTTGAGCGAATCGAATCGAATGTCGAGGTTCTTGCGCTCGCCCACGCGGATGGTGCGCGCGGCGGAGGCGTTTAAACTGAACTGCGTCGGACCGGTGACGATATCGCGTCCCGCATCGCCCCACTGACCTATTGGAGGATTGGCGAAAGCGTTCACATTAAACGGATAAGCCCCGATTGCGGGATAGAGCGGCGCAATCACTTCCGGCCGGATCTGGCCGGTAATGCCGGTGCCGCGGGTTGTGGCGGCCAGGATGGGCGTTTCCGGCGTACCGCTGGCAACCATCACATTCGGACTGATGGTCCAATCCTTTAAAACGTAGCCTTCCAACCTTTGAGCAGCGCCGCCGCGTGCAGGCCCTGGCCGCTGGAAAACTGCAGCGAGCCGGTGAGCCGGTGGGTCTGATTGCTGGGCGAAAGCGCGCGCTCGGCTTTGAGATCGAGCCAGTTCTGCGCCAGCACGGAATTACCTTGGCCGCGGCCGCCGAGCATGCCGTCGTCCATCAACTTCGAATACGTGTAGGAGAGGTTACCGCCGAGTCCGTTGTGCATGCGGCGCTGTAACTGCACCGTTCCGGCTTCATAGCTGGAGTTGCCGCCCGAGGTTTCATACTTGAAGCCGGTGGGCAGACCCGTGGGAATGCCGACCGCCCCGCTGGGATAGGTGTTGGGAATGAACTCCTGCGGCAGGCCGGTTCCTTTAGTGCCTGCGTAAGTGGTGGTGAGTACGAACGATCCCTTGAGGTTCTGCTGGATGGCAAGCTGCCAGCTCTGCGCGTAGCCGTTGTGGAAGCCGGGATCGATGGCGAAGGTATTCGAAATCTCACCGGTGGCCGCTTCGACGCGGCTGCCGTTCACCAGAATGTTCTGGATGGTAAGCGGGTTGGTAGCGGTGTTGGAGATGGTGAACGAATTCGAGAGCGGCGATTGCTGGGCCATCTGATTCACGATGCTCTGATAGAACGAAGTATTCCAGTAGATTCCGTAGCCTCCGCGAATCACCATGGAGTGCTTGATCCAGGGGCGGTAGGCAAAGCCAAAGCGGGGCGCGACGCCGCGCTTATCGGGGCGCAGCAGCGAGCTGGGCAGACCGGCGCTCGCGGCCGATTCGCACGTGCCGTTGGCGGTGGCCGGTAGATCGGACGCGGAGCAAACCGGCGTGGCAGAAGCGAAACCGGGCGCGATGGCCAGATTCACCAGCCGGCCCTGCAGCTCTGTGAATGGCTGCGAATAGTCCCACCGGAGCCCCAACTGAATACTGAACTTGGAGGTGACGCGGTAATCGTCGTTGGCGTATATGTCCCACCAGCGCGTACGGAAATACTTATCGGCGTTGCCGTAAGCGATGGAAGTGGAGTCGGGAACGCCAAGCAGGAAATCGGCCATATCGTAGCCGCTGCCTAGACTGTTGGTCGATCCGGGCGCCTCGGTGGCCGTTCCGTTGAACGTGAAACTGCCACGCGCGTTGGCCTGGCTGACAGGATTGAACTGCTGGAAGCGCACATCGCTGCCGAAGACAAGGTTGTGCGTGCCTTTAACCCAGGTGAGAGAGTCGGCAACGGCGCTGGTCTGATTCCGCTGCAGCGACGGGCTGGCATCGCTCAAACCTTGAAAGTTGGAGAAGGAAAGCGACGGAGGTCCCCAATAAAGCGGCTGTTGATCGGTGCCTTGAATGCCAAGCTGCTGCGCCAGGTTTACGCCCTTGGTCTCGAAATAAGGATCGAGCGTATTAGTGGAGCGGCTGAAGCTATAGCTTACCCGATTGAAGAAATGGGTAGTGAAGCGGTGCGTCCAGGCCGGACTGAAATTGATCCCCGACGAATGCGAGTTATCGATGAAATTAAAGAAATTCGGAGACACGCCGTTGGATCGCTGATACCCTTCGCTGAAACTGATCTGATCGCGCTGACTGAAGGAATGGTTGGCGCGGATGTTGATGTTATCGGTATTGGTGATGCTGGTGTTGGAAAACTGATAGTTATATTTAGCGTTTCCAAACAGGTTGGGCAGCGGGTAATAACTCAACAGACCTACGGCCGCAGAATTGAGGCGGTTGGAGGGAATAACATTGCCGGCGAACGGCTGGCCGGTGGTGGGATCGTAAATGGTAACGGGCAGTCCGGTGGTGGAACTCAGAGCATTGGAAAAATCTCCGCCGCGCTCAGCCGCTGTGGGCACCGAGCCAAAATAAGTGTTGGCATTGCGGGAACGATTCAAGTTGTAAGTGACCGTAAAGGTTCCGCCGTGCGAAGTGTCGTCGAACAGGTGAGGAATCTTGATGGGGCCGCCAAAAGTAAAGCCCGCCCGGAATTTAGCATAGGATGGCTTAGCGGTCTCGGCGCCGGTCAGCGAATACTGTTCCGCATCCCAAACCGAATTGTCGAGAGTGAACATCACGTTGCCGGTATATTGAGAGCGCGCATTCCGGCGTCCGTTGCCGAACGAATTGGTGTTGCCGCGTCCACCGCGTCCGGGGCCGCCGCGTCCACCGCGTCCACCGCGCCGCCGGGCCACCGCCGCCGCGTCCGCCGAAGCCACCGGGACCACCCCGCCGGGACCACCGCCGCCGGCCATCATGCCGGCCGGGACCGCCGCCACCGGGACCACCGCCGCCGGGACCGCCATCCCGCCGCGTCCGCCGCGTCCGCCGAAGCCGCCCGGACCGCCATCGCCGCCCGGACCCATGCCGCCGAAATCACCGCCACGGCCGCCAAATCCCCAATCGTTCTGTTGCGGCATGCCGAGCGCGTCGGAAACGCTGCCGCCCACCACTATTGCATCCTGAGAGCTTTGGCTGACGTCGACGCCGCCCAAATCGACCGCACCGGCGCCGGCCTCAGTCTGCTCGCCGGACGCGTTGACGTCGAGGCGCTGGAATCCGCCGCGTCCGCCATTTTGTACGGCTTGCTGGGCGGCGCGCAAGGACGGCCTTCCACCGTTAGCGGTGGCAGCGGCCTTAGGCGCGGGGGTCGTAGCCGCAGTTGCGGCAGGCGTTGCCGGCTTAGTTTCGACGGCAGCCGCAGGTTTTTCCGGCGTCGCCGTACCCGCAGACGTGGGGGTTGCCGGGGTGGCGACAGGCGCCGTTTTTTTGGCTGCGGCCAGATCCGCGTTCAGGTCGCTCAACGATTGCAGTTTAAGATCCCACTGCGGGCTGGCGGATTGGGCGGTAACTCCGACCTCGCGGCTGAGCTTGGCGAAGCCCAGCATTTCCACCGAAATCGTCCAGATGCCATCGGGAAGGTCGTCGAATGAATATATGCCTTGGTCGTCGGTGGTAGTGGTGAGTTTTTTGTCGCCTTGCGTCGCCGTGACGGTTGCGCCGGGAACGGGAACGCCGTTGGACTTCACAACGCCGTGATGTTCCGAGGCGACGAGCGCCACGACGGCCAGGCAGGCAACTAAAATTCGCCCGAAGTGTTTGAAAATGCGGTGAGCAGCCATGTCAGTGATATCTTCTAGGCGCAGATGGTCCTGCGAATGTTACCCGAAGGCCAAAGCCCGGGCATTCAAAAAAATTGGAACTTGATGGAAATTAAGGGGTAAACGCTAGCGGCGTTGATCGAGACGCAGAATTCCCTGTAACTTTATGATTATGCGATCAAAACCCGACAATTGGCTTCGTTCTGCACTTTGGCCGCGGGCCAGTCCTCTGCCCGACGACCCCCGCTGCCGGGAAGTCTCCGCGGCGATGCTGGCAGGGCGTACTATATACGAATGATTCACTCAAAGCTTGCCCTCGCTGCGTGGTTTGGGGGAGTGGCGTTGATGGCGCAGACCACTTCGCCGTCATCGGTCCAAGCCACGGGAACATCCACGGTCTATGTCCAGCCCGACCAGGCGCAACTCACGGTCAGCGTGGCTACCGACGGAACCACAGCGCAGGATGCCGGACAACAAAACGCAAACCTCACGGTGGCGGTGACCAAGGCGATTACCAGCGTACTGGGTTCGAGCGGCTCCATCCAGACGGTCTCGTATTCGGTTTCGCCGCGATACAGCAGCGGTACTGCGACGCAGGCTCCGTCCATTGTCGGATACACCGCGACCAATACGTTTCAAGTCACCCTGACCAATCTCACCCTGATCGGGCAGATTATCGACGCGGCGAATCAGGCGGGAGCGACCAGCGTGGGCGGCCTGACTCTTGGCTTGCAGAACCCGGAGCCGTCTCTGGAGCAGGCGCTGACGGCGGCTTCCAAGCAAGGGCTGGCTCGCGCGGCGGCGATCGCCGCGGGACTGGGCGGCAAAATCGGAGCGGCGATCTCTGCCCAGCAATCCTCGGCTTACACGCCAATAGTCGCGCTGGCGGGCGCGGCCGCCGCGGCTACGCCGGTGCAGACCGGGCCGGTTTCCGTCTCGGCGACGGTCACGGTAACGGTGCAATTGCAGTAAGCGATAGCCATCGCGACTATCCGTCTCAGCCCCTCACTTATTTCGGGTAAATCCGAAAGTCGTCGAAGTAAGTCACAGAATCGCCTATGGTCCACAGTCCGACCTTGCCGGGTTTGGTGAATGTATCGTCCGAAGCCTGTAAGATGCGCCGATGGTTCACGTAAACTTGAAAGCGATTGCCGCGCACCGATACTTTCAAAATACTCCACGCGTTCAAAACAATGTCGTGATGCACGCCGGCGTTCAACGCGATGCGATGCCCGTCCTGCACCTTGAATAACGCCACGCTGTGATCGAGAGCGTTGGCGCGCGCCAGGTAATAATTGTTGTTATCGCGATAGCGGAACACCAAACCGCCCGCTTGATCGGCGTGTCCGGCCACCGGCTTGACGCGCACGCTGATGTCGCTATCGCGCACCGTGAGCCCGTCGAAAATCGCCAGCGGGAAGCGGTCGCCGGTGGGATCGTTCGAAACCTGCGCCAGCACGTAGGGTTGCGTGGGCGCCGACCCATCCCTAAGAATTTCCCACTTGGGAGCGGCCCCGCGGTTGGTCATCGCCACGGTCCATCCGGGTGGCATTTTGCCCAACGGGGCCGTGTCGAAGTTGACGATTTTCCCGGTCGATGCGATCAGGCCGAACGAAATCAGCAGGCCCAACGGTCTCATAGAATCCCTGTTACGGGAATGACGCTCTGCATCAATGGTATCAGACCGGAGCGCCGGCCGCCGCGACCGCATGGGAAGCATGGTATGAGCTTCGCACCAGCGGACCCGATTCCACGTGTCCGAATCCCATCTCATAACCGGCCCGGCGAAACTCCTCGAATTCGGCTGGCGGAACATAGCGCACAATCGGCAGGTGCTTCGGGGAAGGCCGGAGGTATTGGCCGAGAGTCAGGATATCGACGCCGCTATGCCGCAAGTCCCGCATCACCCCAAGCACCTCCTCCGTGGTTTCGCCAAGGCCCAGCATCAGACCGGATTTCGCCGGCGTCCGCGGCGAGATCCGTTTAGCGTACGCCAGCACGTCGAGCGATCGCTCAAAGCGTGCGCCCAGCCGCACCTGCCGATACAGGCGCGGCACGGTCTCGGTGTTGTGGTTCAGCACATCGGGCGCGGCTTCCATGACGGTATCGATAGCGGGGTGGCTGCCCTGAAAATCCGGAATCAGCACCTCCACGCCGCACCCGGGGATTCGCTCGCGAATGGCGCGAATGGTCATGGCGAATAGGGTGGCCCCGCCGTCTTTGCGGTCGTCGCGGTTGACGCTGGTGATCACGGCAAATCTCAGGCCCATTGCCGCCACGGCTTCGGCGACGCGCGCCGGCTCATCGTAATCTACCGGCAGCGGAGGGCCCTTTTGCACCGCGCAGAAACCGCAGCGGCGAGTACACACATTGCCCAGAATCATGAAGGTGGCGGTGCGCTGGTTCCAGCACTCGCCCACATTCGGGCAGGCAGCGCTCTCGCAAACCGTGTGCAGCCGCAAGCGCTCCATCAGGTCTTTTAACTCGCGATAATTTGCGCCCACCGGCGCCGGCGCGCGCAGCCACGCGGGACGTTCAAGCCTCGATGAAATGGAAACCAGCACTGGTACCAGTCTAACCGAGGCTGGAGAGAGCCGCGGTTTCCGGATGTGCGGAAACTTGTTCCTCCGAAAACGTGACATACGGAAACACTTCCGGAATATGCGAATCGTAGTGTCCGTGCCGGTTCCAGGTCCAGCCCGCGCACGGATCGAGGACCTCGCCGCTGCGCCCGATTTTTTGAAACCGCGAACAGTCGATGCGCCACACATCGCCATCGCGCGGCGGCAGCGCGCGGCCGTCCGCCAGCGGTTCCAAGCCGCGCCACGGTAAAGCCAACTCGGCAGTCCACCCGCGGTCGGTTTTGGTGCGGCTATTGATTACCCCGTCCACATGTACGGCCGTTCGCAACCCCGGAAGATCCCAGTCGAGAAAACCCCAGCGCTCGCCACGAGGATGCACGTGGCCGCCCACGCCATCGAGCGTCATGGTCCGTTGCGTGGCCGGATCGAACCCGGGCCATCCTCGGGAGAAAGCGTCTTTCCAGATCCAAAACACCTCGTAAACGGTGTTGAGCGCGTTGATCTCCAATTCGTAATAGGCGTCGCGCCCCGCTATGAAGACTTCGAGATCGTTCTCTTCGTATATCTTGGAATCGCGCTCGGTCAGCGTGCCCCATACGTCGGTCTCTTCCGCCTGGAAACCGAAGTAGAGATATGCGTCGTCCCACAACAGCGCCACGCGCGTATCGAACCAGGCGGGCTCGCCGGTCACGATATCGACGAACGCGCTCGACTTCGCGGCCATCAGCCATGATCGGCTCATCCAGCTTGCCATCGATGCAGATAGGGCCGGCGGCGCGGCGGCAGGTATACCGCGCGGGAGTCATTGCGTTTCCCCGCGTATCAAATCGCTATACGTCTCGCGCGCGCGAATCACGCGGAAGCTCGCGCCTTCCACCAGAACTTCGGCGGCGCGGGGCCGCGAATTGTAGTTCGATGAGAGCGCGAAGCCGTAAGCGCCGGCGGTAATCACGGCCAGATAATCTCCCGGCATGGCTTCCGTCATGCGGCGGCCGCGCGCCAGAAAGTCGCCGGTTTCGCATACCGGGCCAACCACGTCTACGGTCACTTCCGGCAATGGGTTCTTGCGGAGCGGTACGATCTCATGGTGCGCGCGATAGAGCGAAGGCCGCAGCAGATCGTTCATGGCCGCATCCACAATCATGAACTCCTTAGCGCCGTTTCGTTTGCGGTAGAGCACCCGCGTGAGCAGTACGCCCGCCGGCCCGACGATAGAGCGGCCCGGTTCCACTTCGATGCGCAGACCGCTGCCGCGCAACTGAGGCTCCATGCTTTGTACGAAATCCGTAATTGACGGCGCCCGCTCGCTTTCGGAATACGCTACGCCTAGACCGCCGCCGAGATCGAGCCGGCGGATGGGATGGCCCTGCGCGCGCAATTCGGCGGCCAGCGGCAGCACCTTGCCGGCGGCTTCGAAAATCGGCTTGGGGTCGAGAATCTGCGAGCCGATGTGGCAGCTTAAACCCTCCGCGCGCAGATTGCGGAATCGCCGCGCGCGATCGTATACACCCATTGCTTCGGCGATATCGATGCCGAACTTGTGTTGGCTGAGACCGGTCGATATATAAGGATGGGTGGCGGCATCCACATCCGGATTGACGCGAATCGCGAATCCCGCGTGCGCGCCGCGGCGCGCGGCGATGGCGTCGATCAGCGCCAGCTCGGCTTCGGATTCGCAGTTGAAGGCGTGAATGCCCTGCGCCAGCGCGTAGTCGACTTCATCCGCGGTCTTGCCGACGCCGGAGAATACTACCTTGGCCGCGTCGCCGCCGGCGTGCAGGACGCGAAACAGCTCGCCCCCGGAGACAATGTCGAATCCCGCGCCGGCGCGCGCCAGCAGCGTCAAAATGGCCAAGGACGAATTGGCTTTGACGGCGTAGCAAACTAAGTGGGGAATATCGCCAAACGCACTCTCATAGGCGCGATAGTTATCGAGAATCGTCCGGCTGGAATAGACATACGCGGGCGTCCTCACGCGCGCCGCCACGTCGGCCAAAGCCACGTCCTCGCAGTATAAATCGTTGCCGGAGTAAGTGAACAAGTCTCAAGTATGCCACGCGGATTTCGCGGAGCCGTTCACTTACTCGCGCGTGCCGGCGGAACTCAATCGCCGGCGATACGCGAGGAGCTTGTAGCCTAAAACAATTGCAGCTAACAATGCGATCAACGCCCATGTCAGATTCCCCAGCACCCCATCGATCGCCATCACGCGGTCGCTGAAGATCCGTCCTATGGAAATGTAGAGTGCGGCCCCGGTGATCTCGCCCAGCGCGTCCCAGAAAAGGAACCGGCGCCATGGGTAAGCCGCGGCGCCGCTCGCCAGATTAACCCACGGACCAAGCGCGCTGAGCAGCCAGCGAGTGACAAAGATTCCCGGGCCGCCCCAGGCTCTGGCTTTCGCCTCCGCTCCCTTCAGGTCCACGCCCTGCCCGAGCAGGCGGCTCAACCTGGCGATCGCCTTGGGTCCGCCCCAGCGGCCGATCGCATAGCCCGCCTGATCGCCGAGAATCGAACCCGCGCCCGCTACGGCGATCACCCACCAGAGATTCATAGCGCCCTGCGCCACCATCGATCCGGCAATAATGAGAAGCAGCGTAATCGGTAGCGGCGCCCCGAGGGCCGCAATGGCGACGATCCCGAAGAGCGCCGGCTCGCCGTATTGCGAGACCGCCGCGAGCAGCCGCTCGTTCATCGCGATGGCTTATCCGGCGGCGGATGCCCGGCCGCGTTTATCGCTCCCTGCAGCTTCGCTATTACTGCGGGAACCGGCTGGTTCAGATCGTGGGCGATGTGGCGTACCGATCGGCGGTCGCGCGGCCGCGGCTGAACCCCTATAGCTTGAAACAGCACCGGGGCCGGCACATGGCGCGTATGGGCAATGAATGGAATCGACATCCACGGACGGATAGGCTCGTTGGCGGAGCGGATGTGGCGCGCCTGCCGGCCGGCTCTGTACGCGAAAACGAAAGTACCCGCAATGGCAAGCGTGAAGGCCAACCCAAGAACCAGTATGCGCTGCCAGGGTTTTCGCACACTTCAATATAGCTTGCGCCGCGTGACTGCATCATTTTGGGGGCTGCGTGTGACAGAATGTCTGCATGTTCCTGATCCTGTTCATCGTCCTGTTGGTACTCTGGCTGCTGGGGTTCCTGGCGTTCCATGTGGCCGGCGGACTGATTCACCTGCTGCTCATCATCGCCGTAATTTCGCTGATCGTACACTTCTTCAGAAGATAGAATCGCAGCCCGGCCGCAAGCATGCGATCCATCGGCCCCGGTGAACGCCCGCGGTGGTATGCCCGGCGAAACGCCACGGCCAAGCTATGATAGGTAGGGTGCGCCCGCGGTTGCCCCACCTCGCCTGCTGCATCCTGATCCCCTTCGCCGCTTTTTCCTTCCAACTCCCCCCGCAATATCAAAAATATGAGGGCCTCCAGGTCACGAACATCCGTTTCAACCCCGAAACCCAGCCGCTCGATCCCGCCGAGATCCACAAGATGCTTCCGTTGAAGACCGGCGAGCCATTGAACATGGCCGCCATCCGCGCCAGCATCGACCGCCTGTTTGCGACAGGCCGCTATAGCGATATTCAAGCCGACGCGCAGCCCTATAACGGCGGCGTCGCCATAACCTTCATCACTAAGAACAGTTGGTTCATCGGCTCGGTGCGCGTCCAAGGCAATATCAATAGCCCGCCGAACGCCAACCAACTGGAGAATGCCGGCAATCTCAATTTGGGGCAGCCTTACACCCAGGCCAAGCTCCAGGATGCCGAAGCCGAACAGCGCCGCATCCTGGAAGCCAACGGTCTCTATCGCGCGCAATTGAAAGCCGTTTTCGACTATGACGAGTCCTTCCAGCAGATCAACATACGCTTCGAACTGAATTCCGGCCCCCGCGCGCATTTCGCCCCGCCCATATTGGACGGCGACCTGAAGATGGATCCCGCCCGCATCCTCAAAGGCCTCAAGTTCCGCCGCTGGATTATCCACACCTGGAAGCCGGTCACGCAGGCGCGCGTGCAGCAGGGCATCACGGGCGTTCGCGCTCTCTACGAGAAGGACCGGCGTCTTGAATCCAAAGTATCAATCGAAAGGATGAAGTTCGATCCCGAGGCCAATTCGATGACCGCCAGCCTGCACATCGACGCCGGGCCGCGCATCCAGGTGCGCGCCATCGGGACCAAAATCTCGCAGAAGAAGCTGCAGAAATACGTGCCGATTTTTGAGGAGCGCACAGTGGACCGCGACCTTCTGGTGGAAGGCGCGCACAATCTCCAGGACTACCTGGAATCGCAGGGCTACGTCGACGCCGACGTGGAGTTCAAGGAACAGAACGTGATCGCCGATCGGGCCGAAATCGATTACCTGGTGGCCACCGGCGCGCTCCACAAGATAACCGCCATCGAAATCGGCGGTAACCATTACTTCACTACCGCAACCCTGCGCGAGCGCATGTACTTAAGGACCGCCGCATTTTTGGAATTTCCGCATGGCCGCTACAGTGAAAACCTGCTCAGCCGCGACGAGGATTCCATCCGCAATCTTTACCTGTCCAACGGCTTTCGCGAGGTCAAGGTCACTCACAACGTCGAAGACATAGCCGTCCCTGGAAGGAAGGTCCACGATACCAAGATTTTCATTTACATCGACGAAGGCCCGCAGTATCTGATCGACAAACTTACCCTTAAGGGCGTGGAGCGTCTGGATGCGGATAAGATTTTGGGGATGCTCAGCTCGGTCGATAATCAACCGTTCAGCGAATATAACGTAGCCGTGGACCGGGACACGATTCTGGCTCAATACTTCGACAACGGCTTCGGCAATGCCACCTTCGAGTGGAGCTCTAAACCATCCGCGGAGCCGCATCGGATCGATGTGGAATATATGGTGAACGAGGGCACCCAGGAATTCGTGCGCCAGGTGATCTATAGCGGCAATCGCTTTACCAAGCCCCGCCTCATCGACCGTTTGCTGGAATTGAAACCCGGCGATCCGCTTTCGCCGTCCAAGATGACAGATACACAGCGGCGCCTCTACGATCTGAATGTTTTCGCGCGCGTCGATACGGCCGTCCAGGACCCCGATGGAGAGACTGACAGTAAATACGTGCTCTACTCTCTCGAAGAGGCGCATCGTTACTCGCTGCGCATCGGCTTCGGCGCCGAATTCGCGCGCATTGGCGGCTGCCAAACGTGCCTGGATGCGCCGGCGGGACAGACCGGTTTTGCGCCGCGCGTCTCCTTCGATATTACGCGCGGCAATCTTTGGGGCGTCGGCCACAGCATCACGCTGGGCACGCGGGTCTCTACCTTGGAGCAGCGCGCCTTGCTGAGCTATCGCTGGCCCCGCTTCGGCGGTAACGACAGGCTTACCTTTTCCATTAGCGGGCTCTACCAGGATTCCAAGAACGTAAACACGTTCTCTTACAAGCGCGAGGAAGCCTCGCTGCAATTGGAGCAGCGCCTTTCCAAATCCATCAAGCTGTACTACAGCGCCACCTACCGGCGCGTGGGCGTGGACCAGGCGACGCTTAAAATCACTCCGTTTCTGATCCCGCTGCTGTCGCAGCCGGTGAAGCTGGGCCTGGTATCGGGCTCTCTCATTCAAGACCACCGCGACGACCCTGTGGAGCCGCACAAGGGCTACTATAATTCGCTAGACATCGGAGTGGCCGAACACATTTTCGGCTCGGATCGCGACTTTCTGCGCTTTCTAGCCCGCAATTCGTCTTATTACCGCCTTGGAAGACGCCTCGTCCTGGCCCGCAGCACCGAGTTCGGCGATATCTACGCCTTCCACTATGCCGGCGACGCGCTCGATGCCATCCCTTTGCCCGAGCGTTTTTTCGGCGGCGGCAGCACCTCCAATCGCGGCTTCCCCGATCTGGAATCCGGGCCCCGCGATAACGAAACCGGTTTTCCCATCGGCGGAACGGCGCTACTGTTTAATCAGACCGAATTGCGCTTCCCGCTTATTGGCGAAAATATCGGCGGCGTGCTCTTCCACGATATGGGTAACACCTACTCGAGTCTCAGTGATATTTCGTTTCGCGTGCATCAAAAGAACCTCCAGGATTTCGATTACATGGTTCACGCGGTCGGTTTCGGCATCCGCTACCGCACCCCGGTCGGTCCCTTGCGTGTGGACCTGGCTTATAGCATCAATCCTCCAAAATTTTACGGATTCCCAGGGACGGAGCAGGAATTAGTGAACGCCGGCGTGAATCCGTGCGCTACCCCGGGCAACTGCACGCAAACCGGCGTCAGCCATTTCCAATACTTCATCTCGATCGGACAAACGTTTTGAGGCGCCTCCTTCCATGGCTGGCCCCATTGCTGGCCTTTGCTACGTTCCTGATCGCGCATGCCATGCGCGCCGAGATCATCGACCGCATCGCGGTTTCCGTCGGCAACCACGTCATTACCACCAGCGATCTGGATCGTGAGATTCGCGTCACAGCATTTCTGAATGGCGTTCAGCCCGATTTCTCCCCCGCCGCGAGGCGCGCCACGGCCGGCCGCATGGTGGAGCAGGCTCTGGTACGGAGCGAGCTGGAAACCAGCCGCTACCCGACTCCGCCGCCATCGGAAGTGGAGCCCGTGCTGGCGCAGTTAAAGAAGGACCGCTTCCCGAAAGACGGCGATTTTGAGCGCGCCTTAGCCGCTGCCGGAATCTCGGAACAGGACGTGCGAGACGAATTGCTATGGCAGCGCACGCTGCTATCGTTTCTGGATGTCCGCTTCCGCCCCAGCGCTCAGGTAACCGATCGGGAAGTTCAAAACTATTTCGACACGACGGTACTGCCCGCGCTGCGCGCCGAGCACCCCGGCCAAACTGCATCGCTGGAAGAGTATCGCGACCGGATTGAGGCTACGCTGACGGGACAGAAAGAAGACGCCGGGATGATCCGCTGGCTGGACCAGGCCAAAAAACGGACCGAAATCGTATATCGCGAGGAGGCGTTTAAATGACGCGGCTTATGTGGGGCAGGTTGGTAGGGGGACCCTCTGGGTCCGGATTGTTAATCCGCCTTTTGGGCTCTTCCGGGAAGCCTGTTTGCGGCTTGCCGCCACTGGTGGTGAGACATGCGGCGTAAGCGATGGATTTTAATTGCCGCGACCCTCGCGAGCGGCTTGATACTAGCGCTCGGCCTCGCGGTGCTGACTCTACAAAGCCGCTGGTTCTATAACTATGTTCGCGCCCGGATGGTGACCACGGTGGAAACCGCCACCGGCGGACGCGTGGAGATTGGCGCCTTCCGCTTCAATTGGAAGCTGCTGCGCGCTGAGGTTGACAATTTCACACTGCACGGTACGGAGCCGCCGGATAAGCCGCCGCTGTTCCATGCCGCGTCGGTTGCCGTTGGCCTCAAGATCGTTTCTCTATGGAACCGCGACGTCAACATCCAATACCTCGACGTCGCGGGGCCGCAAATCGATCTGATCGTTGCTCCCGATGGCCGTACCAATATTCCCCAGCCGAAGATCCCCGGCAGCGGCAAGGATCCCACCGAAACCATTCTCAACCTCGCCATCGACCGCTTCCATTTATGGAACGGCGTTTTCGATCTCGATTCGCATCAAGAGACGCCGTTCGCGCTGCAGGGTCAAAATTTGAACTTGGGTTTGACCTACGATGCCACCGTGCCGCGCTATCACGGCGATATCTCCATGCAACCGCTGGAGGCGCAGGTCGCAGGGTTCGCGCGTACCCCGTTGGCCTTTACCGCTTCCGTATCGCTAGAGCGTAATCGCATCGGCATCGACTCAGCTAAAGTCTCGACCAGTGGAGTCGATATCCAGCTCACGGGCGTCCTGCAGGATCTCACCGCTCCGCATTTGAGCGTTAAGTACGTGGCGCGCGCCACTATGTCCGCGCTGGAGCGAATTCTGAAAGTCAAACTGATGGATCGCGGCGACATGATCGTATCGGGCGATGCGCAGTGGGCCGGACCGTCGGATTTTGCCGCTCGCGGCAGTCTGCACGCCTATAATCTCGACTATCGCAGCGGCGCGCTGCGTCTGCGGAATTTTCGCGCCGATGGCGCGATTGCCGCAGGCCCCAAGGGCGTCAATCTTACCGCGCTGCGGTTCTCCGGCAATGCTAACGCGGTGGATGTCACGGGCCGTGTCGAAGCCGCCGCGCTCCGCGGCAAGGATCTGGATTTGCGCGCCATCGCGCTCGCCGCCATGGATGGCAGCTTCCAGGGCGACGGGCGGCTGGTGGATCTCGACCGGTTCACAGTTTCGGGCGAATTTGCGGGGATGGATATCCGGCGCGTAGCGGCCCTGTACACTCCCCAACCGCTGCCCTGGGACGGTCTGGTCTTGGGCACGGCGAAACTCGAAGGGTCTCTCAAGCGGATTCAGGATATTTCGGCCTCTACGAATGCCACTATCGTCCCGGCGCAGTGTGGGGCAGGCGCTTCCGCCTGCCAACCCATCCATGGGCAGATCGCAGCCACCTATGACGGGCGTGCGGACACTCTCGACCTGGGCCGCTCCACGATCTCGCTGCCGAACTCGCGCGCCGATTTTTCCGGCATTCTCGGACGCGCGCTGACGGTCCATCTGCAAACCACCAATCTCGACGATCTTCTGCCGGTATTAGGCGCCGGGGCCGCATCGGCGCCAGTGAAGCTGCAAAACGGTTCAGCGATATTCGACGGAATAGTCAAGGGGACAATTGAAGCCCCGCATGCCTCCGGCCGCCTCCGCGTCGCCAATGTTCAATATAACCAGGACCTGATCGATTCCCTGGCCGGCGATGTGGATGCTTCGCCCGATAGCCTCAGCTTGCGTAACGCTGCCATTACCCACGGCGCGATGCATGCGGATTTTCAGGGGACGCTGGCATTGCGCGATTGGAAAGCGGAACCGGCCAGCGCTATCTCGGCAAGCGGCGCCATCCGCAATGCCAAAGCCGCCGACCTGGTGGCGCTACTCAAGCCGGGGACGCTCAAGGCGGATGCCACGCAAATCGCGGGCACGCTCAGCGCCACCGCGCAAGTATCCGGGACCATGGACGATCCACATGCCGTCGCGGACATCACCCTGCTCCAAGGCGCGTTTCAAGGCGAACCGTTCGACCGCATCGCCGCCCATGCGACCTATACCAGCAAAACCATTGAGCTAACCGGCGGCCAATTCAATGCCGGCGCGAAGCAGGTGACGCTCACAGCTTCCTATACGCATGATCCCGGCCGCTTCGACGCCGGCCGCCTGCGCTTCCAGTTGGCGAGCAACGCCATGCCGCTGCAACAGATCCACACGTTGCAGCAGCAGCGCCCGGGCGCGGCCGGCTCCGTGCAAATCGACGCCAACGGAACTATAGATGTGGGGCAGTTGCTTGCAACATCGCTTTCGCCTGCCAAACCCGGCCGAAAACTATCGCATCGAAGATCTGCACGCCACCATCGCCGCGCTCGGTTTGATGCTGAACGGCCAGCCCCTCGGCGACGCGCACATAACTGCGAATTCGCAGAACGGCGCTCTGCGCGCGCATCTGGATTCCAACTTCGCCAATTCCACCATTCAGGGCGATGGCCAGTGGCAATTGACGGGCGACCGTTCGGGCAGCGCCACCGTGAATTTTTCCAAGCTCGATTTTGTCAAACTGCAAAATTGGATCTCGCCCAAGGCGCCGGCCGCCGATTTCACCGGTTCCGCGGAGGGCGAGCTGCGCGTAGATGGCAATCCGCTGAAGCCCGATGCGCTCAAGGCCGAATTGCGCATACCCAAGTTCCAGGTATCCCCGGTGGCGCAGATCGGCGCTGCCCCGCCCTTCACGCTCGCTAACTCCGGCCCCATTGTGGCACGCCTGGCAAACTCCGTTGTCACGGTTGAGAGCGCCCATTTTACCGGCCGGTCCACCGATCTTTCCCTGACCGGCAAGGTCACTCTGCGGGATAAGAACCCGCTCGATCTGCGGGTCGATGGGCAGATCGATCTGGCGCTGGTTCACGAGATCAATCGCGACTTCGCCGCTTCCGGCGCGGTTACCGCCAACGCCTCCGTGCGCGGCGATCTTCGGCTCGCCGCAGGTCAATGGGAGGCTTCAGTTTCAGAATGCCGCCTTCAATATCGCCGATTTTCCCAACGGCCTTTCTAACGCCAGCGGCGCCATACTGTTCAGCGGAGATCGCGCCACTATTGAGAATCTCACGCGGTGAAACCGGCGGCGGGAAAGTGGAGTTTAGCGGCTTCGCCACCTATGCCGAGGGTCAAGCAGTCTTTCGCGTCCACGCCGCGGCGCACGAAGTTCGCGTACGCAAGCCGGAAGGCGTCAGCACCGTGGCCAATGCCGACTTGAATTTCACCGGATCCACCGCCCACAGCATGCTCTCGGGAACGATCACGATTTTACGCACGGCATTTAATCCAGATTCGGATTTCAGTTCGCTGCTGGCTCAATCCGCCGAGCCCGTGCGCACGCCCGCGGTGCAGACCGGTCTGCTTGGCGGCCTCAACTTCGACGTGCAGATCTCCACCGCGCCCGATATCCAGGTGCAGAGCACGCTAACGCAAGATGTCCAGATCGACGCCAATTTGCGCCTCCGCGGCTCGGCCAGCAATCCGGCCCTGCTCGGACGGGTCAACATCACTCAAGGCCAGTTGATCTTCTTCGGCTCCAAGTACACGATTGACGGCGGCTCGGTTTCATTTTATAACCCGGTCAAAATCGCCCCGGTGCTGGATATCGATCTCGAAACGAAAGCGCGCGGCATCGATATTACGCTCACCATTTCCGGCCCCGCGGATCATCTTAC
Source organism: Bryobacterales bacterium (assembly GCA_963723015.1). Lineage (GTDB taxonomy): Bacteria > Acidobacteriota > Terriglobia > Bryobacterales > Bryobacteraceae > PALSA-243. The sequence continues at coordinate 132,961 of CAVRPF010000034.1, forward strand.
CTTGATCCCAACTTCGGACCCGCCGCTGCAATATAACGAGATCATTTCGCTGCTGGCCACCGGCCGCGCGCCCAGTTCCGACCCCGCCTTGCTTTCGGCGCAGAACACCACCCCGACCGCTTATCAGCAGTCGGCCCCCTCGTCGTTGCTGGGGCAGGCCATTGCGACGCCGGTCAGCGGGCGATTGCAACGATTCTTCGGCGTCAGCAGCTTGAAAATCGACCCGACCATCCCAGGCGTCGATGCCAACCCTCAGGCCCGTCTGACTCTGGAACAGCAGGTTACGCCGAATGTCACGTTCACCTATATCACCAACGTCACTACCAGCAACCCGCAGATGGTACAGGTGGAGTGGGCGTTGAGCAAGAAGTGGTCGGTAGTCGCTTTGCGCGAGGAAAACGGCATGACCGGTATGGACTTTTTCTTCAAGAAGCGATTTTGAGCCGGCAACGCTATATTAGAAATGTCTGCGCGTTACGCCGGATTTGTTGCTATTATTACAATTGAAAGTTTCTATGAGTCCTGCCGTTGAGGCTCCCGTTAAATCCCAATTACCTTGGGCCAAGTTGGCCTGGTTCGGGGCGCTGATAACCGCCTGCTATTTTCCTATACTCCAGCGGCTGATCGCGCAGTGGAGCAGCGACGAGGACATGAGCCACGGCTTTTTCGTTCCCGTCATTGCCGCGTTCATCGTCTGGCAGCGCCGGAAAGAATTGGCTGCCACCAAACCGCACCCTACTATATGGGGACTGCTGCTGGTCGGTTGGGGCTGTATCCAGATGTTGCTCGGCTATCTCGGGACCGAGTTGTTCACCGCCCGCACGGCCTTTGTGATTACACTGATCGGCGCCGTGTGGACGCTGGGTGGTAAGCCTTTTCTCAAGAAGTTGGCCTTCCCTCTGGGCCTGCTATTCCTGATGGTGCCGATACCGGCCGTGATATACAGTCAGATCACGTTTCCGTTGCAATTACTGGCCAGCCAGTTCGCCGCCGCGGCTTTAGATCTGTTCGGCATCCCAGTCCTCCGCGAAGGCAACATTCTGGATGTCTCCGGCCACATGCTCTCGGTGGTGGAGGCTTGCAGCGGCATCCGCTCGCTGCTCACTTTGACTTTTCTGGCACTGGTCTATGGCTATTTCTTCGAGAAGCGGAAGTGGGTGCGTGTCGCCCTATTCATCTCCGTGATACCGGTGGCAATCTTCGTCAATGGCAGTCGCGTCACTATCACGGGTATCCTGACCGCGATCAAGCCCGAGTACGCCGAAGGCTTCTTTCATGAGGCCACCGGCCTGTTCCTGTTCTTCGCGGATTTTGTCATCCTGATTCTGGCCGCACCAGTGCTTCGTCGCGCATCGCCAAGTTCTACGAATCGAGACGCCGCGCGGTATAAGAGGTAGGGTCGGGAGTTGGCGTTGAGGATCTTTGAATTCTTTTCTCAGGGCACCGGCGGCGGCGAGGCCGCGCCGCCGCCTTTGCGCCGCTCACGGCCGGCCTGCTGGCGCCCTTCCGCGCAGATCGTTCTCTGCCCCATGAGAAACTATGTGCGCTGGATCGTTTGTAACAGCGCATCTGCGACGATCCGACGGGCTTACAGGCGGTCGGCCTGAAAAGTCGCGGCCCGAAATGCGATCCGAACACATCGCGCAGCAGCTTCATCACTATCCAGATCAACCGCAGATCCGCGCGGCTTTGCGCCACGCTTAAGGACGTCGCCAAGCGAAGCCCTATCGGGAAACCGTCGGGCGAAGGAACCTCACGCGCAGTGACAAGGGGCAGTCGCTGGAGAGCGGGTATTATGGCGGCTATGTGGTCGCCAGCGCCAATGCATCTTCAAAGCCATATTCGGCCGCCGCGGGGGATTGCGGCGACGGCTGAAGGCGGTCCCATAAGCTGCGGCCCTCGTGGCAAACAACCAGAGAGTCCTTCAATGCGCTTGCCAGCTCAACCACCCAACCGGCGTACTTATGGCTGGGAAAGCGGGAATCGAAGCGCAGCACCTCCATCTGGCAACCATAAGAGGGGTCGAAATATGGCTCCAACTCGATGCCTTCAGCTACCAAAGACGAGAGGCCGATCTTGCGCAGGATGGTGGAGGAAGCGTGGCGGAACGTCGCGGTAGCCACCCCAACGCAGCCACCCAGGAGTTCCAAAAGACCGTAGGTGGCCAGCAGAATTCCGACCGGTTCCAGTGTTCTGCGGTGGCTTGCAGCAACCGCCCAGCCACCAACTTCTCCAAACTTGATGCACATCTGTCGCGCCCGCGTCATTTCCCGCTCCACGGCGCTGCGAAATCTGCGCCCTTGGCGCGGGCACCGCGATAGCGCGGCCTGGCGCACGCAAAGGCTCTCAAAACCGGCGGCCCGGCTTTCATCCAGGTAGCGTAAGCATGCGGACACTTCGCCGTTGCGATCTATCGATAACACGTGCCAGCTATGTTCATCCACGCGCATGGTGTGCCTTCCATCCGCAGTCAAGTCCTCGGGCCGGATAGCGCCGTCCTCAATATAGGCGCTTCCGCGGAGACGCTGCATGCTCGCGAGAAGCTCGTTGTGCCGTTTGCGGTTGGTTTCGACATTCCGGAAATGGTCCGGAAGCGCCGTTTTCGATGGGGGTAGAATCACAAACTCCGATTGATGCCAGTGTCTGGTAGATAGCATTCGGTTGGGCGCCTCGTTTCGCCCTGATTATTGTTAAAGGGCCACTGCGTGAAACCCGGTTTTGAAGAAAGAACGGCCGTCCGGCCCTATCCTTCCGCCGGATTTCTTAAAACTGTGCAGGGCTCGGGTTAACGGTTTATGCCGGTGGACCGGCGTATTTCTCGAAATGCCGCTCGCCATATTCGAGTAATACTGGGGAAGCTGCAACGTGAGCATTCTTACCTAAGTTTGGTGATTTTTCGTACTAGCAATCCTCCGTCCGAATCTCTAACATTAAGATTCCTAAAGGGCTACTGCTCAGTCTGTCGATTAAAGTACAGTGTAGCCGTGTAAAAATGGGAGGAAAAGCACAACAATGCGGGTGGATCGGGTAATACTTACCTTATCCGCGGGAAGGGTAGATTACGTATTATTCTGGAGGAACAGCACGATTATTTCGTATTTATCGAAGCGTTTGCGCAGTTAATCGTCGCGAAATGTGCGCTGTCGTTGCGTATGCGGGTGAGGCGGGAGAAAACCATCTAACGCGGCTTTGATTTTGGGCGCGCTTATTTCACTGCTTCCCGCTTCTTCTCATAGGCTGCGAACTGCTCCCGATATTGCTCAAACCCTTTGCGGCCCATCAAGCCATAGGTGAACTTTTTACCCAATTCGACGCCCTCCTGGTTGAACGCGTTGATGTCGAGCAGTTCGCCCATGAATGCCGTCTGGAACTCCATCATCTGCAGGAACGCGCCCAGATGCTCTTCGTCCACGCGGTCGAGCGTCACGGTGCAATTCGGGCGGCCGTTTTCGATCATAGCGGCAGCGGTGGAGCGGCGTTCCACGTCGATTAGCTTCGCGAGCGATTCGCCCGCCAATGCGTCGAATGCCGGCAGATTAAATCGCCGCGGCGGAATCTTACCTTGCGAAGCGAACTTCCTGACCGCCCAGAACGTGAACACTTTGTCGTTGGGACCTTCAATGTAGAGCTGTACCTGGGAATGCTGATCGGTAGTCCCCAGCGCGGCAACGGGCGTTTGGCCGGTGTGGATCTTCTCGCCTTTGCGATTGGCCGCCTTGCCCAGCGATTCCGCCCACAGTTGCCGGAACCAGAAAGCGGCGCCCCAGAGGTGGTTGGAATATGGGAAGGCCACCTGTATAGGTTTGTTTTTGCGCGTCCAAACCAGCCAGTGATACAGTGCCGCGCGCAGCGCGATGTTCTGGTTGAGATCCGGCTGCCAGCACAAGTGGGTCATGGCCGCGGCGCCGCGCAACAGCTTGCGAATATCGATGCCGATGAGCGCGGCGGGCACGAGTCCCACGGCTGAAAGTACGCTGAAGCGTCCGCCGACATTTTCCGGGATGCCGAATACCCGATAACCTTCGGCGCGCGCCAACTCGAACAGGTCGCCCTTGCCATCGGTGGTTACGGCAGCTATGCGGGAGTTGGTTTCCGCGCCCATCGCCTGCTCCAGCCAATCGCGCAAAATCAGGAACGTCGAAATGGTTTCCGCCGTGCCGCCGGATTTGGCAATCGCCAGGACCAGCGTCTTACGCGGGTCCATAGAGCGAAGGGCGGCGCCGGTAAACGAAGGGTCCACGTTGTCCAGAATGACCAGCCGCGGATGTTCCGTGGTGAACGCGCCCTGCACCGGATGCGGTCCGCGCATACCGCAATCGAGCGCCCACGCGCCCAACGCGCTGCCACCAATGCCGGCGACGCAGACGGTATCGTAACTGCCGCGGACCTCGGCGGCGTACTGGCCGATGGCCTTCGCCACCTGCGCCTGGAAAGGCAGATGCGGGAATCCGAAGACACCCTGCTCGCTTTGCTTTTGAACGGCGTTCATCGCCTTGAGAGCTCTCGGGTAGGAGCGCTCGGCTTCGGCGCGGGAGATGCCGTTCGCTCTGCCGGCCACTTCGGCCAGCAGATTCTTTTCATCGAATTGTATATTCATGATTTATGCGCGCCGGAATACTGGAGACTGCACCCGGCGGGGCGTCGGGAAGGTCCCGGAAATGTGGTCCTGCCACGTCAGGCTTTCTTCATCCGCCAGGCACCAGAGCTGCCCCAATACCGTGCAGAAGCTCAGACAGGAACCGGCGAACCGCAGCACGCGCTGCTTGCGTTCCAGCGGGAAGCCTTCGAAGGTAGTCAGGCGCAGTCCCATCCAGCGCATACCGGCCGAATCGGCGCCCAGCAGCGCCCAGGTGAGGCCGTAGGAAAAGCCCACCAGCAACCAAGGCGCCCGGTGAAGACTATCAGGTTAAGACGATTCCAGGTGAATTCCCCGCCCATAGCGAAAAAGACGGCCAGAAACATTCCGTATCGCGATGAGCGCCATACTCCAATCGAGCGCGGCCGCCAGCACGCGATGCGGCGTGGTCGCCACCGGCGAATCGCACGAGACCATGGCTTCAACGGTGGTGGTGAGAGTACGCGGCGTAGCCGGCTGCGGCGGCAGAAAATCGAGCGATGCCTGGCCGGACGCGCCGCGCGCGGCGGTTGGCGGGTTTGGCTTGGGCTGGCGGGTTTCTGCGTGCAGGCTTTTGCGGCGGCGCGTATTCCGCGAATTGGATCACATTCGATTGCCGGTCGGGAAAGAGCGATTGCTGCACGCCGCGCACCACAGGCCGGGGCGCGCGCCGTGGTTACCGGCGCCGGCCGCAGCCGGCTCGAGCTTGGTAGCCAGGGCGCCTTCCGTGCGCACCGCAGCTGAATTCGCCGTTTAGCGTATCGCCTGGCCGCCGCCCGCATTTCCGGCAGCGATCCTCTCCATCACTGTTCCGCGATCCGCAAAAACCGCACTTCATAATTGGCACACCTGTTGCCGCCAAGGCCGCATCCGGATGTGTTAAGTTTGGCGTTTGAAGCACTGCCCGACAAAGCTCCCTTCCAACTTCTTAGCACAACGCATTTGTGTTGTCACAAAAATCTTCGAGTATCGGATATATTTTCGTTCTTAGCGTTGTGGCAGCACTGGTCTTAGATCCAACCGCCGCTGCTCAGCAACCCGCCGCCGGCGTCACTCAAAATACACCGGCTGCGGATGTGCAGAAGCCGGTCGCCGCGGGTTGGCCGCCGCCGCCGGACCGCAAGACCATACCGCTGGGGGAGTGGAACAGTTCGCGGAGGCGAACAGAGCACCGACGGAAAACATGCACCATATTTGGGGAGGCGCCGAGATTGAGAACTCAACCATGCTGGTGAAGGCGGAGGAAATCGAGTACGACGAGGAGACCGGCGCGCTGGTCGCGCGCGGCAACGTGTACTTCCACCAATTCGATCGTAACGAGCAACTCTGGTGCGATGAACTGGAATACAACACCGATACCGAGATCGGGAGGTTTTACGGAAATGTGCGCGGCGAATCCATGCCCAAGGTAGTAGTGCGCAGAGGCGTGCTAAGCGGCAACAGCCCATTCCACTTCGAGGGCGAGTGGGCGGAACGGCTGTGGACCAGCGACGATTATCCAAATATATTCTGCACGACGGCTGGATTACGAATTGCAAAATGCCCAATCCGTGGTGGCGCATGAAGGGGCCCAAGTTCGACATCATTCCCTATGACCGCGCCATCGCTTACAAGAGCACGTTCTTCCTGAAAAGGTTTCCCATCCTTGTCTTTCCGATTCCCTTTTATCACTCACTCAAGAAAGAGGAGCGGAAGAGCGGGCTTCCTGTTTCCTAATCTTGTGCCGCGATCGCAGCGCGGCTTTATGGTGGGATTAGGTTATTACTGGGCGATTAACCGCAGTTACGATCTGACTTACCGGTTTCAGGACTACAATACCAACGCCTTTGGCAATCATATCGATTTTCGCGGCAAGCCGCGCGTCGGGCACGGATTTCGATTTGATCGTATCGGCGGTGGAAGACGCAGGCGGCGACCCACGCACCGGAAGCGCGCCAACCAGCGGCGTGGCGGACAGCGGAACGCCGAGACAGAGATACAGCGGCGTCAACTTATACTTCACCGGCCGCTCCGATTTGGGCAACGGATGGATGGCCGGCAGCCTGATCGATTACGTTTCTTCGTTCCGGTTCAAGCAGGAGTGGTCGGAATCGTTTAACGATGCTATCGGCGCCGAAATCCATTCCGTGGCATTTATCAAGAAGGATTTTTCATATTATACATTCGACGTGGCGGGGTCGCGCACGGAGAACTTCCAGAACCAGGAGATACAAATAACCAATCCCACCGCGCCGGGCGCTTTCGTTTCCTACAGTTATATCCGCGATGCGGTGATCATCCACAAACTGCCGGAGGCGGAATTCGGCGGCCGCGACCGGCGAATCTGGAAAAATCTGCCGGTGTGGTTTTCGTTCGATTCGTCGGCCGGGTTGCTCTACCGTCTGGAGCCGGTGTTCGAGAATACGACCCAGGTGAATACGTTTGAAACCCATCAATTCACTCCGCGCCTGCGCTTCGCGCCGCGCGTCTCGACCGTATGCACTGGCTGGGAATCGACTTTACTCCCAGCCTGGGGCTGGATGAAAGCTTTTATGGAGAGAGTCAGACGGTTCAACTCGATCCCACTTACAACCAACTCTTCTATCATGCGCAGAACTCCGATATCATCCGCAACGCGCATGATTTCACTCTGGACATCGCGCTGCCTTCGCTGGCGCGAGTCTTTAATAAGAAGACGTTTCTGGGAGACAAGCTCAAACATGTTATCGAGCCGCGAGTGACTTATAAGTATCTTACGGGAATCGGAACCGATTTCGACCGTTTCATCCGTTTCGACGAGAACGACTTATTGGCTAATACGAACGAGCTGACGCTTTCATTGACTAACCGGATCTACGCCAAGCGCGGCGATACGGTGCAGGAAATCTTCACCTGGGAGTTGATGCAGAAGCGCTATTTCGACCCTACATTCGGAGGCGCGCTGCTGGCCGGGCAGCGCAACGTTCTCGATGCCACCGCGGACGTGACCGCCTACGCGTTTCTGACCGGTCCGCGAACCTACTCGCCGATAGCATCGATCTTCCGCGCCAGTCCAGTCGGCGGGCTGACGTTTCAGTGGCAGGCCGATTACGATCCGCTGTATCGCCGCATCGTGGATAGCTCCATGGAAATCGGTTACCGCTGGAAGAAGAAATATTACACCAATGTCAGCGATAACGAAGTCCATAGCAATCCGCTGCTGACGCCCTTCGCCAACCAATACCATTTCACCCTCGGAATCGGCGACACTCAGCGCCGCGGTTGGAACGCCGCAGGGCAGCGTAGCCTATGATGTCCGGCAAGGCAAACTACAGTATGCCACCACGCAGGTTACTTACAACACCGATTGTTGCGGCTTTAGCGTGGAATACCGGCGCATTAACATCGGGTTGAGGGACGAAACTCAATTCTTCGTGGCCTTCGCGATCGCCAACGTGGGAACGTTCGGCACATTAAAGAAGCAGGATAGGTTATTTTAGACCTACTTTGGCGCCACGAGTGCTACAACATACATCCGAGGAGGTGTTATGCTGTGGACGATCTTCGTAGTGCTGCTGGTACTGTGGCTGTTGGGATTGGTGTCGGCATATACCTTTGGCGGCTTCATTCACATACTGTTGATTGTGGCTATCGCCATCCTGTGCATTCAGTTGATTAGCGGCCGGCGCGCAGTCTGACTTCGCGCGGTTCAGACGCAGGTTCGCGTCGAAACTTACTTCTGAGCCACTAACTGTTCCAGCGTCTCTAATTGCTTGCGCACGGCCGCGGCATCGTCGGCGTTCGGCGCCATTTTCAAGTACGCTCGCAACTGCGTAGCCGCGCCGGCATAGTCCTTCTTGTGTTGCAGAATCATGCCGTAGAGGTGCGCAACTTGCGGCCACTGATGCCGTGTATCCAAGCGCTCGGCTTCCTGAACGCTCTTCTCGGCCGCTTCCACTTCCTGCAGGTTATACTTTGCGGCGGCATTGAACAGGTAAGCCTGCGGATAATCGAACGCATCGAGCTTAACCGCCTGGTCCGTCAGGTCCGCTACCTCCTGCCACTTTCTATCGTGCAGCGACAGGATCGATAATTCCAGATACGGGTTGACGAACTTCGGGTCGGATTTCATGGCCATCCGGAACGAGCCGCGCGCCATGTCGCTATCGCCGGATTCGGCCTGCATTTTGCCCAATTCGCACCAGGCTGCCGCATAGGCCTGGTCGATTTGCACGGCTTTTTCGAACTCGTCGCGAGCGTCGGCAGGCTTATTCTTCTTGAGCAGCTCCTGGCCTTTATCGAATGCTTTGCGCGCGGCCTTGGGCGCGTTTAAGGACGTGGCGCTCACCGTCGATCCCTCGCCCGGCGCCTCGCGATGCATCAGAATCGTGCCCAGATCCGGGTCGTCCATGGGACGCCGCCCCGCGAGCATAATCGATTGGGAGCGGAATCCGGGCAGTTTCGCGCGTAGCTCGCAATTCATCAGCAATCGTTCCTGCGAGCCGCCCATGCCCGAGCTGCCGGCGCCCCCCGTTATTCCGCCGCTCTGGAGCGTGCCGCCGGTCATGGTCGATCTGCTGGTGGAATCCGTCGCGTCCTGAAATACGCCCGACTCGTTCCCCAACTGAATACCGAACGTGCCCTTCATATCGGTATATCCCTCGGCATGCGTCGACCCGTTGCAGACGCGTTCGATAGTTACCGGCCCCGGCAGCTCCGATCCATCGTCGACAGCCACCCGCCCGGTCAGAAAGATCGGCGATGTGCCCACCGTGGGGTTCGTGGTCGTTGCGCCGGTGGCGCCGGGAGCGCCTGTCGTGCCAATGGGCCCGGGGCGCGTCGTTCCGGTGGCGGTTCCCGCGCCAGCGGTTCCCGAGGCTGTGCCGCGCGCGCCGCGGCCGTTCCAGTCTTTTGACCGAAAGCCGGCCAAGTCAGCGCAACCGCTGCGAGCATCAGTAGCAAATTCCGAGGAGTCATACCACTCTCCGATACTGCCGTCATTATGTCATATCGAGCGCGCAGCCGTTGTGAACTGTCACACGGTACAATGGCGGCCATGAACCGGCTCGCGCTCACGCCCGGCTGCCTGACAATCCTCCTGCTCGCCTCATGCTCCACTCCCCAACCCGCACAGAAGGCAGCCGAAGCGCCCGCGCAGCCGCTCACCGGCCTGACGGCCCTCTTTCGCATGTATCAGGTGGCGCGCGCCCAGTGGGCGCTCGATGCCCAGGTCGTCAAGATGTCGAGCATGCATGTGGAAGGCGTCCCCGAGCCGCCGCCCGGCCAGTCGGCAGCTTGGGAAGCCACATTTTATTCGCCTAGCCTGGGGCGCGCACGCACCTACACGGATTCCATTGTCGAGCAGTTGCCCGATCTCCACAAGGATGTCTTCGGGGGCCCTCAGGAAAGCTATACCGGCGCATCCTTCCTGATCGCCGCGGTTAAAAAAGACACCGAGAGCGCTTATCAGACCGCGCTCGCCAAGGCCGGCAAAGCCGCCGAGCGATACGCCGGCAAACCCGTCCTCATCCTGCTCGAAAAGGATCCCAAATACCCCGACCCCGCCTGGCGCATTGTTTGGGGTGAGTCCGTGAGCACTTCCAACCTATCGATATTCATCGACGCCAGTACCGGCGAATATCTGGAGACCATGCATTAGGATCGGGGGCAGGCGTTTTCACCTGCGAGGGCCGATTATCACTCGGTAGGCCTATGGCTCAATCCAGATCTGGACCTTATTACTCTCGCGCCCATCCGCCGTCAGATGCAGTTCCGACATCCCGGCATTCGTGATCGACGGCAACTGCAGCTCCACCAAATACAACCCAGCATAGCCCGGGGCCAGCGTCGCTCGCGCCACCTGCACCGGAGCGCCATCGAGGTACGCCTGCATCTGCGCAACAACCGCAGGCGCATTTTCCGGCGCGATCATGCCGGCCGGCCAATCCGGCTGAACGCGCCCCAAGCCGGTAGCCATCACGGCCACGCGGCCATTGGAATGCGCCGCATTGCGCAGATCGAGCGGCAAATTGGTATCGGCATCGTAGAGCACGGGAACGCCGCTGCGGCCCACCAGAATCGCCGGCGAAACCGGCTGTACCGCCAAGCTGGCCGTAACGATACCGGCCGTGGTCTGGAGCGCCAGCGTCACATTCGGTCCCACTGCCCCGAAGGGCACTTGAATCTGCGATTCGCTGTCTCCGGCGGTGAGCACCGGATAGGCGAGATTGCCGCCGCTGGCAGAATTCACGTGCGCTCCGAGAATGCTCAACAGCGACCCAGGAGCCGCCGGGCGCGGCGTGTAATCTGCCACGTCCACAATTCGCAAGCTGCGCCGGTTGTGCGGCGCAGCGGCCGCGTACACGCCATAACCATCGAGCGCGATATAGAGCTGCACGCCCGCCGGGTCAAGCTTTACGTCTGTGGCAGGCGCCGGGGTGTTGGGCCGTCAGGTTCTGCCAGGTGACCGGATTGGAAGATGCCGTTTCCAGATCGGCGTGTCCGTAGAATACGCCCTTATCGGTAGCCACGTAGACCGAGCCGGAAGCGCGGTCGGCGGAAATTCCGTGCGCAGGCGCGTTGGGCAGACTGGATGAATCGAGGGCGTCCCAAATGACGCCGCTATCTACGCTGCGCAGCACGTGCGGCCCATTTCCCGCTATCGCGGCGACTGCCACATTCGGTTCGCTGGGATCCGCGAAAATGCTCTCCACCGGCCCGGCGGTGGGGTGCGGCAGCGCGCCGAATGTTTTACCGCCATCCTGCGAAACGAAAATGCGGCCATCCGCGGAACCGGCGTAGACCGTATTCTTCGATGCCGCCACTGACAGAATTTCCGTCTGCAGCGCCTCCGAATAGCGGTTCTTCATCGCCAAATCCGCTGCCAGGCTGTTGCCTGAGGAAACCTGCCATACCATCGATCCGGGCGGCAGCTCCAATTCGCCCAGACCGGCGGCTTGAATGCGAGTTCCGGCGACGCCCGTCGGCGTCGAAAGAATATGCACCACAGAAATATTGGGCAGGTTTTGATTGAGACCGGCCCAGGTCGCGCCGCCATCGAGCGTGCGCCACACGCCATAATCGTTGGCCACCACGATCTGATTCGGATCCAGCGGCGATACGGCCACGCTGTGCTGCGTGGGTCCGATCACCGGCCGCCCGCGATAGCCCGTCAAATTGACCCACGTCCGCCCGCCATCCTGCGAGCGCGAAACATTACGCCCCAACCCGAAAATGGATATGGGATCGTTGGCCGCGATGATTGACGCCCCAGTTTCCGGCAGCCTCACCGCTTGCGCTGGCATCACCGACGGCGCATCCACGGGCGCGGCAGCCGGGGACCAGTTCGCGAAGTCGGCTGTCTCAAAAACCTTTTTCGACGCCGTGAGCGCGAACAGCGTCGAGCCCCCTGGCGAGAACCAGACCTGCGTCACCGGCCCGGTTGCGGGAGATGCCAGTCCCAAATTGACGGACGCGCCGCCTACGCTACGCCAGTCCACCGGACTTTGGGCCGCTGCTATCGCCGTCAAGGCCAAGAGCAACGCCGCGACACACACTGTTCCCTTATGACACACAGTTGAGTCTCATTCTACCCCATTTCAAACCAGCTCATTCTCAACAAAATCGCTGAATACACTAGCTTTGTGAGTGAACTTTAATCGCGGCCACGCATTTGCTTTGCATGTTTAATGCTAGACTTGATCAGGTCGTAGCCGGGTAGGTTTCTCGCGCCCGATTTGGGATCGCCCATGCTCAAACGCCTAACGACGCCGTGGACTGTTTGCGCCACCCTTGTGGCCGCCATAATTGCGGTGTCCGCGCCGGCGCTCCACGCGCAGAACGCCGCCGCTACGCTCGAAGCGATGACGGGGCAGGTTTCGATTCTGCCCGACGGTCACAATACCAAAGCTCTGTTTGTGGGGAATGCGATTCCGCCGAAAACGATCGTCGTTACGGGCCCCGATAGCTACGCCAAATTTCATCTCCCCGACGGCAGCAACTTCGAAGTTTTTGAAAACTCCAGGGTGGTATTTCACGCCGATTATCCCTCCTGGTCGCATCTGCTCGAGTTAGTCATTGGGCGCATCAAGGTATATATCGATCACTCCAAAGGCCCGAATAACAACAGCGTCACCACGCCTACGGCGGTGATTTCCGTGCGCGGAACCATTTTCGATGTGGCCGTGGAAGACGACGATGGCACCACGTTTGTGAGCGTCGACGAGGGGCTGGTGCAGGTCCGCAACGTGACCGCTCCCGGCGCCGAGCCGCTGCTCAAACCCGGGGACACGGTGCGCGTGTTCCGCGGGCAGGGCCTGATTGGCAGACAGATCGATAAGGGCGGCGTACTCCAAAAGATTTATCGTGCCGCAAACGATGCCCTGCGCGTTTTGGCGCAACAGCATCCCGGCGGCATTCCCGGCGGCGGCGTGGGCAGCCCCGGCGGACCTATAGCCACCGGCGGCGCAACCAGCGCGCAGGGTGATAAAGGCAAGGGCGGCACGCCGCCGCCCGCGCCCCCCGCGTCTACAACCGGCCATCAATAGCGCGCGTCGGCGAGGGGTCGCAGCGCTGCTGGAAATTAGCGGGCCCGCTACATCCGCATACATCGCTCTGGTTGCGGATAGCGCGCTGGTTCGGGTAAAGTGGAGGTGTTGTTCTTACCCATTGTGCGCCCGTAGCTCAGCTGGATAGAGTATCTGGCTACGAACCAGAGGGTCGCATGTTCGAATCATGCCGGGCGCACCATACACCCAGAACCAATCACAACGAAATCCGTGGTCAGCTCAATACTGCAGCTTAGACAAATACTCAAAGCTTTGCCGAAGACTTTCCACCGGATCGCCCGGAGTCTGGTCCTGCTCCACAAAATAATGCCGGGTTCCGGCCGATGCGGCGGCGCGCAAGATCGCGGGCCAGTCGAGCACGCCGTGGCCAATCTCCTTGAACGCGCCGCGGTCCACCGATTCCTTATACATCACGGGCGTGCCTGCCGCTTTGTCCTTCAGGTGAAGTAACGGCACACGGCCGGCGAGTTTTCCCAACAACTCTACGGGATCGTGACCGGCCACGCTTACCCAGAAACAGTCCAGTTCGAAATTGCAGAGGTTCTTGTCCAACCCGTCCATCATCACCTGGAACCCCGTTGTGCCCTCCATCGGCTCGAATTCGAAGGCATGGTTGTGATAGCAGAATCCGAGGCCCATGGCGCGGCACTTCTCGCCGGCCCGGTTCAGCTTGTTGGTAAGCGCGCGAAACTTGTCCAGACCGCCGCGCTCGGCAGGCGGCAGATACGGAAATACGGCGTACTCGAAGCCCCACTTCTTCACCTGATCGAGAGCCTTCGCCAGATCGTCCTCCTTGCCCGCGTTCATCATAGTGTTGTCCAGATGGACGCTCGCCGCCTTTAAGTGCGTGGCTTGGATAGATGGCCAGATCCGGTCCAGGCCGGCGTAAGTCGCCTCGATCTCGCGGTATCCGATGGCTTCGATCGCCTTCAGTGTTTCAGCCGGCTTTTGCGGAAGCACGCTGCGGACGGTATACAGCTGTACGCCGATCGCCTGAAGTTGCCGCGCCGTCAGTTTGGCCGCTGTCAATGCCGCGGCAAGCGGTACGGATTTGAGAAGCTCGCGCCGGGTGGGCATGGAGCCATTGTAGATCCAATTGGCGCGCGTTCAATCTTTCGATGCAGCCCGGCAGCGCAGAGACTGCTATCTGGGCGGCAGATCCATAGCCGGGTTGCGCGCGAAGAAGCCCCACGGAACCAGCTTAAAACCGGCCTCGTAGACTGGCATCACCGGCCAATCCTCCGGGCGCGGATTGTGGGTCATGCCGAAGGTGTACCACAGCACGACGTCGGTATTGTCGATATTGCGATTGGCCGCGGTCCATTTTTGCAATCCGTCGCCGCCGCGGCTCTGGTTGGGATAATCGCCGCCCGCGTACATTTCGGCGGCCTCGATAGGGCGTCACCCATAAATGCCAATCGAGAAAGCCGGCGCGCTTGCGCACCCACGAATCGGCGCCCGCGAAGGGTTTGGCATTTTCCCCTGGCAGCAGCGCGTAGCCGGTGGGATGTCCGAGCGCGTTGCGGGCATCCGGATTTACCACAATCCAGCGGCGGCTGGTATCCAGGTTCATATTGCGGCGCGCTTCATTTTCCGTGCGCAGCGGCGTCTCTTCCATAGTGAACGCATTGTTCTGCGGATTTTGCGGACCGGCCGGCATCGGCTTGCTGTTCATTTCCAGCACGCGATTGCCGGCGCCGTCCACGTCCATGTCCAGCCGGTACGTGAAAAAGTGCTGGTGATGAATGGCGGAGAGATTCTTCGCCACCATGTGGCCGAACGGATCTTGGCGCCATCGGCGATGCCCTTCACGGACATGATGCCGGTGAGGGCCACGCGCGCTTCGAGGGTCCCATCCTGGTGAAAGATCCAATCGAAGCCGTACTCGTAATTGCCGGCTTCGGTGAGAAACGAAACCACCAGATCGCGCGCGCGGCGCGTGTTGTCGCCGTGCTTCCAGGCAATGCCGCCGTCGCGCTCGTAAATAGAAATAGCGCCGGGAACGTTGTGGGCGCCGCCGGTTTCATCGGCTATGGCGGCGTCAAACACGCGGCAATTTTCGGGACAATCGAGGCCCGGCCTCTGCGAACTGGCAGTGACTCCCAGTCCCAATTCGCCGGCATCGAAACTGTTGCGGAAGAACCAGCCGCCGCCCGGATCGCCATACGGCACGACCATTTCCGACAGCGCGGCGCGGTACAGAATGGGGCGGACATGCCCGCCGTCCTCGTAGCCGACCGTGTAGAGCACCAGGCCTTCACGCGGCTGCAAGCCGAAGCGGAACTGCCACTTCTGCCAGTGGACTTCGTTGTCCTTCACTTCGAAGCCGGGACCCGTCGGCTGTGTGATGTGCAGCGGCGCTGGCGCGGCGCGGGGCGGGCCAAGAGCGCCGGGAGTGAGGTCGAAATTTTCGTGCGAAAGCGGCGCATCGCGATCGATATCCAGAAAGTCGAGGACTTTGCCGTCCGTGATGTTCACGTGCGCGACCACGCCTTCAATGGGGTGAGCGAAATAATTCTGGCCGGCGCCGCCGTAGTAGAAGACCTCGCGGACCACGCGGCCTTGCTCCGTGCCGGGCAACGCGAAGTACCCTGCGGACCATGAGACGCCGTAGACGTTATTTATATCGCGGATGCCGCGCTCTGCCAGGGCGCGGGCGAAGCGCGGATCGCGGCGCGCGATGCGGTCGGCGAGGGCGGAATCGTCACCGGTAATGGGCGGCTCGGCGCCCGGAATCTCTTTCCAGGAGTCGAGCTGCGATGTTGGAAAGATTGACCACGGCTTCCCAGGTTTGATTGGCGGGGTAATCGTAGACGATCGCGAAGGCGCGCCGCGGGACGGGAGTCTGTTTCAGGACTGCGTCTTTAGGTGGCTCGCGGAGGGCGATCAGACTAAAGATAGCGGTGTTGGGGGCGCGGCCGGAGCTTTTGACGATGGCCGCGGCGGCGCGGATTTCGGCGGCGGTTAAGGGGGCGAGGGGGTTGGGAGCGGCGGTGAGTAACAGTGGAAACAGCACGAGAAACGCGTTCACATGAGTGTGAACGCGGCACGCAAGAGTGCGTGCGCCACGGATCCGGTCATGCGCCTTCGACCTTTAAGGTGACGGCGTAGTCGCACGGCTTCTCGTTGGGAAGTTCGACGGAGAGAGCGGTTTCGTTTTGGGTGAACTTCAGGTTGCCTTTGTGTCCCAGTAGTTCGACGCGCCGAATCTTGCCGGCGCTCCCTAACTTTAGCTGCGGGAATTCCTGCGGGACGTCCGGGTTCGGGCCATCCCATGACGAACACGTAAAGCGCGCCGTTCTTTGTCGTGTAGCGGATATCGGCGGCGGTGAGGTCTTTGCGATTGCGTTCGTTGAAGCCTTGCTGTTGACTGCTTTGCGGGGGCATGGCGTTGCCGGAGACCTTCCAGGGGCGCGTGCCGTAGATAGCTTCGCCGTTCACGGCCATCCACTGCGTGATGCCGTCGAGGACTTTCAGCTCATCGTCGTCCAGCATGCCGCTATTGGGCAGAGGAAAGTTCAGCATCAGGTTGCCATTGCGGCTCACGATATCGCACAGCATATCGACGACTGTTTTCGGCGTCTTGTATTTGATGCCCTTCTTGTAGTGCCAGTTTCCGATGCAGGTATCGGTCTGCCATGGCTCGGCAAGGATTTCATTGGCGATGCCGCGTTCGATATCTAAAGCGCAGGTTCCTTGTTCGCAATCCTTGGCGGTTTTGCTGGTGAAGACGCCGTCCACTTTCCCGCCGTGCAGCCGGGCGTTGACGTTGTAATAATGCGACACCAGCTTGAGGCCGATGTCGTCAAAGGGAATGCCGCCATCGGTGTAGAGCAGGTCGGGATGGTAGTTATCGACTAAGTCTTTGATGCGCTGAAACCATTGCCGCTTCCACGAGAACGGAGCTTCGCGGCTCATGGCGTTTCTGGGCGCTGGCTGATCGTTGGGGAACGGATGATAGAGATCGTTATAGGCGGGGTCGGCGCCATCGTACTTGACGCCCGCCAAAGGACCCGTCGTATCCGACTGATGAGAGACAGCCAGCCAGTTGTAACTGTTCGATAGATGCTCACTTACCGCGAACTTGAGACCATGCTTATCGGCCGCCTTGCGCCACAGACCGACGACGTCTTTCTTCGGGCCGGTGGCCACCGCGTTCCAGCGCGGCTGATACTTGGAGTTCCATAGGTCGAAGTTATCGTGATGCACCCCCATGCTCATGAAGTACCTGGCGCCCGCCTTCTTATATAGCTGCATCAGGTGGTCGGGATCGAACTTATCGCCCTTCCACAAATGGCAGATATCTTTGTGGCCGAATTTCGAGGGGTGGCCGTAAGTGGCTACGTGGTACTTATATTG
This sequence comes from Bryobacterales bacterium, assembly GCA_963723015.1. Lineage (GTDB taxonomy): Bacteria > Acidobacteriota > Terriglobia > Bryobacterales > Bryobacteraceae > PALSA-243. The sequence goes on from CAVRPF010000034.1 coordinate 150,460, forward strand.
CGCGCTGTCCTGAATGTAGATGTTGCGCGCGTACCAATCGCCGTCCTCGGCGGCCGATTGCGGACCCCAGTGTGCCCAGATGCCAAATTTGGCGTCGCGAAACCATTCGGGGATGCGGTAGGCGCGGAGCGATTCGGCGGAGCCGTCGAACGGGCCTTTTTCGATAGCGGGAAGTTCGTCCTGTGCGGCGGATTTGCGCGGCAGCAGCAGCGCGGGCGCGGCGGCGAAGAGGGCCGCGGCGGTGCGGCGGGTGATGGGCATGGCTATTATTGTACGGCGATGGTGACCGTGTTTGAAACAGCGCCCCCGATGGCGATCACAATCGGGACCGCCGGGCCTTTCGACGAACTTGCCGGCACGAGCGCGTTTACCTGGTATACGCCTACCAAAGCTGGCGCCAGACCGGAGAATAGCAGCTGAGCTTGCACGCCACCGATGGTTACCGTCGGGGTCGCTGTGGTTTGCGAGAGTTGGTTACTGAGCGGAGGAGAACCGCTCGGCGGCTGGTTAGTCACTGGGCCGAGGCCGGTGCAATAGATCTGAATCACCGTACTGCCGGCGGTGGCGGCGTTGGAGGAATCGACCAGACGATACGATGTGTCGAGGATTGCGCCTTGGCCGGCCCCTTGTCCGTTGGTGCTGAAGATGCCCGGGGCAAAAGTTGCGAGATTGAATGTTCGCGTCCCACTGGTCTGTCCATTGACCGTGATGGCAAGAGAAGTCTGCGACAGTCCCGTCAGTTCCCACGGGACTTGAAAGTTTACCTGACTAGTGGAGACGAAAGATAGAGGCGCGCCCAGTCCGTTTCCGAACTGAAGAGAAAGGCCGTAAAGGTTGGCCGGAAGCGGCGGGTTCGCTCCGGACATGTAGTTGAAGAGAAAACTTCCGTAGACGCTGGCGATGCTTCCTGGGGCCACAGGGGATCCAGCTGCGGAGCTCGCAGGGTCGAGGATGCCGCCCGGCATTATGTAGGGACCGCCGCCGGGCGTCAGAAGGCGGATGCTGTTCCCGCCGGCGATATACAAATTACCGGAAGAGTCGATGGCCACACTCAGAGCGACGAGCTGGGCCGTAATGGCCGGACCGCCATCGCCGTTGAAGCCGGAACCTCCATCGACCAGGATGGAGAACACTCCGTTTGAGACCTTGGCGACACTGATCCCGCCTAGGGCTTCAGCGATATAGAGACTGCCGGCGGAATCCACGGCAACGCCGACCGGGTCGTCCAGCTCATAAGTGGCCCCGGGCGCGGCGGTAACTCCCGCCACAGTGGCGATCACTCCGTTCGAGACGATGCGGATTCGGCCGTTACCGGTGTCGGCAATATATAAGTTGCCGGCGGAATCCACGGCGAGCCCCGCGGGGTTGCGCAGTTGAGCATTGGTTGCCGGTCCGCCATCACCACCGAAACCATATGTTCCATTTCCCGCAACCGTGGTGATGACGCCTTTCGTGATTCTGCGGACGCAGTTATTCCCCGCGTCTGCGATGTACAAGTTGCCCGCCGAATCTACCGCGATGCCTTTGGGATCGTTCAATTGGGCATCGATTGCCGGGCCGTTGTCGCCACTGTAACCTGTCGTCCCGTTTCCGGCAACCGTAGTTATGATTCCATTCGAAACCTCGCGGATGCGGACGTTCTCATAGTCGGTGATGTACAGGTTGCTGTCCGAATCCACCGCAACCGCGATGGGGATAAACCCGGCGTTAAGAGCCGGGCCGCCATCCCCGCCGAAACCGCCCGTTCCGTTCCCCGCCACAGTAGTGATTACGCCGCCCGAAACCTTGCGGATGCGGTCGTTATTTTGATCGGCGATATATAGGCTGCCCGCGGAATCGAGCGCGACGCCGGTAGCGCCGTTCAACTCGGCGTTCACGGCCGGACCATTATCACCGCTAAAGGATGCTTGACCGTTGCCGGCGATAGTGGAGATGACGTCTTTGGAGACTCTGCGGACGCGGGCGTTGTAGAGGTCGGCAATATACAGATTGTCTGCGGAATTCATGGCGATGGAGACAGGGAAGTACAGTTGGGCGCTAGTGGCGGAGCTGTTGTCGCCACTGAAGCCTCGTATCCCGGTGCCTGCCACGGTGGTGATTACCCCGTTTGAAACCTCACGAACACGCTGGTTCTGAAAATCGGCGACGTATAAGTTACCGGCGGAATCTACCGCGACGCTCGTGGGATCGGAGAGTTGAGCGCTGGCGGCCGGGCCGTTGTCTCCACTGAACCCCTGCGTGCCAGTTCCAGCGACAGTGGTAATGATTCCACTTGAAACCTTGCGGACGCGGTTGTTATATTCGTCGGCAATATACACGTCACCGGCGGCATCCACGGCGACGCCGTTGGGGTTGGATAACTGAGCGCTGGTAGCCGGGCCATTGTCGCCGCTGAATCCCTGCGTCCCGTTTCCCGCGATAGTGGTGATCACTCCGTTCGAGACTTTGCGAATGCTCTGATGGACCGAATCGGCGATGTATAAATTTCCGGCGGAATCTACTGCAACATCCACAGCTCCCATCACTGCGTCGGTGGCCGGCCCGCCGTCGCCGCCCAGGACAGTCACGTTTCCTGCCACCGTCGTGATCACGCCGCCAGACACCTTGCGGACCCGCGCGCCGTCGGCTATATACAGGTTGCCGGCGGAATCGAGCGCGAGTCCTTGTGGCGCGCTCAATTGAGCGCTGGTCGCGGGGCCGCCGTCGCCGCTATAGCCAATGGAGCCGGTCCCTGCCACCAGGGTTAGAATGCCGGTTTTAGCGTCCAGCCGCAGGACAGCGCCTTGATCAACGAAATAGACGTTGCCTGCCGGATCGGCCGCGAGATGTACAGGGTAGATGCTGGCGGAGATTGCAGGACTGCCCACCGGCAGCGCGCCGCCGGCAAATGTCGAGATGGTGTAAGTCTGGGCGGAAGCAATCGAGGACACAGCCAAAGCAGCGAAAATAGGTGGCGTCAAACGCATTCGTAAGCCGTGCGCTGCAATCCGGTGGCGGCAATTCTCCACGATACCAAAGTGCCTCCCGCGCGTTACATTGAAGAGAAGGAGTCTCCTGTGCTCAGAATCGCCGTCACCGCATCGCTTTGCGCCTGGACGATTGCCGCTCAAACCCCGCCGCCGGCTTCCACGCCCAGCCCGCTCCGCTTCGATATCAACCTGCTCGACCGCTCGGCCGATCCGTGCGTCGATTTCTACCAGTACGCCTGTGGAACCTGGGTGAAAAATAACCCGATTCCCGCCGACCAATCGCGTTGGGGCCGCTTCTCCGAGCTGCAGGAGCGCAACCGGGAGATCCTCCACGAGATTTTGGAAGCGGCCTCGAAACCGGATCCCAATCGCGATCAGGTATCGCGCGAGATCGGCGACTATTACGCCGCTTGCATGGACGAGAAGGGCATCGATGCGCGCGGCCTCGATGCCATCAAGCCGACGCTCGACCGCATCCGCAATTTAAGAGACAAGTCTCAGCTTGCCGAGGAGTCCGCGCGGTTGCAGCGGGCCGGGGCGGGCAGCCTGTTCGAATTCAGTTCGGGGCAGGACTTTAAGAATTCCACCGAGGTGATCGCGCAGGCCGACCAGGGCGGCCTGGGCCTGCCGGAGCGCGACTACTATCTCAAGGACGATCCCAAATCGGTCGAGCTTCGGCAGCAGTATCAAGTCCACGTACAGCGCATGTTCGCGTTGATGGGCGAAACAGCGGATGTGGCCAAGGCTCACGCCGATACTGTAATGAGGATCGAAACCGCGCTGGCCAAGGGTTCACTCGATAACGTTTCGCGCCGCGACCCCGAAAAGGTCTACCACAAGATGAGCAAACAGCAGCTCGATGCGCTCAGCCCGGCGTTCCGCTGGAGCCAGTTTCTCGCGGCGAGCGGCGCTCCTGAATTCCAAACCATTAACGTGGCTTGGCCGGATTTCTTCAAGGCGCTGAATGCCGAGATCCAGAGCGAGAGCCTGGACAGATTGGAAAACGTATCTGATCTGGCACGCGATCCACGCCGAATCGGCGTTTCTGCCCAAACCGTTTCAAAACGAGACCTTTGATTTTTACGGCAAGATTCTCACAGGCGCGCAGGAACAGCGTCCGCGCTGGAAGCGCTGCGTCGATTTTACCGACAACGAATTGGGCGAAGCGCTGGGCCAGAAGTTCGTCGAGCGCACCTTCGGGAAAGAAGGCAAACAGCGCACGCTGGCTATGGTGGACCGGTTAGAGAAGGCCATGGGGCAGGATCTCGAAGCCGTCTCCTGGATGACGCCCGCTACCAAGCAGAAGGCGATGCAAAAGTTGGCCGCTATCAAGAATAAGATTGGTTACCCGGACCATTGGCGCGATTACTCAAGCATCGCGATCAAACGCGACGACCCTTTGGGCAATAACGACCGCGCGGATGCCTTCGAATTCCAGCGCCAGTTGAATAAGATCGGCAAGCCGGTGGACCGTAACGAATGGCAAATGTCTCCGCCCACAGTGAACGCCTATTACGATCCGCAGATGAACGATATCAATTTCCCCGCCGGAATTTTGCAGCCGCCGTTTTACGACAACGACATGGACGACGCCGTCAATTTCGGCGGCATCGGCATGGTAATCGGTCACGAGTTAACGCATGGCTTCGACGATGAAGGCCGCCAGTTCGACGCAGAGGGCAATCTGAAAGACTGGTGGACGCCCGAAGACGCTAAAGCATTCGACCAGCGCGAGGCGTGCATTGTCAACGAATATTCCAAATTCACGGTAGCCGGCCTGAATGTGAATGGCAAACTGACGCTCGGCGAAAATACCGCCGATAACGGCGGCGCGCGCATCGCCCTAATGGCGCTGGAGACAGCCCTCGCCAACCGCATCCGCCCGCAGATTGGCGGCTTCACTCCCGAGCAGCGCTTCTTCCTTTCCTTCGGACAGATCTGGTGTACCAATTCGCGCGACGAGGCGGAACGCCTGCAAGTGCAGACCGATCCGCACTCGCCGGCGCGCTTCCGCGTCAACGGCGTGGTGCAGAACATGCCCGAATTCCAGAAAGCATTCTCTTGCAAAGCCGGCCAACCCATGACCCCGGCCAACGCCTGCCACGTGTGGTGACAAAGAGCACACAAGAGTTTGGCGGCGGCGCCTGGAGTGCTCATATGGCGGCATGATGCCCCCACGGATATCGTGGCCTGCTATCGTGGCTCTGCTGACTGGGGCTGCGTACGCCGCCGGAGATCCCTCGGATTGGACCCTGGCTCAAAAAGAGCACTTTCTGCAGACCGCCCCGATCATATCGACGGAATACGCGGGCAAAGGAATCACCAACTCGCAAAAAGTGATGCTAAGCGATGGCGTAGTTACGCATGCCGCGCACGTCCAGACTATCGATATTTCCATGCCGCTCTTCAAGGGCAAGGATGGTTCGCAAGAGCGGGATTTTCGAGATAGCTGGAAATTCAATGTCGCCGCGTATCGTCTCGCGAAACTGTTGAATCTTACCGACATGGTGCCGGTCTGTGTGGCGCGAGTTGTCGATGGCAAGCCGGCCGCGGTCGATTGGTGGGTAGATAACGTTCTGATGGACGAGAAGGAACGCGTCACCAAAAACATTCAACCGCCCGATCCCGTGCGCTGGCGCGGACAGATGGATACGATCCGCGTCTTCGACCAATTGATCTATAACATGGACCGGAGCGAGGAGAATTTGTTGATCACCACCAACTGGGACGTCTGGATGATCGATCATTCGCGCACTTTCCGCAAATGGACCAGCCTGCGCAACCCGGCCGCGATCACGCATTGCAGGCCCGAGTTGCTGCAAGCTTTGAAAAAGCTGCGACGGCAGGAAGTGGTGCAGCAATTGGGTCCGAACATTACCGACGACGAGATCAACGGGCTGATGGCGCGGCGCGATTTGATTGTGGCGAAGCTGGAGGGCCGCGGCGACGGCACGGCGCCGAGCGCGCAGACCGCAGCGGCGGCGGCCACTTCCAAAACTTCAAAGCGCCATTAGATAATAGGGCGCGCCAAGCGACCGCCTCGCGCCAAGCACGCCCGCCGTTCTTATCGAATTTCCGGAATAGCCGCGCCCCGGCCCGCCGGCTGCGACCGCCGGCGCTGGCGGCAGGAATTTCGGATCGAGAATCTTCGCGATCTGATCCTTTGCGCCTTCCAGATGCGCCTTGGTATCGTGATCCGTCGCTTTCGCTATCGCCGCCGTCAGCGAGTTGTTCAGCACGCGCAATTCGGCGCGATAGAACGGCTTCTCATCGTCGCTGCGTGCCGGCGCGCCGCGTCCCCCGCGTCCTCCGCCGCCGCCTTGCGCCGCGACAGCCGGCGCGGCGGCGCACTCCGTTCAGCTTGGTGTTGACCAGCTCAAGATAAGCGTTCTGCAAGTTGCGGCGGTATGCGTCGATCTTCACCGTGGGCGCGTCCAGTTCCTTCCACACGCCCTTGCGAACAGTGGAAAGCAACTCGGCCGCGGTATATGCCGCGGTGCCGTCAATCGCCTGCTGCTCGATCAGCCGCGCGAAGCGCTGATCGTTCAGCAACTGGCTCAACACGCTGTTCTGTGCGTTGCGAATGCGCGTCAGCGCGCCGTTGGCCTCGATGCGGCGCAGAATCTCCGGATCGATCATCCACGTGGGGGTGACGAACGCGTTGTCCACCAGGAATTTCGCGGCCTCTTCCTGGCGCGACTTTGGGTACCAGCGTAAACACGCGGCCTTCCTGGCCAACCACTTTTTCCTGGCTGTTGAGACCGCCCACTACTTGCGCCACATGGTTCATTTCAAGCTGCCATTGGCTCAACATGCGGCCATAGACTTCGGTGAGGTCTTCGTAGGTTTCGCCGTCCTGCCATGCCGTGGCGGGCATCAGCATTTTGGCCACGCGCTGCAGGTTCTTCATGCCCATGGCCGTCGATTTCACGGCATCGGCATCGCCCACCGCTTCGGTCTCTTCTCCGGGGTCGGAGCCGGCCGAATTGGCGGTGGAGAAGCGAAGCCACGGCGTGTTGTCCTGCTCGCGCGCCCACTTGTCCAGCGTCGGCTTTTCCGCCTTCGGGAGTGGCGGCGCCGGCGATCGGCGAGTAGCCCCACTTGGTCGCCCAGATATCATACGGTCCGATGCGCGGAACCAGGTCCTCCACCGCGATATGATCTTCCGGCTGCGCTACATAATTGAAGCGCGAGTAATCCATGATGGAGGGCGTGTGGCCCATCTTGTGGACCCAATCCTTGTCGCGGATCTTGTCGGCCGGATACATCGGCGCTGGCCTTCATGTTGTGCTGGAAGCCGAGCGTGTGGCCCACTTCGTGGCACACCACGTATTCCAGCAGGCGGCCCATCAGATCGTCCGGCAGCGGCAGCTTCTGCGCGCGCGGATCGAGCGGCCCCACCTGCACGAAATACCAGTCGCGGGCCAGGACCATCACGTTGTGATAGAACTGAATGTCCGCGTTCAGAATCTCGCCGGTGCGCGGATCGGAAATATGCGGCCCGCTGGCGTTTTCCATGGTGGATGGCAGCCAGCGAATCACGGAGTAGCGCACGTCTTCGGGGCTGAAATCGGGGTCTTGCTCCGCCGTCGGCGCGTCCTTGGCGACGATGGCGTTCTTGAATCCCGCCGCCTCGAAAGCCTCGTTCCAATCCTCAACGCCCTTCTTCAGCCAGGGCACCCACTTCTTGGGCGTGGCCGCATCGATGTAGTACACGATCGGCTTCACCGGCTCGGAAACGGCGGCGCTGGGATCTTTCTTCTCCAGCCGCCAGCGCGCGATGTAGCGAACGTTGCGCTCGCGGTATTCGTCGGCGGTAAAATCCTGCTGCTGGGTGGTGAAGTAGCCGACGCGCTCATCGAACAGGCGCGGCATCATGGGATGCTCGGGCAGCCGCACCATGCTGTGATGCAGCACGATGGTGGCGCTGTTGCCGCGCATGGAGCCGCCGCCCAGGCCGCCGCCGCGGCCTCCGCCGCCGGCCGCCGCCGCGCCGCCGTTGCGCGTGTAGGTAGCGGTCACTTCGGCTTCAATATTATCGGGGAAGGTCGAAATATGATCCATGAACGAGCGCGACGCGTCGAACGCCGTGGCGCCGATGTGCTGGCGCGCGCTGAATTCCGGAACGTCGGTGTTGATACAGACGGCTGACGTCGATCACCGGCGCGCCGTCGTGATACGCGGCCACATTGAAGGCCATGACGATGGTGTCATTATTGGCGTTTTTCACCGCCGTAGCGATCGGCGAATCGGGATCGGCAGTCATGCTGAAATTGATATCTTGCAGATAGACGCGGTTGTTGTGCAGGTCCCAGCGCGACCACGTGCTCGGCGACTTGGCCGCCGCCATAGCCGACGCCGACGGTGGTCTTGGCGATCTGCGTGTTCCACAAGATATTGCTTGCCCAACTCGCTTTTAGGAATCTCGAAATAGAAGCGTTCGCCAACCTGATGGACGGTGAACATGCCCTTCTTCGATTTGGCGTCTTTGGTGATCACGCGGTCATAGGGCTGTGGATTGGGCGCGCCGAGGGCCGCTCCTCCACCGCCGCCGCGGCCGCCGCCGCCGCCAGCGGCGCCGCCGCCTTGCGGCGGTTCGTCCTGCGCAGCCATTATGGTTGCCGCAGCCAAGGCCAATACTATAGCTGGTAAGCTTCGCTTCATTGAAAAAACTCCTTCCAGGGGATCTGAATATGGTACCAGGAAAGGCACGCGGCGGCTTTGTTGTAGAATCGATCAGTATTGTAGAATCAATCGACCCATGACCACTGAAGAGCAACTTCGCGAGCGGCTTCGCAAAATAACCGCGCTATTCAACGGCGCCTCTACCATCGGTGAGCGCAATGCAGCCGCGGCCGCCATGGAGCGGGTAAGGAACGCGCTCGGCGCCACGGTTAAGGTGGAGCCGGTTATCGAATTTACATTCAAACTGGCCGATGCCTGGCAGCGGCGGCTGTTCTCGGCGCTGTGCCGCAGCCACGGCCTGAACCCGTATCGCTATAAACGGCAGCGCTACACCACTGTCATGGTGCGATCGCCGAAATCGTTCGTCGACAAGACGCTATGGCCGGAGTACTGCGAGCTAAGGGACGCGCTCGATGAGTACTTGAACGATGCCACCGAACGGATCATCCGCGAGGAGGTTTTCGCGGATGTCGCCGAAGCCAGGGAACGGGCGGGATAAGACAACGCCCGCGGCTGTCGATTCCAGGCCACAGTACTACGGCGCGGCACACCGCCTCATCTTGTAAGATGTCGGTGACTGTCATGGCGCCTGTACTACTGATCGCTCTCTTTCTTCCCGCGCAAGATAAACCCGCGGAAAAGTGTACTCTTTCGGGGTCCGTAGTCAGCTCCGTTACGGGCGAGCCGCTCGGCCGCGCCGAGATATTCGCCGAGCCGATCGGGGGCGGCACGTCTTCAACGACAACCACCGATAGCAAAGGTAACTTCACATTGGTCGACCTCGATCCGGGCGAGTATAAAGTGAAAGGCCGGCGCAATGGCTATCTGAGCACTTACTATGGCGCGCGGCGGGCCGAAGGCGGCGGCACTACCATTGCGCTTGAGGCTGGCGCTGAGATGAAGGATATCCGGATCAAATTGCCGCCCTTTGTCGTACTGGCCGGCACGATCCGCGAAACCGATGGAGAGCCGCTGGCTGGCGCGAGAGTCGCGGTGTACGCCCTGACTTATTGGTCCGGACGCCGCTCGCTCGGCCAGGTGGACGATACTCATACCGACGATTTGGGCCAGTATCGAATCGCCAATCTTCCGCCGGGCAAATACTATATAAAAGCCGAGCCGCATCAGGATGACGAAAACACTCCGGTCGTACCGGAAGACCATTCGCCAAAATCGGCGACACACGAAGTACTGCTTTCGGCGCTTTATCCGGGCGTGACCGATCCGGCCGCCGCGCGCCCCGTCGAAGCCGCCGCGGGCGCGCGCATTACCGGCCTGGATATCACACTGCCGCGCAGCCGGGTGTTTCATGTGAGTGGGCATGTTACCGCGCCCGCGGGAATGCTGGGAAGCGTAGAATTGCGGTTCGCGCCCGGATTTGAAGAGCTGGGGCGAGGCTACGCGTTCACTACGAAGCCCAGCGGCGATTTCGAAATTACCGGAGTGCCTCCGGGTTCGTACATTCTCAATGCCAGGGCCTGGGTAAAGGACAAGCCGTTTACCGGGGTCATCGATTTGAATGACAGGGGCCAATACCGCGCCTCAATACCAATCGACGTCGGCAATGCGGATGTGATCGGAGTACGCATCGCGGTGAACTCCCGGAACGGAGAGTCGAAGGACATGTCACGGTGGAGGGAGACGATCAAGCAAAACCCATCGAAGGACCGGTTCAGTTCGAGCCCCGGGTGGAGAGTGGCGCGGGCTCTTTCGTGGGTGGATACATCCGCGACGCGAATACTTTCTCCGCGCGACTGTCCCAGGCCAATACGACATTTCGGTGAACCATGGTAAGAATCTGGTCGTGAAGAGCATTCGCGCCGGTCAAGCCGATGTGCTGCGCGATGGATTGATCGTTTCCGAGCCGGGCAAAACCACGCTCGAAATCGTGCTCGCGGCCGATGGAGGACAAATCGACGGCGTAGCGCTCGACAAAGACGACAAGCCTGTGGCCGGCGCAACCGTGCTATTGGTTCCCGAGCCTGTATTCCGCGGACGCCGCGACCTGCTTCAGCGACTGCTCCACCGATCAGTATGGGCGCTATAAGTTCGAAAATGTCGCGCCCGGCGATTACAAGGTCTTCGCCTGGGACGATATAGAACGCGGCGTATGGTTCGATCCCGATTTCTTCCGCGATATCGAGGCGCGGGGCGAGCCCGTCAAGCTCACAGCCAAGGGCCACGAGAATGCGAAAGTACACATGCTGGAAGCGAAGTGACTTTGTGAAGAGACCGAGGCTGTAGCTCAGGTGGCTGCAGGCTTTGCGCGGTCCCGCTCTTTGAAGTAGGTTTCGACGGCCTGCCGCAAGGGCGGCATGGGTTCGATGCCAACCCGCTCCATCTTGGCGTTCGAAAGGGGCGAGTATTTGGGCCGGCGCGCCGGCGTGCGGTATTCGCGCTCGCTGGTTCGATGAAGAGCGGGTTGAAGACCGGCAACTTCGAAGATCATCTGCGCGAAATCGAACCACGAAATGGGTGTTCCGCCTCCAGCGTGAAACACGCCGGAGTCTCCGCGCTCGACCAAATCCAAGGTCCGCGCCGCCAGAAACGGCGCGAACGTGGGGGATGCGAAATGGTCCGCCACCATGCGGATGGGCTGGCCGGACGCAGCCATGCGCAGCATCATTTCCACAAAATTGCCGCGGGCCGTATGGAGGCCGCCGGGACCGAATACGCCCGATGTTCGCACAATTAAGGCCGCATCGAGATAAGCCTGCGCATATAGCTCACCGGACAGTTTGGATACGGCATAGGCGCCCAGGGGGTGGGTCGGATCTTCCTCCACGTATGGGCGCGCGGCTGTTCCGTCGAAGACATAATCGGTGGAGAAATGAACCAGCTTGGCATCAACCTGACGGCAGGCCAGCGCCAGATTGCGGACAGCGAGCGCGTTCACCAGGAATGCGGCCTGCGGCTCATTTTCGGCGACATCGACCTGGTTATATGCGGCGGCGTTGAAGACCACCTGAGCGTCGAAGCTGGCTAGCGCGTTTTCCACCGCGGCGCGGTCGGTGATATCCGCCTGAGCGCGGCTCCAGGGAGCTACTTCGTATTGACGCGAGTTCAACTCACGCACCAGCTCCACGCCGAGTTGGCCCGAAGCTCCGAAAACTACCGCTCGCCTTATCATACGAATCACCCAGGATATCGCATAGCGCGGGAATCTCCGCGCGGGTTGAAGTTTGATGTTTGACGTCTGGCGTATGCGTCTGGCATCTGGCGTTCTATCGATGGCGAGACGCCTGGGGGCGAAGCTCGTCGTTGAACTCCTGCGCCAAGCGGCTCAGCGCCGCCAGTCCGGAGAGGACTTCGGTTAATTCGATGCCGAGGCAATAGCCGCCTTCTACAGCCGCGCAGTATACGGCTTCGCCAAGAAAGATAGAATCTCCAAACTCGATCTTGATGGCTGCTCCGAATTTGACAGGCTCCAGAGAGATGAGGCCCAAACCGCGCGCGGATGCATTCTTCACAGTCGCGGTCAAGCGCTTTTCGGGATCGCCTAGAACAGTGATCCGAACGATCTGCTCGGTGGGGACGCGTTGTTCAGTCCGGTGTTCCATAAAGACCATATCGGCCGGAAACGGGAAACCTGCACAGGCGATCCTCCTCAATTAGAATCGCCCGATTAATAGTATCCGCCAATTCGGGTTCAGCCCTGGGGACGGCTGCGTCCGGCATAAACTTTCTCGGGCTTTCTCCGCCTTGTACGGTTGTGAACCGTTGTGAACCGGTAGCGCTTCGGCTACAAGGGCGGTTCGATGTATACTGTCCCCTAGGTCAGGACGGCAATAATGAATTCAAGGGCCGCGAGACTCTTCCTCAGCGCTGGAATTTTGGTGCTTTCTCTTTCGATCCCGGCTCCTATGCTGGCGCAGGTTATTGGCGCCTCTCTCTCAGGCGCCGTCACCGGCCCTACGGGCGCCGCCGTTCCCAATGCCAAAATCTCGGTCAAGAACGTGGCCATGGGTCAAACGACGGAGACGCAAACCAATTCTGCCGGGATTTACAACGTACCTAGCCTAATTCCGGGGGATTACGAGGTTTCCGTTTCGGCCGAAGGGTTCGGCGTCAAAGCCGGCAACGTAACGATCGCGGCCGGGGCCAAGCAAACGATGGACTTCGCTTTAACGGCGTTCGGCAATGTGGCGCCGCCTTCACTGGGAGATCTGGGCTTTCCTCCGGGTCAGGCGCAGGGAAGCGCTCAAGATCAGGCGAGACTCAACAGACGCTCGCACATGCTCAAGATGCATCAACGGTTCGGGTTGATAACCATCGCTCCTTTAATCGCCACCATCGCCACCTCCAACCTCGCCGCCGGAAGGCACCCAACCGCGACGGGCCGCGACGTGCATGGCGCTCTGGGCGCCGTGACAGCGGATATGTACTTTATGACCGCTTATTATGCCCTCCGCGCGCCCAGGATACCGGGAACCACAACGCGCGGCCCTATCCGCTTGCACAAAGCATTGGCTTGGATTCATGGCCCCGGGATGATCCTGACCCCCATCCTGGGGGCGATGGCCTTCAGTCAAGAACACCAAGGCGAGAAAGTTCACGGGATCGCCAAAATACATGGGGCGGTGGCCGACGTAACGTACGTGGCGTTCGGGCTCGCCGTTGTGTCCGTGTCCATTAAATTCTAAGCCGAGCCTATGTATAGGAAAATAGCCTTCTTGCTTGTGGCTCTGCCCGCGTTTGCCGGAGCGGATAGCCAATGGGTCCTTGAGCAATCCACTCTCACATATCATGTGTCTCACCCGCTGCATCAGACCGAGGGCGTCAGCCATGCGGCGCGAGGCAAGGGTATTTGCCACGCCGGATGGTGCGATTTTTTGGTAGCCGTACCTGTCAAGTCGTTTGATTCGGGAGACAGCAACCGCGATCTTCACATGCTTCAAGCGACGCGCGGCGCGCAATTTCCCATGGTCAGCGTGCGCACGCGATTGCCCGAAACGGCATCCGCATCCGCGACCATTCATTGCGATCTGGAGATCCAATTTGCCGGCCAGACCGCCCAGTATAAACAGGTACCGTTCCAACTGACGACTCAGGGAAACCAGATCCGTGTATCGGGTACAATTCCGGCGACGCTGTCCGATTTCAAGATCGACCCGCCCTCGCTCTTAGCAATCCCGGTTAAGAACGAGATGCCGGTGCGCGTGGACATGACTTGGCGTCCAATGTGAGTTCGACACAGAGCCCCCGCGCCGATTGCCATCATCGTTCGTAGAGTGGGGAAAGTGGGGGTGTGCCAGTTGCGGCACACTATGGAAATGCCAGGCGGCAAAGCTATATGCGTGGAAAGCTTACTCCCGTCCGGCAATATCAGGGTTGTGAACTCAACTTCAGCCTGGTGCAGCGGCGTGAAATCGCCGTTTACGATGGCTTGCATCCGCTGCCACTTTCCGACGGGCAGATCCGGGTTACTGCGCCCTGTCCCACCGTCCCAGCAGGAACCACCTCCTTGCCGAATGCAAAAACCGGTTCCAGAACTTTTGCCCCAACCGGCGCCCCAGCCCATTTCGATACCCGCTCAGTCAAATACAGGGGCGCTCCCGATGGAACACTGGAGTGAGAGTTTCGGCGTTTCTTCAGCGGCTCCGGTTTGGGCCATTGCCGATACCGAAAAGAGGAAAATATAGTGGTGCGGGAAAATTAAGCAGTTTCATAGGATACCCGTGGACCCGCTCATATCGCTGTTGGGATGGCACCATTGCTCAGCACGGGTGAGCCGTCTGGGCCACACGGATACTTGCTGGCCGCGCCGGAACCGGGAAGCCGCAGGGGACTGCCCCGGCAAATCGCAACTGCTCCGCGGAAAACTTTGCTAGTGCGTGGGAGGCGCCGTCTGCAAACCCAGGGACTTCTCGGCGCCATCTATCAGCGCCTGCTTTTCGGCTCGGGAGAGTCTAGCGGCGGGGTGCATCGGAAGATAGAACCACGGCGGCATATTACCTTCTTTCACCTGCCCGGTGACGTCTTTGGCGTGGCGCTGGGGCAGGTCCCACTCGGTGAAATTCAGGTGGCTTCGGCCGCCATTCACGTCTCTCTGAACAAGCCAGGATACCGGGGCGACGTTGGAATACCAGGGCCATGCGGTTTGGTTACTATGACAGTCGAAGCAGGCCCGGTGGAACAATTCCCTGGTCTCCGGTGAATTCCACGACGGCTCCCTGGCATCCGGCGGATTCGTATGGTTGCGGCCGAAAGGAACGAGTTGAATCAAGACGGCGGCTAGCAATACCCACTTGAAGAACTTCATAGGGACACATCACTTAGGATAACCGGCCACATCAGCGCTGAAGATTTCTCCTCAAACTTTGCCGAAATGGACGATATGAAGACTGAAAGGTAACCCATGATCAACCCCATTTCATCCAGCAGCGCGGCCTCAGCCAGCACGGTTCAACAACTTCAGGCACAACCGCAGCGTTCGTCCCCAGCCGCGCCTCAGGACACGGTGCATCTCAGCCCGAAGGCGCTCGCCGCCGCGGCCGCCGCAGCCGGCGACGTGGACCACGACGGCGACAGCAGCTAACGCAACGTGTGGCAGAGACGATCCAGAGGGTCGAGCACTCTGGAAGCCGTGCTGCGCTGAAGACCCCCTACTTGGCAACAAGTGAAACGACGGCGGCCGCGGCGGAGCCGGTTCGGAGAACTGGTGCAGTGGGACACCAGCGAGCACGACTGGCTGGAAGGGCGGGGCGAGAAGCTCTATCTGATCGCCATGATCGACGATGCGACCAGCCGATTGTTTGCGCGCTTCGTGCGCCACGATTCGACCGAAGAGAACATGAGGCTGCTGTGGAGCTATCTGGAGAAGTTCGGCCGGCCGCTGGCGTTCTACACCGATAAGGCGAGCCTGTTTCAGACGGCGGAGAAACGAAACGCGATGAGCCGGGGGTGGAGAAGGACGCGGTGGAGATGCCGCCGACGCAGATCGGGCGCGCGCTTGCGGGAGCTGGGGATCACCTGGATAGCGGCGCATTCTCCGCAGGCGAAAGGACGCGTGGAGAGGAATTTCGGAACGGCGCAGGACCGGCTGGTGAAAGGCATGCGGGTGGCAGGGGTGAAGACGATCGAGCAAGCCAACGAATATCTGAGTGAAGGATTACCTGGTGTGGTGGGAGCGGGAGTTGACGGTGGAAGCGGCCAACCCGACGATGCCCATCGGCCGCTGGAGAAGAGCCACGATCTGGCGGCTTCGTTGAGCCACGTGGAGACGCGGCAGGTGCGGAACGATTACACGTTGCGATGGGACGGAAAGTTGTATCAGATCGAGCGCCAGGCGGTCACGAGCGGGATTACGCGGAGCGAAGGTGCGGGTGGAGAAGCGGCTGGACGGATCGCTGGCGGTGCGCTATGGCGAGCGGTATTTGCCGGTGAAAGAGTGCGCCGTAGCGGCGAAGCGCCGAAAGCCGCCGCCCGGCGAAGCCGGCGCAGGCGCCATCGTGCCGGCCGGCGAGGCAGCGACTGGAATAAGAATTTCGATCTGAAGAAAGCGCCGAAGATCTGGCAGGCGGCGCAAGCGTCGGGCTACCGGCAAGGAGAAGCCGGCTGATGAGCTCGATCCTGGGGGAGTGGCGCGAAGGCAAAGTTCGCCCTATACCGGGAAATGCTCCGCACGACCGGCCGGTAAGCCAGGGGATTTTTCTCGCTCTGGAGCATTTGCGACGATCCCTTTCGACGCCACTCGATTTCCGCAGCTATCAAAGATACATACCGGGGCCCTCGGTATGCGTTTTTCAAGGCATGGCGGAATCTATCTGGTCCGATGTGGTTTCAAAATCAAAACCAAACCCTGGGGCGGGACCGTGCCGCCTCCCGTTGGTCGGCCCCGAGCCCAGGTAAAAGAACGCGTCGGGAGGACCACGCTCCTTCTCATCGTCCGCAGATGAGTTCCGGCCGGCTATTCCTTGATCGGGTTGCTCGCCAGCAGAGCCCGTCTCCGCTTCACCGGCACACGCAGAATAACACGCACTCTCCGAGCCTCAGGCAAAAGGGGACATTTCTACTTTGCCAGGAAGGGGACATTTCTATTTTGCCTTGATGCCAGCCAGGGTGCTTGCACATACATCCTCAAGTCTGGTATAAACGCTAATCGTCGTTACGCCGAGGCGGCCACTGCCAAATGCCCGAGAAGAAGAGTAGCGCTACCAAATCCGCCGATAGGCGCATGACTAAGCCTCAGCCATCCGCCTCCGTGAAATCTTCCGAACCCGCTCGCGCGGCGGCGCCGCAGCTCTCTAACGGAAAGAAACAGTTGAGCAGCTTTGAAGCCGCCATGAAACTGTTCCACGCGCGCAATCTGAAACAGGCGCGCGCTCTCTTCGAAGAGGCCGCGCACGGTCCGGAGCGGGATGTGGCGCAGCGCGCCCGGCTGCACATTGCAATGTGCGACCGGCGCCTCGGCCAGGAAAGCGTCAGTCTGCGCTCGGCCGAAGACTATTACACCTACGGGATTGCGCTGCTCAATTCGCGCAAGATCGCGGAGGCGCGCACGTCATCTGGAACAGGCGTTGCTGCATGTCTCCAGAGGCGGATCATATCCATTACGCCGTAGCCGCCGCGCAGGCTCTGAATGGCGATCTGACCGGGGCGCACGAGCATCTCAAGCGCGCTATCGAAATCGAGCCGCGCAACCGGCTGCACGCTCGTCAGGACACGGATTTCGCGCATCTGGCGCATCAATCGCCCTTCGAGGCGCTGCTGTATCCCGAGAAGAAGAGCTGGTAGTGGAGGCATCGCCGCTTCGCGTCGTCGCTATCGGCGGCGGCACCGGACTTTCCTCGCTGCTGCAGGGGCTGAAGCAGTATGCGCGAACAGGCGAAGTGGATATCACGGCCATCGTGACCGTGACCGACGACGGCGGCAGCTCGGGACGCCTGCGCCGCCAGTTCGACGTGCTGCCGCCGGGCGATATCCGTAATTGCATGGTGGCGCTAAGCGAAGATTCGGCGCTGCTTTCGCGCCTGTTTCAGTATCGATTCGCCAGCGGCCGCGGCCTAAAGGGACACAGCTTCGGCAACCTGTTCCTGATGGCGCTTACGCAAATTATGGGCGATTTTCCGGATGCCGTGAAAGCCTCCGCGGAAGTGCTTAACATCGTGGGCCGCATCTTTCCCTCCACCGCGGACGATGTGGCGCTGGAAGCGACGCTGGCCAATGGCGCCAAAGCCATTGGCGAGACGCGCATTAGCCGCAGCAAACAACCGATTCGATCCATCCGCCTCCGGCCCAGGCGCGCCAAGCCGCTGGCGGAAACGTTAGCCGCTATCGCGGAGGCGGATGTGATTACGCTGGGACCCGGGTCCTTGTTCACCAGCGTAATTCCTAACCTTCTGGTGGAGGGTATCCCGGCGGCGGTGCGGCGCTC
This sequence comes from Bryobacterales bacterium, assembly GCA_963723015.1. Classification (GTDB taxonomy): domain Bacteria; phylum Acidobacteriota; class Terriglobia; order Bryobacterales; family Bryobacteraceae; genus PALSA-243. Next base: position 168,490 of record CAVRPF010000034.1, read on the forward strand.
GCCCGCGGTGAAGGCGTACTTCGTTAATTTGATGTCGCAGCCCGGGGAGACCACCGAATATAGCGCCGCCGACCACATTCGCGCGCTTCGCAAACACGCCGGCGCCAAGTTGCTCGATTACGCCGTGATTAACATCCGCCCGATTACGTCCGCCATGAAGACGCGCTATGCCAGAGAGGAGGCGCTGCCGGTGGAGAACGATATCGATAGTCTCTTCAAATTGGGATTGAAAGTGGTGGCCGGTAACCTGGCGCGCCACGGAGAAACGCTGAAGCACGATCCCGAGGCCACGGCCGCGGTGGCGATGAAATTAGCGCTGGAAGGCCGCCGCCGGCGGACTTCACGCCAACAGCCATACATAATGGTAGAAATGCCATCTTCGGTAACAGTTGTAATTCTGGCCGCCGGCCTGGGCACGCGCATGAAATCGCGTCAGGCCAAGGTGCTGCATCGCGCGGGCGGAAAGCCGCTGATCGAGCACGTGGTGGAGACCGCCTTCAAGCTGACTTCTCCGGATCGCATCGCGGTGGTAGTGGGACATCAGGCGGATGAAGTACGAAAGTCGGTGACGCATCCGGGTATCCGCTTCGTGCAACAGCAGGAGCAGAAGGGTACCGGCCACGCTATGATGGCGTGCCGCGACGCGCTGGCCTCACAGGACGGTTACCTGACGATTCTTTATGGCGATTCGCCGTTGTTACGGCCGGAAACGCTGCAGCGGCTGATCGACCGGCAGTGCGCCTGCGAAGCCGCGGGGACGTTGTTGAGCGCCATGATGGACGACCCCACCGGGTACGGGCGCATCGTCCGCGATGTTTCCGACCACGTAGCGGAGATTGTGGAGCAGAAGGCCGCCAACCCGCAGCAGCTTGCGCTGCGCGAGGCCAACATGGGAATCTACTGCTATCGCGCGGACCTGTTCTGGAAACATCTCGATGAAATCCGCTCCGATAATCCCGCGCGCGAGTACTACCTGACCGATCTGGTCGCGATTCTGAACCATGCCGGGCACTACGTGGATGTGATGCAGATTGATAATGCCGAGGAAGCTCTAGGCATTAACGACCGCGTGGAATTGGCGCATGTGGATCGCATCCTGCGTCACCGCAAGGCGCGCGAGCTGATGATCGAAGGCGTAACCATTGAGAGGCCGGAGACGGTATCGATTGATGGCGACGTGCGGATCGGAATGGATACCGTGGTGGAGCCGTTCGCGCGCATCCTGGGCCGCACCACGATCGGCGAGAATTGCCGCGTAGGCGCGGGCGCCATCGTGCAGGATTCCGAAATCGCGGATGGCGTGGAGATTGGGCCGTACACGATCGTCAGCCACTCGCGTCTGGAGCGCGGCGTACATGCGGGTCCGTTCGCGCGGCTGCGCATGGACAACTACGTGGCGGAAGGGGCGCACATCGGCAACTTCGTCGAGCTGAAGAAGACGCGCATGGGCGCGGGGGCCAAGGCCAATCACCTGGCGTATCTGGGCGATTCCACCATCGGCGCGCAAACGAACATCGGCGCCGGAACCATCACCTGCAACTTCGATGGATTCAATAAACACCCGACCACGATCGGTAAGGGCGCCTTCGTGGGCAGCAATTCCACGCTGATTGCGCCGATTGAGATTGGCGATGGAGCGATTGTGGGTGCGGGATCGGTGATTACCGAGGCCGGTTCCGCCGGATTCGTTGGCGATCAGCCGGTCGCCGCAGGTGGTGAAGCCGGAGTGGGCAAGGAAGCGCCGGGCGCGCGCAGGGAAGTGATTTCTCAGTAAATATCGAAATCGTTCGCCGACACAACCGAGCCCGCATATTTCTGCTGTACTTGTTGTAGTAATGCGGCCTCCGTACATCCGCTGAAAAGCTGATGATAGAGAACCAACAATCTGGGTTTCGCCTGCGTGGCAATTTCGGCCAGTTCGGCAGCGGAGGTGTGCGCTGCCCTATAATACGCGCTGCCTCCTCCCGCTGACGGATTGCAATAGACTTCATGCACCAGAACATCACATCCGCTGCATGCTTCCACCACGCTTGAAGTGGGCGCTGTATCGCCGGAGATCACAATGCTTCGGGCCGCCGCCTCAAACCGGTATCCAAACGCCTGGTCCCACGTCGCGTGCTTTACCAGAAACGCTTTCACGGTAACGTTGCCGTCCTTATGCACCACTCCGGGACTGATCTCGTGAACGTTGACTTTGTATGCATTCGCATTTCCGTGCTCCAGCCCATTGATCCGCACGTCCATGTCCTTCTTCCAGGCGGCCATTATATGATCGGTCATCTCGCGGGTTCCCTTTGGCCCGAAGACTTCCAGTGGTTTCCCTCGGCCCACCACCGCGGGAGTAAAGATCAAATCGGGATAACCCAGCGTGTGATCGGAGTGTAAGTGGGTCAGGAAAAGAAACGTGAGCGAAATCGCCCGCAGTGCATTGATCTGCGTCCGGTCCGCGGCCTGCCTCGCCCGGCGCACCACGCCCGGACCGGCGTCTACCAGGTACGCTTGTGTCCCAGCCACCACTGCCACCGCCGGACCCGAGCGGTCCGGGTCGGGATTCGGAGTTCCGGTTCCCAGAAACACCACTCTCAAATCCACCGATGGAGCCGCTGGCGATCCGCCGGTTACGCTCGGCGGGCGGGGCGCCGCCGCTGACGTGGAAGGCGTCGCCGCCGAGGCCAAAACACGCTTTGCCGTAAAATGGGTCGCGCCCGCCGCGCCGTAAATTCCATTCAATCCCGGATAACCGCCGGGTTGAACCTTCACCACGCGCGAGAAGGTGATGATGTCACCCGCCATGGCTCCGGAAAAAACTATGGAGCGGCCGCCATCCGGACTGTCGCACTTAAAAGAGATATCGTTTCCATCGATGGCGCCGTCGTAGATCGGGGTAGCTACAGTCAACGTTGTGGTAATCGTCCCCGAGGACCCTCCCTGGCTCACTGTGCCGGTCACTGCGGCGCCTTCCGCCTTCAACGTGAAGGTCCAGGGAGCAAACGCCACATTTTCGGCTTTCCACGTTCCAGTGATGCCGTCCTGGCCGGCGACACTCACCACCGCGAAAAAGAACGATCCGGCGAAGTTCGCTGCACTCTTCATATCAACTCCTCTTTACGGGAATGGCCAAGTTTGGATGCCAAGCTTCGAGGGGTATCTGTAGCGGTCGAGACCCGCCGGCGCAGGATCTCTCTGGAAATCGCGGATCGCGGCGAAGACTTTGGCGGTCTACGGCGGACATAAATGGATCTTGCGTGATGTACAACATGCTATACGAAAAAAGATTCGAGGTGAATCGATCCACTGCAGCAGGCGGCGGGCGGCGGCATTCACGGCGAGATAGCGCTCCTTCGCTTTGATTATTACGGGGCGCGCCGCGCCCATCGCCACAAAGCGCGCGCTGGCAAAAACAGCAGCGCGGCCCAGAGCAGCAAGCTCGGAGCGTAGGCGACCACCAACAGCCCGGCGCCGATGAGGCCCTCGGCCATGCTCCGATAACCGTCAATTGCGGCATTACGGAAGCGGATGAGCGTAGAACCGGGCGCAACGTGGAGCTGCGCCTTGTAGTATTCGCCCGCCTTCAGTTGCAGTGAGGCGTAAGCCACTTGCGATTCGGTGTTCTTGCGCTCGGCCTCCATCTGTTCGATTTCGCCTTGAACCCGGCCCAGCTCGGTCTCAACCGCGAGCACATCGGAAAGCTTGCCGGTGCGCTGCGACAGCAGTTCCGTGAGGCGCTGCGCAGTGTTGCGGGCATTCACCAACCGCGCTACCAGGTCGAGGTATTGTTTGGCAACGTCCTGGCCGCTTTGAGATTCGGTCTCCACCCGGCCGAGCTGTCTGAGCTCGGCAAGCGCCGCATCCAGTTGAGCCGCGGGTATGCGCAGGCTGGCGTTCAATGACCGGCCGGCGTTTTCGGGCGCGTTGAGGGTGAGTTCGGCGATATAGCCGTGCTGGCGCGCGAGGATAGCGTCGACGCGGGCGCGAAGCTGGTCGAAATCATGTGTCGTGAGCGTGAGTTGTGCGGTGCGCTCGATCATGGGTCCGGATGTAGTTGCGATTTGATCCGCTTGCGCCAGCGGCGCGATGGGCGGCGGCGCGGGTTGATATAGCTCGATCCACAGCGGGCTGGCTATCCATAGAAGCGAAGGTTGCAGCCTTGCGGGGCGCGGCATATCGCGGAATCGCTAACAAGACGATAATCAAAGCCGCGCCGGCGGATAAATATACCCATGCTGGAACGAACCGCCACATTGCGCTGCGAGCCGGCTTCGGCCTTTCCATCGCGGGAGGAATCTGAGGGGGCGCTTCGATCTGCCAAGCCGTCAACTGTTGTGACACTCGCCGCAGATCGCTCGCCAGCCTCCGGCATTCCTGGCAGCGCTCCAGGTGCGTCATAGCTTCGGCGGCGCGCTCGGAGGTGAGTTCGCCATCGAGATAAGCCATAATCTCTTCGGGATCGATGGCATGGCGGATTTCAGACATGGCGCACCTCCGGTTCCAGATAACTCTTCAGCGCCATGCGCGAGCGGAACAGACGCGAGCGCACGGTGTTAAGCGGGATTCGCAGCAGTTCCGCGATCTCGATGTAGCTGAGCTGTTCGTATTCGCGCAGCATGAGGATCTCGCGGTCGTCCGTCTCCAACCGCGCCAAGGCTTCGCGGACCCACAGGGCTTCATCCTCATGCGAAGTCGCCGACGGTTCCAGCTTGGCAACCGCGTCGCGATACCGGCGGCGCTCGGCCGCAATCAGTTTGAGCGCGATGCCATACAGGTACGTGCGCACCTGCGCGCGCGGCTCATATCGGGAAGCCGCCCGCATCACCGCCAGAAATACGTCCTGCGTCAAATCCTCGGCGCGCGAGCTCTCGATGCGGCGGCGGAAGAACCCGAACAGCGGGTCGCGATAGCGGGCGAACAGTTCTTCGAAGGCTTCGCGCGATCCGCGCTGGAATTCGAGCATCAGGGCTTCATCGCTGGTCATGCCGGAATAGCTTCCTAACCTGTAATGCCGCGAACGGTGGAAAAGTTCCCATCCGCGCAAAAGAATTATGCCAACATGAATTCATGCCGGGCTCCGACTACACGCAGGACGGACCGCCGCCGTTTCTAAAATCCTGGAAGCGCGTCTATTTTCTGATCTTGATCTACCTGGCACTCGTAATCTTCGCTTTCTACTTGTTCACGCGGGCGTACCGATGAGACCGCTCGACTGGATTGTCCTGATCGCTTCGCTGGTGTCCATCATCGCTTACGGCCTTTACCGCAGCCGCGGCAGCAACACGGTGGATCGCTACTTGCTGGCCGGCCGCTCCATGCCCTGGTATGCGATGGCGCTCTCGATCATGGCCACCCAGGCGAGCGCGATCACGTTTATCTCCACTACCGGCCAATCGTATGTGGACGGCATGCGCTTCGTGCAGTTCTATTTCGGCCTGCCCATCGCCATGGTAATCATCTGCGCCACCGCCGTGCCTATTTTCCATCGCGCCAAGGTGTACACCGCATATGAGTACCTGGAGAAGCGCTTTGACGGCAAGACGCGCGCATTGGCCAGCATGATTTTCCTGGCGCAGCGCGGCTTGGCGGCGGGTTTGACCATATACGCGCCGGCCATCGTGCTCTCGGTAATTCTGGGATGGCCGGAGCGCGTCACCACGCTGATTATGGGCATCACCGTAGTGAGTTATACGGTGCTGGGCGGCATTAAAGCCGTGACATGGTCTGACGTGCAGCAGATGGGCGTGATCTTTCTCGGCCTGATAGTTGCGCTGGTGACAGTGATTGTGTTGCTTCCCGCCTCAGTATCGTTTTCGGATGCCGTATTTCTGGCCGGAGCGGCGCGGCGGCTCAACGCGGTCACCACGCACTTCGATTGGAACGACCGGTTCAACGTGTGGAGCGGTTTGATCGGCGGCACGTTTCTGTTCCTCAGTTACTTCGGCTGCGATCAATCGCAGGTACAGCGGTATCTTACCGGCCGCTCGATTGTGGAAAGCCGGCTGGGCCTGTTGTTCAATGCGATCGCCAAGATCCCGATGCAGTTTTTCATCCTGTTCATCGGCGCCATGGTGTTTGTCTTTTATGTCTTTGTGCAGCCTCCGCTGCTGTTTGAGAAGGCGCAACTGGCGCGCATTGGAAGCCATCCCGAGTACAGCCAGGTGCAATCGCGATTCGAGCGCGGGATGGCGCAACGCCGCCAGGCCGCTCTGGATTTAGTGCAGTCCCACCATTCCGGCGATTCCGCCGCGGAGAGCCGGGCCATGGGCGCCTACCGCGCGGCCCAGAGGGAAATGGACGGCGCCCACCTGCGCGCCGAAAAACTGGTGGAGCTTTCGGGCGGCGAGAAAGGCTTCGACGATACCAACTATATCTTTCTGACATTTGTGACGCGCTACCTGCCGGTGGGCCTGGTGGGTCTGGTAATCGCGGTGATCTTCGCAGCGACGATGTCGGCCAGCTCGGGCGAGATCAATTCGCTGGCCACGGTCACGATAGTGGATTTGTACCGCCGGCACATCCGGCCGCATGCCACCGATCATCATTACGTCACGGCCTCGCGGCTGGCTACGCTATTCTGGGGCGCATACGCGGTGATCTTCGCGGGCTGGGGCAGAAAGCTGGGATCGTTAATCGTGGCGGTGAACGTGGTGGGTTCGTTATTTTACGGTTCTCTGTTGGGATGTTTCGTGCTGGCGTTCGGGTTCCGGCGCGTTGGCGGAACTGCGACCTTCGTTGGCATGCTCGCGGGCGAAGCCGCTATCTTTTCGGCTTTCCTGTTTACCAGTATCCATTGGCTCTGGTACAACGTCCTCGGGTGCGCGGTAGTAATCGCCGTGGCACTGACGATCACGTATGTTTTCGGGGGGCCATCTGCCGCATCTGTCGAAGCGCAGGTGGAGTGAATAGAGAGACAATGTTCCGGCCCTCCGGTATACCTTCCGGTCCCATATGGTATAAACTTATTTCATACCATGAAGACAGCCATCTCAATAGACGGTCAGCTTCTGGATGAAGCGGATCATGCCGCAAAGCGACTGGGCCTAAGCAGAAGCGGTTTATTTTCCGTCGCTCTCGAGGATTTTCTCCACCACCGCCGTCAGATGGAGATGCTCGCACGGTTGAACGATGTTTACCGCGACACAGCACCCGAGCGGCGAATGGCAGGCCGAATCAAGGCCAAGCTTCGGTCGACCATCAAGGAGAAGTGGTGAGCGAGATCCGGCAGGGGGACGTTTACTGGATCGATTTCGGGCCGATACAGGGATCTGCACCTGCTGAGCGCCATCCCTGCGTCGTCGTCCAGAGCGATCTTTTCAATCGAAGCCTCATCGGGACAACCGTTATCTGCCTCATTACCTCGAACCTGGATCGGGCACGCGCTCCGGGCAACGTTCCGTTGCGGAAAGGCGATGCGAACCTCAGCAAACCAAGCGTTGTAAATGTGTCTCAAGTGGCGACTGTCGATAAAGCGGAACTGACAGAGCGAATTGGAAAGATACCCGCTGGCGCCTTGGACCAGGTGCGCGGCGGCCTGCATCTCTTGTTCGATGGCGGGTAAATCGTTTCCTGAGCCCAAGGATTGTTTCGACAGCAAATTTCCGCGAACCCGATCTCTCCTAGGAAACGGGCGGCCACACCCCTATAAGCTATCCTTTCATCATGGTATGCAGATGCGCAATTTACTAATCGCCGCGCTCGGAATCGCCTGTCCCGCGGTACTCGCGGCGCAGACGGCGGAAGAGCTGGTCGCAAAAAATCTTCAGGCCCGCGGCGGAATTGAAAAAATCAAAGCCATCAAAACTCTGCGCATGACGGGCAAATTGCAGCAGGGCAGCTTTACCGCCGAATTCAGTCGCACCGCCATGGCGCCGAATCTGGTGCGCGATGCTGTCACGGTGCAGGGCATGTCTCAGATCCAAGCCTACGACGGTTCCACCGGTTGGCAGATTTCCCCCTTCGAGGGCCGGAAAGACGCGGAACTGCTCGGAGAGGACGACCTGCGCGAATTGATCGAGGAGGCCGATTTTTACGGCCCTCTGGTGGATTATAAAACGAAAGATAATCGCGTCGAGTATCTGGGCCACGATACCGTCGATGGCGACGACGCCTACCGGCTGAAGGTCACGCTGGCTAACGGCGACATCATCTATTACTATCTCGATCCGGATACTTATCTTGAGATCCGCACCGAAAAGCTGCAATTCATTCGCGGCTCGGTGCGGGAAACGTTCACGAATCTCGGCTCCTACAAACTCGCCGCCGGCGTCTATTTTCCGTTTTCGTTTGAAACCGGCCCCCAACAGAATCCGGACGCCGCCGCCAAGGTCACCATCGACAAGATTGAAGCGAATGTGCCAGTGAACGCGCAGGTTTTCAAGTTGCCTGCGCATCCGCCCGCAACTGGACACGAGGAGTTTTGAACGAATGATGAAACACCTGTTACTGGTCGCCCCTTTAGCCTCAACCCTCCTTTTTGGGCAGACGCCCGTTCGATTCGACGCCGGAACCATATCCGGATTACCGGCGCGTAATATTGGCTCGGCCGCGATGAGCGGCCGCATCGCCGCTATCGCCGCCGTAAACGATGGCGGGCGGCTGACGATGTTCGCGGGATCCGCCAGCGGCGGCGTCTGGAAATCGGTCAACGGCGGTACCACCTTCAAACCGGTGTTCAACAGCCCCGATGTGCAATCCATCGGCGCCGTCGCCATCGATACGCATAACCCAAAGATCGTTTGGGTTGGAACCGGCGAGAGCTGGATGCGAAACAGCGTTTCGATTGGCGATGGCATCTACAAGTCGGTAGATGGCGGCGAGAATTGGAACAACATGGGGCTGAAGGATTCCGAACACATCGCCAAGGTTCTTGTCGATCCCTCGGATAGCGACACGGTTTACGCCTGCGCCACCGGGCATTCCTGGGATGACAATGCGGAGCGCGGCGTTTACAAAACTACCGATGGCGGCAAGAGCTGGCGAAAGGTTCTCGCAGGCGCGAATGCCTCTACCGGTTGCGCCATGCTTGCCACCAGCCCGCAGAATCCGAAGACCATTTACGCTTCAATGTGGGATTTCCGCCGGCAGGCATGGACTTTTCGCTCCGGCGGCCCGGGCAGTGGGATTTTCCAGTCCATCGATGGCGGCGAACATTGGGCCGAGCTGACTCCGTCCAATGCCAAAGGCCTTCCCGAGAAGCCGTACGGGCGAATCGCTCTGGCCGTCTCGCCGTCTAACCCGCAGGTAGTCTACGCGATGATCGAATCGAAGAGTAGCGCGCTCTTCCGTTCCAATGACGCGGGCAAAAACTGGACCCGCCTGGACGCCAGCCAATACATGGTCTGGCGACCTTTCTACTTTGCCAACCTGATTGTGGATCCAAAAGATGAGAACAAGATCTTCAAGGTGGACTATTCCTTGCTGCTCAGCGTGAATGGAGGGAAGAGCTTCAGTCCGGTTTCCAACTCCGCGCACGGTGATTTTCACGACGTCTGGATCGACGCCGGCAATCCCAACCTGATTTTCGCCAGCGATGACGGCGGCCTGTGGCGCAGCCACGACGGCGGCACGCGCTGGGAACACTTGATGAACCTGCCGGTGTCGCAGTTTTATCACGTGAGCGTAGACCAAGCCGAGCCGTATCACGTCTACGGCGGTTTGCAGGATAACAGCTCCTGGGTGGGCGATTCCTCTTATCCTGGCGGCATAACCAATTCGCGTTGGGAGAATATGTACGGCGGCGACGGCTTCTGGATGTGGGAAGACCCCTCCGATCCCGCTTATATATATGCAGAGTATCAGGGCGGCGAGCTCGGCCGCGTGAATCGCTTCACGCACGAAAGCCGCGCCATCAAGCCCTACGCCCAGTACAGCGAAAAGAAACTGCGCTTCAACTGGAATACGCCGGTGCAGATGAGTCCCAATGAAAAGGGCACAATCTACATTGGCGCTCAATATCTCTTCCGCTCGCGCGATCACGGCCAGTCCTGGGAGCGCATCTCTCCCGATCTCACTACCAACGACCCCGAGAAACAGAAGCAGGAGGAATCGGGCGGCGTGACCATAGACAACTCGTCGGCGGAGATGAATACTACGATTTATTCCATCTCCGAATCCCCTCGCAACGGGCAGATAATCTGGGTCGGACACGGACGATGGATGCCTCCAGATCACGCGCGACGCAGGCAAGACCTGGACGAATGTAGCTGCCAATCTTCCAGGCGCCGCCCGGCCTACCTGGGTTTCGTGGGTAGAGGCCAGCCGTTACGCTGAAGGCACGGCCTACGCCACCATTGACCGGCACATGGTCGGCGACATGCAACCGCACGTCTACAAGACCGTTGATTATGGCAAGTCCTGGACAGAACTTCCCATGGCTCCAAGCGGCGTGCGCGGGTATGCGCATGTCATCAAAGAAGACACCGTCGATTCCAACCTGCTTTTCCTGGGAACCGAATTCGGGCTGTGGATCAGCGTCGATGGCGGCCAGCGCTGGGCGCAATATAAAGGCAGCAGCTTTCCCGCGGTAGCCGTGCGCGATCTGGTGATACACCCGCGAACTTCCGATCTGATTCTGGCTACACATGGGCGCGGCATCTGGATCATCGACGATATCTCCGGGTTGCGCGCCCTCACGCCGGCGCTGATGACTGAGGATGCGGGTTTTCTGCCGGTCCCGCCGGCCGCGCAGTGGATGGAGACATCCGGCGGCTGGCCGGAAGGCGACGCGACCTTCACCGGCCCCAGCCGGCCCACCGATGCATTCATTCCGTACTACCAGCGCACGCGCCATATCTTTGGCGACTTGAACATCGAGATACTTGACGCGCAGGGCAAGCTAGTGGACACTGTGGTCAGCAGCAAGCATCGCGGCGTCAACCGGGCCACCTGGTCGATGCACTTGAAAGCTCCGCAGGTTCCGCCGGCCGCCAGCGCCATCTTTGGCGCAGCGTTCGGACCGCGAGTTCTTCCAGGCGTCTACACCGTCAAGATGACCAAGGGCGATAAGACTTACACCACGCAATTGAATGTGACCCTGGACCCGCGCGCAACCTATACGCTCGACGACCGTAAAGCGCAGTTCGCGTTAGTCAACCGTTTGGGCGCGCTGCTAAACCACATGAGCTGGGCGGTAGATGCAATTATCGGTATTCGCGATACGGCCGCCACAACCGCCGCCGGTCTGCCGCAGAACGATCCGCTGCGTCCGCAACTACAGCAGTTATCAACCGCTGTGGATCAAATTCGCTCCAAGATCGTCGCCACTAAGGAAGGTGGCATGATCACCGGCGAAGAGCGGCTGCGTGAATATGTGGGCGAACTCTATGGCGACGTGAACGGATACGAAGGCCGGCCCACCGATTCTCAAGTGGCGCGGGCGGATGCGTTGAGCCGCGAGCTGGATGACGTGATCCGCGATTTTACCGGTCTTGCCGGCCGGCGGCTACCCGCGCTCAACACTGGCTTGACGGCAAAGAAACTTGCGCCGCTGCGAATTTTGCCTGAAGACGAGTGGAGCAAGTCCAAGATGCAAGGGTCGAGCGGCGGACCTCCGCAACTGCCAGGCTTCCGGAAGATTTCTCTGGGATCGATTTTTTAGATGGAAGAAACCGGACCCGCCGCGCGTCTAAAGCTGGTAACTTGATCACGATGGTGCTGGAATGCTCGGAGCGGGAGCTCATCGAGGCTTGCCGGCGCGGAGAGCGCGATGCTTTTCGCGCGCTCTTTGAAATCTACCGCGACCGGGTCTACTCGATTGCTCTCCGCTACTCAGGCGACGAAACCGCCGCTATGGATATCGCGCAGGATACGTTTCTGAAGCTTTTCTCTTCCATTCAAAATTTTCGCGGCGATGCGGCTTTCCAAACCTGGATCTACCGTCTGGTGGTCAACAGTTGTTTCGATCACAAGCGCCGTACGCGAAGCTTGGTTCCATTGGCCGCCGGCTTGCTCGCCACGCTGCGGGCCTCGGCAGATAGCTTGGCCGATCTGCTTCGTTCTGAAGTCCGCGCCAGCGTGCGCTCCGCGGTAGAGAGGCTCTCGCCCGCGCTCCGCATGGTGGTCGTGTTGCGCTATACCGAAGGCCTTTCTTACGATGAAATCGCGAATGTATTGGGATGCTCCGAGGGGACAGTGGCCTCGCGCCTGAATCGCGCGCACAAGGCGCTGGGGCGGCGCCTGGCGCATCTGGCAAGTGTGGGAGACCGGCATGTCTGAATGGCTCGAATTGGAATTAGCCGACCGGCTGGCGCCAGTGAGCGCGCCGGAGCGGTTATGGTATTTGGTGAAGGCGCCTGGTCCCGCGGCGATTACTGTCGCGCGACGGCGGCCCGCCAAGGCGATACTGTTACTCGCAGCCGCGGCGGCGTCGGTGTGGGTGGCGGCCGCTTGGCGTCCCGATGTCAGGAGCGCGCAGCCGCTGGCGGGGCGCGCGAATTTTGCGGAGTCGCACCTGGCTTGCAGAAGCTGTCACGCCGATTAGGCCTGCTGGGGTATGCTTCAGCTTGTCCCCCACTTCGCGGAAAGACGGTAAATACGACCGGCTCCTCTCGGCAATCGGCCTCTTCTTAATCGGCTGTTATTTCTTCCGCCTCACGCGTCACGCTCTCAGAACCGGATTCAGCAGCGACGACCTGATGAACCTTCACCGGTCGTGGTACTTTCCACTCCGATCGCTGGTGAAGGCCAATCTGCTGTTTTTCCTTCCTTCCGACTTCATCAGGCCGATGGGCAGCGTTTGGTATCGGTCCATTTTCTATTTCACCGGCTTCCACGGAACTACGTTTCATGCGGCCGAATTAGCCATATTGCTCGCAAATATTTTTCTGACCTATGCCGTGGCGCGGCGCGCTTACCGGTTCCAGGTTGGCCGCGCTCACCACCGCGCTGCTTTCGTGCTACCGCCGCAACTCGGAGGCGCTTTACTTCGACACCGGCTATGTTTATGACGTCCTCTGCTACTTCTTTATGTTCGCGGCGCTGCTCTGGTATATCGCCATCCGCCAGCGGGAACGCGCGCCCGGCATTGGCGAAACCATCGGCCTGCTGGCTCTCTTCATATGCGCGCTGAATTCGAAAGAAATGGCCGTGGCTCTACCCCCGGTGCTGGCGCTCTACGAGCTTCTGTACCAGACGCGCCGCAGTTTGCGGACATTCATCGTTATGGGCGCGATGGTCATCGTATTCATCTCCTGCCGGACTGGCGCTCTGGTATCGAACGTGGCCTACCGTCCCATCTTCACGTGGACCCGATTCATGCAAACCAACGGCCATTTTCTTGACGACATGTTTGTTACCGATTCCCGGTTCACTCCCCTGCTGATACTCGCGTTTTGGGGCGCGCTTCTGCTAATCGCGCTGCGGACCAGAGCGAAACCTCTGCTATTTGCTTGGGGGTTTGTTCTTATCTCCTCAATGCCGATAGCCTTCGTGCTGCCGCGCGGCGCGTCGCAATACTACATCCCCACTTTTGGCCTGGCGCTGTATGCCGCATACGCGATTGTGGGCCTTGCGGCCGGGTTGCGCCGCCGGTTACGCCGCTTCGCCCCGGCGACCCCGTACTGGCCCGAACGGGCCGCCGCCGCGTGTTTGCTGTTCGCGATCGCATGGCCGCTATACGGATATTACAAGAAGGTGGGACCGCGCGACGTCACCAGCATGACGGAAGAATCGCCGGTGTGGATGTCGCTCGCGGGGGACCTACGCGCCTTGCGTCCCGTTATGCCGTACCAGGCGCGGCTGCTCTTCCTCAACGATCCAATGCGCACCGATAGCGAAGATATGATTTTCCTGGTGCGGCTGATCTATCGCGACCGAAGTCTGACGGTGGACCGCGCGAAACGAATGCCGCACACCCCATCGCCACGCCAGATGCAGGCGTACGATGCCGTCTTCGATTATCAAGCCGGCCGACTCCTCGAAATCCCGCAGCCAACGGTCGCAATTCATCCGGCCGTGCTGAATCTTTTCGATGCGGATTGGAAGCCCCTAGATGCGAATCATCCCGCCCATCCCGGTGACCATATCATCGCTAAAGCGGCGGACCTTGGGCCGACCGAGCCGGAAATTCCCAGTGGAGCGCCATTCCCCCGCGCTCCGTTCGCGGAATCCATTCTGCAACCGCATGTGTGGGTGAATGGCCGAACCGCGGAGGTTTCGCAGCACTTCGGCTCGCCCGGCGAGGTGAACATTTACCGTTTCGATTTCCGCATTCCACCGCAAACCGAAGCGGGCGTAGCGCGCGTGCAATTGAGAGTGGGCGGACATGCGGCGCCAACCGCGGCTATTCCAGTGCGGTGAACGCTCCCGCCTGAACGGAGAATCCTGCACCCCTACCCTCTGGAGCCATTTTGGCGCTAAGTATCCGAGATAAGAGCCGCGCCGTTTAGAGGCGCCCTGCCTCGGCCCTGTGCGTCCTCATAAATCCCCGACTAACGAAAATCCGGCCCCTGCCGATAATCACTTGTGTAAGGAGACGCATGGAATCCGACGTATTGGTAGTGGACGATTCGGCTGCGATCCGTAAAATCCTGCATCGCGTCCTGCGGCAAACGGGCATGGACATCGGCGAAATTCATCAGGCCGGCGACGGCCAGGAAGCGCTGGAGTTACTCAAAACAAGAGTAGTCGGCCTGGTCTTGACGGATATCAACATGCCCAGGATGGATGGCCTCCAGATGCTGGCCGCTATGAAAACCGCGCCCGAGTGGCGCGACATTCCCGTCGTTATGATTACCACCGAGGGCGGCGAAAGCAGGGTTGGCGAAGCTGTCCGGCTCGGCGCTGCAGGCTACGTACGTAAGCCCTTCACCGCCGATCAGATCAAGGAAAAACTGGCGGGCATTCTCGATCCGGCTATGCAGTTATGAATGATCGTTATCGGTATTGAACATGAGAATTGAGCTATGAGTATTGAAGGGTTCATCGTCGATGCCGTCAATCAGTCCGTCATGCATGTTTTCTCGACCATGCTGGACGTTTGCCTTACACCGGGACAGGCGTCGTTTGAAGATTTCAAATCCGATCCGGATTGCGAAATCGTGTCCTTCATTGGGCTGGCCGGCGCCTGGGTCGGATCGGGAAGCCTGAACTGCTCGGCCGCGTTCGCATGCAGGGCCAGCGCGGCCTTGCTCATGACTGAGGCTCCGGCCGTGAACGAAGAAGTGCTCGACGCCGTGGCTGAGCTAACCAACATGATTGTCGGCGGCGTCAAGACCGAGTTGGAACTCAAGCTCGGGCCGCTCGGCCTGAGCATACCCACAGTCGTGTACGGCCGGAATTTTAAGACCAAGACGGCGGCTGCGGCGAATTGGATTGTCGTCCGCTTCCGGTGGGATCGGGACGATCTCGTAGTCAAACTGTGCCTGGCGCCGCGGGACAGAAACCCGCGCCATCACATCCACCTTTGCGACGGCTTGGGCGCCCTCGCCAGTTAGAGATTGGAGCCGATTATGGCATCGACGTTGCTTTCGGACAGGGAATCCACCGCGGTCGCGCAGACCGATCCGCGCGCGGGCAAGTATCTCACCTTCCATCTTGCCGGCGAGGAATTCGGCATTCGCGTGCTGCAGGTGCGCGAAATCATGGGCGTTCAAGACATCACCGCGGTGCCGCGCACGCCTCCGCACATCAAGGGAGTGATCAATTTGCGCGGCAAAGTGGTTCCTGTCGTCGATCTGCGTCTTAAATTCGGCGTGCCAGCAGCGGAATATACGCAACGGACCTGCATCGTGGTGGTGCAGGTGGAATCGGCTGGCTCCCTCGTCTCCATGGGCCTCTGGTGGATAGCGTCTCCGAAGTGGTGAGCCTTGCGGCCGCGGACATCGAGAATACGCCCGATTTTGGCAAGATGGAAACCCCGTATCTGTTGGGCATGGCGAAAGTCAAGGGCAAGGTCAAAATCCTCTTGGATATCGGCCGCATCCTCTCGGCGCAGGACCTGCGGAAGGTCAACGCCCTTTTCGATTAGCGCGCGATTTTAGGAAAATCGCATGCAAAAGCCAAGCTTTACTTTCGGGTGGAAACTGACGGCCGCGCTCAGCCTGGTGGCTGGGCTGGATATGGTGATAGTCTTGATCGCCGTCTGGAGCCGCGCCTCCTGGGCATTCCCTGCTTTGGGCGTCGCCGCGGCATGCGCCACGGCTGCAATCGTTCTTGCGGCAGCCTCGGCTTCGTCGCGGTTGCGCCGAGTGGGCGGCGAGGCGCTGACCGGCTCGCGCCGGCTGGCGGCGGCTTCGCATGAAGCTGGCTTTGGTCACCCAGGCCGCGGTCCAGGGTGCGTCCGGACAGGCCGCCACGCTGCAGGAAACCTCCGCGTCGCTAACGGAAATTACCGCTATCTCGCGCAAGAATGCCGAGAGCATGCAGTCCGCCGCCGGACTGATGGCGGAGACCGGAGGCCTCGTGACCGATGCCAATCGCAATCTGGAGGAGATGGTCGGCTCCATGCGCGAAATCAACGCATCCAGCGACAAAATTTCCAAAATCATTCGTGTAATCGATGAGATTGCGTTTCAGACCAACATTCTCGCGCTGAACGCGGCCGTGGAAGCCGCGCGCGCCGGCGAGGCCGGCATGGGCTTCGCGGTGGTGGCCGGCGAGGTGCGCAATCTGGCGCAGCGGAGCGCCCAGGCGGCTAAGGATACCGCGCTGCTGATCGAAGAATCCATCGCCAAATCCGATATCGGCAGCGCCAAGCTCGACCTGGTGGCGGAATCCGTTCGCAAGATCACCGGCCGCGCCGCCCGCGTGAAGGCGTTGGTGGACGATGTCGATAGCGCCAGCCGGAAACAGGTGCGCGGCATCGAGCGGATCGCCGTGGCAGCGGGCCAGATGGAGCAAGTGACGCAGAAGAACGCCACCAATGCCGAACGCGGCGCCGCCGCCGGCCAGGATCTGGCTTCGCACTCCAGGGGGCTCCTGGCGCTGGTCGAAACGCTGCGCAGTCTTTCCGGCGCAGGCGTCGCGCCCGCAAGGCGATTGGACGCCGCCGGTAACGCCCGCTCGTGTACTGGCGAGACTGCCCGGCCGCGCCTTCTTCCCGTTGGACGACGATGAATCCGCCAGTTGAATCTCCGCCGGCGCACGCTTTGGCGGGATCCCTAGCGCCTTCGTTGGCGCACTCATTGGCGCAAGATCCCGAATTGATCGCGGATTTCATTCTCGAAAGCCGCGGCCATCTCGCCAACATTGAAAATCGGCTTCTGACGCTGGAGCGGGACGGCCCCGATGCCGAGGCATGGAACGCAGTGTTTCGCGGCTTCCACACCATCAAAGGCTTGGCCGGTTTCCTGGATCTTGGCGAAATGTTAAAGCTGGCTCACGAAGTCGAGACCGTGCTGGACGCAGTCCGCAACGGCGCCATCGCCATCGCCGCCGACGGTTTCGACGTAATCCTGGCCAGCGCCGACTACCTCGCGCAATGGTTGGCGCACCTCGAAGCCGGCGCTTACTCATATCGCCCTCGCAAGAGCCCCGGCCCGATGAATCGTTGTTGGTTCGTATTCGCGCGCTCTCGGCGGCAGCCGGCATAGGGCCGGACGATATTCTGCGCGGCGAATGCCAAACGCAGTTGTCGGCTCCGTTGCGGCTCCGTTGTCGCTGGCCTCCATGGCCGCAGCCGTAGAGAATCCAACCGCTCCTCCCGGCCCGCGCCGCGGCAACGCGGCTTGGAGCTACGCGCCTTCCATCAAGGTAGACACCGCCAAGCTGGACTACCTCGTGGACATGGCCGGCGAAATGGTGATCGCCGAATCCCTGGTCCGTCACGACCCGGATCTCGCCGCCCTCAACAATCCCCGCTTGCAGCGGCGCATCGCTCATTTAACCGGCATCGCCGCCGGCTTGCAGAAAACCGCCATGTCGATGCGCCTGGTTCCCATCGGCCCGCTATTCCGTCGAATGGAGCGCCTCGTGCGCGACCTCTCGCGCCAGTTCGGATAAGCCCGTCGAGATGGAAACTCAGGGCGACGAAATCGAGCTCGACCGCACCATCGCCGAGGAGCTCGCCGACCCACTCATGCACATGATTCGCAACTCCATGGATCATGGCATCGAACTCCCGGAGGAGCGCGCCAGCGTCGGCAAGCATCCATGCGCCCGGCTGCTCCTCACAGCTCATCATCGCGCCGGCCAGGTCGTGATTGAGATTTCCGACGATGGCCGCGGACTCGATCGCGCGAAGATCGCCGCCAAAGCCGTCGAGAGAGGTCTGATTGGATCGGGCGAAGGCCGGAGCAGCCACGAAATCTATGACCTGATCTTCCAGCCGGGATTCAGCACGGCTTCGCAAGTCACCAGCGTTTCGGGCCGCGGCGTAGGCATGGACGTAGTGCGCAAGCACATTGAGAAGCTGCGGGGACGCATCGAGATCCGGTCCACGCCCGGTCAAGGCGCGTCGTTCCTGCTCAAGCTGCCGCTGACTCTGGCCATCATCGACGGTCTGGTGGCGGGCGTAGGCCAGGAGCGTTATATCCTGCCCTTGTTCGGCGTAAGAGAAGTGCTCCGCCCGTGCGGCGGACACGATCTGGACTGTACATCACCAGGCGGAAATGGCGCTCGTGCGCGGCGGACTGCTGCCCGTGATTCGGCTCTACCGGCGCTTCCGCATCGAGCCGCGATCGGAAGATCCCCTGCAATCGGTGCTTGTGATCGCCGAAGTCGAAGGAAAGCGCTTTGGCCTGATGGTGGACGAGCTGATCGGCAAACACGAGGTGGTAATTAAGAGCCTTGGCGAGACCTTCAAAGACGTCCCCGGCATCGCCGGCGGAGCCATTCTCGGCGACGGACGAGTAGGACTGATTCTCGACTTGGACCAGCTCTTCCAGGAAACGGCGGCCAATGCCTCTGCTTAATGGAGCGCTCCTCGACGCGGCCTCGCCGCACCCGCTCGCTCCCCGCGAATTCGATGAGATCCGCCGAACTCGCCTATCAAACTTTCGGCCTCCATCTGAAATCCGGCAAGGAGCAAATGGTCGCCGCGCGCCTGCAGCGCCTGGTGACTGCCGGCCATTTTCGCACCTTCCACGAATATTACCGGCACGTCGTCCAGGATTCCACCGGCCGCTCGCTCGCCGCGCTGATCGATGCGCTCGCCACCAATCACACCTCGTTTCTGCGCGAGCCGGACCACTTCGATTTCTTCCGCCAGCGCGTCGTTTCCGGAATGGTCGCGGCGCGATTCCATTGAGGTCTGGTGCGCCGCCAGCGCCACCGGCGAAGAAGTGTGGACCCTCGCCTGTCTCCTCGACGAAACCTTGCCCTCTGCGAATTTCAGTATTCGCGCCAGCGACATTTCGAATCGAGCGCTGCGAATTGCCGAATCCGCCGAATACTCCGCCGAGCGCTGCCGCGATCTGCCGCGCGCCTGGTTGTCGCGATACTTCACCGCCGTCCCCGGCGCCCGGCGCCGGGTATCGCGTCGTGCCCCGCATCCATGCCCAAGCTCAGGTTCCGGCGCGTGAATCTGGTGGAACCTTTCCACTGGCCGCGACCGTTTCCGGCGGTATTCTGCCGCAATCTCCTGATCTATTTTGACCGCCCGACGCAGGAGCGCGTGGTCGCGCGGATGGCGAATTGTCTCGAGCCGGGCGGATATCTTTTCGTCGGCCACGCGGAAAGCTTGGCGGGCATCTCCCACTCACTCGAATACGTGCGGCCGGCCGTCTACCGCAAAGCCGGGCGGAAAGGCGCGCGATGAACCTGATTGTCGGCATGGGGGATTGCAAGATCGCCGACTCGCCCGGTCAGGAGCTGAGCACCTATGCGCTCGGATCGTGCATCGGCTTGGCAGTCTACGATCCCGCCGCGCACGTCGGCGGTCTGCTGCACTTCATGCTGCCCGATTCGGCCATCGACCCGGCGTGCGCGGCGTGGCCAACCCATATAAGTTCGCCGAATACCGGCATTCCGTTGCTTCTCGCCGGCGTTTGCGCGCAAGGCGCGCTCAAGCGCCGCCTGATCGTGCGCGCCGCCGGCGCCGCCGACATGTTTGATAATCCCCGGCGGCCTGCGAAATCGGTAAGCGCAATTATCTGTCGCTGCGCCGCATTCTGTGGAAAGCCGGTTTGTTGATTCACGGCGAGGCCATCGGCGGCAATCAATCCCGCTCCCTGCATCTGGAGATTGGTTCTGGAAATCTTTGGCTACAGGAATCCGCCGGAGCGCGCGCGCTGCTTCCGGCGGGAATAAAAGGAGAGCACCCATGGCATTTCGCATCCTGATCGTAGACGATTCGCCCGTCATGCGCATGTTCGTGCGCCGCGTTATCGCTGTATCCGGGTTCGAGACTTCGGCCTGCTTGGAGGCGGCCAATGGAGTGGAGGCGCTCGAGCTGCTGCAACGCGAAGCGGTGGACATGATTCTCACCGACATCAACATGCCGGAAATGGGCGGAGACGAGCTCATGCGGCGTGCTATCCCAATGCGAAGAGCTGCGCCACATTCCCGTAATCGTGATTTCCACGGATGCTCACCGGTCAACGCAAAAAGCTCATGCTGGCGCTGGGCGCCCGCGGCTACGTTGGCAAGCCGTTTGTACCCGAGGCTCTGCGCGCCGAGCTGGAGCGCAGCCTTGGGAGGCGCCTATGTTTGAGCGGTTCTTCGACCGCGTCTTGCGCGAATCTGCCGAAGACGTGCTGGAGAAGATGTTCTTCATCCGCGAAGTGGCGGAGCCGGTTCCGGCGCCCCGCTGGACGCAGCCGGAGATTGCCGCCCGCCTGACGTTCGACGGCTCGCCGCCCGGATGGCTACTGCTGCGCGTCACCGCTTCGGCCGCGCGATCGATTACCGCCGATTTCCTCGGGGAAGAGGAAGAGACGGTCACTGCCCGGCAGGCGGAAGAGATGGTCTGCGAGCTGGCCAATATGATCTGCGGCTCGGCCTTAAGCCGTAGCGGGAGCGAGGCCATGTTCCGCCTTTCCCCACCCCTGGTCCTGGGGTCTCAAGAGGCCCCAGGGATTTCCATCGACCCGCCCGATGCGGCCGTTTACTGCGTCGCCCTGGGCAACGGCACGTTGACCATCCTGATGAAAGCCGAGTGCGCCCCGTGCCTGCCCGCCCAAGAATTCGCGTTCTGATTATCGACGATTCCGCCATTGTTCGCCGCATCCTGACCGACGCGCTCGCCCCCGAGCCCGATCTGGAAGTGGTGGGGACCGCGCCCGATCCCTACGTAGCCCGCGACAAGATTCTGGCGTTGAATCCGGACGTGCTCACGCTCGATATCGAGATGCCGCGCATGGATGGACTGACCTTCCTTCGCAAAATCATGCGGTCTCACCCGCTGCCCGTAGTAGTGGTCAGCTCGCTGGCCCAGAGTTCGTGCCGACTGGCCGTGCAGGCGCTCGAGTATCGGGGCGCTGGAGGTGCTGGCGAAACCGGCCGGCCCATACTCGGTGGGCGAGTTGCGGCAAACGCTGGCTTTGAAGATCCGCGCGGCGGCGGCGTGCGCGTTTGAAGTCGCGGGACCCTTCGCCGAGCAGCCGCCGCCGCGCTTGGCTGCCGATCCGGCGCGCCTGCCCGCGGACGGCCTGATCGCCATCGGCGCTTCCACCGGCGGTACCGAGGCCATTGCGTCCATTCTCAAGGCGCTCCCCGCTAATGCGCCGCCGATCGTCGTCGCCCAGCACATACCGGCACAGTTCTCCAAGGCCTTTGCGATGCGCTTGAATGGCCTCTGCGCGGTCGAGGTCAAGGAGGCCGCCGATGGCGACGAATTGCGCCCCGGCCTGGCATTGATCGCGCCGGGAGATTTCCACATGCTCGCTGTCGCGGCGCGGCGCGCGGCTCGCGGTTCAGCGTGAAAACCGGACCCAGGGTCTGTTATCAGCGGCCTTCGGTGGACGTCTTGTTCCTCTCCGCCGCCGAAGCCGCCGGCGCGCGCGCCACCGGCGTATTGCTTACCGGCATGGGCGCCGATGGCGCCAAGGGACTGCTCAAAATGCGCCAGGCCGGCGCGCGCACCCTGGCGCAGGACCAGGCCACATGCGTGGTTTTCGGCATGCCCCGCGAGGCCATCGCGCTCGGCGCGGCTCAAGAGGTGCATCCTTTACACGCCATGGCGCAAGCCATCCTGTCGCCGCCGCAAGTTTAGGCCGCGGCTACTTTGCGCTCGATCCAACTCTCCAGCATCTTCTTCAGCGCCGCCAGGCGAATCGGCTTCGACAGATAATCGTCCATTCCCGCGGCCAGGCACCGCTCGCGGTCTCCTTCAATGGGATTGGCAGTCATGGCAACAATCGGTATCCGGCTACGGCCGCCCTCGCCCTGACGGATCGCGATAGTCGCCTCGTAACCATCCATGCCGGGCATCTGGCAATCCATCAGGATCAGGTCGAAATGGCCGCAATTCAGCGCCTCCAGCGCCTCTTCCCCTCCGGGCACGACGTCCGATACATACCCCAGCGTAAGCAGCGCGCGCGATGCCACGATCTGGTTGACCGGGTTGTCTTCCACCACCAGAATGCGAGAGCCCGCTCGTGCGGCGGCGGCATTCTCGGCAGCCAACTCGGTGGCCGGCTCCGTTTGCCGCTCCATAACGGCTTCCGGGTCCGCTATGGGCGCCTCTGCCGCCCGCGCCGGAATGAGGAACCAGAACGTGGAGCCCTTCCCGGGCTCGCTGTCCATCCCTATGGAGCCGCCCATCAGCGTGACCAGGCGCAGCGAAATTGCCAAGCCCAGCCCCGTACCGCCATATTTCCGCGTGGTGGCCGAATCGGCCTGACTGAACGCTCGGAACAGCTTTGCGGAAGCCTCGGGTTTAATTCCGATGCCCGTATCGATCACCCGGAAAAGCACTGCCGGACTGATTGAATCCCCAGCCGTGTGTACCTCTACCTTTACGCCGCCGGCGGCGGTGAACTTGATTGCGTTGGCGATCAGATTCATCAATATCTGCCTGACGCGCACCGGGTCGCCCACAATCATGGGCGGTACCGCGGCGGCGATGCGGGAATCTAGCGTCAGTCTCTTCTCCTCCGCCCGCGGCCTGAAGAGCGTTACCGCATTCTCCACGGCCACGCGCAGGTCGAAGGGAATCTCTTCCACATGCAATCCTCCCGCTTCGATCTTTGAGAAGTCGAGGATATCGTTCACGATGGTCATCAGCGATTCGGAGCTGGAAAGCACTACGCCCGCCATTTCACGCTGCTCGGGGTTGAGATTAGAACGCGCCAGCAATTCGGTCATAGCCACGATGCCATTCAGCGGAGTGCGGATTTCGTGGCTCATATTGGCCAGGAATTCGGATTTGGCGCTGGTCGCTTTTTCCGCCACGCCCCGGGCTACGCGAATACGCCGCATCAGCCACGACAAAATAGCCAGGACGATCACGAGAAAGATCGCGCTGCCTGCAAAAGCCTCGGTGCGGCGCTTCCGCGGCCAACAGCTCGTAGATGCCCGCCGTCTCCGCCGTCGAATACAGTGAATACTTATTGAACAAATCCTCCAACGCTCCCGCGGCTGCCATACGCCCCACTTCGATGCGGAGCTCGTCCGCCGCGTTAGCTTGTTCAAATGTCGAGCCGATGCCGAGCTTGAGCGGCTTCCCGCGCACGGGAGTGACTCGCAAGTCGGCCATCTCACAACCGGGCGGCTTCTTCAGGACAAACGCTCCCAACGATTGCATCAGCACATATGCAGCCGATACCGCCTCGGTGCAGATGGCGCCGACCGCTGCCACATCGCCCTGAACATGCACAGGCCGGGAGCCGGGCGCCGCCGCCATCAGCTGGCTTTCCGGGCCCAGACCATAGGCGATGCGCACGCCATCCCACCGCTTGGGGGAGCCCCTTTCGTAATCAGACAGCGTTCTCCGGCCAGCCAGGGCTCGGTGATGTGAAACGGCTCGCCCGTTCCGGCAGCACCATGGCCATCGGCCAGAGATCCACCTTTTTAGAGCCCAGTGCCCGATCGGGACCTTCGGGACAATCGACCCACCGCAAACGAATGCCGGTGCGCCGCGCCGCCTCAGCCAGAACTTCCACTGCCAAGGCATCCACGCGGCCTTCCGGACTAAGCGATGGTGAAAGCGAATTATTGCGGATGCCGGCGCGGAGGATCAGGTGAGAATGATTGTGCGGCCACCATATATAGATCGACGTAGCCGTGGCGCCGAGTACGAGCAGTGCGGCGAGCGCGTGCCAACGCCTGAAAGAGCCGGGCATCCTTATAGACGCATCGGACGGTGGGGGAAAAACTTTAGTACCAGGGAATCTGGTATAAATTCCGCTATGGCTAAAAAAACGGCTCCTCCGGCAAAACGCACCACCGCCTCGCAGCTCAACCAGATCACTAACATCGTGGTTGTTATGCTCGAGAACCGATCATTCGATCACATGCTCGGGTATCTATATGCCGATAGCGGAAACATTTCTCCTTCCGGTCAACCCTACGAAGGGCTGACTGGAACCGAAACCAACCCTGACGGCAAGGGTGGTTCCGTTAAGGTGTTTCCCATTCAGGCGACGGCGGCGCACCCGTACTATTGTCCCGGCGCCGATCCAGGCGAGGGCTATGCGAATACCAACTCGCAATTGTTTGGGACCAATACCCCACCCGCGCCGATTGTCCCGGCGACGAATCAGGGCTTCATCGCCAATTTTGCTTACACGTTGAGCTGGGAATCGAAGCAGCCGAATCAGGTCCTGCCAGGGACCACGCCTTCACAGATCATGGGAATGTACACGCCCGCGCTGCTGCCGATCCTTTCGGGCCTTGCGAAAGGGTATGCAGTGTGCGATCACTGGTACGCCTCCGCGCCTACGGAAACATTCCCGAATCGCGCTTTCGTTCATATGGCAACCTCGTTGGGCCATCTTTCCGACTCGGCCGCCAAGGTCTTTGCTGCGCCAAGTATTTTTACCGCTCTTGGCAAGAAAGGAGTTACCTGGAGCGTCTACGGATACAAAGCTCCTCCGCTCACGCGCGGGTTCGTCGCCGATATTGCTACCGCTCCCGAGAGCCATTTCGGGGAGTTTGCGGATTTTCAAAAGGCCGTGGCCGCGGGCACCCTCGCCAGCTATGTGTTCCTCGAGCCGCAATGGGGATCCGCGGGAAACAGTCAGCATCCCAATTACAATATGGCCGCGGGCGAGCAGTTTCTGCACGACGTTTATTACACTCTCTACGGCTCCAAACTCTGGCCGGGAACCCTGCTGATTATCACCTACGACGAGCACGGCGGTTGCTACGACCATGTTCCTCCGCCCGAGAATGCGGTGGCCCCGGACAAATCGCCCGGCGAAAGCGGGTTTGACTTTAAGCGGTTCGGAGTGCGCGTGCCAACGGTTCTGGTATCGCCCCTAATACCCGCGGGCACCGTCTACCGCACCGCTTCCGCCACGCCATTCGATCACACCTCGATTTTGGCCACCCTTGAGAAACGGTTTGGCATCCCGCCGCTCACGGCGCGCGACGCAGCCGCGCCGGACGTGGGCGGCGCGTTGACATTAGCGGCCCCGCGCAAAGACGATCCATTGGCCGGAGTGAAAGTGCCCGTTGCGCAATCGGCGCCGGCGCTGCCGGCAGGCCCGGATCGCCTGGAAATAGCGCTGGCGGAAAACGCCGAACGCTTGCCAATTGCCGAAGCCGGGAACGCCGGCCATCAACATATCCTTCCCGGCGTTCAAGAGCGGGAAGGAAGCCGTCGACTATGCCCGCGGCCGTTACCAGGAGTATGCGCGCGAACGGCAACGAAAGTGACTGCGGTAAGCCTCAGCGCGCCCCGGGCGAGGCCGCGACGGGCAGACGAAACCGTCTTCCCCCCGGTTCGCCCGACGCATCAGGCCTTTCGCGGATTGTATGTTTCGTGCCGGCGATCGCTGCCGAGGCGGCGGTCAGCGCATGCAGTAACTGCGCTCCTGCGGGAGATCCTAGTCCCGAAGCGGCATCCCATCCGGGACCTGCGGAAAAAGCTCCGTTCGATCCGGCTCGTGATATCGTGAAAAGCGCCCGCGGTTTGCGGCAGCGCATACAAAGCCGGCTGCAGAAAACCCACGCGGCTTGCCCAGCTTCTCGTTCAACAGAGCGATCAGTCCGCTCCACAGAGGAGCCACCGCGCTGGTTCCTCCGATCACAAGCGACTGTCCGTCCACCAGCACTTTATAGCCGGTCTGCGGGTCGGCATCGCCGGAGACATCCGGCACGCCGCGTCCGCCGCCGGATGGAGGCTTGATGTTGGCGCTGGACTGCCAGGCGGGCAACGGAAACTGATTGCTGAAACCGCCGCCGCCGGCGCCGCCCTGAGCGCCGTCGTTCCAAACGGTTTCGCTCTTGATGGCTCCATTGGCGCTCTGCAGACTGGTTCCGCCGCACGCCAAGAATATGCGGGCTGGATGCGGGGAAATCCACATGATTGGCGCCGTCGGTCACGCCATCGCTCGACCCGCTGTCGCCGGAGGCGGCGCAGATGGTCACGCCCAGCGCGGCCGCATCCTGCGCGGCCGAATCGAAAGCCGTCATCGCCTGCGCCGTCCACGTGGATTCGGGACCGCCCCAACTGATCGAAATTACCGAAGGCTTGTTACGTTGTGTCGTGAATCGCCGTAGTAAGCGCATCCTGAAATCCCTGCGAGGTATTAGGCGCGAAATAGACCACGATCTTCGCCCCGGGCGCCACCGCTCCCACCACTTCGATATCCAACAGCACTTCGCCATCCGCGCTGTTCGGATTGGTCGGCTTATTTTTCGCCTTGTCCACCGAAACTGAAATAACGGTTGGCTCCTTCACGCCCCAACGAAGCAAAATAGTTCTTCAGGTCCGCGGGTTTATAGCCGCCGCCCAGTTCCATAATGCCGACCGTCTCGCCCGGTTCCGTCCACATCGAGCGGAAATTGATAGAGCTGCGCCACCTGGCGCGGCGTATAGGAAACCGCCGCCGCCGCCGCATGGACTGATGCCGCCCGCGCATCCGAAAGTGCGGCTTGGCCTGCGGCCGGTCGTCAAGTCCGAGCACGGCCTCCACCGAATCCGGCCAGATCGGCCGGCAGTTTGATGCTGCCGGTGCGTGCGCGGTACCGGTGTCCATCGTGTTCGTAGCGTCGAGCTTGACCTCAAACGCGCGCGCCATATTCGCTGCGGTTCCTTCCAGTTTCACCGTCCGCCGCTCGGGCGATACCTCGCCTACCGTGAGATTGTTTTCCTTGGCGAACTGCTTTAACTTTTTCGATTGCGGCGCTGTCGGCGCCGTGTTTCGCCGCAAATTCTTCGCGGGATACCAGCCGCGCCGCCCGCTGCAGGCGCGGCCGCGCGCGACTTCGGTTTCAGAATGACCGAGACCTCGATCGTCTCATCTTCGGTTGATCGCCCACGCGCGTGCCGACCGGTGGCCGTTCGCTTCCCGGGAGGGTGACTTTCTTTGCGTTCATGGTTTCTCCTTGCGGAATTTCCTTTTACGAATAGGTAGTGTGAAAGGATTAATGTCCGTTTCAATCGACCACGATTTTAGCGCCGGTTGCCCGGCTAAAGTTATCCACAGATCTGCCGATAAGATCTCCATGGGACCTATAAGCCTTTCCAGCAGCCTTCTCCAACCGGTTCTTGGCGCCGCATTAAACAGTATCGGCTTGTCCGGCAACACACCCGCGGTCAAATGCGAGCAACCCCACCGCGGACAACAGCCAGCTTTCTCCATTCGCGCAGTTGATGAACACGCTGCAGCAGCTTCAGCAGTCTAATCCAGCCAAGTACCAGCAGGTCACGCAGCAAATCGCCGTCAACCTGCAGAGCGCCGCTCAAAACGGCCACGGCCAACGGCAACACAGCGGGCGCCAGTCAACTGCAGCAGCTTGCGACCGATTTCACGAACGCTTCGCAGAGCGGGCAGCTTCCAACCGTACAGGATCTCGCCCAAGCCGCCAAAGGCGGGCATCATCACCACCATGCTCAGGCGCAGAACGCCAACGATCCCACCAGCGCCGCCAGCCCGAGCGGCAGCGCCAGCCAGATTTTGAGTCAGCTTCTTTCGGTTTTCCAGTCGAGCGGATCGCAGAGCTCTTCGACCGATCCGATGTCGATTATCACGAGCGCGCTCTCGAGCGCGGGCGTTACCAACTCTACCAGTTGAGCGCAAGCACGCCTGGGTCTGTCCCAGGTCGTTTAGGATACATTCCACATCGATAGCTGGCGGCCGTGTTAGGATGCAACCTCATGCGCATCGTCGACTTTCATAATCATTACTATCCGCCGGTTTATCTGGAGGCGATTCGCAATGGGCCCAGCGCCGTTGAAGTATCGATGGACGCAGCGGCAATCCCTTGCTTTACTACCCGGGCGATTACAACATCGTCGTGCCGGGCCATCGCGATATCGATTACCGCGAGGGGGTATTAAAGGAACTCGGCGTCGATACACAGACAATCACGTTGACCACCCCGGGACGCACGTGGAATCGCCGGAGACGGCCATCCGCCTGGCTGCCATGGTGAACGATGCGTTCGCGGACGTGGTGGAATCAAAGGCCGGCAGGTTTACGGCGTTGGCGACTTTGCCGCTGAATGTTCCAGAGGCTTCGGTGAAGGAACTGGAACGCGCGTGCCGCCAGTTGCATATGGCGGGGGCGATGCTCTTCAGCAATGTGAATGGGGTGGGCTTGGACGACCGCCGTTTCTGGCCGCTATATGAGGCGGCGAACGACTTGGGCGCGGTGCTGTATATCCATCCGACGCATCCGGTGGGCGTGGAGGCCATGACGGATTATTGGCTGATGCCGCTGGTGGGTTTCCTGTGCGATACTACGCTGGCGGCGGCAAAGATCGTATTTAGCGGGGTGGCCGAGCGGTTCCCCAGAATCCGGTGGGCGCTGTGCCATATGGGCGGCGCGATTCCGTATCTTGGCCGAGCGGCTGGACCGCGGCTTCGAAGCTTTCGGCGAGTGCCGCGCGAACATTTCGAAACCACCCACGGAATACTTGAAGAAGTTCTATTACGACACGGTGAATTTCGATCCCAAGGCCGTGGAACTGGCGATCGCGTTTGCGGGCGCGGATCACATTCTGGCGGGCAGCGACTATCCGCACCAGATCGGCAGCATCCCGAAGATGCTGGAAACAGTCGCAGGCTTTGCCTGTTTCGGATGAGGACCGGGGCCGCATTCTTGGGGGCAACGCGACATTGCTATTGGGGCTGTAAGTGGCGGGCGCCAGGAAAGCTGACGCTGCTGCCGCTGATCGCCGCGACTTACTTCATCGTATCCGGCGGCCCGTTCGGACTGGAGGATATTGTCTCTAAGTCCGGTTACGCCGGCGCCATTCTGATCTTGCTGATTACACCGCTGGTCTGGAGTGTCCCTACGGCGCTAATGGTGGCGGAATTGGCCAGCGCATTTCCCCAGGAGGGCGGATACTACGTCTATGTGACGCGCGGTTTAGGACGATTCTGGGGATTCCAGGAAGCCTGGCTCTCCTTAGTGGGCAGTATCTTCGACATGGCAATCTATCCCACGCTGTTTCGTGGGTTATTTGGGCCACTTCGCGCCGGCGCTGACATTCGCACTGGAGGGGCTTTGCGATCGGCGCTTCGCTCATCGCCCTGGCTGCCCTATGGAACATGCTGGGAGTGAAGGCAGTGGGTGAAGGCTCTCTCGTTATGGGCGCATTGCTGCTGGCTCCCTTCGCCCTCCTCGCAATCGCCGCACTGTTTCACCGCGCACCCGCGGGGCATTCGATCGAGCGTGCGCAACTCCGATATCCTCGGCGGAATCCTGATCGCGATGTGGAACTACATGGGCTGGGATAACACCTCCACCATTGCCAACGATGTGGATCGCCCGCAACGCGCTATCCGCTTGCGATGGCGATTTCGGTAATTTTGATCGCGTTGACCTATGTGTTCCCGTGGCTGCCATCGGAGCAACCGGACTTGACCCGAACCGCTGGTCGACGGGTGGGTGGGCCGAGGTGGCCAGCGCCGCGATACCCGGCGCATCCGGAGCCGCCCTGGCGCTGTGCATTACGTTGACGGGCATGGTGGCGGCGTTCGGATCGCTGGATGCGCTGACTCTTACACTGGCTCGTCTACCGGTGGTGTTAGCCGAAGACGGCTATCTGCCGAAAGCGCTGAAGCGGAGAAACGCCTCGGGGCGCTCCGTGGGTCTCGACCGTGGTATGCGCCGTTGCATGGGCGCTGTGTTTGACACTCAGCTTTGTCAAGCTGATTGTGCTTGACGTACTGCTTACAGGGATTGAGTATTCTGCTCCAGTTTGCGGCTCTGGCCGCATTACGCATACGCGAGCCTGGGTTGAAGCGCCCGTTTCGAGTGCCTGGCGGAATTTCAGTTGCGGTACCCTGGGCGTGCCGCCGCTGGCATTACTAATACTGACGGCGCTTCGCAACCAAATCGAACCCATCGGGCCGATTAACGCACTCGAACTTGGCGGCCATGCTGATCGCCGCGGGCGCCGGATTGTACTTTAATTAAAGCTGGTTAATGAGACTGGCGACATAGCCCGCGCCGAAGCCGTTATCGATATTGACGACTGTCACGTTACTTGCGCAGCTATTGAGCATTCCGAGCAGCGCCGCCAATCCGTGAAAGACTTGCGCCATAACCCACGCTGGTAGGTACAGCGATTACGGGGCAGGAGACCAACCCGCCTACTACGCTGGGCAGCGCGCCCTCCATTCCCGCGCAGACCACTACCACGCGCGCTTGCGTAAGCCGCTCGCGGTTGTGCATCAGACGGTGGATTCCCGCTACGCCGATGTCATAGATAACATCCACTTCATTTCCCATGGTTTCGGCGGTAATTTGCGCTTCTTCCGCTACCGGAATGTCGCTGGTGCCGGCCGAGACCACGACGATTTTGCCCTTACCCGCAAGCGTGCGGTTACGCCAAAAACGCACGACTCCGGAGAGCGGAAAATGTTCCGCCTCGGGTAAGTTTCGCCGTTACTACGCGCGCGCATTCGGCATCCGCGCGGGTGATGAGTACGTTGGGTGAGTTATCGAGTAATCTTTCGGCTATGGATGCGACTTGCTCCGGCGTCTTTCCTTTAGCAAAAATCGACTTCCGGTATGCCGTGGCGAAGCGCGCGATGATGATCGATCTTGGCAAATCCGAGATCTTCGAATGGCAGGTGCCGAACGCGATCCAAGCGCCGCCTCGATATCAATGGTGCCTGCTGCGTACTTCTTCAAACAGCAGCCGGAATTGTTCACTATTCATTACCTTAGGATAACAAACTGATTTATTTAGCATTAGGAGAGTATCTTAAGTATAAAGGCTTACTAAAGTACCGCGTACCCCTTGTAGGTTTTGAAGCTTTCGGGCTATTGTATGAAGTACTCTACTCCAGCACAATGACATCACTATGGAACTGAATGGGCGCGAAGCGCGAGCAACACACGGGGGCGCGAGCAGACCGAAGGCGCACAACACGGTTTCCCGTTTGCGAAGAGTTACGCTATCGGGTAACGCATAAATCGTCCCGGATTAGCGGCACGGGTAAGACCTTAAATATTGGCAGCAGCGGGGTGCTGTTTACAACGGAAGAAAGACTGACGCTCGGCCAAACGGTCGAACTATCGGTCAATTGGCCGGCGATGCTCGATGGAGCCTGTCCCTTGAAGTTCGTCGCTGTGGGGCGGGTAGTACGGGCGGAAGCGGGTAAAGCCGCCGTACGGATCGAACGCTATGAATTCCGGACTCGCGGCGCGTCGAGGGATAGTCTAGGGCCGACCGCAGCGGCCGCCCTCGCTTGACATGGCTGACGGCGAGCGAAGGGCTAATCCTTAACGGGCCGGACTTCCTCAATGAGGCAGGCGCGTTTCCTGCCGGTACTCACAACCTGTGCGGAAAACTTGCGCTCGCCGTTCACTGCCAATTCCACCGCTTGATCGACCGGAAAATCGAAGGTCAGCAGGTGGCCTTCCTCCAGATCCAGGAAATCGCGCACCGAAAGCCTCGGCCCTTCCAGGCGGGCTTCAAGAGTTAGCGCCGCCTCGCGAAGCATGCGCAGCGCGCGCGCCTGTTCGGCGTCGGTGGGCAGCGTCTTGCGTACGGACCATTGCTGATCGAATTTCTGCCGCATCATCTTGATCACAATCGAGGGCATGGCGATATTCATCATACCGACGGTTTCGTCCATGCGGATTTCAACGCCGATGGAGACCACGGCTTCATTCGGCGCCAGGATGTGCAGCAATTGGGGCTCCGTCTCCATGGCTTCGATGGTGAAATCCACATCGGTTACGCCCTTCCACGCCTCGTGCAAATCGTTCAGAATGATGCGAAAGAGACCGTCGAGCAGCCTCTGCTCGATCTCCGTAATCTCGCGCTGAATGGCGCCCGAAGATTTTCCGTTTCCGCCCAACAGCATTTCCAGGATCGGGAAAACCAGCGATGGGTTCAATTCCAGCACGCCGTTTCCGTCGTAAGGCTTCAATCCCAGCGAAACCATGCAGGTGGGCGATGGCAGTCCGTCAAGAAATTCGGCGTAAGAAAGCTGTTCCACGCTGACCAAATTGACCGTCAGGTAGGAGCGCAGGTAGGCCGAAAGGCTGGAAACCACATTACGCACGAAGGTATCGTGCAGCAGGTGAATGGCGCGGACCTGCGACTTGGGAATGCGATCGGGGCGGCGGAAATCGAATTTGACCGCCGGCGTCTCGCGTTTGCGGTCGCGCAGATTTTGAAAGACCGCGTCGATTTCTTGTTGTGAGAGCTGACGGTTCAATCTCGCTCCTGGAAAAGGCTGTCCTATGGAACTATCGGGAGAGCGTGGCGCGAACTTTAGGCATTACGTTCTGATATGCTCCTAGGATCGGACGGTGGCCGCAATCGTCGGCTTGGCAGGCGAAATCGCCTGCCCCACATTGCCGCCGCTAATCGGAGCCACATTCATATGCAGAGAATTACAACCTTCGCCCTTGCCGCTTTCGCCGCCGTTCTGGCAGTCTCGCTCGCGGCCTCACAGCAACCCGCTCAGCCTACGCCACAGCAGCCACCTGCCGGGCGGGGCGGCAGAGGCGGCCAGCCGCCTATTCAGCCTAAGCCGGAAGAACTCCAGCAGGTCCAGGCGAAGACAGCGGAAATCGAAGCGATCATCCGAGAATTGAAATCCAAACACACGGATCCGGATCTGGTGGCGCGATGTCGAGGTCTACGGAAAGGCCGGCCGGATGCTGCTCGAATTTCCCGATCAGTTTACCAGCCAGAACGGAATCAATCATTCGCTCGCGGTATTGGACACCGGCATCGAGCGCGGCCAAACAATTGCAAAGCGGACAATCGCCGTGGACCAAGGGAACGAAACAGACTCACGCCTATTACTCCGCGATGGATGGCTCGGTGCAGCCTTACGGCGTGACGGTTCCGGCTTCCTACGATGGAACCAAGCCTACGCGGCTATACGTGTGGATGCACGGGCGGCAGAACAATACGACGGAATCGGAATTCCTGTTCGCCTTCCCGAATTCCGGCCGCCGGGCCGACCGCCGGTGGCCGACAACGGTCAGATTCAGCTGGATCTGTTCGGCCGGATCAACAGCGCGGGGTAGCATTGGGCGGGCGAGGCGGATGTTTTCGAGGCCATCGCGGCGGTGCAAAAGCGCTTCAAGATCGACGACAAGCGCATCATACTGCGCGGCTTTTCGATGGGCGGCGAAGGCGCATGGCACATCGCGCTGCATTATCCCGATCGCTTTGCGGCCGCCGAGATCGGGGCCGGAACGTGGTCTCCGCGGCGCTCGATGCCGGGCTTGCAGCCGTATCAATACGCGACGCTGCGGATATGGGAGAACATGCCGGAATGGGCGCTGAACATTTTCAACCTGCCTCTGGCCGGGCACGACGGCGATATGGACACGCAGACCCCGACCGTGCCGCCTCCTCCGCCCGGTACTCCCAATCGCGGGCAACTGGAATCTTCGCTACGAACTCGCGCGCAACTGGAGAAAGAGGGATTCCCATCCGAAGGCGATCCCGATTTCCTGCATTCCAAGGGAGCGCCCGGGCTGTTTCTGATTTCGCAGAATACCGGGCACGGAACCAGCCCGCTGGTGCGGCAGCGGCTCGACGAATTCCTGAAGGAGTGGGGCGACAAGGGCCAGGGTTCGCCCGATCACATTCCGCTTCCTGACCTACACGACTCGCTATAACCGCGATTACTGGGCATCGCTCGACGGTCTGGAAAAGCAGTATGAGCGCGCCGAGATCGATGCGCAGCGCAGCAATGGCGGCGCGCAGTACGAGATCCGCACGAAGAACCTGACTCGTCTGGCGTCTGCGCGAGACGGAACACGCCAGGAGTATCAAGATCGACGGGCAGGAATCTGAAGGTCAAGTCGGCGCCCGAGATCACGCTGGAGAAGACCGGATCGAGCTGGAAGGTAGATAAGAACGGGAGACCGGCGGGTCTGCATAAGACGCATGCGCTGCAGGGGCCGATCGACGATGCGTTTCTCGATCCGTTCCTGTTGGTGCGGCCAACCGGCACTCCGTGGAACGAAGCGGTGAACCAGCAGGCGCTGCGCACGCTGGCGCGCTTTGACCGGCTGTGGGCCAGGTTCTTCCGCGGCCATCCGTTTATCAAGGACGACAAGGATGTGACTGACGGCCGATATTGCGAAGTATCACGTAGTGCTGTTCGGCGATCCGGGCAGCAACCAGTGGATCGCGAAAATCAACGGCAAGCTTCCGGTGCGGTGGACTAAGGAGCAAGTGACTCTGGGAGCTCAGTCATTCCCGGCGAACGATAACTTCCCCGCGCTGATTTATCCCAATCCACTGAATCCCGCGAAGTACGTGGTGTTGAATACGCGGGCTGACGATCACGGATCGCGAATACAACGGCGATTACGGTATGCCGCAGTGGGGCGATTATGCGATCGTGACGGTGAAAGAAGGGGCGGACGTTCCGGAGATGAAAGTGGCGGGACTGTTTGACGAGAACTGGCAGTTAGGAAAGTGAAGATGCCGGACGCGCCCCGAATGGCGTAAACCGGCCTCTTCACCTCAACCGATCTGCACAATGGCCGCGCTGGCGGCCGGCAAATTGATTCCGAGTTGTCCGTTACGCACCTGCACACCTTCCGAATTTGCGGGCTTCCATGCGCCTGCCGCTGTTACCTCTGCGCCGCCCAGAGTCACTCCTGATCTTGCATCCACGGATGGGGCGCTTAGCCGGATAACTGAGGCCTTCTTGCCATCCATGCGATTTCCGATAGTAAGGTTCACGGTAGACGACTGTGTTCCTTTGTTGATCAACGTCAGAGTAAGTGCGCCCCGATCCGGCTGCGTGGCATAAGTTTTAACCTCGGGCGCGTTCGCATCCATTTCCGTTTGCAGCAATTGGCCTTTGCCTGCGACCGAGAAGGCGAGCATGCCATAGTATTCCGGTTTGGCCGAATAGTGGCCATGCTCGTCGTCGCCGATCGGAGAGTACGAACTGATGAAGTCCCGGTGATTCACGCCGGTTTCCATGTTCACGCCGGAGCAGCCGTTGCTTGCCAGCGTGAACATATAATCGAGCGCCCACAACGCGCCTGCCATGGTATCGCTCACGCCAGGCCGACCCCCGCCCGAAAACGAGTTCACCTCGCAAATTCGATAAGGAAGACCGGAGCTCTTGGAGGCGTCCCTCAACTGATCGAGGCGCGGCTGCAGTTTCGGATCGGGACCCAGCAACTTCTCGATAGTGCTGGTCGGGTTCTGCCCTTCGCGGTAATAATGTTCGGTGAGCAGCACGGCATCTTTGCCTTCATCGGCGGCGAATCGGGTTACCCATTCGGTCCTTCCGGCGGCATCCGGGCCGGCAAAAGGAATGTTCGGGAAAGCGAGCACGCAGCGCTGTTTTATACCTGCGGTATTCGGCCAACCAGTCGTCATAGCTGTATCCCTGATTCCGGTGTTTGGCTCCAACGAATAGGTCGGGCTCATTGCCGATTTCGAACGCCAGCAGATTTTTGCCGGCGCTGGACATCACAGCCTGTGCCTCCGCCACCGCATCGTCCTCCGAACCTTTACCCAGGTCCAGGCCCCAGATCAGTTTCCAACCGGTCGCTTCCAAAAAGCCGCCCAGGTCTTTGAGCACGGCATCGTTCACTACCGTTCCGAAGGCGCTGGAAACGGGCGCCTCGCTGGAGGAGTAGCGCGCGAAGTCCGAAGTGTTGCCGCCAATCCGGATTACCCCGCGCGAACTTAGCGTTCGCACCAACTGCACATACACTGTGTTCCGGCTACTCATCAGACCTGGCCTCGCGACAGACGAGATCTCATAGCCCAGACCCATGAAATCCGGTGCGATCGCCCCCGCCGGCCGGTCCGTATGCACCGTTGCCGCCAGCGTACGTCCGGCATCATCGGAGGATGAGGCGAATGCCGGACGTATCGACAGGGTACAAGCGGCGGCAACGCTCTTACTAAAGAATTCCCGACGGTTCATTTTTGTGAGACTCCAATCTTCTCAGAACCTGATTCGGCCTTAAAACTCCAGGAACCGCATCGTGCTGGTTGTATTGTTAGTGACTTTGCCGAACGTCGAATCGGTCGGAACCAGATCGGGTTATGCGCCGCGCTCATGCGTGGCGACAAACTAAACGGCGCGTCGTGAGCCACGATTTCGGCTCTAGACTATGATCTCCTTGATCGGCCCCTGCCCTTCCTCCACCAGCCGCATGGTCCTGCCGAAGACGTTGTACTCCATCTTTTTCCAGTCGAGGCCGAGCTGGTTGAGGATGGTGGCGTGCAGATCGCTATAGTAATGCGGATGGTCGACGGCCTTGTAGCCGACATCGTCGGTGGCGCCGTGAACCACGCCGCCGCGGATGCCGCCGCCGGCCAGCAGCACGCTGTATCCTTTCGGATTGTGATCGCGGCCGGTTGTATTCTGCGACCACGGACTTCTGCCGAATTCGCTCGCCGAACACCACGATTGTGGAATCCAGCAGCCCGCGCTGCTTCAGGTCGCGGATCAGGCCGGAGACCGGTTTATCTACCGCGCGGCACAGAGGCGCATGCGTTTTCATATCGCCGTGCGCATCCCACGCGCCATTGCCGCCGCCCGCATGGCAAATCTGAATGAAGCGGACATCGTTCTCCACCAGCCGCCGGGCCAATAGAAGCTGTCTGCCGAAATCGTCGGTTTCCTTTTCTCCGATGCCGTAAAGCGCCTTCACGTGGTCCGGCTCGCTTGAGAAATCGACCACTTCCGGCGCGTGAAGCTGCATGCGTCCGGCCAGCTCGTACGCCTGCGACCGCGCCGCGATATCCGTATTGATGGCATAGCGCTCGCGGAACTCCTTGTTCATCTCATCCAGCACGCGCATCTGGCGCTCGCGTTCCGCCGCGCTGCTGCTCTTGGGCGGGTATAAATTCGGAATGGGCGTGTCGCCCGCCTGGAACGGCGTGGCCGAAACGTTCGCGCCCAGATAGCCGCCGGTCAGTTGCACCGGCGAGGAGGCCCGGCCCATGTTGACGAAGGTCGGAAGATTCTTGTTGGCCGATCCTAGCGCATACGATACCCACGCGCCCAGAGTCGGATGATCGAACTGGCGGCCTCGATGGCCAGTGCTGGTCTCAATCACCGCCGGGAAATGGTTGCCTTCGTTGCACCACATCGAGCGCACCACCGCGAACTCATCGATCGTCTCGCCCACATTCGGGAACCAGTCGGAAACCGGAATGCCGGATTTTCCGTAGCGCGTGAACGTGCGCAGGCATGGAATCACCGGCCGCTTCATTTCGGCCACATTATCGCCGAAGCCGATGGCATCGATCAGCTTGCCGGCCCACTTGTTGTCCTTCGGATCGAAGGTATCGATGTGGCTGATGCCGCCGCACATGAACAGGAAAATAACCGACTTCGCCTTGGGCTTGAAATGCGGACCGTGGATCGCGTCCTGGAGCTTGCCGTCCTGCGCCCACATAGCGCCCAGAGCGGCGCCGAAGAAACCGCCGGCCGCCTGGGTGATAAAACCGCGCCGGTGAATCCGGCCGCACGGATAAACAGAATTTATGTTCATGACCGATTACCTCACGTAGATGAATTCATCCAGGTTGTAGAGCAACCACGCCAGACCTTTCAGTCTGGCGGGATCGTCCTCGATATAAGTGAGCGCCCGATCGATCTCCGAAGCGGCGGGAGGCCGGCCTAATGTCAGTCTGTAGCCCAGGTCCACGGCCGCTTTGAGGTCGCCGCCCGATTCCTTCTTCAACCGTTCCGCCAATTGAATTGAAGCGTTTTCCACTTCTTCGCTGTTCATGAGAAACAGGCCTTGCGGCGCGGTGACAGTCTGCGTGCGCAAGGGGCACGGAGCGCGCCCATCGTCCACATCGAATACCTGCAGAAAGTTGGGCGTGATATCGGAATTCGTGGAGAAGCCGCGGATCATGTATGCGGCGCGCCGGTTGGTCGCCGCCGGAGCCGCCGCGCGCCGCGTCCACCGCCTCGCCGTCCGCCCCCGTTGCCCACGCTGAAGGACGGCCCACCGACGGTGAGATCGAGATTACCCGCGGCGGATAAGATCGAATCCCATACCGGCTCCGCTTCCAGCCGCTGCACGCGATAGTGCCACATGTAAGTATTCTGCGGATCCGCCTTGATGTTGGCCGCCTCGGCCGTCGGGTCCGCTTCCGACGACATCTTATACGCGTCCGAGGTAACCATCAGGCGATGCATTTCCTTCATGCTGAATTTGCGCTGGACGAACTCAGCCGCCAGCCAGTCGAGCAGTTGCGGATTCGACGGCAGCCCACCCAGCTTGCCGAAATCGCTGGGATTCTTTTCGATCCCCTCGCCGAAATGCCATTGCCAGAGCCGATTGACGGCAACGCGCGCGAACATCGGATTTTCCGGAGCGGTTAGCCAATCGGAAAAGGCCTCGATGCGGCCGTCGCGGAAATCGATCTTTGCCGGCGCGAAGGGCCAGCCCGGCTCGACCGGTTTGTCTTTCTCGGGGCGCTCGGGGTCGCCGCTGGTGAGGATGTAGCTCTTTTGCAGTTCCTTGGCGTGGTCGGTCTCTACCGTCCAGAATGCAGGCAGGGCGTTTCCGCCGCGCCTGCCTCCACCGGCTCCGCCCGCCTGATTCACCGCCTGCTGCAATTCCTTATATTTCTTGAGCTCATCAGGCGGCAGGATCTCCTCAATTTTGCCCGAATCGATGCGCAGCACCGGGATAATAGTCGTCGGCGATCTTCTGTTCCGGGGCGGTGCGCTCCTTCTCGGGCTTGCGGATAATCGTCTGAACATCGGTCGGCAGCATCGCCAGGCGATCTTCGTAAAGCTTGCGCCTGTAAGGCTCGATTAGCGCATTCAGCGGCGCCTCGGCGGCGGCGCGCTTTTTCTGCGCATCATCCAAAGCGCGGCTCTGCGCCATGATCTGGGCGGGCGTGGCCAGCGTCACTTTCTTGATAGTCAGCGGATCGAACAGCGCCTTCATGGAGTAGAAGCTCCGCTGCGAAATGGGATCGTACATATGGTCGTGGCACTTGGCGCAACCAACTGTCAGGCCCATGAAAGCAGTCGATATCGTCTCCACCGCCATGATCGGCATTTCCTGCGTGTTCTTGCCGTCGCGGACCACGTCGCCTCGCGCCAGAAATCCCAACGCGAACATATCGTCCGGGCGCGGCTCAGCTTTGGAACGCACGCCAGTGGCCGAAATAATCGTGCGATCCATTGTGCGATAGCCGGTCAACTGCGCGCGCACGAACTCGTCGTAAGGCATGTCGCTATTGAGCGCGTAGATTACCCAATCGCGCCAGTACGCGATCCCCCCGGCAGCCGTCATGCGCTCATCGGCGTCCGCGTAGCGCAATACGTCCAGCCAACGCCGTGCATAGCGCACGCCGTGCTGCTCATCGCCCAGGAGCCGGTCGACCACTTTTTCATATGCATCGGGAGAATCGTCTTTCAGGAACGCGTCCTGTTCCGCCGGCGTAGGCGGCAGGCCGATCAGATCCAGATAGACGCGCCGCAGCAACGTAAGCTTATCCGCGGGACCTACCGGGCGGAGCCCCTTAGTCTTGTAGTTGGCTGCAATGAACGCATCAATCGGGTTGGTAGATTTGGCGATGCCCGCCGGCACGGCGGGACGGACAACCGGCTTGAGCACCCACAAATCGGGATACTTTTTCGGCGGAGTTTGAGCAGATAAAGCGAAGAAAGAGCCAATAGCGACAGCCGAAACCCAAAAACTGCGTCTATACATGCCAGATACCCCCCTGCCAAATCGTGGCCCACACACTCACTGAATCACCGCCGCAACCACCATTTCAATTCCTCTTCTTAATCCCGAGCGGGTTCCGATTCGGCCCGTCGCTGAACTGGTTGATACCGGACTTCCAATTATCGCGCGATCCGCCGCCGCCCGGTTTAAACGCATGGCGCGGCGCGCCCGCCACGTGCACTTCGAACATCGGCTAAAAGGCGCTTGCTCCTGGCATGAAAATGGGTTTACTCGCCATCTCAATATAGGCGGCCCGAACCGGTTGAAGGTTACCCCCAGCGCCCTTGTGCAGCAGTAGCTTGATATTTACTTTGCGCGGATCGTGGAATGGCAGAGCCTTCGACAGATATTTCCCCCACGTTGGGCTAACCGCAGGAGCTGCCTTCGCGCGCACAGGCTCTATAATGGGCTAATCGTCTATCGTCTCAGAAGATCGCCTATGAACCCGCAGATTCTCCTCCTGGCTTTGATCGCCGCCACGCCAGTTGCGGCCGACGAAGGGCTGTGGCTGTTCAATCAATTCCCTAAAGACCAGATCAAGCAGAAGTACAACGTCGAAATCACCGATGCATTCGTTGAGAATCTCCGGCTGGCGTCGCTGCGCGTGGGCGGCGCGTCGGGCGCATTTGTTTCGCCCACGGCCTGATCCTCACCAGCCGGCGCGCGGTTTCCGATTGCGTGGCGAAAGACGGCGATGTCTTCTATGCGGCCGATGCCGCCGGCGAGCGGAAATGCAACGGTCTCACGGCCGACGTTCTGGTCACTCTCGAAGACATCACCAAACAGGTGAAGGATGCGGCCACCGACAAGATGAAGCCCGCCGAAGCTCTCGAAAAACGCAACGCGGCGGCGGCGCGCATCGAGAAAGCCTGCGCTGAAAAGAACCATACGATATGCTCCGTCGTGAAGCTCTCCTCGGGCGAGCGCTACGACCTGTATCAATACAAGCGGTACGCGGATATCCGGCTGGTGTTCGCGCCCGAAGGCGGCCGCGGCTTCGTTTGGCGGCAATCCGGCGGAGCTCACCTATCCGCGATATTCCCTGGATTTCGCGTTTCTGCGCGCTTATGAGAATGGCCAACCCGCCGCCGTAGCGCATTACTTGAAATGGAGCCATGACGGCGTCAAGGATGGCGACCTGGTTTTCGCGCCTGGCAGTCCCGTCTCCACCGCTCGCCTGGCGACCGCGGCACAGCTCACGTTTTATCGCGATTCGGCCATGCCGTACGCGATTTCGCGTTTGCAAACACGCATTGAAGCTTTACGGGCCGCCGCTCCGCAAAGCGCCGCGTTATTGGCGACAGGCGCCGACTACAAATTAACGGTAGGCAAGCTGATCGGCCTGCGCGATGAGTGGCTGATGGCGCGCAAAGCGAACTTCGAGCGCAAACTGCGCAGCGCGGTAGAGCACGACCCCAAACTCGGCATGGAAGCCGGCAAGGTCTGGGACCAGGTTGCCGCCGCATACAAGGAGTGGACGCCGTTTGAAAGGCGCTACCAATTGCTGGAGAAGCCGGCCGCAGTGGGTTCGGTGCTGTTCCGCATGGCGCGCGCCAGCGTTCGCCAGGAGCCCGCGCCGGCAGCCGCGCCTATCGAGAAGCGGCCGAGATTGCGCTATTGGCGCGATACCTCGAAGAGTTGAAGCAACTCGGGGAAAAGGACGTCCCCTTGAAGACGGTTCTGGCAGGCAAAACTTCCCAGCAAGCGGCGGAGGAGATGGTCCACGCCGGCAACGGAACCGGCGCGGCGGGCCTGATCCCATTAGTCCGCGCGATTGAGGAGCCTGCGAAGAAAGTGTCTAAGAAACGCGCCGAAACTATCGACGCGCTGGAAGTCTCCGCGGCCGAGCGCATCGCGCAATTCCGGTTCCGATTGTTCGGCGCCGCCGATTATCCCGATGCCACGGCCACCCCGCGTTTAACTTTCGGCGTGGTGAAGGGCTATCGCGACCGCACTGAAGCGCCCGTGCCATTCGCCACCACATTCGGCGGATTGTTCCATTTCACCGCCGGGCAAGCGCCGTTCCTGCTGCCCCAGCGTTGGACGGACAGCCGCGCGGCCCTCGGCCTGGTTACGCCTATGGATTTCGTTAGCACTTGCGATATCACCAGCGGGCCCTCCGGCGCGCCGGTGGTGAATCGCGATGGAGAGATTGTAGGCGTAACCTTCGATGGCAATATCGAGAGCATCGCGATCACATATCTGTATGAAGACGAAAAGGCGCGCGCGGTCCACGTGGCTTCACAAGGAATCGCGGAAGCTTTGCAGAAGGTCTACAAAACGCCCGTGCTGCTTCGCGAGTTGGGCGCGTACAGTGTTGGACCAGCTTCGGCGGCGGCGGCCGAGGCTATCCGCCGGTAGCCGCGACACCGCAAAGGACGAGGGGTTTGACATGATTACGAAAATCGCGCTGTCTGGCCGCCATTGGCGTTCTGCTTGCATTCGCAGCCGCCGGTCTTCGTTCCTTCGAAGCTGTCCCGCTCGAATCCGTCTCCGAAACCACCGCCAATGTCAGTATCGGCGATCTTAATGGCGACGGGTATTTGGATATTGTGCTCGCCAAGGGCCGCCACTGGCCGCTCAAGGATATGGTTCTGTTTGGCGACGGCAAAGGCCACTTCAAGCCTGGGCCGCCCCTTCCGAATGCGCCCGACCGGAGCTACTCCGCGCCCCTCGCGGACCTGGACGGGGACGGCGATCTCGACATCGTGCTCAGTAATGATGCCCCCGATCCCAAGCTAATTCTGCTCAACGACGGCAAGGGCCGTTTTACGATTGGCGGCACATTTGGAGATCCCAATTGGTCCACGCGTAACGTAGTTGTGGCCGATCTGAACGGCGACGGCTATCCGGATATCGCCGTGGCCAACCGGCCGGGTCCGAGCTATGTCTGCTTCAACGATGGCAAAGCGCATTTCTCATGCC
Organism: Bryobacterales bacterium; assembly: GCA_963723015.1. Lineage (GTDB taxonomy): Bacteria > Acidobacteriota > Terriglobia > Bryobacterales > Bryobacteraceae > PALSA-243. The sequence continues at coordinate 211,566 of CAVRPF010000034.1, forward strand.
GCCAATTGGGACCGGAGACATCGGCGACCATTCTCGCGGGAGACGTGGATGGAGATGGCTCGACAGACCTGATTGTCGCTTGCCGGGACGACTGCCAAAGCGTGGTCTATTTCAACGACGGCAAGGGCAACTTTCCGCGTAAGCTGCCATTCGGCCCGGCGCGATCATCCACGCGCGCGATGGCTGTGGCGGATTTCGATGGCGACGGGCGCCTCGATATCGCGGCTTGCTCCGAGAACCTCGGGCTGTATGTCTACTTCAATACCGGCAAGGGTAACTTCACCCCGGGTGTGAAAATCGCAGGGCGCGAAGCGCTGCCTTATTCCATGCTCGCGGCCGATCTGAATCGCGACGGCAAGCCGGAGATTATCGTAGGCTATGTCAACGCTCCGGGAGCGATTTACTTTAACGATGGTACGGGCCGCCAGTATCAGCGAGTTCCGTTCGGCGACAGCAAAGGCGCGATTTATGGGCTTGCGGCCGCCGACCTCGATGGCGATGGTTATCCGGATATCGTCGCCGCGCGATCGGATGCTCCGAGCCTGGCGTTGTTCAACCGGCCGGAAAAGTGATCGCTAGTATCGATGCGGCGGCTGTTAACTCTGATTTTCGTCTTCGTGCCCATGGCGCATGCCGTCGAACTCCACATTCAGTTCGCCGCTTTGGAGCGCATCTTGAGCGATCAGCTTTTCACCCAGGACGGCCGCAAGTATGTCCACGGCAGTGCCACCAATAAGTGTAACTTCGCCTATCTCGAGAAGCCGCATCTACAAAGTTCCGGCGGCAAACTACTTATTCGCGCTAAATTCACCGGAAGATCGGCCCTCAATATGTTCGGCCAGTGCGTTGGACTTGGCGACGCATTCCATGTGGCGATCACCGCATCTCCGCAATACAAGGACGGCAACATCGGCCTGACGAATGTCACTGCGGTCAGCGAAGATCATACCGGCTATTACGTACACCGAGTTTGCGCGGCGCTGTCGTCAAGTCTGGCGCGCGACTTCCGTTATCCCGTCGGCGCGGCGGCCAAGAGCGTGTAGAGGAACCGGGTGTACAGCCGAACTACCCCCGCGAGCTGCGCAATTTCCGCGTGACTGATATTCGGGTAACTATCGACTCACTAGTGATCGCCGTCGAGTTTGAACTGACTGTTAAATAGCCTTGCCGCCAAAGTTTGTGGGTGATTGACCCGTATGTCAATTGTCCGTCGGGCGGTGGATGCTTTCGATCACCAGCACCGGAAGCGCCGTCTTCCTAGGCTCCAGTGTTAGCCCGAGCTGTTCCTGAAGGGCGACGGCGAGCGATGGCTTGTCATAGTCGCGCGGCGCAGCTTGGTTTCTGGCCTCGTAGACGTCGAAGTCTAGGAGCAAATCGTAATCCCCTTGGATCTTAGTCTTGTCAAAGACAGGACGGCCGGCCGCATTCGTAAGGAAGTCGGCTAACTGCGGCATCGTCCGGATCCCGCAAATCGCGGAATTATCCCGCCCGCAATTACTTTGATCGCCGGGTTTCAAGGCTCTGATTTTGGGGCCGCCCTTCCCCACGACCAAATCATAGACGGGGAACTCCTTAGTCTCCGGGCGCATCTTGAGCTGAAACCTTTCGGTTAGCAAGGTCTGCAGCATCAATCGCATCTGCGGTTCGCCGGCGCCGGCATCGGCCGCTTTGGCATCGATATCGAATCGTTCCGACGTGATCCAGGCGGGACCGCCTGAGACTTGATAATCTTTCAGATCGTAGGCCTTTTCAATGGCATACTTGATCCAGGTGTTGGTCGCGTGAAATCTACCGCCGGGCAGGAATTGGAAACGGTGGATGAACGTGCTGTCGCGGTGGGGCTTACGGATGCCACGTCGAATGCCGGGGCGGCGGACTGGCCGAAGCCCCCGATGGATCCCAGCAGAAGGACTATCGTCGCTCGGGTCATAGTGCGCTTCATATTACAAGGATCGAAAGGCCGAAACTCCCCATAACTAAAAGATCTTCAGGCGCAGAAACTTTCGCGGATCTTCCCGAAACTCCTTCATCGTCTTACCCATTTGCATTGCCATGCCGTTCAAGTTATCGAACATCTCCGACGAGCTGAACAGGGGGCTGGCGTCCATCTGGTCCACCTTCTGAATCCACCCCGTTAAGGCGCGATTCCAGCCGGCATACGACTCATCGGACGTCATGTATTCCGCCGATTGCACGCCCGCGATAGTTTTTCGCAAATTCTGCACCGTCTGGCGCATCGTTTCGTATTGAGCCGGATCGCGCAGAATCTTGCCGAAGGCGCCCTGACCGGATTGCAAAAGCGCCAGCTTTCGATCCAATTGTAGAAACGGCTGTTGCCATTGGCGGTACAGCGCGTCGGTATAGATTAAGCCGCCAGCCAGAGTCGTCGCTCGTTTAGCTTTAGCAATAACGCCCTGTAGCTCGATGAACTTATTGCGCAGGTTCATATAAACCGTGTCGGTAAGGACGAACTGCCCCAGCGGACTGCGGCCTTCCTCGATATCGGCCAGTGTGTCGTCGACAATTCGTAACTGGCGCTCGAACTCCGCGAAATCGATGGTGCGCATCATGTCCGGTTGATTCCTGAAGTTAAGTACCCCGCCGGCCCCGATATGTCCAGGCTCTTTACCGCCGGTGATATCGACGAATTTATCTCCCACCAGCGTATCGGTGCTGATCTGCGCGATTGAATCGGTCGAGATTGCGGGCAACATCCGCCCGTCTACCGACATGGTTATTTTCACGATCCGGCTGGGATCGTTGGAGCCGGTCAGCTCCACCTTTTTCACCGCGCCTATGTTGACGCCGTCCACGCGCACGGGCGAGTCCGGGGTCAGGCCTGTGGCGTCGGAGATGTAGAGGTAGACCGTGGCCTTCTGCTCGAGGAGCGTACCCCCGGTGAGCAGGTAAACCAGCGTCAGCAGAATCGCCAATGCCGTCGCGGAGACAATGGTAACGCGAAGCTTGGCCCATCTCACACGGCGCGCCGACGGCATTCATTCGGATTGTACCGCGGTAAGATGGAAAAGATTGAAGATCCGCGCTCGCAAATTCGACCGCTGCTGTCCCCGTCACCGCCGGTACAATCCAGCCATCGACGGTATCGGCGGCATTCGCGGCGCGTGCTCGCGCTGCACGCTGCTGTTTGAAATCTGGCAGGCATCGCTGGCGCTCAATCGGCTAATCCGGAAATTCGACCCTGCCCACTACGATTTGGAACGGCTGCCGCAAATGGAATCCGATCCTCGGCAAATGAGCTTGATTTAATTCACCGGCTCACTGGGGAGTGCCAAAACATTTCGGCTTCATTTCGCAGCCGTGTTAAAGAACCCCCGTGGTAAAAAAACCCGTTTAAAAAGACCCCGTGTTAGAAAACACAGATGCCTATTGAAAGCCATGATATATTTTCTTTACCTTCCAAAAGCTATCGCACGGCCTGTGACCTCATCGCGTGAGATTAGCTGACGAAGGAATCACCTCGGAGGTTCTAATGAGTAGACAGACGCGTGGAAAACATCTAGTTTCGCTGATCCTACCTCTGTGCGCCGTTCTGTTCCCGGTCACAAGTTGGGCGGCATCCATAAACTTCACCATCGTCAACGATCCGAATGCAGTTACGGATACTCCTCCCTTTATCCAATTGCTCGGAATCAATAATGCTGGAACCATAGTGGGTTATACAGGCATGGGAGCGCCCAACCCTAACCGTGGATTAATCCTGACGCTTCCGAATACGTTTATATCGCTGAATCCGAATATCAATCCCGCCACCTGCACGACATGTCAGGTCCAGGTTTTTGGAATTACGAATGCCGGCACAACGACTGACGGGTTCTACACCGACGCCACCGGCGTGACGCACGGCTTCGTCGATGCCGGAAATGTCGCCACCGCAACTACTGTGGACGATCCGCTGGGTCCCCTGGCAAACAATCAACTCCTGGGCCTGGATCACACCGGAACCGAAGCCGCGGGTTTCTTCGCTGATGCGGGCGGACTCACTCACGCTTACACGTATTCCGTTAGCGGAAAGACCTTCACTTCTCTCCTCACGGGTCTTCCAAACGGCCCCGTAGCTGGGGATAACTCTATGGCGACCGGCGTAAACGATGCCGGAATGGTAGTCGGGTTCGACATGCCCTCGAATACGGTATCCAACGGATTTCTGCTCAGCGGCGGCAGTTACGCCAAAATCCAGTATCCGGGAAGTCTGTTTACGCAACCGTTCGGCATCAACGACAATGGGGAGGTGGTCGGCAGCTACACGGACGCGGGCGGCACGATGCATGGCTTTTACGAGGTGAGTGGAAGTTATACGTCATTCGATGCGCCGGGAGCTACAACTATGACCACCGCCGGCGGCGTGAACGATCAGGGAACCATCGTCGGTTTTTTTATGAACGCGAGCGGCGCCACGGTTGGTTTTGTCGCGGTCCCCACGCCGGAGCCGGCTACGCTGGCGTTCGCATTATTCGGAGTGGCCCTGATGGTTGTTGCCTCCGTCCTACGTTCTAAAAAGCAACACGATCTTCCCTCGGCATGAGATACCCTTGGGCAGCGTTCACCGGCGCCACTGGCAATGGCGCCGGTCCGCGCGTGACCGGCATTCGCGGTGAATCGTTCAGCGGCGCAATGGATGCCCATCCCTAGCCATGGAACGCCACGCCACCGCCCGTGATATCATCCACGAAATCCTGCGCAACATGCGCGAAGGTCTCGAGCCACTGCATTACACCACGCTTCCGCCGGCGATCTACAACGTCTATCTTCACCCGGACGACATGGAGCGGTTGCGCGGCATTCTTCCGCGAATTACAGAAGAAGCGCGCCGCGCCTTGGATGACGAGATTGCCTCTTTTCGGAAGCCTTCCATCGCCGAGAAATTCAAGCTTTCGAAATCCGCGCCCACCGTCGCCGCGCCCGAAGGCGGGTGGCAGATTCGCATTCTCGAGAACACCGACGACGACGTTGCCCCCGGCGATATTGTGATTCACTCCGAGCTGGCCATGCCCGCCAAACCCGAATTTGGCGCAGGCTCCATGACCAAGCGCATCGCCACCCGTCGCCTCGCGGGCGCCGAGACCGCGTCGCAAAGCTACGCCCCGGTTTCCGCCGCACCCGTGCAACCGATCGAGGGTGTCTGGGCCACGGTCGAATATCGCGATGCCGCCGGTCCCAAGACTTACCGCATGACCAAGGATGAAATCGTGGTGGGCCGCGGCGGCCGCGATTACTGGACCGACATTAAGCTGGAAACCGTCCCCGATGTTTCGCGCGAACACTTTCGCCTGCGCCGCGACCCCGCCACCGGACAGTTCTTCCTTAAAGACCTGAGCCGCCTCGGCACCACCATCAATGGCGAGAAGGCGCCCTCCAGCATCGAGTTTGTGGACGGAGAGAAACGCGACCGCAACGTGGAAGCGCCCGTCCCGCCCCAAGCCCGTATCGGCTTGGCGGATGTGCTGTTCCTCGAGTTTCGAAGTAGCGCCAAGGATTAGCCCTGATGCTACCGTAAGGGCTATGTTCTTCCGTCTGCTTTCTCGAGCCCTGATCGCAGCGCTGGCCGCTTTCGGCTTAGCTGCTCAGCCCGCCGGACCGCATCTTTTCTTTCGGGTGGTCCTGGGAAATAACTTCACCGCGTCGCAGAGCGGCCGTCTCTTGTTGTTCTTGTCGAAGGAAAATCACCCCAAGAGCGTGGACACAAACCCGTTTGCGCCACAAGACGTATCGGTAGCGGCCAGAGAGGTACACGACCTGACTCCCGGCGGCGCGATTGAGATCGATACCGATGACATCGCTTTTCCCGCCGGATTCTCCCACCTTGCGCCGGGCAGTTACTCGGCCCAAGCGGTGCTCGACGTGAGGCACGAGTACAACTATGTGGGCCGCACGCCAGGTGATCCTATCAGCGAAGTGACTGCGCTCGAACACTTCGCTCCCGGCGCGGCCGAGCCGCTACTAACGCTCAATTCGACGGTTCCGGAAAGCGCTCCTCCGGTTCGTGAAGACGCGAGAGCGAGCGCCGCAATTCATGCGGAGGACTTTGTCAGTCCGGCGCTCTCGCGATTTTGGGGCCGTCCGATACACATGCGCTGCTGGGTGGTGGAACCGCCGGGTTACAGCGAACACCCCGGCGTCCGGTATCCCGCTGTCTACTATACCCATGGATTCGGCGGTAACATGGCGCGGCTCCGGCCACAGGCAGGGACACTCTACCGGGGCATGACAGATCGGAAAATGCCGGAAATGGTTTGGATTTTTCTTGACGAGTCATTGCCAACGGGTACGCATGAGTTCGCAGATTCAGTAAACAATGGGCCTTGGGGAAAAGCGCTCACTACTGAACTGATTCCGCATCTGGAATCGAGATATCGTTTAGACGCACGGGTCGGCGCGCGCTTTCTGAACGGCCATTCATCTGGCGGATGGGCCACGCTCTGGCTGCAGGTGACTTATCCCCGGATCTTCGGCGGCACGTGGTCCACATCTCCCGATCCCAGCGATTTTCACGACTTCACCGGCCCCGATCTCTATGCGCCGCATGCGAACGTGTATCACCGGCCCGACGGTAGTCTCTTTCCGGTGATACGGGATAAGGGCAAGGTAGTCGCGACGTTTGAGGATTTCGCCCGGCTGGAGGAAGTTTTCGGTCATTACGGAGGGCAACTGGCATCCTTCGAATGGGTCTTCTCTCCCCGCGGACCGGACGGTCGCCCGCTTCGTATGTTCGACCGTGTCACTGGCGACGTGGACGCCGCGGTGGTGCGCGCATGGGAGAAGTACGATATCGCGCGCACTCTCGAAGCCAATTGGCCGGCGCTCTCGCCAAATCTCAACGGGAAGATCCACGTTATCGTCGGAACCGCAGACACATTCTATCTGGATGGCGCAGCCCACAAGCTAAAGGCAGTTCTCGACCGGCTCGGCGCGAACGCCGAGGTTACCTTTGTGGAGGGCCGTACGCACTTCGATTTAGATGCCGACCCACGCGCCAGCTTGGATTTGATCGCCGCGCGTATGTATCATGTATGGCAATCCAGTTCGACAGCCGGCAAACCAGTGGTCGTCAAATGAAAACCGCCCTAGCAAAATTCCTTGCCGCGTTCCCGTTCGGAGACATCAGACTGCGGGTAGTTCCTGACGCTACAGTTCAGGTTATCCGTGGCGCGCCAATCTCCTGATGCGAATTCTTCGCTGGTCGACGATCACTAAACTTCCTTGCAGTTGCTCATCGCTAACCGAATCGAACAAACGAGCTAATGCCGCTTGCGTATTTTCAACCGTAGTTGGCCACACTCGCAGGCGAACGACGCCGGCATGGGAGCCGGCCGGGTACATACGAGCGTCGGCGAAATCTTCGTCATAGGTGATCACGACCCAACCGCCGTTTTGCGCCCAGCTGAAGATCTCGGCATCGGAAGCGCCACGCAGTCCTACGTCATTAACGTGCCGAACCTCGTGATATGGTTTTCGTTCTCCGATGAACCTGGACACTACTGGAGGGATGTTCTGATCTAACAACATGCGCGCAATCAATGCGCGATGACCTGCTCTTCGTCCACGATTTGAGCTGCATATTGCAGTGCGGCGGTTACGTCGTTTCGCGTCAGATCGGGATAGCTGCTCAGGACTTGATCCATGTCATACCCGCCTGCAACCATGCCCAGGATATTTCGAACCATAATGCGGGTACCGCGAATTACGGGTTTACCGCCACAGATTGCCGGGTTGATTTCAATTCGATCCTCCATTGCATGCTCCAGTCCTGTACTAGGATATCTCGTCCGCTACTTGCCAATACAAAACGTCGAAAAGATCCGGTTCAGTATGTCATCCGCCGTAGTGGCGCCGGTAATCGCATCGATGGGCGCGCAGCGCGGCATAGAGATCCAGCAATACCATCTCATGCGGAATGCCATCTTCCACTGCGCCGCGCGCCTTCTCCAGATACTCCGCGGATTCGGCCAGCAGCCGCTCGTGACGCACGCTGGTGATGAAGCCGGTCTCCTGCTCGAAAGCGCCGGCGGGCGCGATCGTCTCCAGAATCGCCTGGCGAAGCCGGCCGATGCCTTCTCCCGTCTTGGCGGAAACCTCCAAAACGCTTGCGACGTCGCGCGACAGCTCGTGCGGCAAGTCGCACTTGTTTCCCGCCACCAGACTGCTTGGCGCGCGCGCGATCAGATCCCGATCTTCCGCCGTAATGGCTTGCGACACATCAATCACCACCAGCGTCAGATCCGCATCCGCAATCGTCTGCAGGCTGCGCTCGATACCGAGCGACTCCACATGCTCCGAGCCTTCGCGAATGCCGGCCGTGTCGCAGAGCTTTACCGGAATTCCACCGATGGACGCGATCTCGGAAACCACGTCGCGCGTGGTGCCGGGAATGTCGGTGACAATGGCGCGGTCCTGTTCCAGCAGGCAATTGAACAGGCTGCTCTTGCCCACATTGGGGCGCCCGGCAATCGCCAGCGTCAAGCCCGACCGCACCAGGCCGCCATATTGAAAGCTGGCGGCTAATTGACGCACGCCTTCGATCACGGGACTCGAGACGCCGCAGAAGCTCTTCGGGCGGCGCGACGCGAGATATCGTCCTCGGCGAAATCGATCCCCGCTTCGAGCAGCGCGATCAGCTCAAGCAACTGTTCCTTCAGAGGCGCGATGCGGCGCGATACCGACCCGCCAGCCTGCTGCGTGGCTACTCGGGCTTGATAGAGCGTGGTGGCATCGATCAAATCGCGCACCGCTTCCGCCTGCGGCAGATCGATGCGGCCGTTCAGAAAAGCGCGCAGTGTGAATTCGCCCGGATCGGCCAGGCGCGCTCCGGCATTCAGCGCCCGGTCGAGCGCGAAGCGCAACACCACGGGCGACCCGTGGCAGGAAATCTCCACCACGTCCTCGGCGGTGTAAGAGCGCGGCGCTTCGAAGAACGCCACCACTACGCGATCCACATCGGCCAGTTTGGCCATCTGCGAATGCCAGGACTGCCATTCGGGCGCGCCGCGGAATTGCAGCATCTGTTCGGCTATTCGGCGGGAATCCTTACCTGAAAGGCGCACCACCCCAAGCCGCCTCTTCCCGGCGGCGTGGAAACGGCGACTATGGTGTCGTGAAGTTGCAGACTTGGTACACGCTACCTGCGCGGGCCGCGCGAGCGGGGCCGCCGCTGGCCGCCGGCGGCCGCTCCCTCGGCGCGGCGGTCCATCGGTCCGTCGCGGCGGGAAATGGCGCGCGCGGCGGTTCGGGCAGACTGGCCATGCCCGCGGGATAGACAATCACCTGCCGCGCCGGGCCAGAGCCCAGGCTCTCGCTGCGCACGGCGGTTTCGCCGCGCAGCGACATGTGAATCACGCGCCGCTCGCGGCTATTCATCGGGTTGAAACGGAACGGCACGCCGGTGCGCTTCACCTTTTCCGCCGCCGTGGTGGCGCTCAATCGCAGCTCTTCCAGGCGCAACAGACGGTAATCGTTCGCATCGAATGAAATGCGCGAATGATCTTCCGACGGCATCCGCAGCATTTCCATGGTGACGTGCTCCAGCGCCAGCAGCAGCTCGGCGCGATTCGAAAGCAGCAGATCGACATCGGGCCCGCTGAACTTCACCACCATATCGGGCGTTTCAAAATCTCCATCCGTGGATTGGACGTCCTCGATATCGAAATTCGACGCGAAAGCCTCCAGCCTGGAGGGTGGCCCGCAGAAATGCGTCGATCCGAGGGCCGATGGAAGCGACGGAATACTTTCGTTCAGGCAAAGGCTATTTCTTCCCGTTCTTTTTCTTGACCGGCGGCGCAACCGACAAAGCCGCGGCGCGAGCCGTATCGGTATGATTGAAAAACCACTGCTGCGCGATGCCCACCAGGTTGCTGGTCAAGTAGTATAACACCAGCCCGCTGGCGAAATTATAGAACATGAAACCGAAAATCAGCGGCATGAACATGGTCATTTTCTGCTGCGCCGGGTCGACGCCGGGCTGCGGCATCATCTTCTGGGTCAGGAATTGCGTGGCGATCAGGATGATCGGCAGCAGCTTGATCGGCAGGTGCTCGGGCTGCGAAAGATCGTGAACCCACAGCCAGCTTGCGCCGCGCATCTCCACCGAAACGGTGAATACCTTGTAGAACGCGATCAGAATGGGAAGCTGGATCAGCATGGGCAGACATCCGCCCATGGGATTGACGCCGTGCTTCTTGTAGAGATCCATCGTCTCCTGCGTCTGCTCCTGCTTCTTCGCGTCGCGCACGCTGAGGCCCTTGTACTTGGCGTTAATGGCGTCGATCTGCGGCTTGAGCGCCTGCATCTTGCGCATCGATTTCATGCTCGACAGCTTCAGCGGGAACAGCGCAAAGTTGATTAAGATTGTGACCAGGATGATGGACCAGCCAAAGTTGTGGACAATCCGGTCGTTGGCCCAGTTGACAATCAGGAAGAGCGGCTTCGATAGCACCGACATCCATCCGAAATCGACGAGCTGCTCCAGTTTCGGATCGATGCTCTTCAGCAGATCGACGTCTTTAGGACCCACAAACAGACCGAAACTGGTTCGCATCGCCATCGGAAATGGCTATGCCGGACAAGGCCATTGGCTTTGCTTCGGACGTAGTGGGCACCGTGTCGGTAAAGACGATTTCGCGCGTAGCGTCTTCCCGCGATGGAAGAAACACGGCGGCGAAATAAGCGTCGGTGATACCCGCAAACGAATATGTGCCGCCCTCCGGGATTGGCCCTTTGGACGCGGCGGTGGCGCTCTGTTCAGTTAGTTTGCCGGCGCTCAGGTCGTAATGGACCGTGTGCTGGTTAGACGAAGGGCTCGGCACGGTGAGGTCGCCAAAACCGCCGCGCCATTCGATCATGTGTGGAAGAGGCTTCCCATCTACCAGGATTTCAGTAGAGATCTGCGAGAGGTAAGAGTTCCTCTGGAAACGGAAGACCTTTTTCGCGGCCACATGGCCATCCGAGAACCGGTACGTCACGCCCAAGCCGTCGGCATCGGCCGTCTGCGCGTAGTAGGACCAGTTCAGTTTCTGTTCCAGGTCCTTGTCACCCGGCAGATAAAACGAGAAAGGCGGCGCTATGCCGGCTGCGGAATTGACCAACTCCACCTGCTTGCCGTCATTGTCCCGGTACTTCGCCCCCTTGAGTTGCCAGCTACGAACGGTAGCGCCCTGATTGCTTAGGGAGATGCGGAAGAGATTGGTTTGAACCACGAGCGAGGGTAATGGCTGCTGCTGCGTAGCTCCGGCTGCTGTTCCAGTCGCCGTTGCGACTGCCGTACGTAACGCCGCCGCGGTTTTCACGTCTGCCGTCTTCAAAGGCGCCTGCGCCGGCGCAGGCGCTACCGGCGCGGATCTCTCCGCCGGATTGGCGGCCGAATTTGCCGCGCTCGGCGCGGGAGCTTTTTTGGACGGCGGTGTTTGCGAACCGAAAAAATACGGCCCGATAAATAGAATTGGAACCGTCAGGAGCAGCGCCAGCAGCAGCCGCAACTCCATTGACATTTCTTTAGGCGGTTGAAACTTGCTGCCGCCGTTGGATGAATCAGTCATTCTGTTATGAAATCGATACTACTGGACGGGATCGAACCCGCCCGCATGTAACGGATGGCAGCGGCGTGAGACGCTTAATCCCCATCCAAATTCCCTTCTTTGCCCCGTGCCGCTCGATAGCTTGCCGCATATAGTCCGAGCAGGTCGGATAGAAGCGGCAGGCCGAGGGCAGACACGGCGACACCCACCTTTTATATACGGTGAGCGCGCGCACTAAGATCCATTGCAGCGAAGAACGAGGCGCTCCACTTCGCGCCGGATCTCCTCCGCAGGCGCCTCCATTACTTTTCGGCGTGGATTGATGACAATCGACCACTGTGGGTTCAGCCGTTCCAGTTGAAGCCGCACGGCTTCGCGGACACGCCGCCGGATGCGGTTCCGCGCCACGGCTTTGCCGAGCGCGCGGGGTGTTGTAAATCCAATGCGCGGTCCAGCGGCGTCGATCTCGCGAAGACAGAATGCCGCGAAGAGAGGGCCGGAAAAGCGGGATCCCTCGTCGTAAACTCTCCGGAAATCTTTCGATCGCAACAGACGGACACGTTTCGGAAAACCTGGGATGGAAAACTACCTCTCGTCGCTAACCGTGAGCTTCTTGCGGCCACGGGCGCGGCGGCGCGCCAACACCGCGCGCCCATTCTTGGTTTCCATGCGGCTGCGGAACCCATGGGTCTTCGCGCGATGGCGGTTGTTCGGTTGAAAAGTTCGTTTCGGCATTTTCGCTCTAAGTATTTAGTATAAACCACTTGAGGGCGAAATGCCTGCGGGAACGAACCGGCTGGGTGCGGATAACCGAGGGGCTCCGAATAGCCCCTCGGATTGTTTGGTCGCCTCAGAATGCGAGCAGGCGTTGGAAAAACGACCGATAGGTCTGTAGCGTAACCCGCAGATCTTCCGTACCTACCTGGTCGCCGCGATCCCACTGGCCTTCCAGCCGATTGCGCTCGTTAGCGAAGCTCTCAGCCAGTCGCTTGATGACTTCGGCCACTAACTCGTCAGCCTGTTGGACTGCGCTCCGAGGTTCGTCCACGAAACCGGTTTGAACCCGATCCCACCTGGAGCGGAACTCATTAGCTACATCCTCCGAAAATAGCGCCCGATTCGCTGTCGAGGGTTCATTCGCGGGCATAGGTTTATTTCGCTCTTCGGGCTCGCTTCCCCGGCGCGCCGCATCCGCCAGATCCGCAGCGGTCAAATGTTCTTCCTGGGTGCTTATAGTCATGATTTTGTTTTCCTTTCTCCCACGGAATGGGCTTCAAGTAGCTCGTCGAATAGGTTTCGGTAATGCACCAGGGCTTGGCGCAGGTCTTCTGTACTCGCTTGGCCGCGCTGGCGCCGCTCGGCGATCGCGTGTACCGCTCTGAAGTTCTGTACGACGCCGGGGTGGTCGACCGAGATATCTTCGGCCCTATGCTCGGGGTCCAGCCTAATGCGTTCGAGGGGTGAGAGCGGCATTGTTAGATGTTCCCCAAACGGTCCCACGCTTCGAGGACGAGACGACGGGTCCGGTATTCGCCGTAGCGGGATTCTTCCTTGTTCTTGAGGACGCGGAAGGTTTCTGAGGGATAGCTTGTCCCCTTCACGTCAGTGGGCTCCAAAACATACCGCAATTCGTCTCTGGATAAGCCATACTTCCGGGCGAAAAAGGCGTCGAGTTCCGGTGCGTGTCAATAAAAATGAGACACACGGCGTGAAAGTTTAAGGAGTTTTCTCCTTGTCTAGCGGCTTATTAATCCAGACGGCAGTAGGAAGAGAAGGGGGCTTGGGAGCCTGGCGGACGAAGCGTTCCGGATGAGCCTGAAAAGCAGTATCCAGGACGGCTTGGCGTTGCACCAGGAGATCGGCGGCTTTCCCGAGATGAACCACGGCGGGGGTCATCAAGCCCAAGCCGGAGTGGTGGTGGTCGTAGTTGTACCAGCGGAAGAAAGACTGGCAAAACCCGCGGGCGTCTTCGATGGAACCGAAGCGGTCCGGGAAGCCCGGGCGGTATTTCAAAGTGCGGAACTGGCTTTCCGAATAGGGATTGTCGTCGGAAACATGAGGCCGGGAATGGGTTTTGGTGACGCCCAGGTCGGCCATGAGCAGAGCCACAGGTTTGGATTTCATCGACGAACCACGGTCGGCATGAATGGTCAACTGGCCGGGGGCGATAAGTTGCTTGCGGCACGAGTGATCGATTAAGCGCGTGGCCAGCTCAGCGCTTTCGCGATAAGCGATCATCCAGCCCACGACGAAACGGCTGAAGACATCCAAGATGACATACAGGTGATAGCAGGTCCATTTGGCTGGGCCACGCAGTTTGGTGATATCCCAACTCCACAACTGGTTGGCCTGAGTGGCCAGCAACTCCGGCTTCTGATAGGGCGGATGTGTCAGCTGGTCACGACGTTCGCGGCTTTCCCCACGAGCTTCGAGCAAGCGATACATGGTGCGAATCGAGCAATGAAACCGGCCCTCATCGAGCAGCGCCGCATAGACCTGGGCAGGCGAGCAATCCTGAAAACGATCCTCATGAAGGCTGGCCAGTACCGCTTGCCGTTCGGCCTCGGTCAAGGCCCGAGGTGAAAGCCGCGGCCCGGCCGCAGGCCGGGGAAAAAGACGGCGGCTGCGCCGCCGGTACCACGTGGATCGCGGCACAGCCAATGCCTGGCAAGCGGGTTTCACACCCATCAGTGGGCTGAGTTGATCGACCGCGGCCATCACGACTTCTCCGTTTCCGCGATCGGGCGACCCAACAGCGTCGCGACTTTTTTTTGAACATCAATGATGATCTGGGCTTTCTCCAGTTCTTCCTGGAGGCGTTGATTGTGCCGGCGCAACTTCTCGTTTTCGGCGGCCCATGGATTCCGCTGCGGCTGCGGACCTCTTTTCTGAGAAAAGGCCTTGTGGACCGCGCGATCGCGTTCCTTGCGCCAGCCGTGCAGAGTCGAGGAGTAGATTCCTTCTCCCCTCAGAATGGCCCCGACGCCTCCGCCATTTGCCAAGGCGCGATCGGTCTCCTCTAAAATCCGCTTTTTCTCTTCAGCGGTAAAGATGCGCCGCTGTGCCTTGGCGGGTACTTCTACGTCCACCGAACTGGTTCCAGAAGGAACCACAATCTTGGTTTCGCTCACGATGTTTCTCCTTGCCGCCCTGCTCTGTAATTATGGCCGCGGTAAGTGTCTCATCGATATTGGCACGGAGGGTTCCGCCCGCAACAAGGCGCGTCGATCCTCGTCCCACGCGAATGGTGCGCCGGGGTACCCGAGGTCTTCGGCCCAGAGTTTCAAGGAGCAACTGGTATACGTGAGCTCAAGTACGCGTGGAGTGACAAAGGCAATGTCGGGCGGCCCGAAAGCAGACGGCGGCAACACCGCGAATTGTTTCAAATAACTGTACGTGAGGTGGGTACCTCCAATCGAGAGCCGCGCGATGTAATCGAATGCAAGAGAAGTCCACAAGGCTAGGCTCACAGGGAAGAGAGCCCGCGAAACGTTTTGAAAAAACAACGGCGCGGTGTGGCCCACACCTACCTTCGGCAAAACACTTGCAATGACGGTCCGTTCGTTCGCATCGAGTTTTGAGACGGGTGCGGCGGACTTGGATTGTTGCGCGACGGTGCGCTGGACCAGCGAAGTAAGCAGCGGAGCGGCCGCGAGAAAGCTCCGGCGCCCCGTATTGTTATCCGGCATGTGGGTTTATCATACTCCAGAGGAACATTTCGGAGTTACGAGTCACTCGGCCCGATTGAAAGCGTACAGAGTGTGGCAATTAAAAAGTTTTTCTAAACTCGACCCCGTAGGTGGGTTTTACTTGCGTAGCGGTGATCGCGGTAATGCGGTATTGGAGTATCAGCGGCAGCTTAAAACGTCCCTTAGAGAGGAACGCTCCTATATCGCCACTGGCTGCTACGCCGCCGGCAAATGTTGCGATGGTCGCGCTGCCGGTGGTGGTGGCGCCAATGCTTCCGATCCCAATGAACTCCCAATTGCCATGCACCGCCAGATGGTATTCCAGCCCACTGCGCAGCGTGGCATAACTGGTTCCCGTGTGGGCGACTGTATCGATATCGGTGACCACGAAGGTGTCACTGTTCCCGATGCGAACCCCGAAGCCGGTAGTAGAGGCCGGAATTTTGCCGTAATAGTCGTAGCTTATGCCAGTCTCGGCGAAATAGGAGTAAGTAACGGCGGTCTGCGCGGAGACCGCCGCTATCGGCAGGAGAGCGGCGAAAATAATGCTGAAAAGCCTCACAGAGCTCCCGCGTACCACCAGTTCAGGCATTTCCAGTCAACGGCCTGAGTTGGAAAAATGAGGTACTCGGTGAGGATACCCGCTGCGTTCTCATGATCCACGCTGCCGTCGGGATAGGTGAAATCCAGGTACGGGACTTTGGCGCTCTGCATATACGGCCCAGCGCCGGTCCATCCGGTCTCCGGGTAGTCCATCGATAGCGTCGGGTGCAGACCTATGCTCTCGAGATGCACCTGGAGTTGCTTGCCAGCATCGGGCGTGGCGCAAAGATCCCAGTTAATCGGCGCCGGAGGAAACCTGCCTGTGGTATCGATTACATAAACATTGGTAAGAAAATCCGCCATTGTGACGGTGAAGGCCGCGGGCGCGGCCTGTTGCGCGGGTACTGACGTAGATGGATCGGTCATTCGAGTCTCTTCTTCTCTCTCGCCCTGTTTCGCGGGCGCGCGTTTAGATTGGTTGTGTTTGATCTCAGGGACGCGAAGTAAGGATCTGCGCGCCTTTAACCGTAAGATTTGTGACCGGATTAAGGTTCCGGTAAAGCACGATTCCGTTTAGGGCATAGCCCAACAAACGGTCGTACCAGTGCGGGGTAGTGATGCGGTTAATATTTCCGGCGGTCCCGGATATATCGTCGCCAATTCGATTCCAGGTGTGAAGCATCGGAGGCAGCGCTCCGCGCACATCCTGGCTCATTTGGCCGACATTCAAAGATGCCCGCTCAATGCCTTCGGAAACTCCAACATAGCGGTTGAAGACACAATCCGGATTGTGGTCGCAATCCAGATAGAGAGGCAATGCATCGTTCACTTGCCCTGTAATCGACGCCGCGTGTGTGAGCGAGGGTTTCAGGTCCTGGTGGAGTGAGTCCACAGTAGCTAGCGCGGTATCGACGCGTGCTAGCGTATCCCCCAACCGGCGATCGGCAGTGGCGCGGATCGCCTCGGCTTCCGCGATTACGTCTTGCCGGAGCGCACCGGCTTCGCGCTCGGTTCGAACCAGCAGATCGCGGCGCGAGGCGGCGACCTGATTCAAGAGGCCGGCCCGCATCGCGCCGATTTCCGCAATCAGCTCGGCGCGGGTTTCTTGAATTTCATTGGGCAGCGCCGCCACCGCCCCAGTGGCGGCGCGCACCAGAAGACAGCCGTAAACCGCCAGCGACGCACCTGCCACCAACAGAATGCATGCGAGGGTTTGCTGTAGCGTCTTCATGACTAAAGAATCGCATCCCGCCTTGCGAGTATCCCGCAACCGTTAGACCTAGGCTGTTGGAAACAAGGGGGAAATAGTGTGCAGATTTCTGTGAATGCCAAATGGCGGCGATGCGCTTCGCCACATATGGGGATGAGAACGGGCGCGAGCGGAGCGAACCTATAGGGGTCCGCTGGGGCGATATAGGCCGGCTTCGGTCTGGTGCTAACTCATAGCCCGTGCGTGAATGTGGTCGGGGCGCGCTTTGGGAATTTATGATTGAGGCTCCTGCCGCCAGGTGGGAAGCCCGCTAGGGAAAGTCCGATTTCTTCCAGCGTCCCTCGCCTCCGGCGGCAGGAGGATCGTATGTCGAACGTAGTATACCGCCGTTGCTGTGGAATGGACGTCCATAAGGACACGATCGTAGTTTGCGTATTGCCGCCGGATGGAGTCGAGGGGACTCCGGCGCGCAAGACTTACCGCACATTTCGCAACGATTTATCGCGCATGCGGGGCTGGCTGAAACTGCTGAAGGTGACCGAGATCGCGATGGAATCGACGGGCGTCTACTGGCGCCCGGTGTGGAACATTCTGGAGGATCATGGTTTCCGGCTGCTGCTGGTCAATCCAGCCCAGGTGAAGGCTTTGCAGGGCCGTAAGACCGACCGGCGCGACGCCAAGCGCATCGCCGAATACCTGCAAGACGGTCGCCTGGATCCGAGTTTCGTGCCGCCGCACGAAATCCGGGAACTGCGGCAGTTGCTCCGCCACCGCCTCAGTCTGCTGCAGCAGCGAGGCGAGTCGCATAACCAGATTCGCGACCTGTTCGAGACCGCCAATATCAAGCTGTCCTCGGTAGCGAGTAACCTGCTGGGATTGACCGGGCGCTCCATCATTGAGGCAATGATTGCGGGCGAGGACTCGCCCGAGTTGTTGGCCTGGAAGGTGAAGGGCAAACTGCGCAAGAAAGAAAAGGAGGTGAGGGAATCACTCAAGGGCTGCTTCAACGAGTTTCATCGCACGATGCTGAAGACTCACTATGCGCTCTATCAATTTCTGACCCGGCAGGTGGAGGAGTTGGAAGCGGAGATCGCGCGGCGGATGCAGCCCTATGCGGAACAGGTGAATGCGTTGGCGACGATTCCGGGAGTGGAGAAGATTGCGGCGTGGCATTTGATCGCGGAGTTGGGGCCCGACATGTCGGTTACTCAGCAGCTTTCCGCAAACGGCCGTTGCAGCCAAACGGGCTTCGTGCCCCCGACCCCGAAAAACCCACTCCAGGTGCGAAAGTGAGGTTAGGCTTTGTCGAGTTTTGAAGACCTCAGGCATGGCGGGACGGTTCACCCGATATTCGCCCGAGCGAAGCGAAGCTTAAGGGAGTGATGGCATACTGCGGATCTACGAGATACTTGATCCTTAGCCGCCAGTCAACCGCCGAGATTTAGTCGCAATGCCGTATCGCTGAAGCCAGCCATATATTAAGGCTGGATAATCGGTCGCACCTGATTGGCTGTCGAGGCTGTCGAAGCGGGTCGCCATATGCCTTCTGGTTTGTGGCTCTCGAGCGCGACTACTCCACTGGTTACTTAATGAAATCTCCTCTTGTAGAAGAGGTTCACCATGATCTCGCCGTTTACGTCTCTTTCCGCGACTGCCGAGTAACGCGGATTGATCGCCCATTCCACGCGTATGATCTCCGGATTGCTTTGAGTTACATCCTGGATATAGGTGAATGTAATATCGCGCGTGACTTGCTGTTGTAGAGTCAGGGTCGCGCCGGGAGTATTGCTGGTCCCGACGATTTGCGGATCGATACTTAATTTGCTTACGCCGAACAGCCGCTGCAGTCTTCCGGAAACCGGGTTCGCCACAGCTTGGCCCAGCACGGTCGAAGCGCCCGATTGTTCTACACTTTGCTGCGGCGCCCCGGCTCGTGCGCCGCGATAACCGGATCGGTGGTGGGCGTCTTGCCCGACGCCAGCAGCGATACGATTTGCTGAAACGGCATCGGCGGATCGGCGCGGTACGAGAGCTTCATCTTATCCATGGGACCGGAGACGCTAAGCGATACATCAACTCCTTGCACGGTGGTTTCGAGGTCGACATTCAATATCGGATCGATCTTGTTAGCGTTGAAAAAGGAGATGGTCCCCTGGTCGATGGTGTACTTGTTTCCAAAGAACACCACATCCCCTTCCGTTACCGTGACGCGCCCCATCATGCCGGGGTTATCCGGCGTGCCCAGCAGCGTCAGATTCGCGTCGGCCTGCAGGTTCTGCGTGAGCGTGGTTCGAAATTGTACGTTGGGAGCGGTCAGTATCCGGATGTCGAATCGCATGCCGGCCAGCGGCCCGGTCGCCGGGCCGGAGTGGAAGGCGGCGCGGCAGCCGACGTGAGCACATTGCCCACATCCGCCCCGGAATGCAGGGAGACATCGACGATGCTTACCGATCCTGTTACCAGACTGCTGGCAGCGGTCCCGTTAACCGAAAGATTCGCATTGATCTCGGTGGTTATGGTCGGCGGGTATTGAATATGGACGCTATCCACCGCCGCTTGCACGCGGAACTGCATCTGCGGGCCGCCATAGGCCACCGTTCCCGAGAGCGTCACTTTCCCGCCGCCGCTCTCGCCCGCGATGTTCTGGATGTACGCCTCGGTTCCCGTGAACGCGATCGATCCGGTGGCGTTGGAGATCCCATTCGGCATCTCCAGCATATTGAAGGACGCCTTTTGCAGTTGCAATTGTCCGGTGACATCCGGACTCGCCGCCGTGCCGTTGACGCTCGCGTTCAGCGCGATCGAGCCGGACGAGTAAATCTCCGGGCTGAAGGCTTCCAGCATCTCCAGATTGACATTCCCATCCACGCGCAAGCGCAACGCTTGCGGCGCGACAATGGATGCGGTTCCACTCACCGTCAGATTGACATCCCGGCCAGACAAGCGAAAGTCGCGCACGGTCACCGTGCCGTTGTTGAGAGCGGCGACGATATTGCCCGTGTTCTTCAAATCCAGATTGACGCGCGGTTGCGGGCCCAGGGCCGCGGCGGGCGTCGAATGCGCTTCGAGTTTGGTGAGCTCCAGGGTTCCGTTTAGCTCGCGATATCGGTCGCGGGACCGGAAACGGAACTTGTCCCTCGAGCGTGGCATCGAACGGCTGCGGCGGCGCCGTGTTAAGCAACGGGCTCAAGCCGCGATAGGTGACGTTCGAGAAATTCAAATGCGCGTTAACGGGATAATTCGCCGCAAGCTGCACGGAGCCGGAGGCATTGATGTTGGAGTGCGCCAGATCGGAAGTGAGATTGAAATCGACGGTGTTGCCGCGCGTGGTCGCGGTGGCGGTCAGATCGCCCAGATTTTGCCTGTTCACGCTGATGCCGGTCGCCTTCAGGTTCACGTTCAGCGCGGAAAACAATGGGGTGGCGTCTTTGCGAGGCGCGCGGCCCCATCGGCGGTGAGTTGCACCGCGCCCGCCAAGCGCGGGCTGAGACTGCTGGATCGCGCGCACGCCAGCGAGCTGGATCTGATTGCTATTCACGTGGAAGCGCACATCGCCATCGGCCAAATCGTTGGCAGGGTGGGTGAAGCGAGAGGTTGGCATCGAGAATGCAGGGCCGTCTTCCAAATGAAATCGCGGCACATCGAGGGACGGTGGTGTAGTTGACATCGGTCTGCAAAAGCGTGAATGGTTCGTGATAAGCCGAGCCTTTGGCGATGGTGAAACTCGCGTCGCATGCGGATCTTGCAAAGTGCCGGAGACTTGCGCGGTGAGGCCAAGCGTGCCTTTCACGGGCAGATCGCGTTCGCCGGCGACGGCCAGAGCGCGATCGATGCGGAAGATTGGAAATCGAGGCGTTCGCGGAAGTCCGGTGATCGCCATTCAGAGCGGTTTCTCCGTTAATGCGAATGGTGGAGCCGGCGAAATCGGAAGAGACGTTGTAGCGCAGAGCGGTTCCGGCGGTATTCGCGGTAGCCGTCAAATCGCCCAGGGGTTTTCCTTCCATGGCCAGTCCGCGCGCCGCCACATTGGCATTCAGGTGCCGAAATCGAACTGGCCGGCGCGCATATTGGCGGTGGCATCGGCATTCAGAGGAATCGAACCGCGCAAGCCGGGACGGTCTTTAACGCAGGGATTGGAACTGCGCCAAGCTGGACTTGATTGGCCCCTACATGGCCGGTGATGGCTCCCTGTTGCAGATCGTTCAGCGGATGTTGGAAAGCGCCGTTAGCGTCGATGCGCGAAGCTCCGGAGACCAAGGACAGCGTGGGAACGGTAATCGCTCCGATGGGTCATGCGCGCCTGCAGAGTGAACGCGTCGTACTTTTCGCCTTCGATCGAGCCATTGGCCGCCGACGCATCCACCGTTCCGGCCGGACTGCCGATGGTTCCATCGATATGCGCGTCCATCGTGAAGGCGCCGGTCACCGGAAGCGAGCGATTCGCCCGCCAGCGCCAGCACGTCTTTCACATCGGCATTGCGGATGGTCGCATCGGCGCGCAGCGGTGATGTTGGCAGCGGCTTCCAATCGCGCAAGCCAGCGCTGGCGGAGAGTTGCATTTGCAGCGGTCGCGCGCCACCACCGCGTCCGTAAGCGCCACGCTCGAGGGCGAGGCGGTAAGCTCCGCCGAGAACCGGGTGAACGGCGGCCTTGCGCGCTGAAAGTGGTTCATCGCGATGTCTGCCGGCGATGCGCGGCGCGCTCAGGTTGCCGCTGACCGTCGCGTTCAATGTGGCCGATCCGCCAGCCGTCAGCGCCACTGGAGATCTCGCCCAAAGGTTGGAAATCGGCCAAGCTGCGCGAGACCAGCTTGACATCGATTTGACGCCCGAGTTGACCGGAAAGATCGATGCGAGTGTGCGGCAGCGCGATATAGGAAGCGCCGAGCGTCACGTTGTTCGCGCGGCCGTTGTAGTCGGCGTCGAGGCGGCCGGAAACGGGGATCTCCGCCGCTCGGCGGGTGCCTGGGAGCGATTGCCAGATTGACGCGCGCCGCGAGACCGGCCATATTCTTCACGTTTCCGTTGGCCTGAATCGGGCCGGAGACGATGCCGTCGTAGCCCAGTGCTGCGGCATAAGGAAGGAGCATACGGCCCGTTTCGATATCGAAATCCCGCAGTCGCCCCGCGACTTGAAACGATGTCATATTTTCCAGCGATGCGGCGCCGGCAAAGCGGCCGCCCAGAAGCGTCCAGCCGAAGATTGGAGAGCGCGATCCGGCGCGGATCGGCCGCGACGCCGGAATCCAGGCTCACGTTCGAGATGCGCGTCGTCGCCTGCCGAAACGAGACCTGCCGCGCTTCAATATTGCCGGCCGAGTAATAGTTGTTTTGCGCGTCCAGGCGCGCCGTGCCGCCGAGTTTAACCATGCCTTCGGGTCGCGCGCGAAACGCGCAGCAGCCGTCCCGAGTTGGCCCAGATCGAGCGATGCGTTGAACGTCGCGCCCGCGCCGCCGTTATCTTCCTTTAAGGTGCCGGAGGCTTCCAGATTGGTCCGCCCAGGGTCACGCGCGCGCTCTGAATCGATGGATTCTGGTCCATCGAAGCCGTAACATCGGCCATGAGAACGCGCGGCCCGTGCGCCAGATCGAGCGGCAGAGTCAGGCCGGCGGCGCGCCGCACTTCGTCGAGCCCCACCTGCGCATTGAGATGCGCGGAGGTTTGCGGCGCGACCAGATGATCCATTGCGCCGGAAAGCACGATGTGCGATTCGGGCGTGGTGAATTGCGCGTTAGTGAGTCCATCTGGTCTTTCTGCGCGGTCACCGGCAGTTGAATGTTAACGTCGAGCAGGCGTATTGGCGTCGACGCAGGTGCAGCGGGCGATATCGATTTCGCCTTTATAAGACGGGATTGAGCGCGTTGTATCCGAGCTGCGCGCGGAAATTCGCACCGCTCGCATTGAGGGCGGTCTTCTGCTTGCCGAAAGTGAAGCTGCCGTTGCGCAGGTCGAAATGCCGATCGCCAGATCGACGATGGTTCGAGGCCGGTCTTATTGCTGCTCTTCGCCTGAACCTTCGGCGCCGGCATGTTGGTATGTCCATCGGGGTAGACGATCACGTTGGCTTGAGGAGTGTCGAGCAACAGATAGGCGATATCGACGAAGCCGTGAAACGGTGAAAGCAGCTTGAGATCGACCTGCACCAGGTTGGCGTGAAACAGCGGCGGCGATGGCGGGTTCCAGACCGTGAATGGTGAAATCGCGGACCTGCGCGCGCAGATGGCGCCAATCGAAAGCGAAAGAGCCAACTCCGCCTATGCCTCCGGTCGCGTCTTCCACCGCGCTAACGATCTTGGCGCGTACCATATTGCGAAACCAATGGGTCTGCATGACGATGGCGCCGCCACAATGACAGCGATCACAGCCCGGCGAGAGATCCAAGCGACAATCGCGGCGATGCGTTTGCCTCGGGTCATTGGAATGCCTCCTGCTTGAAGACAATGCTCGTGCTGGCCCT
>CAVRPF010000035.1:0-135278 GCA_963723015.1 Bryobacterales bacterium
AGGAATGAAGCCGTGTCTGGGCTAACACGAAGCGTGGAAAGCCGGAATCGTTGGATCTCGTTAAAGGCTCTGGTTTGAGTCGGGTTCGGGTGGCGTGCGCCGTGCAGGTCAAGGGTTGCCACTTAGGCCGAAAGAGGCCGATTAGCAATCACCGCAGGTTTCAACCTACCCCACAACGTCCATGAGACAATCGACTTTAGTGCCCAAGAAAGAAATGAAAGTCCGGGTCCATGCGAAATCGGGCCTGGCGCGCTTCGTCCTGGGGCCGGTCGGCCGTTTCCTGGTGATCGCGGCGGCGCTATTCACAATTGCCGTGGCCGGCGTTTTCATGTATTTCTACGCGCAATATTCGCGCGTCGTCGCCGAAAGGCTGCACGTTCCCTTCGCGAATACCGCCAAGATCTACGCTATGGCGGAATCGGTGGCCGTGGGCGATGCCCTTTCGCCGGCGGATATCGCCGCCGGTTGCGCCGCAGCGGCTACACCGAATCGCATTCAATCGCACGGGTTACTACCAGGTTCATCCGGCCAGCATCGAAATCTTCCCCGGGCCGGATTCCTATTTCGATCAGGAGGCCGGCGTCATCAAATTCGCCGGCGGCAAGATCTCGCAAATCGTCTCCTGCAGGACAATACCGAGCGCCCTGAATATCAACTGGAGCCGCAGCTCATCACCAACGTTTCGGGGGCCAGCCGCGAAAAACGCCGCATGGTGAAGTTCCGCGATATCCCGCCGGTGCTGGTGCAGGCGGTGACTTCCATCGAGGACAAGCGCTTTTTCCAGCACAACGGTTTCGACCCGATCCGGATCGTCAAGGCCGCCTATACCGATCTGCGCGAGGGCCGCAAGGACCAGGGCGCCTCCACGCTTAGCCAGCAGCTTGCCCGCATGTTCTGGCTCGGTCAGGAAAAGCGATGGACGCGCAAACTGGCGGAGATGATCATCACCGTGCAGATCGAGCAGAGCCTGTCCAAGGAGGAGATTTTCGAGGATTACGCCAACGATGTTCCTCATGGGGTGGCGGGGCGCATATAGTATTCGCGGATTTGGGGAAGCCGCCGAGGCGTACTTCGGAAAAGACCTCAGCCAGATCAATCTACCCGAAGCGGCTTCGCTGGCGGGCATGATTCAGCGCCCCTCATACTTCCAGCCGTATAAGCATCCGGACCACCTCAAGGAGCGCCGCAACATCGTCCTGAGCCTGATGCGGGCGAACAATTACATTGGAGACCGGGATTATGCGCTGGCGATTGAATCGCCCGTGAAGGTGGCGCAGGGCGCGGCGCAATCGGTGGAGGCGCCGTATTTCGTCGACCTTGTTGACGATGCGCTGCAAACCAAATTTCAGGATGCGGATTTTCAGTCTAATGCGTTCCGCGTCTATACGACGTCTCGACATGCGCCTCCAGCGCGCCGCCGCCGAAGCCATCCGGGTAGGTATGGCGGGCGTGGATGAACAAATCAAGAAGCAGCGCCGCTTTCGCGGACAGACTCCACCCGAGCCCCAAGTGGCGCTGATCGCCATCGATCCGCACACCGGGGCCGTGCGAGCGCTGGCCGGCGGCCGCAATTACGGCGTGAGCCAGCTTAATCACGTGCTGAGCCAGCGCCAGCCCGGATCGATCTTCAAGCCGTTTGTCTATGCCGCCGCCCTTGATACCGGCGTGGAAGGCGGACCCCACATTTTCACGCCGGGCACCATTGTGGACGACTCGCCGACCACGTTCTGGTTCGACGAAAAACCATATCAACCGAGCAATTTCGAGAAGAAGTTTTATGGCGACGTGACCCTGCGCGACGCGCTGGCGCACTCCCTGAACGTGGCCACGGTGAAAGTCGCGGAGATGGTAGGCTACGACAACGTAGTCGCCATGGCCAACCGGGCGGGCATGAATTATAAGATTCACCCGACCCCGGCAGTGGCGCTGGGCGCCTACGAAATCACGCCGCTCGAGGCCGCCGGAGCGTACACCATGTTCGCCAACGGCGGCACGTACGTAAAGCCCAGTTTCATTTCGCTGGTGCGCTCGCAGGACGGGCGATCGGTTTATAAGGATAAGCCGGAAACCAAGCAGGCGCTGGACCCGCGCGTGGCCTACCTGATGACCAGCCTCATGGAGGAAGTGCTGCGCACCGGCACCGCCGCAGGGGTGCGCGCGCGCTATAAGTTCAACGTTCCCGCGGCCGGCAAGACCGGCACCTCGCACGACGGCTGGTTCGCGGGCTATACGTCGGAGCTGCTGTGCGTGGTGTGGGTAGGCTTTGACGACAACCGCGAGCTTAATCTGGAAGGCGCGCATTCGGCTGCGCCTATCTGGGCCGAGTTCATGAAGCGGGCGCTCGATTTTCGCGAGTACCGCGACGCCAAGCCATTCCGCGCGCCAGATGGCATCGTCACCATGGATATCGACCCGCTGTCCGGCATGCCGGCCACGCCCGCGTGCCCCAAAGTGCGCTCGGAAGTTTATATCGCCGGTACTGAGCCGGTTGGCCTCTGTCCGTTGCATGGCGGGCGTCAGGGAATCACCAATATCGCCGGATGGGATACGGAAGAGCCGGGGCCCATACGCGCGATTCCCGAACCCCAGCCGCACCCGCGCGCCGCCGCGCAGACGGATGCGGGCGCGGTCGACCGCGGGGCGCCGGCGCCGATTCCACCAGTTGCTTCTGCCGCGCCATCCACGCAGAAGAAAGGCAAGGAAGCGGAGAAGCCGCCCAAGAAGAGCCTTTTACACCGCCTCTTTGGTGTGTTTAAATAGATCCCATAAGGGGGGCCCAATGGGTTTACAACCTTTCGCCATGATGCTCTTGGCAGGCCTTGGTTCCACATACGCGCTGGCTCAAACGGGGAGCGCGCTCGTGGACGGGACCCGAACTTCCGTTCCCAATCCGATCGAGAGTAGCCGCCGGCCACTATCACCAGAAGAACGAGGGGACATTTTTCTGGCGCGCAAAATGTACCGCGAGGCAATCGAGACATTTCGAGAAGGATCGCCCAAAGATCCGGTTCTCCATAACAAAGAAGGCATCGCCTATCACCAACTGCTGCAGCTTGACCAGGCTTTGAAGGAATATCAACTGGCGGTGAAGCTGAAGCCCGATTACGAAGAAGCGATTAACAATATCGGCACGGTTTACTACGCGAAGAAGAGCTATCGCCGCGCCACCAGTTGGTTTCAGCGCGCTCTGGCGCTGGCGCCGGACGATTTGAAATCCGCAGCGGTCTACGTGAACCTGGGCTCCGCGTGGTTTTCGCGCAAGAACTACGAGCGCGCGCAGACGGCTTTTCAGACCGCCGTCCGGCTCGATCCGGAAGTTTTTGAGCGCCATGGCAGCTTCGGCGTGATGATGCAGGAGCGCAATATCGAGGAGCGAGCGAAATTCCATTTTTATCTGGCTCGCATGTACGCCAAATCGGGCCGCAATGAGCTGGCGCTGCAATATCTCCGCAAAGCGTTGGAGGAAGGCTTCCGCGATAAGCAGAAGGTGACGGATGCGCCGGAGTTTAATCCGCTGCGTAATCTACCGGAGTTCAAGGAGCTATTAAAGCTGGAGCCGCGTGTACTGTAGGGCAGGCCTGCTGGTCTACGGCTTCTCTGCGCCGCCGGTTGCTCGCGATCTAAGCCCGAAGCCCAGCGCCTCGCGATCCTGCGTTTTGAAAATCTCAGCGCCGATTCGCGCGCGGACTGGATGGGCCGCGCCTTATCGGAAGTCATCGCGACTGAATTATCGGACGCCTCCGGCGTATCCGTAATTCCGGCGGACCAATTGCACGCCTTCGACCGAACCTGGGACCACGGCCGATTTCCGCGCCCGGCATCTCCGCCGAACGCAGGATGCGCTGGCCGCCGGCGCCAATCGTCTGGGTTACGGTGACTATTCCATTCGCGCGGGCCGTCTTTCGGTTCGCCTTTCCATCGAAGACGCGGCGACCGGCAAAATGACGAAAGTGGTTTCAGTCTCCACGCCGGCTAACGACGTGCTGCCGCCGCGGCTGGTTTGGCGCGCCAGATTTCGCCTCGGTGATCCCCTATTCCACGCGAGAGCGTCGACTGCATGAAGGCATACGCCGAGGCGCTCGAATCCCGCAATGCTTCCGATACCACCGCGAACCTGGAGCGCGCCATCGCGGCCGACCCCAATTTCGGACCGGCATATCGCATGCTGGCCGAATCCGATGCGCAGCGCGGAGACCGGGCCGGCGGCATTGCGGTCTGGACCGGGCGGTCGCTCGCGGCGATGCGATTGCGCCAGTGGAGCGCGCATTGATTGCCATCGAGGCCGCCGATTTGCGCGCCGATGCCGCCGCCAAAGAAACCGCTTTATCCACATTGACAAAGCTGGAACCTGGCAATCCGCGGACTTGGCAGACGCTCGCCGAAACGGCGTTGAGCCGTCACGATTACAAGCGCGCGGCGGACGCCTTTCGCCGGGCGCTCGCAGATCGAGCCGGAAAACGCCAACCTGCTCAACCTGCTCGGTTACGCCGCCACTTATGCCGGCGATTTCGATGCGGGCGTGGCCGCGCTGCGCCGCTATCGGCAGTTGCGGCCCAACAATGCCAATGCGCTCGATTCGCTAGGTGATATCAATTTTCTCACCGGGCGTCTTCACGATGCCGAACAATTGTATCTGCAGGCCAATCAAAAGGACCCGAAATTTCCCTCCGGGCGCCGCCGGCGCGACTTGTTCAAGGCGGCCATGGCTAGAGTTATGTCCGGCGATATCGCGGGCGCCGACGGGCTGGAGAAGAAATTCATTGACGCACGCGCCGCGGCTCACGACCCCAACGAGCCATTCCGCGAACCGGAATGGCAGTGGCTGACTGGCCGCCGCAAGCAAGCCTACGGAGCTTTGCAGTCGCTGGCACAGAAGGCCGAACACGATTCGCAGCAGCCTGTAGCCTCGCACGCTTATGCGGAGCTGGCCATATGGAGTCTGATGTCGGGCGACCGCGCTGGCGCGGCGCAAATGGCGCAAAAGGCCTCTTCGCTGGCAACCCCGGCCACGGGCGCGCCGGCCGTCATCGCGCGATTCCTCGCGCAACCTTCCGCATCGGCCGATGAATGGACCTCACGTGCGGAGCGCTTCGTTTCCAGCCCGCAGCAAAGCGCGGTGCGGGATCAAGTGCTCGCCTATGCGCTCCTGCTCGACGGCAAGGTAGATGCCGCCGCCAACCCGCTGCAGCGCCTCTATCGGACTTCCGGCGTGAGCGACAGCGAAGGTTTGCCGGTGTTGCTCGCCTGGGCCGATATCGCGCGCGGCAACATGGATGCCGCCGCGCAGTTGCTGAAGCTGAACCCGATTCCGCCGGTCACGGGCGTGAGCACCTTTATGCCGCTCTATTTTCCGAAGATTTTCGAGTTGCGCAGCGAAGTAGCAGGCAAAGCCGGCAGGACGGACGAGGCGCCGGCAGAATCTGGATCTGTATAATAAGCTCTCTGGAAAATAAAAAAGGGGCGGGCTCACGCCCGCCCCGAAGTCAGTTGAGACACTAGCGGCAATAGGCATCGCGCCGCAAGTTTTCATTCTGAACTGCGACCACGTGTTTCCGGCCGTGGTCCACCCGGCCCCGCTCCGCTACCACCACCACTGGCTTGCGATCGTAATCGTTCCCGTTCCGCGCCGCGGCGGGTTGTGCGAACGCAGCCACCGCGGTCAGCATCAAAGCCATCAAACCGATTGTCCGTTTCATTTCTCTTACCTCTCGACTGATAAGGCGTCCGCCAGCGGCGCGAAAGCGTAACTTCGTGTAAGAACTGAGCAATAATCTTTGATCGTACGGCCGGTATTCTAGCCGGCTATTCGCCGGCGAGAGAGATATGCTCAAAAGTCGCGGTCCGCTTCCAATAGGTCTTTGAGATTATAAGGGCATTGCGCCGGAATGTCGAGATCCGCACGCCTTGCAGCCAATCCGGTTTCAAACAGCGCGTCGTTTACGGCTCTCGCGTAAATTTTCTGAAGACGATCTTCCGCATAACGGCGTAGACTGGGCGAATCGTCCAGCCGGTATGAAATCTCCGCCCGGCCTTCGGCAATCGACCGGCGCCAACTTGCGCCAGCCCGCTCCGGTTGGATGCGCCGCTTAACCAGATGCATCATCATGCGATGCAATTGAGAGGCGATGGCCGATCGCTCGCTTTTTCCCAAATCCTCGATCTCCTGCGCGGCGTGCTCCAGGTCCACGTTATCCAGGCGCCCGGCGCGTAGAAGTTCCGCAGTTTGGGCGGTCCACTCCACGAAGTCGGTCTCGTAGAGAGTCCTCGTTATCGTGCCCATGCCACCTATGATACTCTCCGCCCGGCGGCGGGACAGAGCGCTACCGGAGTTCCGCCGCCTTGGCGCTGCCGTAATACAACCCGTTGAACAGCAGCTTGAACGTGCCGTGCGGCTGGTCGCGGAAATTGACTTCCGGTCCCAGCATCACCACTTTGCCTTCGCCCATCGTCGCCTCCGCCACCGCCGTACCGCCATCGAGATATTGCTGGCCCCATGCCCAGCCGCTATCGAGCAACTGCGTCCCCTGGAACCAGCCCACTGGCGATGTGTGCTCGATCTGCGCCGAAGGCTCCAGGCGGAAGACCGGACTGCTGTCGAAGAACACGTCCACTTGCTTCGGCATTCCGTAGGCCAATGGATTGGTATTGTCGAGCGTCATCTTGAGCAGCGATCCCGGAATGAAGAACTTGTCGCGCGGCAGCGCGCGTTCTTTTCCATCAGGTCCCATTTCCGTCAGGTAACTTTTCACTGGAAGTCCGAGCGCTTCCGCCACGCTGGTGGAGCTGCCGATGGTCACGATCGAACCGCCCGATTCCACAAACTTCTTGAGCTGCGGAAGGGTCTTGTCCTCGGAAATCCGCCCCTGCTGAGCGGCGTATTGCTCGGGGATATTGGCTCGCGCCGCCGCGTCCGCCGCCACCGCCGCCGCGCCCACCGCGTCCGCCGCCGGCGCCGAGCCGGGCCGCGCCATCGGTGAACACCAGCACGTCGAACTTGCTTTTCAGGTCGCCCGCATCGAGCGTGGCGGGATACACGGTCTGCGCCGGGAAATCATACTGCTCGAAGAGCCAGCGCGTCCATCCGGCGGGCATGCTGCCGCCGTAGGAATCGTAGAGTCCGATGCGGATCGGCTTCAGCTTGAGCGCATCTCCGGCGGGCGCTTTCGCCAACGCATGCACCGGCACGCCGAACTCTTTCGCGCCCTGATCTAGAATGCTCTTGGCGGCAGCGGAGGCCGGAACCCAAATGGCGCCCGCGCCGATATTTTTGCCATCCACGGTCTCCTCGTTCTTAAGCCAATACACGTCGCAGTTGGCCTTAAGCAGGCGGTTCATCACTTTGAACGAGTTGTTGATCTCATGGCTGATCAGGTAGCCCGCCGGGGTGGCGGGCCCGCTGACTGTTGCTGCGGGAGGCGGCAGCAGGTTATAGCCGATCTTGGTGAACGGGCCCTGGAAATCGTCCAGAATCCGGTCGAATTTCACGCCCATCTGCATGGCCAGCGTCCAGCCCGTGATGTCGTAGGGCGGAATCGGCGGCCCGCCGGGAAAGCGGAAATCGTTGGGGTGGTCCTGCGGCTCGAACATGTCCATGACGTGCGGCCGGAACGCCTGCGCGGTTTTGATGACGTACGAACCGGCGGGATAGTTCTTGCCGGCGACTGTGAAATTGGCGGAGGCGCGCATGATGGTGATGCCGTTCTTCAGCAGCGCGTTCAGGAACTCCACCGCGTTGGCGAAATCCGGCTGATCGGAGGGAATGATGTAGCCGCGCGGATCGCGCAGCTTGGGGTCGTGCAGCACGGTTTTATAGAGCTCGGCGGGAACGCCTCCGCGGCCGCCAAAACCGCCCCCGGCAAACGCATCGGGACCCGGTTGCGTATCGCCGCCGGCGGCGACTGGCGCCGCCAGCCGCTCCGCCCCGCCCACCGCGCCCGCCGCGACCCGCGGCAGCGCCTCCACCTTCCGCCGCGGCCGCGTCTTCGAGCGCCTTGATGCGCTTGGGCGTCATGGTCCAGTAATCGCCGCTGCCCTTCTCAATGGAGCGCTTGCCCATCACATAAATGTTGTAGAGCAAGGTTTCGCGGTTGCGCGAAGCGTAATCGGAGATCGCGCGGTTGTTGGTCATTTCATAATCGATGGACTGCCGGTAGTGCCACTCCTGCGGCGCGATCGGCAGCGGCCAATCGCCCTTGCGGCAACTGCTTGTCGGGCACCAGCGGGATCGGCATCGGCGTGGGCTCGCCGATGATTTCCGTCAGCAGCCCGATCATATTGTGAAAGTAAGTGATGGTGCGCAATCCGCCGTTCCACCAGGTGGAGTAATTCGCGCCGCTGCGCATGGCGCTTCCGCCCTTGCCTTCCGCCACCAGGCGGCTGTGCATCGCCGTGCCTACCGCTTCGATGCCCAGCGGCACCAGCGGATCGAAATTGTAATTGAACGGATCGCGGAACGGCGGCATGAAAATCACCGCGCCAGCGGGTCCCGTCTGGTGATGGTTGTACACGATCTCCGGAAACCATTCGATGAACAACTGATGGTTCATGTTGGTGGTTTCCTTCATGTTCGACATGTAGAAATCGCGGTTGTCGTCGTGGCCGATATACTTCGCCCAGAGCCGCGGCAGACCGCCCATATTGCGCTGCTGTGGATCGCGCAGCGGCGCGTTCGGCCGTCTCCGAGCCGCGCATATACCAGTTGGCGATCAGCTCCTGTCCATCGGGATTGGCCAGCACGTTGAGGATAATGACGTCGTTCAGGAAGCGCATGGTCTCCGGGTCGGTACGGCTCACCATCTGGTAAACCCACTCCATCAACTGTTGCGAGCCGACCGATTCGGAAGCATGCAGGCCGCCATCGATCCAGATCACGGCTTTGCCTTCGCGCGCCAGCGCGTGCGCCTGATCGTCCGTCAGTCCTTCGGCGTGCGCCAGGCGCTGCGAAATCTCTTTATAGTGGTCGAGATTCTTGATGTTGGCGGGCGAGCTGAAATAATCGCCATATACTGGCGGCCGGCCTTCCTCGGTGGGCCCGATATCCACCAGCTTCATGCGATCGGATTCAGTGGCGAGTTTGTTCCAATAGGCATCCAGCTGGGTGTAATTGGCGACCTGGTAATCGTCGCCCAAATTGAATCCGAGCGCTTCCTTAGGGGTGGTAATCCTGGGCGGTCTGCGCGGCCAGAGTCCAGGCGGAGAAAACCGCTATGGCCGCCAATGAGAGGCGGAGCATCGATCGTGACGTCATGGGTTAGAGTTTACTACGGCGGGGCGTGACTTGTGCCCGGCGCCGAGTTTCAAACGGCGCGCGGCAGATGCTGCTTGCGCGTCATCCACTCTTCGCTCGAAAACAGGCGCGGGCCCATCTGGATCGTGCGCGGTAGCAGCGACGAGCTTGATTTCGGACGGATTTTCCACAAGCCTCGCGCCGTCTTCGGAGACCTGCAAACCGATCCGCTGCTGGCACAACAGTGTCCGCGCATGGAACTATCCAGCACGGTTCTCCCGCCCCGACTTCACGATCCAATCGTGCACCATGGTTGCGAACCTGCGGGCTTCTTCACGCTCGCGCAGCTCCTCCACGGAATAGCGCATTTTCCTGCCCCAGTTCGGGTATTGCCACGTGGTTCCCGGCAGATTCTGCTGCGCCGTCTCTTTGGTCAAATCTTCCTGGTTCACTGCCAAGAGCTGGGCGGGCGTACGCGCCAGAAAGCCGATCGCCGCATGATGCAGTTCGCCTGTCAATTCCGGATAAGCGTTCGCCAGGCGCGGTAAGCCGTCGCACAGTAGGCCTTCGTCGAACAGCCGGTCTAGCATCTTCTGTTTCTCGGTGGAGCGCAACTCCCACTGCGCGCGATACGCTTCCTCGTCAATCGCTCCCGTATGGTGGCGAGCTTCAATATCCGCACCTATCCAGAATCCGGCCAAGGTCGGCAGATCGTGCGTCGTCGATGAGACCAGCGCCTGAGGTGGATACTCGCTGGCTGCGCGGAATGCCCCGGCCGCGTTCTTCTCAAAGTAGAAGAGCCGATAGCTCAGGATGCCGAACCGCGCCAGCGTCTCGCGCACCTCGGGCTCCACCGTTCCCAGGTCCTCGCCAACCACCGTCACCTGGTTGCGTACGCTCTCCAGCGCCAGAACGCGGACGAAATCCTCCAACATCTCGCGCACATACGCGCCCTGCGTAGCGTCGCAGCCCTCCGGAATCCAATACAGCCGGAACAGCCGCATAACATGATCGATGCGCAGTGCGCCGCCGTGGCCGCAATTTCTGCGGATCGAGCCGGCGAACAGCCGATAGCCGTCTTCGAAATGCTGCGCGGGAATTCGGCGGCGGAAATCCCCAATCCTGCCCTTGCGGGGCGAAATCGTCAGGCGGCGCGCCCACACTGCAGCCCGAAATAAAGAATTGGCGGTGCGCCCACAGATCGGAGCCGAAGCGATCCGTGGCTAAGCGCCAGATCGTGATAGAGACCGATCGACATGCGCCGCTCGCGCGTTCTTGCCTGCGCGTTTTGCAGTTGGAGATCGATCTGCCACTGCAAATAGCTCTGAAACATTACCGCGCGCCAATGCTTTTTGGCGAAGGCGCGAGTTGCCGCAGACTCGGGGTCCCGATACTCCGCCGGCCACTTCGGCCACGTCCAGAGTTCGGGATCTTGCCGGTGCAGATAATCGTCTAGCGCGCAATGCGTAGCGAACCGCTCCAGCAGCTCCCCTTCGCGCGCGCGAAAAGCGTCGAATTCCCGCCCCCGCGCCGTGCCGCGCCGCCACTCGCGCAGGAACTGCGCGAAGGCCAACTTGAGAAAGCGCAGTTTGAGCGCGCTCACGCGCTCGTACTCCACAAATTCCGCTGCGCGCAGATCCTCTATCTCCTTCTCGATCTCCGCCGATTCCCGCAACCGGAGCGCGCGCCGCGACGCCGCATAGTCCTGCATGCCCTCAATATCCAGATAGAGAAAGTTCTGGTAGAAAATACAGTTCGGCAGGTAAGGGCTTGTGTTGAAGGGCCGCCGGTTGTGGATCGCATGCAGGGGATTGAGTCCAATAAAGCTCACACACAGCGCTTCCGCCGCCCAATCGATAAAATCGAGAAGGTCGCGAAAATCCCCGCAGCCCCAGTTGCGCGCTGAGCGCAGCCCGTAGAGGCTGATCGCGATTCCGGCCGCGCGTCCGCCGCCCGCGAGATGCGGGTGACTCCACGCCCGCCGCGGCGTCACAATGTAGCGCGTGACGGCCTTTGCCGGTCCGCATTGCACCGTGATCTCGTGATATCCGAGCGGCAGATCCTTCGGTACTCGGGCCAACACCCGCGTCCATGCGCGGCCTTCTATGTCTATCGAGCCACTTTGAGGAAACTCGGCGGAGTTGAGCTCGTACTGTTCCGCGTGGCCGTCCTCAAGCCGTACCTGTAAGCTCACCGGCGTTCCCAGGCCATCGGCGGGCACATTTAGCGGTAGATCCAGTGCATCGCCTTCGAGCGCCACCACCGCCGCGGGCGCTAAGCGCTCCCACTCGCGCCGGGTGTGCGCGGCCAGCGATTGCTCCAATTCCTCTGAATTCCCGGCGGCCCATCCCATGCCGCGTAGAATGGCTTGTTTACCTGCGACGGTGGTGGGATGATAGCGTCCGAAAATATCCCAGAAGCCCGGCTCAATGCCGCAGAGCGTGGCCGCGCGGTCGAGAAGTGTTTCGAATGGGTTCGAAGGCATCTCCAAGGGTGAACCTTCGATCTTACAGGAGCCGCGCCGCTCACGCGAAAGTCAAAGGTACGGAGAAGCCCTTAGCCAGCAGACGCTCGTAGTCAGGCGCAGCGCAGGCCAGCGATAGTGTTTCGCTTACGCCAGAGCAATAATGCGAGCGCGCAAACCCCGGCCGCCACCGGGATCAAGCCGCCAGGCTCCGGCGCTGTAGCCGCAGCGGCAGTCGAATAGTAGATTTCGCTGATGGTGGGGAACTCCTCGGCCGCCGTACCTGTGAGCGTCACGGAAGTCACGGGAGTGGAAGACGTGAAGCCGATGAAAGCCGTCCCAGTGAAGGCGGGAGTTATCACCGATCCCGACGACCCACTCACCGTCAGATTCACTGTGTCGGTGCCGGCGCCAGT
This sequence comes from Bryobacterales bacterium, assembly GCA_963723015.1. GTDB lineage: Bacteria > Acidobacteriota > Terriglobia > Bryobacterales > Bryobacteraceae > PALSA-243. The sequence goes on from CAVRPF010000035.1 coordinate 12,107, forward strand.
TGCGTCGCCCGCCAGTACATCCCAGAGTTGAAGTCCGAAGGCGGTCACTCCGCCGGCAGGCATCGTGATGGTGAGTACTCCATTGCTAATACCGTAAAAAGCGCTGGTGTGCGCCGGTCCCTCAATACTGGACCCGGTTCCCCGATTGTAGTCGGCTGCTGAAAAGAACAGCGGCCCTTCCGCGCCCAGGTAGTAACCACCGCTGCCGTTAGTACCCACGAATTGGAAGCCGTTCAACGTGAGTCCCGAGGATGTGTTATAGCCCGCGCTACCGCTGCCGCTAACCAGCGTGTTGAATCCGAAGCTTGCCGGGGCCGCCCCAATAGCAGTAGTGAAACTGGCAAGACTGGTATAAAAGATCGGCGCCGCGGTCAAAGCGCAGGATCCGGCTATCAGACAGGGCAGCAACTGTAGCAATCGTTTCATCGTCTCTATTCCTCCGAACAGATTTTACTTTCGCTCTTCCACTCCTCAGCTGTCAAGCTATCAACCACGCCGTAAGTACCGGTAGTTCCAACTGCCTTCCGCGATGCGTGGAAACAATCGTGACAGCATCGCCGCCGCTTACGCGAAAATCGAAGGTATGGAAAAGGCGATTAGCCAGCGCTTGCATCGCTAACCAAGTAATTCGTCCGCCTGCCGCCCTTCCGGGTCACGAGGCGTGGTAAGACTGAAATCTAGATATTAGGACCCATTCCCAAATTTCGATGCACCGTATCCTTACTATCTTTCTATTCGTCCTTACGCTGGCTGCGGAACCGGCGGATTGGATCTGGAGCGCTCGTTACGTCATCACCGAAGACGGGCAGCGCCGCGTAATTGAAAACGGCGCCGTGGCCATTCGCGGAGAACGCATCGTGGGCGTGGGGACCAGGGCCGCCATCGACGCGCGTTTTCAAGCCAGGCAGCGGCTCGATCGGCCGGACGCCATCCTAGCGCCGGGATTGATCGATACCCACACGCATGCCGCCATGTCGCTATTCCGCGGCATCGCAGACGACAAAAAGCTGCAGGACTGGCTGCAAAACTTCATCTTTCCGGCCGAAGCCAGGAACCTTTCGCCCGATTTCGTGCGCTGGGGCACGCGCCTCGGATGCCTGGAAATGCTGCTCGGCGGCACGACGACCTTCACCGACATGTACTACTTCGAGGACGTAGTGGCGGAAGTAGCCAAGGAAGCCGGGATGCGCGGCGTGTTGGGCGAAACCATCATCGGATTTCCAGTGGCCGACGCTAAAACGCCCGCGGACGCCCTGAAGTTCACCGAGCGATACCTGGCGCGCTTTCGCGGCGACGCGCTGATTACGGCCGCGGTCGCGCCGCACGCGTTGTATACCAATTCCGATGAGACGCTGAAGGCCGCGCGCGCGCTCGCCAACAAATACAACGCGCCGCTGGTGATTCACCTTTCGGAAACGAAGAAGGAGAACGACGACGAACTCGCCAAGCGCCACACGACGCCGACGAAAACGCTCGATTCGCTGGGCGTGTTCAACGGCCGGACCGTGGCCGCTCATTGCGTATGGGTGAACGATGCCGATATGGCGATCCTCAAAACGCGCGGCGTGGGCGTGGCGCATTGCCCCTCGAGCAACATGAAACTGGCAAGCGGAGTAGCGCCGGTCGTCCGCATGTTGGCGTTGGGAATCAACGTGGGGCTAGGCCCCGATGGACCGGCCGGCAGCAACAACGATTTCAATATGTTCGAAGAGATGGACTTGGCGGCGAAGCTACAAAAGGTGACAATGCTCGATCCGCAAGTCTTGCCCGCAACCACCGCCCTGGAAATGGCGACCATCCGCGGGGCGCGCGCGCTAGGACTGGATAAGGAAATCGGCTCGCTGGAAACCGGCAAGCGCGCGGACATGATCGTCGTGCGGCTCGACCGCCCGAATGCCGTGCCGCTCTACGATGCCATCTCGCAAATGGTCTACGCACTGAAAGCCGAGGATGTGCGCGAGGTAATGGTCAACGGCAAGCCCGTGGTGCGCGATGGCAAAAGTCTCACGCTGGATGAAGGCGCGATTCTGGCGAAGGCGGAGGAGTATCGGGTAAAGGTGAGCGCGTCGTTGAAGAAGTAGAGGATGCAGGATTTCCTCCACGGGATAGAATAGCTCTATATGCAGCGCTTCACTGTGGAAATGATTCCCGATCCGGAGCTTGGGGGATTTACAGCCCGAGTGCCAGACATTCCAGCTTACGGCGAGGGTAGCACGGAAGAAGAAGCCTTAACAGATCTTCGAGAGGCGCTGCGGACATACGTTGAGGCCTTCGGGCTCGAGGACGCTCTGGCGCCCGTGAACCGGCCAGTCGCACTGCGCGATTTCGAGGTCGAGTTGGACGAACCGGTCCGTGCCTAGACTTCCCAAGCCGACTGGCACGGAGATGCTGTACTTTTTGACCAAGCAAGGCTTTCGCGTCGCTCGCATTCGGGGAAGCCATAACGCGCTCCAAAAAAGGGCCTCTCCACACTTCAGTTCCGGTCCATGGCAGTCAAACCATGCGAATTGGCACGGGTTCGAGCAATCCTACGCGACATTCAAATGAGTCCGGCGCGCTTCACCGAACTGTGGAATAGCTAAAAAACTGAACGGCTGCCGGCGAGAACGCCTCATAGTCAAGCCTGCCCTTCCCTCATTTTGGCAATGCGCCCTGCACAAACTTCACCAGATCCGCGTGATACTTGGCGGCCGAGGGCTGGTCGATGTAGACCATGTGGCCGGCTTCGTAGTAGCCCGGTGGAAATATTGTTCTTCTTGATTTCGTCCGATGCCTTCAGGTGCGCGAGCGTCCACTCCACCGGGTAAAACGGGCAGGCGAAATCGTAATATCCCATGCCCACGAAGAGGTGCATGTGCGGATTTTTGGCGAAGCCGTTCTCCAGGTTGACTACCGTGTTGTATTCGCCGGACCATGGCGGCGCGTTCCCGGAAACGTAGTAGAGATTGTCGTTCTTGTAGTTCAGGTCGTTGCGGATGTAAGCCTCGAAGGCGGTAAGGAAGCAGTCTTCGATATTGGCGTTGCTGTAATCGAAGCTCGTGTTGTTGGCGCCGCGCATCGAGCTGGTAACCGGCGAATCGCGAATCGAGGCGCGACGTCATCAGGTGCTGATCGCGCAGCAGCTCGGTGCTGAACGGCCCCAGCGGAACGCGCAGGTCCAGGCCATCGATAAAGGTCTTCGAGAGTCCGGTGTATCGCGCCATATCGGCCAGCGTCTTGTCGCGCTGAGATTCGGTGGCGCGCGCGCCGTCGAACAGGTACTCCAGGTATTCGCCTGAGGCGAATTCGCGCGCCTGTTTCGCCATCTGCTCTACCGTGAGCTTTTGCAGATCCGGCGGCAGCTTCTTGTGATAATGCGCGGTCATGATTTCGGTGGGCAGCGTGGTGAGTTGGCGCTGTTCGCCCGCGCTGGCGTTGACATCGAATATCGCCGACAGCAGCATCACGCCGTTAATAGGAATATCGTGATCCGTAAGATAACCCGCCAGGCCCGCGGCGCGCGTAGTGCCGTAGCTCTCGCCGCCCACAAACAGCGGCGAGCCCCACAGGTTGTATTCGTTCAGAAAGCTGCGGATGAATTCGCCGAAGGCGGCCAAATCGTTTTCCACTCCTCCGAAATCGGGGCCAAAGCCGGGCTTGTCCGGACGGCTGAAACCCGTGCCCATGGCATCGATGAAAACCAGATCGCCGGTATCCAGCAGGCAGTTGGGATTATCCACGTACGTGTACGGCGGCGGGGGCGCCATGCCGTTCGGTTGCAGCTTCACCATCTTGGGACCAAAGGCGCCCATGTGCAGCCAGACGGTGGCCGCGCCCGGTCCGCCATTGAACAGAAACCAGACCGGCCGCTTGGATTTGTCGGTGACGCCGTTCTTGGAATAGTAGACGTAGAACAGATGTCCCTCGGTCACGCCGCTGGTGGCTTGATGGATCGGCATGAACCCGACGTGGGCATTGTACTGGATGGTCTCCCCATGTAGCGTGATCTGATGCTGCGTCGCGATCGGCTGCGCCGGATAGGTGATGCGGCTGCATCGCTTCTTCGGAGTTGTAATTGAAGCGATAGAAGTCGTTGGTCGCGCCCGCGCCGCCCCGGCCGCGGCCCTTGCCCGAAGGCCGCCGCGCCCGTGCCGGCGATAAGGATAACAATGATGCAAAACTGGCTGTGAAATCGTCCGTAGATTTTCATGGCATTTCTCGATTGCTCATTGCGTTTATTTGGCGTGCCGCTCATCGGGCGCGCCGCTCATTTACGCGCCGCCTGGTTAACGAAGCTGGCCAAATCGCTATGCAGTTTGACCAGCGCCTTGTTGTCGACATAGGTCATCTGCCCGGCTTCATAATGACTCACCGTGATGTTATGCGCGCGGACCTCCGGCGAGACGTTCAGATGAGCCAGGGTAAATTCAGCCGCATAAAACGGCGCATTCAGGTCGTAATAGTTCACGCCCACAAACAGACGCAGGTTGGGATTGCGGGCGAAAGCGCCGGCAAGACTTGCGTCGTCACTTCCGGTAGAAGTGAAGTTGCCCACGCCGCCGCTCGATAGGTACAAAATTCCATTGCCGTTGAAGGTAAGCTCGCGCCGCAGGTAGTCCTCATATGCCGTTTGGAAGCCGCCGCCGATATTGTCAGATTGAAGTCGATCGCGGAGCTAACGGCCGCCGCCAAAGCCGCCGCGGCCGCCGCCGCCCGGTCCGGGCAGAAAGCCCGCCACCCGCGCATCCGAATTCGACAGCTCGCGGTGCTGGTCGCGCAGCAGTTCGCTCTTGAAGCGGTCCAGGGTGAACGCGCAAATCGTTGTTTACCAGGAACGCCTTCGAGAGTCCGGTCAATCGCGAAAGGTCCGCGACGCTTTGGTGCGTTCCTCGGGCGTCATGCGGTCGCCCTTATAGAGCGCGTGCAGATACTCGCGCGACGCAAATTGGCGCGCCTGTCCCGAAATCTGTTCGGCGCTCATCGCCGCCAATTCCGGCGCCAGCTTCTTGTGGCGCCAGGCCGCCATGATCAGGCTCGGCAGCAGAGTTATGTATTGCGTGTCGCCCGCCACCGCATCGCCGCTCATAGTCATGGACAGCAACGCCACACCCTGTACCGGAATCTGGTGCTCGATCAGATATGCAGTCACAACCGCCGCCCGCGCAGTCCCAAAATCCTCGCCCGCCAGAAAGAGCGGCGAATTCCGGCGGTTGTACGTATTGATGAATCCCCGCACAAACTCTCCGAGGGATGCGGCATCGGCGGCCGTATTCCAGAAACTCGGACCCCGGCCGGGTTGGTCGGGCCGGCTGAATGCCGTGCCCACCGGATTCACAAAGACCAGATCCGCTTCGCCCAGCAGCGTATGCGGATTATCCACCCATCCATACGGCGGCAACCCGGCGCCGCCATCGTTCGTCCAGCTCATCCGCTTCGGTCCCAGGCCGCCAAACTCCTGCCAGCTGGCCGCTACTCCCGGCGCGCCGCCCAGAAAAAAAATCACGGGACGCGCCGCGGCGTCGGTCACGCCGTCCTTGGAATAGGAGGTATAAAACAGGTGCGCTTCCGATAATCCGGTGGTCGCGTTGCGCAGCGGCATATAGCCTGCTCGCGCCGTGTAGGCCAGCGCTTCCCCATTGAGGGTGATCTTCTGGTGAGTTTCCGTGGGCGGGGTATCGGGAATCGGCGCTCCCGATCCCGCGCTCGTATCATAGTTGTAAAACTCGTTGCCGGAAGCGGCGGCCCCAGCCTCACCGCCCCGACCGCCCCTCCCCTGTGTGGCCGGAGTGGCAGGCGAAGCCGGCTGTTGCGGCGCGGCCGCCCGCCCCGCGCGGCCGCCCTGGCCCCAGGCACTACACGAAATCCCGAGAGCGATTACCAAAATCCGTCTATTACGTATGTATCGCATTGCAAGTCACTCCGAGCGCCGGCGCCCTGCGCCTATAAAGAATTGTAGAAGTGTACTCATTTTACTATCAGCGGCTCTTACCGGACAAGGCTTGCCGGACAAACGCTGCGTCATCGGGGTCCCTGCCATCGCCGGATCTGCCCGTCGGGAGTCCCCAATAAGTCCAGGACCCGATCGATACTATGGTCGACAATTTCCAATACAGTTTGCGGATTATTATAGAAACCCGGAATAGGCGGCGCAATAATTGCGCCGATTTCCGCCAGGGCGGTCATACTTCGCAAGTGCCCCAGGTGGAGCGGGCTTTCCCTAACCATCAGGATCAGCCGCCGGCCTTCCTTGAGCGTGACGTCGGCCGCCCGCACCAATAAATTGGAGCTGATGCCGTGAGCGATGGCCGACATACTATGGATAGAGCAAGGGGCTATTACCATGGCATCGACAGGATAAGAGCCGCTGGCCAGACGGCAGGCGATATCGTCCTCGGGGTAAGTGAAGTGTGCCAGCTTCTTAGCTTCCGCTGCCAGCCGGCCGGTTTCCAGAAAAAGCGTCTTTTCGCCGGCGCGGGTCAGGATAAGGTGAATCTCGATGGCTGCCTGGCTATGGAGGCGCTCCAACAGCCGCCACCCGTAAATTGCTCCGCTGGCCCCGGAGATGCCGACGGCGATTTTCACCTCCCCGCCTCCGAAAACCGGGCTTGTTCCGCATTCGGAACGAAATTCGGCGCTTCCCCTGTGAGTTATATTCCTTCGGAGATATCATTACAGGCGTTGGCACAGCGAGGATCATAGCATGGAGCGCCCAGGGCAAAAACTGAAGCAGGTTCGCGAGCGATTGGAGCTGACCTATCGCGACGTGGAGCAGGCCAGCCGTCAGATCGCCAAGCGCCGCGGCAGCGACGAATTTATCGTCGCTCTAAGCCGCCTGGCCGATATCGAGAACCAAGGCACGGCTCCCACCATCCATCGCCTCTATACTTTATGCGCGATTTACCGCCTCGATTATGAGGAGGCGCTGCGCTGGTACGGCGTGCCGCGCGAGCTGCTCGAATCCGATGCGGCGCAGATCGGGCTGCCGGCCACGCACGCGCTTCAATTCACGCGCGCCAGCCAGGCCACCGTGCCCCTGCCGGAAAATTGCGAAATCGACTTGAGCAAGACCACATTCCTCAGCCACCTGATCCAGCAGTGGGGCCGCATGGCGCTCAGCTTTCTGAACGACCTGGATCTGCGCCAGTATCGATACGGTTTTATCGGCCTCGAGGATTGGTCCATGCATCCGGTCCTCCAGCCGGGCGCGCTGGTGGCGATAGACCAGAGCAAGCGCAAGATCGCCGCCGGCGGGTGGACCAATGAGCTGGACCGGCCCATCTACTTCCTGGAACACCGCGGCGGATACGTGTGCGGATGGTGCGCGGCCATTGGCGAAACTCTTATAGTCCAGCCCCACCCGGCGTCACAGCGGCAGCCGGTGATCTTCAAGTCCGCCGCCGCCGTGGACATCATAGGGCAGGTCGCGGGAGTAGCCATGCTGCTGGATTCGCGGCGGCGGCGAACCCGCTGACCACACCCACATTTGTGGGCTCGGCGCACGCACTCACGCGTGCAGCGTTCACACTCTGCTCGGGAACGCTTGTGCCTCGAGTGCAATGAAACCTACCCCCAAAATCTCATCTGGGAGTACGGGCTTCAACTTGGGCGACTTAGCTCAAAAGTTGGTAAACGTTCCGCTTTCGGAATTTCTCTAAGGGAACTTCCCTAGGTCAAGTAAGGTGAGGATAGTATGTATCAAGCTTACTATTTAAGAAACTTACTTGAAAGGACGTAAAACAACAATGAAAAAGCTCGCACTCCTGATTCTGGCCCTGTCTTCCTTTCTGGCGACCGCTAAGACCGTTAAAACCGGCAACGCCCCGGTTCCGGGCTGCAACCCTTGCGACATGGTCCGATAGAAAATCTCCCATCTTTGCCGGTGCTTGGTGTTAGAATAACTCAGTAAGATTCTTATGCCAAGTTCCGGTCTAAGTTTTTATTTACAACTCTTTTCTGTCCTTGCGTCGGCGCTGCTTGCCCTCAAGCTTGTTAAGATCGGGCTTTGGCGAAGGTACCGAGTCTTTTTCTGGTATTGCTGCATTCAGGTTGCCGATTCCCTCTGGCCTCTATTTTTTTCCAATACCTCAAATACCTATCTCCACATCTGGCTGGCGACGCAGCCGGTCTTATGGCTCTTCCATATTCTTCTGGTAGCCGAGTTATACAGTCTTATCTTGCAACAACACCGGGGAATCTACTCACTCGGACGGTGGGCGATGTATGGGGCGGTAGTGATTGCAGTCTGCATATCGATTCTCACGCTGCTGCCCCACTTCACACCCAAAACCCCGCAAAACTCTAAGTTTCTGCGATTAGAGCTGGCCACCGACCGGGGTATCAATTTCGCACTGGCGCTCTTCCTGATACTGATTCTTCTCTTTCTGAGCCAATTCCCCATTAAGCTGGGCCGCAACGTTGTCGTTCACGCCGCAGTCTACACCCTCTACTTCTTCACCAACGCTTTCACGATGTTCCTACGAACGCTATTTGGCGTCCGGGCGAACGAATCCACCAACCTGTTGTTTATGGGCGGTTCTTGCCTCTGCCTTGTCGCCTGGCTCGTCCTCCTCACCCGCCAGGGCGAAAAGGTGCAGGCGCATCTCCCCACCATCAGCCCGCAGCGCGAGAAGAACGCGCTGCGCCAGCTCGAAGCCCTCAACGCCACCTTACTTAAAGTTTCCCGTAGATAAGGTATATTTCCCATTTAATTAAGGTTTCTATTATCCGTTTCAATATTGCTTTCCTCTTCAATCCTTTGTATTCTCGATAAAGGAAGAAGACGCAGACCAATCATGAGTTTTGTAATCGCAATCGCTTTATTGGCGGCGCTGGCCCTGGTCTCGGGGCTGGCGTTCCTCGTTCGCAAGGTAGGGTTCGGCGTAAAAAACCTGCCCGTCACCTCGGAATGGATCGACGATGTCTCAGTGGACCGCTACCGTCCCATGCTGCGTATGCTGGATACCGGAGATGTCGCATTCCTACGCTCTCAACCCGGCTTCACCCCGAACATGGCAATCAAGTTGCGCAAGCAGCGGACGCACGTATTCCGCGGCTATCTACGCAGCCTTGAAGCCGATTTCGGCCGCGTTTGCTCGGCCATCAAAATCGTCATGTTGCAGTCTCAGCATGACCGGCCCGAGCTGGCGGAAGCCCTCTTACGGCAGCAGGTGACGTTCGCCTGCGCCATGCTCTCAGTCCGCGTCCACTTGTGTCTCTATAGTCTGGGGATGGGTGGCGTGGAGGTTTCGAAAATCGTACAGATCTTCGAATCGATGCGCCTCGAACTGCGGACGATGGTTCCCGCGGCGGGGCAAATGGCCGCATAACAGGGCCGTCCACAATAAGAATTGAGGGAGCGGTTTTGACGCCTACCAGCGATTATAACCGCTTCAGCATTTCTTTTGCTTCTTTCCAGCCCGCAAATCTCTTTTCCGCCTCTTTGAATTCCGCCGTATGCACGCATCGCCGCGCGCGTGTGTGATCCACCGGATACCGCAAGTGCAGCATCTCATGGAACATCACATATTCCAAAGCCAGCGCCGGCGTCCGCGGCCGGTCGAAGATCCGGCTGATGACAATCGCGTTATGCGATGGATCGAAATGTCCCAACTGGTTGCGCGAAGCTCCTCGGCTCCAGCCGAGGAGCGGCCGCCCCATCAGCCCGTCGAAGTATCTGGCGTTGAGCCGTTCGAATATCTCTTCCAGATTGTGCAATTCGCCTTGCGGCCCGGAAATGAATTTGCGCCCGCGGAGCTGCCGCACCAGATGCGCTTGCCGCCGCACGTCCTTGCGGTTCAAATATAGGCGATAGCGGTGCGCATAAATCGCCGGCATCGCCTTGCGATACAGCTTTCCGAGCAGAATATGCGCCAGGGCTTCCATCACCGGCGCCGGCGCGGCCTGCAGCATGTCCGAGATGCGGACGCGCAAACGGCCATCCTCCAGGCGAATGGTGCTATCCGGATTGGCGAAGCGGCAAAACTCCACCGTCAGCGGAGGCACGGGCGTGCGCGGCTTCAGTTCGCGAAAGACGCGGCTATAGATCTCCTGGGGCGATTCGAAAAAAAGAGAGCTCTGCAGGCTTGCTGCCAGCGGCGTGCCGTCGAGTGCCGGAATTGGTTTACTCCAATCCAATCCTTTTCTCCAGGCGGTCGTGACCGCGCAACAGGGGACCCGATTGGATTATTTGCCCCCGAGTACAAAGACGACTACAAAGACGCCGAGGGGCGCTGACCCACGAAGAAAGATCATCCTTCAATCCCTCTCTGCGTTGGCCTCTGCGCCTCAGCGTCTCTGCGTCGAAGGTCTTATTGTCGAAGGTTCTACCGATCTTTAGAAGTTCAGCGCCGCCGAGAAATCCAGTCTGCGGTTATTGGCGTTGGAACCCGCTCCGCCGCCGCCCGGACCGCCGCCGCCGAAGCTGGTGTTCGCGCCGGTTGGCTGGCCGAACAGCGTCGAGGTCAGGTTGCCGTTGTAGCCCGAGGGATTAAAGTGGTTGAGAACGTTAGTCACGTTCACTCCCAGCGTCAGGTTAAAGCGATGCTCGGTCAGTCCTCCGCCGCCGCCACGCCCGCCGGGGGCGCCCATGCGCATGCCGCCACCGCCGCGGCCGCCTCCGCCGCCGAAGCCACCACCACCGCCGCGGCCGCCTCCGCCGCCACCAGGACCACCTCCACCCGGACCACCGCCGTCCGGACCCATGGCGTTATTCGCGTTGCCGCCGCGCCGGGGGCCGAAGCCGAATATCCGGTACACGCGAGCATTGATCGAAACCAGCGAGGGCATCGTGAGATAGTTTCTAGGGACAAGATTAGCCAGGTTGCCCGCTGTCACGGCCGTGTTGAAATCGCCGAATGGCGTGCATTTAATATTGCCGCCGCATGTCGCTCCCGGCGCCGCGAAGGCCGCACGCACATTGGTTAAGGTATCGCCGAAAATATCCTGGCCGAGATCCACGTCGTAGGGCGCGCCCGACCGGATGGTAACGAATGGCGCGATGCGGATGCCGAGCGGAGCCACGATGTTGCCGAAGAGGCTCAGATTATGTCTGCGGTCCAGATTCGACCGGCCATAATCGAGATTGAAATCGTAAGGATCGCTGGGCGATCCCGGCAGATCCTTCGCATAAGTAAGCTGGTAATTCGCATTCAGCGAAATATTTCTCGTCACCGCGGTGTTCACGCCCACCATCAGGATCTTCTGATTAAACTTGCCGCCCGATTCGAATTCAAAAATGTTCCCGGCGTTGTAGCCGTAAGGGAAGACGCCGTTGGTGGCGCTCAGCGGCAGCAGTGGATTGAATGTCCCGGGCAGCGGCGTGTTGATTGGAATATCCTGCGACAAGTGCTCGGAGTGATCGTAAGTATAGGTCACCGACAGCCGGGTGTTCCTGGGCAACTGGCGCTCGACGCCAATGGCGCCTTGCAAGCTGTAGTCGGAGCGCAGATTGGGATCCACTACGTAGGTGGCGTTCTGCGCGGGGCTCAGAGTCGAGAGCGACGGAATATTCGGATAGAAGGTCGGGTTGTAGACCTGATACTGCAGTTGAGTGTGCCCATTGTTCAGCGCCGCCTGCTCGAACACGCCATAACTCACACGGTCGTAAAAAATGCCGAAACCGCCGCGAATCACGGTCTTCTGCCGTCCGTTTTTAGGGTTCCCCGGCGCCCAGGCAAATCCCAAACGGGGCGCGACGTCGTGCTTCTCGCTAATCAGCGTCTGTACTTCGTAGCGCAACCCGAGGCTCAATGTCAGATTAGGCTTAATGCGCCAATCGTCTTGCACGAACGGACCCGCGTCCCAGCGCGTGGCGCTGATATACGACTGACCCGCTTGGATGCTGAACCGCGATGGACCGCCGCCTAGCGTTTGAATGACCGCTTCCGAGAGACCGGCCGCCGTCAACTGCAGGTTGCGAATATACTGCTGGGCCGCGGTGAGCAAAGTGGTCTCTTCGTTGCCGTTGGAGTCGACAACAATCTGGTTGGCGGAATTGAGCACCGGTTCGGTGCCGCCCAGGAACGTGAAGTTGCCGTTGAACCCTCCCGGCTGATTGCTTTGGTCGCCTTCGCGGCGCACACGCACGCCGAAGCGGATCGTATGGCTGGTGTGTGAGATCGATGTGTAATTCTGTAGCTCGAAGTGTTTCGAACGGTCGTGCGTGTCGCCAACGCCATTTCCGCCGGTCATGAACTCATTCGCCACGTTAATCGAGGGGAGTTGGTTGCCATTCGATTGCGACCAGCTGCGCGTGAACTGGAACCGGGTCTCATTCACAATCTTAGGAGTAATGATGTAAGTTTCCGTAACCATCAAATTCTGGTTATCACCGTGCGTGTTATAGGCGAACTCCGAGGGCAGGGGGCTGGCCGGCAAAGCCCGGAGGCAACTTGAACCCGCCCAATCCGCTGTTCTCGCGGCTGTTCCAGCGATCTTCGAAACGGACCGTCAGCGTATTGTTCGTGCTCAACTGATAATCCAAGCGCGGGCTGATATTGTACTGCACCGTCGGCGTAACCACGGCGGTGGTGACCGGCACGATGGAATACGTATTTGGATCGATATACTGCGCGAAGGTGATCGCGTTGTCGTTGATGGAGCGGCGCCCCACGTCGAAGAAGAAGGACGACCGGTGGTTAATGGGGCCGCCTACGTTGAACGTAAGGTTCCGGACCGAGTAGGCGGGCTTGTTGCTTTCGAAGGGATTGCGCGAATCGAAAAGCGAATCGGTGTCGTTAAAGCGGAAAGCTCCGTGAAACTTGTCGGTGCCCGGCTTGGTGAGAATCTCGATGCGGCCGAAACCCAACCGGTCGTATTCAGCCGAGAACGGATTCTGATTAATGCGAATCTCGCGGATGGATTCCTTGGGAGGCAGTTGGCCCCCGCTAAACCCGTCGATATAGATCTGTCCGCCATTGGGACCGGCGCCGGGACCGGCGAGGGCCTGCAGCGCGTCCGCTAAATCGTCCGGGTCGTCGGGCAGAGACGCCAGGTCTTCACCCTTGATCACCAATGCAGTGGCGTTGTTATCAGGCTCCACGCTGACCGTCACGGTGGATTCGCCCTTCACTTCCACAGTCTGCTTCTCGGCGGCTATGCTCAATTGAGCCGGCACATTCAGCGTCTGGCCCGCGGCGACCGTCACCGGCTTAGAAACCGGAACAAACCCCGGATAAACAACGCCCAGCGTGTATTGGCCAGGGACCAGTCCGTTGAATGTGTAAGTGCCATCGGCCTGAGTTTGTGCGGTCTTCACCGTGGCCGCCGTTCCGGGGCCGGTGAGGGTAACGTTGGCCGCGGGGACGCTCGCGCCGGAGTCGTCCGTCAATGTTCCTTTTATAGTTCCGGTGGTCTGGGCCAACGCCATCGACATCGTCAACGCGGCCGCGAAAAGCAAGCAGCAAATCCTTCGCAAGTTCGCCATACTCTCTCTATCTCTCTTTTTCACTCAATGCCTTTCGACAATCTTCGTTGTTTACAGGAACTGCTAGTTTCCCTCGCCGCCGCCACCGCCGCCGCCCAAACTCCAGCCGGCCATGATGTCGCGCGTCGAATTCGGCGCCGCGGTTAAAATCGGTTCCACGCCGGCCAGCAGGGTAACGGCCGTGGGATGAGTGCTGGCGCTGCCGACAGTGGTCTGCACCATGATAGCGTCACCCGGCTTCAAATCGGTAATATGAATCGGGGGAAGTTGATCGAGCATTTGTCCGATATCACCGCCGCGTCCGCCCGCTCCGCGTCCGCCGGGACCGCGTCCGGCTTCTCCGCGGCCGGAACCTCCGCCGCGCCGCCCTCCCTGATCGGAGGCCTGTTGAGCGCCGCGGCCCGCGCCGTACCGGCGCGCCAGCAGTTGCGCCATCTCGTCGGGCAGCTTCTTCATGGACGATTCCGCGGTCACGCGAATCGCAAGCGGCTTTTTGTTCGCCAAATCGACCACGGTGATCTCGCCGGTTGCGGCATCTATCGATTTCACGGTAGCGGCAAGCTGACGGAAAGCGCCGGAAACCACCTTTTCCGCCTTGACGTCGCCATCGGGAGTCTTATCGCCTAACACCTTGAGCTGATCGCCAGTCTTTACATCGGCGAAGTCGCTCGGCTTGGCATTGCTGAATTGCGCCGAATCGGGAGAGTAGCGGAAATACTCGGTCTTCTCCTCGGGTAGAACCTTAATTTCTTTCGCGCCCACCCTGATGGTGACGACCTTGCTCGCGGGATCGATCGCCGTGACGATGCCCGTCGTGCCGCGTTTGTGCCAATCTTCCTCTTCCTTTTGATGGATCTCGGCGACATCGGCTTTGCTCATCACCAGCAGGGTGCGCGCTTCCATTATTTTTTGGTCGGCCGACTCCTGATAGCTGGCTGCGACACGGTCGCCGGTCGCCAGATCTCCAATCCCGATCTTGACGGCTTTTTTGGCGTCCGTTTCCCCAGGAGGCATGCGCTCGATAAAGCTGCGAGCGGTCAGGGTCAAGGTCTTAGTTTCGCCCTGATCGCTCTTCAGGCTTACCTGGTTGGCGGAAGCATTGACTGCCGTAATCGTGCCGATGAGCCGCGCGGGCGCCGCGGTTTGCGCGAAAGCGCCGCCTGCTGTCAAAAATGTCAGGAGAAAAATCGATGTTGCAAACTTCATGAATATAAACCTAATACGATGGAATCCAAAACTCAAGGGGCGTCCCCTCCTTACCGAAGGTTACACGCATGGAAAGAACGGACGGGGGGAAATCACTGGAAACGGAGGGATTTACCTGCAAAACTGGAATCTGGAAAAGGGATGAATAAGGCAGGAAAGGAATACTGGAGAGCCGCGCGGAACCGCAATGGGCGCCGCGCGGCATCCCAGCAATGACGGAGCCGATTTAGCGACCTTTGGTGGTGTCGTTCTTGGTGTCGCTCTTCTTCTTCTCTGCTCTTCTTCTTCGTAGTGTCTGGTCGGAGGTTTGGTCCTGAGCTTTGCGAAAGTCACGGCCACGGTGGTGGTGAGGAAGGCAAGGCCAAGCATGAGGGTCATCAGTTTCTTCATTGTGGTTATTTTTCTCCTTGTTATTTGACGATCTAGATCGTCTCTGGGCCATAATAGCGAACCCTACATGAAGAGTCTCTTAAGGGGCAATTAAAATCGCTTCATCTGGTAGTCACAGTACATTTCAAATTCTTGCGATAAGTCATTGTTCTTTCATATCAATAAGTTGCGGCATTCATGGGAAATCCGGCGCGCGTTTTTTCGCGGATCGTGCTGTTACAGTAAAATCGGCATGAAAATTAAGCGCATTGTAAAAGAAATGGCGTGCCGGACAGGTATGAGCCATGCCGAAGCCGCCGACCGGGTGGACCGTGTGACCTACAGAATTCTCGCCAACTTGCGCCGCGGCAAGAAAACCTCTTTGCCGGGGCTGGGGACCTTCTCCCCCGGTGGCGATGGCCGCACGCTGTTTGAGCGGGAGGGAGGTGGCGATGGGCCGCCCCGGGACTGAGGCCGCTGACCTCGAGCAGGTCGCCAATGTCGTTATTGAAGGACTGGCCGGCGGAAAACCTGTGGAAATCGACGGACTGGGAGTGTTTTATCCCGATACCGCGCGCGGGTTCCGTTTTGAGCCGCGCCGCCGGGTACAGGTCTTCATCGCCTATGTGACCGAGGACGGAGTGGCCGCGGGGCGGCTCTTCGACTCTTTGCAGGCGGCCGGCTTTAGTCCCTGGATGGATGTACGCAAGTTGTTGCCTGGTCAAAACTGGCCGCGCGCCATCGAGCACGCTATTGAAACGTCGGACATTTTCGTGGCCTGCTTTTCGCATCAGTTCCGTTAAGAAAAAGGGCGGCTTTCAAGAGGAGATCCGCTATGGGATGGACTGGGCGCGCCGCATGCCGCTCGATGAAATCTTTCTGGCGCCGGTCCGCCTGGACGATTGCAAGGTGCCGCGGTCGATTCAACGCGAGGTGCAGTATATCGATCTGTTTCCGGATTGGCAGCGCGGCATCCGGCGGCTGATCCATATGATGCGGCGCGGGCTAGGCGCGGATGAGCCGCGGGCGGAGCGCCAGGCGCAAACTACACGGCGCAAACGATTATAGGCCCACAAATATCCCAAGTGATATAATCGGTAACCGTTAGACCGACACCGAATCCCGTAATACCGGCTCGGCTGCATCCGGGCATTTTCTTGGGACGACTTGCCGGGGAGAAGCAAACTCCCCAGCGCCTCGCGGCTGGAATATTGGCAAGCGATGAATATCCTACTTTATAACCCCGATAATGGCATTACCCAAAATTTCATGCCGCACCTGTGGATGTTTCTGCTGCAGTCGCTGACTCCAGCCGAACATCAAGTGCTGCTAGTCGATGGCAACACGCAACCCATGAGCGACGACGAACTGGTGCGGTTCGCCCGCCGGTCGAAAATCGACCTGGTCGGCATCGGCGCCATGACCCGCATGATCGCCAAGGCCTACAGAGTGGCGGACGCCCTGCGCGCGGCCGGTTTTCCGGTAGTGATGGGCGGCCCGCACGTCACCGAAATGCCGGACGAAGCGTTGGGCCGCGAGGGCGGACCGCGCCATGCCGATGCCATCGCGCTGGGCGAAGCCGACGAAACATGGCCGCGCATTGTCGCCGACGCGGCGCGCGGCAGTTTACAGGAAGTCTATAAGCCGGTGGACGATTTCGGGCAGGAACGGAAACCCACTCTGCAGGATTATCCCATCATCCCCTGGGAGACGCTGATCTGGAACAGTTCAATCGGATTCCGGGTTTTATCGCCCCCATCATGCGGCGCTTCGGATACTAGCTGGGAAACCTTCCATGTCATTCCGATTGAATCCGGCCGCGGCTGTCCTTATGGATGCGAATTCTGCACCGTTACCGGCTTTTTCGGCGATTCTATCCGCTTCCGCACCAATCGAAGCATTGTGGACGAGCTGCTGCGCCTGAAGGCCCGCGCGCGCGAATCGCACGGCCAGGTCGCAGTCTTTTTTGTGGACGATAATTTCGCGATCAACGTGAAGCGTACCAAGTCGCTGCTGCGGGATATCATCGCCGCCGGCGCGGAAGTCAATTGGGTGGCGCAGATCAGCGCCAATCTTCTCCGCGACGATGAGCTGGTGGACCTGATCGCCGCATCCGGCGGCAAGTGGATCTTCATCGGGATGGAATCGCTCGATCCCGCCAATCTGGCCGACGTCAAGAAGAGTTTCAACAAGCCCGGGGAATACGCGCAGGTGCTGGAGCGTCTGGCGCGCCGGAAGAGTTTACGCCATCACCTCGTTTATTTTCGGTCTGGATCACGACACCGCGGGCGTTGCCGCGCGCACGCTCTCCCAGATGCGGACATGGCCGCCGGTGCTGCCGGTTTTTGGTCAGATTACGCCATTTCCCGCTACGCCTCTCTATGACCGGCTTCTAAAGGAAGGCCGCCTTACGCGCCCGAAGCACTGGCTGGAATTCGCGCCCTTCCGCATGGCGCATACGCCCATGAAAATGACGGTTGACGAGGTGCAGGAGGAAGTGCGTTATGCGTGGAGGGACGCCTATAGTCCGGCCGCTACCGAAAGGGCGCTCGACGCGATTCAGGACGAACCCGTTCCTTACAAGATCAGCCATATGGCCGCCCGGCTATTTTTCCGTGGGATCTATTTTCCCAGAAGAGGCGTCTGGCAGTGGCTCCAGTTGTTCGCGCAAAACCGGCGGCCCATCTTCCGCATCGTCCGCCACGCTTTCACACAATGGCACGGGACGGCTCAGGCCGTCCGCCGCCAGGACGGCGCCATAACATATCCCGCCGTGACGAAAAAGGCCCAAACCGAAAGCGGCGGAGATTATTGAGTTTCCCTTCCCATGTAATCGACTCCAAGCCGCGGCCGCGTCCCATGCGACACTGATTCCGTGCGCGTACTCGTAGCCGATAAATTCGAAAAGTCCGGCCTGGATGCTCTGGCCGCCGCCGGATGCGAAGTTTCCTATCAGCCCGCGGCCAAGGACGCCGCACTGGCGAAAGCGGTGCAAGAGTTTCAGCCCGAAGCGCTGGTGGTGCGGTCGGCCAAAGTCGATGAAGCCGCGCTGGCGGCCAGGTCCGCTGAAGCTGGTGGTGCGCGCGGGCGCCGGATACAACACCATCGATGTGGCGGCCGCATCGCGCCGCGGCATCTACGTCTCCAATTGCCCGGGGAAAAATTCCATCGCCGTTGCCGAATTGGCGTTCGGATTGATACTCGCGCTGGATCGCCGCATTCCCGAAAACGTCGCCGCGCTGCGCAGGGGCAAGTGGAACAAGGGCGAATACTCAAAAGCGCGCGGCATTTTCGGGCGCACGTTGGGGCTGATCGGGTTGGGACAAATCGGCCGCGAAATGGTTCCGCGGGCGCAAAGCCTTCGGCCTGCGAGTGATCGCGTGGAGCCGCAGTCTGACGCCGGGAGCAGGCCGAGGAATGGGACATCGAGCGTAAGGCATCGCCGCTCGATGTGGCGGCGGCTTCCGATATCGTTAGCGTACATCTGGCGCTCAACGCCGCAGACGCGCGGGATGTTGGGCGCGGATTTCTTCAATGCCATGAAGCCCGGCAGCTATTTCATCAACACCGCGCGCGCGGAGGTGATCGATCATGATGCGCTCCAACGCGCGATTGAGGAACGCGGCATTCGCGCCGCGCTGGACGTCTTCGCCAATGAACCGGCGGGTCAGCACGGGCGAATTCACCGACGAAATCGCGAAGCTGGTCTATGGCACGCACCACATCGGCGCATCGACGGATCAGGCGCAGGAAGCGATCGCGGCCGAAACCGTCCGCATCGTGCGCACGTTTCAAGGAAACCGGCAAGGTTCCGAACGTGGTGAATCTCGCCAAGAAGACGCCGGCGACATGCGCGCTGATCGTGCGTCATCTCGACCGGCCGGGCGTGCTGGCCGAGCGTGCTCGACCTGATCAGCGCCGCGCGCATCAATGTGCAGGAGATGGAAAACATCGTTTTTGAAGGCGCCGAGGCGGCGGTGGCGCGGATTCATCTGGAAACGGAACCGGGACGCGGCTGTTTTAGAACAGATCGCCGCAGCAAACTCCGATATTCTAGAGGCCAGCTTGATCCAATTATGAACTGAGTTGCCGTTGCCAATCACTGTAGCATCGCGCACAGCCAAAACTGGCGGTGTTCGGTAGACTTTTAAGACGCATATGCGAACGCAATCCGAACTAGGGCGCGCGCTCGAAGAGGCCCGCGAGCAGACCGATGCGCTATTTCGCGCAGTCCGGCCCGATTCGTTTTACGAGCGGCCGATATCCGGAGCGGCATCGCATCGTGTTTTATCTGGGACACGTGGAGGCCTTCGATTGGAATTTGATCGGCCGCTACGCGCTCGACCGGCGTCCGTTTCACGCCGGACTTCGACCGTTTATTCGCCTTCGGCATCGATCCGCCAGCCGGGACAGTTGCCCGCCGATCAGCCGTCGGACTGGCCGTCGCTCGCCGAAGTCGATCGTTACAATCAGCGCGTCCGCGATGAAATTGACGACCTGCTGGATGAGGTTCCCGAGCAGTTGCTGCAGGTAGCCGTGGAGCACCGGCTAATGCACCTGGAGACGTTCGCGTACATTCTGCACCAGCTCGATTATCGGCGGAAGATAGCGCCTTCTTGCCGCGCCGATGCGGAGGCGGCGCGGCCGCCGCAGCCGCGAATGTTCGATATTCCCGCCGGCGCCGCACAACTTGGCCTCATCGAGATCAAGCCGAAACGGTTTTCGGATGGGACAACGAGTTTGAAGCGCGTCGCGGTGGAGGTTCCGGCGTTTTCGATGGCGAAATATAAGAGTCACTAACGGCGAGTATCTGGAGTTTGTACGCGCGGGCGCGCCGGCGCCGTTCTTCTGGACCAAATAGGGCGGGCCGCTGGTTTCATCGCGGCATGTTCGCCGAAATTCCGCTGCCGCTCGATTGGCCGGTTTACGTGACGCACAGCGAAGCTGAAGCATACGCGAAGATGGCGCGGCGCGGCGCTTCCCACGCGAAGCGCAGTTTCACCGCGCGGCGTCCGTAGCCGGCCATGCAACCAGGCGCCAATTTCGATTTCCGGCGCTGGGACCCGGTTCCGGTGCAGCCAATGACAACGGTTCGGCGGCGACCTTCGCAAATGGTCGGCAATGGCTGGGAGTGGACCTCCACGGTATTCGCGCCGTTTCCTGGCTTTGCGCCGTTTCCGTTTTATCAAGAATTACTCCGAGCCGTTTTTCGATGGCCAGCACTACGTCTTAAAGGGCGCGTCGCCGCGCACCGCGGCGCGTTTGGCGCGGCCTTCGTTCCGCAACTGGTTTCGTCCGTCCTACCCATATGTCTACGCCACCTTCCGGCTTGGTGCAAGCGTAGACGTACGCACGGCGCTCGACAGCGGCTTCGCGCGCGATGTGCGCGCGGGCCTTACGAGGAGCGGACAAAAGACGCTGCCCTGCCGCTACTTTTACGACGAGCTTGGGGTCGTCGCTATTCGAAGCCATCACGCTCTGCCGGAGTACGGTCTGACGCGCGCCGATGAACGCATCCTGCAAGCGCATGCCTCTGGCGATCCTCAATCGTCTTCCGCGCAATCTGATTAGTGGCCGAACTGGGCAGTGGAACCGGCGCAAAGACGCGGCCGATTCTGGAAAAGCTTCGCCAGCGGCAGATTGTGAACTATTACCCGATCGATACTTCGGCTTTGGCGCTGGCGAAATGCGCACAGGATCTGGGCCGGGTGGGGGCGGTGTTCCCGCTGGAGATGAGCTATCTCGATGGATTGCGCGAAGTGGCGCAGCGGCGCGCCCCGGGACAGCCGCTTCTCGTTCTATTTCTCGGCAGCACCATCGGCAATTTCGAGCCGGAAGCGGCCATCGATTTCCTTTACGCGATCCGCCAATGCCTCGCGCCCGGCGATGCCTTGTTGTTGGGGACGGATCTCGTCAAACCAATCCCGCGGTCTACTCGCGGCCTATGACGATCCGGCCGGCGTTACCGCGGCGTTTAACAAGAATATTCTGGCGCGCATTAATCGCGAACTGGAGGCCGACTTCGACCTGCGGCAATTCGATCACGTGGCGCGCTATAACGAAGAAGCGCAGCGGATTGAAATGCACTTGCAGTCCCGCGAATATCAAATCGTCAGCATCCGCAAAGCCGAACTGATTGTGGACTTCGTACCCAATGAAACCATCTGCACCGAAGCCAGTCACAAATTCCGGCTGGAGCAGGTTTGCGCCATGGCCCGCCGAGCCGGTTTCCGCTCGGACGCGCGCTGGGTGGATAGCGAATGGCCATTCGCGGAGAATCTGCTGACCGCGGTGTGAGCCGCTGCCTTAGTGGGGTCCTTGCCCGGACCGTCTTATTTCTTGGTGGTCGCGGTAGCCTTTTTCGCGGGGGCAGGCGCGGCCGGTTCCGGGAAGATCACGACCGCGGATTTGATACTGTCCAGCAGGGGAAAATTCTTGTCCAGATAAGGCTTTCCTTCCGCCGCCACTTGCGCCTGGCTGGGACCGCGTCCGCCCATCTCGGCCATATCTCCATAGCCGCTGTATAGACTCTTGACTACATCCATTCCATCGGTCACTCTGCCGAAGGGCGCGAAGCCCATGGCATCGTACTGGCCATTGTCTTGAAGATTGATGAACACTTGCGTGGTCCGCGAATTCGGCCCGCCCTTGGCGAACGTGACCGCGCCGGCCGTATTGCTCTGCTTCACCGGATCGTCCTGAATCGTCGCCGTAGACCACGCCTTCCCCACCGCCGGACTGGGCGGCGCTCCAAACTGAATCAGCGCGCCAGGTACCACGCGATAGAAGCTCACATTGGTGAAGAAACCGATCCGCACCAGATTATAGAAACGATCCGCGCCTAAAGGCGCCCACGCGCGATTCACCTCTACGACGAAATCCCCCTTGGTAGTGGTGAACTTGACCCGATACAGATCCGGCGCCTTTGCCTTCGCCAGCGCGGGGTGCAGCAGTCTGGCGCTTGGCCCAGCCGAAGGACTTTTTGCGGGCGCCTTGGCCGGCGATTTGGGCGGCGTTTGCCCCAATAGTCCGGCCGCCGCGAGCAGGATCGGAAGCATTACTCTCATCACGGCGATTATAACCCCGAACAGAGCCATGACCGTCAGGGAGTGGTTTCGCCGGAGTCCGGCTAATTCTCCGTTGGCGTCTTCTCCATATGATCGATCACGAAAATCTCGAGCGGAGCTTTGCGCGGCTCCAATCTTAGCCCAGCCGACTGCAGGGAATCGGCAAGCGATATCCCCGAATCGGCGCCATCCGCGCTCTTGGGCGGCAGCGGAGTGCCCGCCGGGGCCGATGAGAGAATCAGTGCGCGCAAATCGTCCATGTTGTATTCGAGAGTAAAGTCGTAGCTTCCTTTGAGATTGGTCATGTCTACCACCGGACGGTCTACGAACCGCGCCAGTGAATCGGCCAGATATGCCATAGTCACCTTCTTGGCGACAATGCGTTGAGCGTCATAAGAGATGGACGATCCCTTGCCGAGACTAATTACTGCTCCGCTCCGGCCTGCTGTGACACTGACGTCCACATTGGCCTTGCCCGATGTGTCATCGCTTTCCGCGTCCGGTGGCGACTCTTTGATCTTCAGGCCGCTCTTGGCGACTACCAGGGCATATACCGGAAACTCCTTAGTATCGCGATGCAAGGTCAACTTGAATCTATCCGCCAGCAGCGCCTGCATCATCTCCGGAATCTGGTCGCGGGCCGCTCCGGCAGGCAGCTTGGCAACAATGTCGAACCGTTCCCCTGTCAGCCAGTCCGGCCCGAAGATTTGAGAGTCCTTTACCTTGTATGCGGTCCGGATATAATCTTTCAGAGTCAGGCCGGTGTAACTGACCATAGCGCCGTCGATATGCACGCCGAGGTTAAATTGCGGCGTCGCCGATTGCGCCGACGCTTTGACCGATGCCACCTCAAATTCCGGCCGCGTCGTTGCAGTCTGACCGTACACGGCGAGCGCGCCAAGAGCTATTGTAGTGATAAGAAGACTGCGAACTCTATTCACACTCTATGTAACGATTCCAGCGCTGCGAAAGATCCATAATTGTTTGTAAGTAGACCAGGCTTCTAGTACCCGCGGTACTTTTGCACTAATTATAGTATTGACTAGCACCTGATCTATCTGCAATACTTCACTACCATATAAGCACTTAAGTACTGAAATATCAAAGGAGGAGATATACTGATGAAAGCAAAATTCCTACTGTCGGCGTTCGCATTCACGGCTTTTTCGTGGGCGGCTCCAGTCGGTTTCCAATCGTTCACCCCTGTCTTAACTGGGGGAACGGTAGCTAATTTCGAAGGATTCACCGAATTCACTACCATCACTACTCAATATGCGGGTATGAGCTTTACCCAAACGGGCGGCGGCTCTCCCTGGATCGACAACTACAATCAAAATCTCGCCGGGAACGGATGCTCCGGCGCGGTTTGGTGCTACGGGTACGGCGCCGATTCGGGATCGGGCGTTTTGACCGGCAGCACGGCCAACGGCAGTGTCGTAACTACTGCGGGCATTATCGATACATTTACTAATCTGCAAGCCGATGTCCAGGCATTTTTGTCCGACACCTCTCCGTTGGGCAATTATACGATTACGGCTTATGCCGGAGCTAACGCAACCGGCGCCGTGTTGGGAACAGTGACGGTGAATGCGCTGGCCGGAGCGGGCCTTCCTCCAGGCTATAGCGGCGGAGTCTTTCCGGCTCCCGGAACAACCCCGCTTCCCGGCGTTTTCGTCGGCTTCACGGATACCGTTGCCGAGATTAAATCCATTCAGATCGGACCGAGTTCCGTAGGTCCTAACATGGATGCATTCGCGGTGGACGATGTCCGTTTCGTTCCGTTGGTCACCGGGACGCCTGAGCCTGCAACCCTGTTTCTCCTGGGCGGCAGCCTGATCGGGCTGGCGGGACTTCGCCGCAAGCGGAACAAGCGCGCCTAAACGCGCGATTATCCGCGAAGAACCCAACGGCGCCTACTCAATGCGCAGCGCTACCGATGGGTCCATGCTCGCGGCGCGGCGTCCGGGAATCCAGGACGCCAGCGCCGCGATCGAGAGGAACACCGCGATCATCGTAGCGAAGGTAATTGGATCGGTGCGCGTCACGCCCACCAGCAGAGAGGTAATTGCGCGCGTCAGCGCCAGCGCGGCCACAAAACCCGCGGCGATGCCGATGGCCGCCAGGCGCAATCCATGGACCCACCACCAATTTGAAAATGCTGCCTGGGCGCCGCGCCCAATGCAATGCGGACGCCGATTTCCGCCGTGCGTTGCCGCACCAGCGTCGCCAGCACGCCATATAGTCCAACCGCTGCCAGTAACACGGCGATGGCAGCGAAAACGCCGATCAGCAGCAGTGAAAAGCGCGTGCGGCGCTTGCGATTCCACCAGGTAGTGTTCCATGGGATAAGCCTTCGTGAATAGAATGCGCGAATCGATCTTAGCCACTGCTTCGCGGGCGGCGCGCGTGTAGTTCCCCGGATCTGCGGAAGTTCGCAGCGCCCACTGTCCCAGCGCGCCGAAGTTAACGAAAGCCGTCGGTGAAATAGAGTTGCTCGCGGCCGGTATCCGCCAGCGACAGTCGCGCGCTGGTGCGCCACCACGCCGATAATTTCCACCCATTCCGGCTCGGGCGTTTGCAGGCGGATGAGGATGCGCTTGCCCACCGCCGATTCCATGGGATACGCTTTGGCGGCGAGCATTTGATCCACCACCACCAGCTTGCGATCGGGCGCATTGTCGGCATCGGTAAACGTGCGGCCGGCGAGCAGAGGCGTGCGCATAGTCTCGAAATATCCGGGCAGCACGATTTGAAAATCCACCCCTTGAAACTTGCTGGGGTCGGAAAGCGCCGGCGCGGTTCCCCACCGAATTGGGCTGAAGCCGCCGGAGAGCGGCAGATTGCTGCTGGCGGTAACGCTTTCAATGCCGGGCAGCGCGCGCAGCGCTGCGGCGATCTGGCGCATGAATGTCGGCGCGCTGTTGCGGTTGCGGCGCCGCCGCGGTTGCCTACCAGATTGAATGTCAACAGACCATGCGGATCGAAGCCCGGATTGATTTGCTGCAAGGCGATAAAGCTGCGGATCATTAGTCCCGAGCCCACCAGCAATACGAACGAGAGCGCCACTTCCGCCACTACCACGCCGCTGCGGAGCAATCCGCCGCCCAGCCCGGCGCTGCGTCCACTGGCGCGCAGCACCTGTATCACATCCGAGCGGGAAGCGCGAAACGCCGGGCCTAAGCCGAAGATAACCGCCGCTGCCAGCCCCGCCAACGCGGAGAAGACAATTACCTGTCCATCGAGGTCCACGGAATCGAGCCGCGGCAAGTTGGCGGGCGCGATAGCGCGCAGCTCGCGAATTCCCATCCACGCCAGGCCCAATCCGATGACCGTGCCGAAACCCGCCAGCAGCAGCGCTTCGGCGAACATCTGCCGTATCAGACCGCCATCGGCCCGCGCCCATCGCTGCGCGCACAGCGAGTTCGCGCTCGCGCAGGGAAGCGCGCACCAGCAACAGGTTGGCGACATTGGCGCAGGCGATGAGCAGCAGGAAGATTACCGCGCCCATGAGAGCCAGGATCGTTGGCCTTACATGATCCACCAGATACTTCTGCATCGGTTCAATACGAATGGTCCAGCCGGAGGTCGCATGAATAATGAAGTTGCGCCGCAACTCCGTCACCAGCGCATCGGTCTGCGATTGCGCCCGCTCCACGGTAACGCCCGGTTTCAATCGCGCCACCACTTGCATGGAGACGTTGTTGCGATTGGCGGCATCATAGGCCAGTCGATTGGCGCGCCAGATATCGGGCGCGAGCTGTTGAGTTCATATCGGGCGGAAAGAGAAGCTGCGTTCGCGGCTCCAACACGCCCACAATCTTCGAACCCTGCCCGGCAGGCGGCAGGCGTGTTCCGATCACCGCTCGATTGCCGCCGAAGCGGCGCTGCCAGTATTCGTAGCTCAGGATCGACGTTCGGCGGGGTTTGCGGCGGCTGGCGCGCCGGGCGCTGCGGCCGGCGCCGGTGCGGCGCTGCGGAATGCCATCGGCATCGTCGAAGTCGCGCCCGGCGACAACCTTTTTCCCCAGCAAGCGGAAGAAGTTGGTAGTGACGACCGCGAAGCTCACCTGTTCCACCGACCCGTCTTCGCGCGGAAGCGTCCCCTGGCCCGAAAAAACGCCGGCCATATCGTCGAACGACGCCTTCGTGCCATTACGCAAATCTATGAAATCGGCGTTGGAAAAGGGAAAATCGCGCACCCCTCGCCGCGTCATATCGCTGCACGCGAGCACCAGGCCCGCCGGATTTTTGTAGGGCAGCGGGTTCAGCAGCACGGCATTGGCGACGCTGAAAATGGCGGTGCTGGCCCCGATGCCTAGCGCGATGGTGATTACGGCAGTGGCTGTAAAGACCGGATTCTTCCGCAGCAGTCGCGCGGCATGCGCGAAGTCTTTGGAAAGCATGGATGCCTTTCGTATCAATAATAGGACGCGGCTCGCATCCATGGATACCGAATTTTCTTCAGCGCTGAAACCAACTAAAATCGGAAGCAAAGCCCAATGACCACCATGGCCTTATATCTCTGCCTTCTGATGGCCGCAGCCACGCCGGTAGAGTTTTCACAAGGCGCCTCTCCGGACGCTCTGGCCTTCGAAGCCGCTTCGGTAAAACCGGCTCAATCGATGGGCGGCCGTTTCACGATGAAAGGTGGTCCCGGGACTGGCGATCCGGTCCGCATCGCCTACACCAATATCATGTTGCGGCGCATCCTGCTGGTCGCCTATGACGTGCGCGATTATCAGATCTCGGGTCCGGACTGGTTGGATTCTCTCAGATTCGACATCACCGCCAAAGTTCCCGCCGGCGCCAGTAAGGCGGAATTTCAGGCGATGTTGCGTAATCTGTTAGCCACCCGCTTTCAGATGGTTGTCCATCGCGAAACAAAAGAACTTCCGATCTATGAGCTGCTGGTGGCGAAGAATGGCATCAGGGTTAAACGAGTGGTGGACGATGGCGCGCCGGCCGCAACGCCCGGCGATCAGTTGGCCACGATTAAACCCATCGATGGCAACGACGGATTTCCCGCCCTATCATTGCCGGCTCCCGGGCTGGTAATCGAGACCAGGAACGGACAAGTACGCGTGACCTCTAAAGAAACATCGATGGCGAAGTTCGCCGATCTGCTGTCGGGACAACTCGGCCATCCAGTCATCGATAGCACCGGTCTGGCAGGAAATTACAGCTTCGTTCTGTATTTTTCGCCAGACGGTTTAAGCTCCAGCGATGCCGCCGGTCCCAGCGGTCCCAGCATTTTTGGCGCGCTGCAGGAGCAACTTGGTCTCAAACTGGAGGCGCGCAAAGGCCCGGTGGACTTACTCGTGATCGACCACGCCGAGAAGGTCCCGGCCGGCAACTGATCCGCCGCGCTAAACGCTCTTCAATCCCGCGTCCCAGTGCTGGTTCGATTTCAACAGTTCGTCCCATGAGACTTCCCGTCCGCGGTAGGCCGCTTCGCGGCCCAACATGGCGGTGAGCGCCGTTTCCACGCCTAACGCCGCCTGGTTGTGAAACTGGCCGCTCACGATGCTGCCGATGAACCCCTTCTGCTTCTCCGAATCGGCCTCGGCAAGATTATCGGTAAACGATCCGCTGGCGGAAAATTGGGCCCCGCGCTGCGTCTCGCTGCCCGCCCACGTCCACGCTGCATCGCCGGTGATGCCCAGCGCGCCGGAGTAGGGCGATTGCGAAAGTCCCTTTGTGCCGAAGAAGCGCTCGTTCACATCGAATTGTCCCTTGCCGAATTGCGTGGAGCTGAAGCTTACATGCACGCCATTTGGATAATGGAAGATTACATCGAAGTGCGAATAGATGTCTTCCCCTTCGGCGGCGCGGCCATTGCGCCCGCCCGTCCCACCGGCTTTGATCGGATGCGCGCCCAGCACCCAATTGCAAATGTCGATAGCGTGGATATTCTGCTCCACGATAATATCGCCCGATAGCACGCGATCCTGCAGCCAATGACGGATGCGCAATTCTTCGCCCGCGGCCCCGGGGAACTCGGCGTAATTCGGGAGCGGGCAATAGTAATACGCCGCGCCGCAGACCACGTCGCCCAACGCTCCTTCATGGATGCGCTTCACCAGCTCGACGAAGGGCGGCGCGGAGCGAATCTGAAAACCCACATCCAGGCTCAACCGTCCTTCGGCCTTCTTGCCAATCTCGAGTACGCGCCTGGCGCCCGCCACATCCACCGCCACCGGCTTCTCGCAATAGACGTGCTTGCCCGCCGCCACCATCGCCGCCAGATGCTCGGGATGAAAGTACGGCGGCGTCGCGATCACCACCGCGTCTACGTCCTTCGATTCCGCCATCTCCCGGTAAGCCTTCGGCCCCACGAACGTCGTCTTGACATCCGGATAGCGCTGCCGCGTTTTATCGAGCTGGTCCTGATACAGATCTCCCAAGGCGAGAATGCGGCCATCGGTGAACTTCGTGATATTCGCCGCATGCGTCCCGCCGCGATGGCCGCATCCCAGTAGCCCCACGCGGACCGCCGAATTTGCGGCCGATCCGCGCACGGACTCCGGTTTCAAAATGGCGAACGCGCCTAACGCGCCCGCCGACTGCAAGAACCTGCGCCGGTCGTTCATATGCTTTTCATCCAATCAATCTTTCCAGATAAGCCTTGGCCGCCAGTATATCGGCAGTCTGTTTCTCGCCGCGAATCTCGCGCTCAATCGTCAGCGGATTGGTATAGCCGGCCGCCTTCAGTTTTGGAATCAGCGCCGGCCAATTTACCACTCCCTGCGCCGATGGGGACTTCGGCGCCCAGTTCTTTCGTATCCGTGGGGTACAGGCCATCCTTCGCGTGTACGCCCTGAATGAACGCACTCAAAATCCCCACCGCGTCCACCGGATTCGCCTTGCCGTACATCACCAGGTTCGCCGCGTCGAAGTTGACGCCCACATTGCCCGTGCCCACGTCCCGGATGGCGCGTACGAGAGTAATCGGCGTCTCCTGCCCGGTTTCGCAGCGCAGCTTTTGACCGTTGGCTTTGCAATATGCCGCTACCTCGCGAATCGCCTCGACAGTCTCCTTATATACGGGGTCGTTCGGATTTTCCGGAATGAACCCGCAGTGCCCCTGCACCGCCGGAATTCCAGCCTTCTTGGCAAAATCGGAAACCGCCTTCATGTGCGCGATGCGTGCCGCGCGTGTGTCGCGCGGAACCAGCCCAATGGTCGCCGGCCCATCGTAGAAGTTATAAATCTCGCGGCCCGGACCGCCGCAAACCGCCGACGTAGCCTCCACCGAATAGCGTTGCAGCGCATCGCGCAGTTTCGTTAGCGTAGCATCGTCCGTCACTCCCACCGATACCTGGCACGTCGGAAATCCCAATTCATGCACCCGGCGAATAGCAGCGCCGGGATCGGGCGAAATGCCGATGATCACGCCCAGCCGCATCTTGGTCTGCGCCGCCGCCGGATACGCCGCGGCCGCCATCGCGCCCTGTAGCAACTGCCGCCGGCTCAAGTCTGTCATCCCTGTCGATTTTACTCCGTTGCGCCGCGTGGCGTACTGGCTCTGCGGAAAGTCGGAGCCGGGCTTCCGAGAAATAAACCATCCATGCTTGTTAACCGCGTACCCACCGGCAACCGCTACCGCTACCGCGCCAGCGTCGCGGGTTGTCCGGTAATCCTGTGGACCTCCTTGCTTAGCGGGCCCACCGCTTTCGCGAAGATCATCTTATATGCCGCGCAGAAGTAATCCAGGTCGTCGAACCTGCGGCGCGGATCGTGGCGATGCTTGGGGCAGCCGCCGTGGCAGATCGCCTGGTATTCGCATACCTGGCACTCCGGATGCAGAATGGTCTTCTTGGCCGCGAACTGATAACTGCGCTGGCGGCGGGAAATTTCAGACCAGGAATCGAAGTTGATGTTGCCTAGCTTCCACGCCGTCTCGACGAAGAAATCGCAAGGATAGACATCGCCGTTATATTCGACCACCACGTAGCTATCGCAGGTCTCGTGTAGCGTACACGCGCCCGGTTTCTGGCCCGCGAGCGCCTCGGCGATGTTATCGAAATAGCGGATGCGGACCTTGCGTCGCTCCGGCCACCAGAGGTCGAAAGTGTCGCAAAGGAACCGGCCGTATTGCTGCGCAGTGATAGTGAACGGGAGCGGCTGCCCGAGGCCGTCGAATTCGGAGAGCGGGATGTACTGTAGATAGTCGATGCCTTGCCCGCGGAAAAACTTATAGATCTCGGCGGCTTTGCCGACATTGGCCTGGCTGACCACGCAGAGGACATTGAATTCCACCCCGTGCTTCTTCAGATGTTCAACGCCGCGCATGACCTTGCGCCATGTGCCCGCGCCCCCCTTATCCACGCGGTACAGATCGTGGACCGGCTCGGGACCGTCGATCGAGACGCCGATAAGCCAGTTATATCCCTTGAAGAGCTCGCACCAGCGGTCGTCGAGCAGAACGCCATTGGTCTGCATGGAGTTGCATACGGATTGCCCATCCCGGCCAAACTGCTGTTGCAGCGCTACCAGCTTTTCAAAAAATGCCGGTCCGGCCAGCGTCGGCTCGCCTCCCTGAAACGCAAATGCGCTGTTGGGATAGGAGTAGAAGAGGTAAGTGTCGACCAGGCGCTCGAGGGTCTCTTCCGTCATGCGGCGCGCTGGCAGAGAGCTATAGGGGTCCGCTTCGCGGTCCAGGTAAAAGCAGTATGAGCAATCGAGATTGCAGACGGCGGAAGCCGGCTTGATGAGAAGCGAATGAATCCGCGGCGTGGAGCTCTCGCCCTGAGAGAGGATCGGAAGCTCGACCGCCATGGGCTGAGTTTATCATCGATGGGCACTGCGCTACGCGGGCCGCAGATTCCCTTGCGCGCCGCCGTGGAGATGACGACCTCCGATCGGACGGACGCCGGCCGGCGAGTACACTTATTACCAGGGGGCGCCGCCGCGACTATGACTCACAAAGGACCAATATTCTGGCTAACGCTGGCAGTGGGGGTAGCTATAACGCCGGCGCAAACGCCTCCCGCGGCCGCAAACGGAAATTACCGCCGCCTTGCCGGT
This sequence comes from Bryobacterales bacterium, assembly GCA_963723015.1. Classification (GTDB taxonomy): domain Bacteria; phylum Acidobacteriota; class Terriglobia; order Bryobacterales; family Bryobacteraceae; genus PALSA-243. Next base: position 43,178 of record CAVRPF010000035.1, read on the forward strand.
AATTCCCGATACTAAATTCAATCTCAAGGACTACGGCGGAATCGGCGATTCCAAGACCTTGAATACCGATGCCTTTAAAGCGCGGTCGCCGCTATCGCGAAGGCGGGCGGCGGCCACCTGATCGTGCCCGCCGGGACTTATAAGACGCTCCCCTTCACTCTTACTAGTCACATGGATCTACATTTGGATCCGGGCGCGACGATCAAGTTTCCGGATACGTTTTGCGGAATACGGCATACCCGATCCCAATCGGGCGCCGCCGGCGTCCACGGCGAGCCGGGGCGGAACCGGCGCGGGCAGGCCCACTCCCTTGATTTCGTGCCCGCCTGAGACCACCGATCTTGCCATCACCGGATCGGGCACAATCGACGGCTCGGGCGCGATGTTTTGGATCTGGTCCGATAAAGCCGCGCGGCGCTATCCGCCGGGCCGCACTATCGTGCCGCGCCCCGTGCTGGTGTCGCTCACAGGCGTCCAGCGGTTGCACGTGGATGGCATCACGTTGACCAACTCGCCGATGTTTCACTTAGTGCCGCGCGGGCAGGATATCACTATCGAAAACCTGCGCATTGTGGCGCCCAGCGATGCGCCGAACACCGACGCCATGGATCCCGGCGGCCAGCGAATCGTAATTCGAAATTGCGTAATCGACACCGGCGACGATAACGTGGCGCTACAGAGCGGCTCGCACGATGTTCTGATCGAAGGGCTGACCTGTCTGCACGGTCACGGCATCTCCATCGGGAGCCCGACGCGCAACGGGCTGAGTCACGTGATCGTGCGTCACTGCACGTTCGATGGAAGCGACAACGGACTGCGCATCAAGTCGTACCGCGGCAATGGGGGCGAGGTTCATGACATCGTATACTCCGATATCGTCATGAAGAACGTGCGGCGGCCGATTGACATTAACATGCTCTACAACGGCAACGCCGGCGGCCCCACCGATGTGGGTCCGCGGGAAGCCGCGCCGGGACAGACCCAGAACATCCCCAATTTTCACGACATTCACTTCGCCAACTTGACTATCACCCGATCCCCAATGGCGGGCCGCATTCTGGGTCTTCCCGAGCTGATGCCCCATAACATCACGTTCACCAATATCAAGATTCAAAGCACACGCGGGTTCCTTGTGCAGGATGCCAAGGATGTCATTTTCGACAACGTCCAGATCGCCGCGGCGGTAGGCGATCCGCTGGTGCTCGATAACGCATCCGTGAAATGGAATGGAACCCAAAAGAGCGGTACCAGCGGCGGTCCGGCCCGCGTATTTTATTGAGTAAGTAAATGAAAATACCTATAAGTTGCCGCAGTACTCTATTTGGAGTTCTGGCGAGTGTTCTCTTTGCTCAAACTCAGCCTTCAAGACCCAATCCCAAAGAGATACCCGTGCCCCCTATTGCGACCTCGATGCCGGCTATGCCGGGCGTGGACCGGCTGCCCAGCCGGCCCGAAATGCCCGATATCCTGATATGAATAACGGCCAAAAGGTCACTACGGCCGCTCAGTGGAAGCGCCGGCGGGAAGAGATGAAACAGATTTTGGAATATTATGCCGTCGGGCAGGCTCCTCCAGCGCCGGGCAACGTGAAAGGGCATGAAGTCAGCTCACAGCTTGTCATGAATGGGAGGATCAAGTACCGCCTGATGCACCTGACATTCGGTCCGCAAGAGAGTCTGAGTCTGGATATCGGCGTCTTTACTCCCACCGTGGGCGCGCCGCCCCCGGCCTTGATTTCTCCCTCAGGCTCGCCGCCGGGCGCAACGCCGTTGCCGCGACTGCCGCAAGGACCGACCCAGGGAAAGGGCGTCGATGTGCTACTGGACGTGGGTTCCGCGTTGCCCGCCGCAACCCAGGCCCCCGCCGCTCAGCACTGCGGGCCGCGGCGGCTTGGACGCGCCCCGCAGCGCTGAGAGCGTCGCCGCCGGCAATCCGGCGCTGGCGCACGGCTTTGCTTTCGTAACCTTCAACAACAACGATTGCGGCGAAGATACAACGCTTCGCAATGCCGATGGCAGTTGGGCATTCCGCGGTACGCGCTTCTACCCGGCGTACCCAAACTACGACTGGGGACTCTTACAAGGCTGGGCGTGGGGCGTCTCGCGAATCGTGGACTATCTCGAGACCGATCCATCCATCGATAAGACCAAGCTCATTGTCACGGGAGTCTCGCGTACCGGCAAGTCCGCGTTAGTCGCGGGCGCATTCGATGAGCGGTTGGCAATGGTGGCGCCTGTGGCCAGCTCGGGCGGCGGCACGCCGGCTTATCGATTCAGCGGCGCGGAGAGAGGCGGCAAAGAAGGCCTGGGCGAGATGATGCGAAAGTATCCAAACTGGTTCTCGCCGCACCTGCACGAATTTTGGGGAGAGACAGACAGGCTGCCGTTCGATGAGCATTGGTTTATCGCGCTGGCAGCGCCGCGGCCATTTATTGCGCTCGAAGGGACTCACGATCAGAACGTAAATGCCAACGGAGTGCGCCAATCCTTTCTGGCGGCGCAGCCGGCTTTCGCGCTGCTCAATGTTAAGGACCGCTTGGGCGTGAATTGGGCCGACCGCCCGCACGGAATGGTTCAGGGAGATTGGGATGCGTTACTCGCGTTCGCCGATAAATACCTGCTGGGTAGACCGATCGATCGACGGTTCGATCATTTCCCGCCGGAGCTTTTTACGGCGCAATAGCCGGCCTATTTTGCTGTGCCCCTCAGCTTCTCGACTGCTGCAAGCTGCTCCTTTACCTGCGCCAAGTCCGGCGCGTTGGGCGCGAGTTTCATATATTCACTCAGCTCGGCGGCGGCCCCGGCGTAATCCTTCTTTTCGGCTAGCACGAGTCCCAGCAGATATTCCGATCGTGGATTGGCGTGCTTCGGGTCGAGTCTCACCGCCTCGCGTGCGCTCTTCTCCGCCGCGTCATATCTCTTGAGGTTATAGCCGGCGACGGCATCGGCGTACCAGGCCTGCGGAAAATCGACCGGATCCAGCTCGACGGCGCGATCCAGATATTTGCGCGACTCCTCCCAGTTCGCATCCTTCGCGGCCAGTAGCCCAAGTTCCATGTATGGCGTGACCAGTTTCGGATCGGCTTCCATCGCCTTCGCGAAAGCGGCGCGGGCCGGTTCGATGGATTGCCGTTCCAGACGCAGTTTACCCATGTTCAGCCATGCGTCTGCGTACTCAGGGTAGAGGAGGACGGCTTTTTCGAAATCCTTCGCGGCATCCCCGGGCTTGTTCTTGAGAAGAGACTGCAGTCCATGTTCATACGCTTTCTTCGCCTCTTTGGGAGCCCTCATCGACGTGACGCTGATGGACGATCCTTCGACGCCAGCGATGCGATGGAGCACGATGGCGCCGACATCGGGATTATCGGCTGTCCGGCCATTGAACAGGTCGACCATGTCAGAAGTAAACCCCGCCACATTGGCGCGCAATTGGCAATTCATCATCCGGCTCCCGAACGGATCGGCGGCCAGGGTATTCGCGCCTCCCGCGGATTGAGAACCGCCGAATCCCCCGGAGCTCGAATTCGGCGTTGGACCGGAACCGGCGTCGGATGCATCGGCCACAATCATGCTCCGGTCGTTCCATTGAAAACTAAAGCGCCCTTTAGCATCGGTGTAAGCGACCGTCTTGGAGATCCCTCCGCAGACTCTCTCGATGGTGATATTCTCGGCGACCGCGGAGCCGTCCTGTATGACGACTTTGCCCGATATATAAATAGGCCGCGGGATCGCCCGGCCGCTGGGATTTGCCTGAACGCTGGTCTGTCCACCGCCGCCGGGGGTCGGCGTGGTTCCGCCCATCCCGGCGCCACTGACCTGGGCCATGATCCGCGCGCTGAAAATAGCCGCGAGAACGAGCAGCAGCGGCGTATTCGACATTTTGGTGTCCTTATTGAAGCCGCCTCAATTATGGCATAGGGTAAATCATTCTTAGTCCATCGGGCGGCAGCCAATACAATTGGCTGCGGGTTAACAACCCGGCCCACACGTGAGTTGTAGAACCTCTCAGGGGCAGATCTGGCAACGGTCGTGCCTTGGGAAAAGCGGAATTGCGATGAAGAAAGCTTGGTGCGCCCTACTCCTCGGGGCTTGCTTATCCGCACAAGCGGCGATTTCGCCCCGGCTCCACTTTCGCCGTGTCGACGAGCATGTCTATTGCGGGAGACAGCCCAAAAAAGCGGATTTTGCGGATCTGGCGCAGGCCGGAATCAAGACGATACTCGATCTGCGTGGTGGAATAATTCACAAGCCTTGGGAAAGGAAGCAGGCGGAAGCGGCTGGCCTTCAGTATGTCAGCCTCAGGCTGTCGGGGCTCTTTCCTCCAAGGCGGGCGCAGATTGCGGAGATCCTAAAGCTGCTGGAGGACCCCGCGCGCGCGCCTTTCTATGTGCATTGCCGGCGGGGATACGATCGCGTAGGAATGGTGATCGCATCCTACCGGATCGCCCACGATCACTGGACCAATAAACAGGCGCTGGAGGAGGCCAGCCATTTCGGCCTCAACCGCTTTGAATTCCTGATGAAGCGGTATATACGCAGCTTCGATCCCGGTAAATTAGATCGAACTAAGTAGTCACACGCCTGCTTGCGAAGTCCCCTCGCCAACCGATGCGCCGGCTAACACGGACTGACTCACGCGCACCCGCTCCTGTATCTGTTCGGCGGCCTTCTTTCCAGCGATAAATGCGTGATCGGAGTTATAGTATTCCCACTCGCTATAGCGACCCGCAAGAATAATATCCTGCCTCGTGAGCCAATTCCTGATCTGGCTTACAGCTTGAGCGCGGCCATGATCGTACACGACATAGGCATATGGCAGGTCGCACTGCGTCGCGGCCAAGATAGAATCATCGCGCGTAAACAGCCCCACCCGATGGCAGTCCTCGATGCAGAGCTTCACTAAGTCATCGCCATCGCAGGGCAAAGGCTTGTGCGGCGAATAAGTGATCTCGCACGTCAGTCCAAAGCCCCCCTTCGGATTGCAGTACGGGCTGGCATTGCCTTGAACGAAAATGCGGTGGAATACGGTGTCTTCCGGATAATAGATCCAGTGCTTCTCGGTCAGGTTCTCGCGGCCGATGCCCAGATGCACGCATCTTACCGACACGTGGCGAAGGCTCTGGGCCGCGGCGCGAATTTCCGCGGGAACTCCGGCGCCCATCTGGCGGATGAGAGCGGGAAGCGGCATGGTGCTGATCAACGATTCGTAGCGCACAGTCCGGCCATCGCTCAGCGTGACGGTGTGTTTCGAAGGCGAAACCTGGACGACGCGAGTGTTGAGAAGTAAATCGCCCTTAAGATGCGGCAGCCATCCGTCCATGAGACTTTGAAACCCACCGCGCAGCGGATATCCGAAGCGCGCATTGGGTCCCATAGGTTTGGCTACGGGTGAGAGAGCGCCTTCTATCATCTCGTTGAGGTCCGGCAGCGGCACGCGGCCGCCGAGCCATGAGGTCTCCATCTCCTGCAATGGCACGGCCCACAATTTTCGGTTATAAGGAATCGCGAAGTGTTTCGCGATACCGGCGCCCCAGACCTTGTAGATGAACTCTTCGAAATTGCGCGGCTCCGACTGTGCGCTGCCATTCGAGTGGAGTTCGCCAAGCGGGACTGCAGCCTCGAGAATTCCGTCGGCGCAGCAATCTTTCAGTCCGCTGTCGCAGGTTCCGGTGGCGAGATCTTTGCCGCTTGCGCCCATTGAGGGGAGCGATGGGGCCACGCCTACCGCGGCTTTCAGCGGTCCAAAGCGCGCCTCTATAGCGCCCACTATGCACTCTTTGATAACGGTGGGGGGGAGTCCGTATAGCGACCCCTGAAACGGGTAGCGAGTAAATACGTTCTTACTGTAGACCCATGCCTCGCGATCCTGCCAGTGGACGTTGTCCCCCAGCAACATACTATAAAGCTGGTGAACATAAGGATCGTTGGAGAACATAATGTGGCCGGCATAATCGAACGTGAACCCGTTCACATTTATCGATCGGCACCAACCGCCCACGCCGGCGTTCTGCTCCACCAGCACCGAATCTTCGCCCACATGGTATGCCGCGCTAAGGCCGGTGGGACCCGCGCCCACGACAACCACCCGGCCATCCGCACGGGGGGACGCGCTGGACGCTTGGCCGTGATGGCACGGCCGATGAGATCCTCCATATTTGTCGCGGTGGCGTCCCAGGAGGTGCGGGCCAGCACGGAACGCATCTTTTTCAGCCGCTCGGCGCGGTCGCGCTCGCCAGCATTCAGCGCGCGATCGCAAGCGTCGATAAACTCTTCCGGCGCGCCGCCCGAATACACGATATCGCCGTAAGGCTCCACTACATCGGTAATCGGAGTACTCACGATCGTTTTTTCCGCGGCCATGTATTCCAGAGTCTTGGTGGGACTAATGAATTTGGTGGACTGGTTGCGCGCGAATGGCATGATGCACAGGTCCCAACCAGTTAAATACGATGGCAGCTCCGCATAAGACCGCTGGCCGAAGTAGTGAATGTTGGGATTGCGCGGCAGCGTGTCGGCGTCGATCTTGACAATCGGACCCACTATGACTATCTGCCACTGCGGACGGGCTTCGGCAACCGCGGACAGCAGAGCGGCGTCGAAGCGTTCATCGATCACGCCAAAATATCCAAGTCGAGGATGCGCCAGACCGCACTGATCTTGCGCCTCCGGTACACGATCGGCCGCCGATGCAAAATGCCGCACGTCAACGCTACTCGGGAAGCAATGGACATGCGGATGCCGGTCCTTTTTAGCGCGGTAAAGACTCGGGCCGCCAGTAAAGACCAAATCGGCATTGGCCAATAGTTCTTTTTCGAGGCCGATCAATTGCGGAGGCGCGTTCAGAAATGCGGAAAGCTCATCCATGCAGTCATAAATAATCGCGCGCGGCTCCAATTCGTCGGCTATAGGCAGCGCCATTGGAGTGTAAAACCACAGAACATACTCTTGCAGGTTCTCCCGCCGCATTAAATCGGGCAATAACTCCTTTACATACCTGATCTGATCTCCGTCGAAACCAAGAGTATGGGAAGGAGTGCACGGGCGGCATACCGCCACATTATCGCTAGGCTGGCTTATCTGCCAATGCGGAGGCTGGTTGCTGAAAATTGGCTCCTCAATGAATATAACTCTATGCTTCGACGCTATCCGGGAGAGCAAATGTTGCGGTCTTTGGTAGACAAAATCCCAACGGAGGTGAGAAAACACAATAATGCTCAGGCCGGATTGCATAGTTTTACTCCTGCGTGTCCTCTTTAATGTAAGCTAGTTAGCCACGAGACGGCAAACACTTCTCACGACATGCAGGTAATGCGCCACTGTTTGTTAATGCGCAGAGCGAAGGTAACTAGCTCAACTTATAAGAGCTTGCGCCGCCCGTAGCGCGGATGCGTAGTCGCCATTCAGTACGCGCCGGTAGCGGCCCGCGCCGTTGGGAATCATATCCCAGAGGCCGCAATTATGCCAGTGCCCAGGGTCCTCCCAATCGAAGCGATCGAGGATCGGATACAAGCATATGCCTTCAAGTGGTACGCCTTGGTTCAGCGCTTCCCGCGCCTCAATGGCGACTTCATTGAGCCAGGGCGCGCGGCCAATTCCGTAGTGGCTGGTTTCGGAGATGAATAAGGGGCGGCGATACCGGTCGTGAACTTCGGCGAGCAATTGATGCAGCGGCATCCAGCGAGGGTCGTTCGAGCCAGCGTCCCAATGCAGCTTGCGGCCTCCGGGAACTTCCCACTGATTGGCGGCATAGAAATTCAGGCCCAAAATATCGAGATAACGCTCGCCGCCTCCAAGCTCGGGAGCCATGCGGCCGGCGAGCATGTCCCAGGCCTCGAACTGGCTGTTCCGCTGCCTTAACGCCGGGCCGGTATTCCAGGGCTGCAGCATGGGAGCGACGTTGTGAATCAAAGGCTCGGGTGAGATCATGCGCGCGCTTGGGTCCACGCGACCATACGCTATCGATGGCCGCCAACCCGGCGCGCACCAATTGCCGTTTGAGCTCCATATCGCGGCCGTATGCTTTGGGAAACATAAAACCCCGGGTTGCCGCCCAAGCGAAAAAAGATATCTCATTCATCGGCGAGTAGAATGGCGTTGCATCCGTATGCTCGCGATGGATGCGCGCGGCTTCGCCTGCGAAGCGTGCGAAGCGGCGGATAAACTCAGCCGAGAAAATATCCAGATCGTCGGGCCATCCGTAATGAAACAGATCCCAGATCACTTGCACCTTCTGGCGGCGCGCCGCCTCAACCATCGGAATCCAGGAAGACCAGTCGTAGTGGCCGGCGCGATCAATGATGGGCCAGCGCAGGCCATCGCGCGCCGAGCACATTCCGGCCTCCCGCAAGCCGCGGTAATCCTGCTCGCAGAATACGTCGTGCTGCAGGGCCGCCGTCATATCCAGCCGGTGACCGCGGGAATTGATGTGACAGGAACATTCGAACCCACCCATCCAAAAAGAGCAAAATAAGCGCTTACTTGGGTTCATGAACCGGACGCCGATCGTTGTGGGAAAGAACCATGGAGTGCCTCCGCTGAGTTTCCATCAGGCGCTCGCGCCACTGCCATTCCGCCAGATGATCCTGGGCGGTTCGCGGGCCTCCCGTGGCCTTGGCAATATCCACGAGGGGAAACTTAGGCGTACGATCGGCATAAAGCAAGCCGTTCGTCTCTTGGTAGGTATCGCTGAATTGGGTGTAACAGAAGCCCGATAGAACCGGCAGCGAGTGCAGCACGCGCATCAGATCCAGATAGCGCCGCCGCAGGTCGTCCTCGTCTTCCGCGCGCGAGTAGCCCCACGTGCGATCGTTATCGTGAGAAAACGCGATGCCGCCGCATTCGGTAATCACGATGGGTTGATCCTGAGTCTCGCCGTCCAGCGCAAGCAGCCTTCCGGCCGGCCGTTCCCGCTTGAAGAGCTGCGGAATATCGCCGACGCCGTAGCGCCTGGCCATCCGCTCGGGCTGCTCATCGTAATCGTGAATGCCGATAATATCGGTCGCGACGCTCTCCCAACCGTCGTTTCCGACCACCGGGCGCGTGGGATCAAGCGTCTTAGTCAGATGATAGAGCGCCTGTACATAGTGGCGCTGCGTGGGGCTGTTCGGCAGATCGGGCACGCCCCACGACTCGTTAAACGGAACCCACGCCACAATGCAAGGATGACTTACGTCTCTCGCAATGGCTTCCGACCACTCTTGCATCAGACGGTGGATCGAGGTCTCGGTGAAGCGGTATGCGCTCGGCATCTCTTCCCATACCAGCAGACCAAGCACGTCCGCCCAATACAGATACCGGGGATTCTCGATTTTCTGATGCTTGCGGACTGCATTGAAACCCATTGCCTTGACCAGCTCGACGTCGCGCCGGAACGCCTCGTCATCGGGCGCGGTCAGGCCGCAATCCGGCCAATACCCCTGATCCAATACCATGCGGAGCTGAAACCCGCGGTTGTTCAGAACAAATTTGTCGCCCTGCACGCCGATCGATCGAAGAGCGGTGTAACTGGTGGCGGAGTCCAACTGTTCGCCGCGTTTACCCCAGAGCGTTAAATCCGCTTGAATCAGAGTCGGTCTGGCCGGCGTCCATAACAGCTCGTTACGGTAATCGTCGATCCCAGGATCGGAAAGCGCGATGCGCCGGTGTACTTCGCCGGCAATGATAGTATACGTGTCGTCCGCCAGCAGCTTGTCGCGCTCGTAAAGCTTAACGGACAAGCGCAGGTCGTCCCGATGCAGCCCTTTGATCCACGATTCAAAACCGATCTCCCATCGTTCCAGGTTAGGCGTCCAGCGCACCGTACCGATGTATGTGGCGGGTACGCGCTCCAGCCAAACGGACTGCCAGATACCGGTAGTGCGCGGATACCAGATAGAATGCGGCTCAAGCAGCCAATCCTGTTTGCCGCGGGGTTTGGAAAGATCGGTAGGATCGTCGTGCGCGCAAACGACCACTGTCTGAAATCCCCCGGTCGCCAGGCTGTCCGTAATATCGGTCGTGAACGGGGCGTATCCTCCGCAATGGCTAATCAAGTAGCGGCCGTTCACCCAGACAGTTGCGGCATAATCGACAGCGCCGAAATGGAGTAGCAGGCGGTCGCCTGAACCGAGAGGCGGGGCATCGAAGCGCCGCCGGTACCAGCAGGCGCGATAAAATCCTGTGTCCCCGATGCCGCTGGCCGCGGTTTCCGGCGAAAAAGGAACCTGTATGCGCCGGCTCCAATCCGGATCATCCGGCGATGAATAATCGGCGCCGGGGTCAATCGAGAACTCCCATTCGCCATCCAGGCTCAACCACTGTGCGCGCCGCAACTGCGGACGAGGATACCCGTGCATGCATTAGTAGTCTCGCATTCAACGGCAACAAACGGCAAGCGATACCCCGGCGCCGCGCTCCCCTATGCCGGCGGTATGAGTGCGCTGGATCGAGATCCGCTGACGAACATCGAACCAGTCATAGAGAAGGTTCGCCGGCTACCGAAGGGCGGAAGCAGTGTCCGACAAGACCAACCAGGTTTGATTTTGTGTGTTCCCGAACAGAGCTTCTGACAACGCCGCTCTATACTTAGGGCAGTCTCGACGGTTAAGTTGCTTTCCGTCAAGATCCGGGAGACTGGAATGCCAGCGAAGAAGAAGAGTTCAGGCGCCGGAAAGAAGAAAGTTGAGAAGGTCATGCACGAATACAAGCACGGCAGTCTCAAATCCGGCAAGAGTGGAAAAGGTGGAAAGGTTAAGAGCCGCAAACAGGCCGTAGCGATCGCCTTGAGTGAGGCGCGAAAGTCCGGAGCCAAAATACCTAAGAAAAAGGCCAAATCGTAGACATGGTCCACAGCGTGCTCTGACTTAGTTGGGGTATTGGATGAGTTCTCACCCTAGCGCCTTGACCGGCGATTCGAAAGTTACTAAGCCCGCGGCAAAACACTCCGCCCATATAGAGATCCCAGGAAATGATTCGGGAGCGGAACTAACCGTCGACGGGACACTGGTGACCCTCACGAATCTGCAAAAGGTCTTTTGGCCCGAAGACCACATCACCAAGCGCGACCTGCTTCAATATTACGCGAATATTTCGCGATTCCTGCTGCCGCACCTGCTTCATCGGGCTATGGTGATGAAGCGCTATCCGGACGGCGCTTACGGCAAGTTTTTCTTTCAAAAACGCGCGCCCGATCCGCGGCCGAAATGGATTCCGATCTGCGCCATCCAGCATCCCTCGGCCAATGTGGTGGATTTTCCGGTTATCCAGGATCTGGCGGGCCTCTTATGGCTAGTCAATCTCGGCTGCATCGATTTGAATCCCTGGTACGCGCGCTGCGACGATGTGGACCGGCCGGATTACCTGCATTTCGATCTAGACCCGACTCCGGGCGCCGATTTTAAACAGGTACTGGAAGCCGCCGTAATTGTCCGCGACGCGCTCGCGAAACTGCAAATTCCGAGTTATCCGAAGACTACCGGATCGCGAGGCGTACACATTTACATACCCATCGTCCGCGGACCGCTGCAAAAGCAGGTCTGGACTTTCGCCAAGTCACTCGCAAAGGAACTCGAAACCAGCCATTCCAACGTAATTACCGCGGAGTATCGGGTCGCGAAGCGCCCGGAGAAGCGCATCCTTGTGGACTATAACCAGAATGCCTGGGGAAGGACGCTGGCCTCGGTTTACTCTGTCAGGCCCAAGCCCCACGCTACCGTGTCCGCGCCAGTCACTTGGGACGAAGTAGAAGCTGGCATACGTATTGAGGATTTCCGTCTCGACAATATGGTGGAGCGTGTCACCCGCCTGGGCGATCTATTTCGGCCACTCCTGCTGCAAAAGAATCGAGTGAAGCTGGAACGATTCTTATGAACCTTCCCATCGCTATTCCTTTTCCGCCCATGGAGGCGAAGGTTGCGAGCGAGATTCCCGTTGGCCCGGAGTGGGAGTACGAGCCGAAATGGGACGGCTTCCGCTGCCTCGCATTCCGCGACGGTAATGAGGTTCAACTCCAATCCAAGGCGGGGCAGCCACTGACCCGGTACTTTCCGGAGCTCGCCGCGGCGCTGCTGGCGCTCAAGCCAAAGGAATTCGTTTTGGATGGAGAAGTGATCGTGCCGGTGGAAGGCCGCCTGTCGTTTGACGATCTTCTGCAGCGTATCCATCCGGCCGCCAGCCGCGTCGAAATGCTTTCCCATACGCATCCGGCGCAGATGATCGTCTTCGATTTGCTGGTGGACGATAAGGGTTCGGCGCTGATATCGCAACCGCTGGAAAAGCGCCGCCAGGCCTTGGAGGCATTTCACTCGAAGTACTTGGCCAAGAACAAAAGCATCGAGCTATCCCAGGCCACGCGCGATCCGGCCGTCGCGCAGGGGTGGATGAAGAGTATGCGCGGACAGCTCGATGGAATCGTCGCCAAGCGAATCGATCGGCCGTATCTTTCCGGAGAACGCGCCATGATCAAAGTGAAGACGATTCGCTCGGCGGATTGCGTGGTAGGCGGATTTCGATACGCCTCCGGAAAACGCGTTGTCGGCTCGCTGCTGCTGGGTTTATACGACGACCGCGGAGTGTTGAATCATGTCGGCTTCACATCCTCCATGCCTACCGCTGAGCGCAAGGCGTTGACCACGAAGCTGGAAGGGCTGGTGCAGCCTCCCGGCTTTACGGGCCAGGCGCCGGGTGGCCCTAGCCGCTGGAGCACGGAAAGGTCGAGTGAGTGGGAACCGTTGAAGCCGGAGCTGGTGGTCGAAGTTCAGTACGATCATTTCACCGGCGCGCGTTTCCGCCATGGAACCAAGTTCCTGCGATGGCGGCCCGATAAAGCGGCGCGCCAATGCACGAGTAAACAGGTTGAATTCGAAAGCAAAGTCCCATTCACCAAGCTATTGGCCGTGGGAACGCCCGCGTAACTGCACTGCCCCGCGCACTTTCTTGAGATCCTCGACAAACCGCTGATATTCGAGATGGCGCTGTTGGTCGTCCGGGGCGCGCAGTATCGCCGATGGGTGGACAGTGGAAGTTGCCTGTGGCGCCCAGGCATGTTTCACGAATAGTCCGCGTTCTTTAGTCAAGCGATACGCCGGCCCGAAGACCGATTGCGCCGCGGTCGCGCCGAGGCAGACCAAGACCTGGGGATGAATCAGACTCAGCTCCGCTTCGAGCCACGGCCGGCAGGCCTTCGTTTCGGCTGCGCTCGGTTTCTTGTGAATGCGGCGCTTACCGCGCTCTTCGAATTTGAAGTGCTTCACCGCATTGGTGACATAGACGATCGAGCGATCAATCCCCGCCTCTTCGAGCGCGCGGTCGAGCAACCGCCCCGATGGCCCGACAAATGGGCGGCCGGCGAGATCCTCATCGTTGCCAGGCTGTTCGCCGACAAATACGATTAACGAAGATTGCGGACCCTCGCCGCCGACAGCTTGCGTCGCGTTCCGGTACAAATCGCAGCCGCGGCAGCCTTGCTCCGCTTCCCGCAGCAGCGGGAGCGTCTTTTTCCGCGGAACGAATTCCGCCGCGCTGTCTGGTTCAGGGCGAGGCACCGGGTCCTCATGCCGCCTTGCGCTTCCGCGCGGACTTTGTCGTCGCGTGAGGCTTGGATTTCTCCGTTTTCGCTCGCGCGGCGGAAGTCTCCAGGCTCTTCTTCAAGGCGTCCATCAAATCGATCACTGGCGCGCGGCGCGGTTTGGGCTCCACTGTGATCTTCTGGCCTTTCTTCTTTTGCTCGATCAGCTTCTCAACGTTCTCGCGATAGGTATCGTGAAATTGCGCCGGCTGAAAGGGCGCGGCGAGTTGCTCCACTAACTGGGTGGCCAGCTTAAGTTCTTTGTCGGTGGCTGCCGCTTTACCCGAACTCTGTTTATTTGCCTTGTGCAATTCGTCCGGATAATAAAGCGTGTGCAATACCAGATCGTTTTCCACCGGGCGAATCAGGACTATATCTTCCCGGCCATGCATAGTTACCTTCGCGATGGCGTTGTGCTTAGTCTGCTTCAGCGCATCCACGAACAGAGCGTATGGTTTGCCGACCTTATCTCCCGGCGCTACATAGTAAGAGTGTTCCAGGTAGATCGGGTCCACTTCCGACTCACTGACAAACTGCACAATATCCATCGTGTTCGCCGTAGCAGGCGCGATCGCTTTCAACTCCTCGTCCTCCACCACGATGTATTCGCCTTTGCTCGCCTCATAACCTTTGACCATATCGGACCGGTCGACGGGTTTATTCTCTGCCGCGCAATACCAGACTTCCTTTACGCGCGATAGGTCCTTGCGGTGGAGCATATGGAAGTGGACGGCCTCCGCTCTGGCCGCGGCGAAAAGCCGGACCGGAAACGAAACCAGCCCAAAAGCGATGTAGCCTTTCCAAACGATCGCCGGCATCTCTACGGCTCTCCTTTCGTGGATTTTGCCCGCTGGTAGTCTTGCAAGTGAAGTTCCACAAGCGAGCGCGCTTCGGCGGTCATCGCCGAATAATCCGCTGAAGATCCGGCCAGGTCAGACAGTTTAATATCGATCCGCGCCCCAAGCCGGCGCGGCGGGCTTGACCAATCCCATATTGAATCAGATCGAGTTCTCGTACGCTATGCGCGTCGGTATTGATTGCTATCCTAATTCCGGCCTGGTCGGCCAGGCGGGCGTTTTCCGCCGAAAGATCCAGCCGGTCGGGGCTGGAATTGATCTCGAAAAAGCAGCCGGCGCTAGCGGCGTGCTGGATAATACGTTCAATCTCGATTTCGTACCCGGGCCGCTTCAAAAGCAGACGGCCGGTGGCATGTCCTAACATCGTGAAATAGCGATTGTCCATCGCGCGGAGAATGCGCTCGGTCTGTTTTGCCTTTCCCAGATGAAACGCGGAGTGAATAGAGCAGACCGTATAATCGAGTTCCTTCAACAGATCGCCGGAGTAGTCGAGCGACCCATCCGCGAGAATATCCACCTCGGCCGATTTCAACACGCGAATACCTTCGAGGCGCTCGTTCAACTTGTCGATTTCCCGGATCTGATTCCATAACTCCGGCTCCGTGAGACCCCCGGCGATCTTGAGACTCTTCGAGTGATCGCTAATGCCGATATATTCATAGCCACGCTTACGCGCCGCGGCAGCCATCTGTTCGATAGTGTTTCTGCCATCGCTCGATCTGGAATGGGCGTGGAGATCGCCGCGAATTTCCGCGCGAGAGACAAGCGCCGGCAGTCTTCCTTCAGCGGCAAGAGTAACTTCGCCCCGTCCCTCGCGCAGCTCCGGTTCGATGAATGCGAGTCCGCACGCCCGGTAGACATCCATCTCGTCCGGATAACTGTCACTCGATCCGGCAAGCTCATCCAGCCTGCAGCCATGCTCTTCCAGTTCGCGCAAATGTGCGCCGGAGCCAGTGGAGGCAATGAGCGCCACGCCCCATTTCTCCTTGGACGCCCGAGTCACTCTCAGTAGCGGTCCCGAAGGTAATTTAAGAACAATCTCGCCTTCAGAGGCGCTGACCGGCGCGGTTCCGCCTCCGTATTCTTCCAGCTTGGAGCACACGGCCGGAAAATCTTCGGTTTCGATAAGAAACGAGACTTCCGTCACTACCTCAACTCTGCGCCGGTAATCGCCGGTAGCCTGTGCCCGGCTCGCTTCGCATCTGGTAACCAGGAACTCTTCCACTGCCGCCGAGATTGCATCCGCGTGGTAAAGCAGGACAACGGTTGTATCCGTCAGCGCCTGGCGCACATGCTGCGCCGTTCTAACCCCCATCCTCGTCGCGAGCTCGCCGCTCTCCAGTTTCTCCCGCAGTTCGGCGATGCTGGAGATTTTGAGCTTCTTGTAAATTTCGAAAACTCTTTTAGCGTCCAGGCGCGGGTGCTCGCCGATCGCGGCGCGCTCCGGGGTAACTTGCGTTCGGAGAGCTTCCACCTGACGCAGAGTCCCGGTCCGGACAATCTCTTCAATGGCTGCGCTAATTGCCTTGCCAATGCCGGGATACGCGGTCAGATCCGCGTTTCGGCGAACTAACTCATCGAAGCTTTCGCCCACGGTCTGAATCGTCCTGGCGGCGCGGCGATATGCCTTGATCTTGAATCGGTTTCCCTCCCGATCCGCCAGGAACTGCGCGAGACTCATTAACTTTTCGGCGATCTCGGCATTGGTCAGCGTCCGATTCGGAATCGCCGCCATTTAGCGTTGAGCGGCCGGAGTGATAGCCCCACCCTGCCGCCCGATAATGCGGATATAAGAAGCCGCAGCCAGCGTGCGCACCGCGTCACGCCCGTCGGTGAATGCCGCTTCAAGCTTGGGCAACGAATCCGGGCCGCCGCGCTCCCCCAGTGCTTTTGCGGCGGAAGCCCGGACCTCCCAACTGTTGTCCGTCAGCGCCCATTCCAGCAGCGTCACCGCGTAGGGCTCGGGGTCTTTAGCCAGGTACTGTGCGGCCACTGCGCGGCTGGCGACGCCGCGCATCTTGAATGCGTCCTTGACTGCCACGATTCCCATCGAGGCCGGTCCGAACATCGCGCCCGTTGCCTCCTGCGCTCCCATCAGGACCAACCCTTGGGGATGATGAATTTTCTTGCGCGCGTCGCGGATTGCATTGCCTAAGATGCCGGGCGAATCGCTGCGATCGCCGGCGATTACCGCTACCAGCATGGCGCGGCCGGCATTGTCACCCATGTTGACCAAAGCCTTGGCCGCCGCGAAGGCGACTTCGCCTTTGTCGTCGAGGGCCTCCTTTAGAACCTGCGCGGACTGCGTCGCTTTCATGTTCCCCAGCGCTTCGGCCGCCGCCGCCCGCACTTGCGGATCCTTGTCGTGAAGCGCATCCTCGGCCGCTTTCACAGCGCGGGCGTCCGTGTTCGGAATAGTCGCTATGGCTGCGAGCGCCTGACGCCGGTGATCGAAATTATCGCTCTGGAGAGAGGTACTCAACACGCCCCAAGCCGCCTGCTGTCCGCCGGTATCCGCCTGCACGGCAAAAATCGCGACAAGGCCGACCGTCAGCAAAAGACGCATCAACCGGTGGTCTGCACGATGGATGCCTTAGGACGGAATATTACATTCCTTCCGCTATCTCTGCAGCGGATCTTCTACCCAGGGCGGCGTCGCTTCCATCAGCCGTCCCAGTTCCGGTTCAACCGCCTCCATCTTGCACTTCATTTCCCACGCGATTTCGCGGTAGCTGAAGTGTCCTTTGACTCCGCTACGCAGGCGCGAGATGTATTCGGCTTCGGCAAAATCCATCTTGAAGAGGAAGCGCGAGCGTGCGCCAAACGGCAGCAGATATTCGGCGCCGGGGGCGGGCAACGCGTGCATGGCGTCGAGGGCGGCGCGCATAGCCGCATCGTAGACTTCGGCTGCGCCCGCGTCGGCGATCGTTGCCGGGGTGTCGAAGCCCAGATTGCCGCTATACGCCTGGCGGAACTTCTGGCAGCGGCGGTGACGATGCAGATCGCGATAGGCGCCGATATCGATAGTGAGATCGTAAGCGTATAGGCCGCCGCGAAAGTTGGCCAGAATCTCATCCCGCCGCGTACGCGAGCCAAGCGCCACCTCGATAACTTCGGCGCGCTGCCGCTCGCTCCATTGGCAGGCCGTCTCGTACAGTTCGCGATACGGACGATCGGTAACGGGATAGAGCAGCGTCGCGGCAACATCGGCGGGCGTGTGCACGGGCTTCAGTAGATCGACGCGGTCAATTGGTTTCGTGCCGGTTTTGGGCGGGAGATTCTGCCGGGCCCAGAGCTTAAGATCTTCGCGCGCGCGGACGGCGTGGTCGTCGGCATCGGCGTGGCGTGCCAGCGTAGGCGCCAGCGGTTCGACGGCCGCCGCGCTATCCCAAACGCAATCCGGCGGCTGCGCGCAGGCTTGCGCCAGCTCTTCCCCCAAGCTGCGCAGCTCGGCATATGCGGAAGCTTTGAAGCGGCGGATCTGCTTTTCGAGCGTGCGGATGCTCGTGACCTGTCCGGCATTGGTAGGCACGCCCCAGAAGAGAAGATAACGCGCCACATCGAACGCGCGCGCAGCGATATTGCGGCGATAGGCATCTGGCTTCATCGCGTCAGGGCGCGGGTGGCGGTCGCAGAGATGCGCGAATGCCAGTTCATTAACCTTGCTATAAGCCGCGAGCAATGTCTCGCCCGCGGCTTGGTACGCAGCCGCATCCGCCCCGGTCAACTCAGGTGGAACAACGAATCCGGAACGGGAAAAATCCTGATATCGGGAAGACTTCGCCTGGCCGTCCCAGAGCGGCTCTTCTTCAATCTCGGTCGCGGCCAGTTCGGACACGCCCTCGAAACAGACCACTGCATGTCCCAGATCGGCGATGGAGGCGTGGCCGTACTGGAAATAGAAGCTCTCGAGAAATTTTTGCGAGTCGTGCGTCCGCACCCATTCCATGGATTCGCGGATGGAATCGGGCGACCGGCTGTAGCGCGCCAGTGCGTACGCCGATTTCTCGGGCGGCATGGGGCTCACCGTAAGGACGCGCTTGGACCGAGTCAAGAGGCTATCATAGCAATGGAAAATGCGAATCCGAATCCGCAGAACTCATCCGCATGCGAAGTTGCCGGCGTATGCGCACGGGCCGCAAGAAGACGCGGGCATGGATCTCTACGCCGTAGAAGACACGGTACTCGAACCGGGCGTGCCGCGGCTGGTCGGCGCCGGCCTTACTCTGGAGATTCCGCCGGGCTGCGAAGCCCAGGTGCGTCCCCGCAGCGGTTTGGCGCTCCACCACGCCATCACCATGCCTAACTCGCCGGGCACAATTGACCCCGGATATCGCGGTGAGGTGCGAGTAATCCTGTTGAACCTTGGGCGGGAGGCGTATACCATCCGCGCGGGCGACCGTATCGCGCAGTTGGTCCTGGCGCGCTATGAGACTGCCGAATGGGCGGAGGAGGACCTGGCGGATTCGGCGCGCGGTGTAGGCGGTTTCGGATCGTCTGGCCGATAGCGTTGCGGGCTGTCAACCCGGCTGTCAACCAGGCCGTCAAACTGGCGCAACGTTCTCACGCTAGCGGCAAATTCGCCTGCGCCAGCGTATCCAGTCCGGCAAACTCCCGCCGCGCCAGTTTGGGGAAAGCCGCCGCCGCAATCATCGCCGCGTTGTCCGTAGACAACCCTGGGGATGGAAAATACACCGGATAGGCCAGGCCGGCGCCGATCGCCGCCGCGCGTAATCCCGAATTGCAAGCGACGCCGCCCGAGATAATCAGCGCCCGCGCGTCCATGCTTTCGGCCGCCGCCGCAGCCCGCGTCAGCAATTCGTGGATCACGGCGTGTTGAAACGAAGCCAGCAAATCCCGCGTTGCCGGCGGAGTAACTCTCAGCCACTCAGCCGTGGAGGGCGCCCGATTTTCGCGCGCCAAAGCGCGCCGCGCGCCAATTTCGTCCTCCATATCGCGCGCTTCCACCCATCGCAGCACCGCCGTTTTTAACCCGCTGAAACTGAAATCGAGCGCGTTGCCCTTCATCCTGGCGAAGGTGAAACGCACCGCCGCGGGATTGCCATACGGCGCCAGACCATCGATTGTAGGGCCTCCAGGATACCCATAGCCAAGCAACTTCGCGACTTTATCGAATGCCTCGCCGGCCGCGTCGTCGCGCGTTCTGCCTAGCAGGCGATAGCGGAACCCATCGCGCACCTCGAATAGATGCGTGTGCCCTCCGCTCGCCACCAGCGCCACGGCCGGCAGCTCCACGGGCATGCCATCGCGCCTGGCTTCCATCACCACGGCATGAATATGCCCTTCGATGTGGTTCACCGCGATCAGCGGCACGCCCCGACCAAGGCTGAGCGACTTGGCATAGGTCAAGCCCACCAGCAGCGAGCCAACCAGCCCCGGCCCAACCGTGACGGCGATAGCCGCCAACTCGTCAAGACTCGTCGCCGCCGAGGAGAGCGCCTCGCGTACCACCGGCACAATCGCGCGCAGGTGCTCGCGCGAAGCCAGTTCGGGAACCACGCCCCCGTATTGGCGGTGCGTCCCCATTTGGGAAGCCACTACCGACGAGAGCACGCGCTCGCCATCCTCTACCAGGGCGGCGGCGGTTTCATCGCAAGAAGATTCAATGCCCAGAATGCGCACTCGATCCCAGTCTACGTTAGTCGTCGAGCAGACGCTCGAGCGCCGCCGAGTTCGGACGTAATCCGCGCCGCGCGCTGAACTTCAGCAGTCCCGCCGCCTTCCAGACGCACCGTTGCGCCGACACTTGCAAATCCAACAGCGGCCCGCGGGCTGGATGACCTTCTTCCAGGCACTCCAGCGATTCCGAGACGCTACTCAGAATCACCGTCAATTCATTATTAAAGTCGCTGGCCGCAGCCGCCGCGACCGCATACGCACGATCGATTCTCACCGGTTTTTCCACGACTCATAGTAACGGACGCATCTACGAGTTCTACTAAACCTGAAATGCTAAACTATTGATATTAAAGCAAATACAAAACCAAAAAAGACTGCACTGACATGCGGATGCCCGCTTTTCAGTTGAAACTAGATTCTTTTGTGGGGCAGGCTGATAGCCTGCCGCGGATTGTTAATCCGCCTCTTCGCCTCCGCGCAAATCCCCGGTCCCCACTTTTTTCAACAATCTTCTCGCCTGTTTTCAGCAACATAACTCAAACGGGTAGCCTGATCCCTTCAACCTGCATGGTAGATGTGGGTCGAGGAGATTCGATCAGCATGACCACAGTATCCGAAGAAAAACTCGCAGCCAACCAGTCCAACGCGCAACATTCCACCGGTCCCAAAACCGAAGCCGGCAAACGCCGCTCCAGCCTCAATGCCTTCCGCCACGGCCTCACCGGTCAGATCCACATCGCCACTCCCGAGGAGATGGACGCCTTCCGCAAGCACTGCGAGACCTACCGCGAAGCCCTCGCGCCCGTCGGCTTGCTCGAAATCGAAGCCGTCCAGGACATCGCCGAAGACCGCTGGCGTCTCAAACGCGCCCGCGCCCTCGAAAACGGCATCTTCGCCCAAGGCCATCGCGACCACATCAACGCCATGGATTCCGGCCACGCCGAAGTCGATACCGCCCTTGCCCAATCCCACACCTGGCTCCAAACCGGCAAAAGCCTGCAACTGCTCACCACTTACGAGCGGCGCATCAAACGCTCCCTCCAGGAGAACGAAGCGCAGCTCCAAGCCATGCAATCCGGCCGCAAAGCCGCCCACGCCCAAGCCCTCCACGAAGCCATGCTGCTCACCGAACTGGCACAATCCAAAGGAGAACTCTACGATCCCGCTCCCGATTTCCCACCCACCGGCGACTTCGGTGGGTTTGTTTATTCCACCCCCGAAATCACCCGCCTCATGGACCGCGCCGACCGCTTAAATCAAGCCGAAACCGCCCGCGCCAACAAAAATTACTCCCCCTGGGCCGCATCCAAACGCAACTAACCCCATGCACAATCCCCTTTCTCGCAAAATCTCCGCGCCGATCTCCGCGTCTCAGCGTCTCCGCGTCCAAAGTCCCCTCCCCTCCCCGCCCCCTCCGCCGCTCTGATTTGACAACATTTGCCCGCCATCCGTATGATGAAATTTCAAGCTTTTTATCATGCTCGGCGCGGCTTGCGCGCATCGGGCGTTTGGCCAACATGGCAACCAGACAAGCGTTTTTCGTCCGGGATATCTCAATATGATTAAAGTCGAAGGTCTAACCAAGCGATACGCCCGCACGGTCGCGGTAGACAACATCTCATTCGAAGTCGAACGCGGGCAGATCGTCGGCTTCCTGGGACCCAATGGGGCCGGGAAGACCACCACCATGCGCATCCTCACCTGTTTCCTGCCGCCTTCTGAGGGCAAGGCCAGCGTGGCCGGTTATGACGTGCAGGAGCATCCCATTCAAGTGAAGCGCCGCATCGGCTACTTGCCGGAAACTCCGCCGCTCTATCCCGAAATGGATGTCAGCGGATACCTGGAGTTCGCGGGACAGCTCAAAGGCATCTCGTCGGCGGATATCAAGGCCAAGGTGGACGAATCCATCGGCCGTTGCGCCTTGGGCGATGTGCGTCACAAGCTGATCGGCAAGCTCTCCAAAGGCTACCGCCAGCGCGTCGGCATCGCCCAGGCCATCATCCACAATCCTCCCGTTCTGATTCTCGACGAACCCACGTCCGGCCTCGATCCCAAGCAGATTATCGAGATCCGCGATCTGCTGCGCGCGCTGGCGGGCGAGCATACCATCATCCTGAGCACCCACATCCTCTCGGAAGTGGAGCATTCCTGCGAGCGCGTCATTATCATCAGCGCCGGGAAGGTAGTGGCTACCGATTCGGTGGCCAACCTGACCAACCGCTTGCGGGGATCGGAGGCCGTCGCGGTGGAGATTGAAGCGCCGGGCGAGCGCCCCACGCTGGCTGAAGCGCAACAACGGCTCGAACAGGTTCAGGGCGTCAGCCGCGTGGTTGCCAGAGAGCCCAGGGATGGCCGCATGCGGTTTGAGATTGAGAGTCTCCAAGGCCGCCATATTCGTTCCGAGCTGGCGCGCAGCGTAGTCAATGCGGGCTGGAATCTGAGTGAGCTCAGCGCCGTCGGCCTGAGCCTGGAAGAAGTCTTCCTGCAACTTACCGCTTCCGAGCAAAAAGCGGAACCCGAGAAAACGCCGGAGCCGGCCGCCGAAGGAGAGCCGAAATGAAGAATGTATTTCTGATCGCGGGCAAGGAAATCAAGAGCTACTTTGTCTCGCCTATCGCTTATTTATTGATGGCGGCCTTCGGACTGATCTTCGGATTTACGTTCTACGTGGCTTCGCGCGACTTCGTCCGCATGGGATTGCAGGCGCAAATGATGGGCCAGCAGCAGCCCATGAGCGTCAACGATATCATCATCCGGCCTTTACTGGGCTTCGCCGGAACCATTACGCTATTCCTGGTACCCATGATCACCATGCGGCTGATCGCGGAAGAGAAGCGCACCGGTACCATCGAGCTGCTGCTCACTTCTCCCATTCACGACAATGAAATCATCTTCGGTAAGTGGCTGGGGGCGATGTTTCTCTTCCTCTGCATTCTGGGGATGTCGATGCTCAACATCATGTTCGTATTCATCTGGGGCAAACCGGACGTGCAGCCCGTGCTGGTGGCCTATCTGGGTCTCTTGTTGCAGGGCGGGTGCCTGCTCGCCATCGGCGAATTCATTTCCACCCTGACCAGGAACCAGATTATCGCCGGCGGCGTCACATTCTTTGTCTGCCTGCTGCTGTACTTACTCAACTATTTCACTGCGTTCGATACCGGCGTAGTCTCGCAAGTCATGCAGTATCTTTCCATCGTGACTCACCTCGATAACTTCTCCAAAGGGCTGCTTAGTTTGAAGGATATCGTCTTCTACTGCTCCCTGATTTTCTTTGCGCTGTTTCTGACTTCGCGATCCATGGAATCGCTGCGGTGGAGGGCATAAGATGGCTGCCGA
The DNA here is from genome assembly GCA_963723015.1 of Bryobacterales bacterium. GTDB lineage: Bacteria > Acidobacteriota > Terriglobia > Bryobacterales > Bryobacteraceae > PALSA-243. The sequence goes on from CAVRPF010000035.1 coordinate 66,553, forward strand.
TTGGATGAAATCCCGCCAGACCAAGTATGCCGGTTATGCCGGCATTTATGTCATCGTGATTCTGGCTGTTCTGGTCGCGGTGAATTTTCTGGCTAACCGCTACGACAAATCGTACGACTCCACCCACAACAAGCAGTTCAGTCTTTCCGATCAGACGATCAAGATCGCCAGGAACCTGAACACCAACGTAAACCTTCTTTATTTCGGCGAGACCAGCAGCTTTGTGGGCGCGCACGATCTCCTCGATCGCTATTCCGCGCTCTCGCCCAAAATTCACGTGCAATATATCGACCCGGTGCGCAAGCCCCAGCAGGCGCGCGCGGAAGGTTACCGCAGCGATTCGCCGGTGATTGTCGAGACAGGTTTGAAAAAGGAGCCGGCCAAGAGCCTTACCGAGGAAGAGGTCACCGGCGCTATGATCCGCGCGCTTAAGACCGGCGAGCGGAATGTCTGTTTCCTGAATGTCGCGGGCGAGCACACCATCGACGATACCGATGCCAACGGCTTCTCCATACTCAAGCAGGTGCTGGAGCGCGATAACTATAAGACGCGCGAGGAATCGCTCAAGCCAACGGCGGCGCCGGAAGCTGCTAAGCAGCTCAACGTAAATCAGGCGCCCGCCGCGGGAACCGCGGAGGTTCCCAAGAGTTGCACCGTGCTCGTAATAGGCGGCCCGCAGACCGCTTATCCTCCGGCCATCGCGAACGCTATAAAGACCTATGTCGAAAACGGCGGCCGCGCGCTCATCATGCTCGATGAAACCTTGCGGATTGGCCGCAGTGAGCCCGCCGCCGAAAATCCGGATCTGGCGAAAGCGCTCGAGGATTGGGGCGTGACCGTCAATAAGGATTTAGTCCTCGACCTCAGCGGCGTAGGCCAGATCCTGGGACTCGGCCCCGAAGTGCCGATGATTGTGCGCTACGAATCGCATCCCATTGTGCAGCCTCTTTCGCGAATTCCTACCGCGTTCCCGATTTCCCGCTCGCTGGATGTGAAGAGCGCGGCGGCGAAGGCTTCAGTCAGTAAGCTGTTCGGCACAACCGAAGACAGTCTTGCGGTCACGGAGATCGGTCCGGGTGGACAGGTCGATCCCAAAAAGGGCAAGAAAGGTCCGCTGACATTGGCTGCGGCCGGCACTTACTCCGGCCCCACGCAGGGCCGCTTCGTAGTGATCGGCTCCTCAACCTGGGCTACCAACAGTCTCGCCGGCTCGCGCCAGTTGGGCAACCGCGACCTCTTCAGTAACATGGTCAACTGGCTGGCTTCGGATGAAGACCTCATCTCCATCCGTCCCAAAGAAACCGAGGACCGTCCGCTCAACCTGAGTACCCAGAGACTGAACGCGCTTTTCTGGTTGAGCGTTGTCATCTTTCCGCTAGGCGTGGTGGGCTTCGGCCTGGCCGCCTGGTGGACCAGGAGGTAATGCATGCGGCCGAAGGGACTGCTGATTGCCGTCGTTCTTTTGGTCATATTGGGCGGCCTGATCTGGTGGTCGAATAAGAAGCAGGTGGCGGCCAGCAAGTCCCCGGCCACCACCGAAACCAAGATCCTCAGCATACCCGAGGATCAGATTCAGGAAATCCGTATTCAGCACGCCAATGGCGACGTGGTCGATATGCGTCGCGATAGCGGTAAGTGGCGGCTCGTGCAGCCGAAGGAACTGCCCGCCGATTCCGACGCGTCCACTTCCTTAGTCTCTGCCGTGACTTCAGTCACTGCCGACAAAACTATCGAAGATAAAGCTACTGACGTATCCCCGTATGGGTTGAACCATCCGACCCTCGATGTCACAGTCACTAAGAAAGATGGCACGAAGAGCGAGTTGCTGATTGGCGACGATACGCCCAATAACTCGGGCAGTTATGCCAAGCTGCCCAACGACCCGCGCGTGTTCACGGTGTTAAGTTTCGTCAAGACCAGTCTCGACAAGAATCTGAACGACCTGCGCGACAAGCGGCTTCTGACGTTCGATTCCGATAAGCTGACGCGCGTCGAGCTGGCGGCCAAGGGTCAACCGGTCGAGTTCAGCAAGAACGGCCAGAACGAGTGGCAGATCGTGAAGCCGCGGCCCTTGCGCGCGGACAATGCGCAAGTGGAAACCCTGGTCGGCAAGCTCAAGGATGCCAAGATGGATACGAGCGTCTCCGCCGAAGATGCCAAAAAGGCGGCATCGGCCTTCGCTTCCGGAACCAAAGTCGCCACCGCCACGGTGACCGATTCCAGCGGCACGCAGACGCTGGAAATCCGCAAAGACAAGGACAAGAACTACTACGCGAAAAGCTCCGCCGTGGAGGGAATTTACAAAATTTCGTCCGACGTAGGCGACGCGCTGGATAAAGGCATCGACGATTTCCGCAATAAGAAGATCTTCGATTTCGGCTTCAGCGATCCCTCCAAGCTCGAAATCAAGAACGCGTCTTCCCCGGCAGTCACCTATACCAAATCCGGCGACAAGTGGATGTCGGGTTCCAAGACAATGGACAACTCTACCGTGCAGAACCTGATCGACAAACTGCGCGATCTGAGCGCCACTAAGTTCCCCGACAAAGACGGCGGCGACGTGGTCTTCGAAGCCACTGTGACCTCCAACAGCGGCAAGCGCGTCGAAAAAGCCAGCATCACCAAACTAGGAAGTCAATATTTCGCGAAGCGCGAGGGCGAGCCGAGCATCTATGAATTAGACGGCAAGGCGGTGGAAGACCTGCAAAAGGCGGCTTCGGACGTAAAGGAGCAGCAGGCCGCGCCGCCACTAAGAAAAAGTAAGTGGCGTGAACGGCCTTCTCACCGATCTGTACGAGCTGACCATGGCCGCCGGCTATTTCCAGGCCGGCAAGGCCGAAGAGATAGCGACCTTCGAGCTCACCATCCGCAGGCTTCCGGAGAATCGCAACTTCGTGCTCGCGGCCGGTCTGCCGCAAGCCGTCGATTATCTTCTTAATTTGAGCTTCACCGGCGAAGAAGTCGACTATCTTCGCGGCCTCAGTCAATTTGCGAACGCCCCGCCGGCCTTCTTCGATTACCTTCGCCAGTTCCGCTTCACGGGCGATCTGTTCGCCGTGCCCGAGGGTACGCCGTTGTTCGCGGGCGAGCCTATGCTGGCGCTGCGCGCGCCCATCATCCAGGCGCAGATACCGGAGACATACCTGCTTTCCGCGATTACGTTTCCAACATTGATCGCTACCAAGGCGGCGCGCTGCGTGGAAGCGGCCGCGGGGCGCGACGTGGTGGAATTCGGCACGCGCCGCGCGCATACGCCCGAAGCCGGCGTGCTGGGCGCGCGCGCGGCCTATCTGGGAGGCTGCGTCGCCACCAGCAATACCCTGGCTGGGATGCGCTTCGGCGTGCCGGTCTCCGGAACCTCGGCGCACGCCTGGGTGATGTCGTTCGCTTGCGAGATGGAGGCGTTCCGGCGTTTGCAGCGCGCGTTGGGCGAATCCACCGTGCAGTTGCTCGATACCTACGACACCATCCAAGGCGCGCGCCACGCCGCCAAACTCGGCCGGCCGCTCTGGGGCGTGCGCCTGGATAGCGGCGATCTGGCGGCGCTCTCGCGCCAGGTGCGCGGCATCCTCGATGAAGCGGGCTTGCGCGATGCCAAGATCATGGCCAGCGGCGATCTGGACGAATATAAGATTCGCGATTTGGTCACGGACGGCGCGCCCATCGATGCGTTCGGCGTGGGCACGCAGCTCGCCACCTCGGCCGATGCGCCGGCCATGGGCGCCATCTATAAAATCGTCGAGCTGAGTATTGGCGGCATTCAACGCTTCACGGCCAAGTACAGCCCCGGCAAGGATTCCATTCCCGGCGCGAAGCAGGTCTTCCGCGGCGAAACGCGCGACGTGATTGCGCGCAGCGGAGAGTGCGGATCGGGCGAAGCGCTGCTGCGCCCGGTCGATACTGGGCGGCAGGTTAGTGGAGCCGCTGCCCACGCTCGAAGAAGCGCGCGCGCGCGCCGCCGAATCGCTAGCCGGGCTGCCGCCAAGGCTTCGGGAATTGGAAGTGACCGATCCGTGGCCGGTCATCTATAGCCGCGAGTTGCGCCTATTGACCGGCATCACGCAAAGGAACCTGCGCCAATGAAGAAGCCGGCGGTATTCTTCGACATCGATTCGCAGATCGATTTTCTTTATCCCGCGGGCGCGCTCTACGTGCCCGGAGCGGAACGCATCGTACCCGCCATCGCGCATCTCAACCGTCTGGCAGCGCAGCGCGGCTATTCCAGTGATCTCCACTACCGACGCGCATTTTGAAGACGATGTGGAATTCAAAATCTGGCCGCATCATTGCGTGGCCGGAAGCATCGGACAACATAAGGCCGAATCCACGCTGCTGGAAAACCGCGTGGTGATTCCGAACCGGGAATGCCACTTCGCGATCGATGGCGCGCAGCAGATCGTCGTTGAGAAGCAGACGGTGGATGTCTTCGCGGCCCTCAACCTAAGTCGCATCGTCGAGCGTCTGCAAGCGGATCGCTATGTGGTGTACGGCGTAGTCACCGAGATCTGCGTGCTCTATGCGGCCCGGGGACTCCTGCAGATTGGGAAGCCGGTGACTGTGGTTACCGATGCCATCAGATCGTTAAAGAGTGAGGACTCGGATCGGGCGCTTGCAGAGATCCGGGCCGCGGGCGGAACGCTCAGCACAGTGGCGCAGGTTGCCGGTTAAGCCCGCCGTACCAGCAGCTCGAAATTGCTCCCGCGCCGCCGCAGGGCCGGCAGCCGTAGTATCGCATCGTCGAACGCGCGCGCCACGCGGTAGCCGAAGCGCCATCCTGGCAACAGTCCCGCCAGCGGCGACGACCCGAAGTCGTACATTGATACGCGCACCTCAAATCCGGCGCGGCGGAACAGTCCGGCGGTCTCATCGCCGTCCAGCTCGCGCTCGTCGGGTGTCTGGTATTTCCTCATCAAGCCTGGGATCAGTCTCCGTCCTACAACTCCCGACAGCCGCTGCCTGCTCGGGTCCAGCGAATAGAACACGCCGCGAGGTTCCAGCCACCTCGACAGCCTGTTAGGCAGCTCGCCCGACGCCGCATCCGGCAGATGATGCAGAAAGAAGATCGCAATCACTGCGTCGTAGCGGCCGGCCGAGTCGCTGCCTTCGTGGAAGCGCGCGTTGCTAATGCCCAGCTGCTCCGCGTCCGCGCGGGCCTGGCGGATGGCGGCGGGTGACAGATCGACGCCCACGATTTCCCGCACATGCGGAGCCAGCAGCAACTCGGTATCGCCGATGCCGCATCCCAGGCTGAGCACGCGCGAATTCTTGCCGGCCCCCGTCATCCACAAGATCCTTCGCGCCATGTGCGCCCGTAAGGCGCGCACGGCGGGACGCGCAAAGTGGGTCTGCGCGAATCCGGAATAGAGCTTTTCGTGATATACCAGCTCGCGCTGGAAAACCTCGTCCTCGCCGCTCATGCCGCGGTTTTGCGGCGGTTCAGGAAGGCCATGGTGGTCAGCCACAGCGCGGCCGCAACCATTGTGCCATCGCGTAGCAGCGTCTTCCACGAGATCATCTCGCCGGGCCCGAAGCAGCCGCAGTTGATCTCCATGCCCTTGGCATATGCGCGAATCATCAGAGCGAAGAATGTCAACAGCAGCAACGATACGATGGAGGTTGAAATCCGCAGCCACACACCCGCGATTAATAACAGGCCCACCGCCAGCTCGACCCACGGAATAACGTGCGCCGCCAGCTCTACCGCGCGCAGCGGCAGAATTCGATAGGAATCGATGCTCATCGCGAAGAGCTGCCAGGGATCGCGCAGCTTGGTCCAGGCGGCGTAGACAAAGATCGCGCCCAGCGCGAGGCGCAGGAGTATCAGCAATATTCGAACGGGTTTACTTGAGGCCATCGACCATCGACCGGAAGAGCGTATAAGTCAAGGGCCAAGGCAGTTGGAAGCGCTTCATGCCATGCTGCAGAAAGAGGCTGGGGGTGGAGCTTACGCCCAATTTGTTGCCCAACGCCACATCGTTCTGCACTTCGGCGAGAACTGAGGGATCTTTCGACAGAACCTGGACCTTCTTCTGCTCGGCGGGAGTGAGAACGGAGGCTATCTCTTCCCATACTGTTTTCTTTGGCGTGGCGCCAGGCGGCAGCGCGGCGGCGCTCCAGTCCGCTTGCGTTTGGAAAAGCCGGTCCGCCACGGCCTGATACTTGCCGATTCGGGCCGCGGCAGTGGCGTAGTTGGCGGCCTCGCGATTGAACTTGTGGGCCGGAATGTTGAGCGGAAATTCGTGGCTCACCACATATAGCCTGCCGCTGGGCCCATAGTCTTTTTCGATCTGCGGCAGCATCTCTATATGGAAGTTGCGGCACGCGGGACATTCGAAATCGCTGAAGACATCCAGCCGGACCGGCGCCATGGGATTACCGAACGCCTTGTCCTTGTCGGCGGGAAGAGGCTGAGATAGACAGGGAATAAGCCCGGCCAGCAGGAGCGCGAAAAGCTTCATGATTTTATTCTACCGTCTGGTAAAGCTTTTCGTTGCGTAGCGCGCCCGATCTATCCGAGTGGTTGCCGGGCCTATCCGAAGGGATAGGCTTTGGCGGCTTCATAAGAATCACTCAGTTATAGGAATCAACGGTTTACCGATTGGCTAGCGCGTTGCATATACAGCCCCGACCAAACAAGGAGGTCATATGAAAAACCGAGTTAGTCGAATTCTCAGCTTTGGAATCGCGTTGGCAGCGGTCACCACCGTATATGCGCAACAGAAAACCATGAAAGCTAATGTGCCGTTCAGCTTCAATATGGGATCCACTGTGATGCCCGAGGGGACTTATCGTGTTAGCGAAGCCCCGAACAACGCGGTGATGTGGCTCACGGCCAACCGGGGCGGAGCTACCAAAGCCGTGATTACGATCGGCACTGCCGGCAAGGAGTTCGAGCCCGCAAGACTGGTATTCCATCGCTACGGCGAAGAGTATTTCCTGGCCCAAATCTGGACGGGCAATGGGTCCAATGGACGCGTCCTCCCCCGTTCGGAACGTGAAAAAGAGCTTGCGCTAAGCGGCGCGAGGCCAACTTTGGCTATGATCAACCTGGCTCTGTCCCGGTAATGGCCGACCCGGTTCGACCTCCAATCGCCCGCGCCTGTTTTGCCCTCACGCGCGGCGCGGAATCGCGGATCGAGAGCTTATAGCTCCCGGCCGCGATTCCATTTTCGGGCAACTACCCAGCCTCCCCACTTCGAATGGCCCGCCCCGCAGCTTCAATCGCGCGCTCCACGTCTCGCTCCGATGTCATCCAGTTGCATACGCTAATCCGCATAGCGCGCTTCCCACGCCAGGTAACTCCGCCGAAAAACGCTTCACCACTGGCGAGAATTGCGGCGATGACCGCGTCGGTACGGCGATCGTGATCCTGCCCGTTGGGATCGAGGAATCGCACCATGCCTTGATTGATAAGCGGCTCCCACAAGACTTCCGCTCCGGGCAATCCGCCGATGCCCCGCGTAAGGGCGCGAGCGCAATCGCAGCACCGCTCCACGATTTCAGCGATTCCACTTCGTCCTAACTGGCGAATGGCCGCATAGGTAGCAAAGCCGCGCGCACGGCGGGACCATTCGGGATTCCAATCGATCTGCTCGCGGGCGGAGCGCTCGAAGACCCAGTATGAGGCTTGATAAGACATCGCGGCGCGGTGCGCATTGGGGTCCGCGACAAATGCATAACCGCAATCGTAGGGCACATTGAGCCACTTGTGGCCGTCGGTAGCCCAGGAATCGGCCGCGGAGGCGCCCGCGCACAAGTGACGGAAGCGCGGGCTGGCGGCGGCCCACAGGCCGAAAGCGCCATCGACGTGGATCCATGCGTTATAGCGCCTGGCGATCGGGATGAGTTGCTCAAATGGATCGAAGACGCCGGTGTTCAACTCGCCCGCTTGCAGCACGACGATAGTCGGCGCATTCGGATCGACGGCAAAGGCTCGTTCAAGCGCACCGGGATCAAGGCGGCCCTGATCGTCCGTATCCAGACCGATTAGATTGTCAGATCCCATACCGAGCAGTCGGACGGCGCGCTTCACGCTGCCATGGCGCTCGCGGCTCGCCAGGAGCCGAATGGGTGAGCGACCCGGCAAGTCCGCGCGCCCCCACGTCCCATCCGCGGCGTTCGAGCACGGCATGCCGCGCGGCGGCGAGGCAGGTGACGTGCGCCATCTGGCATCCGGTGACAAAAGCGAAACTGGCGCTAACAGGAATGCTTAACAGCTCCTTGAGCCACTCTCCAGCGATCTCCTCTACTAGCGCCGCGGCGGGTCCGGCGGCATAGAGGCCGGCGTTTTGATCCCAAGCGGAAGCGAGCCACTCGGCCGCGACGGCTGCGGGAACCGCGCCGCCGATCACCCAACTGAAGAAGCGGCCGCCGGCCGAGGCCACAATGCCGCCCGCGGAATCGCGCGCCAGATCTTCAATCACTTGCACGGGCGGCTCGCCGTCATCCGCCAGCGGCCGCGCCAGGCGCGCGCGCAAGCTTTCCAAAGAAGCCGTGGCGGCTACTGGAAGCGCGTCCAGGTTTTCGATGTGGGTTAGCGCGTGCCGGGCTGCTGCCTGCAAAGGTTCGCGGAAGGTTAGATTAGGTGGAGGCACTCTTTTACTTTAGAAGAGGGTGGAGGCTTATTGAAGTCGCGCTGGTTCTTCCTGTTCTTTCTGGTTTCCGGTTTTTGCAGTCTGGTGTATGAAGTGATCTGGCTGCGCCTCGGGATGGCGAAATTCGGCGTCACTACGCCGATGGTTTCCATCGTGCTTTCGGTCTTCATGGCCGGTTTGGGCTTAGGGTCATGGGGCGGCGGCAAGTTTATCGGGCGCATGGATCGCGCGTCGGCCGCGGCGCCGCTACGCTTGTACGGGCTGCTGGAAGCGATTATCGGCATTTCGGGATTTGCGGCACCGGCGCTGATCGACGCCGGCTATCGCTTGCTGCGCGACGCGGGCCGTGGGTTCGCGTGGGGTTCGCCGGTCTATTACGTTGTTTCAGGCGCGTGGGTGGCGATTGCGCTTCTGCCCTGGTGTACGTGCATGGGCGCTACGTTCCCGTTCGCGATGGCGGCCATTCGCCGGATGCACGGCGCGGATTCCGAGCATTCGTTCAGCTATCTCTATCTTGCCAATGTGTTGGGCGCGATTCTGGGCACGCTGATTCCCGCGTTTGCGCTGATTGAATTACTGGGTTTTCGCGGTACGCTGCATGTGGCCAGCGCGCTGAACTTCCTGCTGGCGGCCTGCGTGTTCCTGGTTAGCATGGGCGCGCCCTCGAAAGCCGCCGCGTACGTTGAGCCGCGCGTGCAGCGCGTGGTATCGGCGAAAGGCACGGGAATTCTCTGGCTGCTGTTCGCGACCGGGCTGTGCAGCATGGCGATGGAGGTCATCTGGATTCGCGAGTTCACCGTCTATCTGGGCAATGTAGTATATGCGTTCGCGGCAATTCTGGCGACGTATTTGGGCGCGACCTTCACCGGATCGTGGCTCTACCGGCGCGGGGTACGATCGCAGGACGCGGATCGCGGCGTAATCGCATGGGTCACGCTCGGGTTGATCGCATTATTACCGCTGCTATTCGCAGATCCGCGGTTTCCGCTGCCCGACTTCCCTATACGCTGCCGGGTTTCCTTTATGGCGCTATCCGCGCGGGCCTCGGAGTGACTCTCTTCAGCGGCATGGTGGGATTCCTGACGCCCATGCTGGTGGACCGCTGGTCGGGCGGCGATCCGGATCTCGCGGGCAGAGCGTACGCGGTGAATGTCGTGGGCTCGATACTCGGTCCGCTGGTGGCGGGGTTCGCGGTGCTTCCGTGGGCCGGCGAGCGCTGGGGATTGTGCGTGGTGGCGCTGCCGCTATTCGTTATCGGGTTCCGGATGAACCGGAGACCTCAATACGCGGCGTGCATGGCGCTCGCGGCGCTGCTTGCGGCGTTCACGAAGGATTACGGCGCCAAGTTTCCGCATCGTGTGGAACTGCGCGATTACGCGGCCACCGTAATTGCGACCGGCGTAGGCATGGACAAGCGCATCCTGGTGAATGGCACGGGCATGACGGTGCTGACCCCGATAACGAAGGTGATGGCACACTTGCCGCTCTCGATGCTTGGGAGAGTTCCAAACAACGCGCTGGTGATTTGTTTCGGTATGGGGACCACGTTCCGCTCGGCGATGTCATGGGGAATCCGCACCACGGCGGTTGAATTGATCCCCAGCGTGCCGAAACTCTTCTGGATATTTTCATCCCGATGGACCGGAGCTGCTCCGATCGCCGCTGGCGAGCATCGTGATCGACGATGGACGAAGGTATCTGGAGCGCTCGCCGGAGACCTACGACCTGATCGCGGTGGACCCGCCGCCGCCGGTGAGCGCGCCGACTTCGAGCCTGCTTTACTCGCGGGAATTCTACGCCGTGATCAAGCCGCACCTGCGCCCAGGAGGCATCGTGCAGGTGTGGTTTCCGGGCGGCGATGATGCCACGCTCGCATCGGTGTCGCGCGCATTCCGCGACGCGTTCCCTTATGTGCGGACATTCGGATCGATCGAGGGCTGGGGCATTCATTTTCTGGGGCGGATGGAGCCGTTTCCGGAATGGGACGGCGCATCGCTGGCGCGGCGTATTCCGCCGCGCGCGGCGGCGGATCTGGTTGAATGGAATCGGGGGACAACGGCGCCCGAGATGATGATCAACGTGCTAAGCCGGGAGAAGCGCGGTGAGCGATTTGATTGCCCCGGATGCATCCGAGCCGCCGATCGGAGACGACCGGCCAATAAACGAATACTTTCTGCTGCGGACGTTATGGTAGGCCATAAATTATCATCTCGGGACGTGCGCCTGGTACGCTTTGGTACGCTAAAGAATAATGCGGATTTTGGTGGTTGAGGACGAAAAAAGGATCGCGGATTTTCTTTGCCGAGGTCTTCAAGGCGCCGGTTATGCCGTGGATGCCGCCTCCACCGGGTCCATGGCGGTCGAGCATATCCACGCCACCGATTACGATCTGGTCGTTTTGGATTTGATGCTGCCCGATATGGATGGCATGCAGGTGCTGGAGAAGATTCGTAACCGCAAGGCCGGCCCGCCAGTGCTGATCCTGAGCGCCCGCGGCGCGCTGGACGACCGGGTCAGGGGCCTGGAGGCGGGAGCCGACGATTACCTTACCAAGCCGTTCGCGTTTGTAGAGTTTCTGGCGCGCGTGCGGGCGTTGCTGCGGCGCGGCCAACCTACGCCGGAAAAATTGCAAGTCGGGGATCTGGCGCTGGATGCGATCCGGCGCAAGGTCACGCGCGGCGGCGAGACCATCGAGCTGGCGCCGAAGGAGTTCGGCATCCTGGAATACATGATGCGTAACCGCGGGCGTCCGCTGAGCCGCACCATGATTGTAGAGCACGTCTGGGACATGGACTACGACGGTCTCACCAACATCGTGGATGTGTACATCCGCCATTTGCGCAGCAAGATCGACGACCGTTTTCAGCAGAAGCTCATCCAAACCGTGCGCGGCATCGGCTACATGATCGAAGCCGCCGATAAACCCCCCGACCGGCCGGTGGAGCAGGCTTCGGAACGGCAGGCGTAACATGCGGCGGCCCGATCTGGTGAGGTTGTCGCGCGGACTGCGGTTCCGCCTGACGGCCAGCTACGCCCTGTTCTTCGCGATCCTGTTTATTGGCTTCGCGGCTCTTTTCCGCGAGCGATTGAAGACAACCCTTGCGGATCAGAGCCAGGAAGACGTCAACAATCTGTGGGGGGAGATGAAGGGTTACCTGCAGATCGATCACGTGAACGCCAACGATCCCGAAAAGGCGTACTGGCACTACAATTCCGACGATCCCGACGAAAGCCGCAGCGTGCAGGATATCAAGAACGTTTACCTGATCACGGACGCGAATGGAAAGGTGATCGAGGACGACGATTCCAGCGGACCGGCGGTCTCGACCAGTTATAAAGATATCGGCATCGACAAGCCCGAATATATCCGCAACCGGATCGCGCAGGCCGGCGAGGGCAAGGCCGGTGTTCCCGTCTGGAGGCTGCGCCGAAATTCGGATGGCGAACAGTTTCTGATCCGCTCCGGGATCGTCTACGATTTGCGCCACAAGCTGCCCTACTACATCGCAATTGGCAAATCGCTCGAGCGCGACGATCGCACGCTGCACGATTTCACGTTGATCTTTGTCGGCGTAATTCCCGGCGCGCTATTTTTGGGATCGCTGATGGGGTGGTTCATGGCGGGCCGCGCCCTAAAGCCGGTGCTCTCGGTGGCGCAAACCGCGCAGCGCATCTCCAGTTCCAACCTGAGCCTGCGCATTCCCACGCGCCGGGCCGGCGACGAGCTCGATTACCTGATTCTCACCTTCAACCGCATGATCGAAGGTCTGGAGGCGTCGTTCCAGCAGATCAAGCAGTTCTCCACCGACGTGTCGCATGAGCTGCGCACGCCCATTACGGCGATCCGCGGGCAGCTCGAAGTAGCGCTATTCACGGCGAAGACTACCGATCAATATCGCGAGGCGATGTTCAACGCGCTGCAGGATATCGACCGGCTCTCGCAGATTGTGCGCGCGCTATTACTGCTCTCGCAAGCCGAATCGGGGCAGTTGGCGCTGCAGAAGGCGCGTTTGAATTTGTGCCAGATTGTGCAGGATCTGGTGGAGCAATTCCAGATTCCGGCCGAAGCCGCCGGGGTGCGCCTCACGGCCGATATCGCGGACGATTGCTATGCCGATATCGACCGCGTGCAGATTGAGCGCATGATCACCAATCTGCTTTCGAACGCGATCAAGTTCACGCCCGAAAAGGGCAGCGTGCGGGTGCGCCTGCGGCCGGCCGAGGAGCACGTCGAACTGCTTGTGGAAGACACCGGCTGCGGCATTCCCACCGAATACCTGCCCCACATTTTCGACCGCTTCTATCGCGTTCCCGGCTCGGGGACGGCGCCGACCCCCGAGCAGGGCCTCGGTCTGGGACTGAGCTTTGTGGCCTGGATCGTGAAGGCGCACGACGGCAAGATCGACGTGGAAAGCGCGCCCGGAAAAGGTACGCGATTTACGATCACGCTGCCAGCTGAAGTGCCGGGGCCGGTGGATGTAATGGAACTGGAGCGGCAGACGGCGGGCTAGACCGAGGACGCACACCGGCCCAGCCGAACCGCGCTCGTAAATTCAGCCTCTCAGAGGATCTTATCCAATGTAATTGGGAGATCCCGAACGCGCTTGCCGGTAGCATGGAAGATCGCATTCGAAATTGCGGCTCCCGTTCCGGTGATCCCGATTTCCCCTACACCCCGCGCTCCCAGCGAATCTAACCGGTAATCGGGTATATCGATTGCGGAAACGTCTATTTCGCCAATATCCGCATTTACCGGGACAAGGTAGTCTGCCAGATTGGCATTTGTAATCCGTCCGTAACGCCAGTCGATATTTGTAACCTCGTGTAGCGCGAGAGAGATTCCCCAGACGATTCCGCTTATGAATTGGCTGCGCGCGGTCTGGGCATTGATAATACGCCCAACGTCGTACACTGCCACAACTCGCTTCACGCGAGTCACACCGAGATCCGCATCGACGGCCACCTCAGCGAAGACTGCGCCGAACGAGTGACACGGGGTTTTAAGCGGGTCCAGTATGGGGTTGGCCTGCGCTCTGGCTTCCACAGGGCTATTGCCATTCCGTTTCAGAATGGAAACAAAAGCCTCCGACTTCGACGGATCGGTCTTGAGGACAAGCTTGGCGTCTTTAAACTCTACGTCTTCAGGTCGAGCGCCGTGAACCGGAGATGCCGCGTCCGCAAGCGCTAGAGCGACAATCTTGCGTTTGACCTCTTCGGCTGCCAGCTGAACGGCCGGTGCAATGCTGGCGGTTGACATGGAGCCGGCGGAAATCGGCGCTGGGGGCAGATTTGTATCTCCCAAGCGCGCATCCACGATGGTGGGCGGAACGCCGAGTGCGCTCGCCGCGACCTCTGTCATAACGGTGTAGTTTCCGGTGCCGATCTCCTGCGTTCCCGATGCCACCAGGATACGACCGTTCGGCTGAAGGCGGACCAGCGCAGCAGCGGGCAGGTTCTTGCCTGGATAAGTTTCAGTCGCCATTCCCCATCCAATCAGTTCATGGCCATCGCGCATCGAACGCGGCTCATGACTGCGTTTCGACCATCCGAACCGCGCAGCTGCCTGCGTATAGCACTCGCGCAGGTGTTTTTCGGTGAATGGCTTTCCGCTGTGGGGATCGGCCTCCGCATAGTTCCGCATTCGCAGCTCGAGCGGATCCATTTTCAAAGCGTACGCCAGCTCGTCCATCGCTACTTCAATGGCATAAGTCCCGGTCGCAACCCCTGGCGCGCGCATGTACGTAGGCGTTCCCAGGTTCATTTGAACCAGGCGCGAGGTAGTGGAGATATTTGGGCATGCATACATAACGCGGGCTGGAAATGCCGCCGATTCCAGGTAATCCTCGATCATAGAAGTGTTCGAGTGCACCTCGTGCCGGATTGCCGTCAACCTGCCCTCCGGGGTTGCGCCGAGCGTCACGTGCTGATGGGTGCGCGGCCGCGCGCCGACTGGCCCGAACATCTGCGGACGCTCTATCGCGAGCTTTACCGGCCGCTTCACTTGTTTTGCCGCCAGGGCCGCCAGCATCACGTGCGACCATACCTGGCCTTTGCAGCCGAAACCGCCGCCGGCAAAGAGGGAAATGACATGCACGTTTTCCTTCGGAATCCCAAAGAGTTGAGCCGTCTTCTCCTGGACTCCGCTAATGTGCTGCGTCGCGTCGTACAAGGTCACGCGATCGCCATCCCACTGCGCGATCGTGGCGTGCGGCTCCATGGGATTGTGATGCTGGATGGGGGTGGTATAGACTGCGTCGATTTTCACGGATGCCGCCGCTAATCCGGCATTCACGTCGCCCCAACTTTGATCGCCAGGCTCCCCGTTGTGCGAAGAGGGATAGGAGTCCGGGAATCCGGCCAGAAAATCGAGCTTGGCGGGCCCTGGCTGATAGTGCGGATGCACCAGCGAAGCGCCGTACCGCGCCTGTTCGAGGGTTTCCGCCACCACGACTGCGATCGGCTGATTTTGATAAAACACCTGTTCATCCTGCAACAGAGTCAGCCGCCGCTCCGGAGCCGGTAATCGCAACGCATTGGCTGGTGTGATCACCGCAAGGACGCCACGCGCGCGTTCCGCGTCCTGCGTTTCCATTCGGGAAATTCGCCCTGCCGGTATCGTGCTCATGACCAGGGAAGCGTAAACCAGACCCGGGAAGTGAATTCGGCGGAATACTTTGCCGACCCGGTCACTTTAGCCCGGCCATCGACACGGGGTAGCGGGTCGCCAATCGAGAGACTCATGCCACACCTCCAGCTTGCGCCAGCGCGCGGATTACAGAGCGCCTGGCCAGTTCCACTTTGAAGGCGTTGTCGCGCAGCGGCCTGGCGCCGGCGACCGCCTCCCGTGCGGCAGCCGCAAACGATTCAGCTGCCGCCTTCTGGTCGATGAGCAATCGCTCAGCGGATTCGGCGCGCCAGGGCTTGTGCGCCACTCCGCCCAGCGCGATGCGAGCGCTACGAACAGTTCCGCCGTCCAGCTCAAGCGCCGCCGCCACGGAAACCAGCGCAAAGTCATAGCTCGCTCTATCGCGCACCTTGAGATAGTAGGAATGGTCCGCAAAGCGAGAAGGCGGCAGGTCAATTGAAAGAATTAACTCTTCCGGCTTCAGATTAGTGTCGAGTTCCGGCGTGTCGCCGGGAAGGCGGTGAAAATCCCCGATCGGAATCCGGCGCTCTCCGCTTCGGCTGCGTACGCGTACGGTCGCATCGAGCGCCACCAGCGCAACGCACATATCGGAAGGATGGACGGCGATGCAGCGCTCGCTCGCTCCCAAAATCGCATGCGTGCGGTGGAATCCGTCTATCGCGCCGCAGCCGGAGCCGGGCGCTCGTTTGTTGCACTGCGGAAAGCCCGTATCCATGAAGTATGGGCAACGTGTCCGCTGCAGGAGATTGCCGCCGTCGGTGGCCAGATTACGCAGTTGCGGGGACGCGCCGGAGAGAATGGCTTGCGAAAGCAGGGGATATCGCTCCCTGACGGCGGGATGATTTGCCGTATCGCTATTTCGCGCCAGCGCGCCAAGGCGCAAACCTCCATCCGGCTGCGGCTCGATCGCGGCGAGTGCAACGCGATTGATGTCAATAAGCGCCGCTGGAGTTTCCACCCCGTTCTTCATCAAATCGATGAGATTCGTTCCGCCGGCGAGAAATTTCGACCCAGGTGAAACCGCCTGGACCGCGCTGGCCGCATCCTTTACGCGTTGGTACTGGAAGGGATTCATCGGCCGCCTCCTTGGGCTGGAGCCGCGCTGACCTGCGTCCGGCTGGCGGCCTTTACCGCGGCGACGATGCCGGGGTACGCGCCGCAACGGCAGATGTTGCCGCTCATACGTTCCCGAATTTCATCGTCGGTCAGCTCGACGGGACCCAGTCGGTTCAGCTGGCGGGTGGCAAAGCTCGCATCGCCCCTCTGTGCCTCCGCAACAAGGGCGACAGCGGAACAGATCTGCCCGGAAGTACAGTAACCGCATTGAAAACCATCATGCTCTATGAACGCCGACTGTATCGGCTGGAGCGCTTCGCCGCGCGCGATACCTTCGACGGTTATGACGCGATCGCCGTCATGAGAAGCGGCAAGCGAAAGGCAGCTATTGATGCGCCTCCCATTCACCAAAACGGTACAGGCGCCACACTGGCCATGATCGCAACCCTTCTTAGATCCGGTGAGGAACAGGTGCTCACGCAGCAGATCCAATAACGTGACTCGGGAATCGATTGTAAACGTCCGCGGCACGCCATTGACCCGGAGTGTAAGGGGAACCGTATATGCCCCCGCCGCAGGCTCGGCTGCCGTGGCTGTGTCGTTAAGAATCGCCGGTAAACCCAGCGCCATCGCGCCAACCGCCGTGCCGAGTGTTGAAACACACTCGCGGCGTGTTATCTCACGCTCGGGCGAAAAGGCGTTGGGCTCAGCGCTCTCATTGCAGTCGTGCTTTTCCATCGAAACCTCCTTCCGGAAGCGCCTATAGCGGCCAATCTCGCTATTGTTCTTTTAAAACTACGGCACTTATGTTGCCAAGGCGAACAGATAGACCCCGCTCACAATGCGCAGGATCTCTTCAATGGAAGCGGATTCCAGGATCTCAGGATGGCCGGCGCGGAGATCCGGCCCATAACTTCCCGGTGATAATTCGGCGGTTGCCGGATGGCGGGACATTCATCCGGCGCTTGCCGCGCGTAAAAAACCGATAGTGCCCACATCCTGGAGCAGGATCGAACTTGACCCTGTACTTCAATTCGGCTTACATCGCCAAGTGCTACTTCAACGAGCCTGGGCGCCAAGATTCGAGAGTTCGCGAGACAAGCCTCCACTATCGATTCTTCGGCGGTCTGCATCGCCGAACTCGCATGAGTTATACATCGCAACGTGCGTGAGCGATCCATCAGTTTTTCGCCAGCATTGCGCCTGCAACAGCATCTCGGCGATGACATCTGGCTTCAGCCATCGACGGTGAATTTGAAGAAGTCTGGACGAATGATCGCCATCTGCTCAATGCCGCCTCTCGCCCAGGTATCGGAGGCCGGTCGATGGCGGATAGCCGGATAGTGGCCCCACGGCGGGTATGCTATCTATAATGAACCTCACCGCGCCGCGCGAGCACCTCCGCATTCTTAAGAGCGATCTGAGCTACAGCATTCGTCTATTCGCTAAAGCGCCGGGTTTTGCCTGCGCCGCGCTGCTTGCGCTCGGTCTCGGGGTGGGCGCCGCCACCTCCATCTTCAGCCTCATCAATGCCGTTCTGATTCGTTCATTGCCCTACGGCGATGCGGGGCGTCTGGTTTATATGTGGACGCCACTACCGCGCTATACGAATTTGCCGCGGGAGCTTAGCCCAACGTTCGCCGATGTGCTGGCATGGCGAACGATGAGCCGTTCCTTCACCGATATCACTGCGCTGAAACAGCGAATGTTAACGTTGAATGCCGGCGGCGACCCGATGCGCGTCGGCGGCGCTTTCGTGCTGGGGAACTTCTTTCGAACACTCCAGGCGGTCCCGCAGGTGGGCCGCCTGATTGACGAAAGCGACGATCAACCCGGCCAAAACCGCGTTGCTGTGATCAGCGATGCCTTGTGGCGATCGAAGTTTAATCTGGATCCAGGCGCGCTCGGGCGGACGATTCAGGTTGACAACCGCGACTATCGCATCGTGGGCGTGATGCCGCGTGAGTTTGGTTACCCGCACCAAAACGATTTCCCCTTTGCGATGGCCATGCTGAAGAACACTGAAATCTGGATTCCCGCCGCGCTCACGCCACAGCAGCAATCGGACCGGCTGCACAGCGCCGATGCCGCTATTGGCCGTCTCCGGCCGGGCGTGTCTTTGCAAAGAGCGCAGGCGGAAATGTCGGCCATCGCAAAGAATCTCGACCTCCTCAATGTTCCGGAAATGCGGGGAACGCTATCGTTGCTGGTCCCTTTTATCGAGACGGCTGTCGGACCGGTGCGTCCATTGATGCGCCTGCTCGCCGGCGCGGTGGTCTTGGTGCTGCTGATCGCGTGCGGCAATGTCGCCAGCCTGCTGATGGCGCGGACCGTGGGACGGGCGCATGAGATGGGGATACGGAACGCATTGGGCGCTCCCGGGCGGCGGCTCATCCGGCAGTTGCTGACCGAGTCGATGCTGCTTTCCACACTGGGCGGGGCGTTGGGCGCGCTCATCGGCGTGGCCGTGCTGAAGGCGCTCGCTAAATTAAACCCAGGGGATATTCCCCGCTTCGATGAGACCTCGTTGGACCTGCGCGTGCTGCTGTTCGCTTTGCTGATTTCGCTGGGGACGGGTTTGGTGTTCGGCATCTTGCCGGCGGTGGCCGCATCCCGCGTCAACGGAATCGAACTATTGAGGCAGGGCGGACGAGGCGCCATTGGCGGATGGCCGCGCGTGCGCTACGCCTTGATCGTGGCGGATGTAGCTTTGGCCGTAGTGCTGTTGGCCGGCGCCGGTCTGCTGATTCGCAGTTACCTGATCGTTCAGGGCGAAGATAAGGGATTCGCGCCGGATACGCTCACCATGAACATCGCGGTGGAGGGGAATCCCCCGCTCACGCCTCCGCGGAGGGCGGCTGTACAACGGAGAATTCTGGAGCGCATTGCATCGCTTCCCGGCCTGATCGCCGTAGGCGCAACCAATGCTTTGCCGCTTGGCCACCACGAAAGCCTGTCTACCTTCCGCGTCGATGGCTATCCGAACCACCCCAATCAAACCGCGAATGCCCGCGGAACGGCGGGCGACTATTTTCAAGCCATGCGGATGCGGTTGATCGCCGGCCGCTTCCTGCAGCCGGCCGATGTTCCGGCGGAACCGGGAGCGGTTCCTTTAGCAATCGTGGTGAGCGAGAGTTTCGCCAAGTGGTACTTCCCAGGCGGGAATGCGGTGGGCGGCCGATTGCAGCAAGGCGATCCCGGATCGAACTGGTCCACCATCGTCGGCGTGGTCGCAGACGTCCGGCATACCAACCTGGAGAACTCTCCGCAGCCGACCATTTATGCGCCTTCGTGGTTTGTCGATTCAGTGGCGATTCGAACCGCGCTGCCGCCCGAAGCGGTAATTGCATCCGTCCGCAAAGCGGTCCATGGCATCGATGCCGCGGCCGCGCTGACCGACATCCGCACCATGGGCCAGCGTACCACCGAAGCCGACAGCCGGCGGAGATTTCAAACTGTATTACTGGCGGCGTTTGCGGGCATCGCAGTTTTTCTGGCGCTGGTCGGGCTGTATGGGTTGATGGCGTACCTGGTTCGGCAGCGGACCGCGGAGATCGGCGTTCGCATGGCATTGGGCGCGGGGAGGGGCGCGGTAGTCGGGATGGTAGTTCGGCAAGGCTTGACGCTCACCGCCGCCGGGCTGGCATTCGGTCTTCTCGCGGCAAGCGCGGCGGGGCGTTGGATTACCAGTTTACTGTTCGGCGTGCGCGCCATCGATCCGGCGACCTTTATCGTGGTCCCAGCGGTTATGTTGGCAGCCGCCGCCGTTGCCTGCATCGTCCCCGCATGGAAGGCGGCCCAAATCGATCCCGTAAGCGCGCTGCGGCAGCAGTAAAATCGGGCCAATGGCGCCGCAAAATGGAACAGACCGGCGCGCCTGCCGATCGGGCTCGAGATATACCGGCAAGGTATCCTGATCGCTGGATGAGCTTTACCTTTCCGCCGGCTCTCATCGCCGCCCTTCTGCTAGCTCTGGTAACCGCAGCCGCCGTTTATGACGCGCGTTTTCGCCGCATACCGAACTGGCTCACCGCGGCTGGCGTGCTGGTAGGTCTGGCGTCGAATACATTCCTGGGCGGAGGATGGGCCGGCCTTCGGTTCTCTCTGGCCGGGCTCATGGTGGCGTTCGCGATTTATCTGGCTCTATACGCGCTTCGCGCTACGGGCGCCGGCGATGTGAAGCTCATGGCTGCTGTGGGCGCATTCGTCGGCTGGGAAAATTGGATTGCGATTTTCCTGATTACGGCCGTCCTCGGCGGCGCTGCGGCTTTCATCTTAGCCGCACGCCACCGGCGCGTCCGGAAGACTTTATGGAATGTGGCCTTCATCCTCGGCGAAATGAAAGGTGGACGCCCTGCTTATACCGGCAATGAAGAGCTCGATGTGCGTAATCCCCAGGCCTTCCGGATGCCCCACGGACCCGTGATCGCGGTGGGAACCGCCATATTCCTCGGAATCGGCGCGCACGGCCATTGGTCTGTCTACTGACGCGCTGAGGCGGAATCGAGCGCGAACACCACCACCGCATCGCCCATCTTGGTCCTCAACTTTCCGTGGCCGCCCGCACAGATCACAATGTACTGCTTGCCGGCCCACTCATAAGTCATCGGGGTGGATTGGGCGCTGGCCGGCAGCTCCGCCGTCCATATCTCCTTACCGGTATCCGCGTCCACCGCGTGCAAATACGGGTCGAGTGCCGCCGCCGTGAAAATCAGCCCGCCAGCCGTGGCCATCGGACCACCGAGACCCGGCGATCCGGCCGGCGCGCCCGGCGCCATATGGCCGATGGCCGATTCCCAGCGCAGTTTCCCGGTGTTGAGATCGAACGCCACCAGCGCTCCCCACGGCGGCGCATTGCAGGGCAGGCCGGAAGGCGAAGCCAGCCAATCGCGATGGAGGCCGTATGGGGTTCCGCGCTGCAGCGCGAACTCGCCGCCCAACGACATCTCGTCCGGATGATCCATGGCGGCTTGCAGGTCTTCGCGCGGAATCAGTTGCATCACCGCCGCCACGCGATTGGTGTTAGCCAGCAGAATGTTGCGCACCGGGTCCCACGCCGCGCTGCCCCAATTCACTCCACCGATGTTGCCGGGGAACGAAATAGTCCCACGGTAGCTGGGTGGCGTAAAGAGGCCATCATTGCGCAGCGATTCGATTTTCTGCTGGCACCATTTGCGCGCTTCCGGCGTGGGTCCCCACGCGTCGGCGGCGGTCAATCTCTGCGGAACCATGGCGCTCCAGGTGGGGATCGGCTGACCCGGCGAGGCATCTTCGCCCACGATATCGCTCTTCGGAACCATGCGCTCCTCCACTGTGTGCAGCGGCTTGCCAGTCATGCGATCGAGCACAAACAAGTTGCCGATCTTGGTAGTCACCGCCACTGCCGGGCGTCCGTGAAACTCGATTAGTGAAGGCTGCGAAGCGATATCGTAATCCCACAGATCGTGACGCACAACTTGAAATCCCCACACCAGCGCGCCCGTCGAAGCCTTCAGCGCCACCACCGAATCCGCCCACTTGTCATCGCCGGGACGCGCGCCGCCGTAGTAATCGGGGCTGGCGCTTCCGGTGGGAATGAACACCAGATCGCGTGCCGGATCGGCCGCGAATGTCGACCAGGCATTCGCCGCGCCCGTGCGTACCTGCTGCTTGTTAGCCCAGGGGATCGGGTCCCATGTCCAGCGCAGTGCGCCGGTGCGCGCATCGTAGGCGCGCACCACGCCGCGCGGCATATCGACGGCGTCGTTATCGGAAATGGCCGAGCCGGTAATTACCAGATCCCCGATCACCGTCGGCGCGGAGGTCACTTCATAATCGCCGCGAAATTCCGGAGCGTATCCGACGCCGCGCCATAGCTCTACCTGGCCGCCTTTGCCGAAATCCGCGCACAGCTTGCCGGTCTTTGCATCGAGCGCCAGCAGACGGGCATCGATGGTTCCTTCGAAAATTCGCAAGGCGCACGGCGCACTCGCCGCAAGCTTGCGATCTCTCCACGCCGCCACGCCGCGCGAAGTCACTTCGGAGTAATTGTGTGAGCGGTCCACTTGCGGGTCGAATTTCCACTTCTCTGCGCCGGTGGCTGGGTCGAGCGCTACGACCTGGTTGAAAGGCGTGCTCAGATAGAGCGTCCCATCCACCAGGATCGGCGTCGCCTCGAATGCCGCCTTCAAATTCAGCTTGGATTCGGGCTGCAAGGCGCCGGTGTGATACGTCCATGCGACCTTCAGCCTGGAGACATTGTCACGGGTGATCTGCGTTAGCGGCGAATAGCGCGTCCCGCCGGCATCGCCTCCGTACGCGGACCAGTCTTGAGCGGCGGCTGCCGCGCCGGTTGTAAAGATGCACGCCAGAACCAGATAGCGCATATCCGCATTCTGCCACGGTCTGGCAGCCGCTTGCGTCAACTTGATTCGTTAGCCAGGAACAGCTTATTCTTCGCGTAGAGCCGTCATTGGATCCAGTTTTGCGGCGCGCCGGGCCGGCAAAAGTCCGGCGACGACAGCCGACACGGCGAGAACCACGCAGGCCGTGACCAGAGTTGTGGGATCGTTGGGCTCCAGGCGGTAAAGGAAGCTGGCAAGGAGGCGCGTCGAGAAGACCGCGACCGCCAATCCAAGCGCAAGGCCGGCCACAAGGAGAATCGCCACTTCGCCCAGGACCATGCGGAGCACGCGAGCCTGCTCCGCGCCAAGCGCCATGCGAATGCCGATTTCATTGCGCCGCCGGGCGACGTTGTACGACATGACGCCGTAGAGCCCGATGACGGCCAGAGCCAAGGCGAGGGCGCCGAAGAATGCGGAGAGCGTTGCCAGAAGGCGCTCACGGCCCAATGACTCATCGAGCTGAACAGAAAGGGTGCGGAATTGCAGGGTTAGATCGTGATTGACTTCGTCGACGGCTGCTTTGACGCCTGGAATGAGGGAGGCGGCGGGTCCGTCGGCGCGAAGCACGAAATTGGCCCAGCGCATCGGAGGCAATTGGGATAGCGGGTAGTACGCAATTGCTTCGCCCTCCGCTCTCAAGCTCCGGTATTTCGTGTCCTTGACGACGCCGACGATCTGGACGGGACTGCCGGTCCCGTTCCAGCCTTGCCGAAACGTCTTGCCCACTGCTTCCAGCGGGCTCCCGAAGAACTTGCTGGCCATTGATTCATTGATCACCGCGACCAGCGGCGCGTGCAGCGTGTCGTGCGCATCGAAATCGCGTCCGGCAATGAAAGGCGTCTCCATGGTGAAGAAGAATCCGGCGCTGATCGAATTGGTCCAGACCACCGAATCCTCCCGCGACTTCGCCATATACCCGTCGACGTGGACGAGCTGGTACGAGGAACTTCCGCTGACCGGAGTGATATCGGCGAAGCTCGCGGACCGGACGCCGGGAACAGCGGCGAGACGCTCGCTGCAATTCCTGATACAGCGGTAGCCGGCGGTCGAGCGGCACGCTCGCGTAACGAGGGTCGACGCGAATCAGCAGAACCTGATTCTTATCGAAGCCTGTATCGAGCGTGGCGAGCTTGGCGAATGTTTTGAGCATCAGCCCGGCGCCGATCAGCAGGACGAGCGAGAGCGCTACTTGCGACGCGACCAACATCTTCCCGAGACTGAATCCAGACTGCGATTCCACCACTCCGCGCGCGTTGGCCTTCATGGCCGAGTGCGGATCGACGCGCGTACCCTGCCAGGCCGGCGCGAGTCCGAAAAGGATTCCGGTGGCGATGGCGACCGCCGTGGTGAAGGCGAGCACGCGGATGTCAATCGACAGATCGAGAACGACGTTCGCGTTGGTGCTGGAGAGGAACTGAACCAGCAACCGGCTTGCCCACTGCGCGAATACGACACCCAGGATCGCGCCGATCGAGGAAAGAAGGACGCTTTCCGTCAGCAACTGCCGAATCAGCCGGGCGCGACTCGCGCCGATCGCCATCCGGATTGCAATCTCCTTGCGGCGAACAGCGGCGCGGGAGATGAGGAGATTGGCGACATTGATGCAGGCGATCAGCAGCACCATGCCTACAGCGGCCATCAATGTGTAGAGGGCCGCCTTGTAGTCATGGCGAACGTTGGAAAATCCCTTCGCGCCCGGGAGAAGATCAAACCTCTGATCCAGGTGACGTTTCTGTGCGTCGGGCGGGAAATTGGAAGGGAGGGTGTTGCTGAAGATCTGCGGGGCAAGCGTATTCATACGCGTTAGAGCCTGCTGCTCGCTGATACCCGGCTTGAGGCGCGCAAAAATCCATAGCCACGAGTTAGCCCGCTTGTCGAGTGCGGAGTTTTCGCGAATAACAGTGCCTTCCGCGCACAGAGGCATGTAGACGTCAACCGCTTCCCCAACCTGGATGCCGGAAAATCCCGGCGGAGCGACACCGACGATCCGAACGGGATGGGTGTTTAGCGTCAACCGGCGCTCGAAGACGTCGGCCGCGCTCCCGTATTCCCTCTGCCAAAAGTCGTAGCTGAGCACGCCAATGACGGGACAACCGCGCTTATCGTCCGCGACGGTAATGGTTCGGCCGAGAATCGGGTTCACTCCGAGCGTGCGGAAAAAGTCTCCACTGACCCAACTGGCGTTTGCGTTGCGAACTTCGCCGCCCACCGCCAGATTGAGGCGGGTGGGGCTGTAAGCGAAGGCTCCCGAGAAGACATCCTGGCGGTCGCGCACCTGCTCCCAAACTGGATTCGTAAACGAGAGGCCGTCTTCGGTTTTCATGCCGAGTTCGACGAGCTGTTCGGGATGGCTCACCGGCAGCGTCTTGAGAATGACGGCATTGATCAGACTGAAGATGGCCGTATTTGCGCCAATGCCGAGAGCCAGCGACAGAATCGCGATCGCGGCAAACCCAGGACTCGAGCGCAAGGCACGGAGCGCGTAGCGGACATCCTGAAGCACGTGGTCGAACATATATCATTCCTCCTCCGACGGCATTCACCGGATGGAACCGCGCCGCACGTCGAGAAGGCGAGTCTCCGGCGCAGAATGCCGCTAAGGATCGAATACTGCTGAAGCGAGCGAAAGTTACACCGGATCCTTCCGTAAATTCCATAAAGGAAGCTTTGGACGAACGTGGTCAAAGAGGATGAGCATCGACCGCAGGGGCAGGTTGCTGCGGGGGCAGGGGCGCGTCAAGGCTTCGCGCCGCAAATTCAAGCACGGTTACCACCTGTTCCCGCGTCAGGTGGAACCCACTCCGTGATTTCATCGATGGTTGCTCCGGCTTCTAGATTTTCAAACACAATGGAAACCGGCATCCGGGTATCTTTGAACACCCATGCGCCGCTGACCTTGCCAGGGGTGCTTTCCACGGCGGGACATTGCGACCAATTAAGAGTTGCCATGTTCGTACCCTCCTTTCATCGTAGCCTTTTACCACGGTTCGGCGGCGGCATCACGCGAGCCTTGCTACTGTTGCGGAAATCTCATGTTGGAGCCAAATAGAAAATTGCTACTCCCAGCCAAGTAGAAAGTTCCTCTTGCTGGGGCCGTTCGCCGACCATCATGGTATGGTCGCATAGTCTCGCCGGGTCGCGCCTGGCGGGGCCCCCAAAGCCGAGGCGACGGGGCACCATCGGTGATATCGACGCGCTCCACGGTTGCCGCCACGCCGAGGATCTGCGTGTTAAGAGACAGCTTAAGTCATTTTCCATCATTGTGTAAAACCCGGTCGCTTGTTCCGATTCGCCGTTTGCGTCCACCAGCGCTTGCTCGACCAGCTCATCAAACCGGATTCTGCTGAGTGAAGCTCTTTCGGTTTGGTGTTCCTCCCTGTTCGCTTGGTCAGCATCTTGTCTTTTTGCTATTGCTTAAGGGCAAGCTCCGATACTGCCCGAGTCTACGGATGGGCCGCCGGTCGGCAAGGGGGAGTCGCCTCCCGCTCGATGACGTATCCAATTGCAGCGTAGCCCTTCAGCCGGCGCTCGAACATCCTGGCCAGCATCAGAACGTAGCTGTCCACATAATCGTAGACCTGGACAAATCGCTGGTCAGCATGGAGAGAATGCAACTCGGCCCAAATACTGCTGCAGCGTGCCCTTCCAGGAAATCGGCAGGGCCAGGAATAGCGTATCCGGACGCGCATCGTCGAACCCTTCTCGGATGTAGCTTCCCGTGGCCAGAATGAGCGAGCGGGTTGAAGGCGTTGTAGGTGTAATTGGTAGCCAGCGTTCCGCAGCTGTTTGGGCCCGGTTCCACCACTGACGTCAGATTGCCCAGCGCATCGGTCGTGTGTTGCTTCCACTTTCCGGCAAGATCGGTGGTCGTAACTACGTTGCCGGAATATGCGTACCCGGTTGTGCTGCCATCGGGGTTGGCCGCCGTAAGCTGGCGGCACGAGCCGTCGTACGTGTACGTGGTCCACACTTCCGTTCCGCCCGGTTCGTAAGGCCGCGATACCCGCGAGACCACGCCCAGCGGCGAGCCGCCGCAGGGGCCGTATTGCGTATCTGTCGTGGAAACCGTCACGTTATCGTGCCCCGATTCTACTTTGATGTACGTCCGAAGCCGTCGTAGGTGGTGCGCTTCCATTGCGCGGAGGGGCTGGAAAGCGAGGCCGTTTGCGTGTTGGGACTGTAGCTATACGTATGCGTGCTGATGGCGCTATCGGCCGAAGTTACCGCGGAAGGGCGGTTGAAAGCATCGTAAGCGGTGCTCTGGGTAGCGCCATTAGGCCCGCTGACCGAACTGAGCGCGAATGACGAAGAATTGTACGTCATGCTCGTCGCCAGGCTGCTGTTGGAATTGGGCGTGAGCGCGGCGGGCAGCGAATACGCGGTCGAGGAACTGGTACTCAAGCCGACGCTGGCGCCATCGCCGTCCACCATCTGGTACGGAATGCCGCTGATGTAATACCCATAGTTCAATACCGTTCCCATGTGCGTGACGCTGGTTGGGTTGCCGCGATAATGTAGGCGCCATAAACGCCGTAGCCATCGTGGAACGTCACCAGGCTGGTCCTAAAGGTTGCCCATGTTGGTTCCATCGTATGAGTTCGCCGCCAGCGTGAATGTGACCGCCGATGTAGTCACGGTCGCCTGCGCGAGCCGGTTGCCGAGCGAAACATAATTCGGATCCGTCACATAACTGAACTTATAGGTGCTTATCGGAGTGAAAGGATTTCCATAAGCGGAAACTCGCTGTTTTGTCAGCTGCATAGTCCATGTTACGGCGGCGCGGCCGCTTCCGGCGTTCAGGGTAGTCGCCAGCTCACTAATATAGACGTTGACCGCGGCGTCGGCGCCCCAATAGAAGTCCTTGTTGCGAAGCACGGCATTGGTTCCCTTTTCCCGCTCTTCGTACGAGGTGGCCAGGCCGTTATAGAAACAGACGTGTTGAAGCTGTTCGAGTTCATCGGGTCGGTGACGTAATACTGGTAAGCCCCCAGGCGCAACCGTTCGCCGAAAAGGATCCCAAGGCCCAGCAGGATCCTCATGGCATCGCCAGCCCGTATTTCTGGAGGGCAAAGTCCTTGCGGAATAGTTGCAGCGCGGATTCGATATCGGCCGGTTTGTTCTTGCCCTTCTCAAAGTAAGTCACCATGTTGTGGTTTAAAATGGCTTGAAACGCCGCGCAATCCCGCGCCACGAATTCGACCCAGCGCCTACTTTCCGCCATCCTGATGACGTGGGAATAGCCTATAATGTCGGTCTGCGCTTTGCCCCTGGCCGGCGCGCAGACGAGGGTGGCCAGCGCCAGCAAGCCCCATAAGAGGCGCTGACTCATAATTCCTCCGTTACTGCCAGTATTCAGCGAGTGTGCGGGAAGACCGGCCGATAGTCAAGGGATTGTTGAGTTATTATTTGGAAATCTTTGTTTAGCTCTTTAGTACGGTACTTATGAGATATAAAGGAATAAAAACAGGCATATCAGCTTCGGCGCGCTAACTCCTCAACTCCCCGCGCTTCATCTTGGCGAACCGGGCAAACTTGCCCTCGATCCCGGTCAGCTCCGGCCCGCGCGGATAGACGAAGAGAAACTCGCGGCGGATATCCAATTTCCGTATCGGCACGGTCTTCAGTAATCCCAACGCAATCTCGCGCGAGAGCGCCCACTCCGAGACGAATCCCACGCCCAGGCCCGCGCGCACGGCCGATTTAACGGCTTCGGTGGAATCGAGCTCCATCACCACGCGCAGCTTCTTCAGCTCGAGTCCGGCTTTGCGCAGCGCCCGCTCCACAACGTCGCGCGTGCCGGAGCCGCGTTCGCGCAGAATCAGCGGCGCGCGGGCGAGTTGGGCCACGTCGACGGGCGCCCGCTTCCCCCCACTCATGGCTCGGCGGCGCGATCAGCGGCAGCGTGTCTTCCAGGAACGGCTCGGTCTTGACGTCGGTGCGTCCGGCAGGCCCTTCGATCAGCCCGAGCCGCACGCGCCCGGCCGCCAGAGATGCCACTACCTCGGCCGTATTCGCGCTGACAATGTGCAACTCCACGCCCGGATTCTCGCCGAGAAACTGGCCCGCCAAGCCCGGCAGCAGATATTGCGCGATGGTAGTGGATGCCGCCAGCGATAATCGGCCGACCGCTTCGCCGCGCAGCCCTGCCAGCGGCTGTTTCCGCTTCGCCGCAGACACCGGCAATGCGCGTGGCATACTCCTGCAAAACGCATCCGGCCGGAGTCAACGCGATGCGCTGGCCGGTGCGGTCGAACAGGCGAAGGCGCAGCTCGTCTTCCAGATTCTTGATCTGCATTGTCACCGCCGGTTGCGTTAGGAATAGCTTTTCGGCGGCGCGGGTAAAGCTCAACTCTTCGGCGGCAACGCGGAAGACTTTGAGGCGAAACGATTCCACTGACAGTCAGCTTACGCTACCAGGCGAGGCAACGTATCAAGGTAAAGCTGAATGCGGAAATGAACAGCCACGCGCCCGAACCGAGCAGCATCGGCCGCAAACCGGCTTCGCGGACCTTTCGGAAGCTGGTTTCAAGACCCATCGCGCCCAGCGAAAGCGCCAGCAGAAACTGATCGATCTTGACGACGGCCTGCGTGGCCGATGCTGGAAGAATCCCAGCGCTGTTGATGCAGATCGCAGCGATGAATCCCACCAGGAACAGCGGAACGGGAACCGCGCGTGCTTTGCCGGAAGCCGCGCCATCGCGCCGTCGCGCCGCCCAGCCCAGCGTCAGCACCACCGGCGCCAGCAGCATCACGCGGGAAAGCTTGCTGACCGCGCCAAAGCGTCCGCTGATTGCGCCGCCTTGGAACGACGCCGCGAGGACCTGCGCGGTCTCGTGAATCGAGGACCCGGCCCACAGGCCATAAGCCTGCGCCGGCATATGCATCCATGCATTGCCCACGGGATACAGCAGCATCGAAGCGGACCCGAAGAGCGTGACTACCGCGATGGCGTATGCCACGTCCTCATCGCTGCCTTCGGTTACCGCGTTGGCCGCCACAATCGCGGATGCGCCGCAGATCGAGGTTCCGGCGGCGATCAGCTCGGAAAGTTTGCGCTCCACGCCCAGACGGCGGCCCAGCCAGGTGGTGAACCAGAACGCGGCGCCTAAAGTCAGGGCCACCACGAGTAGGCCCACGCCGCCCACTTCGGCGATCTGCCGCGCGCTCAATTGAAAGCCCAGCAGCATGACCGCGAGCCTGAGGATACGCCGCAGCGCGAAGCGAACGCCGGGCGCGCAGGAGGCGGGAATACCCACCGTGTTGCGCACCAGCATGCCGAGCACGATCGCGATCATCAGCGCGCTCACCGCTGCGAGCTGCGGCAGCGTGCGCAGCTCAATCGAAGCCCAGGCCAGCAGGGTAACGGTAATCAGGCCCGGCGCGTAGCTCATTAAATCGCCGCGCGATGTGGAAAGCGCACGCATTTACTATGTTCAGTCTGCTGCCGATCTCTTCGGCGGTCCAGGCAAACATTTGAATCGGCCATTAAGGAAACGAATGGGTGGGCGGATATAATCGCTGTGAGTGACTTCCCCGGCTCTCAAACCTGCCACGTCGCACTTCCGTTGGGTGATATGCGGGCTGTTGTTTTTCGCCACTGTGATCGCGTATGTCGATCGGGGGGTGCTGGCATTCCTCGAGAAGACTCTCGAGGATCTCATCGGCTGGGATAGCCGCCAGTATGGCTATATGACGGCGGCTTTTCAGGCCGCGTATGCCATCGGGCTGCTGTGCGCCGGCCGTCTTACCGATCGCCTGGGTACCCGTAAGGCTTTCGCCCTGGCGATCGTCCTGTGGAGTTTCGCCGCTATGACTCCCGGCGCGGCGGTGGGGCCGCTGACGTTCGGCATCGCGATGTTCTTTCTCGGTTTGGGCGAAGCGGCCAATTTCCCCGCCTGCATTAAGACCGTGGCGGAGTGGTTCCCCAAGAAAGAGCGCGCGCTGGCTACCGGGATCTTCAATTCCGGCTCGAACATTGGCGCCATGGTAGTCCCGGTGGTGGTCCCATTGCTTTATTTCAGCTTCGGCTGGCGCGGCGCCTTCGTTGCCACCGGATGCACGGGATTCGTCTGGCTGGCGTTTTGGCTGTGGCTTTATCGGAAGCCGGCGGAGCATCCGATGGTATCCGCCTCGGAGCTGGCCGTGATCCAAAGCGATCCGCCGGAGCGAACCGCCAGCGTTCCCTGGTCGCAGCTCTTTCCGCTCAAGGAGACCTGGGCTTTCGCGGTGGCCAAGTTCTTTACCGATCCGGTGTGGTGGTTCTATCTGTTCTGGCTGCCGCGCTATGTGGCCGAAACCTTCCACCTGACTTTGGGAAAGACTAGCGCGCCAATTCTTATTGTCTACTTCGCGTCCTGTTTCGGCAGTATTGGCGGGGGATGGCTCTCATCGGCCATGATCAAGAGCGGCCGGAGCGTCAATGTATCACGCAAGGTCACGATGCTGGTTTGCGCACTGGCGGTGGTTCCGGTTTTATATGCGCCATACGCTCACAATCTTTGGGTTCTGGTGTCGCTGGTGGGCCTCGCGATGGCGGCGCACCAGGGGTGGTCGGCGAACGCCTTCACGCTCGTTTCCGACCTGTTTCCGCGATCGGCGGTGGGCAGCGTGGTCGGCATCGGGGGCATGGTGGGGGCGATCGGCGGCGTGGCCATGCAACTGGTGGCGGGATCGATCGCGCGCTACACCTACTTGCCGCTATTCCTGTTCTCCGGGTCGGCGTATGTAGTGGCTTTGCTGATTGTGCATATGCTTTCGCCGAGGCTGCGGCCGGCGAAGTTGGATGATGTGGCGACTTCCCGGTGAACAAGCGATACGGGTCGACGGGACGATTGATTGTGAGATGGAGCCCTCCTCCTCAGGCGGAACTTCGTGTTTCTGCGTACTCCCGGCCTTGACTTGCCATTGCTACCCAAGATCGCCGCATATAGAATCATGGTGCAATGTCCGACGAAGCTCGAAAAACCGTCCTCGTGGTTGACGATGAACCCGAGATCCGCAAACTGGTTTCGGCGATGGTTACGCAGTTCGGCTTCAATGTACTAACTGCCGATAGCGGCGACCACGCGCTCACAATCTACAAAAAACATAAGTCGCCGATTGAATTGTTGATCACCGACGTCGTGGCGCCCGGCATGAGCGGCCCGATGCTGGCGGATAAACTCACGGCGATCCAACCAGACTTAAAGGTGCTCTACATTTCCGGGTACGATAACACCCACGTGGTGCAAAAGTATGTAGTGGAGAAGGGGCACGCGCTGCTCTCGAAGCCTTTCACGATGGAGGAACTGCAGGCGAAGATGACGGAGCTGCTCCGGCCTACAGTCCATTCCAACGCCCGCAGGTGATGTTACTATCGCGTTGAAGTGACCATACGCCCGGCGAGCGACCGCTCGCTACTTGTCGCGTTTGGCGACGAGATCTCGCTCGAATCGCACCACCGGGTCTTCCATCTCACTCGCCGTCTTCTGGGTGTTCGCGGCATCCTCAATCTACATCCGGCCTATGCGTCCGTGCTGATCGAGTACGATCCGCGGCTGGTCGAGAGTGCGGCCATGGAAGCTCTGGTCCATCGGAAGATGGCGGAGACAGCGGACCTTCAGACGGTCGAAGCGCCGCGAACAGTTAAAATCCCGGTGCGATACGGCGGCGAGTTCGGCCCCGATCTCGACGATGTTGCGCAACACACGGGCCTTTCGCCGGAGCGCGTAGTCGAGCTGCATTCCTCGGCCGAGTATCTGGTCTATTTCCTCGGTTTCGCGCCCGGCTTCGCCTATTTGGGCGGCTTGCCGACGGAACTGGCTACGCCGCGCATTTCCTCCCCGCGCAAACGCGTGCCGGCCGGCAGCGTTGCCATCGGCGGCAATCAAACCGGCGTCTACCCCATCGACTCGCCCGGGGGCTGGAGGATTATCGGGCGGACCTCGGTGAAGCTGTTCGATCCCGGCGCAGCCGAACCAGTGCTGCTGCGCATGGGCGACCGGCTACGCTTCCTCGCCATTTCGCAGGAGACCGCTTGAGCGCGATTCGCGTGGTGACTCCCGGCTTCCTCACCACCGTGCAGGATCTCGGACGCTTCGGCCACGCCCACCTGGGCATCTCCGCTTCGGGCGCGGCCGATGCCCTGGCCGTCCGCGCCGGGAACCTGCTGGTGGGCAACGCTGAAAACGCCCCGGCGCTCGAAATGACGCTGCTTGGCGGCGAATTCGAATTCGAAGGCGCCGCCGTGATCGCGCTCACCGGCTCGGATTTCGGCGCGGATTTTCCGCTGTGGACGCCCATTCCCATGAAAGCCGGCCAAAAACTTCGGCTAGGCGGCACGAAGACCGGCGCGCGCGCTTATCTGTGCGTGCGTGGCGGCATCGATGCGCCACTGACGTTGGGCAGCGCTTCGGCGCACCTGCTGACCGGCGTGGGCGGGGGCCCGCTGAAAAAAGGCGACACCCTGCGAATCGGCGAGGCCGCGGTGCGGAGGCCGCGGCCCGCTGCACTCAACCCGCCTCAATGGGCCCAAAGCCAGACAATCCGCCTGATCGATGGACCCCAGGCCGATTGGTTCCATGGCGAGCTCTACCAGGGCGCTTACATTGTCTCCGAAGAGTGCAACCGCATGGGCATCCGCCTGCGCGGCGCCGCGATTCCCAGCCCAGCCGGCGGTATGCTTACGGAAGGCGTAGCTATGGGAGCGATCCAGGCGCCGCCGGATGGCCAGCCGATCGTGCTGTTTGTGGAGCACCAGACCACGGGCGGCTATCCCAAGCCGGCCAACGTGATTTCGGCCGACTTCTGGCGCCTGGGCCAACTGCGTCCGCGCGATCGGGTGCGCTTCGAGCGCGTGGACATGGAGCGCGCGCTAGAGTTATTGCAGCGGCAGGAGCAGTGGCTGTATTCGTTATGAAAATCGATCTGAATTGCGATATGGGCGAACTCGAAGACGCCGCGACATGAAGCGGCGCTGATGGAGTACATCACCTCGGCCAATATCGCGTGCGGCGGCCACGCGGGCGACGAGGCGACTATGGAGCGCACCACCGGTCTAGCGTTAGCGCGCGGCGTACGGATCGGCGCTCATCCCGGTTATCCCGACCGCGCCAACTTCGGCCGCCTCGAGATGCCCCTTTCCCCTGCGGAAATCGAAGCCACCGTTAGCGAGCAGATCGAGCGCTTGGATGCCGTGGTGCGCAGATTGGGCGGCGAGATTGTCCACGTAAAGGCGCATGGGGCGCTGTACAATGTCGCCGTTCGCAATGAGACGGTGGCGCGCGCCATCGGCGCGGGAATCGCACGCTGGAATCCCCGCGTTACGCGTTTTTGGCCTGGCCGGTTCGCCCATGCTCGATTGGTGGCGCGAGATGGGCTTCCCCGTCGCCGCCGAGGGATTCGCCGATCGGCGCTACGAACCCGACGGCACGCTACGCTCGCGCAAGTTTCCCGATGCCTTGATTACCGATCCTCATGCCGCCGCGGATCAGGCCGTGAGACTGGCGCGCGAGGGCGTCGCCGAGACCATCTGCGTCCACGGCGATACTCCCGGCGCGGTGGAGATCCTAAAGGCGTGCCGCAAGGCGCTACTATAACCAGTGATGAAGTGGCTCCTGTTATTCTTGCCTCGGCCGTCCCGGCTGGCCGCGCAACTGTTCTTATACGATCACCCCCGGCCAGGCCAGTGTGCCGGCCAATGGGGGTTCGGGCTCATCTCCGTGATCACGCAGACCACTTGCGCCTGGGGTTTTTCTTCGGATTCACCTTGGCTCGCCCTCTCCGCCGACGGCGCGGCAACGGTCAAGTCGACGGGTAGCGGCGCAGTCAATTACACGGCCACTTCCAGCACTCTTCCCACTACCCGGCAGGCGAATATTACCATCTCAGGCGGGTGAAACAGCACCACCGTGCCGTAACGCAAGGCGCGGCGGTCTGCTCCATGACTCTGCAGCCGCTCTCTGCCACGCTGTCAGCCGTAGGCGGCGCGGGGTCGTTCGGCGTGCAGACTGCTTGCACCTGGACCGCCACCAGTAATGCGCTGTGGATCGCCGTTCCCGGAAGCGCCACCGGAACCGGCAATGGCACAGTGTCGTTCAGCGCCGCGCCTAATGGCTGCGTGGACGGCCGCGCCGGCTCGATATCGATTACTTCGCAGCCCGCCCAGGCCTTCACTGTTATTGAGAACGGGTCGCCCTCTAACCTGACGCTCTCGCCGAATACGCTTAGCGCGCCGCAAGCGGGAGTCAGCGGCCGGTTCAATGTGATTACCGGCGACGGTTGCAATTGGTCGTCTTTCACCGACGCGAGTTGGCTTCACATCACCACATCTTCCACCGGCGCCGGTAACGGCGGCATCGGCTACACCATCGATGCGCAACCCCGGAGCCCAGCGCGCCGGCAATATTCATGTGGGAGCGCAGCTTTTTTCCGTGGCTCAGGCCGGCGTCGCGGCGCCCAGCGATTCAACTGACTACGGTTGGGAAGCGCTGCCAGCTATGCCACTGCCGCGGTGGCGCCCGGCGAAATCGTAACTCTGTTCGGAACCAATATGGGGCCCTCCACCGGCGTCCGGCCTGCAAGTTACAAGTGGCGGCAAATCGATCACGAACACCTTGGGCGGCGTGCAGGTCCTGTTCGACGGAAACCCGGCTCCATTGACGTATGTCTCGGCGATTCAGATCAACGCCATCGCGCCAGTTGGGCTGACAGGCAAATCCTCGACCCAGGTACAAGTGACGTATCAGGGACTCACATCGAACGCCATGGCGGTTCCGGTGCAGGCTACAGCTCCGGGAATCTTCGCCGCGGATGGATCGGGTACCGGCGGCGGCGCCATCCTCAATCAGGATTACTCGCTCAATGTCAGGCTGAACCCGGCGGCGCGAGGCTCGGTGGTCGCCATTTATCTCACCGGCGCCGGGCGTGACCAACCCCGCCAGCGTGGATGGCGCGATTACCGGCGTCACTCCGCCTTTCCCATCTGTGACTCAGACAGTGTCGGTGAGTATTGGCGGAGTCGCCGTTTCCCCACAGAATATCGTTTATAACGGCGCCGCCCCGGGGCAGGTGGAGGGATTGACGCAGATCGATGTAGTGATCCCATCGAACGTCACACCCGGCCCGACGGTACCGATTATCGTAACCATTGGCGGCGTGCCCAGCCAGTCCGGCATTACTCTCTCGGTGAATTGAGAAGCTGGTCGTAGACTTCACGCTTGGAGAGACCGCGGCGCCGCGCCACTTGTTTGATGGCATCCATGCGCGGCAGGCCGGCGCGCTCCAGGTTAGCCACGGCTTCATCCACGGGCGTATCGTCGTGCGGAGGCGCCGTGGCCTTGCCGATCAGCAGCGTGATTTCCCCTTTTACCGCCTCGCGCGCGGCCAGTTGATTGCGAATTTCAGCCGCGGCGCCGCGTAGAAACTCCTCGTGAATCTTGGTGAGCTCGCGCGCCACTACGATGGGGCGGTCGCCGAGCGCTTGTTCCACCGCTTCCAACGATTCCAGAATCCGGTGCGGCGCTTCGTAGAAAATCACCGTCGCGTGCTCTTCGGCAATGGCTTCCAGCGCCTTCATTCGCTGCCCCGGCTTGTGAGGCAGAAAGCCCGCGAACCGGAAGGAGTCAGTCGGCAGCCCCGAGGCGGAAAGCGCCGCCACTACGGCCGATGGGCCGGGAATCGGAATCACGGCGATGCCGCTTTCGATGGCCGCGCGCACCAGCCGGTAGCCGGGATCGGAAATCAGCGGCGCGCCCGCGTCCGAGACCAGCGCGATGCTGGCGCCCGCGCGCAGCTTCGCCGCCAGATCTTCGGCGCGTTCATACTCGTTGTGTTCGTGATAACTGACCGCGGGTTTTTGGATGCCGTAGTGATCGAGCAGCTTGCGCGTTTGGCGCGTGTCCTCGCAGGCGATCAGGTCCACTTCGCCCAGCACGCGTACGGCGCGATAGGTGATATCTTCCAGGTTGCCGATGGGAGTTGCCACCACATAGAGCCTGCCGGGCATAGCTTGAGTATGGCGCAAGTGCGGTTCAGTCAAGAGGGAGAGCTCGCAGCGCGCCGGTTTTGAGAGAGCCTACGAATGAGTTAGAACAGGCGTTAGACGGCCGCGAAAACGCGCTGCCAGAGATGCTGCGGGAGTTGCTCGCGCGCGATCACCTCTCCGGGGCAGGCCCAAGGCCCACCCTGCGCAACAGATTTGTGAAGCGTGCGTCCTGACGCAATGGGTCGAGCCTTGGATCGACCTTGATTGTCACCATTCCTGAGGAGTGTTCCTGAAACGCCCGTTCCAGCCATTCCAACGCGCGATCGTTTTCCCCAAGGCCGGCGCAGATCAGAGCCCGCGGGAAATTCGATACGTAGCGCCGCGTTGCGAGTTCATCAAGCGTTCGGAGCGCCTTTCGCGCCTCAGCTCGATGGCCCGAAACGGCGTAGACGTGCCCTAAGGCGGCGATGTTCATCGGAAGGCCGCCGGACAACTCGACCGCTTTCCGCAGTTCCGCGATGGCCTCCGGATACATCCGATTCGCTTCGTAAACCTGACCAAGAGCTTTATGAGCAGTAACGAAATCCGGATTGAACTCGAGTACCTTTCGTATCGGCGCGATGGCTTCGGTATACCGCCGGGCCAGATACATCTTGAATCCCACCTCCACCCCGCCGGTCAGGTAGCCGGGATCGAGGGCATGCGCGCGGGCGGTCTCGGCAAGGCATTCGTCAAAACGTCCAAGGTTACACAGAACGTTCCCATACCACTGCCGCGTGGTTGCATTACTCGGGTTCAACTCGATCGCGCGCAGGTGTTCTGTCTCCGCGCCCCGCCAATCCCATTCGTAGAGGCTCCGGACTGCTGCACGCGCAGTATGAGCCTCGGCGCTGGTTCCATCCAACTGCACGGCCTTGTCAGAATCCGCCTTCGCTTTTAACAAGGCCTCTTGCGGCGGGACCGCTTCCATCGCCCCGCTAGCGAGGACGATGTAAGCGCTGGCTCGGCCTACGTATGCTTCCGCGTAGCGAGGCTCTTTATCAATTGCCAGCGTGAAGTATCGAACTGCCTCCTGGAGCGCCCGCGGAGTCCGCCGATTCCATAGATATCGGCCTTCCAGATAGGCCTCATGTGCGGCGGGATCAATCGGATTGCCGTTGAAACGGCGCTCTTCCTGTGCGTTGAGCTTGCCCCGTAGCCGCTCGGCGATCGCCCTGGCGATGTCATTTTCCAGAACCAGAATATCCTGCGCAGAGCGCTCGTAGCGATCGGCCCAAATATGCCGGTCAGTCTTTGCCTCGATGAGTTGCGTTGTGACTCGTACCCGGTCGCCCGAGCGTGCCAGGGTTCCCTCCACGATGGCATCGACGCCAAGCTCGCGGGCGATCTGCGGCAGGGGCTTATTATGGACTGCTTTATACTGCATCACCGAGGTCCGTGAAATCACTTTGACCGAATTGATTTTTGCTAGCGCAGTAATCAGCTCATCCGTCACTCCATCGGTGAAATAGTCTTGTGCCGGATCTCCCGATAAATTCTCCAGGGGCAAGACTGCGAGCGATTTGATCTCGGCGTTCGGAGGCGCGACGCGATAGCGACTGTAAATCCACGTGCCCACTCCAGCGACGGAAACCAGGAAGGCAAAAGCCATTAACGCCGCCCTCCATCGCCTCCATCGATCTCTGCGGGCCGGGGCGACAGGCATGGCCGGAACAGGTTCCGGCGGGGCGATATCCAGTATCTCGACCGGCGCTATAAAGCGATACCCCCGGCGCGGAATCGTCTCAATGAACCTTGGATTATCGGCAGAGTCGCTCAGGGCCTGACGGAGCTTGGCAACCGCCGCGTTGAGACTGTGCTCGAAATCTACATATGTGCCATCCGGCCAGAGGTGCCGCAGAAGTTGCTCGCGCGCAATCACCTCTCCCGGGCGATCCAGCAGCAGGATAAGAATTCGAAGAGGCTGCTCCTGCAGACGGATGCGAATGCCACGCTTCCGCAGTTCCCCGGAGGGCCGGTCCAGCTCGAATACCCCGGCGCGAATTCTGGTCCATGCCGGGCCCGAAACGTTCACGATCGTACGAGCATACCATTCGCGCGAAAGAATGGTGCAGAACGTAATTCATATCTTCCGATAAAGCGCGTACTTTCAAGGGTCTGGCTGGTGATCTCGAATTCCGATCCGAATGACGTACAGCGCATCGAAATGGCGTACTCCTGTCGCTAAGATGACGCTGACCGAAGCAAACCGGGCCCGGTAGATGGATTTTGTCGCTGGCGATCCCGGGCAAAAAGGAGAAGCATGATGACGACGAATAACAACCTCACCGCGGCCGGGCAATCGGTTTCCGCGAAACTACGGCGCAACCTATGGAGATTTGGCGGAGCCGCATCCGTTGCTGCCCTCGCACTGGGACTGATCGGCTCATACGCAGCGCGCGGTCAGCTGAGCGGGGTGCAAATCAATGGGTTGGCGGAGGGATCGAGCGTTGGAAACGCGCCTTACAACCTGCACGTGAACGGGTCGAGCGATGTACTGCAGGCCGAGTTGGTGTTTCAGCCTGGCGGCCAAACCGGATGGCATTATCATCCCGGGCCGGTGGTGGTGGTGATAAAAAGCGGTACTCTCACTGAGACGCAGAGCGATGGCTGCGTGATCCTACATCCTGCCGGGTCGGTGTTCTTTGAGATGCCAAATGAAGTTCATAACGCTTACAACACCCAATCTAACGAGGTGACTGACGTTTACGCGACATTCCTCTCGCCCTCCGGCGCCGCGCCCCTGATACCCGTAGCGCCGCCGGACAATCCGGGCGGAGGTTGCCGCGGCAACAACAAGTAGCGATCGTTGCGCGATCTATGTCGCCGCCCATCTTCCAGCGCATGGGCGCGCGGCATGGGGCCATGATCTGGTCTTGAAACGGCACACCATCGAAACTGTCAACCAAAGTGAGACTGTGTACACGAGCGACCACGCGTCTGTTGATCCAGGCATACCGAAATCTTCTTATGCGCTCCACACAGCCGCTCAATAGGCTCGGCCGCTGGGTCGAGTCACAACCTCAATTCAATAGCTTTAGAACGGCCGCAACTGCGGTAAAGGAGAACCACAATGAAAGCGTCACAACTAACGAAGCCCGGCTTCCGTCTTATCCTGGCGATGGCCGCCACGGCCGGAGTGGGATTTTCGCAAACTACTCCCCCTCTTTCTTCGAACGCGCTGGTAATTGCTACCGGCCTCAACAATCCCCGCGGCCTCAAGTTTGGTCCTGATGGGGCGATGTACGTCGCCGAAGGCGGGACTGGTGGAAGCCTTTCGACCGTCGGGATGTGTGCTCAGGTGGTAGCGCCCGTTGGACCGTACACCGGCGGAAACACCGGCCGTATTTCTAAAGTAAGTACCAACGGAAATCGCACCACCGTGGCCTCGGGCCTTCCCTCCAGCCAGACCAGCGCCGCGGAGGGAACGCTGATAAGCGGTGTGGCGGATGTCGCTTTCGTGGGATCCACCCTGTACGCTCTCATCGCCGGCGCCGGCTGCTCGCATGGGCTGGCGACTGTGGACAACGGAGTCATTCAAGTCAATACCAGCACTGGGACCTGGACTCAATTGGCGGACCTGAGTACGTTCATCGCCAGTCACCCGGTCTCTAATCCCTCGCCGGACGATTTCGAGCCAGATGGAACCTTCTATAGCCTGATTAGTTTGGGCGACAGACTGTTCACGACTGAGCCAAATCATGGCGAAATCGACGAAATCGGCATGGACGGCACGGTCCGGCGGGTGGTCGATGTCTCCGACAGCCACGGACACATTGTGCCCACGGCGCTGGCCTATAACCGCAATCAATTGTACTTTGGCAACCTGTTTCTGTTCCCGGTCCTGCCAGGATCGGCCAACGTTTTCACGTACGGATCGGATAAGCGCATCCGCGTCGTTGTGCCGCAACTGACAACCGTAGTCGGGATCGCGTTCGATAGCCAGAACCGGATGTATGTCCTCGAAATGAGCGCCGGCGCGAATGGGCCGGCGCCCGGTCAAGGAGTGGTCCTGCGCGTGGAGTACAACGGCCATCTCACGACCATCGCCAGCGGGCTTACATTCCCCACCGGAATGGCGTTCTCACCGGACGGATCGTTTCTGTTTGTCACCAATAACGGGTTTGGCTTTCCCGCGGGGTCCGGACAGATTTTGAGAATATCAGTCCCGGATTAAGGCAAAAGGCCGCGGAAGTTGCTTCCGCGGTCTCAAAACCGCGGTCTTAGGCGCCATACTTATTACAGGCCTCGAAACGTAACCGAGATGCTATATGAAGACCACTCTTGCTGTTGCCTTACTCTTATCCACCGGCAACGCGTCAATCGTGCTGGCGCAATCGGGCACGTTCACCGCGACCGGCGTCATGATAACGCCACATGCGCAACACACCGCGACCCTCCTTCTTAATGGCAAGGTTATGATCGCAGGCGGATACGGCTTAAGTGGTTTTAACGCTCGATCAGCGTCTGCGGAGCTATTTGATCCCTCCTCCGGTGTATTTACGCGCACCGGCGATATGAGCATCGGACGAGCCGGCCACACTGCCACTCTGTTACCCGATGGCCGGGTTTTAGTCTGCGGTGGATCAACGGACCTCAGCGCCGAGATATACGATCCGTCTACCGGAGCCTTTACCGCGACGGCAAACATGGTCGCTCGCCCCTATTCCTGGCTCAGTTCGACTACTTTACTTCAGGACGGCAGGGTTTTTGTCGCCGCGCAGCCGACCGCTCAACTCTATGACCCTGTGACCAGCACGTTCGCGGCAACGAGTCCTTATGCCGCTCCGGCGCCTGTCAATATGGAGAGAGCCACACTGCTGGGGGATGGCCGGGTCCTGCTGACCGGAGGCTCCGATACCGCCGCATGGAGCGAACTCTATGATCCCGCCGCGGATACGTTCAGTCTCGCAGGCAGTATGAGGTCGTGGGACGACGTATATACCGCAACTTTACTCTTGAGCGGTAAGGTCTTGTTTGTAGGTAACGAAGATGGCGATGGGACGCCGGCCGACGCCGAAGTCTTCGATCCTGCCGCTGGAGTATTCATGTCGAGTCAGAACGCGTCCGGGAATCACGAGTACGGCGCGGCCGCGCTGCTCCCCGACGGCAGCGTCCTGATCACTGGCGGGCAGATCCCCGGCGGCAATGGGGAGGTCATCTCAGAACTTTACGCGCCGAGCGGTACATTCTCTTCTGCCCCCAACATGATCACGCCCCGTCACGAGCACACGGCGACACTGCTTGGCGATGGCACGGTGCTGATCGCCGGCGGCTTCAGTGTCTGGCCCTCTCCGACTGCGAACGCCGAACTGTACCGTCCGGCGGTGTTGATATCCGGGCCATCGCTGTTTTCACTGTCAGGCGACGGCAAAGGGCAAGGCGCGATTTGGCACGCCGCAACTGGACAACTTGCTTCGGCGGCCACGCCGGCCGTCGCAGGAGAGATTTTGTCTATGTACGCCACTAGCTTGGCCGATGGCGGCGTAATTCCGCCCCAAGTCGCCATCGGCGGACGACTCGCCGAGGTCGTGTATTTCGGCGCATCCAGCTATCCAGACTACAACCAGGTAAACTTCCGCGTGCCCGGCGGCGTTGCTGGGGGAGCTTCGGTTCCCGTGCGCCTGATCTATCTTGGACGGCCGAGCAATGCAGTCACGATGACTGTGCAGTAATTGAGAGCATATATGACAACCAATGTTCCGTTAAAGGCTCTTGCGGCAGTCATGCTATTGAGTTCCGCCGCGGCGGGACAGCAATATGTCATTTCGACTTACGCGGGAGGATCGCCATGCCCCACGCCAACCGTCGCAGCGGATGCGCCGTTCGGGGCGTCGCTGGGCGTGGCGGTGGACGCAGCCGGTAATGTGTACTTCCCCAGCATCTATGGCGTTTTCAAGGTGGACCCGAACGGATTCCTGACGCGCGTCGCGGGGAATTCCAGGCCCGGCTACTCGGGAGACGGCGGGCCGGCCACCAGCGCGCAACTTGCCTCGCAGTGGGGTATCGCCGCGGATGGCGCCGGCAATCTGTTCATCGCGGACGACGTGCGCATCCGCAGAGTCTCCGCCAATGGGATCATCACCACGGTCGCCGGTAATGGCGCGCGCGGCTTCTCCGGCGATGGCGGTCCCGCTACCAGCGCGGAATTGAACGGGGCTTTTGCGGTGGCAGTGGACAACGCGGGCGACCTGTTTATCGCGGACTATCAAAATAACCGCGTTCGCAAAGTCGCTGCGAGCGGGATCATCACCACTGTGGCGGGAAACGGCGTTCTGAACTACTCCGGCGATGGCGGTCCGGCGATCAGCGCTGCATTGGCCCAGGTGACTGGCGTGGCGGTCGACAACGTGGGCAACCTGTTCATCGCGAGTTTCGACGCGGTCCGCAAGGTTTCCCCCGGAGGGATCATTACCACGGTTGCGGGCGGTGGCGCCACAAGCCTGGGCGATGGCGGTCCGGCGACCAGCGCACAAGTCCAGCCGTGGGGCGTGGCGGTAGATAGCGCCGGCAACTTATTGATCGCGGAGTATGTCGGTCACCGCATCCGCAAGGTCTCTCCAGACGGAATCATCACGACTGTGGCGGGTGGTGGCACTGTCTACCCTGGTGATGGAGGGCCGGCCATCAGCGCGCAACTGAGCGGTCCGGGCGCGCTGGCGGTGGACGCTGCCGGCAACCTGTTCATCGCAGACGGACGCCTCCGCAAAGTCACGCCAGGCGGGATTATTACCACGATGGCCGGCGGCGGCGGCGCTAATAGCGTCAGTTGCTTCTCCGGAGACGGCGGCCCAGCTATCAGCGCGTACCTGAACTTTCCGGATGGCGTGGCGGTGGATGGGGCGGGTAACCTGTTCATCGCGGATGTCGGCAACTCGCGCGTCCGCAAGGTCTCTCCGGAGGGGGTCATCACCACGGTGGCGGGTAATGGCACGCAAGGCTTCTCCGGCGACGGAGGTCCTGCCGCCAAAGCCCAACTGAGCGGTCCGA
The DNA here is from genome assembly GCA_963723015.1 of Bryobacterales bacterium. GTDB lineage: Bacteria > Acidobacteriota > Terriglobia > Bryobacterales > Bryobacteraceae > PALSA-243. The sequence goes on from CAVRPF010000035.1 coordinate 110,224, forward strand.
ATGGCCTGGCACTGGATAATGCGGGAAACCTGTTTATCTCAGACGGTCTCCGGATCCGTAAAGTCTCTGGCAGCGGGATCATTACCACGGTTGCGGGCACTGGCGCCGGGGGCTACTCCGGAGATGGCGGGCCAGCCACGAGCGCTCAACTGCTCCCCGGAGGTCTCGCGGTCGATAGCGCCGGTAACCTCTATATCGCCAGCGGAAACGTACGCAAAATTTCGCCGGCGGGGATCATCACCACGGTGGCGGGCGACGGCGCCCCCTGCGACGACGACGACGGTTGCTCTCCGCTCGGCGATGGAGGGCCCGCCATCAGCGCCGGCATGTCCACAATCAGCGTGGCGGTGGATAAGGCAGGTAACCTGTTTATCGCCGACAATGGAAACGGCCGCATCCGCAAGGTCTCGCCAGAGGGGATTATCACCACCCTGGTGGAGAATGTGGTCCCGTGTTATGTGGCGCTCGATGGAGCGGGCAACCTGTTTATCGGCGAATGTTGGCCCGGCGGCATCGGCAAGGTGTCTACAAGCGGGATCGTCACCACCTTGGCGGGTGGCTCAGGCTATTCCGGCGATGGCGGTCCCTCCATCACCGCGCAACTGTCCAATGTGGGTGGGGTGGCGGTGGACGGAGCGGGCAGCGTTTACGTAGCCGACTCTGGGAATAACGCTGTCCGAATCCTGCGACCGGTGAACCGGTCCGTTTTGATTGGGGCGGTAGTGGATGCCGCGAGTCAGCGCGCCGATCCGATTTCGCCGGGCAAGATCGTGGTGATTTATGGCGCCGGCTTGGGCCCGGCGCAAACGATTCAGAATCTGCCCGTCGATGGCCAATTCGGCGCGTCTGTAAGCGGAACGGCGGTTTCCTTCAATGGAATCCCTGCGCCGATTCTCTACGCGTCGGCCACGCAGGTTGCGGCCATCGTTCCCTACGCGATTACCGGCACAACGGCCCAGGTGACAGTTACGTATCAGGGAGAGGAATCCGCGGCTGTCACTATCCCGGTGGCTCTCTCGGCGCCGGGCTTTTTCACGTTCAATCAAACCGGCTCGGGGCAGGCCGCTGCCGTCAATGCGGATGGAACAGTCAATACCGCAGCCAATCCGGTGAAAATCGGTGGGTCTATCTCGCTCTATGCGACCGGCGAAGGGCAAAGCGCGCCGGGCGGCGTGGATGGCAGGCTCGGTTCCGCGCCCACGCATCCGATTCTTCCGGTGAGCGTAACGATAGACGGGTTACCCGCACTAGTTGAGTATGCGGGCAACGCGCTGGGCCAAGTCGCGGGTCTGATGCAGGTGAACGTGCAAATCCCCAACGGAGTGCAGCCCGGAGGATATGTGCCCGTTGTCCTGCAAGTGGGAGACGCATCCACGACGCCGGGCGCGGTCTGGATTGCGGTAGGAAAGTGAGGCGCTCAACGAGATCCGCCCGTGTGATTTTTGGTTTCCTGCTCTGGAGCGCCGGCGCAGCCGCGCAGCAGTACATAATTTCGACTTACGCTGGCGGCGCCCCGCCAATCGCGGCCCCAGTTGCGGGGACCAGCGTATCGGCCGGAGCGCCTATCAGTGTCGCAACGGACGCGAACGGGAATGTCTATTTTGCGAGTCCCGATCTCAACGCTGTTTTCAAGCTGGATTCAGGTGGCGTCCTGACGCGGGTCGCGGGAAGCGCCAAAAGAGGCTATTCGGGAGATGGAGGTCCGGCTACAAATGCCACGATGAACCTCTTTTTTGGAAATGCCTCGGCGGTCTCGTCTGGACTCGCCGTGGACAAGGCGGGCAATCTTTTCATCGCGGACACCAGCAATCACTGCGTCCGGCGGGTGTCGCCAAACGGGATTATCACTACCGTCGCGGGCACCGGCGTACCCGGTTTCTCGGGCGACGGCGGGCCAGCGGTCAACGCGCAACTCGCCTACCCGTGGGGCGTGGCCGTAGATCCGGCGGGCAACCTGTTCATCATGGATGCATTCAACTACCGCGTTCGCAAGGTCTCTACCAGCCGGGATCATCACGACCTTGGCCAATGTTAACGGGTGGGCTTTGGCCGTGGACAGCGACAGCAATGTGTTTGTCACTACTCCGGGCTTCGGGCTTGCTGCCGGAAGCACCAGCAAAATCGCAGCTAACGGAACCGTGACGATGGTTTCGAGCATCGGCGGGTGGGGCGTGGCTGTGGACGGCCATGGCAACCTGTTTGTCAGCGACGGTAACGCTAACATCCAAAGGGTCTCTTCGAGCGGAGCCGTCGCTACGGTGGCGGGGAATGGCATCCCCGGCTACTCTGGCGATGGCGGGGCGGCTATCAACGCGCAGCTTTCGAATCCGTCCGGCGTGGCTGTGGACAGCAACGGCAACCTGTTTATCGCGGATCGAACCAACTTTCGCATCCGCAAGGTCTCTACCAGCGGAGCTGTCACTTCCGTGCGCTGGCAATGGTACTGGCGCCTTCTTTACAGATTGCACGTCGCCCCGTTATGCCGCGCCACTCGCCGATGAGGGGCTCGCGACCAGTGCACAATTGGGCTATCCGCTCGGCGTAGCTCTGGACCACGAGGGCAACCTATTTATTGCGGACACGGTGGCTAACCGCGTCCGCAGGGTCTCGCCGAAGGGCATCATGACTACCGTGGCAGGCACTGGATCGTGCGGCGGTTTCTCCGGCGATGGCGGTCCCGCTGCCGACGCGCAGCTCAACGCTCCCGTTGCCTTGGCGGTGGACGCCACGCGGCAACCTCTTGATTGCGGAATACGGCAACAGCCGGATCCGCCGCGTTTCCCAGGACGGGATCATTACCACGGTGGCGGGTGACGGCACTCGAGGCTTCTCCGGCGACGGCGGACCCGCCACTCAAGCGCGATTGGGCATCGATTGCGACAACACGATTTGTGGAGGGCTGGCCGTGGACAGCCATGGTGACGTCTTTATCGCCGATGGCGGCAACAATCGCGTCCGCCGCATTTCGCCCGACGGAATCATCACCACAGCGGCCGGCAACGGATCGTACGGCTTCTCCGGCGATGGCGGGCCAGCCACCAGCACCTCGGTCAGCATTCCGCGCGGCCTGGCTGTGGACAGCGCGGACAACCTGTTCATCGCCGAAAGCGACCGCATCCGCAAGGTCTCGCCAGGCGGGACGATTACGACCGTTGCGGGCGGCATAGCATTGGGCGCCGAACAGGGTTTTTCCGGTGACGGCGGGCCCGCCACCGGCGCGCTGTTGAGTTGGCCGGTGGGCGTTGCGGTTGACAGCGCAGGCAACCTGCTGATCGCCGATCCGGGCTTGAATTTCGAAACCGGCGATGCCGGCGCCGATCCTTCGGTCGATCATCGCATCCGCAAGGTCTCGCCGGATGGCATCATCACGACCATTGCGGGCAACGGCTCCCCCGGCTTCTCCGGCGACGGTGGCGCGGCCATTGCGGCGGCTTTCGACGGACCGATTGGCGTTGCCACCGACAGCGCGGGGAATATCTACGTAGCGGATGCACTGAATGACGTGGTCCGCAAACTGCAGCCGGTGAAATCGTCCGTGCTGATTGGCGCTGTGGTGGACGCCGCCAGCCAGCGCGCTGATCCGGTTTCTCCGGGCAAGATCGTGGTCATCTATGGCGCCGGTATCGGACCGTCGCAATTGATCCAAAATCAGCCGGCCGCCGGGCAGATCGGTAATCAACTCGGTGGGACTACAGTTTCCTTTAACGGCTCCGCCGCGCCGATTCTTTACGCTGCGGCGACACAGATCGGGACGGTGGTTCCTTATGGCGTCACCGGCTCGACCGTTCGCGTATCCGTAACGTATCAAGGGCAGGTTTCGGCCGATTTCACCGTGCCGGCTGCGATCACAGCACCCAGCGTCTTCACGTTGAACCAAGCGGGCTGGGGTCAGGCGGCCGCCATCAACGCCGCGGATGGAACAGTCAATACGCCGCTGAATCCGGTCAAGATCGGCGAATACATTTCGCTCTACTGCCACGGGCGAAGGCCAAACCATATCCCGGCGGAGTGGATGGGAGGCTGGGAAGCTCCCCGCCGGTGCATCCGCTGTGCTTCCGGTCACCGTAACTGTTGGACGGAATACCGGCGGTGGTTCAATACGCCGGCAGCATCACCGGACAAGTCGCGGGTCTGATGCAGGTGAACGTGCAGATTCCTAATGGAGTGCAGCCCGGAGGATATGTGCCGATTGTGCTGCAAGTGGGGAGCGCGTCCACAACAGAGGGGGAGGTGTGGATTGCGGTATCCGGGAACTGATTCGGAGGAGTTATGAAACCCGCATATGCCACTCTGGCGCTTCTAAGTTTCGCGCTGCCTCTCTGGGCACAGCCGTCTATCTCAAGCGTTCTGAACGCGGCGTCCTTTGACGCCGTAATCTCACCGGGCTGCTGGGCCACGATCATGGGCAGCGGCTTGGCGGATATGACTTCGAACGCCTCTGCGCCATTGCCGACTACCTTGGGCGCCGTGTCGGTGACTGTGAACGGTCTCCCGGCAGAGCTTCTTTATGTGTCTCCGAAACAGATTAATCTGGTCATTCCGCTGGATATCGTGATACCGGAGAATACCGTCGTTCCGCTAATTGTCACCTTGGGTGGCGCCGCAAGCAGACCATATGACCTCCGGCTGATGCACAACGCCCCGGCCATTTTCACTCAAGACGGCAGCGGAACCGGCCGCGCGATCCTCTTCAACGGAGATTCGCCCGCGGATACGGTCTCGCCCGGGGACGCCGTGACTCTCTACGCCACTGGGTTGGGACCTACCGCGGGGATACCAGGGGGTGTGATCGGAGATTTCGAGGTCTACCTCGGTGATCGTAGAGCGGAGGTGATAACGGCAAGCCGCGCGCAGGGGCTGACCGGTTTGTATAGGATCGACATATCGGCGCCTCTTCTTGCAACCGATCGCCTCTACTTGCGTTCCGGAGGCTGGCAGAGCAATATCACGCAAATCGGCATCCGCGGCGGAACAAATGTCTCCAATGTGACGGGGTCGATTGACGGCCTGTATCCATCCGGCGATGCGAGCTCTGGCCTGGCGACCTCATTTGCGGTGATGTTGCACGCGGGCACATTCTCGACCAGCTTCGACATTTCGCCCTCCGCCGGACCGTTCGATATTGCGGCAGTCGGAGAGGGTGGAGGAGCGATCATCTCTATCGATCCGACGGCATCTTGCGTGAATGACTCGGGCGCGACATCGCGCGGAAACTATACGGCCTCTATTGGTACGGTAACCGCCGACGGAGCACGTGGGGATTTTTCAGGCTCCATTGTTCCTCTGTGGGACTACTTGAGTTGCGACCCGGTCGTATGCCTTGGATTTCCGCTCAGCGCGATTCCAGCGCCGAGACTCGATCCATTCTGGGTGACTGCTGTACATGCGTTACCGGCCCCCAATGCAATCACCGAGGCTGGAGTCAACGCCCTCCAGCAGATTTCGGGCTGCCTGGCCGACCTGTTCCCTGCCGCGGGCGGCTCTCATTTTCTTATTGACGCTCAGGACAACCGGGGCTTCTCTGTCTTCGGCGGCTTCCAGCAGCTTGCGCTAGGATTTTCGAATACTCGCGTTTCCACATTTACACTCTATGTGGATGGGGTAAAGATCGCATCGAAGGCTCTCCCGTACAGGGTCCCGTACCGGCCATGAGGGGAGAAAGACGCGTTCACACTCGTGAACGCTGCACGCATGAGTGCGTGCGCCACGATGTGCGAGTGAGGAGAACAAATGAAACTATTAATGGCCGTGCTCACGGCGGGAACCGCTTGGGCGCAAGTTAACCAATGGAAGAACGTCGGACCTGAAGCTGCCGGCGCCGGATTCCTGGTATTCGATCCCGTAGACCCGAGCGCGATATACGCGGGCACTGCCGTCGGGCTATTCAAGAGCAATGACGGGGGCGCAAGCTGGAGCAATGCCGGGCTGATTGGATGGAGCGTGATCAGCTTGGTCATTGATCCACAAAATCCAAGCTCCCTCTACGCGGCCACACTCTGGGATCCAGGGAATGGAGTTACTACCAACCAGGTATATAAGAGCGCCGACGGAGGAGCGACCTGGAATGAGGCGGACTCCGGGCTGCCGGCGCAAAGCATTAAGCTTTTGCCAATTGCGCGGCAAAAGTCCACAAGACGCGAACACGGTCGCCGGCGCGCGAGCGCCGGGCCAGCGGAAGCGCATTGGGTTGTATGCAGGCGGTCCTGGCGGGCTCTTTGCGATTAGCCTTGAATCCGAGCGCCCGTAGCCCCGATCGATTGTCACGCTACAATTCGCCAATTCTGGACGGCTGCCATACAGACGCCCGCGGTCCCCGGGCATCGCAGGCTCTTCCCTACCGGGCACCGTACGCCAAGGACCGGAGCAAGTCGCAGCGCTTCCCGGCAATCTGAATCTTTCTCTTCTCGACTTGGCGACTAACGCTAGATCCAAACTGTATCAGCCCAGCATCCATACGCCTGCCGCCAAACTCAAAAGGGTGACCGGGATGCCTGCCTTGGCGTATTCCCAAAAGCCGATCCTCACGCGACTGCGCGCCCGCTGCACCACGATCAGGTTCGCTACCGACCCGAGTACGGTAAGATTTCCGGCCAGAGTAGACGACATCGCCAGCGTGAGCCAGGCGTGCGCCGCATCCGGCAGCCGCGTGACGAAGCTCTTGAATACCAGTACCGCGGGCACATTGCTCACCAGATTCGATAATAGGGCCGAAAAGATCGTCAGCGGAAATGTGCGCTCCAGTCGATAGCGCGATGCCAGGGCAAAGAAATCGGCCGGAAAGGATGTTCGCTCGAGGCCGGCGACGACTACGAAGAGGCCGACGAAGAGGGCAAGCAGGGTCCAATCGATTTCCCGGTAGACGCGCTCGGGTTTGAGCCGCCGCGTAATCAGCAGCAGCGCTCCCGCGATTAGCGCGCTCTCGGGCGGCGGCGATCCGATGAAGAACGCAGCGATCAAACCGCCCGCAATCGCCAGCGATTTCGCCATTAACGGGCGATTAACACGCACCTTGACCTGCTCGATTTCGAGCGCCGCCTCCGTCCTGAATTCCGCGCGGTAAAGCACCGCGATTACCAGGACTGTAATCGCCAGCCCGGCAGCCGCAACCGGGGCCAGCGCCGCGGCGAAGGCGCGATAGCCGATATGCGAGAAGCTGCCGATGATCATGTTCTGCGGATTCCCTGTGATAGTGGCTACGCTGCCGGCGTTCGACGCCATCGCCACCCCCAGCAGATAGGGAACCGGGTTGCGCCGCAGCCGGCCCATAATTTCGATCACCAGCGGCGTCAGGACCAGGCACATGGTGTCGTTCACGAAAAATGCGGAGAACACGCCGGAAATGGCCACGATCCCGCTTAGCAGGAGCAGCGGCCGATGCATATGCCGCACTACCCAGGCGCTCACCAGCGCAAAAAAACCGGAGAGCCGCAAATTGGCCACAACGATCATCATGCCGAATAGCAGCACGATGGTTTCAAAATCGATGGCCGCGTACGCCTGCCGGAGGGTAAGCGCATTGGCCGCCACCATCAGGCTCGCGCCGATAATCGCTGCGCCCGTTCGGTCGACGCGCAACCAGGGAAGGCGGCCAAAGGCCAGCGCCACGTAGGTGGCCGCGAAGATTATTAGTGCTACGGGCACGTTTTTATAATGGTGTTTGACCGTTCAGGATTCCACAATAACCCAGTGGATACCGGACAAATCGATCTCGCCAAAATCTTCCAGGAACGGCTCGACTCTCAGGAAGCGCACGCAGACGTTCCGCCTGCTTGGTAAGGATCCGGTACGTGTGCCATTTCGCCTGGAGCAAAGAGGTCGCTCATGCTGTTAACGAACGCAGTTCGCGTCGTTGTCCACCGTAACATTTTCGCATGTAATTGTTTCATGAAAGAATTAGCCGTCAAACCGATGAAGACCAGGTTCAGGATTCCGGTCCTGCGCGCAGCCCAGCGCCGTCAACGGGGATCGGATCAATTTCATGCGGCGTACGGAAGGGTAGAGGCGGGATTGAGGTTGGGGTTTTGCTGGGTGGGGGCGGGGAAGCGGGGCCAAACTTTTCTAAGAACCGGGTATAGGCGGCAAGCTTTCTGTGGACATGCCACATCGGGTGTGTCATACTGATGTGCGAATCCCACAGGAGGCGCGCAGTGGCCCAATCGAAACTCGATCTTCTCCAGGGCACTCTGGATCTGATGGTGCTTCGCACTCTCTCCGCTCTGGGTCCCCTGCATGGATACGGAATTGCCCGCCGCATCGAACAAGTTAGCGGCGACCAGATCCTGCTCAATCAGGGCACAATCTATGCGTCCCTCGTCCGGCTGCAACAGCGCGGTTGGATTTCGGCCGATTGGGGCGTCTCCAACAACAACCGGCGCGCCAAGTATTATTCGTTGACGAAGAAGGGCGCGAAGCAGCTTGCGGCCGGAACCGAAAACTGGGAACGCATAGCTGGCGTGATGGGCCGCGTGCTCACCATGGAAGGTGGAGGCGAGCAATGACTACATGGCTGCGCGTCATAGCATCCCGCTGTCGCGCCGTTTGGACGCGACAGCGCCTCGATCGCGACTTCGAGGACGAACTGCGCGATCATCTGGAGTCGCTGACGGAAGAGTACGAGGCCGCTGGAATGAGCGGCGCTGAAGCGCGCCGCGCGGCCGTGCTGAAGTTGGGACATCCACTACAATTGCGCGAAACTAACCGCGATGATCGCGGCATGCCGTGGTTCGAGGGTCTGGCGCAGGATTTAGGGTTCGCCCTACGCACATTGCGGAAGAGCCCCGGTTTTGCCGCTGTCGCCATTCTGACGATGGCGCTGGGCATCGGCTTGTGCAGTTCTCTTTTCAGCTTCCTGAATGCATTTATTCTGCGGCCTCTACCGGGGGCGCGGGATCCCGGGCGATTGATGGCGTTGCAGTCGGCTGTTACGTATCCATATTTCGAGAGCTATCGCGACGGCAGCCGAGTCGCATCCGCTACCGCCGCCTTCATCGGTGCCGTGCCGTTCAGCGTGACGGTGGAGGGGCAGTCAAGCTCCGCTGCGGAGCGGATCTCCGGGCATATCGTTTCGCTCGGAATATTTTTCCACTTTGGGCGTGCGGCCGATGCTTGGGACAGTTCTTCGATCCCGCCTCCGAACCGGCTGGGGCGCGCCGCAGTGGTAGTGAGCGAGCGCTTTTGGCGGATGCGATTGAATAGCCGACCCACACGCCGCCGGCCGTACGCTGCGCATCAATGGGCATCGCGCCACTATTGTGGGCGTGGCGGAGAAGGATTTTCTGGGAGTGTTTCCCGCCAACGCAGCCGACATCTTTGTTCCGGTCACAGCCGATCCCGCGATTGCGCCGGAATTGTCCGGCGACGTGTTGCATAACTCATCTTCGCCTGTGTTCCGAGTTGTGCTGAGACTCGCCCCGAAGGTTACAAAGGCAGCGGTGGAGGCGGCGTTGGACGCCCAGACGCGCCAACTTGACGCGCAGAGCGGGAGGCGCGATTCAAATCGCGATAAGGGGGGCCGCGTGTTGCGGCTGGTCGAAGCGGGCGGTATTATGCCGGCTACTCCCGAGTTGCGCGCCTTCATTCTCGCGGGCTGGGGATTGATCATCGCCCTCATCCTTTCGTTCACCTGCGCCAATCTGGCCGGTGTGATCCTGGCGCGCGGAAGAGCTCGCAGCAGGGAAATCGCCATCCGTCTTTCGGTGGGCGCCGGACGGTCTCGTCTGATCCGCCAGTTGCTGATGGAAAGCATGGCGCTGGCGGTGATTGGCGGCACGGCAGGTCTGGCTGCCGCATACGGCATTCTTAGCCGCCCTATACCGGGTCTGCATGTCTCGGAATTTCCGTCCGGTCTCGTTATCGCTCCCGACCTGCGCGTTGCCCTGATCACATTCTTGATTTCCGCGCTGGCGGGCGTCGGGTTCGGACTGATGCCGGCGCTGGCTACCACGCGCGCCAACCTGGTGACGAGCTTGAGAGAGATCTCGCCGGTCAACGGCGAGCGTTGCCGGCGCTTGGGGCTGCGCAACCTTTTCATGGTCTATCAAGTGGCCATAGCCATGTTGCTGGTTTTAATTATGGGGTTCGCAGTTGTCGGGATACAGCAGGGCATGAATCGCGGCGGACCGGGATTCGATACGGCCGGCATCTATCTGTTCTCCGTAGATCCGATGCGCGACGGTTATTCGTCCGATAACTCAGCGGCGCTGCTGGCGGAATTACCGGAGCGTCTGATGCGGGCCGGCGGAGTGGAAGGCGCAACCTTGGCCGAGTCCAGTGCATTTAACTTCATCGCCCCGCTCAATGCCGTTTTTGAAACGGAAGATCGAGGGCGCAAGGAAACCGTACACCACGTAAGCCTGCAAAAAATCGGTCCCGGCTTTTTCGCTGCTTTAGGGCTGCACGTGGGGCGCGGCGCCGAGTTTGGACCTCGCGACCTGCGCTCGGACTCCGATACGGGCTCGATTCTGCCGGTGGTCATCAATCGGTCCGCTGCGCAGCAGTTCTTCGGAGGCGCCGACCCACTGGGCCTTATCATCCGCCAGGGCGAGAAGGTCTTCCAGGTGGCGGGGGTCGCACAGTATGAGAGGTCGGCGGCATTTCAGAGAGAACCGGTCCCAGTGGTTTTTCTACCACTTACCATGAAGGATCTCCGGCGTGGCGGGACTTCGGTGGTGGTCCGCGTCCGGAAAGGTATTGGACTTGTGCCAATCCGTGGCCAAATGAGAGCCATCGACAGCCGCCTGACTATATTTGGTGTGCAAACTATGCAGGAGTATCTGGATCAATTTAACCAGGCACTTGGATATGTGACGGCTATGTACGGCAGCGTAGGTATGTTTGCCTTGATTCTGGCCTGTATCGGGCTGGCCGGAGTCACCGCGCAGGCAGTGGTACGGCGGCGCAAAGAGATCGGGATTCGCATGGCGCTCGGCGCGCGACGCCCGCAGGTGTTGCGGCTGGTAATGACGGAAGGGGCGGCCATGATATTGGCTGGCTCTGTAATGGGAATCGCCGCCGCTGTAGCCGTTCTGCGGTTGTTGCTTTGGGCCTCCGCAGCCTTGGGTCCCATCAACCTTTCGGCCGTCGAGCCGGAACAGCTTTTGGGCGGGCCTTTGTTATTGGTTGCGGTGGCCGCTTTAGCTTGTTACTTGCCGGCGCGTAAGTCGGCGACTATCGATCCAGTTGCGACATTGAGAGAGGAATAAGTAGGGTTAGTATGCTCGAACTTCGCAATGTTACTAAACGATTCCCCGGCACGATCGCTGTCGATAACATCAGTTTCTCCGCGCACCCCGGCGAGATCACCGGTTACCTTGGGCCGAACGGCTCGGGTAAATCGACCACCATGAAGATGATCACGGCGCTCATCGAGGCCAGCTCGGGCGAGATCCTGTTCGATGGCAAGCGCATTCAGAGCGATCTTATCGCCTACAAGAAGCGCATGGGATACGTGCCGGAAGAGCCGCATCTCTACGCGCATCTGAGCGGACTGGAGTATCTTGTGATGGTGAGTCAGTTGCGCGGCTTGACCACGAAGACGACCGCCAACTGCATTGACGGATTGCTGCGCCTGTTCTCGCTGCACAGCGACCGGCACTCGCCCATATCGAACTACTCGAAAGGCATGCGGCAAAAGGTGCTGCTCGCGGCGGCGCTATTGCACAACCCCGATCTGATCCTGCTGGATGAGCCATTTTCAGGGTTGGATGTGGGGACGGCGCTGGTCTTGCGCAGCCTGATTCAGGAGCTGGCGGCGCGCGGCAAAGTGGTGCTATTCAGCTCGCATGAGCTGGAGACGGTGGAGCGGGTCTCTTCGCGACGTGGTAATTTTGCACCGCGGCAAGATCGTAGCCGACGATTCCATCGAGCGGCTGCGAACGCTAATGGCGCTGCCTACGCTCGAAGATATTTTCTCGCAGCTTGCCGTAGAGCAGGATACTGCGGGGATTTCACGCGAGATTGCGGATCTGATCAAAGCATGAGGCGATAAGTATGAAGGATCTCCAGTTTCGCGTACTCTATCGCGAGTTTCTGTTCCGCATGGTGGATCTGGAGTTACTCTCGCCTCAGGGAGACATCACCAAGTTACTCGGCCAGTTCGCGGGATTATTAATTTGGATTAGCTCGGGACTCTTGCTGGGCGCTCTGTTCTTCGATGCGCGCCACATTCCGCCTCAGGCGCTCATGACGGTGCTTTGGAAACAGGAGCACTTTTTGATCTCAACCACTATGCTGGTGGTCGGGCTTTTTGCCGTGTTGAGTTGGGAATCCACATTCCTGAACCGGCGCGATGTTCTGGTGCTGGCGCCATTGCCTATACGCACGCGCACTATGTTTCTGGCCAAAGTTGCCTCGGTGGCTACCGCACTTAGTTTAACTGTTGTTTCGCTGCATAGTCTCGCGAGCATCGCGTGGCCGGTGCTGGTATTTGCGCCGGCGAATTCCGGCATTATAGGCATGATTCGATCGCTGGCAGCGTACTGGATTACGATGCTGGCGGCCGGCGCATTCATTTTCTGCTGCGTGTTAGGCGTGCAGGGGCTGGCGGCGCAACTCCCGCGGCGGTTGTTTCTGCGCTTATCGGCGTTTCTGCAGATGGCCGCCTTGTGTCTATTTGTCGGGGTGTATTTTCTGTATTTTCTGCAGCCGTCGCTGGCTACGCCGGAGGCGCTCTCCGCAGCAAAGAATCAATCTGCGCTCGGCTGGCTGCCGTCCTACTGGTTTCTTGGATTGTTCCAGGCTCTCAACGGGTCCATGTATCCGGCGATGGCGCCGCTGGCGCGGCGGGCATGTGTCGGTATCGCGATTGCTATCGTGTGTGCAGGCGCATCATTCCTGCTGTCCTACTTCCGTACGCTGCGGAAGATCGTCGAAGAGCCGGATATCGAACCCGGCATTCGCGGCGTGAATTGGCTGCCTCGATTTGGCAACTCGCTTGGGACCGCGGTGGTGCAGTTCAGCATCCGCACGCTGCTCCGCAGCCGACAGCATCGCGTGATTCTCGCGTTCTACCTGGGTATTGGGTTCGCTTTGGTGACTTTGGTTTGGAAAAACTCCGGACCGTCCGCTCCAGTCACGGCTTTGATCGGCGCGATCTTTTCCTCGATCGTAATGATGACCGCGTGGGTGGTGGGAACGCGCGTAGTGTTCGCCATGCCGCTCGATCTGCGCGCGAATTGGATTTTCCGCGTCACCTCAATTCACCGGACGCAGGAATATCTGGCGGCGATCCGGCGGCCGCTCTTCGTGCTCTCCGTGACTCCGGTGTGGCTGGCTTCGGCGGCGGTGTTCTTATGGGTATGGCCGTGGCGATTGGCGCTGGAGCATCTGGCGCTCCTTGGGCTTTGGGGAACCACGCTGGCCTATGTCAGCCTGCATGGATTTCACAAGATTCCATTCACTTGTTCCTATCTGCCGGGTAAGTCGAAAGTCAATCTAATGTTCGTGGCGGCGGGAGGATTGCTGCAGGCCATCGGCTTCGGGATTTCTTATGAGCTGCGCGCGCTCCGCGATCCATGGATGTATGCCAGGCTACTTGCCGTACTGGTAGCGGCGGCGATATGGGCCTGGCGGCGAACGGTGACACTAGCGAACCTGGAGGAGTCAGTCGTGACGTTTGAAGAAGAACAGACGCCGGCGATCCTCACGTTGGGACTGTTTCGGGACGGGGCGTTACCAACGGAGACGCCAATTGAGGCTGAGCGCGGCTGACTTTCTTGCGGAGCATGGCGATAGCCGCGCTCAGCCCTCTGCCATTGGTCGCCATGGAAATGAGATCCTGCAGTTACCTTATCGTGATACGTTAATTGTCTTCGCTATGTCTCCCCGCCTTTCCGGGATAAACGTGATCGAAGCGTTATGATTCACGTCGGAGTTCAGTGTGTCCAGATTGAGCGATCCGTTGGCGGATTGGATGCGGGTGGAACGATTCACCATAATGTCGAACGGAACGCCATTTGAATCCTGCACTATTACCAGGCTCCGCGCCGGATCGACCATCGTAATTTTCCCCGAGAGTGTCTCGGGAGCCCACATGCCGCGAGTGTTCTGTTGCGATATCTTCACCGTTTTCGCGGTATTAGTTGCCGCATAGGCTGTCAGGCAGGCTGCCGGCATACATATCATCCCGAAGGATATGAGAGCTGTCAGAATGCTCTTTTTCATATAAGTGCCTCCTTTGCCTTTATGGTATCCTTCGCATACTTGAAGCGGCATCCTGTAATGACTGTATCAGGGAGATTTCTTTGTATAAAGACACACAGGGTACGATTAAGCTCGCGATTGTTTCCGCATGACTTGATACAATTCCCGTGTGGCCCGCGTCCTGATGGTCTCTTCCGAAGCCGCGCCGCTGGCGCGAACTGGCGGTTTGGGCGATGTCGTCGGGGCGCTGCCCTCGTCGCTGCAAACCGTCGGGGATAGCGCGGCGGTCGTGATTCCGCGCTATGGCTCAATCGACCTCCGCGGCGCCAGGCGCGTCTACGACCGGCTTGCCGTCTATCTCGGGCCGGCGCTATACACCGTATCTATCTACCAGAGCACGGCGGAGTACCCGTTATACATGGTGGATTGCCCTCCGCTATACGAGCGCGCGGGACTCTACGGCGAATCCGGCGCCGATTACCCGGATAATCACATACGCTTCGCGGTATTCTGCCGTGCCGCGCTCGGCGTAGCGCGCTATCTCTTCCCGTGCGACATTCTGCATTGCCACGATTGGCAGGCCGGCCTGGCGCCGGCCTATTTGAAAAGCACCTATGCCACCGATCCCACGTTTATGGGAACCAAGACGCTTTTCACGATCCACAATCTCGGATTCCAGGGGCTGTTCCCGGTTCGGGCGTTAGCGGAAACCGCTATCGATCCCGCGCTCTTTCGGCCGGATGGACTGGAGTTCTTCGGGCGCGTCAGCTACATCAAGAGCGGAATCTCTTTCGCGGACGCGCTCAACACCGTCAGCCCCACATATGCCCGCGAGATTCAAACGCCGGAGCTGGGTTTCGGTCTCGATGGCGCACTTCGCGCGCGCGCCGCCGTCCTCAGCGGCATTCTGAACGGCGCGGATTACCGCGAGTGGGACCCGGAAACCGATCCGCTGATTCCGGCGCGCTTCTCGGCGGAGGACCTCAGCGGCAAGGCCGTTTGCAAGGAGCACTTGCTGCGCGAATTCGATTTGCCAGCGGCGGAAGCGGACCGGCCGCTGATTGGGATGGTGACTCGCCTTACGGCCCAAAAGGGAGTCGATCTCGTCCTGGACGCGGCGGCGGATATCGTGGGCGCGGGCGCGAATATGGTTGTGCTTGGCTCGGGCAATCCGGCGTATGAAGCGCTATTCCAGCGCATGCCGGCCGATTTCCCGGGGCGCGTTGCCACGCGCATCGGCTTCGACAACCGGCTGGCTCACCTTATTGAAGCCGGCGCCGATATTTTCCTGATGCCCAGCCAGTATGAACCCTGCGGGTTGAACCAGATTTACAGTCTCCACTACGGCACAGTGCCGGTGGTGCGCGCCACGGGCGGTCTGGATGATACCATCGATAGTGAGACCGGCTTTAAGTTCGCCGGGTATAGCGGCGCGGCTCTGATCGCGGCGGTTCGGCAGGCGCTGACGGCCTTCGAAAATGGGGACGAGTGGCTGGCGAGGATGCGCCGCGGCATGGCGCGGGATTTTTCGTGGAAGACCTCCGCGAGCCAATATTCGGCGCTCTACCGGCGGCTTCTGGGGGCGGCATGAATCTTTTTGGCGGCGTGGGATTCTAATAAGAGGAGATAAAATGGCAGGTCCAAATACGTTAACCTTTTCAGACGCGAGCTTCGATCAGGAGGTCCTCCGGTCGGATGTGCCGGTGCTGGTGGATTTCTGGGCTGAATGGTGCGGCCCGTGTCGGCAGATCGCGCCCGCGATTGACGCGATCGCCACTCAATACGCAGGCAAGGCGAAGGTGGGAAAGTTGGATGTGGACGCCAACGGGGGCACCGCCATGCGCTATAACGTGCGCGGCATTCCTACATTGCTGCTGTTCAAGGGCGGCCAGGTAGTGGAGCAGCGCGTTGGCGCGGTAGGCAAATCCGAAGTGCAGAAGATGATCGATGCGCATGTGGATGTGCAAATTCCGGCGCGGTAAACCACAGCGCTCACGGATCTAATCCGCCGCGAAGTATTTCTGCTCCGACAGGTTCCGGTAGAAAGCTCCCGCCACGCCTGAAGCCAGGGGTCCGCTGACGGATTTCACCGGACTGGTGAGCATCACCACCACTACTAACTCGCGTTTTCCGGATTCGATGAACGATCCGAACCATCCCATGTGACTACCAGCGCGGAAATCGGTGCAGGTGCCAGTCTTCCCGAAAATATTCTCGTTAGGGTCGTAGCCGGCGCGCCGCGCGGTACCGTAATCCACGGCGCCACGCATCCCCACTTTGATATCGTCGATGCCGTTGGGCGCGATTTCCAGCTTGCGTTTGACGCGCGGAACGAAACTTTCGATCTCGGCGGCGGTCCTGGGATATTGCAGGTAATAGAGCGTGCCGCCATTGGCGATGGAAGAAAGCAGCGCCGCCAGCTCGAGCGGCGTCATGGAGAAGCCTTCGCCGAAACTGGTCATCAAACCCATGCCGCCAAATTTGGGCGGCGTACCGGTAATGGTTCCGGCCTGCTCGCCGTCAACGTCCAGCCCGGCCTTCTCGCCTAGGCCCAGCATCTGCGCGTAATGCACCACGCGCTCGAATCCGAGCTTGTTTCCCAGCGCCGCGAAGTATTGATTGTTCGATTTTGCCAGCGCCGTGGTCATATTAAATTGCATGTAGCGGCCCAGGCGAAGCGTCGTATCCTTATCCACCACGTGCTCAGTGAGCGCGGCCAGCGAAGTCACCAGCTTGATGGTGGAGCAGGGGGTGAACCCGCTCTGGAGGGCGAGCCTTTGATTGACCATCGTCAGGATGCGCCCGCTTTTGGGATCGACCGCCACGATGCTGCCGGCCTGATCGCCCAGGGCATCGACGGCGGCGCGGCGGATGGTGAGGTCGTCGCCGTCCGGGTTATCGCCTTCGGTGGGATCGACGGCGGGAGCTTTGGGAAGGCGCTTCTTCTTGACGGTTTTCGCGCTCTTTTTGGCGGCTGCGCGCGAGACGATTTTCTGTTGGGCCGCGGCGTTACTTGGGGCCGCGGCGCTGGTGGCAAGTGCGACTACGGCCGCCAGCAGCGGCGCGAGGAAGAGGGATCTTCTCATCGTGTTTCAATCGTGTTCATTTTTGCCGACCGGCCCATTGTATCAAACCGCACTCACTCGTTCGCAAGGCAACAAGGCCACAATTGGATCGACGGTGAAGATGGCGCTGTTGGTCCTGGCCGAGGATGTTTATTGGCACGTCGGCGGACCCGGTGGGTTAGGCTGGGCCTGAAGAGCGGCAAGGGCTCCGGCGGCATTCCGGTGTCTTCCGGTGTCCGCCCCACTTGCCAAACTAGGAGAGCTGGATTATACTCCTAGTTGACCTAGGAGAAAACGAATCATGCGTAAAAACGCCGAGCTGCTGCCGGGTACTCTCGATATGCTGATTCTGAAGGCAGTATCGTTGAAACCGCTGCATGGATACGGCGTATTGCAGCGCATTCAGCAAATTTCAGGCGATGCGCTAGAGATCCCCCAAGGGTCTTTGTATCCGGCGCTTTACCGGTTGGAGCGCCAGGAACTGATCGCCGCCGAATGGGGTATCAGCGAGAATAATCGCCGGGCAAAGTATTATACATTGACCGGCGCGGGGCGGCGTCGGCTCCGGGACGAGACTGCCGGCTGGAAACGGCTGGCGGCGGCGATTGCCGCGGCTTTGAGCGCTACATCGGAGGAGGTGTGACGTGCTGAGACGCCTTCGCTCTCTTGCGCGCGCGATCAAGTCCCGCCGCGATTTCGAACGGGGAATGGCCGACGAGTTGCGGTTTCACATCGAGCAATACACGGACCACCTGGTGCGCTCGGGAGTGCCTCCGCGACAAGCGGCCCGGCGGGCTCGGATCGAGTTTGGCAGCCTGAACAGTACACAGGAAGAGTGTCGCGAAGCACGCGGGCTCCGCCCATTCGACGAGTTGGCCAGGCAACTCCGTCACGCTGCCCGGTTGCTGCGCAAGACACCCGGATTTACAGCAACTGCCCTGGTGACGCTCGCCGTCTGCCTCGGCGCGAACCTGACAATATTCGCGGTGGTCGACTCCATTTTGCTCCGCCCCCTGCCGTTCCCCGAGGCCGGCCGGCTCGTCACCATCTTTAATACATACCCCAAAGCCGGGGTCGATCGCGACGGTTCTTCGACAGCCAACTATTACGAACGCCGTGGCAGGATTCCCGCCTTCGCTGGGGTCGCTATCTATTCCTACGATACGGCGGTCGTCGGTGAGGCCGGGTCAACGGAACGCGAGCAGATCGCGAGAGTATCCCCGGATTTTTTCGCGACGCTTGGGATAGGGCCATCACGGGGGCGCAGCTTCACGGAGGAGGAAACCTCGCTTCAGGCCGATAGGGAGGTGATTCTCACCGACGCCTACTGGCGGCAGCATTTCGGCGCCGATCAACATATAATTGGCAAGCAGCTTCGCGTGAACGGACTCAGCTATGCGGTGGTCGGCCTCCTGCCGCCCGGCTTCCGATTCCTCTCATCGGAGGCGCGTCTGTACTTTCCTTTCTCGTCGGGTTCTGAAGATCGTGCTTCCGCGCAGCGGCACTCGGGCGGGAATTCCAAGCATATGATTGGCCGCCTAAAACCAGGCGCGACGCTGGCACAAGCGCAGGCGCAGATCGACGCCCAGAATGGCACTCTTGAGGCGGAAGACTCCCAGGCCAAAATGATAGCCGAGGCCGGCTTTCGTTCCGTGGTGGCGCCCCTTCAGGCGGACCACGTTCGAACGATCCGGCCCGTCCTGTTGTGGACGCAGGCGGGCGCCTTCGTGCTGTTGCTGATCGGCGCGGTCAACCTGACGAACCTGCTTTTGATCCGGGCGAGTAGCCGTTCGAAGGAAATCGCCGTCCGGCGGGCGTTGGGCGCCAGCCGCTTGCACGTGATAAGCGAGGCGATTGTCGAGACCACTTTGCTCACGCTGGCCGGAGGCCTGCTCGGGCTCGGCGCCGGGGCCGGCGGAGTCCGCCTGCTGAGTGTATTGGCTATCGATCGTTTACCTTTAGGGAGTCACATAGCTATCGACTCTCGGGTGGCGTGCATCGCGGTTCTCGGAGCTATGGCCATAGGACTCGCGCTCGCGGCGCCCATAGCGTGGTTCCATTTGCGAGGCCATCTGAGAAGCGCGATCCAATCCGAGACGCGTGGCGGAACGGCCAGCCGCGCCGCACAAAGCCTGCGCCACGGCTTTATCGTCGCCCAGATCGCGTTGGCAACGGTTCTGTTGAGCGCGGCGGGTCTGCTGGGCCTCAGTCTGGAGCGGGCGATGGCGGTCTCTCCGGGCTTTCGGCCGGACCATGTTCTGTCAGGACAAATCTTGCTGCCGCGGAGCAGATACCCGGACTGGCCGGCTCGCCTGGCGTTCAATCAGAGGCTGTTGAAGGAGCTCGCGCGCCAGCCGGGAGTTTTGGCCGCCGGAGTGGTCAACAATGTGCCCTTGAGCGGTAACAGCGGAAAAAGCGCCGCTACCGTGGTGGGCCATGTTCGCCTGCCGGGCGAATCGGTGCGGGGACATTACTCTTATGGAGTGGATGGCGACTACTTCGCCGCGATGGGCTTTTCCCTGCGGGAAGGACGCTTCCTCACGGCGGAAGACTCGCGCCGGTCAACCCGGGTCTGCGTGGTGGACGAGGACTTCGCACGCTACTACTGGCCGCACACCAGCGCTCTTGGTCAACGCCTTTTCGAGGGCAGCGAAGCGACAACCGATGCCCAATCGTTCACGGTTATCGGTGTGGTCGGCGCGGTGAAACAGGCGGGCCTAACCGACCAGACGGCCCAAGGAGCGGTCTACTATCCTTACCCCTGGCGCGCCGCCGACACCCTTTTTATTGTCGTCCGCACCAGCCTTCAACCGAAATCGCTCGGTCCGGCACTGCAAAAAGCCGTTCGGCAAATCGACCCCGAGTCGCCGGTGAACGATCTCCGGCCGATGGATACCCGTATCGCGGACAGTCTGGTGGCGCAACGCTCCACCGCATTGCTTGCGGGCATCTTCTCGCTAATCGCTCTACTCCTTGTCGGGGTCGGCGCTTACGGCGTCTTAAGCTACGCCGTGGCGCAGCGGCGCCGCGAGGTCGGTTTGCGAATGGCATTGGGAGCGCGGCCCGGCCAGATACGCAGCCAGTTTCTCACTCTCGCCTTACGTCTGCTGATAGCCGGCACGATGTTCGGCGCCACGGGGGCGTGGCTGACCGGCCGAGCGATGCAGGCGCTACTTTTTGACGCGCCGCCGCTCGACGTGGCGACCCTGGCCGCGGCCGCCGGCATCATCGGCGCGGTATCTTTAGCCGCCTGTCTGCTGCCAGCTCAGCGCGCCACCCGGATCTCCCCAGTGGAAGCCCTAGCCAATTAAGCCGCACTCCATGCATCCCACTGTGCAGATCGGAACCGGGCAAAGCCGCTAGAGATTGAAATCGCCAGTGGTGTTGGAAGTTCGCTGGCGAAGGCCGTAGCTCCTGACTGCGTGCTCCGATCTGAGGCAAGCAGCACGGGATTGTCAAGATGGCAATGGCGCCATTGCCGGGCGCGCCACCGAGAACCGAGACAAACGTAAGTCGGGATTGCGGGCGTGGGTACGAGGCCGTAGCGAAGATCGTGGCCGGAGCATATCTATTTGGACGTTAGCGCGGCCTGTGGTCAGGTCCGGCCCGAACAGGCAAGCCGCGCGAGATTCCGACTTTCCGCCATCGCCATGCGTCCATTCAACAGGGACTTTCGTGCCATGCGGCGAGTTATCTTTTTCGCGGGTCTGGCCGCGATCGCGTCGGCCGCGGCATTCGGACAATCTAAGACAATCATGCCCACGTTTGAATCGGCCTCAGTGAAGCTAACTGCCGCGGCGCCCGGCGGCGCTATGGCACGGATCATGTCCGGCGGACCGGGGACAGACGATCCCGGAGAGATTAACTACCTCGGGGTCACGCTCAAGCGGCTAGTGGTCCAGGCGTACGGCGTAAAAGATTATCAAATCTCGGGGCCAGATTGGCTGGACACCCAGCGATACGACGTCGCGGCGAAATTACCGCCGAATACGACACAGCAGCAGTTCGCGCTGATGTTGCAAAGCCTGTTGGCGGATCGCTTCAAGCTGAAGGTCCATCGCGAACAGAAGGAACTCCCAGTCTACGCGCTATCAGTGGCGGGAGGCGGGCCGAAATTGAAAGAATCCGCGGCCGGCGCCGGCGCCGCGGGCGGTACGAGCAAGACCTCGGCCCACGACGTTTATCGGTTGACGGCAACGCGTGAATCCATGGCGCAATTCGCCGATGCTCTGGCGGCGGAGCTGGGTAAGCCGGTGATCGATATGACGGGTCTGAAGGGAAGCTATGACTTCGTTTTCGACTGGCCGCTGCAATCCACGGCTGCCATACCCTCGGCATTGGAGAGTCAGCTCGGACTCAAGCTGGAATCGCGAAATAGCCCGGTCGATTTCTTGATTGTCGATCACGCCGAGAAGATACCGGCCGCAAATTGATCCCGGCTGGCAGGCGAAAGCGCCCGACCCACAATCTATAATTGCAGCGTGACAGTCGCGACCGACATCGCCGGCAACGCGATCCTGAAATTCGCGCCATTCACCGACACCTGGTGCGGCTTGATAGTGACCTTATCCGGGTTATCGAAGCTGTTATACGCGTTGATATCGGCGTCGTGCAGGATTTGCGCGCTGCCGCTCCTGGCGGATACGCCGTGCAGCGCGCAATCCACATCCATGGCCAGATCGTGACGCGGGTTTACCAACGTCACCACCATCCCGTTTCCCTGCCTGGACGCGGACATGGACAATTCGGGCGTGGGATCCTGGCCCGCGCCGCCGCGTCCGCCGCGCCCCCGGTATTCATGCCGGCGTTCATGCCATCATATTCCACTTTGACCGCCGTCTTGCCGCGATGCGGTTTGAACTGCATGAATGCGTAGTAGCTGGTGGTGCGCACGCAGTTTTTGCCCTCGGGTCCATCGGTCATCAGCACCGCCTGCAGCACGTTGATAAGCTGCGCGATGTTGCACATGTACAGCTTGTCGGCCTGGCGATTGAAAATGTTCAATCCCAATCCGGCGGCCACGGCGCTGCGCATGGTGGATTGCATCCAGAGCTTGCCGTATTTCTCCTCATCGCTGGCCGGAATGCGATCCCATACGCCCCATTCGTCGAGCAATAAGCCCCATGCGGCGCTGCGGATCGTATCCGTCGAGAATCGTCCGCTGCTGGACGATGGCCTGCTCCACGCGCGGGAAAATATTGAATTGCGTGGCCATCGCTTCGGGCGTGAAATGCAGCGGATCGAGCGTTCCATTTTCGTAAAAATGCATCGAGTAGCCGTTAGGGAGCGGACCGCGCGCGGCCAGCGTGTCCATGAATCCGCGGGTCCAGCGAGCGTCGTTGCCGTTTGGCCCGCACCCGATCAGATATACGGGCTGTCCGCCGGTAAGCCGCGTCATATCGCGGCTGCCGCCCATGGCGTTGCCGAAGGTGGCGAAATGGCGGAACTCGGACGCGGCCGCTTCGGGCTGAAAATTTCCGCCGCAGCCCCACAGTTCATTGCCCACGCCCCAATAGCGAACCCCGAAAGGCTGCGGCGATCCGTTGGCCGCGCGCTCGTCGGAAAGCGTGCTGCCTTTGGGAAAATTGCAGTACTCGATCCAATCGCGGAATTCCTGCGGCGAGCCCGTGCCTACATTCGCGGCGAAGTACGGCTCGGCGCCGATCAGCTTACAGAAGCCGATGAATTCGTGCGTGCCGAAGCTGTTATCTTCCGTGTAATGGCCCCAGGTAATGTTGACGCGCCGGGGCCGTTTATTGGCCGGTCCGATGCCATCGCGCCAATGGTAGTCGTCGGCGAAGCAGCCGCCCGGCCAGCGCAGCACGGGCACGCCGAGCTCTTTCAGATAATCTACAGTCGCTTTCCGGTAGCCGTCGATATTCGGAATAGGCGAATTCTTGCCTACCCAGATTCCGCCGTAAGTACACGATCCCAGATGTTCGGCGAAATGCGAATGGAGTTCGGGGCGGATGGTTCCGATCTCCTCGTCGGCGCGAACGATGGCCTTCTTCGAAGCCGCTCCCTGGCTGAATACTCCGCGAGGCAGCAGCGCGGCGAGCGAGGCCGCGCCGGCGGCGCGGGCAAATTGGCGGCGAGTAAAATTCAAGTTCATAACTTTGCAGGCAATCTTATCATGCGGGAGGACCGGTTGTAATCGTTTGCACGCTTGCGGCATGACTTCACCGCTCAAAAATTAAAGTCTCATTATTTCGGGCTTCCGATCGAGAAGCGATTGCTATAATTCAGGTTCGACTCGCAACTTCAGAGGCGGATCACTTCGGTTTTCGGGTCTCCGCAGGCGCTCATTTTCATGCAGTCCAAGACCATACTTCTGGTAGACGACGAGCGAGACCGTTCGCACCTTTGTGAAGGCGATCCTGCAACGCGACGGGTTCGACGTTATTGAATCTGAGGATGGGATGGAGGCGCTGGACTCTATTCAACGCGCGGGAGGCGGCATCGACCTGTTGCTTACCGATGTACGGATGCCGCGGATGGATGGAATCAGCCTGGCGCAGGCGGTTGCGAAGATTTACCCCCAGGTTCCGGTGCTCTTCATTTCCGGTTACCCCCTGGACATCGGCGCAGAGAAAGACAAGCATCCCTCAAAAGCTTGCGGCTACGTTCAAAAGCCTTTTTTACCGAAATCGCTATTGGAAGCGGTTCGCAATTGCATTGAGCCGTCCCTCAACAAGCCCAAGGCGCGACCGGCGGCTTCCCACTAATCAACGCGAGTGTGCAGGCACTTACTCGCGCACCAGCTCGACACGTCTGTTCTTAGCGCGGCCCTCGTCGCTGGAGTTATCGCCAATCGGATGGGCTTCGCCGTAACCCTTGGCCGTGAGACGGCTACGGTCCACGCCGTGGTCGGCCAGCCAATCCATGACGGCCTTAGCCCGCTGTTCGGAAAGCGTCTCATTCGCAGCCTTGCTGCCTACGTTGTCCGTGTACCCCTCTACGCGAATCTTCCAGGTTGGATTATCTTTCAGCTTCTTGGCAACTTCCGATAAAGCCGCGTCGGATCCCGAGGGAACGGCGGACTGATTGGTCGCGAAATGAATCTCCCTCTCGCTCAGCAACAAACGGCCGCCGGGTTTGCTGAGATTCCCGGTATTCACGCGCGATGCCGACCCACTAGTCGCGACGTGCGAGTAGCGATCCAGCAGAGTTACTAACGGACGAGCCGCCGTAGGAGTGGCAACTCCAGTCTCCAGTATTTCTCGGTTACCGATATCGCGCCCATAGAGCTTGTGGTTTTCTCCCGGATCGGGCCGCAGCGTAGCGCCCTCCAGCGAGAGACCGGCGAACACGCCACGCGAACGCGACCATGAGAGCATCTCCGCGCGCATCAGCACATCGGTGTTCGCACTGGCCTGGCGGCCGACCGGGCCTGCCGCCACGGCTGCTTCGCCACCTAAGGTGACTTTGTCTCCGAGCAGCCGGTTCATGCCCGATTGGTTCATCACCAGCATAATCAAGTCGGTGGAGGAACCACCGAGCTGTAATCCGAAACTCCCGCCCTCAATGGCGATGGCCGCGGGCGAACTCCACCCGCTTGCGCCATGGCGGCATGAGGCATATCCGCGACCGTATTTCCCGCCGACCATGAAGGCGCCCTTCAGCAGATCGGGCACAATAATGATGCACTGCGCTTTGTCGAACAGATCCCGGGGAATCCCTTTATCGGGAGTCGCCATAATCTCTCGAAACGCCGTGGCGGCGTGCCGCAGACGTTTGTCGGGACTAGTTTCCTGAGCGAAGGTGGCGGTGGCCAATACACATAGGAGTAAAAATATCCGCTTCATGCCGCCCTCAAATGCATGCGAACGGCCAATAGAGGTTTTTAGCACT
>CAVRPF010000036.1:0-138568 GCA_963723015.1 Bryobacterales bacterium
TAGCTCCTCGGCGGGAGGTGCCTTTAGCCGCTCCCTGCCGCCTCCTGCCTCTCCGTCCGGCCCAAGTACGAGTGGAAACGGTGTGCCAAAGCAGCCCGGTCCGCCAAATATAGGTTCAGGCGGTGTTGGGATGGCGATAGATCCGCCGGTCGCGCCCGCCGGTTCGGACACCACCGCAGCGCCGCGACAGAAGGTTAGCCAGTCTCTTCACGGCGCATCCAGCGGAATCGCGAATGCACGCCGCCGGATCGCGAACTTGCGGCTTCCATCTGATGCTGCGCCTCATCAGACGCCGCCGCGGATGCCTGTCGAGCACCAGGAGTAAACGGGGAGTTATCTATCGATGGCAATTACTTTTGGCCTACGCCGCGCTTCAAACGGCAGATCAGAAAGCGATCAAACTTACAACCCGTACTTAGCAGCGCGACGCGAATGGGACGAGCGATATGGGGACCAGATCACACGAGCCCGAAACTGGCGGACGATGGCGGTGCTATGCGCTCTCATCGCGTTGCTTGAAACCGCAGGCTTGCTTTGGATGTCTGCGCACTCGCGCATATTGCCGTTTGTTGTCCTTATCGATAATCTGGGCAGGCCCTTCGCTTCGGGGTTTGCCGGCCAAACCACGGTGAATGATGACCGAGTCAAGCGGTCCACGATTTTCAATTGGGTCGAGAACCTGCGCTTGGTCACTACGGATGGCATCACGCAAAGAAAAGCAATTGATTTTGTTTACTCGCATATTGCAAATGGCAGTTCCGCCCAAGCCTTCATAAGCGAGTTCTATCGTTCTGACCCACCCTCAAAGCGGGCTCAAACGCAGACTGTTTCCATCGAAGTCAAATCCGTTCTGCCGACCAGTGACAGGACCTACGAAGTGGATTGGGTGGAAACCACTCGCGATCTATATGGCGCAATTAAAGCCACAGATCGGTGGAAGGGTTCATTCACAATCGCGATCAATCCACCGACCGATGAGCGCTTGGCTCGGATCAATCCGCTCGGCGTGTATGTCACGAATGCGAGCTGGGACAAGGTCCTCTAGAAAGGAATGGAGTGCATGCGTTGGATCATCCTTGCCGTTACATTCAGTACTTCTGTCTGCTTGTTGTTTGCTCAGGAGCAAAATCCTGCGCAAAAGGCACCGGATTCAAGCACGCCATCCAAGTTAAGCTGTGGTCCCGGCGCGGCTGCCCAATTCCATACCACCGCTCCTACAGCAGTACGATTTCGGAGCGCAAATCCAGGCGCTGGAACAAACGGATGGGCTCGCGCCGCCTCCTGATGTCGTGCCGGAAATCACATCCGGCAAGACGCCAACACCCACGGCGCTGGTTCCCAAGGATTATCGGCCTAAGGCGGACGTGCCTTTGACGTCAACAGCGCTTGAGGCTGTGCAAGTCAGTGAGCGCTGGCGAGGCGAAAAGAATGATCCGGCAGCAGGTCCCGATGGTCGAGTCATGTATTCCTTTGGCGCTGGACTGCTTTTCGTGCTGACGTTGGGCATCAATGTGTATCTCTACGACAAGATTCCCAAAGGATTTTTCCCACAGCAGGATACCGGCCGGCTGCAGGGCAGCGTGCAGGGACAGCAGCACATCTCGTATCAGGCGCTGGTGGAGAAGGCCAAGTGGTTTGAAGAAAAGATCCACCACGATCCCGACGTGGAAACCGTCACCATGGTGGCCGGATCGAGCGGCGGCGGCGGTTTCGGCGGCGCCACGCAGGCGCAGATGAACGTTCAGTTGAAGCCGGTGGGCGTGCGTAAATCGACTTCCGATCAGGTGATTGCGCGCCTGCGCCGCCAGACCTCGGGCGTACCCGGCGCCATACTGTATTTGCAGAATTCGCAGGATGTGCGCGTGGGCGGGCGGCAAGCCAACGCGCAATATCAGTACACGCTGCAAGCGCCCGATTTCGAATCGCTATCGCTATGGGGACCGAAAGTTCTGGACGCGCTTTCGAACCTTCCCGCGATCGCCGATGTCAGCTCCGACCAGCAGAATTCCGGCTTGTCGTCGAATGTGGTGATCGATCGCGACACCGCGTCGCGTCTCGGGCTCACCGCGCAGGCGGTAGACTCGGCGATCTACGACGCCTTTGGCCAGCGCCAGGTCTCGGTGATGTACAAATCGATCAACCAGTACCACGTGGTTCTGGCGCTCGAGCAGAAATGGTGGGAGAGCCCGGACTTCCTGAAGACTATCTACGTGCAAACGCCCAAGGGCACGGACGTTCCTTTATCGACTTTCACGCACTTCACGCAAGGCCTGACGCCCATTTCGCTGCCCCACCAGGGACAGTTCCCGGCCAGCACCATCTCTTTCAACCTCGACGAAGGCTACGCGCTCAGCGATGCGGCCGCGGCCATCCACCGCGCCGAAGTGGAGATTGGGCTGCCGGCGAATATCGTAGGCAAGCTCGCGGGTACCGCGCGCGCTTACGAGGACGCGCTCAACAATCAGCCGATCCTCATCGGGACCGCGCTGATCGCGGTTTATATCGTGCTCGGAATACTCTATGAGAGCCTGATTCATCCGTTGACCATCATCTCTACGCTGCCATCGGCCGGCGTGGGCGCGCTGGTCGCCATGGTCATGTTCAAGACGCAGTCTCGATCTGGTGGGCATGATTGGCATCATTCTGTTGATCGGCATCGTGAAGAAGAACGCCATCATGATGATCGATTTCGCGCTGGCGGCGGAGCGCAACGAAGGCATGAATTCGCGCGACGCCATCTACCAGGCGTGTTTGCTGCGCTTCCGGCCCATCATGATGACGACGATGTGTGCGCTGCTTGGCGGAATGCCGATGGCGCTCGGCTGGGGCGCGGGCGCGGAGCTGCGCAAACCGCTCGGCATCGCGATTGTCGGGGGCCTCCTGGTGAGCCAGATGCTGACGCTGTTTACCACGCCTGTGATTTATCTTTATTTGACCGGCTGCGCCACCGCTTCGCGCGGCGGCCCGCGTCCCGGCGCCGTCCCGGGTTTCTCGTCCCCGGCGGAATCGCGAAGGCGCCGGCGGAGAGCGTTGAACGATGACCCTGTCCCGGAAAATTGCAGTTCTTGCCCCGCTGTTCTGCGCCGGTTGCCCGCATTGGACCGCATTACCAGCAGCCCGTAGCGCCCGCGCCGGTGGCCTTTAAGGAGCTTGCCGGAAACGACCAGTGGAAAATGGCGACGCCCAGCGACGGCCTGATCAAGGGCAAGTGGTGGGAGATATTCGGCGATCCGCAACTGAATGCGCTGGAAGAGACGATCGCCATTAACAACCAGAACGTGAAGCAGGCGGAAGCCCAGTTCCGTGAGGCGCGCGCCACGGTTCTCGCGACTCATGCTAACTACTATCCAACCATCGGATCGAGTCCCTCAATCTCACAGACCTACGAGAGGAAACTCGGCGGCCAGAACTTTTCTTTACCGATCACCGCTTCCTGGGAGCCGGATTTGTGGGGCCGCGTGCGGCTGTCCGTCGAGAATGCGGTGGAAAACGCGCAAGTGAGCGCGGCGGACCTCGAAAATATCCGCCTCAGCCAGCAGGCGCTGCTCGCAACCGATTATTTCCTGCTCGCGGCACAGGACATGCAGATGAGGGTTCTGCAGGGCACCATTGAAAGCTACGAAAGGAATTTGCAGCTCACCGTCAATCGCCACGCGGGCGGGGTCGCTTCGCGGTCCGACATTACGCTAGCGCAAACCCAGCTGGCCGGAGCGAAGGCCCAGTATACGGATTTGCATGTGACGCGCGCCGAGTACGAACACGCGATCGCGGTGTTGACGGGCCGCCCGCCGGCCGCTGTGGAGATCGCCACCACGCTCATTTCGGGCGCGCCGTTGCCGATTCCGCTTGCGGTTCCTTCGCAGCTTCTCGAGCGCCGCCCGGATATCGCCGCAGCGGAGCGCTCGGTAGCCGCGGCCAATTCGAATGTCGGCCTTGCCCAAGCCGCTTACTATCCCACCTTGACTCTTTCCGCGAGCCTCGGTTTTCTTGCGACGAATCTGCCGAATCTCGTCACCTATGCGAGCCGCTTCTGGTCCGCTGGACCCTCACTTTCGCAAACTCTCTTCGATTTTGGCCGCCGCGGCGCCGCCGTACAGAACGCGGAAGCCGCGTACGACGCGACCGTGGCGAATTACCGCCAGACCGTGCTGGCCGCGTTTCAAGAGGTAGAGGACGACCTCGCGAATCTGCGTTACCTCTCCGAAGAGGCCGTGCAGCAGCAGGAAGCAGTGACGGCCGCGAACGAATCGCTCGATCTCGAGATGCAGCGCTACCGCGCGGGGACGGACTCTTACCTGAATGTGATCACGACGCAAATCATCGCCTTGGGCGATCAGCAGGCCGCGGTCACGATTCTGCAGCGGCGCATGAGCGCGGCGGTGGATCTAGTCAAGGCCATGGGCGGCGGCTGGGACGCCTCCTCCCTGCCGTCGGGCAACCTTCTGCGCACGTCTGCCCTGGGCGATCCAAAGAACACGCAAAACGTGGCTCAGCCGGTCAACAAATGAGCGAAACCGTTGCCGCTGACGCGCGGCGAGAAAGCAGGATGGAACGATGAGCTTGTATCCTTATAGCCGCTCTATTATCTGGACATCGGTTTGTCTCGCGGCGGCGTTGGTCGCGCCCGTGTCTTTCGGAGCGTCGCCAGTCCGGCAGCAAGCTTCCGCGCAGTTGCTCGATCACGCTGAGATTCTTTGCGACAATTGCTTCTTCGGAGCAAGCAGCTATTATTACTGCTTCGCGGTGGACAACCAGATCCTGATCGGACATCTGAAGACTCCAGTTATGAACTGGGAGGACCCATCGAAGAATTACCTGGCAACTGTCCGCGGCGCGTGGGGCGCCTGGATCGTGCCGGGCCAGACCGTGCCGATCAGCTATGATGACAAGCACATCTGGGTCAGCCGGCCGGAGAAAAAGGTAAAGCGGCCTTTCTGGAGTCATATGAGAGCGCTCGCCGCCTGGGTCACTCGAGACAATCGTAAACAAGTAAGGATGGCAAGGAGTTCCGTGCGGGACGTCTTCATCCACGACGATCGTTGCCGCGCAGCCGTCGGCACGAAAGCCCATTAGGCGAGGCGGGCTGCCGGCTGGCGCCTATGGATGCGGGATTTTCAGAATTACGCGTAACGTGTCGCGCGCAATCAATAGCTCCTCGTCCGTGGGGATCACCCACACTTTTACCGGAGATCCGTCCCTGCTGATCTCGCGCTCGGGACTCGCGGTCGCGTGGTTCTTCGCCGGATCGACGCCAATGCCCAGCGAGCCAAGCGATTGGCAGATGCCCTCGCGAACGGGCGCCGCATTTTCGCCGATTCCGCCGGCGAAGACCACCGCGTCGGCGCCATCCATGGCGGCGAAGTAGGCGCCGATATATTTGCGCGCGCGATAGCAGAAAGCGTCAATGGCCAATTGCGCGCGCGCGTTGCCTTTAGCCGATTCAGCCAGCAGATCGCGCATGTCGTTCGAAATTCCGGAGATGCCGTAAAGACCGCTGTATTTGTTCAGGGTTACATCCACTTCGTGCAACCCCATCTCCGCGCGGCCTACCATGTACATCACCGCGCCGGGGTCCAGATCGCCCGGACGTGTGCCCATGATGAGGCCGTCGAGGGGCGTCAGTCCCATCGATGTATCGATAGACTTACCGCGATCGATGGCGCACACGGAACAGCCATTGCCCAAATGGCAGGTAATCAGTTTATAGCGCTCGCGAGTGGCGCCGTGGATCTGCGCGAAGCGGTACGAGACGTAGCGGTGCGAAGTGCCATGGAAACCGTATCGCCGGATTTTGTCGCGTGTGTAATAGAGATACGGAACGGCGTAGATGTACGCCTTGGGCGGCATGGTCTGGTGGAAAGACGTGTCGAAGACCGCCACGTGCTTCGCATGCGGTAGCAGCGCCTTGCTGGCGAAGTATCCCTTCAGATTATGGGGATTGTGCAGCGGGGCGAGCGCGCTGGCGGCCTCGATGAGTTTCACGGCCGCGTCGTCCATAATCGCCGATTCGGTGAAGTGCTCGCCGCCATGTACTACGCGATGACCGGCGGCCTCGACATCGGCGAGCTTGGCCGCCCCGGAGCCTTCGAGTAGTTCGAAGGCCGCGGTTAGGGCGTCCTTATGCGTAAGGATGGCGCGGGTGTCGTCCGTCTTTTCTGCGCCGGCTTCAAAGTGGATTGTGGAATCGGCGCTGCCAATCTTGGCGACGACTCCAGTGGCGAGTCTGCGATCCTGGTTGGCCGCGATTCGATCGGGCGAGGTCTCGATCAGCTGGAACTTCAGCGAAGAGCTGCCGCAATTGAGCACGAGGATTTTCAAGGGGCCTTTAAGCGCGCGGCGGCGCCACGCGCCAAGATACTCATGGTTTCGTTAGCCGGCGGTCACGGCAGTCCCCTGCAGCACGCAAATGGCATCCAGATTCCGGTACTTCTCCGCATAGTCCAAGCCGTATCCCACCACGAACTCGTCGGGGATTTGAAAGCCCACATACGCGCAATGGACGGGCCGCAATCGCCGCTCGGGCTTATCAAGTAAGGCGGCGATGCGGATCGAGCGGGGACGGCGTTGTTCGAGCACGTGCATCAGATAATTCAGGGTGACGCCGCTATCCACGATGTCCTCGACGATCAACACGTCGGCGCCTTCGAGTGAGATATCGAGATCCTTGGTGACGCGGACTTCCCCCGAGCTGCTCTTGCCTTTACCGTAGCTGGAGATGCCCATGAAATCGATGAAGACGTCGCGCGTCATGGCGCGCGCCAGGTCGGCCATAAAGAACGAGGCGCCTTTCAGTATGCAGATCATGTGGAGATTGCCGGTGGGATAATCGCGCGAGATCTGCTCGCCCAGCTCGCGGATGCGCGCCTGGATCTTATCGGCCGCGATCAGCACGGGGAGTTTGGGATCGGTCATGACTCAGCCGCCGGCGGTGGAAGCGGTCAGGCGCGTGCTCATCGGCCCCATGTGGATGTGGGCTCCGGTGGCCTTTCCCGGGACGGCTTGGCGGAACGCGAAGAACGGAATCCGATTCTGCATCAGGTATTCGCGCAGCCATACGCCCTCTGGCTGGTCGGGTTGCAGCGCTACGTCCACGCGGCCGCGATGATCGAAGCCCAACGCCCGGTGTACGGCCGTTTCGCCATTGGCCGAGACCGGCAGCGGCTTGCCGAAGCGGGCTGCGAAGGCGGCTTCAACGCGCTCAAACATCTGCGTAGTGAAGATGCCGTTGCCGTCGAATCTCTCGGCGAGCTTGGGCTCTTCGGTTGGGTGGACGGCCAACTGCGCTTGCAATGCCTCTTCCGCCATCGCATTTTCGCTGGCCTGCTGCGCCAGCTTGGCGCGGGTATCGGCGAGATCGGTTTCCTTGCGGGCGAAATCCAATTCTTCCAGCAGATTCGTCAAGGTTTGCGATGGCATCACGCCCGCGTCCACCAGTTTTTTAGCGTCATCAAACGCCTGCTTGCGCCGCTCGAAACGGCGGTTCGCGGCCGCCACCAGATCGTTGGCTTGATCCACCGTAAGGTCCTGGTTATAGATGCTTTTGCGGATGGTGGCGGCGTCTTCGGCATCGGCCACGGCCTGCTCCGCTTTTTGAAGCTGGGCGCGGGGATAGGCGCCGGATTCCACCATCGCGCGAATTCGATTCAGCTCAATTTGCGCGCGCGCCACTTCGGGATCGGAGCTGATTTGCGCCAATGCCGCGGCTGCACACACCAATAGAAGGAGGGCTGGACCACGCATATAGTTCTATTTTCGCATGGAAGCGCCGTGCCCGCGAGGTCCAATGTGGTGCGGCTTTTTCGGTAATCTATACACAGGTGCAAGGCTACAAAAATTACCGCTGGATCGTAAGCGATCCCGGCCGTCCGGAAGAGGCCATTGGCGAAGCGCTGCGATTGGCAGCCGAACGTGGTGACCACCAATGCCAAGGGCCGGGACCTACTGAGATGCGACAGACCTAAACCGCTCGTCGCGCCGGGCGCCTGCCCCTGGGTGCGAAATGGCGCACCTGCCGCTGAGCCTGCGGTCGAGTGAAGGGTATCACGACGACGCCTCCCGCCGGCTTCTGCTCGCGAGCCACATCGGAGGGCACCTCCCGCCGTACGAACTTGGTGGCGAGTATCCGTTCAATGCGCGCCACGTCGGCCCGCTCGCCACGCGATGCAAAGGTGGAAGCTGTACCGCCGGCCCCGGCGCGTCCGGTACGTCCGGCGCGGTGGATGAAGTCTTCGGGCGCTTGCGGCAAATCGTAGTTCACCACGTGAGCGATGCCCTCTACATGGATGCCGCGAGCCGCGATATCGGTGGCTACCAGTACGCGATAGTATCCGTCCTGGAAGCCGCCGAGCGCCTGGTTGCGCTGATTTTGCGAGCGGTTGCCGTGGATGGCCG
This sequence comes from Bryobacterales bacterium, assembly GCA_963723015.1. Lineage (GTDB taxonomy): Bacteria > Acidobacteriota > Terriglobia > Bryobacterales > Bryobacteraceae > PALSA-243. The sequence goes on from CAVRPF010000036.1 coordinate 8,392, forward strand.
CGGTTTTGAAGCCGCTCAACGCCAGCTTCTTCGCCAGCTTATCGGCGCCGTGCTTGGTGCGCGCGAAGACCAGAAACGATCCCTGTTCTTCGCGCAGCATGGTTTGCAGTAAGCCCAGCTTGCGGTCGGGCTCCACTTCATACACATGCAGGTCGATCTTGTCGACCGGTTTAGTAATCGAACCGACTTCGATGCGCACGGGATTCTTCACGTGCGATTCCACCAGATGCTTAACGGACGCTTCGATGGTCGCGGAGAAAAAAAGCGTCTGGCGGTCGGACGGAGTGGTAGCCATGATGCGCTTGATGGTGGGCAGGAAGCCCATGTCCAACATGCGGTCGGCCTCGTCCAAAACCAACACGCGAACGCCGCTCAGGTTAATCAATTGGCGGCTGAGAAAATCGCAGAGCCTGCCGGGAGTGGCGATTACGACTTGCGCGCCTTTGCGGATCGATTGTAATTGGGTGCGCTCATTGAGGCCGCCCACCACAACCGCGGAACGCAAGGGCGTGGTCCCGCTGGAGCAACCCATGGCGATGCGGGCGAAGGTCTCGTTAATTTGGATGGCGAGCTCGCGGGTGGGGCTCAGGATCAGAGCGCGCACGCCGGCGCGCGAAATTTCCTTTTCGAGGAGGTTGACGATGGGCAGGACAAAAGCCAGAGTCTTGCCGGTGCCTGTCTGGGCCGTGGCCACCACATCGCGCCCGGCCAGCGCCGGTTGGATGGATTGGGCTTGAACGGGGGTTGGTTCGGTAAAGCCGTTCTTTAACAGGTTGCTCTTTACGAGAGCGGAGAGAGAGAATTCAGAGAAACTTTTCATTGATTGATTTTGTTTGCGGAGGAGAATCGACGTACCGGCTACCGGTTAAGGGAGGGTTTGCGGATCAACTTCCAGTAGGTTTCATTGTAGCGCAAAGCCGGCTCCGGCGCAGTACCCGGTTTTCACATGTCCTCCCGTGGCGTTGACGGGGCGCGATGGGAGTACTCCTACACCTAGGCTTTAAGTCCTGGAGCATTCCGAGACGATAAAGCATATACTGTTAATTCCGGTCCGCCCGCAGGTTGTCCCAGATGACTCGCTTATTTCAAGTCTTCATTCCGGCAAACACGGTCACTGTGCTGTTCTGCGATCTTCTGCTGATCTTTTCGTCCTTCATTCTGGCCTGCTACCTGGTTCTCGATGTGGACCCAACGATCTTTCTCAACATCGACGGCGGGTTGCTGCGGATTGCGGTGGTGGTTGTGAGCATTGTCATCGGGCTGCATTTTAACGATCTGTATTCGCGAATCCGGGTGCAGTCGCCCATTACGCTGCTGCAACAGCTCTGTATGGTGATCGGAGTCTGCTTCCTGATCCAGGGCTTTCTCGCGTACTTGAATGCCGATTTTCGGGTGCCGATCAAGGTGATGGTGGCCGGCAATTTCATGGCGCTGGTCGCGATATTCTTCTGGAGGATTTTCTTCTCGGATTTTGTCCTGCGCATGGTAGGCGGAGAGCGCATACTGCTGGTGGGCGCCAGTCCTCTACTGGTCGATATTGCGCAGCACGTAGGGCAGCACCCGGAAACCGGCCTGGTGGTCACCGGATACGTGGATGAATCCCGCGATCCCGGGACCGAATTGCCCGGCGGCAAAGTACTGGGGGTGATCTCCTCTCTCACGGAAATTGTGGCGGCGACGAACCCCAGCCGGATTGTGGTGGGGATGTTCGAGCGGCGCAACCGGATGCCGATGAACGATCTGCTGGAACTGCGTTTCGCCGGGCACATCATCGAAGAGGCGGCGGATATGCACGAGAGAGTGTGCGGGCGCGTATGCCTGACTGAGATCCGGCCCTCGCAGCTGATCTACTCGGGCGATCTGGGGCCGAGCGGAAACAGCATTCTGTATCAGGGCATAATGAACTACCTGCTAGCCGCCGTCGGGCTGGTGGTCGCGTCTCCCCTCATTGTGTTGACGGCTTTGGCGGTAAAGCTCACATCACCGGGGCCGGTACTTTACCGCCAGGTTCGCGTGGGGCTCAATGGGGAGCTATTCACGGTGTACAAATTCCGTTCCATGCGGGCCGACGCGGAAGCGGCGACCGGCGCCGTTTGGGCCAGCAAAGACGATCCGCGCGTAACACCCTTGGGCAAGATTATCCGCAAGATCCGTTTCGACGAGTTTCCCCAGATCGCGAATGTTTTGAAGGGCGAGATGTCGATCGTGGGACCACGGCCGGAGCGGCCGGAATTCGTCAAAACTCTGACCGAGAAGATACCTTATTACCGCCAGCGGCATTGCATTCGGCCCGGTATAACCGGCTGGGCGCAGATCAATTTCAAATATGGCGACACGCTCGAAGACACGGTCACCAAACTCGAATACGACCTGTACTACATAAAGAATATGAGTCCTGGGTTGGATCTCTACATCATCTTCCATACCGTGAAAGCCATGCTCCTGTCGCGTGGAGCGCAGTAGCGGTGCATTCCGCTGCCGAGTTTTGAACCGCGTTATCATTTGAATTCGCCCGGCGCCGCATGCCTCCACTGGGCCCATATCTGCTGTCATTGCCGGAGCGCCTGGTGCGATCGGCATCCGCGCTCGCCGCGGGGTTAGTGCGCGAGATCGGCAATGTGACCCTGCCGAAGAGCGTGCGGCAGACCAGACTCTACCAGACGATGGTCGAAAGCACGCTGCGCTTCCTGGTGGAGCAGGTGGGGCAGGTGGATGGCGCTTATCCGGCGGAAGGCAAGCTGGCCGAGAACTTTCTACTGAAGCGCACGCTGGGCGATGGCATCGATATCGCCGGTATCGCGGCGTTCCACGCGTCACCGGTGTGGGTGCTGGCTGCGCTAGCGGATCTCTCCGGGGCCGGGCGGCAGTTGATGGATGAGATCGCAAGCAGTCTTAAAGACGAAGGCCTGCTGGAGCGCGACGTAAGCTTCGAGAGCGTGGACCAGATTCTCGACGGTCTCGAACGGACCGCCGGGCAGCTCGCTTCCTCCATCCGCTTTCCGCCGCTCGATATCGCAGGACTGCGCCGGGAGTGGAGCGCCTTGAAGGAGTCGGCGAAGACGATCCCGCCGCGCAGCCTGCCATCGGCAGGATTGGTGCGGGAGGAATGGGAAAGCCTGAAGCAAACCGCCGCGGCGCAGCACCGCACAGTTTTGGAGCTTTCATCGCTGATCGCTCTCTCCACTGTGCGGGCCGTGCCGGCAAACCTGCTATGGCTCTCGCGATGCGCTCGAACGGCGACGCTTCGCACCGGGAGGTTCTTCAGCGAAGCGCTGCTCGATCATTACCGGACGACGCTGAAAGAGATCCGCGAAACCGGTTATTTGGAATATTGGAGGCGCGAGTTTCGCCCTTACCTGCGCGCGGCGGCGGCGCAATTCTCCTTAACGCACCAATCGCTAACGGAACGTCTATTGAAGCGCAAAGCCGAGGGCGAAAGGGTGATGCAACCCGTCAGTAGCCCGCCAGTTTTCGACCTTGAGCCCACAATTCGCCGGCGTCTTCGGCCACTTTCCTGCCTTCTTCATAAATGACCTTGATGCGGCCGATAATGTTGCTGGCGACATCGCTCAATTCGCCGGAACGGTCGCTGAGCCGTTGCCCGACGTCGCGGGCCGTATCCCACCGGCTTCTCTTTCGCCGGGAAAGGGCAATGGCGACTCCGATAGCGGCTCCGGCGGCAATGCCGAGCCAAAGCTTGCTGGCATGGTAAGGGCACTCGTTGGCGTTGCTCATCTCTTCTGGCATGAATCCCTCCAGTCCCAGTGTACGGGCCGCGCGAGTCCGGAGCGCGCCTCTGCCGTAAGAACAGGCACAGCACCAAGCCCGATTATGTAGGATGGCGCACCACTTGGAATTCTGCCGGATGGCATACGTATTCACCGTGCATCCGCAGCTTTTTTTGCCCTTAGCGGCGGTTCGTTTTCCCGGGGCGGCGCACGGCGCCAATTTAGCGGATACTTGTCTATTGACACAGCCGCCAGTGCATGTACAATCCAAAATGGCCCCTAAATTAAAAACGGAAGCGACGCAGAATGTTCAAAGCTAAAAAAGCCAGGCCCCTCCCGCCAACCGACGCGCAGGGATACAACAGCAGCGAAGTGGCCCGCATCTGCGGCGTCAGCTTGCGGCAACTGCAGTGGTGGGATGAGCGCCACGTAGTTTCTCCGCGGCAGAACGGGCACAAGCGCATATATTTGACCGAGGAAGTGGTGGAAATTTCGGTGATCGCAGAACTGCGGCGCAAGGGATTTTCGCTGCAAAAAATCCGGCGCGTGCTGCGCTTTCTGCAAAGGGACATGGGGAAGCGCTTGAGCGAGGCGTTGGCAGCATCCTCCGACGTGCATCTGCTGACGGATGGAAAATCCATCTATCTGGAAGAGGCGCCGGACCGCATCATCGATCTGCTGAAGAACGCCCGTCAACCGATGTTCCTGGTTTCAGTCAGCGATCAGATTAAGCGGCTCAATGCGGCCGCGGACCGCAAGCCAGCGCGGAGCGAGAACAGCGGCCCGCGCAGCAAGGCGCGCGCAGTCTAGCCTCTAGAACTCGATTGCGGCCTTGACGCGGCGCGCTGTTGCGACAATGAAGCTTCCGAATGGTTCCGCTCCAGCCGCTTCGCGCGTTTCTCCCGGTAGATAACCCGCTCGGCTTCGGGGCCGCCGATTTCCTGGAACTGGCCCTCGCTGCGCTGCTGGTATGCTTCGCCCTGGTTTCGCGGCCGTGGATCGAGCCTTACGCGCGCCGCCTGGCGCCGCGAACCGGATGGTGCATGTTGCTGCTGGCGGCGCTGCCTGTGGCGCTGCGGCTCCTGCTGTTGCCGAATCACCCGGTCCCAATGCCCGGACGTATATGACGAGTTCGGGCACTTATTGGTGGCCGATACGCTGCGGCATTTCCGGTTGGCAAATCCGCCCCATTCCCTGCCCCAATTTTTGGAAACGTTCTTTGTCTTGCAGCGGCCCACGTACAGCTCAATTTATCCGATCGGACAGGGCATAGCGCTGGCCATCGGATGGACGCTGTTCGGCTCGCCTTGGGCGGGCGTGGTCTTGTCCACGGCGGCGTTCTGCGCGCTCTGCTACTGGATGCTGCGCGGGTGGACCACGCCGCTGTGGTCGCTGATCGGCGGGTTGCTCGCCGTGATGGAATTCGGCCCGCTCAATCTGTGGATGAACGACTACTGGGGCGGCGCGTTCACGGCGACGGCAGGATGTCTGGTATTCGGGGCGCTGCCGCGTCTGAAGACCGCGCCGAGAGAACGGGATGCGATTCTGCTGGGGCTGGGGCTGGCCATCCACATCCTCACCCGGCCCTATGAATCGATCTTCCTGTTCCTCGCGGTGGCGATGTTCTTCATACCGTCGATGCGGTCCCGCAAGGAATGGCGGGGCCTGCTCAGGGTCGCGCCCGCAACGCTACTGATTATCGCGGCGGCGATAGGCATTACGCTTTTGCAGAACAAGCAAGTCACTGGAAGCTGGACTACCACGCCTTACCAGCTTAGTCAGTATCAGTACGGCGTTCCGGCCGCGCTCACGTTTCAGGCGAATCCCGTTCCACACTCCGCCCTGACTCCCGAGCAGCAGATGGATTATCGCATGCAGCGCTCGTTCCGCGGCGATAACACGGATACGCTGTCCACTTACTTACTGCGCCTAGCATACCGTGTGCGCTATTACAGGTTCTTCTATCTCGCGCCACTTTATCTGGCGCTGCCGCTATTCCTTCTCTCTATACGGCGGTTCCCCTACTTATGGGTGACCTTGACTCTGCTAGTTTTCACGCTGGGTATCAATTTCTTCCCGGCCTACCAGCTACACTACGCGGCGGCTTGCACGTGTCTCTACGTTCTGGCGGCAATCGTAGGATTGCAGCGACTGAGCGGCTTCCACATCCATGGACGGGCCGCGGGACGCGGGGCGGCGCGTATTCTTCTGTTTCTCTGCGCGGCGCACTTCGTGTTCTGGTATAGCTTGCATCTGTTCGAGCACTCCGGCGCAGCCCACGCTCTGCTGCCTTATGAGACATGGGATGCGATCAACCACGGCAACCCGCAGCGTCGCATCCTTGTCAACCAGGGAGCTGGAACAGATACCGGGCGAGTTACTGGTATTTGTACGCTATACATATCCGCCACATGCGTTTCAGGATGAATGGGTGTATAACCGCGCCGATATCGACCGGGCCCGCATCGTATGGGCGCGCGACTTAGGCGCGGAGGAAGACAAAAAGCTGCTGGAGTATTATCCCCAGCGTAAAGCGCTACTGCTGCGAACCGGATAAACGGCCGCCCAAGCGACCGAATGACTACTTACCGATGAACACACCTACGCCGGCGGGCTGTACATCCAGCCGCTCGACATGGTGTCCTAACTCGAACGGCCGGCCCACGGCCGCTTCCGGATAGATCGCCATCAGAACGTTGTGGATCAGAAAATCCAGTGTTTTGCCGTCGATCTCCACGCCGGAAATCTCGACTCGCTGTACGTCCACAGTGGCTTGGCCATGCGCCGAGGTAATCCGCGCTGTGACGCTGACCGGCCGCTCGCCATCGAGCAATTTCGACATTAACCAGCCAGGCGGATGACCCTGGGCGCGGCGCACCTGTCCGAAATCGATCAGCGCGGTTCCCATGGCTACGCCCGGGCTTACCACTTCCAGCCTGGTATTGCGCACACCGGCCGGCGCTTCGTGAGCGACGTATGCATTCAGCTCGCGCGAGGTCAGCAGCAGCCGCGTACCCGGCCGGACACGGTCGCTATCTATCTGATCCAATTTGCGTTTAGCGGAATCGTAATCCGTGGCAGTAGCAAAGGCCACCGACCCAATGGCCACGGCAATACAAATCGGGCGAATTGTCACGATATACTAGACGTTGACAACCGGCCCACAGTTGCCGCAATCGGCGTCACCGTCGATACATGCAATCTGCAGAATTAGAGCGGTATTGTCAGGAATTCGATGCCATACAGGTCCAAGCCAAGGAGTTGACGGAAGGACTGAACGAAGAGCGCTTCAACTGGCGTCCGAAGCCCGGCCAATGGTCGATTGAGGAATGCCTGGCGCATCTGCTGATCGCCGGGCAATTGGGAGGTCCGGGCGATTGAAGATGCGATGGCCTATGCGAAAGCGCACGGACTGACGGGAGCCGGCCCGTTCCGCTACGGACTCTTTCAGCGCTTCATTCTGCGCGAGACGGAAGCGCCAGTGAAGCACAAATTTCGAGCGCCAAAGCATTTTCGCCCACTGCATGGGCAGCCGGTCACGGCGGTGCTGCCCTCATTCTTACATCTGCAAAGCCAGCTCAAGCTGCTGGCGGAGAGCGCGGAGGGATTGGACCTGGCCCGCGTCAAAGTGGCGACGCCGATGAGCCGATTGTTCCGGCTAAGTCTGGGAACGACGTTTGCGCAAGTGGCCGCGCATGAACGGAGGCACCTGGAACAGGCTTGGAGAGTGCGGAGGGAAATGGCGGGATGAGGGCGGAGGTACCGGCGGTCTGGCAACATAGCCCCGCGCCTGCGGCAGGCGGAGAGACGCTTTCCGCGGGAGCCGAAGAAGGCGGATTAACAATCCGCCGGACCCAGAGGGTACCCCTGCCAACCTGCCCCACAAAAACACAGGGCGGTGGACGCTACATCTTGACGACTGCTGCGCCATCGACGGCCTCGCGTTGGACGGCATCGAGCGCATCGTTCACCGATTCGAGCGGGAAGATGGTTACCTTGGGTTGCAGGCGGATCTCGGCGGCGATGCGCAAGAAATCGCGCGCATCGGCGCGGGTCATGTTGGTCACGCTGCGGATCTGCCGCTCGCCCCACAATAGCTTGTCGTAATCGAACTCGGGCATCCGATCCAGATGGATGGCATTGATGGCCACTACGCCGCCCTTGCGGAGGCTCTTGAGAGCCGCTAGGACCACGTCGCCGCTGGGCGCGAAAGTCACCGCGCGATCGAGCGGGATGGGAGGCGTTTCGTTTTCCGTTCCTACCCATGCGGCGCCCAGGGAGGCGGCGAGAGTGCGATGGGATCTGCCGCGGGTGGAGACGTAAACTTCGCACTTCCAGGCGTGCAGGACGGCTATGGCCAGATGGGCCGAGGCGCCGAATCCAAACAGACCCACGCGTTCGCCCGGCTCCACGCCCGCGACGCGCAGACTGCGGAATCCGATGATGCCGGCGCAAAGCAGGGGCGCGACGTGGACATCGTCCAGCCCTGCGGGGAGCGGGGCCACAAAATCCGCGCGGACCGCGCAATATTCGGCGTAGCCGCCATCGACGGAGTATCCGGTGAAGGTGGGGGCATCGCACAGGTTCTCCATGCCACGGCGGCAGTAGGGGCATGAGCCATCCACGCCACCGATCCAGGAGACACCGACGCGCGTTCCCATCGGCAGATCGGCGGTGGCTCCGCCGGCAATCTCGCCGACGATCTGATGGCCGGGGATAACTCGGCTAAGAATGGGAGGTAACTCGCGATGGATGATGTGGAGATCGGTCCGGCACACCCCACAGGCCAGGACTTTTAACAACACCTGTCCGGGACCGAGCGGCGGGACGCGGGACAGACTCGATGCGCAGCCGAGCCGGCGCGTCTTGAGTGGAATCGAGGACGGCGGCCTTCATGGTTGGAGCGATTGATGCAAGCATCGATGTGGGGCAGCATCGCATTCGGCGCGGTAGTTGTCAATCGACCTGTAAATGGAAAGGTGGTCGATGGATTCGGCTAGTTGATAATGGCTGGCCTGGTAACTGTCCCACCAATCGAAAATGCGAGTGGGGGAATTATCGCGGATCAGCCAGGAGTAGGAGCTGTCGACGTCGACAATATATTCGGGGCGCGCGGTCTCGATATCGCGGATAACATCGTTTTGCATTTTCAGGGCATACGGCTGCGGCTCCATCAGTCCATACATATAGATGTAGTTGGTAGCGGAGTGGCGGTGAGAGTAAAAGTAGATCTCAGGCTCGGAGCCGAGGACAGCGATCGCCGTCCCCGGCGCGGTATGGGCGCGGATGTAGGCGGCGGCGGGAATGGCTTCGGGAAAGGGATTTTCATCTCCCCAGATCGCGCGCGCGGCCTGGTCCGGAGGCATGGAGAAGTAGAAGTCGCGCTGGGAAACGAATGGAAAAATAACGGCGGCCGCGAAGAGCACATAAGGCAGGCGATTGCCGGCTAGCGCCGCGGCGGATTGCGCAGCTACTCCCGCCAGCAGCGCTATCGCGGGCAGCATGGTGATGAAGTAGTGCTCGCGAAATAACAGACCCGGACAGGCTGTGGCAAAGGAGAGGGCCAGGAAGGCCAACGTGAAGACCGCGCGCGGCTGGAACTCTCGCCGGCCGATAAGAAAAAACGAACCCAATAGGGCAATTAGCCATAGTGCAGGACTATCGACGCAAATATCCCTGAGGTTGGCAATGAGGTTATCGACGCCAACGTCGAGCGGGACTTGAGAAGCGTACTCGCGGGCATAGGTGACGGTCCAGAACCAAAAATTGGGGAACACGCCAGCGCGCCAGAGTATCAGGCATGTGAGGGCGTAGGGCAGGATCGCGGCGCCCACAAAGGTTGCCAGCGTGCGCAGGCTGGAGCGGCGACGGAGAAGGTATAGCGCCCCGAATACGGCGAAAAAGATGCCGTGCTGCTTCATCAGAAACGCGAGTCCATATAGGACGCCGGGCCAAAACGCGGCGCCCGGACGCCGGATCAGCAACACGGTGGCGGCGAGCGCGCACAGAGCTACAAAATGGGTGGCGTGTGATGCGGTTCCGCCGACAGCCGGGCTAACAGAGAGCGAGGCATATGCGGCCGCGGCGGCGACTCCGGCGGCGACTCCGGCAACGGCGCCGAAAAGTCGCTTGCCGAGTACAAAGACCAGCAGGATGGCCGCGGCGTTGACCAATAGGAGTCCGAAATGGATACCGGCGATAGTTTCACCAAACAAAGCCATGATGACGGCATGGGCGGCGTAGGTTCCAGGGAGCTTCATATTGGAAGCCAGGCTGTAGGGCGGGATGCCTTGAAGCATGAGTTGGCCGGCGTAGGCGTATTCGCCTTCGTCGCGTTCGAGGGGGATGGGGAGCAGGCGCAGGCGAATGAGAGCGGCGGCGAGAAGGATGAAGGCCAAGACGTATATTCGAGGGGGATACGCGGAGATGCGGAAATGGGCGCGGAACAAACCAGTATGTATAAGACGAGTATACATATTTAGAGACACTTCGGGTTCGGAGAATGAGTGACGTGCGTTGGAGGGCTGCGGCTTTGCGCTGCGCGACGGCACTGATCGGCGTGCCGCTTCGACGATCTTCAGCGATCTAAACGGGCTGTAGCCCGTATTTCGCCGATTTAATAGTTGACACTTTGAAATCTGCCGCCGAGGGGCGCAATGCGCCCCTTCAGCGAAAGTTATGGATTCGAACCCAAGTTATTCCCGTCGACGTAATCCCGTAGGTGACGCCGTACAGCTTGCAAAGGCTTCCGGGAAATCAGTATCGCTTCAGTACAAACGCATCCTGGCCAGGAACATATCCGAAGCTAACTTAAGAATAGCAGACGGTGTCAAGGGTTTTCGGGGTGGAGTGAGTGTAAGTTATAGATAAATTGGAGTAGGTTTATTTAAAAATACTGGAAATGGGTCTGGACGCAGAGACGCTGAGGCGCTGAGTCGGCTATAAGATACGGATTTGATTGGCAACAGTTCACAATTGGGTTCGTTCTGCACTTTGACCGAGCACGCGTCTCTGCGCCGTTTGAGCAGCAACGGAGATTTCCCGCTTATTTCCCACACGTGTTCATCCTGACACGTAGGTTGATACAGCTATCTACTCTAATTACAACGATTTCGCCTGTGGCTCCCTGGCTGCCTTCTTCGTTGTCGTAAGGGAGGGATAGAGATGCACAGAGTGGAAGACAGGATCAAGAGGTTGGCAGCGCTGACAGGAGTGGCGCTGATGGCGGCAGCGGAAGCGCTCGCGCAGGACAAAGGCGCGGCGGCGGCATCGGCGCGGAAGATAGTAATCAGTATCCCGGACAGGAAGTTGGCGGTGCTGGAATCGGGCAAGGTGATTAAGATCTTCCCGACGGCGGTGGGCGCTCCCAAGTCGCCGAGCCCCTCGGGATCGTTTAAGATTGTGCAGCGGTTGTCCGATCCAACGTGGTATTCGAAAGGGAAGATTGTGCCCCCCGGAAAAGCGAATCCGATCGGGACGCGATGGCTGGGCTTGAGCATAAAAGGTTACGGCATTCATGGCACCAATAGTCCGTCTTCGATCGGCCACAGCGCGTCGCACGGGTGCATCCGCATGCGTAATCGCGATGTGGAAGAGTTATTCGGCATGGTTTCGGTGGGGGACGATGTGGAGTTGGTGGCCGAGCGCACGGTTGAAACCCAGGGGATATTCGGCGGCGCGGCTCCGATCGCCGGCATTCAAATCGCCGGCATTCAATAGGGTGGCGCATGTGTGCAGGCGTTGCGCCGCCTTTGTCGCTCGTCGCTTCGGGCTGCTCTCGAGACCAAAGTAATACTACAATGATTCTTAAGGCGCCCCGCCATTTGTCCATTGCTCTCCGTTCTCGCGCCCGTTAGCCCCATGCGCCTGCTCACCGGACCCGCGGGTTCTGGCAAAACCGCGTCTATCCTGGATCGACTTCGCCAGTCCCTGCGTCAGAATAATGGCGCCGTGCGTCTGCTTGTCCCTACCGCCACGCTGGCGCAGCACCTGCAAAACCAGTTAGCGCGCGAGGGTTTCGTTTTTTCGCGCGAGGTAATTCAGACCCTCAGCGCTTTCATTGGCGCCATCGTGCCCGATGCGCCGCAGGTTTCCGATACCGCGCTCTATCTCATGGTCGAAAATGCGGCGCGCCGCCTCAACCGGCCTGAGTTCGCGCGGGTGGTTCACCTGCCGGGCTTCAGCGCGGCCCTGGCGCGAACGATCGAGGAGTTTTCCTCCGCCGGGTGCGATAGCCAGCGCCTCGCCGCTCATCTTCCCGATGGGCCCTTGAGCGCCGCGTTTCTCGCGGTGTACCGCGAAGTGGATAGAGAACTTGCCCGCCGCGGCCTAGCTTTGCGGGCGCGGCGCCTGGAGTTAGCCGCGGATCGCATCGCCGACGCCGGCGTAGGCGAGGTCCATACTGTGTGGCTCGACGGTTTCCACGCCCTTCCCGATCCCGAGTTGCGTTTTATCGCCGCCTTGGGCCGGCATGCCGATCTCACGCTGACACTCAACGATTCCGACGCCACCACGGAACTTCGCGCCCGCCTGGACGCAATGGGCTTCGCTACTGAGCGGGCCACCCGGCCGCGCGCTCTCCCCGCTTTGGCAGTGGTGAAAGCGGCGGGCATGGAGCGCGAAGCCGAAGAGATCGCGCGCCGCATTCTGGAACAATCGGCCGCCGGACGCCCGTTCCGCGAAATCGGAATCGTCGTCCGTTCGCGCGATACGTACGTTCCCATTCTCCGGGCTACGCTCGAGCGCTTCGGCATCCCAGCGCGCTTCTATTTCGATTCCAAACTCGACCGCCATCCCGCCGTGCGCTTCCTCAGCGGCGCCGTGGACGCCATGTTGGGTGGATGGGATCACGCTGCAACTCTGGCTGCGCTGCGGCTGGCGCCGCGCTTCGCCGATTCGAATACACTGGATCGCTTCGATTTCGACGTCCGCGAGCAAATGCCCGCGGCCGGACTGGAGCCTCTCAAAACGCTGGCGGGCGACGCGCCTCCGCTGCTGCGATTGCTGGACGACCTAGCATCGCTCGATGCCTGGCGCGCCGCTCGTCCTTACGCCCGCCGATTGGGTCACGCGGTTCGAAGCGCTCATCCATCTCTTTCGCCCCGCGCGGCCCCTGGAATCGGTAGACCATGAACTGGCGCTGGCCTATCGCAGCCAAGCCGCAGCGCTTGACGCTTTCCAACAGGCCATCGCCGATACAGGCGCGGCCCTCGATCCGGAGATCCGATTATCCGTGGAAGAGTTCTGGCGATCCGCGAAGGCCGCGCTGCGCCTTACGCCCCTGCGCACGCGCGACGGGCGCCGGAACGCGGTGCAGGTAATCGGCGCCTATGAAGCGCGCCAATGGTCGCTGCCGGTCGTCTTCATTTGCGGCTTAGTGGAGAAGCAGTTTCCGCAAGTGCATAAGCAGGATCCGTTTTTTGCCGACGCCGCGCGTCACCGTCTTAATGCCGCCGGCATTCGTGTGCGCACGGCCGCTGAATTCGAGCGCGAAGAACGCGCGCTATTCGACGCGGCCATCGACCGCGGCACTCTGTTGACCGTGCTCAGCTATCCCGAGTTCGACGCGCGCGGCGAACGCAGCCTGCCTTCGATATTCCTCGACGAGCTCCACGCGCCGGCGGTGGAAGCCGTTCCCGTGCGCCCGCAGCCGCGATGGGTGTCCGCGGCGAGGCCTCGCGCCGCCATCGCGGCGCCAGCGCTGCTGGAATACCTCCGCTCTAAGACAGCTACGCTCTCGCCCAGCGGGCTCGAAGCGTATTTGCAGTGCGCCTTTCAATATTTCGGAACCCGCATGCTGCGCCTGAAGACATCGCCCGAGCCGCCCGAAGATCGCCTCAATTTCATCCTGCAGGGTGAGATTGTGCATGAAGTGCTGGCCGCCGGATATGCGCAGCCGGAGACCTTCGAGCGGCTATTCGAAGAGGCGTTCGAGCGCAAATGCGAAGAGCGGCGTATTCCAAACCGCTACCACACCGAGCGGTTGCGTAACGCCATGCGCGACGACCTGCTGGCATTCGCCGCCGACGCGCAGTGGCCGCGCGCGGGATTCGATGCGCGCACGGAGGCGAAGTTTACTTTTCCGCTGGACGATACGCTCGAAATTTCCGGCCGCATCGATCGCATCGATACGGCCGCCGACGGCCGGGCCTACGTGATCGACTATAAGTACAGCGCCGCGCAACGCACCAGGAGCCGCCTGAAGGATGAGAATTTATTGCAAGCGCCGCTCTATATGATGGCCGCGGAGCGCGCATTGGGCCTCAAGCCCGATGGCATGTTTTACGTGGGATTAAAAGCCCAGATCGAGTACGTTGGCTGGAGCCGTTCGGGAATTCTCAAGAGCTTGCCGCTGACGGACGACTGGCTCGAAATTGCGGAGCGGCGCACGCTCGAAGCCATGCGGCAGATCCGCGCGGGGCGCGTGGAAGTGGCCCCGGCGAATCCCGGCAACTGCCGCTTCTGCGACTGCCGCGACATTTGCCGCGTGAAGACCGGCGTGGCCGCTGCGGTTGCGGAGGGCGCATGACCCAAGTCTTGGACGGCGTCCCGCTAACCCCGGAGCAGCTCGATGCGGTGGATGTTTCCAGACCTCACAGCGACGCCTGCATTGTTGCCGGCCCGGGTTCCGGAAAGACCACCGTGCTGGTGGAATATTTCCGCCGGCTGGTAGCCGCAGGCGTCGATCCGCTGCGCATTCTGGCGATCACGTTTACTGAAAAAGCCGCTGCCAATATGCGCAGGAAATTGCGCGAACAGTTTCACGACGACAGCCCGCTCCGCGCCAAGATGGAGCGGGCGTGGGTCTCCACCGTCCACGGATTCTGCACGCGCCTGTTGCGCGAGAACGCCATTTGGGCGGGCATCGATCCCGAGTTTACAGTCGCCGATGCGCGGGAAGCGCTCCGTTTGCAAATCGAAGCGATGGACGAGGCCGTGGAAGAGGCCTTTCAATCCGACGCCGCGGGCGTGCGCGCGTTGATTCGCGGCCTGGTGTCTTACGAATTTGAGGAGGCGGTCCGCTCGGCCTACGATGCCATGCGCGGGGCCGGAGCGACCATCGACGAGGTGGAATCGCGGGCGGCGCCGGGCGATGACGTACTTGACGATGTCGAGGCGATACTCGAATTCTTGCGCAACGATCCTCTCACCAACTGGAGCTACAAGCAACAGCAACACCTTCGGGAGATCATCGACAGCGCCACCCGCATCGTTTCCGCCGATAATCCCCGCGAAGCGCTCGCGGAGCTTGAGGGATTTCCCGCCAATCTGAACCAGTGTAAGCGCGGAACACAAGCTCGCGAATTGGTCAAGCAGCTCAAAGAGGTCAAGCTGAAAGAGTTGAAGTACGCTCTGATCACGGCCCATTACGCGCGCGAGCGCGGCTTACTCTTCGACATTCTGCGCCGCTTCGACCGCATCTACCGCGACCGGAAGCGTCTTGCCGGCTCGCTCGATTTCGCCGACCTGGAAGAGTATGCCGTGCGCTTGCTCACCGGGAACCCCGATGCGCGGGCGCGCGTGCAGGCGCAGTTCGATCATGTGCTGATGGATGAATTTCAGGATACCAATGGGCAGCAAGCGGAACTGCTGCGCCTGGTGCGGCCGCCGCATCGATTCTATGCCGTGGGCGATATCAATCAATCCATCTTTGGTTTCCGCCATGCCGAGCCGCAGGGCTTTTCGGATTATCGCGGTGAAATCGAGCGCGGCGGCAAGCATCTGGTGAACCTGGCGGGCAACTTCCGCAGCCGCCCGGAAATCCTCAGCGCCATCGAAACCATAACCGCGGGCGCTGAGGGCATCGAACCGCGCAGCCTGGTGGCGCGGCGCGCGTTCGACAAGCAGCGGCCCGTTGCCGTGGAAACGATCGGCGTGAACTGGGAGGGCGATGGGCCGCCCCCGCCGATCGAAGCGCAATGGATCGCCCGGCGCATCCTTGAATTAATCCGCGACGAGCCGCAATTCAGCTTCAAAGATATCGCCGTGCTGGTGCGCAATACCGAAGTGTTCAACGCCATCGCCGGCGCGTTTGACGAAGCTGCCATCCCCTACCTCATCAACAGCGGCAGAGGTTTCTACGAAGCTCGCGAGGTGAACGATCTGGTCCACCTGCTGCGCGTGGTCGCCAATCCGCGCGACGAGATCAGCCTGGCAGCCGTGTTGCGTTCGCCGCTGGTGGAAGCCTCCGACGAAGCTCTGCTGCGGCTACGCATGTTGGGCAAAAACATCGGCGGCGCGCTCTGGCGGATGGGGCCGGACGAAGCGGCCGATTTCGGCGACGACTACGCCAGGCTTATCCGCTTCCGCGACCGCTTGCGCGATTGGCGGGTTCGCCGCGAATCCATGTCGTTCGACCGGCTGCTGCTCGCGGCCATGGACGAATGCGGATATCGGCCCGAAACCGGCGCTCGCGGCGCCGCCAATATCGATAAGTTTCTCGCGCAGGCCAGAGATGCCGCCGCGCGTATGCCGCTCGATCAATTCGTCGAAGAGCTATCGCGCGTCCGCCATTCCAACCCGCGCGAAGACGATACGGCGCCGGAAGACTCCGCCGACTCCGTGAAAGTGATGACGGTGCATTCCGCGAAAGGTCTCGAATTCCCCATCGTGTTCGTGGCCGCGATGCACAAGGGCGTAGACACCAGTATGCCGGTGGTAGCGTTCTCTCCGCGGATCGGATTGGGCGCGCGCTGGCGCAATCCGGTCAAAGGCGGAAAAGAAAAAGAAAAAAGCGATTTATTTCTGCACGCCATTCACGAAGAACGGAAGAAACGCGAGCGCGAGGAAAGCCATCGATTGCTGTACGTGGCCATGAGCCGCGCCGAGCAACACCTGGTCCTCAGCTTCACCGGCGCGAAACCTAAAGAGTGGGTGAAATTAGTCGCCGAAAGTTTGCGGCTCGATACTGAAACCTGCCGCGACGAAATCGTCTCATTGACCGCGCCCGATGGCAAACCCTGGAACCTGCGCGTCCGCATCGTCAACCGCGCGCCGGAATTGCTCATCAATCCAAGGCCCGCCACAAAGCCGGATGACATTGTCCAGCTACTGCCCGCGCCGCGCCTCGATGAACCAGCAGGACGCCAACGCCACCGTCACGGCGCTCGCGAAGTTCGCCAAATGCCCGCGCGAATATTACCTGGCGCACTATCTCGGATTCGAAGGCCGCCGCCGCAAGCCGCGCCCGGTTGGGAGCGACGACGATGGCGAGGACGATCTTCCAGCCGACGAATTCGGCACTCAAGTCCACGACTTGCTCGCAGGCAAGCCCGTGCCGCAACCAAGCCGCGAAGCGCTTCTGCTGGTCGAAGTCTTCCGCCAAAGCCCGTTAGGGCAGCGTTTGGCGAAGGCCACGCGCATCGAGCGCGAATTCGATTTTTTGATGTCGATCGAAGACCTGGTAATCCGCGGACAGATCGACTTGTGGTTCGAAGAGGGCGGCGAGCTGACGATTGTCGATTACAAGACCGACGCGGTCACGGCCGTCGAAGCCCGCGAACGCGCGCGGGATTATGCGGTGCAGTTGAAGCTCTACGCACTGGCCGTGGAGCGCATCGCGGGCCGTCCGCCGGACCGCGCCTGGCTATACTTTCTCCGTCCGGATAAGGCGATTGAAGTGGATCTGAGGCCGTCGCTGCTGGAATCGCCGCAGCAGATCGTCACGCGAATTTCAAGCGGCGCAATCCAGCCTGGAATTCCCGATGAACATCGGCGCGCATTGCCGCCGCTGCCAATTCTACAGGGATCTTTGCCCCGCGGATGAAGGGCAGGTTGCCTGATCGGGACGCGTGTGTGATGCGCGCGTCAATTCTCGGTAGGAATCCGCTCGGCGTGATCGATCATCAGCGTTTCGACTGGCGCTTTCCCCGATTCCAGTTTCAATCCGAGCTGTTCCTGGATAGCGGCGAAGAGGTCCGGGCCGCTTCCCTTGCTATCCTCCGGTGTCCATTTCAGGTTGATGTCGAACATGCCAGTCACGCCCGTGCGATCCACCACCTGGTATCCCGCAACGTGCCCTAAATTCGATGCCAGCGCCGATATGGGCATCGAATGACCCATGATGCCGCCGCGCACGATCTGAATCGGAGGGCGCTCCCCGCGCACTTGCTGGAGATCCTGATCGTCCGCCGGCTGCGCTGGCTTCAACTTGTGCCCGCCCTTTCCCACCACCAGAAAGTACACGCGCTGTTCCTTGGTTTCGCGGTGGACTGCCAGCTTGAACCGTTCCGCCAGCAGCGTCTGCAGCATCGCGGGGACGCGATCCTTGGGAGTTCCCGGCGGCAGCTTCGCGGCCACATCGTAGAATTGCTCGTCGAGCCATGCGGGGCCGCCCAGAATCAGCCTGTCGTCGAAGCGGTACGCCATCGCGATCAGAAACTTAAGCGTAATATTTGAGTACCGCAGCATCGCCGGATCGGTGTCCATGGCGATCATGCGTGCGGTCCCTTGGCGAGGGGGCGCCGCTTTTACCGAAGCTACTTCGAAGGCCGGCGCCGGCTGTGCCTGCGCTGAAATCGCCGTGATCCCAATAAGGGCAACTGCAAGTGCTCCTGCTCTCATCGTTTTCCTCCCGAGGAGTCGCCTGGACGCGCCGGAGCCCGCATATCTCGGACTTTAATCTGCGCCAAAGGTTCCTTGTAACGCTCCCGGGCCCGCTTCGACATCGATGATATGCCCGCTATCGCCGCCGTAGAACCGCTCCACGAGGCATTGTCTCACGCCAGCCAGATCGGCGTTCAAACAGAACACCAGCGCACATCCGCCAAAACCCGCGCCGGTTAATCGAGCCCCCATCGCGCCCGATTCCATCGCGATATCCACCAGCCGGTCGAGCGCTTCGCAGCTCACGTGCAGGCGATCGCGCAGGCTGGCGTGCGATTCGCTCAGCAGGAGGCCGAAGCGGCGCGCATCGCCGCGCTGCATGGCATCCACGGCAGCATGAACGCGCGCCGATTCGGCGGACACGTGCGCGGCGGCGCTGGGGCTGTTACGCGCCGCGTTATACCGCTCCCGCGCAGCGCCCGACTTTTCCGCGGGGACCATGCTGTCGGCGGCCAGGAACGCCCAGTCTTCCGGAATCGGAATGTGGCGAACCGTCAACGGATGGAAACCGACCAGCGAGGCGCAGCCTTCCTTGGACGCCAGCGCGGCGGCGTGATCCATGCCGCCTCCGCGCGTGCCCACGAACCGCTCGCCTTCCGGCAGCACTTCCATCAACTCCTCGAACGTGGCGCTCCACTGGTTGGCTCGCAGCAGGGCCAGCGCGAACGCCACGATCAACGCCGATGAAGAGGCTAGCCCCGCAGCAGCGGGCAAGTTCGAGGTCACCACCGCGTCGATGCCCAGGCCTACGCCCCATTTGCGCGCGACGGCGAGCGCCGCCGCGCGCAGGTAATTTTCCCAATCTCCGTAGGTCACCGGATCTAGATCGCTGCGCCATTGAAATTCGGGATGGCCGTACGCGCGCTCGCTGGAGGCCCGAATTAAATGGTCGCGGCGGCGCTCGAAGGTCACATGGATGCGCTGGCGCAGCGCCACGGGTAGGACAGGGAGACCGTGGTAGTCGATATGCTCACCGATGAGATTGACGCGGCCCGGCGCCCAGACGCGCTCTTGCATTTGCGATTGCTCAAGATCAACATACCATCATGCCGCTTCGCGTCTGAGATTCCTTTAAGCGGCGGGTTGAAACTGGCAGTGAGCGAGGGCGAGGGATGGAGATGCGCCGCGGAGTGTCCAGATTTGTCGCGTCGACTCGCGTGGCACTTCCGTTACGCCAGTGCAGACACGTACCATATCAGGGGCGCAGCAACTCGGTCTCGCGCTCGATTTTGGCGCTGCGCCGCTGGGTCCGGGGTAAGGGCCACAAAAACGAAAAACTCCGCCGCACCTCCAGGTTTATGTCATCCTAACGCAGGCGATTTTCCCGCAAGCCTCCTGGATGGAATTGGGTACAATCGAAGAATGTTTTCTGCCGTGCCCTGCCGGCCGGCAGGAGGCACTAGACTCGGGTCACGGCTGCGGCGAGCAGAATAGGCGCATACCCACGACGTTACCCGAGAAAGTGGCGGCATGTAGATAATACGCGTATGAACCGCACCCTCGATAACGAATCGGCTCTGAGAGCCGGACAGAGCCAGCCCAAACCGGAACACGCGGTTGAAATCGATCATTGGAATGAGGTCGAACGCAACGTCCGGAGCGGAAGCCGGCAGTTCTGGCTGAACCACCCGCGAGTCGCCTACCATTATGAACAGAAAGCCCGGATAAACGGGCTTACCTGGCAGCAATGGTTTGTCCAGCGCACCGGCGGGCCGGCCCAATCCGCTCTTGAGCTGGGTTGTGGCAGCGGAGCGGTACTTGCCAGTCTGCTAACGCAGGGAGTCATCGAAAATGCCACTGGGCTGGATTTGGATGTCTCCCGTTTTGAGCCGGGGATCACTTCCGACAGGCTAAAGTTCATTGCCGGCGACGTAAATACTCTCGATTTGGGCAAGAATCGTTATAACCTGATTTACGCCTGCCAAAGCTTTCATCACTTTGAAGAGTTGGAAAAAATCATGGAGCGGGTGTATGATGCTCTAACGCCGGATGGATGCTTCATTCTGGACGAATTCGTAGGACCGGCGCGCTTTCAATGGACTGACGACCAACTCGCTTTTACGTCGTATGCGCTGGGACTAATGCCGAAGTATCTCAGGATATATGCGAATGGCATCGAAAAGAGAGCTGAGGGAAGAAGTTCGGTTGAAGAAGTCATACGAGTCTGCCCCAGCGAGGCGATCCGGTCTAACGAAATTCCCAGAGTCTTTCGCGACCGTTTCGAGGTTTTGCACCAATGCAATTTGGGTGGTACGATTCAGCATCTGCTGTATTCGGGAATCGTACAAAACTTTCCCGATAACGATCCCGACATCGATTACATGATCGATTGTGTCGATGCGCTGGAAACGGCTCTGATCCACCGGGATATCCTGACCAGCGATTTCATGCTGCTCATCGGCCGTCGGCGCGGTTGAAGCGGACGCACTGCAATATGGATAGCAGACCCGGGACAATACCGAAACAAGAAGAGGGGGCGCGAACGCGGGGCGGCGCTTTCCCCCACCATCGGGACAGCGAGACAGGCGGCAAGGACGCGCCCTTGGAAACTGGCGGCGCTAACGGCCAAGCGCCGGCACATCAATCGCCTTCGCCGTCGCGGTCCGCGCATGATCTGCAAGCGCGCGCTCTGAAAGCCGAGAGACGGGTAAGGGAGCTAGAGGCCAAGCTGGCGGAATCGGACGATCTCGTCTCGAAGATGCGGGTTGGGCTGCGCTCGTATAAGAACCAGATAGAACTCGACCTGGCGACCTATAAGAGCCAGCGTGCCTGGAAGGTGATGTTGGCGGTTAGAAAGGCATACGGCCGCTGGGTCCAAAAAGGGCTTAAGGCGAAGTTCGCGGCATTGATCGGTTTGGCGCTTGCGCCGTTCAGGCCTGACGATTCGGAAGATGAAGAGCTACGCTTTCCGGCAATTGAGAAGTATGTTCCGCTAGGATCGCTGGATCAGCCGGAGGTTCAGCGGATGGAATCGCTGCCTCACCAACGGAAATACGACCTTTTCATTCTGTCGATTATCGATTTTGAGTTCCGGTTCCAGCGCCCGCAGCAGATTGCGGTGGAGTACGCGCGCAGAGGTCATCGCGTGTTCTGGATAAGCGCAAACCACTTCCTGCCGCCCGATTCGGGGCATCCCTTCAGGTTGAACAAGCTTGCCGATAATCTGTGGGACGTTGAGCTGCGAGGAGAAGCGGTTGACCTTTACCATCATGAACTCAAACCAACATTGCAAGAGTCGCTCAAAGTGGCCCTTGCCGAGCTCCTGAAATATAGTTGTTCGTCCGAGATCGTTGTTCTTGTGCAGCTTCCTTTCTGGAGGCGCTTGGCCCTTGACCTCAAAGCGATCACAGGCGGTATTGTGGCGTACGACTGTATGGACGATTGGGATTCGTTCAATAATCTTGGCCAGTTTAACCGCGACGAAGAGAAGTCGCTGGTCGAGGAAGCCGACCTGCTTGTAGTCACAGCAAAGAAGCTGAGTGAGAAGTTTGATCGTCCAGGACTGTGTCCTGTTTTAGTCCGGAACGGCGTGGATTTCGATTTATTCTCTAATGCGGTCGCGTGCCGCCCGGAGTGGCCCCCAGGCAGACCGGTAATCGGGTATTTTGGGGCAATCGCGGATTGGATCGATTTGGATCTCATCCATGAAGTGGCGAGGATGCGCCCCAATTATGCATTTGTGTTGATCGGGCAGGTGTTTGGACGGGATGTTTCGAAACTCCGCGCCCTCGACAATGTCTACTTGCTCGGGCATCAGCCGTACGAGAGGATACCGCAATTTCTGCGTCTCTTCGACGTCTGCCACATCCCATTCCTTTTGAACGAAGTCACGGCCGCGACAGATCCGGTCAAGCTTTATGAATACCTGTCGCTTGGCAGGCCGGTCGTCGCGACCGATATGCCTGAGTTAAGGATTTACGGCGATCTGGTGGATATCGGCAGAGACGCAAGCGACTATGCCGGCAAGCTCGACTTGGCTCTGGCCGAGGACTGCGAGGAGCGGCGGCGCCGGCGCATTGAGTTTGCCCGCGCGAATACCTGGCGCGCTCGTGTGGATGCAATGGACAGCGCGATAGCCGCAAAGTTTCCCAGGATCTCCATTGTGATCGTCACCCACAACAGCGGCCGCTTCATCGCCCCCTGTCTGGACTCGATATGGGCCAATACTTCGTATCCGAATTACGACACTATAGTCGTCGACAATGCGTCGCAGGATGGCGCCATTGAGCTCTTGGAGAGGGATTCCGCTTATCCCAACCTGCAGTGCGTGCGCCTCGATACGAACTTTGGTTTTGCACACGCAAACAACGCCGGAGCGCAGCGCTCTCGCGGCGAGTATCTGGTCTTTCTGAATGCCGATACGGTTGTGAGCCCAGGCTGGCTGGGGCGTTTGCTGCAACATTTACAACAAAACACGGCCATCGGTCTGATCTGCCCCGTGACGAATTTTGCGGGGAATGAAGCCAAGGTTCAGAGCGACTATCGGGATGCCTGTGAGATGGAGCGGTTCGCGGTAGATCTTGCGCGGAAGCGCCGGGGTTTATGGGCGGAAATTCCGATGGTTCCTCTTTACTGCGCCATGATGGCCGCTTCCCTGTACACCGAACTGGGCGGTATGGACGAGCGTTACGAGATCGGGATGTTCGAAGATGACGATTTATCGACCGCGGTGCGCTCATGCGGACTGGTAACCGCAATGGCGGAAGATTGCTTCGTCCATCATTTCGGCCAAGGTTCGTTCGCGAAGCTGCCGCCCCATGAATACGCTCGAATTTTTGAGCAGAACCGGCGCAAGTACGAAGAGAAGTGGTCGCTAAAATGGAAGCCACATTCGCTGCGGCCGGGAGTTACAGCGCCCCTCGAGGACATTCGCTTCCAACCGGAGACTTTTTGCCCGGGAAATGGCGCTTTCGAATCACAAGTTGGGGCAGCAGTTTCGCCGGGGTATGAGCGTGCGATTGGGATGTGATACTGCTCGGGCCCGCCATAGTTCGCCTCAAACTTACCGCTGCGGATTGTCTTTTCTGGACGCAGGCTACGATGTTGGTTCGCGCCCTCGGCATGTGAATGTAGACGCGCCGGCAAAGCGCATACCTTTGCAGCCTCCAATATGTTAATCTGCAACTTCAAAACATATGTGCGTGCCGCACACAAGCCTTGGCAACGCATTTCATGAGACTGGGATTCCAGATGTTCCAATGTGCGAAGAACCGGTAACGAAGAAGGTCACGGCAATTGTCGCATGCTACCGCGATGCCCCTGCGGTGCCATTCATGTATGAGCGTCTGAAGGCCGTATGCGCTAAAATCGGCGTCGACTACGAGATAATCTTCGTGAACGATTGCAGCCCCGACAATGCGGATGAGGTCTTAGCCAACTTTGCCGCCCGGGATCCCAAAGTTGTCGTGATTCGGCACTCGCGAAACTTTGGTTCCCAGAGCGCGTTTACGAGCGGTATGCGCATCGCCACTGGGGATGCTGTCGTTCTCTTGGATGGAGACCTGCAGGATCCTCCTGAATTGATCGAAAGCTTCTATACGCGCTGGCAAGAAGGCTTCGATGTCGTCTACGGCATTCGGGTTAAGCGTGATGCCACGCGTTTCCTTCAGATTGCGTATAAAGCCTTCTACCGCGTGTTTCGGGCTACCTCTTACATCCCGATGCCGCTAGACGCGGGGGACTTCTCGCTGCTCGACCGCCGCGTAGTGGATGTTCTGAACAGCCTGCCGGAGAACAATCGATTCCTTCGCGGCCTGCGCGCGTGGGTCGGGTTCAGACAATCCGGCGTCTCATATGTCCGTCCCGAGCGGATGTTTGGCGCCACGACAAATTCTGTACTACGGAATCTCGGTTGGGCGCGCAAGGGTATTTTGTCGTTCTCATATGCGCCGATCGATTTGATGATCGTACTTGCGGCGGTTGTGATCCTAGCCGCCCTGCTGGGTGTTGTCTTGCAGATCCTTGGGCGACTGATGTATCCGCCGGTCCGTTCCCAGTGGATTCACGACGTTAATTGTCTTGACTCTGTTCATGGGTGGTGTTCAGCTAGCGTGTTTCAGTATCATCGGGTCGTATCTCGCGCACATCTACGACGAGGTCAAGCGACGCCCATCCTATATTGTGGATTACATTTTGAATGCCCCTGCCAAGCGCAAAATGGACGACCGTGACGAAGTTCAAACTCCATGACCAGGGTCCATCTGCATTCTACATCCTGCGCAATCTGCAATAGCGAGGGGGGCGCTGAAGAGCTATTTCCGGCTAATTTCGATCCCAGTGCGTTTTCACCAGCGGTGTTTTCCGCGCGCCGTCTTCCCGATCGTATCCACTATCGTATGGTCCGCTGCGCGACATGTGGTCTCGTGCGCGCTGATCCCGTCGCGGACGCCGCCGCCGTCGCCGATCTCTACCGGGAGAGTACCTTTGATTACAGCGCCGAAGTAGAGAATCTGGCTCGTACCTACGGGGCATACCTGCGGCGAGCAGAACAATACGGTGTAGTCAAGGGATCGATGCTAGAGATCGGCTGCGGAAACGGCTTCTTTTTGGAGGAGGCGCGCGCGCAGGGATATCGCGACCCGCGCGGGGTTGAGCCCAGTCAGGCTGCAATTGATCTGGCCGACGAGAAGATTCGAGGACGTATCGTTCGCGCAATGATGGGCCCCGACCTTTTCCCCGACGCCTCTTTTGATGTAATCTGCCTTTTCCAAGTTTTGGATCATCTTTTCGATCCCGCCGGTACCCTAAAGACCTGTTTTCAAATCCTCAAACCCGGCGGCCTCATCATCTGCCTAAACCATAATGTGGAGGCATTCTCGGCGCGGGTCATGAAGGAGCGAAGCCCAATTATCGACATCGAACACACGTATCTCTATAGCCGCGAGACGATGCGGCGGGTGCTTCAAAAGGCGGGATTTGTCGCGCTTGAGATTGGGGCCGTGTGGAATATATATTCCCTGGGTTACCTCGTCCGGCTTGTCCCCATTCCCGGGGCATGGAAGACATTGTTCTCGGCAATTCTGCGGCTTGCAATTTTTAAACACATACCTTTGCGCGTTCCACTCGGCAATCTATACGCAATCGCCCGGAAACCAGGTGTCTGAAGGATCTCATTCGTGAACTCTGAAAAACGCAACATAGAAGTTTTCGATCGCGATGCGGGCGCCCATGAGGGCTATTTGTATACCCATACAGCTCGGTTGAGTTGTAGATTGGCGACACAACGAACAACCGACCTCATTTTGCAGACTGGCGAGATGAAAGGGCGCTTTGTATTGGATGTGGCGTGCGGAGATGGATTTTACACAGTTGGCTTCTGGGATCGGGGTGGGCCAGCGCGTCTTGTTGCAGCAGATGCGGCCCAAGTGGCGGTAAGAGTGGCTGCCCGGAATAGCAAAGCGCGGCCCATCCGATACCTCGTGGCGGATGCGCACTGTCTGCCTTTCGCAGACAGTACCTTCGACGTCGTCCTCCTTCAAAGCGTCCTGCACCACGATGATGATCCGTTGCACATGATCCGGGAGACGTTGCGCATCGCTCCGCGCGTAATCATTCACGAACCGAATGGCAACAGTCCGGGGCTTAAAATCATTGAAAAAACTTCTCAATATCACAAGGAACACAATGAGAAATCTTATAGTTCAAAGCAGATGAGAAGCTGGATTGCGAAGGCTGGGGGAATTGTGATTCATGAAAAAAAGGCAGGTTTCGTGGTGATGTTTTGCCCGGACTGGTTGGCCAGAATCATGAAATTCCTGGAACCCGCAATAGAACGCTTGCCGGGAGTGCGGTCCCTCGCGTGTGCGGTCTACGTTATGGTTGTCGCGCGCAAGTGATCGCAAACGCGTTCTGGCGTGCTGGTATTATAAGAAATTTATATGTCGACGCAAGCTTCGCAGGTTGAGGGAAAGATTAGCGCGAAGCGGATCCGGCGGATCATTCTGGCGGAATCTAAACGCGCTAATGTCGGTCACATTGGGAGTTGTCTCTCGGTAGCGGAGATTCTCGCGGCGCTTTACGGAAACGTGCTCCGCGTAGACTTTCCAGACGATCCGGAGAGGGATCGCTTCATTCTCTCGAAGGGACATGCCGGACTGGCGCTTTTCGCCACCCTGGCTCTAAAAGGATGGCTTTCCGAGCATCAATTGAGCACGTTTTGCGGCGACAATACCTTGCTGGGCGTTCATCCCGAGGCCGGCCTTCCGGGTATCGACTTCACCACCGGTTCGCTCGGCATGGGACTTAGCGTAGCCGCTGGCGCCGCACTCGCGGCACGCCTTCAAGGCTCGCTACGCCGGGTGTTCTGTCTGATCAGCGATGCTGAGTGCAATGAGGGTTCGACGTGGGAAGCAGTAATGTTTGCTTCGCACCATCGGCTCTCTAATCTTTGCGCCATCGTAGATTTAAATGGAACGCAAGCGTTCGGCTTGACCCGGAATGTAATCGACACTTCCAATATGGCCGATCGTTGGCGAGCTTTTGGCTGGCAAACGGTGGAAGTCGATGGCCATAGCATTTCCGCCCTGGAGAAAGCTTTGTCTACGCCGGGTGGGGGCCACGCGCCATACGTTGTGCTTGCGAAGACGGTACTCGGGAAAGGCGTTTCCTTTATGGAGCAAGGGATCCCACTGAGCCAGGAGCACATTTGCGCACAGCCCTTCAACTGGCACTACCTGCCTATGAGCGATCATGAGTACAGCATTGCGATGGAGCAGGTCGAGGCGGAAAATTGAGAAAAACCTTCGTCGACTCCCTCTGCCAATTAGCCTCTAAAGACGATCGAATCATGCTTCTGACGGCCGATTTGGGTTTCATGGCCTTGGAACCATTTCGCGATCGTTTTCCACGCCGCTTCTTCAATGTCGGCGTGGCTGAGCAGAACATGATCGGAGTGGCAACTGGTCTTGCGGAGGCTGGGTTTCGGCCCTACGTGTACTCGATCGCTAATTTTGCCGCGCTACGACCATTTGAATTCATCCGTAACGGTCCGGTGGCTCACGGGCTGCCGGTTCGGGTCGTGGGAATGGGAATGGGATTCGAGTATTCTCATTCCGGTGCAACACATTACGCTCTGGAAGACGTAGGCGCGCTCCGTACTCTTGCTGGACTTACGATAGTTGTACCCGCGGCGCCGAGCCAAGCCGCAACCGCGCTGATCGAGACTGCCGGAATTCCGGGCCCCGTCTACTACAGCCTCGGGAAGAATGATCAGGTGTTGGTGCCGGGACTTGATGGCCGCTTTGAACTGGGCAGAGTTCAGGTCACGCGGAGTGGGGGCGATATTGCCCTGGTGACCATGGGATCGATTTCCCAAGAAGTTTCCGCTGCCGCTGAGGACCTTTCAAAAAGCGGGATCGAAGCCACGGTCGTGGTGGTTTCAAACTTCAACCCCGATCCCGAAGATGATTTGGCCGAAGTCCTTTCGAAAAGTCGTCACGTGATTTCGGTAGAGGCCCACAGTGTTTCTGGCGGCCTTGGAGCCTTGGTCGCGACTGTCATTGCGTCTCGTGGGCTTTCGAGTCGGCTGCGAGTCCTCGGAATACGTCTGCCGTCAGACGGTACTAGCGGGAGCGAACGGGAGCGATGGCGAAAGTACGGACTGGATCGCGGAAATGTAGTGGGGGCTGCGCTTGAGGCCCTTAAGACATGAATAGTTCCTGAAGCATCTCGATGAAGCGTGCGATCGTTAGCGGGGGCAGCGGTTTTATTGGCGCAAATCTCGTGCGGCGCCTAGTACGCGACGGCCACGAAGTGCATCTGCTGGTGCGGCAACACCGTCCGTTCTGGCGACTCGACGGAATCGTCGATAGCGTCCGCCTGCACGAACTAGACATCCAAAATCGGGACGGCATTCATCAAGCTGTTGCTAATATTCGGCCCGACTGGGTATTCAATTTGGCAGCCTACGGCGCTTACTCTTATCAGAACGGCCTCGAGCGGATGACTGCGGTGAACCTTCTAGGCTGCGCGGCGCTGCTAGACGCGTGCGTGGAAACTGGAGTAGAAGCCTTCGTCCAGACCGGATCCTCGTCCGAATATGGCTACAAAGACCACCCGGCAAAGGAAGATGAACGTTTGGATCCCAATAGTCACTATGCTATCACCAAGGCTGCCGCGACGCAATACTGTCAATACACAGCCCGTCAGAGTGGCATACGTGCAGTGACCGTTAGGCTTTATTCTATCTACGGCCCTTATGAAGAGCCCTCACGCCTGATTCCGTCGCTTATCGTTCAGGGATTCCAGCAGAAACTGCCGCCCCTTGTCTCACCGCGAACCGCTCGAGATTTTGTCTACGTGGACGATGCAATCGAGGCCATACTTCGAGTGGCTCGAACTCTGGAGTTGCCCGGATCGATCTACAACATTTGCACAGGCCAACAGACTACTCTTGAAGCCGTTGTAGCAGCCGTCCGCAACATTCTCCATGTTACCGCGGAGCCTCTATGGTCGACCATGCCGGGGCGCTCCTGGGATACAGAAGTTTGGGTGGGATCCCCGGTCGCCGTAGAACGGGATACAGGCTGGAGAGCGGCGCATACCTTAGAAGCCGGGTTGGAAAAAACTGTGGAGTGGTTTCGCCAAAGTGAGGAAAGACTTCGCTTCTACGCAAGCCGTGGAGCTTGATCGTCCTGGGAGCCATTTTTAGTTTCAATGATTCTTATAAATATAGTCTACATGATTAGCGAAATTTTGAAGCGCGAAGGAATGGGGGCTCAATTGGGATGATCTCTCTCCTGCAATTCGGTATGTTTGTTTTGGTTCATCTTTCAATTTTCTTCAGTTGGTATTTACTGCCCGGCGTCCGCAGAGGAAAGATAGGATCGAGTGGAAGAGTGCTCTTCTCGATGACCCTGATGTGGGTTCAGATCCTAATGGTTGTCCTTACTTTGGCCCTGATAGGATGGCTGACGCGGTCTGCGGTCCTATTCGCTAATCTGGCGATTAGCGTGGGCGTGAGTGCCACCGGGGCATTGAAAGGCGGTTGTAAGATGCCGATTCAGCTAATGGTCGCTGCCTTACGACGCGCGTTACACCGACTTCGCAGCGAACCTGCGACCGCGCTAGCACTTCTGGCGGCAACGCTCGGGTTTGCCTGGTACGTCACCTTGGCGATCCTCTTCCCTCCAGTTGGCTACGATGATTTCGCATATCATCTACCCGGCGCCGCCCTTCTATTACAAAACCATTCCCTAACACTATCCGTTCTTCCCCCGCGCCTTTTGGCAATGAATTGTTTCCCGCAAATCAGTGAGTTTCTGTCCGTCTGGTGCTTCTCGCTGTTCGGAACAGACTCAATGATTATCGTCTGGCAAATTGGCATTTATATACAGTTTGTAGTTGCATGTGTTGTATTATGCCGCTCTTGCGGCTGCACCCGGACAAGTAGTCTATTTGGACTGTGTCTACGCGCCGTAACCCCGACCCTTTTGGCGCAGATGCTCACTTCTTACAATGACGTCTGCGTGGCCGCCTTCTTCGCCGGCGCGCTTGCCTTCGCGGTGATTGCTGGGCGGGACCCACGTAGGATGAACCTTATTGGACTGGCGCTTTCGTGTGGTGCGCTCCTGGCATGCAAACTATCCATGCCCCTGCTTGTATGCGTGGCACTGGCAATATTTATTATTCAAAGCGCTATAAACAGGCGGGCCTCTGCTGAGCTGATGCGACCGCTTACTTTTGTTCTTGTTATTGTAGTAGTAGTAGGCGGCTACTGGTATATCCGTAATTTGTTGTATTACGGTAATCCGCTTTATCCCTTCAAGATTCAGTTTGCCGGCATCAGCCTTCCTGGTGCGGCTATGCCGCTTTCGCCAACCTTCCTTAATCCCGAGCTAGGCCCTTTATCTCTATTTGAGCGCCTTTGGAGACTATGGCTGGAACAGAAATCACATTATGGGTACTGGTTCTACAGCTATGAATCGGCATACAGTGGGTTTGGCCCAATATGGTTTGTGATAGGTGTTCCGTCAGTAATCGCCGCTATTTTATTATCGCTGGGTAAGCAGCGATGGATTACCTTGGCTATTCTTTCTCTCACAACTGCCGCTTACCTCGGCTTCCAAGGCAATATGTCGGTCCGGTACACTTTGTTTATTCTTCCGATTATGATTCTCAGCGTGGCAGTGACTACTGATCAGATGCGACAGAAATGGAACGATCGCGCTGGGAAAATTCAGATTACAGTCGCGGGCTGGGGCTTTCTGACGGTGCAATGGCTTGGTATTCTCCTTATAGCCTTTACTGTCGGCCTCATGCTTTTTGCCATTAAGGGCCCGGACCTCATTGCCAAGCAGATTTTGGCATCATCAATATTAAAAGTGGCGCCTGAATCTCCGGTGCTGGGTGCGTTTACTTCGGTCCGGAACATGATTTCCAGAAAGTCAGTTGTAGTGTTTGATGAAACGGTGGACTTCATATACCCATTGTGGCGCCCGGATTTTGCCAATACGGTTCGCTTTGTCTCTTCGGCGCAACCTCTGGACCGCTGGTCTAAGGTAGTATCAGATCTGCAAGCCCGGTATGTCTTCGCAAAGCTTGGTCCGGCCATACCAACTGACGCGCAGTCCCCGTTGGCTGGCTGGATCGCGCTCCATCCATCGAATTTCAGATTGGTGGCGAGAGCCGGAGTTTTTGGTGAACTTTATGAAGTTCAGTAACTCGGGCGGCGCGTCTGCGAACGCGAAAACTGACGGCGTCTTAGCAGCACAACCAACGCCCAGTCCGAGAACGTCTTTCGCTAGCTGGATGATTAATAACGCCGAGTCCGGATTGTATGTCCTTTACATTCTTCTCATCGTCCTGATGTTGGGGTGCTACTTCCTCAATTTGCCCATTGAACGTGCGCAATTCTACCGTCGTTCGGCAATGGCTTTACGCACGGTAGCTGTAGCCATCGCCCATGGCTCTCGTCCACAACCCACGCGGCCTGCAATGGTGAGCCGATCGACGAAGTCGGTTATACCAGTTGGTCAGCTTATTGTCGGCTACCTGGATCAGGTGGAGGGGCGGCCTGCAATTTCGGTAAGGGCTGGCGATAAGGTTTTGGTTTCGGGATGGGCGGGCTGCCGCAACGCCCCGTCGAGGGTTGCCGACGTGGAACTGATGGTAGGCAACGACGTGAAGGCGATCGCGGCAAGATCATTTCCTCGCCCGGACGTTGCGGAGACTTTCGGGAGACCTGATTTCGCTAATAGCGGCTGGAAAGGTTCGTTCGACACAAAGAGCTTACCGGAGGGTTCCTATCCGATCACGGCTCGCGTCACATGCACCACGGGTGAGAGCAACACATTGCCTCCGTTCGTATTAGCTGTAAAAGAGAAATAGCGCAAGGCCCCCGGTTCAACCTGTCGGCTGCCGCGGAACAACTTCGCGGGTCGGCATTCTGCTAACATTCCAGGTTTCAAGAACCGTTGCTGCCGGCCAGAACGCCGGGTTACGAAATACGAACGTCGTCCAGCGCCCTCTCAACCCCGGCGTCCTCCACCCGCCAAGTTTCAGAGGTCCTGGAGAATACGATCCCTTAAGGCCGCGCTCACGCCATTAGCAGCCAGTCCGGCCGCCTTGATACTGGAAGCGAACGGGCGGTTTCCCACCGCCGTTGAGCGAGCAGCGCCACGATAGGATAGGCGAGGGCGGCGGCACCTGCTTCTGGTTCATCGTTAGCTACATGAAAATGGATCTCCGGCTTGTCGACCATAATGCCCGGGATGTCTGTGCACGCGGTTCGAGTTGTGGAACGGATCAGCAGATCTCCGCCGCTACCCGCGGCAGTGTTGATGCAATGGCCGGCTGTTGACAGGATCTCCTGAAGCGGCCGAAACCATGGATGATTCCCCTGGAATACGAAATTGCCCGGGGCGGTATACAAATCGCGGCGCTCCTCTTCCGCACTCAAAAAACTCGTTGTGCGGGCTTCAATTGATAGTTCCGCGGCGCGGGCCGTTAGAGAGGCGTTGTGAACTCGATAGCGGTAGAGCACCTCACTCGTTCCGAGATGGGCAACCCGGAACAGAGCGTTGATTCTCATCCAGTATTCGTAATCCTCAAAGTAGAACGCGTTCTCGACAAATCCGCCCGCAATGGCCGCGGCCCACGCGCGGTACAGGAAGCAGGCGCCGACGAAATTGCCATGCAGCAGGTCGATTAAACGCCCGGGATCTCGCGGCCAGCGGACGATACTCGGCACTGCCGGGTCTCGATAGGCATCGCAATACCCGGGATCCCCAGAAGGCCGCCCGGATGCGTCGATAACTTCCACGTCGGAATACACCATCTCGGCATCGCGTTGGTCCAGAAGAAAGGACGCGAGACGGTCGAGCTGGGCCGGCAACATAACATTGTCGGCCGAGGTCCACGTGAAAAACTCCCCGCGCGCCACCCGAAATCCGGCATTCAGCGCGCCGGGAAGGCCCCGGTTAGACTGCGCCAGGAGCCGCACTCTAGGATGGTTGGAGTATCCTGCCAGGATCTCCGGGGTTGCATCCGTGGACCCATCGTCCACCAGAATTAACTCATAATTCCGGTAGGTTTGCGAAAGGACGCTCTCAATCGCTTCGGCTAAAAAAGGGTCGCCGTTATACACAGGGAGCACCACGGAAACCAACCCCGTCGCTCCCGACCTCACGGATCGGCAATCGAGCGGCAGAGAATGACAGAACCGCCGCTTGAATTGAAGGAACGGCTCGTAAGCTGAATACGCCAAGACCCCGCCGGCTTCATTGATTACGGGTGGGACCCGTCCCAGCGGGCCAGTTCGGATTCGCCGCTCCGGATACAAGCGGAAATAAAAAAAGTGCAGATAGGGGCGCCGAAACGCTGCCCGGATGGCCTCCGGAATGAGCCGTTGCACGAGAGCCAAGGCGCTATCGAGGAGGTCCTTCCAGAGATTCGCTTTCATGCCACCCAGCCAATTCCGCCGTATCCATAGGATAATGGAATAGATTGAACAGATTCAGTTGGCGATCCACGTTAAAGCAACTCCGCCCACACTCGATTGCCACGTCGAACCCAGGCCGCTGCTCACCGAATAGGCATTCGTCCAGATGGTCTTGGCGCCCGCAAATGCCGGTTTGAACTGGACATTGTATGTCACCGCGAGGTTATTTCCCGAGATCGTGACGCTGGATCCCGCGCCGGAAAGCAGGCACTGGCTGTTGCTCGCGCTGCCCGAACCGGGAGGTGTGCCGGGCAACCAGGCTGTGCCAGCGTCGTTCAACAGCATAAACTGGCCACTATTTTTGTCATATCTCAGATAGCAGTCCCCCGATGCCGACAGCGAACTGTTGATCAGCACCTGTACGGCAAGGATATCGGCCCCGCCCGCCGGGCTACTGTAGACCGCCGTGAACGCTTGCGATGTGCCGCTGCCGGAGACGGGGCTGAAGGAAACCAGCGACGGCACAATGGCCGGCACAGTCCAACTGAGCGTTGATCCCCCCACGCTCGATTGCCACGCCGAGCCCAGGCCGCTGCTCACCGAATAGGCATTCGTCCAGAGGGTCTTGGCCCCCGCAAATGCCGGTTTGAACTGGACAGTGTATATCACCGCCAGGTTGTTTCCCGATATCGTGACGCTGGAGCCCACGCCGGAAAGCGTGCATTGGCTGTTGCTCACGCTACCCGAACCGGGCGGCGTCCCGGGCAACCAGGCGTTACCCGCGTCGTTCAACAGCATAAACTGGGCGCTGTTTTTGTCGTATCGCAGATAGCAGCCCCCCGATGCCGACAGCGAACTGTTGATCAGCACCTGTACGGCAAGGATATCGGCCGCACCCGCCGGACTACTGTAGATGGCCGTAAACGCTTGCGATGTTCCGGTGCCGGAAGCGGGGCTGAAAGAGACCAGCGACGGCACAGCGGGGACCGGTACCGTCCAACTGAGCGCCGTCCCCCCTAGGCTCGATTGCCATGCCGAGCCAAGTCCGCTGCTCACCGAATAAGCGTTTGTCCAGATAGTCTTGGCCCCCGCAAATCCCGGTTTGAACTGGACATTGTATGTCACCAGCAGGTTGTTTCCCGAGATCGCGACGCTGGATCCCGCGCCGGAAAGCACGCACTGGCTGTTGCTCGCGCTGCCCGAGCCGGGAGGTGTGCCGGGAAGCCAGGCGCTGCCAGCGTCGTTCAACAGCATAAACTGGCCGCTGTTTTTGTCATATCTCAGATAGCCAGTCTCCCGATGCCGACAGCGAACTGTTGATCAGCACCTGTACGGCAAGGATATCGGCCCCGCCCGCCGGACTGCTGTAGCCGACCGTGAACGCTTGCGATGTTCCGCTACCGGAAACCGGGCTGAAGGAGACCAACGCCGGGACTATCGGAACCGTCGGATATGCAACCCCCGCCACGAACCCGTCATACTGATTCGCCGGGCCAGATGCAAACTCCTGTTCCACATACGAAACCGTCCCCGCCCAGATCTGGCCTACAGCCACCAGCTTGCCGTATCCCAGCGGGGCGACGCCATACGCGCGGTCGTCTCCTCCGGCGCCCAGATAGCTCGAGAAATTCAGGGTCGTCCCATTCGGGCCTAGGGCCGCCACGAACGCGTCGAAATATCCACCAAACGAAGTCTGAAATGCGTTCGCCACCGGAAAGTCCGCGGATGAGGTGTATCCCGCGACTACAATCGTGCCATCCCCGCCTACAAAGAGGTCGTTGACCGAATCGGCGCCGCTGCCGCCCAAATATGTGGCGAACAGGATGCGGCTTCCATCGCTTGCGATCCCGCAAACGAAGCCGTCGTAATTTCCGCTGGAATGGGTCGCGTAGGCTCCGCTGGTTGCCGGGAAGCCCACGGACGTCGTATCGCCCGCCACGTAGATGTTGCCAGATGAATCGAGGCGGACCACATTTCCGTCGTCCACGGCCTCGCCGCCCAGGTAAGTCGAAAAAACGAAGCGATCGCCGGCCGGGCTGAGCTTGGTCAGGAACGCGTCATAGCCGCCGGAAAGCGTGCCGTCCAGCGCCGCAACCACCGGGAAGCCGTAAGACGTGGTCGTCCCGGTGACGTAAGCCGCGCCCGTCGAATCCACGGCGATGCTCTTACAAAGATCCACGCTCTCGCCCCCAAGATATGTCGCGTAGACCAAGGTCGCCCCAGCTGGGTCCACTTTTGCCACGAAGCAATCCGATCCGCCCTTGAGCGCGCTCTGCGGCGATGTGCGGCTCAGTGGGAAATTCACGGAATTAGTCGACCCGGCGATGTACGCTGCGCCCGTCGCATCAATCGCGATCCCGTAGGCCGAATCGCTCGATCCACCGCCCAGGTATGTCGCATAGACCACCGCACCCGCTGCATTCACCTTCACTACGAAGGCATCTTCGATTCCGGGACTCGCCGAGGCGCGCTGCAAAGCGCCGCTGGTGGTTGGAAAGTCGCCCGAGCTTGTGATGCCGGTGATATAAGCGTTGCCGCTTGCATCGACCGCAATGCCGCGCGCCGAATCGTAACCCGAGCCTCCCAGCACCAGGCTGTACAGAATTTGCGTGCCGGCGGAGTTTAACTTCACCAGGAATGCATCGCCGGTAATGCGCGAATATGCGAGGGCGTCCGGGAAATTGGCCGAATAAGTCTCGCCGGCGACGTAAATGTTTTGCGCCGAATCCGTGGCCACCGCGCGGATCGTGTCGGTCTGGTTTCCGCCCAAAGCGAAGCCGAAAAGCAGCGGAGATGCGCACATACCCACGCGCGGCAGGATCAGGCAGACGGCGAATGAAAGCAGGGCCGTCCGCATCCGTGAGGAGGGTATTGGCCGGCGGACAAGAAGCATCGTTAAGTCTCCGGAAGAATTGGCGAGTCTCTACCCGCCGCAGAGATCATCGGCGGTTCGCACTGGAACTTTACGATTTGTTTCCGGAGGCGGAGGTCACACAAGTCACACGCTCTCCCGTTCGAGCCATGACCCGGATCGCTTGGCTTCGGAATTCCTGGATTCTGAAAATTACAGCGTTTTGCGCGCGGGCTTCTCTTCCCGTCCCAACTTCTCGATCTCGTTGAAGTACACTTTGCGGCCGTCGTCCATCGCCAGATTGCTGAGCATCACGGCAATGGCGTCGTTCATGCCGACCTCGATATCGGCGCGCGGCCGCTGTCCATCGCGGCAGTTCCGGAAGAAGCTCTTCAACTCGGTATCGACTGGATTTAGCGGCTCTTCCTGCACCATGACGCCCTTGGAGTAGAGCCAGCGCCGGGCGAATCTCACTTCACGATCCAGGAAACCCTCGTTGCCGGTCATCGCAACGTCACTAGTCAGGATCGGGATCGGCCCCACGGCGCCGCCGCCCGATGCGACCATGGTCGCGCCAGCTACGAAGTGATCCTCCTTCTTGCCCGCGGCCGTTTGCACGCTCGCAGTCTTAGGCGGCTCGCGATACCACCAGGCGATGGCATGATCCACGTCTGCACCGACGGTGATCTCAATGGTCCCGTCCGTACCCATGATGATTTCGCCCATCTCCGCGCGCGAGCCGTTGAAGTACGGCAAAAACTGATTGGTGCTGATGGACGAATATGTCAGCTTCTGCCCGTTGGGGTAGCGGTAGATCAATTGAATGTTGTCCCAGACATCGCGGCCATCCTTGAGTGTGTCGAGGCTCCCCAACCCCATAACGAAATCCGGCTGGGAACCGAACATCCAGTCGGCAACATCCACCTGGTGCGAAGTCAGTTCGGCTGTGAGACCGCCCGACATGGAGCGGTAGATGCGCCAGTTTTCGATATTCGATTCGCCGCCCGGTTTCATGGTCCAAAGCGCGCTTGGCTTGTTGATCATGTTGCGGTGCCACTGCGCATGAATATGATGCACATTGCCCAGAATGCCCTTATCCACCATGTCCTTCACGGTCTGATAAAAGCCGCTGTAGCGCCTTTGCAAACCCGTCTGCAGAATTTGCTTCGGATGCTCCTGCGCCAGCGAACGCAGCGCATGGACCTCGTCCGGCTTGAACACCAGGCATTTCTCGCAGAACACGTGCCGGCCCGATTGCAAGACATCGCGAGTGATATGGTAGTGCGTGAAGAGCGGCGTGATGACGAACACCGCGTCGAGATCGTTGCGGTTGAGCAGGTCGTGATAGTCCTTGTAGGTCGCCGGCTTGTTGCCGATGGTCTCAACGCCGTGGTCGAGCGCGTTCTGCCGGATATCGCAGAGCGCCACGCAGCGGCCGGCATCGATGTCCTTCAAATGCTTGAGCAGGTAGCTGCCGCGGCTGCCAGTGCCAATCATGCCGTACTGCACCTGATCGTTAGCGGCTTTCACCTTTTGAATGAACGGCGCGGCGGTGACTGCGGTAACGCCAGCGGCCTTAATAAGGTCGCGGCGGGAGAGGTCGTTTTCTTGTGACATGCGGGAGGACTCCGATGGCGATTGTATCAAACCGGCATAACCAGCAGCGTTGCGCGACAGACGTTGGCGCGGCAGACTTGAACAGACTTGAAGACGCCTATGGCTCGCGAACCGCGCGAAAGCCAATCATGCGATGGCCCTGGAACGACGGCCACGCCGCCGATCGCGCGTAGGTCCGCAAATCGAGCGCATCCACAAAGAAGCTGCCGCCGCGCACTACGCGATACGCGCCGCTCTCCGGCCCTTTCGGGTTCTTGCGAGGCGAAAATGAGTAATAGTTGCGGCTATACCAGTCCTGACACCATTCCATGACGTTGCCGGCCATATCGAGGGCTCCGTAGGGAGAGGCGTTGCTATGCGTCTGCAGTTCGCCCCGCTTGCTGCCGTCGTAGAATCCGGCCATCATAGCCGTTTCGAAACTGGCGTCGGCCGTATACGCGGCAAAAGAGTGATCGATGTTGTTGCCCCAAGGATACCGGCGCTGATCCGTGCCGCGCGCGGCCTTCTCCCACTCGGCCTCGGTGGGCAGACGATATTTCTTGCCGGTCTGAGCGCTGAGCCAATTGCAATATGCAGTGGCGGAATCCCAATTGACGCCGAGCAACGGATAGCCATCGCTGTCCGGCGTTCCGCCGCCATGGTTGCGCCGATCGGTCCAGTAAGGGACCTGGTCTTTGGGAACAACTCTTCCAGCGGGCCAGAACTTGGGATCGTCATAGCCCGGGCTGTCGCGGAAGCTTCTTCCACTCGCCATTGGTCATCTCGTATTTGGCAATGTAGAAAGAGTCCAACTCGACGACATGCACGGGACGCTCGCGCGATTCGCCGTCGCCGAAGTTATCTCCCATGTGGAAGGAACCGGCGGGCACGTAGACATACTCGCCGTGACCGTCGTCGATCATAGGTGGGGCGCCGGCCGGAGCCGGCCTGAGGGTTCCGGCGAAAATCATAGCAGCGGCAGCGCCGCCGCGAAGCAAAGCAGAGCCCGGCGCGTGGAGAGTTGCATGATGAACCGGCGCATCATTTGCTTGCCTGCGGGAAGGAACCCGTCCTGCCTCAGAAAATGCGCCAGGCGCGGCATCCAGTCGGAAAAATTGCCGCTGGCGAAGCCGCTGCCAAAGCCATGGCGGCCCTTCTGATAAACGTGAATCTCGGCGACCGCGCCGGCCCGCGTCAGGTCCATGAACAACTGCGCGGAACCGATCGCCGGTCCTGAGTCGGCAGCCGCGGCCATCAGAAACGTGGGCGGAAAGTTCTTGAGCGATTCGCCGGGAGTGGCGCGGCCCGGGCCGTACACCAAGGCCAGGTAATCGGGACGGGAGCTGATGCGATCCACCGGATCGGCCGCATTGGGATCGCCCGGGCCGGAGGCTGGCAGCCACGGTGCGCCCCGTGTTTGCGCCGGCCGAAAAACCGATATAGCCGATTTTGTTCGGGATCCAGCTTCAATTCGGCGGCGCGCGCGCGAACCACTTGCACGGCGCGCTTGCCTTCCATCACGCGGACGTTCTCGCCATATCGCGGCGAGAGCCGGTAAGTGAGTACAAACGCCACAGCGCCCCAATCGTTGTATCGCTCGGCGATGTCGAGGCCTTCCGCGCCATACATCAGCATGATATTGGAGCCGCCCGGGCGCGATAATCACGGAAGCACCGTTCCTTTTGTTTTCCGGGGGAAGAAAGACGGTGAGGAACGGAGCGTCCAAAGGCCCATTGCCATTCGCTAGCGGAACCTTGCCCGCATCCCAGAGGGGAATGTTGTAGTTGATGGACAGCTCCTCGCCGGCTGAGTTCTTCTCGCCGGTTTTTTTGTCCGCCGCGCCGGCGATGCTGAGCAGAGCGCCGCCAATTATCAGAGCCGCCGCCAGCGGGCGACGGCCGGCGATGTAGAACGAAACAGCAGCCATTGAGCTACAGTATCCGAACCGAAAAGGGTGCATGTCAAGGGCGGCACAGCGGCGTCACAGCGCCAGCCTGCCCATTTTTCGATAGACTATTCAACCAGAGGTACCCATGAAGTCTGCTATTTTGTTAGCCGCCGCTATTGCGGCCTCCTCCGCATTTGCCCAGCCGGGCACGCTGCACCTGCTGCAACAGCCCGCGATGAACCGGAACCTGATCGTCTTCTCTTACGCGGGAGATCTATGGAGCGTACCGCGCGAGGGCGGGCTCGCCCAACGCCTCACCACCGGCCAAGGCGCGGAAGACAACGCGGCGTTTTCGCCGGACGGCAATACCATCGCGTTCTCGGGCGAGTACGATGGCAACGTCGATGTGTTCACAGTACCGGTTGCTGGCGGCATCCCCAAGCGGGTGACCTATCATCCCGGCGCCGACCGCGTCGCCGGCTGGACGCCCGACGGCAGCCGCATTCTATTCCGCTCCAATCGCGCCGCCTATTCGCGTTATACGCAGCTCTTCACGGTCGCGCCCGATGGCGGACTGCCGGAAGCGCTGCCGCTGCCTATGGCCTACAACGGCGCGTATTCACCCGATGGCAAGCGCATGGCCTATGAGCCGCTGGATGGCGGCCAGTTCGCCAACGAAGGCGCCAACTTCGTTTCCTGGAGACGCTACCGCGGCGGCCGCGCCAGCTATATCTGGATAGTCAACTTCAGCGACCTATCCACACAGAAGATCCCGCGTACCGATTCCAACGATTTCGATCCCATGTGGATCGGCGACAAGATCTATTTCCTATCCGACCGCAATGGTCCCGTGACTCTGTTCCGTTACGACCCGCAATCGAAGAAGGTCGACGAGCTGATTCACAACAGCGGCCGGGATATTATCTCGGCCAGCGCCGGGCCCGGCGGAATCGTGTACGAACAGTTCGGCCAGATCCACATCTATGACATCGCCGGAAATAAAGAGCGCGAAGTACCCATCCGCATCACCGCCGATCTGACCGAAGTGCGGCCGCATTTCCAGAACGTGGCGCGCGAGATTCGCGACCTCAAGATCTCGCCCAGCGGCGTTCGCGCCGTCTTTGAAGCGCACGGCGAGATCCTCACGGCGCCCGCGGAGAAAGGCGACATCCGCGATTTGACGAATACTCCCGGAGTGATGGAGCGCAACCCGGCGTGGTCGCCCGATGGCACGTCCATCGCCTATTTCTCGGATGAATCCGGCGAATACGCGCTGCATATCAAACCGCAGAGCGGCGAGGGAGAGACGCGTAAGATCGCGCTGCAGGGTAAGTCGGCATTTTACTTCAATCCTAAGTGGTCGCCGGATAGTAAGCACATCGCGTTCAACGACAACATGATGAATATCTGGGACGTCGGAGGTGGCCTCCGGCAAGACGGTCAAGGTGGATACCGACTATTACTATGAGCTGGAACGCGACTTCTCCTGGTCCGGCGATTCCAAATGGATCGCTTTCGCGCGCGCTCTGCCGAATCGCCTGCATGCCGTATTTGTTTACTCTCTGGAGGACGGCAAGACTCACCAGATCACCGACGGATTGAGCGACGCGCGGCGGCCTGTTTTCGACCGCGACGGACAGTATCTTTACTTCACGGCGAGTACAAACTTCGGTCCTACTTCGAGCAGTCTCGATATGACCAGCGACGAACATGAAGTCACCAGCAGCGTATATCTTGCCGTGCTGCCCAACAACGTGGCCTCGCCTTTAGCGCCGGAGAGCGACGAAGAGAAGGCGCCCGGCGAGGCGCAGAGCGATTCCGGCGGGCGCGGCGGACGCGGCGGGCGCGGTGGACAGGGCGCGGCGGCCGAACCGGCTAAACCGGTTCGCATCGATTTCGATAAGCTCGATCAGCGCATTCTCGCACTTGCCGGTCCCCGCGCGTAACTACACCGTATTAGCGGCGGGCCGGGCGGGCAGTATCTATCTGATGGAGGCCGGCATCGGAGGGCGCGGCGGCGGTGGCGGCGGCACGCTAAGTAAATATGACTTGAAAGCGCGCCGGCAGGAGACGCTGGCGCCCAATGCCGCGAGCTTCGATCTATCCGCCAATGGCGAGAAGATGCTGCTGCGCATGGGCGGCGGCGGTGGCGGACGCGGCGGGCGCGGCGCCGCGGCGGCAGGCGCGCAGGCCGGGCCGCAGTACGTGATTGTATCGGCGCTCGCTCCCGTGAAGGCCGGCGAGGGCGCATTGCGCCTCGGCGATGTCGAAGTCAAAGTCGACCCTATCGCCGAGTGGAAGCAGATGTACCACGAAGTCTGGCGCATCGAGCGCAGTTACTTCTACGATCCGAATTT
The DNA here is from genome assembly GCA_963723015.1 of Bryobacterales bacterium. Classification (GTDB taxonomy): domain Bacteria; phylum Acidobacteriota; class Terriglobia; order Bryobacterales; family Bryobacteraceae; genus PALSA-243. The sequence goes on from CAVRPF010000036.1 coordinate 50,294, forward strand.
ACACGGCGTCAATGTAGCCGATTCCGAGAAAGCTTACGAGAAGTATCTCGACTCACTCGGATCGCGCGCCGATTTGAATTACATCATTCACGATATGATCGCCGAAATTACGGTGGGGCACCTGCGCGGCGGCGGCGGAACGATTCCGCAGGCCAAGACCATTCCCGGCGGATTGCTTGGCGCCGATTATGAGATCGCCAACGGCCGCTACCGCCTGAAAAGGATTTATAGCGGCGAGAGTTGGAATCCGCAGTTACAGGCACCCCTAGCGGCGCCGGGGTTGAACGTGGCCAAGGGCGATTACATTCTGGCCATTGACGGACAGGAGCTTACCGCGAAAGACGATATCTCACGCTTGCTGGAGAATACTGCCGGCAAGCGAACCGCTTTGCGTATCGGCGCGGATGCTTCCGGCGCCAATTCACGCGAAATCACCGTCATCCCTTCCGCCACGGAGACTCAGTTGCGCAATGAGGCTTGGATCGAAGGTAACCGCCGCAAGGTAGACGAGCTCAGCGGCGGCAAGGTCGCCTATGTCTACATGCCGGATACGGCGCAAGGCGGATTGGCGGCCTTCACCCGATACTACTTTGCGCAGGTGGATAAGCCCGCGGCTATCATCGATGATCGCTTCAATAGCGGCGGGCAGGCGGCGGACTATGTGATCAATGTTATGAACCGGCCGCTGGAGGGTTGGTGGAGCCCGCGCTATGGCGCGATCTATCGCACTCCCGCCGCCGCGATTCTGGGTCCGAAAGTGATGATCACGAATGAATTCGCCGGCTCGGGCGGCGATATGATGCCTTGGATGTTCCACCACACCAAGACCGGAATATTGGTCGGCAAACGAACATGGGGCGGCTTAGTGGGACTCTCGCAATATCCGACGCTGATGGATGGCGGCACAGTCACAGCGCCGAATTATGGGTTCTTCAATCCGGAAGGACAATGGGACGTGGAGAACAAGGGAGTGACGCCAGACATCGAAGTGGAACTCGATCCTAAGTCGGTCAGCGAAGGGCACGACCCGCAATTGGAGCGCGCGGTGACCGTCGCGTTGCAGCAGTTGAAGGAACATCCGGCGCCCGAACCGCATCGGCCGGCGTACCCGAACTATCAACGTCCGGTTAAGACGGGAACGAAGCCTCCGGCGGGCGGAGGACAATAGCTCGAATCTCGACCGCGTACCCTACGCCCTGAGAAACAGGCTGGGTACGCGGCCGTCCCTGATTCTACCGGCGATACTCGGTGTGATAGTGAGGACGAGCACGGTGGTGGCGATGGTGACGAGTCACGATCACCACTTTGGTTCTTGCCATCATGGGCTGGCAGAAGGTCAGGGTTGAAGCGGCTAGAAGTGCTGCAACCGTAAGTAGTCTTCGCATATCGAGCCTCCGGCATAGTTAGAGCACGGAGGAGACCAATGCCCGCAGCTAGAGGATGATCACAACAACGTATTGGTGCGGTATGGGACATATCTCGCGGAGAGTGCGGCGCCAAAGCGGGCGCATCCGGATTGAGCCGGCGGGGAGACTACATGAAGTAGTCTTTGACCTTTTCAAACAGGCCTTTTTCCGCGGGTGAGTTATCTACCGGAAGCGTATCGCGAAGCTGTTCAAGCAGCTTGCGCTGCTCGCGCGACAGCCGGGCGGGAACCTTGACCTCCACGTGGACTAACAGGTCGCCGCGCGTGCTGCTATTAACCACCGGGACGCCTTTGCCGCGGAAGCGGAACTGCGCGCCGGCCTGCGTGCCCTCGGGAACCTTCAGATTGACCGGCTCCCCCAGCGTGGGCACTTCGATTTCGCAGCCCAGCGAGGCTTGCGCGACGTTCAGGGGAATGGTGCAATGCAAGTCATTCTCGTGGCGCTCGAAAAACGGATGCTCTTTCACCTTCAGGAACACGTACAGATCGCCCGCGGGGCCGCCGTGAAAACCGGGCTGGCCTTCACCCGACAAGCGGATGCGCGTTCCCGAATCGACGCCCGCCGGGATGGTGATTTTGAGCTTTCGCTGGACCTGCCGGTAGCCTTGACCGCGGCAAGCGCTGCACGGATTTCGGATCACCTTACCCGCGCCGTTGCACGTGCTGCACGTCCGCCGGATGGAGAGAAAGCCCTGCTGGTAGATCATCTCGCCGCGTCCGTGACAGGTGGGGCAGGCGGCCGCCGAGGCGCCCGGCTCGGCGCCCGATGCCGAGCAGCGGCTGCACGGTTCCATGCGCGGCGCCTGAATATCGGCGGTCATGCCGTTGACGGCTTCTTCGAATCCGATCTCCAGGTCGAACCGCAGATCTTCGCCGCGTTGCGCGCGGCTGCGCCGCTGGCCTCCGCCGCCGAACATATCGCGGAAGCCAAACAGATCGCCCAGAATATCGCTAAAATCGGTAAACGCCTCGGGATTGAACCCATTGCCTGCCGCGCCTTGCAAACCCGCATGGCCAAAACGGTCGTAGGCGGCGCGCTTCTGGTTATCGCTGAGTATGCTGTAGGCCTCGGATGCCTCTTTGAATCTTTCTTCCGCGGATGGATCGGAATTGCGGTCCGGGTGATACTGAAGGGCCAGCTTGCGATAGGCTTGCTTGATCTCGGGATCTCCCGCATCCCGGCCGACGCCGAGGACTTCGTAGTAATCTTTTTTCGCCACGGTGCTCAATTTTTTTCGGGTCTTACCGCCACCTTTACCATCGCGGGACGGAGCAGCTTTCCTTTGAATTTATATCCACGCTGAAATTCATCCAGAATCGATTGGTCCGCCGCCTTGCTGGTCTCGACCCGCTCCACCGCCTGATGCACGTTCGGGTCGAAGATTTGGCCCACAGTCTCAATCGGCTCGACGCCCACTTTCTTTAGCGCATCCGCCATGCGTTGATAGATCAATTCGACGCCCTTGGCATAATTGCGGTCGGCGGTTTCCACTTTGAGAGCGCGCTCGAAATCGTCGAGAATGGGTACCATATCCTTGACGAGATCCATGGCGGCGAACTGCAGGTATTCGAAGCGCTCGCGCTCCTGCCGCCGGCGCGCGTTGTCGAATTCGGCGCGCAAGCGCAGCAAGCGATCCTGCAGATCGGCCGTTTCGGCGGCTAACCGGTCGCGGTCCGCGGTCACCGAAGCAAGCTGGCCCTCCGAGGTCTCAGCCAGCGCATTTTCCACTGAGGAAGATTCGGAAGCGTCCGGATTTGAGTTCTGCTTATCCATCGCTTTTAGCTTATCAGAGGGATCTAGAATTGTGTGTTTTCGAGCGCACGCCCGGTCTCGAAAACGGCCGAGATGACACGTTCATAGTGCATTCTCATCGGTCCGAGCACCGCTATCTTGGCGGGCAATCCGCTGGCGAGTTGGACCGTCATGCCGATCAGGACTAAGTCTTTCATGGCGGGGTGGGCCTGTTCCAGACCCACGCGCACAGCCAGCTCGCCCGGCGGCTGCTCCAGGAAACGATCCAGCAGATCCATCACGCGGCGTTTCTGCTCGAGCGCGCCTAAAAGCTCGCGCAGCCTTTCGCGCGTGAGGTGCAGGTCGAGCCCCAAGAGATTCGACGCGCCCTCCATGTGCAGCTCGGGCGACGAATCTCCCTCCAGCAGTCCCTTGCGGCAGAGCGTCTGCAAGTGGCGCAGCGCGGCATCGTAGAGCTCCCGATCTTCCAGCAGCCGGCGCAGCAGCTCGCGCCGGGCCGCGCCTAATTGCCAACCCGCGAAGTTGCGGTTGACGTAGTTGCGGATGGATGCCAACTGATCGGGCGAGGCGGGCTCTTCGAGGGCCACCACGCGATTGCGAACCATGTGGTCGCGGGTGGCCAGAATCATGAGCACGCGGTTTCCGGAAAGCGGGACCAGCTCAATCTGATCCAACTCCTGGGAAAGCGCCGGGATAGCCGCTACAATTCCAACGTTATGCGTCAGCTCCATCAGCAGATGGCTGGACCGCTCCACGCGCGCGCCAATCGTATCCAGGCCGCTGAACTCGTGGAGCAGGCGGTCCGGCTCCATCAGAGGGATGGTCTGCTCCCGCAACGAGTCCGCATAGAGTTGGAACGCTTTTTCGGTGGGGACGCGGCCCGCGGAGGTATGCGGCTGCGAGAGGTAGCCTTCGTCCGCGAGATCCGCCATCACATTTCGGATCGACGCCGGGCTGAGTGCGTCCTGGCGCAACTTGGAAAGCGTGCGCGAGCCTACCGGCTCACCGGTTTCAATGTATGCGCGTACGATGGCGAGCAGAATTTCGCGGTATCTTGATTTGAGCGGCGCGTCCGTTCTCATCCTGTTACCCCAACTCCCCTACTACGATTCTAATAGATTGAAACCAAAGGGTCAAATGGAGAGATTTTAATCTAGGTGCCGGAACGGAACTGGTAGAATAGCGGATTCCGTCGCAAAAGGAGGATCGGGTTGGCAGCTCTGAAGGCACTGATAAGCTGGTTGAGCTATCTGTTCCATTTCCTTTTGGCGCTTCTGCTGATTGGAGTTGCGGCCTTTGCAATCGCCTCCGGACCGCGCAGCCTGCATCTGGGAATGCTGCCCTGGGGCGCACCTTCGCTGGATTACATTCTGCTCGGCGGCGGCCTGTTCGCCCTCCTTTCGATTGCGCTGGCACTGACGGGCCGCATGCGATTCCTGTTTCTGTTGTGGTGCCTGGCGGTCGCGCTGCTGCTAACGAAGGGCTATATCTTCAGCGGCTACCGCTTCGCCTCAGGAGAGTTGCGTCACGCGGAGTATCTGATTGCCGCGGCCTGGTTTACGGTGGTGGGCGCGTGGTTTCAGTTGCGCCGGAAGCCAAGCCGCGGCCCGCGCGATTATCGCTTCAAATAAGTGAGCTTGCATAAAACAATCATTTTCGACCTCGGCCGCGTGGTGGTGAATTTCGATTACCGGCGTGGATACCGCGCTCTGGAAGGTTTGTGCCGGTATAGCGCCGCCGACATTCCGGTATGCCTTTCCGCGACCGGTCTGGTGGGACCCTTTGAGACCGGCTTAATCGATCCTCGCGATTTCTATAGCCGGATTGCGGAGGCGCTCGGACTGACGATCGATTATGCCCGTTTCTGCGAAATCTGGAGCTGCATTTTCGCCGAGGCGCTATTGCCCGAATCGCTGCTCGAATGGCTGGCCGCGCGCTACCGCCTGATATTGCTCTCTAACACCAACGCGATTCATTTTGAAAGCATTCGCGCCGCCTATCCCCATCTGCGGCATTTTCACCAGTTCGTTCTCTCCTATGAAGTGAAGGCCATGAAGCCGCGGCCGGAGATCTATCGCGCGGCTATCGATGCGGCCCAATGCCGCGCCGAGGAGTGCTTTTTTACCGATGACATCCTGGAATACGTGGAGGCCGCGAGGCAGTTGGGCATCGATGCCGTGCAGTTCGAATCACGGGAGCAAATCGAGCGGGAGCTGCGTGCGCGGGGGATAGCGGTGCCGTAGGGCGCGGCGGCGCGATCTTCCCCTGCCGCTTTCCGCAAGGGGCCGAAGAGGCGGATTGACAATCCGCTGCAGGTTACCAACCTGCCCCACAAAAATCACTACGCCAGCAGGCCGCCGTGGCCCAGGCCGCCGAGTTCCCAACCGGTAACGCGGTAACGCGCCAGCAGCGGCGGCAATATCATATCGACCACGTTGGTCTTAGCGGAGCGGAAGCATCCCGGCGCCGACACCACGGGAATATCGTCTTTGTAAGCCAGCAACAGCAAATTGCCAGGCTCCACCGGCGCCAGGAACCGCTCAACTTGTGCGCCGGCGCGCACCAGGGCCTGGCCCACGATGTCTTCCGGACCGGCGGGCGCGGTGGTGGATGCCACCAGAATCGCGCACGGCTTGGAACGTAGCAAATGCTGCAGGCTGCGGAAGACCGAGTTATCCTCTTCCACGCACGAAAGCACGAAATTGGCCTGCACGCCAAAACGCTCCAGCCGCTGGCGCATGATATTTTCAAACAACTGCCGCGCCCGCTCGCCGTTCAAGGGGTCGCTATAGAGCACTCCCACGGTGGCATGGCGGATGGGCCGTGCCTGGAGGATGGGGCCGCGCTCCTTGAGCATCCCGACTATGGCTTCCAGTTGGTCTTTGGCCACTGCGAAGGGCGCGCTTTTTACCGTGGCAATGCGCTGCCCGGCTACCGCATAACTGAAATTGAGCGCGGTGGCGATAACCACGCTGGCAGTGCAGTTGATCTGGCGCAGCAGCTCGTCGTCGAGCAGCACGCAGCAGTTTTCCGTGGCCACCAGATTGGCGCGTCCGCCGGCGGCGAGGCGAATTTCAAAGCTGCCGCATCCCATTTCGCTCGCGACGGCGCAAACCGCCTCGTCCTCGCTAACTTCCCCGGCCTCCAATTCGGTAACCCAAATCTCGTTCATCCCCTCGGATTCGAGGGTGTGTACGTCCTCGTCAGTGATCAAATGCCCCTTGCCCAGCAGCTTTTTGCCGCTTGGCCGGAACACGGTACAACAAAGTATCCGCCCCGTTGAAGCCTTCACATCCACCGTTAGCGCTCTCATAGTATCCCCTCACAATTGGTTGAATGAATAACAAATCACTTCAAACCTAAAGCGATTCTACAGTGGAATAGTGAGAATTCAATTACCTAATTCTCCGGATCTTTTGCGGGTTATCCGAGCTTTCCCTATTTTGAGGGCGCCGGGGGCGCGTGAAGGGGGATCGGCAGATGGATGAGGTCTTCAGCGGCGTGGGTCTGGCCCCAGATAGGCGATTGAGACTCGTTCCACCGCCCGGGACGTAGGACGCGCAGCACCGCGATCTCGTCGCAGGCCTGAAATTTGGGGCATCGTAGACAATCTTTCCAGGCTTTTAAGGGCAGCGCGCCGCGCTCGACCACCTGAAATCCTACCTTTTGAAAGAATTGCTCCACATAAGTAAAGGCGAAAACAGCGTCTAATTCAAATTCCTGCGCTTCGGCGACGAGTGCGCTCACCAGTCTGCGGCCCACTCCCTGGGTCTTGGCGTGAGGGGCTACGGCCAGCGAGCGGATCTCGGCGACTGTCGGGCTGTAGAAGTGCAGCGCTCCGCACCCTAACAGCGACTCGCCTTGCCGCACGACCATGAAATCGCGAATGGCCTCGGACATTTCGAATTCCGTGCGCGGCAGCATGATGCCTTTGGCCGCATAATCGTCGATCAGCTCCAAAATCGGCGGAATATCCCGCATAACGGCCTTGCGGATATCGAGCGGGCCGGCGCCGGCTCCGGCTTCGACGAATGCATCCGCGTGTACACCGCTGATCACGCCGCCTGCTCCTCACCCAATACCATTCTGGTACCGATCTCTTCCCCCGCGAGCGCTCGCGTCAGCGCGTGTTGCGCCGAGCCGGGCGCGATACGCACCTGTTCTACGCCGGCCGAGAGCGCCGCCAGGGCGGCATTGAGCTTGGCCAACATGCCGCCGGTAGCGACGCCATCGACGATAAGCTGGCGGCTCTGCGGCGCGGTCAGCGAGCGGCGAATCTGTTTGGAGGCATCGAGCACGCCTTCCACATCCGTAAGGAAGATCAAGCGCGTCGCGCCGAATCCGGCGGCGCACGCCACCGCCATCTGATCGGCATTGACATTATAGATATTGCCAGCGCGGTCGCCCGCCACGCACGCCACCACCGGCACATATAGGTGAGCGGTGAGTAGATTGAGCAAGCCGCCGTTGCATGCGGTAACGCGACCCACCGCGCCGAGCGCCGGATCCATCGGCTCGGCTTCCGCCAGAAACGCATCGATGCCGGAGAGCCCTACGGCCGCGGCGCCGGCGCTATTGATTGCCGCTACCAGTTCATGGTTGACGCTGCCCGCGAATATTTTGAGCACGGCGTCGAGAGTTTCGGCAGTCGTCACGCGCAATCCATCGACGAAGCGGCTCTCGATGCCACGCTCCGCCAGATACCGCGTCATCTGTTTGCCGCCGCCATGGACCACCACCAACTCGATGCCGCGCGCGCGGGCTTGGGCGATCTGTTGCGCGAGGCTGATGCGCGTTTCCGGCGAATCGAGCAGCGCACCGCCGAGCTTGATTAAGACCCTCACAGCAAACCCTCGGTCTCGGCAAAACCGAGCATCAGGTTCATATTCTGGACGGCTTGACCGGCTGCGCCCTTTCCCAAATTATCGATGGCGCTCACCACTACGGCGCGGCGAGTCTTGGGATCGAAAGCCACGCCAAGATCGCAAAAGTTAGTTCGTGCCACGCCATGCAGGTCGGGCGTTTGGCCGGGCCGGTAGAGTCGAATGAAGGGCTCGCCCGCATAGCATTTCTCATAAATCTCCAGGATCTCTTCGGCGGCGCCGATATCGGGCGCGCGGAAATAGATGGTCTCGAGGATGCCGCGGTGGAGCGGTAGAAGTTGGGCGGAAAAGCTGAGCTCGCGCTCTTCGAGTCCGGAAACTTGCAGGATCTCGGGAACGTGCCGGTGATGGAGAATCGAATAGGCCGAAAAATTATCCGTAACTTCGCAGAAGCTATTGCTTAGCTTTGGCTTGCGTCCGGCGCCGCTGACGCCGGATTTGGCATCACAAACGATGCCCGCGGAGCGGTCAATGACGCCCGCTTCGAGCAGCGGCCGCAGCGCGAGATTTGCCGCCGTAGGGTAACAACCGGGGTTTGCCAGCAGCCGCGCCGAGCGGATGCGCTCGCGGCAATATTCAGGCAATCCATACACCGCCTGCGCGAGTAACTCAGGCTGGGTATGCGGGTGGTTGTACCAGGTTTCGTAGGCTTCGGCCGTGCCCAACCGGAAGGCTCCGCTGAGATCGATCACACGCGCGCCGGAATCGCGAACAAACGAACCCAAATCCATCGAAACCTCCGGGGGGGTCGCCAGGAATACCAATGCAAGTTGTTCATTGCGGAGGGCTTCCGAAGTACAGGGGATATGGCGCGGAGATCGGGCGTGGCGGATGGGAGAGCCGACGGGGCCGTCATCCCGATGGTCGATCAGGAGCGGCTCGACATCAGGGTGACGCTGCAAAATCTGCATGAGTTCAGCGCCGCTGTAGCCGCTGTGACCGACGATGCCGACGGGAATGGGCATGGTTGATTATTCGTCCCCGTGAATAATTATACCAGAGACTTCCCGTAACGTTTTGCTGCCAGTGGAGTATAACCGATTAGCGGGAAAATATGGATCGATATGCAGCGGATCGATATGCAGCAGATCTGAGGTTCGGGATTCGGCAGCTTCGGCTGAATCCCACGTTTACACTCGTCGCGGTACTTTCTTTGGCATTGGGGATCGGCGCGAATACGGCGATTTTTGAGCTGATCGACGCAGTCCGGTTGCGGACGCTGCCAGTGGCGAATCCGCAGGAATTGGCTTACCTGGATTATGCGCCGCATTCGGCGCGAGGTGGATGGTGGTCGACGCGTAGCGCCATCTTCACGTGGGCCAATTGGGAAAGCATTCGTAAACACCAACAGGCGTTCTCGGATGTAATAGCGTGGAGCGCAAAGCAATTCAATCTGGCGCCGGAGGGCAAGGCCCGGTATGCGGAGGGGCAGTTCGTCAGTGGAAACTTCTTTCGCGTACTGGGCGCGCAACCGATCATAGGCCGAGTATTCGGCGATGAGGACGATCGACCAGGATGCGGATCGCCGGGCGCCGTAATTGGATATTCGTTCTGGCAATCGGAGTTCGCTGGCGATCCGAAAGTGACGAGCCGCAACGTGAGGCTCGATGGGCGGCTCTTTCCGATTACTGGGGTTACCGCGCCGGATTTTTTCGGCGTGGAGATCGGTCACAAATTCGAAATCGCCGTGCCGCTGTGTTCCGATCCAATGTTCTGGGAACCGGGGAAAGGGCATATTCCGTCGCGCACGGCGTGGTGGCTTTCGATGATCGGGCGATTGAAGCCGGGCTGGACGGTGGAGCGCGCCGACGCGCAGATTAAGGCCATCTCGGCTGCGGTCATGAGAGAGAGCTTGCCGGAAGAGTATCGCGCGACCCAGGCGAAGCATTTCCTGGAAAATAAGCTGATGGTGACGCCCGGGGGGACGGGCGTTTCGCAGCTTCGGCGGGACTATCAGCAGCCGCTTTGGATACTGCTCGCGACGACAGGGATGGTGCTGCTGATTGCGTGCGCGAATTTGGCGAACTTGCTGTTGGCGCGCGCCAGCGTGCGGGAGCGGGAGATTGCGGTGCGGCAGGCGATTGGGGCTTCGCGCGGCCGGCTGGTGGCGCAACTGCTGACGGAGAGCATGCTGTTGGCTTTGTTGGGCGCGGCGCTGGGCGCTATCCTGGCGGCCTTGCTGAGCCGCGGATTGGTCGCGTTCCTGACGACGGAACAGAACCGAATGTTCGTCGGCCTGGGAATCGACTGGCGCGTGTTGGGCTTCACGGCGGCGACGGCTGTACTGACGTGTGTGCTGTTCGGGCTGGTCCCGGCTCTGCGGGCGACCAGCGTCGCGCCGGCTACGGTGATTCGCTCCTCCGGGCGTGGCCTCACGACGGGCCGTGAAAAGTTCAGCCTGCGGCGGATCCTGGTGGTGGCGCAAGTGGCCATGTCGATGGTGCTGCTGGCGGGCGCACTGCTCTTCATGCGGAGTCTCCAGAATCTGCTGGCGATCGATCCGGGGTTTCGGGCGGAGGGCATCGTCCAGATTTCGGCGGATTATCGCGCGGCGCATTTCCCGAAAGAACGGATGAACCAGGTGCGGCGCGACACTCTCGAGAGTCTGATCCGGCGCACGGCTCCGATCGCGGCGGCGGAGGTAGACATGACGCCGGTGGGCGGCGGCGGCTGGGACCAGAATGCCTGGGAACCGGGTTATGGAGGGCCGAAGCTGGACGTATTATTCAATCATGTGGGGCCAGGGTACTTCCACACGATGGGAACGGCGTTTGTCGCCGGGCGCGACTTCAATGAGCGCGATAACCTGAACTCGCCGCCGGTGGCGATTGTGAACGAGGAGTTCGCGCGCAAGATCTTCCGAGGGAAGAATCCGGTGGGACGTGTGTTCAGGCGGGAGGAGTTTGGGAACACTCCGGACGCGGAGTTTCTCGTGGTCGGCGTAGTACGGAACACGAAATATTTCGAGCTGCGCGAGGATTTCAAGCCGATTGGATATTTCCCCGAGGCGCAGATCCGCGATCCGGGGACGGGAGGAAATTTTGTGCTGCGCACGAACGCTCCGTTGGGCCAGTTCTATCGCAATGCCGAGGCGGCGGTGGCGGCGATCCATCCGCAAATCGGCGTAGAATTCACGGTGCTAACTAAGCGGATTCAACAGAGCCTGATGCGCGACCGGCTGATGGCTGTGCTAGCGGGAGCGTTCGGGCTGTTGGCCGGAACGCTCGCGGTTCTGGGGCTCTACGGCGTGATCGCGTACATGGTGGCGCGGCGGCGGAACGAGATCGGCGTGCGAATTGCGCTCGGGGCGAGCCACGAGCGCGTGATCGGGCTCGTGATGCGGGAAGCGGTGCTGCTGCTGTCGGCGGGCCTCGCAATCGGGCTGGCGCTCGCGGCGTGGTCGGGAGAAGCGGCGGCATCGCTCGTGTATGGGATGAAACCGCGGGATCCGGCCACCTTGGCCGGGGCGGCAGGGCTGCTCTCGCTGGTGGCATTGCTGGCCAGCTTTGTACCGGCCAGACGGGCCGCGCGAGTGCAGCCGATGGATGCGTTGCGGGAAGAATAACCCGCCCTGAAAAGCTTTGACAACCCTTTACTGAAACAGCTGCGGCGCGAATTCGTTCAGATAATTGCGCCAGTTGATCCAGGTGTGGCCGCCTGGGCTCTCGTGAAATACCGGGTTGAAACCATGCTTCTTGTACAGCTCGATAGTGGCCTTCGTTGTCGTGATCAGACCATCCTGGCTGCCGGTTGAGAACCAGAAGAGCTTCACGCCCTTTTTCATCGCGGGATTGTCCAGTTGCGTCTTGTACTCGGTGTCGAATGCGAAGTCCGGGTTCAGCGCCGGAGCTTCCGACGTTGCGGCCGGCGCTGCTCCGGGGCCGCGCCCGCCGCCGCGCAGGATACCGATCAGTCCCGAGCTGTACACGCCGATGTACGCGAACTTATCCAGGTTCGCGGTCGCGATATACAGGGTTTGAGCGCCACCCATCGAAAGGCCGGCAATGGCCCGATGCGCGCCGGTCGGCGATTACCCGATAGCGCGTCTCTACCAAGGGCATGATGTCGGCTTGAAACTCCTTGACGAATTCGTCGTTGAACATCTGGCCGCCGCGGGCCGCGCCCGCAGCCGGCGCGCCACGGCCGCCTGCTGCCTGGCGCGTAGTGTGGCCGGCTGGCATTACGACGATCATCGGCTTCGCTTTGCCCGCCGCGATCAGGTTGTCCAAGATGAATCCCGCGCGGCCGACCGAGGTCCAGGAGTCGTCGGAATCGCCCGCGCCATGCAGCAGGTAGAAGATCGGATACTTCTGCGTGGCGGTCTCATAACCGGGCGGCGTGTAGACGTGCAGGCGGCGAAACTTACCCAGCGTCTTCGAATAATACGTCACGGCGGCCACTGAGCCGTGCGGGATTTCCCTGGTATCCATGAATTCCGCGCCGGGGACGTAGACCAGGCTCCACGGATTCGCGTTGGACTCGCTGGTGGACGGGTTGTGGTAATCGAGCGCGGTGACTCCATCGACATTGAAGGTATAGCGGTAGGCTCCCGGATCGACGGGGCCGATCACCAGCTCCCAAACTCCGTCTTCGCGCTTGGTCATCTGGTTGGGTGGCGCCGCGCCCGACTGGGCCGCTGCGCCGGCCTGCATCATTCCCGGAATATCGCCCGCGTTCACGCGCACCATTTCCGCTTTGGGAGCATAAATACGGAAAGCGATTTTACGGTCGGGCATGACCTCGGGCGAAACGTACGCGGGCGTTTGAGGACCGCGCCCGCCGCGCCCCGGTTGAGGCGCCGGCGGCTGCGCCATAGCCGCTCCGCACAACGTCAGAAGTGTGAAAGCGGCTGCCATTCGATGTTGGAAAGCGATGTTGTAAACCAATAGGACTCATTCTGTCCTCCTGTAAATGAACGATATCACTTTCGGAGGACGACGGACGTTCCCGGCACTCACGCGGCGGGCCACCAAACTCCCCCGCCGGACAGAGGTGTACCTTTTCAATATCCCGTCTGGCGAAGACGAAAGTCAAACCAACTGAATAAAGTGACTACTGGACGTTTGAGTTTTGCTCCTATCCGATGTACTATTTGAATGTGTACATAGGATGAGGAGTTAGCGGGATGCCGAGAATCGCTGTCGAAGATAATAGCCGGATGTCGTTGCGGATTCGGGCCGAGGAGAAAGCGTTGCTCTTGCGGGCGGTGGCGCTGAGGCATACGGACCTGACGGATTTTGTTCTCCGTCATGCGCTGCGGGCCGCGAAAGCCGTAATAGAGGAAGCGGAGCACGTGCGGCTCTCCGAGAGGGATAGCGTTCGGGTTTTGGCACTGCTGGAGAATCCGCCTGCTCCGAACGCAAGGCTGCGTGCCGCGGCGCGGGCATTGTCACGGCAGTCGTAATGGCGACTGCATGGCGCGAAGAGCCGATCCACAGAAAATACGATCGAGAAGCGTTCGACTGCGGCGAGGAAGGGTTGAACGACTTCTTGCGCCGCTACGCCCGCCAGAGCCACGAACTGGGCGGCGCGAAAACATTCCTCGCCATTGCCAGATCCGACAACAAGACCATCCTGGGATTCTATAGCCTCAGCCCCGCATCGATCGATTATGCCCGAACGCCCGCGATCATAAAACGAGGGCTGGCTCGCCACGATGTGCCTGGATTCAGGCTGGCGCGTCTGGCTGTGGATCGCAAAGCGCAGGGACAGGGACTTGGCGGCCAACTTTTGCTGGCTGCGGGCAAACGATGCCTGCTGGCATCGGCGGAAGTGGGCGGCGTCGTGCTTGTGATCGACGCCAAAAATCAACGCGTGGCGGCGTGGTATGCCAGCTATGGCGCCCTGCCGCTGCTGGATTCGCCGTTGTGTCTGCTGCTGCCGCTAGTGACAATTGGGGCCGCGCTGAGAAGGGCTGCAGGGCTTAGATGAAGATCTTCCTGTACTGAAATCAATCGTAAACCGCTCCCTCAAGGTCGAGGGTCCGGCGCCGAATCAAATTGCGTGGTAATGCGTACAAATTTGCGTCACGCAATCGGCCGCGCGTATGATTATCTCGGTTCAAATATGTGTCTCGCAATTCCGGGAAAAATAGTCGAGTTCCACGACAATGCCGGCGTGCGGATGGGCAAAGTCGATTTCGGCGGCATCACGCGCGAAGCCTGCATGGAATACGTGACCGACGCTCGCCTGGGGGATTTCGTGATGGTCCACGTGGGCTTCGCCATCAGCAAAGTGGACGAAGAGGAGGCCGCGCGCACTTATAAGTTTCTCGAAGAGATGGATCAACTCCGTGAGCTGGACGACGGCGAGCCGATCCGGGGAGGCAGCGGATGAAGTACCTGGATGAATATCGCGATCAAACGATAGCCGCCAAGATCGTGGATGAGATCAAGCGGACCGTCACTAAGCCGTGGGTGCTGATGGAGGTCTGCGGCGGACAGACTCACTCCATCGTGAAATACGGACTGGATTACCTGCTGCCGCAAGGAAGTCGAACTGGTGCACGGCCCGGGATGCCCGGTATGCGTGACGCCGCTCGAAATGATCGACCGCGCGCACGCCATCGCGCGCCGCCCGGACGTGATCTTCTGCTCCTTCGGAGATATGCTGCGCGTGCCCGGCTCGCGAGGCGATCTGTTTCAAGTCGAAGGCCGAAGGGGCGAATGTCCGCGTGGTCTACTCTCCGCTCGATTGCCTGAAGATCGCGCGCGCGAATCCGGATAAAAAAGTGGTCTTCTTCGCCATAGGATTTGAAACCACCGCGCCCGCAAATGCGATGTCGGTGTGGCAAGCCAAGGCGCAGGGTATCGCGAACTATTCGATTCTGGTTTCGCACGTGATGGTGCCGCCTTCGATCACCGGCATTTTGCAGTCGCCGATGAATCGCGTGCAGGGATTTCTGGGTCCGGGGCATGTGTGCGCGATCATGGGTTATCGCGAGTACGAACCCATCGCAGCGCGCTATCGCGTGCCGATCGTGATTACCGGCTTTGAGCCGATCGATCTGCTGGAAGGCACGCTGATGACGGTGCGGCAGCTCGAACAGGGACGCGCCGAAGTGGAGAATCAGTATGCGCGGGCAGTCACGCGCGAGGGTAATCTCGAAGCGCAGAAGATGATCAAGCGGGTATTCAGAGTATGCGACCGGAGCTGGCGCGGCATCGGCATCATTGCGAAAAGCGGTTACCGGCTGAATTACGAATTCCGCGACCACGATGCCGAGCGCATATTCGAAGTGGAGAATATTCGCACGCACGAGCCGGAGATCTGCATCAGCGGGCAAGTGCTGCGCGGCCTGAAGAAGCCGATGGATTGTCCCGCGTTTCGGCGCGCAATGCACGCCGCAAACGCCGCTGGGCGCGACCATGGTTTCGGCGGAGGGAGCGTGCGCCGCCTACTATAACTACGGCCGCCACTTAGTGGCGCTGCAGCCGGAGGGAGCGGCAGTCTGATGTTCCTGACCACGCCCGCTCTATCGTCCGCGCAATTTAAAGAGGCGGTGCTGCGAAAATGCCGCGAAAGCGCCGAGATGAAAGAGCAGTTCTTCGACGCCAACGCGGGCGTGATCGAACAGGTCTGCTCGCGGCTGGCGCAGACGCTCGCCGACGGGCACAAGCTGTTTGTGATGGGCAATGGCGGAAGCTCCTGCGACGCCATGCACGTGGCGGTGGAGTTCGTGCATCCGATCATCGAGAAGCGCAAAGCGTTTCCGGCGTTTGCGCTTACTAACGATACTGTCTTACTTACCGCGATCAGTAACGATTCCGATTTCTCTCACACCTTTTCCGAGCAGCTTCAACTCTTCGGCGCTCCCGGAGACGCGGTCACTAGGGATCTCCACCAGCGGCATGTCGGCAAACGTCAACTATGGCCTGCAGGTGGCGCGAGAGATGGGGATGCTGACGATCGGATTTGCGGGCAAGGATGGCGGCCGCACCAAGGATACCGCCGAGTATTGTCTTACCGTCCCATCGTTCAGCATTCATCGCATTCAAGAGGTCCACACGACTCTGCTGCACATTCTTTGGGACATGGTGCATGTGCTGTTAGGAGAGGAAGACACTATTTAATGGACAAAGAGTTCGCGCTCTCATGCCCGCTGCCGGTCACACATCACAAGACCATCGTTCTGGGCCATGGCAGCGGAGGGCGGCTGACCTCGCAGCTGATCCACGATCTGTTTCTGCCCGCGTTCGATAATCCTACCTTGCGCAGGCTGGACGATCAAGCGGTGCTGCAGATAGACGGAGCGCGCATCGCATTCACCACCGATTCCTTCGTGGTTACGCCGCTGTTTTTTCCCGGAGGAGATATCGGCAAGCTGGCGGTAAATGGCACCGTAAACGACCTGGCGATGAGCGGCGCGAAGCCGCTATACTTATCGGCGGCATTTATCATGGAGGAAGGGTTTTCGATTGAAGAGTTGACGCGAGTCACTCAGTCGATGGCGGACGCGGCGCCGCTCGGCGGGCGTAGCGATTGTCACCGGCGATACGAAGGTAGTGAACCGCGGCTCGGCGGACAAGCTGTTCATCACTACCTCAGGCGTGGGGCTAGTGCCACAAGGACTGTCAATATCGGCATCTAATGCTAAGCCGGGCGACGTGATCCTTCTTAGCGGCTCGATTGGCGATCACGGCATGGCGGTTTTCTCAAGCCGCGAAGGGCTGGAGTTTGAAAGTGCGATTGTGTCCGATACGGCGCCTCTATTTGCGCTGGTACAGGCAATGACTCAGGCGGGCGAAGTGCATGTGCTGCGCGACCCTACTCGCGGCGGGCTTGGCAACATCGCTGTGCGAAATCGCCGCCGACATCGAATGTTGGCATCGAGATCTGCGCAAACAGCGTTCCCGTGCGGGAAGAGGTTAAAGGCGCTTGCGAGACTTTGGGACTCGATCCGCTCTTTGTGGCCAACGAAGGCAAGCTGGTAGCCATGGTGGCGCGAAGAGAGCGCCGAAGCGGTGCTGACCGCGATGCGGCGTATACCGGAAGGCCGGGACGCGGTCGTGATCGGCCGCGTGGTGGCGCAGCATCCGGCTATGGCGATTCTCAAAACCGAGATTGGCGGATCGAGAATTCTCGATCTGCCGTTTTCGGAACAGCTGCCGCGCATATGTTGAAGGCATCCGCTGTGCTGCTTTTACATACCCGCACTTGTTGACTCACGGTTTACGAAGCAGAGAATCTGAAGCGGAGAGGTGAGGCGCACATGCCGGCAGAAGTCGCTCCGTACGGCCGATCCACTCAACGGCCGCCAGATGTGAAAGAAGTTCACGTACTCTGGATTACGGCCGGTCTCGGATGCGATGGCGATACAATCTCCATCACAGCCGCGTCCCAGCCAAGCGTAGAAGACGTTCTCCTGGGAGCCATCCCGGGACTTCCAAAGGTCCACTTACATAACCCGGTGCTGGCTTATGAAGTCGGCGACGATTTCATGAAGTTTTGGTATGAAGCGTGGAAGGGCAGACTCGAACCCTTCGTATTAGTGGTGGAAGGATCCATCCCCAACGAAAAGATCAAGAGTGAGGGTTATTGGGCCGCGCTTGGAACCGATCCCGATACCGGTCAACCTATAACTACTTGCGAATGGATCGACCGGCTCGCTCCTAAAGCTACAGCCATCATCGGCGCGGGAACCTGCGCAACCTATGGCGGCATCCACGCGATGGAAGGCAATCCGACGGGCTGCATGGGTCTGGCCGACTATCTTGGATGGAAATGGAAGTCAAAGGCCGGCTTGCCAATTGTCAATGTCCCAGGATGCCCCGTGCAGCCGGATAACTTCATGGAGACGTTGCTCTACCTTCTCTATCAGCTTGCAGGGCGGGCGCCGATGATTCCACTCGACGATAAGCTACGCCCTAAGTGGTTATTCGGAGCCACCGTTCACGACGGATGCGACCGCGCCGGATATTATGAGCAGGCCGACTTCGCGGACGATTACAATTCTCCTAAGTGCCTGGTGAAGGTCGGGTGTTGGGGCCCGGTAGTCAACTGCAACGTGCCCAAGCGCGGTTGGATGGCCGGAATTGGCGGATGCCCGAACGTCGGCGGTATCTGTATCGGATGCACGATGCCGGGATTCCCCGATAAGTTCATGCCCTTTATGGATGAACCGCCGGGATCGAGGCTTTCAGCCTCCGCGATTAGTCTTTATGGCGGGCCGATCCGGTCGCTGCGGAGCATTACCAATCATACGGTCAATAAAGAACCCAAGTGGCGGCACACCGGTTCCCGGCTGACTACGGGGTACAGGCCGCGTACCTATAGCCACTAAACGCGCAGACAGGAGCTGAATCGATGGCAACGATCACACAACCCGCAGTTCGGAAGGATAGTTCGCAGACGCCGCCTGGTGGAGATGAATTGGGATCCGATTACTAGGATCGTCGGCAGTCTTGGTATCTATACCAAAATAGACTTCGCCAATCGACAAGTCGCCGAGTGTCACAGCACGTCTTCGATTTTCCGCGGCTATAGCGTCTTCATGAAGGGAAAGGATCCTCGCGATGCGCACTTCATCACCAGCCGCATCTGCGGCATTTGCGGCGACAATCACGCCACTTGCGCCTGTTACGCCCAGAACATGGCTTTTAACGTCCGCCCGCCGGATATCGCCGAATGGATCACTAATTTAGGCGAAGCGGCCGAATACATGTTCGATCACAACCTTTATCAGGACAACCTGGTGGGCGTCGATTTCTGCGAGCAGATGGTGAAGGAGACAAATCCGGGCGTACTGGCGAAAGCGGAGGCAACGGCCGCGCCGCACGCAGACCTGCATGGTTACAGAACGATAGCGGATATCATGCGCGCGCTCAATCCGTTTACCGGATCGTTCTATCTCGAAACCCTCCAGATGAGCCGCTTGACCAGAGAGATGTTCTGCCTGATGGAAGGGCGGCACGTGCATCCTTCCACGCTCTATCCGGGCGGCGTGGGAACGGTGCCGACGGTGCAGTTATTCACGGATTATATGGTCCGCCTGATGAAGTATGTGGAATTCATGAAGAAGGTGGTGCCTCTTCACGACGATCTGTTCGACTTCTTCTATGAGGCGCTGCCGGGATATGAAAAGGTGGGCCAACGCCGGATTCTGCTGGGATGCTGGGGATCGTTCCAAAATCCGAAAGTCTGCGACTATACTTACAAAAACATGGACAAGTGGGGCAAGGCCATGTTTGTAACTCCTGGCATAGTTGTGGATGGCGCGTTGGTAACCGATAACTTGGTGGATATCAACCTCGGTATCAGGATATTGCTTGGAAGCTCGTATTACGACGGATGGGGCGGCGAAGAGATGTTTGTGAAGACGGACCCTCTCGGAAATCCCGTCGATAGAAATCATCCCTGGAACCAGACCACCACGCCTCGTCCGCAGAAGCGCGATTTCAGCGGGAACTACTCCTGGGTGATGTCGCCGCGCTGGTATGACAAGCGAACCGGCAATTATCTCGCTCTTGATACCGGCGGCGGCCCGATCGCTCGCTTCTGGGCAACGGCCCTGGCGGGGATCGTGGATATTGGCTACATCAAGGCGACCGGCAGGAGCGTCAAGATCTACTTGCCGAAAACCGCTACCAAGCCCGAAGTCGAGTTCGAATGGAAGATACCGCAGTGGAGCAACGCGATTGAACGCGACCGCGCGCGCACTTATTTTCAGGCTTACGCCGCCGCGGCCGCTCTCTATTTCGCCGAGAAGGCAATGGAGGACTTACATAAGGGCGAGATAAAGACATTCCGCGATTTCACCGTGCCCGATGAAGCTATCGGCTGCGGGTTCCACGAAGCCGTGCGCGGCGTACTTTCGCATCACGTGGTAATCCGCGACGGTAAGATCGCTAACTATCATCCGTATCCGCCCACGCCGTGGAACGCCAGTCCCCGCGACATTTACGGGACGCCCGGGCCGTATGAAGATGCCGTGCAGAATACGCCCATCTTCGAGGAGAACGGACCGGAGAAGTTCAAGGGAATCGATATCATGCGAGCGGTGCGCAGCTTCGATCCATGCCTGCCTTGCGGCGTTCATATGTATCTTGGCAGGGGCAAGACTCTCGACGTCCGTCACTCGCCGATGTTCGGCGTGCAGGCGCATTAGCCTTTATGGCCACACCGGACGAGGAACGCATCCGACGCATCGAAGGTCTGGTGCGGCGAATGGAGGCGATTGCGGATGTCGAAAGCCGCGAGACTGCGCGCTCGCTGATGGAAGCGATTCTGGAGCTTCATGGCGCCGGCCTGGAGCGCATGATGGAGATTGTTTTTGAATCCGGCGAATCCGGCAAGGCCGCCATTCGGCGTTTCGCCGGAGACAACCTGGTGGCAAGCCTATTAGTGCTGCATGGCTTACATCCCGACGATTTAGAGACACGCGTGCAACGCGCCATCGCGAAGATGAAGCCGCACGGCGCTGCCGAAGTAATAGGCGTGTTCGAAGGTGTGGTACGGGTGCGCCTGACTGGCGCGGGTTGCGGATTCAGAGATGCCGTAGAGGCCGCTATCGCAGAAGCGGCGCCCGACGCGGCGGGGATCGCTATTGAAGAAGCCGCGACCGGCCCGTCCAGCGATTTCGTTCCGCTAAAGTCACTGGCAGAGGCGCTGCCGAGGACTGCCTGATATGACCCAGCCTTCGGTGGCCGCGCTTCGCAAGTTTGTGCGACCGCGCGAGACTGAAGAGCGTTGCGATACCTGCGGCACGGCGTTGACGGCGGAACACGCGCATAACTTCGAACCGGCGGCACGTAGGATCCGGTGCGTTTGCGACCGTTGCGCGCCGCTTTATGCCGCCGTGTACAGGCCGATTCCACGGCGCGTGCGCGCGCTCACCAACTTCGCGATGAGCGATGCGCAATGGGACGATCTGGCGATACCTATCTCACTGGCGTTCTTTTCTTACAGTACTCCGGCGAAGAGAGTCATTGCCCTCTATCCGGGTCCGGCGGGAGCGGCGGAATCTTTGCTTCGTCTGGACGCGTGGACGGAGCTCACCGCGGCTAATCCGGAATTGCGCGATCTGCAACCGGATGTGGAAGCGCTGCTGGTGAATCGGGTGGGGGCCGCCCGCGAATACTTGCTGGTTCCCATCGACGAATGCTACCGGCTGGTGGGATTGATCCGGTTACATTGGCGCGGCCTGGCTGGGCGGCGCGAAGGTTTGGGGCGAGATCAGCCGTTTTTTTGACGAGCTGCGCCGGAAAGGAACCGCATGCCTGGACTGAATTTTACGGTGGAGAGCGCGGAGGCCGTACCGTTCGCGGCCGCGCCCACGATCGGTTTCGGACTGCGCGTGGCCGCTCCCGATGAGCGGCGGGAGATTCAGAGTATCGCTCTTCAGTGCCAGATCATGATTGAGCCGTCGCGGCGGCATTACAACGCCGCCGAACGCGAAAGCGTTCGCGATCTGTTTGGCGATGCCGACCGCTGGAGCCAGACTTTACGGCCGCTACTCTGGACTCATGCATCGGTCACAGTGCCGTCGTTTTGCGGCGCAACCGACTATGAGCTGACTGTGCCCTGTACATTCGATTTCAATATAGGGGCGACGAAGTATTTCCATGCTATCGAGGATGGCGAACTTCCGCTGTGCTTTCAATTCAGCGGCACGGTGTTTTACACCGGCGGCTGATAATAACTTGCAGATCGATCGGATCGGCTGGGATCGGGAAACCAGATATCGCCTCCCCGCGAAGGTCTGGCGCGAAATGATGAATCATTACTATCCCAACAGCGCATGGCTCCGGTTGCGCCGCGATGCGTTTGAACGCCTCTACGCGTACAAGCGGCATCATGGCATGGCGACGTGGGAAGAGGCCATCGAAAGTCTGTTGCCCCTGGAAAAAGAGGCTGCTTCGTGAATTTCGAGCCTCTGGAGAAGATCGCCAAGGCGGTGTTATACGAAGGATTTCTGCTGTATCCGTATCGTAAGTCTTCAGTAAAGAATCGGCAGCGTTGGCATTTTGGGACTATTGGTCCGCCGGGCGGCTGCGAACGCACTATGATGCAGACCGAGTGTCTGGTGGAGGGTAGTGGAGACACAGTTATCGAGGGTAAGGTTCGATTTCTGCAGGGCGAAGTAGAGCGTGAGATGGTGTTTTCGGGAATACGGCTGGGTGGGCCGGCGGAGCGGCGGTGCATTTTGTTTTTCGCCTATTGAGGGAGTGTTAGAGATTGAGACGGCTGGGCCAGAGAGTTCTATCGGCGCCTCGACGCCGATTAACAATCGGCGGCAGGTTGACAACCTGCCCCACAGAGTAACTGTGCGGATAGTGAATTTGAGTGAGACGCGTGGTGAGGACTGTTCGATGTTATCGACTCACACGCTGCTTGCGGTCAGCCAGGGGAATTTTGTGTCTCTGCTGGATCCGCCGGAGGAATATCGCGCGGCGGCCGCGGCTTGCCACAACATCGCCACATGGCCGGTGCTTGCGGGCCGCGAGGGCGAGCGCAGCCTGATGCTTTCCTCGCCCATCATTCTTTACGATTATCCGCAGATCGCGCCGGAGAGCGCCGGCGATTTCTTCGACGGCACGGAGATCGACGAGATGCTCACTCTACGCGTACTCACATTGAGCGATGAAGAGAAAGCAGGAAGTTCGCGCGGGCGGCGACCGCGCGCGGCGCAATTCTGGAGCGCACCGAAGCGCTGCCGCCGGAGGCAGTTCGCGAAAATGCACGGGGCGATTCGCGGTTTGCGCAAAGCGTCCAAGCTGGAGTTTCGCGAAGGCGACCGGGTGCGCCTGCATCCGCGCAAGAAAGCCGACATTTTCGATATCGCGCTCGACGGAAAGATTGCGATCGTCGAATCGGTGGAGCGCGATTTCGAAGATAAGGTTCACCTCGCGGTAACTGTTGGAAGACGACCCGGGCCGCGATTTCGGCATCGCGCGCCAGATCGGTCATCGGTTTTTCTTTCGGCGTCGAAGAAGTGGAACTGGCGTGAGTGGAGGCTCGTGAGCATTCTGGTCGCGTGCATCGGTAACATCTTTCAGGGCGATGATGCGTTCGGCTGCGAGGTCGCGAAGGTGCTCGCGCAGACGGAATTCGCTCCCGATGTTCGCGTGGTCGACTTCGGCATCCGCGGTCTCGATCTGATCTATGCTTTGATGGACGCGCCGGAGTCTGACGATCCTGGTAGATGCGGTCTGGCGCGGCGGCGAGCCGGGCACGCTCTATACGATCGAACCGGATTTAGAGAGCCTCGATAGCGCCGCTGCAACCATGGACGCGCACCTCATGGACCCGGTGCAGGTGTTGCGCGCCGCGAAAGCCATGGGCGGCCGGCTGGGGCGCATTTTGCTGATTGGCTGCGAGCCCGCGGACCTGGGCGGCGAGCAAGGGCGCATGGGACTCACGCCGCCGGTGCCGCGAGGCATCGAAAGCGCCGCGGCTATGGTGGAATCGTTGATCGCGAAGGAAGTACAGGAGGTATCACGATGAGCTGGAAAAACGTTTTGAGTGGACTGGCGGTGGCTCTGGTCGTGTATGGCGGTGGCTACTTCGCTGCCCGACATTAAGCGATACATTCGCATCAGCACGATGTAAGTGAATCGCGTGCATGAGCTTTCCATCGCGTTGAGCATCGTCGAAGGCGCCGAGGAAGAGGTTGAGCGGCAAGGCGGCGGACGCGTGTGCGCCGTCCACATCAAGCTGGGCCCGCTCGCGGGCGTGGTTAGAGAGGCGCTGCAATTCTCATATGAACTGGCATGCGAAGGAACGCCGCTCGAAGGGTCGATTCTGATCGTGGAGGAGGTTCCGATCCGCGTCTATTGCCAGACCTGCGGCGAAGGCGATCCCGTTTCGGGACAACGCCTGCATTGCGCCCAATGCGGAACTTCGGCGTGCCGCGTGGTGCATGGGGCGGAGCTGGAACTCGCCGCTCTGGAGCTACAGACATGACGTCAGCCGCGCATGATGGAGGTTCGCCAGAAAGTTCTAAGTAAGAATGACGCGGCGGCGCGAGTTCTGCGCGAGCGCTATCGCGCGGCGGGCGTGTGCGTCATTAGCTTAGTGTCCAGCCCCGGCTCCGGTAAGACGGCTTTTCTGGAGCGTGTCTTGTCGCTTCTGCGAGCGGACTTTGGGGTAGCGGCGCTGGTGGGCGATCTTGCGACCGATAACGATGCGATGCGCCTGGCGCGCAGCCGGGCTCCGGTGAAGCAGATATGCACGGGCACGATCTGCCATCTGGATGCCGACATGGCGAGCCGCGCGCTCGAGCGGCTGGATGGGATCTGGCGGAGCTGGATTTTCTGTTTATAGAGAACGTCGGAAATCTGGTATGTCCGTCGAGTTACGACTTGGGCGAGAACGCGCGCCTGGTATTACTCTCGGTGACGGAAGGCGAGGACAAGCCGCTAAAGTATCCGTCGATATTTCATACCGCCGATGCGGCCGTCATTACCAAGATGGATCTCGCGCCGTTCGTGGAGTTCGATGCCGCAGCCGCGCATCGGAATATCGATTCGGTACGGCCCGGGATGCCGGTCTTTGAACTTTCGGTGAAGACGGGGACTGGACTCACCGAAGTTTTGGATTGGATGAAGTCATTCCGCATTCGAAGCTAACCCGCGTCGTGGTTCCGCACGCGCGGGCAGCCCTGCCTCAAAGACGATTGCGCTAAAAGACAAAAGCCAAAAAGCCAAAAAGCGCTGTGGCAGCAAAGTGATAATGTCCTATTTGAGCAAAGTAGAAATGTCCTCTTGACAGCCCCAAGCTGGGGATGCAGGAAGGACAACTACTGATGACCCAAGCGGATCGAGACCGGCTGGTGACGCTCAAGAAAGCCAAGAAGAAATTGATTACGCAGCACGAGGCCGCCGAGGAGTTGGGGATGAGCGTGCGGCAGGTACGGCGGCTGATGTACGGCGCTGAAGGAGCGCGGCGACAAAGCCGTGGTGCACGGGCTGCGAGGCGAAGCCATCGAACCGGCGAGATCGAGGAGAAGATCGAGCGAGAAGGCGGTGAAGATTTTGTCGGCGCCGGTGTATCGAGGTTTCGGGCCGACGCTGGCGGCGGAGTACTGGGGAAGAAACACGGGATCGAGGCGAGCAAGGAGACCGTGCGGCAGTGGATGATGCGAGCCAAGCTGTGGCGGGGCAAGAAAGCAGAAGGTCGAGCAGGTGCACGTGGCGGCCGCGGCGGAGCCGGTTGGGCGAGCTGGTGCAGTGGGACACCAGCGAGCACGACTGGCTGGAAGGGCGTGGCGAGAAGCTGTACCTGATCGCGATGATCGACGATGCCACGAGCCGATTGTTCGCGCGCTTCGTGCGGCACGATTCGACCGAGGAGAACATGCGGCTGCTGTGGGGTTATCTGGAGAAGTACGGCCGGCCGGTAGCGTTCTACACCGATAAAGCGAGCCTGTTTCAGACGGCGGAGAAGCGCAAGCGCGGATGAGCCGGGCGTGGAGAAGGACGCGGTGGAGATGCCGCCGACGCAGATCGGGCGCGCGCTGCGGGAGCTGGGAATCACCTGGATTGCGGCGCATTCTCCGCAAGCCAAAGGGCGCGTGGAGAGAAATTTCGGAACCGCACAGGACCGGCTGGTGAAAGGGATGCGGGTGGCGGGCGTGAAGACGATCGAGCAGGCCAACGAATATCTGACCAAGCATTATCTGGCGTGGTGGGAACGGAAGTTGACCGTGGAGGCGGCCAATGCCGACGATGCGCATCGGCCGCTGGACAAGAGCCACAATTTGGCGGCTTCGCTGAGCCATGTGGAGACGCGGCAGGTGCGGCACGACTACACGTTCCGCTGGGATGGCAAGCTGTATCAGATCGAGCGCCAGGCGATCACGACGGGACTGCGCGGGGCAACGTGCGGGTGGAGAGGCGGCTGGATGGCATCGTGGCGGTGCGCTATCGGCGAGACGCTATTTGCCGGTGAACGAGTGCGCGCTGGCGGAAAAGCCGGAAGCCGAGCGCGCGCCGGCGCAAGACCGGCGCAGCGGCATCGCGCCGAGGCCGAGCGAGGCAGCGACTGGAACAAGAATTTCGATCTGAAGAAAGCGCCGAAAATCTGGCAAGCGGCGCAAGGCTCGGGCTAGCGGCCGGAGAGGCAGCTGAAAATCACACCATCCTGAGGGAGTGGCGCGAAGGCAAAGTTCGCCCTGTACAGGGAAATCTCCGCACGACCGGCCGGTAAGCTGGGGATTTCAATCGCTATGGAGCATTTGCGACGATCCCTTCGCCACCACTCGCTTCCGGCCGCATCAAGACATACCGAGGCGCCTCAGTATGCGTTTTCTAAGGCATGGCGGAATCTATCGGTCCGATGGGGTTAGTCCAAACCAAAACCAAACCCTGGGTCGGGACCGACCGCCTCCCGCCGGTCGGCCCCGAGCCCAGGTAAAGAACGCGCCGGGAGGACCACGCTCCTTCTCATCGTCCGCGATGAGTTCCGGCCGGCTATTCCTTGATCGGGTTGCTCGCCAGCAGAGCCCGTCTCCGCTTCACCGGCACGCGCAGAATAACACGCACTCTCGCGAGCGCCCGGCAAAAGGGGACATTTCTACTTTGCCAGAGAGGGGACATTTCTACTTTGCGTTGACAAAAAGCCAAAAAGCGCTGTGGCAGCAAAGTGAGAATGTCCCCTTTGGGCAAAGTAGAAATGTCCCCTTGACATCCTCACGCTGTGAGGATGCAGGAAGGACAACTACTGATGACCCAAGCCGACGTGACCGGCTGGTAGCGCTGAAGAAGGCCAAGAAGAAACTGATCACGCAACGCGAGGCTGCTGAGGAACTGGGGCTGAGCGTACGGCAGGTGAAGCGGCTGATAGACGCGTTGAAGAAGCACGGCGACAAAGCCGTGGTGCATGGGCTGCGGGGGCAAGCCGTCGAACCGAAAGATCGAGGAGAAGATCGAGCGAGAGGCGGTGAAGATTTTATCAGCGCCGGTGTATAAAGGGTTCGGACCGACACTGGCGGCGGAGTATTTGGGGAAGAAACACGGCATCGAGGCGAGCAGGGAGACCGTGCGGCAGTGGATGATGCGGGCCAAGCTGTGGCGGGGAAGAAAGCAGAAGGTGAAGCAAGTTCACATGTGGCGGCCGCGGCGGAGCCGATTGGGAGAGCTGGTGCAGTGGGACACCAGCGAGCACGACTGGCTGGAAGGGCGCGGCGAGAGGCTGTACCTGATCGCGATGATCGACGATGCGACGAGCCGGTTGTTTGCGCGTTTCGTGCGGCACGATTCGACCGAAGAGAATATGAAGCTGCTGTGGGGCTATCTGGAGAAGTTCGGCCGGCCGCGTGGCGTTTTACACGGATAAGGCAAGCTTGTTCCGAACAACGGAGAAGCGGAAGCGGGATGAGCCGGGAGTGGAAAAAGACCCGGTGGAGATGCCGCCGACGCAGATCGGGCGCGCGCTGCGGGAACTGGGAATCACGTGGATAGCGGCCCATTCCCCACAGGCGAAAGGGCGAGTGGAAAGAAATTTCGGAACGGCGCAAGACCGGCTGGTGAAAGGCATGCGGGTGGCTGGCGTGAAGACGATCGAGCAGGCCAACGAATATCTGCTGAATGACTACCTGGTGTGGTGGGAGCGGGAGTTGACGGTGGAAGCGGCCAATGCCGACGATGCGCATCGGCCGCTGGAAAAGATCCACAATTTGGCAGCTTCGCTGAGCCACGTGGAGACACGCCAGGTGCGGCCCGACTACACGTTGCGCTGGGATGGGAAGTTGTATCAGATCGAGCGCCAAGCCGCGGTGACGACGGGATTGCGCGGGGCCAAGGTGCGAGTGGAGCAGCGGCTGGACGGAACGCTGGCAGTGCGGCATCGGCGAGCGGTATTTGCCGGTGAAGGAGTGCGTCCGCAGCCGAGAAGGCCGAAGCCGAGCGTCGCCGGCAAAACCGGCGCAACGGCACGCGCGAGGCCGAGCGAGGGAGTGAATGGAACAAGAATTTCGATCTGAAGAAAGGGCCGAAGATGTGGCAGGCGGCGCAAGAGTTCGGGTCAGTCGGCCGCGAAGAGGCAGCGGAATGATCCGCGTGCTATCCTGGGGGAGTGGCGCGAAGGCAAAGTTCGCCCTGTACCGGGAAATGCTCCGCACGACCGGCCGGTAAGCCGGGGATTTCTCTCGCTCTAGGAGCATTTGCGACGATCCCTTCGACACCACTCGATTCCCGCAGCTTCAAGTACATACCGGGGCGCCTCAGTATGCGTTTTTTAAGGCATGGCGGAATCTATCTGGTCCGATGGGGTTTCAATCAAAACCAAAACCAAACCAAAACCCTGGGTCGGGACCGGACCGCCTCCCGCTGGTCGGCCCCGGGCCCAGGTCAAAGAACGCGCCGGGAGGATCACGCTCTTTCTCATCGTCCGCAGATGAGTTCCGGCCGGCTATTCCTCGATCGGGTTGCTCGCCAGCATTGCCCGTCTCCGCTTCACCGGCAGGCGCGAGACATAACACGCACTCCGCGAGCGTCCGGGCAAAAGGGGACATTTCTATTTTGCCAGCGAGGGGACATTTCTACTTTGCCTTGACAAAAGCCAAAAAGCGCTTGACACGCCCCCGATTCCGCAATATGATTAGCGAAACCTCGCGTTTGGAGCCGGTTTGCGTTTTCCGTAACACTTGTCTCGATTTCACTCCACGGCGCCAGCGTCGTTCGGGCCCACAGTCGATTTTCGTAAGGAGCTATCAAAATGAAGTTGCTGCTTGGAGTGTTTCTGTTTGCGTTGCTGGCTTTCGCTCAGGGCACCGACGCGGTGGTCACGGGCACGGTTCTCGATCCCACAGGCGCCGTCATGCCCGAAACCGCGGTCACGGCCCTTAATACCGATACCGGCGTCTCGATCACGGTGAAATCCAACTCCGCCGGCGTTTATGAATTTCCCACTCTTCAGCCCGGAACATATACGTTGAGCGCCGACAAGCAAGGTTTCAAGAAATCTGTCCTCAATGCGATGACGTTGCGCACCGGCGATCACGTGGAGCAGAATATCAAGCTCGAAGTCGGCTCTACTTCGGAATCGGTGCAGGTCACGGCCAGCGCCGAAGGCGTCCAATATCTAACGGCTTCCCAAGGCGGCGTGCTGAATTCCCAACGAATCCAGGATCTTCCCGTCAACAGCCGCAACGCCATGGATTTTGTCGCGACGCAGCCGGGCGTGGTCGGCACAAATTTTAACGGCGCGCGCAACGACATGCTCAATATCACGCTCGATGGCTCCAACATTCAGGACAACTTCATCACGGAGTCGATCGGCACTACGCAGATCAATACCAGTATCGATCGCGTGGAAGAGGTAAAGGTTGTAACTTCGCCGGCGGACGCCGAATACGGCCGCGGCTCGGGCCAGGTGCAGCTTGTGTCGCGCTCGGGAACCAATCAATACCACGGCAGCGTTTACGATTACGCGCACAATACGGACCTGAACGCGAACTCATGGTCCAACAACCGCAACGGAGTTCCTCGCGGAGTTGAAGTGGAAAATCAAATCGGCGGCCGATTGGGCGGACCCATAAAGAAGAACAAGACGTTCTTCTTCGGCCTTTTTGAAGGCAACATTCAACACTTCCAGAGCACATCCACCGCTACGGTCCTGACGGCTCCCGCGCGCCAGGGCATCTTCCGTTTCTTCCCGGGGTTACCAATGCCAATGCTCTCGCGGCCAAGCCGGTGGTGGATCTTAACGGCAACCCGATTACGCCGGCGGGCGCGACCGGTCCGCTGCAATCGGTCAGTCTCTTTGGTCTGGACCCGAATCGGCTGGGACCGGATACGACCGGCATTGTCGCAAAGAATCTGGCGCTGCTCCCGCTGCCCAACACGTTCAACACTGGAGACGGTCTCAACACCGCCGGTTATAACTTCATTGTGCCCTCCACCGACGACATCTATTCCTTCACCATCCGCGTGGATCATAACTTCAGCGAGAGAGAACGGCTGACGGGCAGCTATTCCGCGCGACATGGAAAATTACCCGAACGGGTTCGATTCGCAGCCGCTGCCGACATCTCCTCCCGGCGATTACAAGGATACAGGCGAGACCGCTTCGGTTGCCCTGATCTCGACTATCAAGAGCAACATCGTGAATGAAGCGCGAATCGGCATCACGCGCAACGGCGTGTACTTCCTGGCTCCGTGGACCGCCAGCTCGCTGGGGCAGCAAGGCATTCTTCCAAGCCTGGACAGTGTGCCCTACATTCTGGCCTTCCCTTCAGTTGGCAGCACTGTCACCAGTCCTCTCGCCACTAGTACGGCGGAAGATCCGCAAGGCCGCGAGTCTCCCGTCTATGAGGCGCGCGACCGGATCACCTGGCTGCACGGACGCCATACCTTCAAGTCGGGGCTGGACCGGCGCTATACCTCGTCCAATTCGTTTGTCTCGTTCGACGCTGTCCCGCGCGTGACTCTGGGCGTCGCGGCCAGCACGGGCACACAAAACATCAACACGATCTCAGGCATTGGCGCCAATGGCACAAACGCAGGAAACCTGCTCGGTCTTCTGGCCGGCTCGGTGGCGAGCGAAACTCAATATTTTTACGCGACGGCCGGCGCGCATCCGGTATACCTGCCCGGCCAAAATGCCCAGCACACCTGGAAAGAGCGGGAGTGGGGTACTTTTTTTCAGGACGATTTCAAAGCGCGGAGTAACCTGACTCTAAGTTTCGGCGTGCGATGGGATTACTATGGAACGCCTTACGCGGCCAACGGCAACCTGGCCGGCATCGTAGGCGGATCGCAGAATATTTTCGGCATATCGGGAACTACTTTGGGAGCGCTGTTCAATCCGGGCGTGTATAACATCAACAACCTAACGCAACTGGAGTACATCGGCAAGAACTCGCCCAATCCAGGCGTCAATCCGTGGCAGAACAACAACCGCAATTTCGCGCCTACCGCCGCCCTGGCATGGTCGCTGCCCTGGTTCGGCAAGGATAAGACTGTATTTCGCGCGGGATACGGCCTCGCATACGAGCGCAACACGCTGGTGCTGGTGGATCAACTCTATGGCTATAGCGTGCCCGGATATCTCAACTCGGTCTCGTATGCTCCCCCTGGATATCAGAATCTGGTCAATTCGACGCTGCCTCTCGCTCCTACCAGTGCGCCTTTCGCCACCGTTCCGATCAACGATACCAACGCATCCACTCAGACTCTGCTGGCGGCCAACAGCGGCCTGAAGACGCCCTATGTCCAGAATTGGAACGCGTCATTGGGACGGCAACTCTCTCGAGGGCTGACACTCGACGTCCGCTATGTCGCGAGCAAAGGAGACAGGATGTACCGGGGCTCGAGTATCAATGAAAACAATATCTTTGAAAGCGGCATTCTGAACGCGTTTGAGATCACCGATGCCGGCGGAAACGCGCCGTTATTCAATCAGATTTTCAAGGGATTGAATATCAGCGGCGTAGGCGTGGTAGATGGCGTAAATATTACCGGCTCTCAGGCCGTTCGCGGCAACAGTACTCTGAATACCTATCTCATCAACAACAATGTAGGCGGTTTTGCGAATTTCATCGCTTACAATACATTCGTGACGGGTATCCGCGGGGGCCTGATCAAGAATGGCGGGCTGCCGCCCAACCTGATTGTGGCTAACCCTCAGTTCGGCTCCGCATACTACATCACCAACGATAGCAATTCCACTTATAACTCCGGCCAAGTGGAGCTGAACAAGAGATTCGCGGGGGGCTTTCAGTTACAGGCCAATTATGTTCGCAGTAAAGCGCTGGGCGACTACGATGGCACCTCACAACAGGAGATTGCAAACTTTCTAACCGATCGCAACCACCACCTGGATAAGCGCCTCCTGAGTTTCGACCGCACGAATGTCATCACCACCAGCGGCATTTTGGACGTACCGCTCGGGCCCGGCAAGAAATTCCTGGGTTCTACTCACGGCGTTATGGCACGGATCGTCGAGAGATGGCAGACGGCCGTCATCTTCAATAAGTTCTCCGGCTCGCCCACGACATTCACGAATAGCGGCGCCACGGCCAGCAGCGGGGGCAGCGGCGCGGGCGATACTTTTAACAATTTCGGCGCCGCGACCGACGTGTTGAATGGGCCGATGCCCTCGGGCAGCGTCCATATCGCCGGGAACAATGTGATGTACTTTAACAACCTGACCCAGGTTCCCGATCCATCGATCAAGAACATGCCTGCGAACCTGCAAAGCCAGAGCCCGCTGTTCGCGGTTCAAAATGCGGCCGGCCAGATCGTATTACAGAATCCCGCGCTGGGAACGTTGGGAGGATTGAGTCCGACCGCCTATCGGGGGCTGGGGACATTCACGTTGAATGCGCAGGCCTCCAAATCGATTCTCATCAATAAGGAGCGCGGCCTGACTCTGAAGCTGCGCGCCGATGCGATCAACATGCTCAACCATCCGATCTGGGGCACGCCGAGCCTAAACATCGACAGCACCAGCTTTGGCCTGATCACCAGCGCCAGCGGAACCCGCAGCGTCAACGTGAGTGCGCGGATCGAATTCTAAAGAGAGATCG
This sequence comes from Bryobacterales bacterium, assembly GCA_963723015.1. Taxonomy (GTDB): domain Bacteria; phylum Acidobacteriota; class Terriglobia; order Bryobacterales; family Bryobacteraceae; genus PALSA-243. The sequence continues at coordinate 82,825 of CAVRPF010000036.1, forward strand.
TTTGCCGTGGCTGGACCAGGCTATCTTCCCATATGCAGGTTGTTATGGATGGCGTAGAGTGCGAGTTCCAGGCGGTCTGAAACGCCGAGCTTATCGAAAATGTTGTGCAAGTGGTTCTTGACCGTTTGCTCGCTGATGAACATCTTTTCGGCCATTTCCTTGTTCTTGAAACCTTGCGCGACCAATGCGACAATCTCGCGTTCCCGCTGGCTCAGGGGAGACCGTTCGCGCTCGCGAACCGATCCCAAATTCCCGGGTTGCGGCGCGGGCGCCGACTCATCGTTGGCGACAAACTGACGGATAACGGCGGCGGTGGTGTGCGAGTCCAGCCAGATTTCGCCCGCGTGTACTTTTCGGATGCTTTTGATTAGCATTTCAGTCGCCGTTTGTTTCAGGACGATTCCGGAGGTGCCCAATTTCATCGCTTGCACAAACTCATTTTTATCGTCGGATGCCGTTAAGACGATGACCCTGGTCTTGTTCTTGACGGCCTGCAGGCGCTGCAGGGTTCCCAATCCATCGATCCCGGGCATTTTTAGATCCAGCAAAAGGATATCCGGCTCGTATTGATTCAATACATCGATTACCTGCTGGCCATTGGATGCCTGGGCAACCACCTCGAAATCGTCCTCAAGGGCCAGCAACTTGCAAAGACCGTCGCGGAAAATCGGATGGTCGTCGGCAACCACAATCCGGATCTTAGGCGTTATGGTCGATTCGGATTCGATCGCGGGTCCGTTATTGGAAATATCTTCTTCGGCCATAAACATCCCGTTAGCTTTATCTGATTGTAGAGTCCCAATAGTACTAAGTCAACCTGTCAACCCGGGGCAAACGAGGGTACTTCCGGTATTCCCCTGAGGGGACCGAGGCCGAGTTGATCGGCTCCGGCATAACGCTCCCGGCTTGGCCCGACGGCTGCTGCCGGATCACGCCCATCCCGCGGCAACGCTTTCACTATAATGAAGCTGACGCCGGGAACATGCTCTGTTGTCACGGGCCCTTAGCTCAATGGTTAGAGCAGCGGACTCATAATCCGTTGGCTGTAGGTTCAAATCCTACAGGGCCCACAAAAGCCGTCAGTTGCCTGGCCGGGCGCAGTATCTCGACCCCACGGCCCGGCGCCGTTCAGCGCGTCGAAATCCGGCGGCTGGCCACTCGGCCATTTCCGTTTACAATAGAAGTTCGGCTTATGAACATTTCCCCGCCGCGGAGATTGTCCTTGGCAGTCCGTGTGCGATATGGATTGGCGGAACACGGTCCCGCGCCCCTGTTCGCCTCGATTGCTCTGCTGGCGCAAGGTGCGGTCGGCGTTGCTTTCAGCCACGGCCTAGTGGGCTTTCAAGCGCATATCGCGGGAGCGTGCGTGGCGGTGGCGCTGGTGCTTTGGGCCGGCGTGCAGGCGTTTCTGCGCAACATGCAGACAGCCGCCGTGCGCCGCGCCGCGCTATGGCTGCTTTCGCTCACGTTTTCACAAGTCCTGCTCGGCGCGGGCGCATACATGAACCTGCTGGCGGCGGGAACGCTGGAGTGGCTTACGGTGGCGCACGCCGTTATGGGCGTTCTCGCGTTCGGGGCCTCGGTGGCGCTGGCGGCGCTGGTTTACCGGCAGATCCGGCCGGAAGACGCCGAACTGGCGCGCGGTGGAGTGGCGATCGCCTAATGCGCCACTATCTGGCCTTGACCAAACCGCGGGTGACATGGCTCATCATGATGAGCGCCGGCATCGGCTATTTTTTCGGATTGCCCAACGCTTCCAGCTGGCGCGAGTTTCTGGGCCATGTCCATCTGCTCTCTTTGCTGAACACTATTTTGGGAACCGCGCTGATCGCCTCCGGCACCGCGGCGCTCAATCAGTGGTTTGAACGGGACGCCGACCGCAAAATGCGGCGCACCGCCGGGCGTCCCCTGCCCCTGGGACGCATGAGCCCAGGCAACGCGCTGACGTTTGGAATGGCGCTATCCATCCTAGGTTTCGTGGAATTGTGGCTGGGCGTCAATTTGCTTTCGGGATTGATCGGCGCCGTTACGCTGGCGATGTATCTCTTCCTCTACACGCCATTAAAGCAGCGGACGTGGTGGTCCACTACCGTTGGCGCCATTCCGGGCGCCATGCCCCCGCTGATCGGCTACGCTGCGGCCGCGGGAGGCTTGACGCGCGAAGCCTGGACACTGGCGGCCATCCTGTTCCTATGGCAATTCCCGCATTTTTATGCGATCGCGTGGATGTACAAGGAAGACTACGCGCGCGCGGGCATACTGATGCTGCCGGTGGTGGAGCCGGATGGCCGGTCGACCGCCCGGCAGATGGTGCTCTACGGAATCGCGCTGGTCCCGGTGAGCCTGTTGCCGGTGGCGTTTGGAATGTCCGGCGATATCTACCTGGCGGGCGCGTTTGGGCTGGGAATGTGGTTCCTTTATTCGGGCGTGCGCGTGGCCCTCGATCGGAGCGCGTCGCGCGCCCGCAATGTACTAATGGCTTCAGTGCTCTACCTGCCGCTCATCTATGGCCTGATGCTCCTCGATAGGCCCGGTCTGTGATTGAAGTTTGCAATCTGACGCATCGCTACGGGGACCGGGTCGCGCTGGCGAAAGTTTGCTTCGAGGTAAAGCAAGGCGAGATATTCGGGCTTCTCGGTCCGAATGGCGGCGGTAAGTCGACGCTGTTCCGCATACTGGCCACCATGATGGCGCCTACGGAAGGCAGCGCCGTTATCGCCGGACACGATGTCATTCGCGACGGCGCCGCGGTACGCCGAAAAGTGGGCGTGGTCTTTCAAACCCAGAGTCTCGATAAAGCGCTGACGGTGGAGGAAAATTTGCGCGCCCAGGGCCACTTACACGGGTTAAGCGGAGCGCTGCTGCGTGAACGCATGCAATCCGCTATGGCGCGCTTGGGTCTGAAGGATCGCCGCAAAGATCTGGTCGAGACGCTTTCCGGCGGATTGCGCCGCCGCGTGGAAATCGCCAAGGCGCTGCTCCACCGGCCGCAGGTGCTGTTGATGGATGAAGCGTCGAGCGGTCTCGATCCCGCCGCGCGATCCGAGCTCTCGCGGCACGTCCAGGAGCTTCGCGATGGAGATGGCGTCACCGTCCTGCTGACCACCCATATCTTGGAAGAGGCCGATCGCTGCGACCGTCTGATTTTGTTGCATCAGGGGCGCATTGTCGCCCTTGGCAGCCCGAGCGACCTGCGCGCGCGCATTGGCGGCGACGTGGTGGTCCTTGAAACCACCGATGCGCAGCCTCTGGCGGAGGAAATCGAGCGACGCTTCGGGGTCCGCGCGGCGCCCCTAGATGGGCGGGTGAGAGTGGAAATAGAAAACGGCCATCGGTTTATCGCGGACGTGGTGGAGGCGTTTCCGGGCGCCATCGAATCGGTGGGTTTGCACAAGCCGAGTCTCGAGGACGTATTCGTGAGAGAGACGGGAGCGGGCATTGAATAGCTTTTTACTGTCGGCCGCCACATTATGGCAGCGCGAGCTGGTGCGCTTCTGGCGGCAGAAGAGCCGCGTGATGGGGGTAGTGGCGTCGCCGCTGGTGTTCTGGCTGTTCATCGGCTACGGTTCGAACGATCTGGCGAAGTTCTATTCGGGCGCGCTGGTGTTAACTGTGATGTTCTCCGCGATCTTCTCCACGATCACCATTATTGAAGACCGCCGCGAAGGATTTCTGCTTTCGATGCTGGTTTCTCCCGCGCCGCGCACCAGCCTGGTGCTTGGGAAAGATTCTCGGATCGGCGACGCTGGGCTGGATTCAAGGCATGATCTTCCTGCTGTTCGCGCCGTTGGCGGGCATTGCCATTTCGCCCGGTGAATTGGCGATTTTGGCCGGGGTCGTTTTCCTGGTTTCGTTTACGCTAACCGGGCTGGGTTTTGTGCTGGCGTGGAAAATGGAATCCACTTCGGGATTCCATGCGCTGATGAACCTGCTGCTGTTTCCGATGTGGATCGTTTCCGGCGCGCTGTTCCCCATGGCGACGGCGCGCGGATGGGTCAAAGCCGTAATGTGGGTTAATCCGCTGACCTATTCGATTTCGCTCCTGAATCATGTACTCCGATTGCCTGGGGCCATGCCGGGAGCGCTGGCGAGCCTGATAGTGACGGCGGCCTTCGGGGTGGCTCTGCTGCTGGCATCGGGGATGATGGCGGCGCAAAAGAGCGCGCGCAGCTCGGCATGAAGTGGGCGGTTGCGATGCTCGCGGTATTGGCCGCGGCGTGTACAGCGCCTCCGCTGGAGGTGATGGGCCGGCTTTCGCCGTTCCAGCTGACCTCGCAGAGCGGCGCGCCCTTCGATAGCAAATCGCTTGAGGGCCGCGTGTGGGTGGCCGATTTTATCTACACCACCTGTCCCGGACCCTGCCCCATGATGAGCCGGCGCATGAGCGAACTGCAGCGCCAGACCGCGGATCTGCCGGACGTCAAGATAGTCTCGTTCACGGTGGACCCGGCCACCGACACGCCACCGGTGCTGGCCGCATACGCGAAGCATTTCCTGGCCGATCCCGCCCGCTGGTATTTTCTGACAGGCCCGCAGACTGAGCTGAACGCCATCGGCCGCGATGGCTTCAAACTGAACCCGGTCGACGGCAGCATGATGCACAGTACGCGCTTCACGCTGGTGGACCGCCACATGCGCATCCGCGGCTACTATAGCAGCGATGAAGATGGCTTCATGCCGAAACTGCTGCGCGATATCCGGCGGCTGGAACGCGAGAAATCGTGACCGCGCTGCTGCCCACCATCAACGCCGCGCTGAATTTCACGTCCGCCGTTCTGTTGATCTGGGGATACTCGCTGATCCGCCGCAAACAGGTCCACGCGCATCGGAAAGTGATGATCGCGGCGTTTGCCGCATCGTGTCTGTTTCTGATTTGCTATTTGGTGTACCACGCGCAAGTGGGCTCGGTTCCATTCAAGAAAACCGGCGCGATCCGCACCGTTTACTTCAGCATATTAATCACGCACACGATTCTCGCAGCCACGGTTCCGGTACTCGCGATCGTCACGTTGCGCCGGGCTTTGATGGCGAGGTTCGATCGCCATCGCCGCATCGCCCGCTGGACGTTACCGATCTGGCTTTATGTCAGTGTGACCGGCGTGGTGGTCTATGTGATGCTGTATCGCTTGTAGAAAAACATCTTCGAAGACTGTGCCACAGTACTGCCCATCCCGCTTGCGGAGAGGGTAGGTCTGCACTACGTCGGTGTCTTGGAAAAGGCCGATTGAGTAGACAGGACTTGCGTTCCAGAAAATCTCAAAAAACCTGAGAATCGCCGGTGTCGTGACGAACTTCGGCTAACTACCGCACGGAATCCAGAACTTCGTGCCGCGCTACCATTTCTTGCGCTTTCGTGTAGCTTTCAATCAGCAACGGGTAATTCGGGAAAATGGCGCCGCGGGTAACGAAGCGGCTCAAGCGGGAATGCGGCATCCCTTCAGATCCGGATGCCCGCAGTAATTACACGCGGCCCATTTTGCCCGCGCGGTAGTCCTCGACAGCCTGGCGCAGCTCGGCTTCGGTATTCATGACGAAGGGGCCATAGCTGGCGACCGGTTCATGGATCGGCTCGCCGCTCAGGACCAGGACCAGCGATTGTGCCTTGGCTTCCAAGAGGACTGTTTCGCCGGAAGCGCTGAGCGGTGCGATCTGCGCTGTACCCTTCAACGTTGCCGATCCATTCAGAACAATCTCCCCCCGCAAAAGCACAATCGCCGAATTTTGACCAGCGGGCAGATTCAATTCGCCGGCGCCGCCCGTCTCCAGACGGAGGTCGAAGACATTGACCGGTGTGACTGTTTTGGCAGGGCCTTTGACGCCGTTCAGCTCACCCGCGATAACGCGGGCGTATGCTCCCGACCCCAGTTCGACACGCGGAATCTCGGCGCTTAGGATGGCTTGATACCGGGGCTTGGACATCTTCTGTGCCGCAGGAAGGTTCACCCAGAGCTGCACCATCTCGAAGTCTCCGCCCTTGGCGGTAAATTCTTTCCCATGCTTCTCCTCATGGACGACACCCGAAGCAGCCGTCATCCATTGCACGTCGCCGGGGTTAATAGTGCCTGAATTCCCCCCGGAATCGCGGTGATCGACGCTGCCCTGATAGGAAATTGTTACCGTCTCAAAGCCGCGATGCGGATGCTCTTCGACGCCGCGCGGCCGGTTTGAAGGTTCAAACCGCGCGGGACCGGCATAGTCGAGCATCAGAAACGGACTCAGTTCCGTCACGCCGTGGGACGGAAATACTGTGCGCACCGGAAACCCATCCCCCACCCAATGGGAGGATGCTGTCCCATGAACACCTAATACTTGCTTTCGTTCTGACATTTCTTTCTCCTTTCTTACTTGTTCTCAACAGATTTCTTTTCTTTGGCGGCCATCCCCTCGGCCTCGTGACCGAGCTTTCGCAGCAGGTTAGCCAAGGCATTCCGCTCCGGTTTATCCAGGCACGAGAAGACACGTTCCATGTCGCGCTCGTGCTCAGCAAACACTCTGCGGATCAGCTTCGATCCTTCTTCGGTCAGGTGCACGATACGCGTGCGGCGGTCCGCAGACTCCGCCCGTTCCACCAAGCCGCTCTCTTCAAGCCGGTCAACGGCTGCCGTCATTGACCCGCTGCTAAGCAGGACTTTGTTCCCCAGGACGCTGATCGGCAGAGGTCCTATATGAAGAAGGGCTTCGAGGACCCCGAAATCGCTTAGGCACAGGCCTGTGGTGCTCACGCTGCGGCGGGCGTATGCTTCTACAGCCTTGCTGGCCTTCCATAGCAGCAACCAGAGATGAGCGCCGGTAGGCTCCAATCGGGTTTGGCCTGGTTTTTTCATTGTCTCGATATAGAGATGCTTGACATCGAGGAATAGATTCAAAGGAAAGCGCTATAAACCAGAACAACCGGGTCGACGGCGGCAGATTACGCGATCCGCCTGGAGCGGGAGATTTCGAAGGCAGAGTCGCTCGAATTTCGGATAGCATGACGGATCAAGTTCGAGATGAAACTGAGAAACTGGGCAGGGATCGCGATGCTCTTGCAGCGCGAGATGCAGCGGAGTCTCTAGCGCCCGCTCAACCGAACACACGCGAAAACTCGCGATTCGTGTCGCGATTTGAGAACGGGACGGGAACGGTTGCGCTGCACGACAAGCGGATCGGAACCGATCAGCGCACACCGGTAACGTCAGAAATCGGTCGTGACGCTTCGGACAGGATGCCACGGGGAAGTCTTGCGGCATCTTTTGCGGCCGCAAAGACGCCCACCGCAACGTCCCTCGGAGATTCGGCCAAAGCGTTTGTCGCACAGACGTAAAGCGGCACGTATCGCGGAGAAATCATCGGGCAGACCGACCTGCACGTGATTCAGCGCCTGTCCGCCCATCCGCAGTTGCCCACATGAAAGAGCCTTTGGACAAGAGGCCAGAGATCGGAAGCCACGTGATGATCAGCTACTCAAACGAGAAAGCATCCATTCACGGGTGGCGCGAGAGGACTCGCAGTCACGAGTTAGCCAGAATGACAAGCGGCTCGCACGCGTACCGCACGCCCCGCGATCCAGGCGGCTTTCCATTCGGATACAACTGGCGGGCAACCGGCCTCGGACTGACGCTCCTGGTCGGGTTCAACCTCGCCACTACCCAATTCATCGCGGCTGATTTCCGGTATCAACCGGAGCTCGGCCGCCTCGGACGGGAAGGCCGGACACATCACGCTGGCAATTACCGGAGCCGCGACCGTCCGGAGCGGTGTTACTCGCCCAATTCAAGCTTCGTGCTGGAGCCACCCAGTTCGACTGCCGCAATCCGATCCTGACCTTCCGTCGTCTTGCAATCCACCGCTGTGATCTGGAACTTCTTACCCGCGTCTTCCGCTTTCACGGTGGCGATAAATTTTCTACCGGTATCGACGTTGGTAAAGACAGCGATGCTTCCGAGAGTGTTCACGGAGTATTCGCCCGCCGCTAATTGGATGCTGCCGGCCTTTGCCGGTGAAGATAGGGTAATGGTGTAGGATTTGGCGTTCGCGATGCCGGCCAAAGCCAGAGTTCCGATGAGAAGTAGCGATTTCGTTGTCATGATTGGATTTTCCTTGTAGCGAACCGGAATCGTTTGGCTTTGTTGGCTCGCAAATGTGTAGGCGCGGGACCTCCAGGATTAGTGACTACCCTCGATCGGGTATATGCGATCCACGCTGCGGAGTAGAGGCCCGACAGTTCGGCAATCTGAAAGATTTTCGCGCTCTACCAGCCGCCTCGCGCTATAATGTAAGCGGTTCCATCCATAGATCAAGGAGCATTCCATGAGCGATGCCCAGCATCTCAGCCGCCGCAAATTCGGCGCCGTTATAGCCGCCACTACCGCCGTCCCCGCCGTTTTGGCGCAGCAGCAGACCGCCAACCCGGGCAACGCGCCCAATCCCAATACCACCGTTCAGCAGCAACAGGCGGCGCGACGCGGCCCGCGGCCCGACGTGCTTCCATTCGACGGCCCCATCGAGTTCAGGCGTGAGGATGTCGCGCTTCACGTCCAGCCGTTCTCCATGCAGCAGGTCCGCGTCACCGGCGGCATTTATAAGGATGCGCAGGATTGGAACCGCGGCTATATGAGCCGCCTGGCCGCCGACCGGTTGCTCTACAATTTTCGCCAGAATGCCGGCCTCGACGTCAAAGGCGCCGAGCCGTTGGGAGGATGGGAAGCGCCCGCCGACGGCAAGCGCGGCACCGAATTGCGGGGCCATTTCACCGGCCACTTCCTTTCCGCCAGCGCGCAACTGTTCGCCTCTGAAGGCGATCAGGAAGCCAAGAAGAAGGCCGACTACATGGTCGCCGAATTGGCGAAGGTGCAGGAGAAACTGGGCGGCGGTTATCTCAGCGCGTTTCCCACGGAGTTGTTCGACCGTCTCGACGCGCTCTCCGGACGCCCGTTCACGCCTGGACAGCCGCGCGACCCCAATGCGCCTCAATTGCCGTGGGCGCCGTTTTATACCATCCATAAAATCCTCGCCGGAATGATCGATATGTATCAGCTTGCCGGCAACCAGCAAGCTCTCGATATCGCGCAAGGAATGGCCGGCTGGATCGATGGATGGTCGGCTTCCAAGACCGAAGAGCACATGCAGCAGATTCTGAACACGGAGTATGGCGGAATCGCCGAGTCGCTCTACAATCTGGCGGCGATTACCAACAACGACCGATGGGCGAAAGCCGGCGACCGCTTCACCAAAAAGCGCTTCGTAAATCCCCTCGGCATGCGTCGCGACGAGTTACGCGGCCTGCACGTCAACACGCACGTGCCGCAGGTGATTGCCGCCGCGCGGCGTTACGAGCTTTCGAACGACACGCGCTTCCACGATGTAGCCGATTATTTCTGGTGGGAAGTCACCGGCGCGCGTTCCTATGTCACTACCGGCACCAGCAATGGCGAGAGTTGGCCCACGGAACCCGGCCGCCTTGCATACGATCTGCGTAACACTGATACCTCCGCGACTGAAGAGTGCTGCTGCTCCTATAACATGCTCAAGCTGACGCGCCATCTCTATAGCTGGACGGCGGACCCAAGTTACTTCGATTACTACGAGCGGTCGCTGCTCAACATGCGCATTGGCACCATTCACCCGGTCAGCGGATACACACAATACTACCTGTCGCTAGTTCCCGGCGCATATAAGACCTTCAACACCGAGGACCATTCCTTTTGGTGCTGCACCGGAACCGGCGTTGAAGAGTATACCAAGCTCAATGACAGCATCTATTGGCACGATGCGGATGGCATCTATGTCAACTTATTCATTCCTTCAGAGTTGAATTGGACTGAGAAGGGAATCAAACTCCGTCAGGATACCAACTTCCCCGAGCAATCGAGCACGGCGCTGATTGTGAGCGCCGAGAAGCCAGTTACCATGGCGATGCGCCTGCGCATCCCGAGCTGGATGAAGAGCGGGCCGGTGGTGAAAATTAACGGCAAAGCGCTCGAAGCGACCGCATCCCCCGGCAGCTACCTTTCCCTGCATCGCACCTGGAAGAACGGCGACCGCGTGGAGATGGAAATGCCCATGCACCTGAGCGTGGCGAAGATGCCGGACGATCACACCATGCAGGCATTCCTATACGGTCCGCTGGTGCTGGCCGCCGATTTCGGAAACGAAGGCTTAACCGAGAGACTGATCGTGGGCCCCAATGCTCCCTTTGTGCGGCCGCCCAGTCTGCCGGCGCGCCCGCAGAATCGCCAGGTTCCCGGGCGGCAACCGTTACCGGCGCTGGATATTCCCAATCTCAAGGCGTCCGGACCGGATCCCGCCGCGTGGATTAAACCCGGAAACAAGCCGCTGACGTTCCGCATCACCGGGCAATCCAAAGAAATTGCGCTGGCGCCGCTGAATAGCATCTTCGATAAGCGCTACGTGGTGTACTGGCAAGTCTCCTAAGAGCTTATTAATGTGGGGCAGGTTGCTAACCTGCGGCGGATTGTTAATCCGCCTCTTCGGCTCTTGCGGAAAGCTGGTTGCGGCTTATTGAATCTGATACGGCACGGCGATCTCCACCGTCTTCGGCGGAAAGCACGTGGTGCTATTGCACGCCTGGTATCTCAACTTCCCTGCCGCGACTCCCGGACCCGCGGGCGCATTCGGGGCCACTTTAAAATTCGCGATCAGGTCGAATTTTCCCGTGAAGACCGAGAGCGGCTTATCGGCAACCGTTTCCGTGACCGGCTTTGGATAAATTATGTTGCCGGCCTGGAGCGCCCCGGTCGCGGTCCAAGTGAGGCTGAGGGGAATCAGGTATTCCTCCGAAGGCTTGTTGCTGTTCACATGGAAGCCCGGGATCGATCGCCACCGGAATTTTGGTCTGCACCGATGCATTGCGCGCGCCGGCAATTTTGGCGGGCGCGCCGACCGTCAGGTGCGCGCTACCTTGCGCCGCCAGATAAGCCGGCCCGGTCAATAACGATACCGCCAGGAGCCCGCAGAAGCTGTTCCACGCCATCTTCAAAATCCTTCCTGCTCGCGAGTCCAACATGGACCGCGGCAATCTTGCCTTGCCTGTCGATCAAAAACGTGGTCGGCAGCGCGTCCACGCCGCCGTACATTTCGGTGGTCTTGTCGTTGCCGATCAGCACGCGATAGTTCATTCCCACGTCCTTCATGAACGGCTTGACGACTTCCCATCCTTCCTCGTCCATGGAGACGCCCAGCACTTCGAATCCCTTGTCTTTGTTCTTCCTCTGCATGTCGATAAACCACGGGATTTCCAGACGGCAGGGATCGCACCAGGTCGCCCAAAAATCGAGCAGCACCACCTTGCCGCGATAGTCGGAGAGGTGGACCGTCTTCCCCTCGCGTCCTTCAGCGCAAAATCCGGCGCTTCCTTGCGCTGCGTGTCCGGCTTCACGGACGCAGCCTTGACGGCGACGGTGGTCGAATTGCAGCCCTGGAACAGGCAGCCCGCGGCCACAGCGGCGGCGAACGCGGCGAGAAAACGCAGATGTGGCAAGGCGCATAGTGGATCCGGGCGATTCCTTTTCAATTATATCGGTAAATAGCCCCCGCCGAAGGTCCGCTCAAACCATTCCGCCGAACTTTCCGGCAACTCTTTGCCAATGTAAACTCGTCGTGCCGCGCCATCCCGCGAGAAAAGCCACGCGCCCGTATCGCAGAAGCTTTCGCAACAGTATTCGCGCCAGCGGCGCGTGCGCTCCGCCGGTCGCGATCGGTGAGGCGCAGTTTGCGCCATTCGGCCGACCAGCCCAGCTCTCCACGCGCGCCGCGTTCGATCTCGGCTGCCAGCAACTGCCCGAACGAATCGCGCGCGGCATTGCCGGCCCGCAGCCATACGAAATGAAAGACCTCATGCACGAAAACGCGCGGAAATTCGGCGCGCCGGCAATCGAACAGAATGCGCCGCCCGCGGAGGAAGGTCACCGCGTGCGAGTCGCCATGGCGATCGCACAGACCGGTTTCGCGGCCCACCCGGATGGGATCGCCGCTGAGCGGCGGCAAGCGCCGCAAGGCCCGGCGGACCAGCGGTTCCAGCGCGCGGCGGTCCGCCACAAACGGATTACAATACTTCACGCGCCTCGGCGTGATGGCGCACGTCGATGCCCTTCACCAGGAACAGCACGTCCTCGGCGATATTGGTGGCGTGATCGGCGATGCGCTCCAGATTCTGGGCGATGAACAGCAGGTTGACGGAGCGCTGGATGGTGCTGCGCTCCTCTTGCATAAAGTGGACCAATTCGACGTACACGGCGTCGCGCAGGTTGTCCACTTCATCGTCGCCCAGCAGGACGGTGCGCGCCATGTCGGCGTCGCCGCGCGCGAAGGCGTCCAGGGCGCGATGCACCATGCTCTCCACCAGCTCCGCGATTTTCGGGATATCCACCAGCGGCCGGAAGGCCGGCTCCTGCATCAGCGAGAGCGCGCGCTCGGTGATGTTCACGGCCAGATCGCCCATGCGCTCCAGGTCGGAGTTCATCTTGATTACGGCGGTGATAAAGCGCAGGTCGCGCGCCATGGGCTGGAACAGCGCAAGCAGGCGCGTGGCCAGATCGTCGATCTCCATCTCCCTCTGATTGACCTGGGCCTCTTTCCACATCACTTCCTTGGCGCGCTCCTCGTCGCGCTCCACCAGCGCGTAGATGCTGTTGTGAATGGCGGATTCCACCATTCCGCCCATTTCGAGCAGCTTGGTCTTCAACTCTTCCAGTTCTTCTCGAAAATGAAGCATCTGTGTTCCTATCCGACCTCTGCCACTCTGGCATTTACTCTTACAATGGCACTGATTGTGGGGCAGGTTGTTAACCTGCGGCCGATTGTTAATCGGCCCTCCGGAGTCGCGTGCGCCCCGAAAGCGGGGTTAGCCAACCGCCGCGCAGGATGCCATCCTGCCCCACATCTGCAATAGAGCTCTATTGCAATGTAGCTCTGCTGCATGCGGCTATTGGCCGCTACCCGAACCGCCCCGTGATGTAATCTTCAGTCTCTCTCTTGGCCGGGCGTTTGAAGATCACCGCCGTGCGATCGAACTCAATCAGCTTGCCCATCAGGAAGAATCCCGTGTACTCGGCCACGCGCGCCGCCTGCTGCATGTTGTGCGTCACGATCACCTGCGTACACTGATCCTTCAAGCTGAACATCAAGTCTTCGATTTTGGCGGTGGCGATAGGATCGAGAGCGGAACATGGCTCGTCGAGCAGGAGCACTTCCGGATCGACGGCAAGCGCGCGCGCGATGCACAGCCGCTGCTGTTGGCCGCCCGAAAGCGAATACGCCGATTGATTCAGCTTGTCCTTCACTTCCTCCCACAATGCGGCGCGCTTCAGACTGTGCTCCACTTTGTCGCTGCAGTGGATCCGTTGCCCTTCATTCCGTTGATGCGGATTCCATAAGCCACGTTATCGAAAATCGATTTCGGAAATGGGTTGGGCCGTTGAAATACCATGCCAACGCGGCGGCGCAGACTGGTCACATCCACCGTCCCGACGTCTTCGCCATCGAGCGTTACCTGGCCTTCGGCGCGCGCTCCGCGAATCATTTCATAGATCCGATTGAGCGTGCGCAGAAAGGTGGATTTGCCGCAGCCGGAAGGTCCGATGAGAGCGGTGATGCCTTTGCCGGGAATCTCGATATTGATATCGTGCAGGGCTTGAAACGAGCCGTAGTAGAAATTGAGCGACTTGACGGAAATCTTGCTTGCGGGAGGGACGGCAAACTTTCCCGCCGGCGCCGTTTGCGGAAGATCCACCGGTCGCAGCACCGATTCCGGAATGGCGAATTCAGGGGTGGTATCCATAGGCTATCCCTTCTGTACCGCGATTCCACGCGACGCGATAAAGCGGGCGGCAATATTGGTTAGCAAAACCATTGCCAACAATACCAGACCGGCGGCCCACGCCTGGCGGTGCAGGTCGTCAAACGGCGAAATGGCGTTTCGATAAATCATAACCGGCAGCGCGGCCGTGGGCTGGTTCAGGCCGCTCGGCCAAAATTCGTTATTCAGTGCGGTAAATAACAGCGGCGCGGTTTCGCCCGCGATACGGGCAATGCCCAGGATCATTCCTGTAAGTATGCCCGCGCATCGCCGCGGGCACCGCAACCGTGGCGATCACTTTCCATTGTGGCGCCCCCAGCGCCAATGCAGCCTCGCGTTGCGACCTCGGCACGGCTAGCAGGAACTGCTCCGTGCTGCGCAAAGTAATGGGGATCAGCATCAGGCTGAGCGCCACTCCGCCTGCCAGGGCTGAGAAGCCGTGCATGGGCACTACGATCACCGTCCAGGCGAAGATCCCGATTACAATCGATGGAACGCCGTTCAGCAGGTCCGCCATATAGCGGACGATAAAGGAAAAGAGTCTTGCCGCCGCCGAATTCGGCGAGATAGATTCCGCCGAAAAACCCAATGGGCAACCCTATGACGGAAGCCAAGCCAACCATCAGAGCGCTTCCCACGATTGCGTTAGCCATGCCCCCGCCCACTTCGCCGGTGGGAAGGGGAAGCTTTGTAAGGAAGTTCCAATCGATGGAAGTGGCGCCGTTCCAAACCAGAAAGCCAAGAATAACGAACAGCACGGATACCGTGAGCAAGGTGCAAACGCCGGTCAGCGTGAGCATCACGACGTTGATAGCCTTGCGATATCTCAGCCGCGTCATGCTTGCGAGGTTCCCTTCCCCGCCGTGGCCATCACCAGCAGTCGGGCCAGCGCCATTCACGATGATCGTAATCAGAAAAAGGACCAGACCCATTTCAACTAACGAGCTAAGGTGCAGTGTATCGCCGGCTTCGGCGAATTCGTTGGCGATCACCGAGGCAATAGTATATCCGGGCGCCAGCAGCGACCCATGGATCGCGGGGTCGTTGCCTATCACCATGGTTACCGCCATGGTTTCGCCCAAGGCGCGCGCCAGGGCTAGAAAAATCGAGCCTAAGATTCCGAGCCGCGCGTAAGGCATCGACCACCTGGATGGTCGATTCCCACCGCGTCGCGCCCAGCGCCAGAGCCGCTTCGCGCTGATCGCGCGGCACATCCAGCAACGCTTCCCGCGAAATGGAAATGATAAACGGAAACGTCATAATCGCGAGGATCACTCCGGCCGTAAGATAGCCGCCGCCGTAGGCCGGGCCCTGGAATAGCGGCAGGAATCCCAAGGTGTGTTTGAGGAAAGGCTCGACATACTGGCGCATCACCGGAATCAGGATAAACATCGCGAGCAGGCCCAGGATCACGCTGGGTACCGCGGCCAGACAGTTCCACCAGAAATGTACAGGCCTCGGATAGACGGCGCGGCGCAAGCTCCGCGAGAAAGATGGCCGCGCCCACGCCTGTGGGAACGGAAATGATCAGCGCCAGCACCGATGTAAGAACGGTTCCGTAGATGAACGGCAGCGCGCCGAAATCGCCGGCAACCGGGTCCCAGTTTTGCGTCGTCAGAAAATGAAAACCGAACTTAGCGCGGGAAGGCCCGGAATGGATCCAAAGTTCCCAAACCAGAAAGACCGTTACTAACAGCACGCTGGCGGCGAAAATCAATGTGACGATCTGTGCGGCTAAATCGCCGCCGCGCGGGCCGGCGGACGGCTCTGGTTTTCCGGCTTGGGGCAGTGGCCGTTAGGACGGGGACGGGCATGTTTATTGAATCGATTATCTATTGGATCAAGCTTATCTGCTTTAGCTCTTTTGCGACTACTTCGTTCGGCAGCGGCGCATAGCCCAATGGGGGAGCGGTCTTCTGGCCGTCGGCGAGCATCCACTTCAAGAATGCGACGATGGCGTCCCTCTTCTTCGCATCGTTGATCTTACTAGGAATCAGGAGCCACGTAAAGCTGGCAATCGGATAAGCGCCTTTGCCCGCCGCGTTGGTAATGGATACTCGAAAATCGGCCGGCATCGATTTTGCCGCCGCCGCTGCCGCCGCGGTGAGCGAGTCCACGCTGGCGTTCACAAATTCGCCGCTCGCATTGCGAAGCTGCGCATACTGCATGCCTTTGTTCTGCAGCACGAAAGTCAACTCCACGTAGCCGATCGATCCCGGCGTCTGCTTGATAGTTCCGGCTACGCCGTCGTTTCCCGACTGACCTAGGCCGCCCGGCCATTTGGGACTCTGTGAGGCGCCCGGACCGCTCTTCCATGCCGGGCTGATCTTCGAGAGATAATCGGTGAAGACATATGTAGTGCCGCTACCGTCGCTGCGGTGAACCACTAAAATGTCCTGATTCGGCAGTTTCACTCCCGGATTCAGCGCCGCGATTTGCGGATCGTTCCACTTACCGATTTTTAGCAGGAAGATGCCCGCCAATACTTCGGGAGTGAGCTTCAATTGCTGGCTGACTCCGGGCAGGTTATACGCAGCTACATCCCCGCCGATCACTGTTGGAAAATGCAATGGCTTCGACCTAACCTTAGCGATCTCTTCATCCGTCATCGGCCGGTCCGACGCGCCGAAATCGACGTGTGCCCTCAATGAGCTGGCGAATGCCGCCGCCCGATCCAATCGGCTGATAGTTAATCTCCACGCCAGGATGCGTATTCCTGTAATCGTGGAACCAGCGTTTGTATATCGGTTCCGGGAAGGTCGCTCCCGCGGCGTTAATCGACTGTGCTCCCGCGAGCCCCGCGCAACCGAGGGCTGCTAATACGGCCACGCTCAGCTTGCATGGATTCTTCATATCTCTGCTTTCTCCACCTTCGCACCCAATTGTTACAATTCGGTTTAAATTCGGTTACGTTCCCGACCTACGGAATGTCATATCGTAAATCGACGAACACCATATTAGTGGTGGCCTTGCGCGTAGCGTTGGAGTTGGGCACAAACCAAGGATCGCGCCATAGATAGCTGTATTGCGTCAGAATCTTCAAGTCGCCCCACGCAGGATTCTTCCAGAGCGTCTGGTTGATTCCGAACGTGGCTTCCTGGATGGTTCGATTGGCGTTTAAAGATGCGCTATTGGAGTAGACGCCGTAGCCGATTAAACCCGATGTATCGAGCGCCGTATTCCTGCTGAAGTAATTGCCGCCATAGTAGCCATAGAGCAGCGTTTCGAGGTTCTTCGGATTTTCTTTCGGCCTCAGCGAATATTCGAAGCCGTCCACCGTGGAGTAAGCGTGAACCGGCGAGATGCTGCCATCGGGACGGACGATCAGGTCCGGACCTAGTCCACCGGTGTATCGGCCGCCTCCATCGCTGAAGAACGTGTTGACGATCAAGCGCAACCCCGGCGCGGCTTCCACGTTGAAGTTCACCGATCCCCCGGCGGCCGGCTTGTAGAATTTTGTGTTCGTCACTGGGTTGTACGACTGAAACAGGCGATAGAGGCCAGCTACTTCAAAGTGCGCTTTGCCGTTATCGAGCGCCAACTTGGAGATGATATCCGGATGCACGTTGGGTACGGCCGAAGTCTGCGTGGTGCTGTTGAATTCCGAACCGATCGCACCGGCCAAAGCCGTGGTGGCCGGAAGAATTTCGATGCCGTTGCCGATGAACTGTTCGGGGTTTTCGAAGGAAATTGCCCACGCCGCATGGTCGTTAAAGTGAACGCCTAAGCGGAGTTGCGGCGCGCGCGTCCAAACTCAAGCCGGCCTGGTAATTCGTATCCGTGTCCTGGGTGTAGAAGATATCGCCCGGCAACGGGGAGATGCCCTTGCGATTGGGCGTCAGCAAGCTCCACGATTGGCCGCCCAGCACTTCCCACTTGCTCTTGCGCAGGTCTACCCAGAAGAGGCGCAAACGCAGCGTGTCGGAGTTGCTGGTCTGCACCAGGTTGCCGGCCGCGTTGCCCAGGAAGTCGGTCTCCAGGTAGCCGATCACGTTCGCGCCCAGCACATTGCTATCGATGCGGAGGCCGATCCGCGAGTTTTGCAGCGACGTCCGGCTTTCCGAAAGATGGCCCGCGACTGGCGTTGTTGAAAGGAATGCTGGCGAAACTGGTGCCGATGCCGCTGCCGACGTCGGTGGACCTGAAAACGTTGGTCAAATCGATGAAGCCGAGTGGCGTAAACTTAGCCACGCCAATATCGAAGGAGAGCGGTTTCGCGGTGGCATCGGGCGTCTCCTGGTATGGATTCGGCTTCGGCGGCGCCGGGGCGGTGGATGGGAGAATCCCGGTAAGGCCGGCCACTTCTCCGCGACCTAAAGGCTGCGCCGGTCGGATCGAGAGTCTCGAGTATCTTCCGCTCTTCCTCGATCGCCAGCCTAAGCGCGTCGACCTGTTTCTGCTGCTCGGCTAACTTCTGTTTCAACTCAGCGGCGTCGTCCTGGCAGACGCCCTGTGCATTACACATAGGGACTGCAGCCGCGCATAGCAAAAGCGCAGTGAGAATGTAAGTGGGCGGCTTCATAGTAACAACTGGGAGTATACGGCCTGCCAGTTAGCTACTTATGACGAAACCGCAACCGGATCGTTAAAGTTCAGTGACAGTTATGTTACGACGCGCCAGCGGCGGGCGGCGAGAGGTTCGCGCCCTGGCTATGGAATTGGCGATATCTGCAATGTTTCTCGGCGGTCAAGCCTGCAAGTTCGGATGTTTCAAATGAAACCCCGACGCATCCTGATAAGCCTTGGCCACAGCCAACAGTTCCGCCTCGCCAAACGGACGCGCATAAAAAGTGATATTGGTCGGCGTGCCCGCATCGGTGAATCCGTTCGGCGTATTAATAGCCGGATAACAGGCCAGATTCGCCATGGTAAAGTGGCGCTGCACCACGCTTCGATTCCCTCCGCCGCCCGCGCCGCGTCCGCGGCCCGCCGGTGGCGTTGTCGCCGCGCCATCCGTTGCGCGGTCGCAGCCGGGCCGCGCCCGCGCCGCGTCCCCGTCCGCCGCCTCCACCCGAGTTTGTAGGAACCAGATACACATCCACGTCGGCGGTAGCCTCCGCCAGCTTCATCATCATCATGGTGCGCGCGCGCTGCGATTGTAGGTATTCCACGGCCGGAACCATGCGGCTCGAGCGGAACCCATTGGCGCGGCCGGGCGAAGTCAGTTGCTTATCGCGACCAGAGCGGACTAACTCGTCGAAGAACACGGCGGATTCGACCCCGATGCTGGATACATCGATGCGTCCAATCCGGAACTTTGATAGGAACCAGTTTCAGCCCCAGCGCCTTGATCTGCTCGACCGTCTTTTCGTCATTGCGCTTGGCCACCGGATCGCGGGTCTCTTCGAACGCACCCTCCAGATAGCCGACGCGCACTTTGCGGATATCCATGCGCGCGTTCCAATTGAACGGAATGTCGGAGACGCTCATATCGCGGCCATCGGGTCGCGCGATCACGCTCATAACCAGGGCGCAGTCCTCCGCATAACGGCACAGCGGGCCAAGGCGGTCCTGCGTCCAGGAGAGCGCCATCACGCCGTGGCGGCTGACGCGGCCGAAGGTGGGCCGCAAGCCCGTAACGCCGCAGCGCGCCGAAGGACTCAGAATCGAGCCGCTGGTTTCGCTGCCGATTCCAAATGCAACCAGGCCGCCAGCGGTTGCGGACGCCGGCCCGGCGGACGATCCGCTGGAGCCTTCCTCGGTATTCCACGGGTTCTTCGTCTGTCCGCCGAACCACCGGTCGCCCTGCGCCAACTCGCCCGAAGTCAACTTGGCCAGCAGCACCGCGCCCGCATCGCGCAGCATCTCGACTACGCTCGCTTCCTCGTCGATCATCTGATCCTTGTAAGCGCCGGAGCCCCAGGTGGTCTTGTAACCTTTGACCGCAATGATATCCTTAGCGCCCCAGGGAATGCCGTGCAGCGGTCCTTTATATTTACCCGCGCCGATTTCGGCATCGGCCTGCTTCGCCTGCGCCAGCGCCAACTCGTCGAGAAACGTCACCACGCAATTCAGCTTGGCGTTGTATTTGTGCAGCCGCGCCAGATACATCTGCGTCAATTCGGTGGAGGTAACCTGGCGGGTCTTGATAAGCTGCGCCAGTTGCGTAATCGGCCAAAAGGCCGCGTCTTCCAGATTCGCCGGACGCTTGACGGAAGGCGTGCTGAAGTGGAACGCTTCGCGCGTGCGGTTGACATTCATGCCGGGGACGATGGCGCTGAAATAAAAGGGCGGCGCGATATCGTTCGGTATATGCAGATTGCGCAGCGCCTCGTAGCCGGCCAGATTTCGATTGACGGCCTGCAGCATCGCCTTCTGATCTTCATCGCTGAACGACAGGCCGGAAACGGCCAGCGCATCTTTCAGCATCTCCGGCGTGACCTTCTGCGCGCCATCGCTCTGCATCTGTGCCCATAGAACGCCCGGCAGCAGCGTTCCGCCCAGGCCAATGCCGCTAAAGCACCCTAAGAACCGGCGCCGGGTTTCGTCTGTCATGGTCATGGTAAGGACTATCTTACACCGGCGGCCGGCGCTATCGCGCTTGGCATCGAGCGTGCATACCTCGTGTCATGAAAGGGAAAAGAGCGTTGGAGATTCCCGGTTCTTGCCGCGCAATCGCCGGGATTCGGACTCTAAGACTTGCGACTTGAAAACACGCGCCCTGCTCTTTTTCCTGCTGACTGTCGGTTTCAGTTCCTCCGCCTCAGCTGCCTTGGATGCCTCCCAAATCCTGATCTTGGTAAATCGCGACCAGGCGATTTCCGCCCAGGTGGCGCAAATGTATCAGCGGCTGCGAGCGATTCCCGCGGCGAATCTGCTGCGGCTTTCCATGGGCGATGGCCGGCAGATCACTTCGGAGCAATATTGGAAGCAGGCCGGCCAGCCCATCCGCAAATACTTGGAGGATCACCCGGAGATCCGCTGCGTCCTGACTACCTCGGGCGTGCCCTACACCGTATACACGGCCGGCGGAACGGACGAGGGGGCCGCTTTCGATAATGAACTGGCCGTGGTCCTCAGGGAGCAGCCGGGCGACAGAAAACGCCATCAGCCAAATCCCCTTTACATGCTGGGCGGCAACCCATATGGGCTCACCGACCCCCGCCTGCTGCAAATGGTGTATGTGGCCCGCCTGGACGGCCCGGATCTGGCCACCATCTCGCGCATGGTGGAAGACGCCATTGCCACCGAAAAAAGCGGGCTTGAGGGTCCGGCCGCCGGCGACGCCCAGGGAATCGACGGCGTCACCGGATATGGCGAGGGGGATGCCTCGATTCGCGCGGGAGTCGATCGGTTCGAGCGGCGCCGGGTTTCCCTGCAACCCTGGATATGCGGCAGGAGACATGGAAACAGCCCCCCGGCGGCGTCGGGAATCAGGCGCGGGAGCCGCTCTTTACATCGGTTGGTATGCCCTTCTCGATTTCCAGGATATTTTTGGAGAGCGCGGGCTTGGCGCGCGGATCGATTGCCTGGCACATCGCCAGCCAGGAGGCGCAGGACATATGGAATCCAAAGGGCCATGGCTGGTGCGTCAACCTGATGCGCCGCGGCGCGGCGGTTACATTAGGGCCGGTCCGGGAACCGTATGTGTCGGCATTTCCCCATGCGGATATTTTTATAGAAGCTTTATTGAGAGGCATGACCGTCGCCGAAGGTTACTGGTTGGCATTGCCCCATGTTTCCTGGGCCATGGTCGTTTTGGGAGATCCTCTTTACCGGCCCTTCGCGTTCCAACCAAGGCCCGCCCTGCTGGCGAGAGCTTATGTATCCGGCGAACCCGGCCTGATTCTCGAGCGGGGCAAGACGGCTTCCTTGTTGGTCCAGTTGGAATGCGTCGGCGTTCCGGGCTCGTCGATTCCAGCGCTTTCCGCTAACGTGGAACCCGAAATGGGTCTTGCGGCGGCCTCGGGCAGGGTTGCCATACCGGCGTTGAAGGCTGGAGAGAGCGCGATTGTACGCATTCCCAGCGTAACCGCCGGTGACGACCCCACCGGTATGTTTCGCCTGCGGCTCAACGCAGAGGCCGATAACGAGCGTCCGCGGCGCATCGTATTGGAAGGCAGGATAGGGTTCTCCAGACTGACGGGAGGCCTTGGACCCAAATCGCAGATGTTCGTAAATCCGGATGGGTCCGCGTTCATCTCCGGGCAGCCGCGCATGAGCGCCTTAGTTCAGACCGGCACTTTGCAAGCGCAGCCGCTCGGGATGCCGCAGGGCTTCGGTTTAGCCAATGCGGAGTTCTCGCCCGACGGCGCCCATTTCGCCTTGACCTTGATCGATCCGGATAAAAAGCAGGGCGCCGCTTTCGCTGTCCGGCGCTAAATTGAAAGACATCCAGGCGCTACCGGTGGGCACGCAGTTCCTTCGCTGGTTGACTCCGGACAGACTCCTGCTCGCCAGGCAGGATGGCTTTATCAGTCACAGTATTTCGGGCGGCGAGGAGCGCAATCTCGGCCGCCCGGCAGGGCCGTGGAAGCGTCGTTCCGCGTTCGGAGATTCAATTCTCGATAGCGCAGGATGGTCAAGTCTCCATCCGGAACGGCGCCGGGCCGGTACGCGAGGTCTTGCGAGGCGCCAGGATCGCCCGCTTCGTCGCCATCGCCAATGACTTGTCTCTTTTCGGCGGCGTAGACAACGAGAACCGCCTCTGGGTGCAACAT
The DNA here is from genome assembly GCA_963723015.1 of Bryobacterales bacterium. Classification (GTDB taxonomy): domain Bacteria; phylum Acidobacteriota; class Terriglobia; order Bryobacterales; family Bryobacteraceae; genus PALSA-243. The sequence continues at coordinate 105,280 of CAVRPF010000036.1, forward strand.
GGAATCGATGCGGCGCCGGAGATCGATTGCATCCGGTGTAGAGCGCGTCTGGTGGGGACCTGCTTCCCGCCGCGCCGTCGTGCAGGATGCGAGTCATCGCGCTAGAGTCTATGATGGCCGGAACGGCGCGTGGAAAGACTTGGGGTAACGTGACCGGAGCCGAGTGGAGTGCCGATGAGGAATCCTTACTATTCGTCGAAGTCACGGATCCGGCCGGCGGTCGGTTCTCTTTCCTTATTGTCGGGACAAACGATTCAGAAGCTTTGCTCCTATCGGCCGATCGGGCAGATTCTCAAACTCGCTTTTTCGGCGGATCAGAAGACACGCATTTCTACTGGCGGTCCTTAAGCGGCCAGACCGAGGTATGGGTCATGGCCCTCCCTCCGCGGGAAACAAGATAGCCTCCACCTTGACGGGTTTGGCAATTACCCAAAAATCGACCAAAATTCCCATTTCTTTGGAATGCCGTTTCCCACCGGCATTGCATTTGCTGTCGCCAAATCACCGCGGCCCGCTAAACGATGGCCGCGAAAGTGCCATACAACTGGCGCATACGAGGCGGTTCCGCTTCGGGTGATCGGGCCGCCCTGCCATGCGAACGCTTTTTAATCGTTTTAGGGGTGAATCGGACCATGGCAAATGAATGTTACGATTGCCATTGATTACGCAGTTGCATTATGTACACCGCATTCTACGGGCTGGCGAAAAAACCCTTCAATATGACTCCCGATCCCTCGTTTCTGTTTCTTACGAAACAGCATCGAGAGGCATTGGCGGGGTTGACCTACGCCATCTTGGAACGTAAGGGGTTTCTGGTTTTAAGCGGCACGGTCGGTTGCGGTAAAACCACCCTGCTCACATGGGTGCTGCGAAGATTGCCCTGCGATCAGGTGCAGTCGAGCGTGATCCTCAACCCCACGCTGACGCGCGAAGAATTCCTCGAGATGGCGATGCTGGATTTCGGGATGACCGATATTCCTCAAAGCAAGGCGCGCCGCTTATGGGCTCTGCAGCACTTTCTTGTGCAAGGCCAGCGCGAAGGGAAGGTCAACGTGCTGATTGTCGACGAGGCCCACAAGCTTAGCGTGGAAGTTCTCGAAGAGATCCGCCTCCTGGGCAATCTGGAACGGGAGGATGAGAAGCTTATTCAGATCTTATTGATCGGGCAGCGTGAGCTGGACGACGTGATGAACCGGCCGGAGCTGTGGCAGCTTAAGCAGCGCGTGAGCGTTCGATTGTCCATCGAGGCGCTCTCGCCGGAGGAAGTTGAGAATTATATGCTGCACCGCTGGACCGTTGCCGGTGGAAATTTGCCGCTCCCATTCTCCGCGGAGGCGGTGGCGGCCATTGGGCGGGGTTCCATGGGCATTCCACGGCTGATCAATTCGCTTAGCGACAATGCGCTTACGTTAGCTTTCGCGGATGAAGCCGCAACCGTGAACGTGGGCCACGTGGAGACGGCGCTGGCGGACTTGCGATTAGCTCCCAAACCCGTGAAGCCCGCTGCCATTGTAACCGCGCCCTCCAACTCCGCTAACGGAGTTCCGCCCATTTCCGTGCCTGTGGCGCCGAAGAAGGTCGCGGATACATCTACGCCTCCAACCCCTGAAAATGGCCCCAGACTCCAACGGTGGGCCGGCATGCTCGGATTGAGCTGGTTCGGAAATGAGAGAATCTGAGTCGCCGTGCTTTCTAAATCCTGCCTCTAATTCGATAGTAAATCAGGCCCACGGCCTCGTGAAGAGTATCTTCGTTTTCCCGGATTGCGTCCCAGCCAGGCAATAAGTCATCCCGCCATGATGATCCCAAACGGCGAAAGCTGCTCGGCGCCGGCGCGACCTCGATTCCCAGCTTGCGGAAGCACGCCGCCGCTCTTGCCATGCTGGTTGCATCCACAACCAACGCCACCCGCGAGATTCCATGACGCCGTAAAATCGCGGCGCTTTCTACTGCATTTTCGTATGTCGACCGCGATCGGTCTTCCAGCCAAATCATGTTTTCCGGCACGCCGCTCTTGCGCAACAGATCGCCCATCGTGGCGGCAACCGGCGGATGTCCGCTGGCATCGCGTCCACCCGAGGCCACTACGGGCAATGGTCCATACTGGCTGTAAATCCAGGCCGCATATTGGCAGCGCTGGTATGTCTGATCTCCCGCGAGAGCATATGGCCGGGTTAATTTCGGAGCCTCTACGGACCCTCCCAATACGACGATAGCCTGTACCTGCGGCGGCATGACGAACGCATGCGCCGGATACCCGGACTCGAGCGGTCGCGACAGCAACCAGCCAATCGGCGGCCACGACGCTAAAAATAATCCGGCAATCCCCGCTATCGCCAGCGATTTCCTACGGCAATGCCGCAGCCGTAATAAGCCAATGGCTGCCATAGTCAGGAACACCAATAGGATCGGTTGCGTGTAAGTCATAGCTCTGGAAAGTTTCGGGCGAGCCCCTACTGATTTATGTACTACTAAATATCTGTTTGTTCGCGCGCCGCGACGATCTATGTGGGGCAGGTTGGTAACCGGCGGCGGATTGTTAATCCGCCTCTTCGGCTGTTTGGGAAAGTCCGTTGGCGGATTGCCGCTATGGGCAGGTTCGCAGACTACGACCGTGCGGTGAACAATATTCCGCCAAGCGATTCACCCCACAGCCCCAGGTTCCTTCAGTTGCTATGCGTCGCCATGGCGGCATCTCCGTTGGACATCGAAGCTCCCGGCGAGGATATCGGCTGATCTTCCACTCCCAGCTTTTTCATTTTGTATAGTAGGGCCTTGTAGTCGATCTTCAGCAGAGCGGCGGCCTGTTTGCGGTTCCAGCGCGTGGAGTTGAGCGCGGCCAGGATTGCGTCGGCCTCGGCCTGATGTTTCGCCTGAGCCACCTGCTGCAGGATCGGCGCCGCGGGCATGTCCTGGGAATTCTCCATTCCGTCGCTACCCGCCATTTGCCGCGCTGCCTTACTACGGTTGGCTTTGGCGATCAATTCGCGGGCAATCGAATCCGCATCCCGCAGCACCAGGAGTTTGCGCATCCAGTTCTCCAGTTCCCTGATATTTCCCGACCATTGATAAGCCAGCATGGCGTGCCTGAGATTGGCTGTAATGGACGGAAATGCCGTGCCCGGAACGGCATGCTTCTTCAGCAGAAATTCCGCCAGCGGAACGATATCCTCGTGGCGCTCCCGCAGCGGCGGCAGCACCAGGTTAATCACATTCAAGCGGTAATATAAGTCTTCCCGAAAAGTACGTTCCGCGATCGCTCTCTCCAGGTCGCGATGGGTAGCAGCCATCACGCGCACGTCCACTCTGATGGTCTCCTTGCCGCCGATCCGCTGAAACTCATGGTCCTGCAGAACCTGCAGCAACTTGGCCTGCAGCCGCACGTCCATATCGCCGATTTCATCCAGCAGAATTGTGCCGCCGTCGGCCAGTTCAAACATGCCGGCCTTCTTCTGGAAAGCGCCCGTGAAGGCTCCGCGTTCGTAACCGAACAGCTCGCTTTCCACCAGTTCGGATGGAAGCGCCGCGCAGTTGAGCTTAAGGAACAGCTTGTTGGCCCGCGGGGATTGGGCGTGCAGTTCGCGCGCGATCACTTCCTTTCCGGTCCCGGTTTCGCCTTGAATCAGTACCGGCGCTTCCGACCAGCCAATCTGCCCGATGATCGCCTGGATCTCTAACATGCGGGCGTTCTTGCCAAGAAATGCATTAGTCACCGGCTCCGAATTTCGAAACGGCATCGCATACTCCGTTCCTTTCAGCGTCAGCGCGCGCGTCACCGATTTGCGTAAATCGTCCAGAGCAACCGGCTTACACAGAAAATCTGTGGCCCCGCTCTTCATCGCACTCACCACATTGAACGTCGAAGAGGCGCCGGAAATCATAATAACGGGCAGGTTGGAAGCGATCTGGCGGATCTCGCGCAAAATATCGATTCCGCTGCAATTGGGCATCATAATATCGAGCAGCACCAGTGAAATGTCGTTTCCCCTGGCTTGCAAACACGCCAAAACTTCCTCGCCGTCCTCGGCCAGTTCCACCGTGTAGCCCAGGCATTGCAGGGCCGTTTCCAGATATCCCCGCACCTCCATTTCATCTTCGCCAACCAGTATCGTACGGCCATTTTTTGGTGTCTGCATGAGGATATCTCCGCGGCTAATTACAGGCATTTAGGTTCTCGTGCGCCACCTGCCTTGGCAGGACCACCGAAAACCTGGGGCCCACAGTGGTGTTCTCCGCCCACACGTGGCCATCGTGCTGCGCCATGATCATACGTGCAATTGCCAGGCCCAGGCCGCCGCCGGACCGGTCGCAGTTGCCGTTATAGTAGGCGTACTCTTCAAATATCCGGCGTAAGTGCTCGGTGGGGATCGGCGCGCCCGAATTCTGTATGTCGATCCGGTAAGCATTGGGTTCTTGCGTCTGCATAAGCCGCCGCTGCGCCGCCAGCGCCGTCGACGACTTGCAGGATCGCCGCTCCCAGAAATAACCGCATCCGCGGATCTCAATCATGCCGTTCTTCGGCGTAAACTTGCAGGCATTATCGAGCAGATTGATCAGCACCTGTTCCATCTGACCGGCGTCGAAGTAGAGCGGATAATCGCACGTCGGCAGATCGGCCGTTATGGCGATGCGCTTGTCGTCCGCAAATGGCATGACCTCATGCAATGCCTGGCCCAGGCACTCCCGGATATCGTTTTGCCTTAGGTTGGGACGGCGCTTGATTTGCCGGCCTACGCTCAACTCGAACATGGCGCTCGCCATCCGCGAAAGCCGCCGCGCGCTGTGCTGCATCCGCCGCAGTACTTCCCGCTGACTCTCGTTCAGGGGACCAAGCGGTTCTTCCAACAGCAGCCCGCAATAGCCGCCCACGGCCGTCAGGGGGGCGCGAAAATCATGCACGGCCCGCGCCAGAAATGTCGTCCGGTCCTGATCGTATTCCTGCAGACGTAAGCTGGTCTGGATCAGGCACTGGAGAAGCTCGTCCCGGTCGGCGCGCAGCGAAGTCGTCGCGGAAACCCGCTCCCGATGTCCCGCAATCGCCAACTCCACCGACGTCTTTAGCGTGGCCCGGGTAACAGGTTTCAGGATGATATTGGTCCCTGCGTGCCCCATGGCGGCGGAGAACTCCGCCAGATGCTTCCGGTGTACCAGAAACAAGTGCCTCGACTGAGAGCAGCCGATGCGCTCCGGAAGGGCCGTACCGGGTTCGAAATCCCAAAGCCATAGGTCGGCTTCCCGTTCGATCTCCTCCGCCCGCACCACGCTCAAGGACCAGGAGGGTTGTGGAATCTCGACCAGGAGCTCGTGCAGCAGCTTATGCAGTTCCCGATCGGGCGATACCAGATTGATGTCGATTCCGGCGATCTCAGTTGCGGCAATCATAACAGTCACCTTTCGCGGTAGTCGGCCCTAAACACAACCTAAGATCGCCGTCGAGCATCAAGCGGTCCCCGTACGGCACACGATTCCTCGCTAGACCAACTTGGAACTTAGGAATGAGAACGGGGAACCCCTCCGCCGCAGTTTTAGCGGTCCGCCCCTGGCGACCAGCCGCTCCCCCGTTTCTCCTCTCTAAGAGTAATTGCCACAGATGTCAGGCGCGTGTTGAGATTAGCATGTCTGGAGTTTCAGTCAAGTACCAATAAAGTTCGGTAAGTACTAATTTTAGGGTGTAATTCAGTATTTTGGGGTGCAAGTCAACCCTGAAGAAAACAGTTAGGATTCCTTGCAAAAACATTGCTATCAATCGGATTCCCGCACGCCGGACCGTGGTAATTAACGTGCTTCCCGGCGTAGTACTGTTTCTTATGTCGGCGAATTCTCCGGATCTGCTCGCGGCCTATGTCGCTCAGGATGATTATCCAGGTTTGGTCGATGCCCCGGCGGGCGACCGGCGCGCGCGCGTTCGCAGTAGCCTCCGCTGGCCCGTGTTGCTCTTCGGCAGCCAGGCCGAGGCGCCAGTGGAGACAATCACTCAGAACCTGAGTAGCACCGGCTTCTATTGCCTCTCTCAATCGTCCTTTACCGCCGGAGATTTGCTATTATGTGGACTGAAGATTCCCGCCCACGATCCCGCCGGCAAGGAGACCGATCTTCATCTGGAGTGCCGCGTACTGATAGTCCGGGTCGACACGCACCCGGAAGGTCATTTCGGAATTGCGTGTCGAATTGAAGATTATCGTTTTCTCCAGGGCCGGCCACTTCGATAAACAACCCACTCATTTGTATTAAATGCAGGATAGCCGGCACTTATACTAATACTACTTATTCTGTACTCTATTCATTATCCGCCCTTTGTGGGGCAGGATGGAATCCTGCGGCGGATTGTTAATCCGCTTCTTCGGCTGTTGCAGAACTCCTGCCGCTGGCGCCACCTAAACCTGAAGACTCACTAATTCCCGAACTTCGCCGTAGTCGTTCCCACTCGGTTCGTAAGTGTCACCGAAACCGGAACCACCCCATTCGGATCGCCTTGAATCGTGAACGGCTGCGTAAAGATGAATTGCGTGCCGAACTGGCTGTTTGCGGCATTCTGAAACCAATTGGTAAACAGCGTCCCGACATCCACGGTAACCGAGGAGGCCGTGGCCTGTAGCGTCTCGCCGGAGGCCGCCGAAAACGTGAACACCGCCTGCGTGACCTGCCTCGCCGTAGCATAGCCGGTGACTACCACGCTTAACGTGTTGCTCGTGCGTGTCACCTGCAAGTTCTCCACGACTGGCGCGGCTTGAGCGATCTGAGTGGAAACTGACGGAACCGGGCTGGGAGTAATATCGATGCCGCCCGCCTGCAAACGCAGCGAGACCGTCAGCATGCCGGACGCGGTACCCGTTTGCAGCGCTAATGGGGAGGCGCCAATTGCCGTCACGCTGCCCGCCGGGATCGTAAAATTGGCAGTCGTTCCCCCCGACGCAAATTGAACCGTCTGATCCGTAGGCCCGCTATCCGGCGAAAACGTGAGGATCAATTGCCCGGAAAGATCCGCCGGGTACGCGTTGTCGAGCGTGACTTGTAGCGGGTATTGTTGAGCCGGGCTGGCCGCGCCTGGCAAACCCGATAAAGTAACTGAAGGAGCTGTAGGTAAATCGACATTTAGCGTAAAACGATCCACAAAGTGGGAAAGAGTGCTGTCGGTGACCGTAATCGCCATTGGGAAATTTCCCGCGGCTGTGGGGGTCCCGTTAATCGCGCCGCTCGACGCGTTGACGCTCAGCCCCGCGGGAAGACCGGTTACCGACCAGCTGTAAGGCGGCGCCCCACCCGTCGCGGCCAGTATCTGCGAATAAAAATTGTTCAACGCCGCGTCCGGCAGCTGGCGCGCGGTCGTAATGGTCAGCGCCGGCGAGGCGATTGTTATAGTGAATGTCTTGCTGGCAGTAAGTCCAGCAGAGTCATTCACCTGAAGCGTTATATTGAATGTACCGGAAGAGGTCGGCGTCCCATTCAGCGCTACCGCCGCCGGATCGAAAGCCAGCCCGGGAACTCCTCCGGAGGCGAGCGACCAGGTATAAGGCAAAGTGCCGCCAACCGCGTTCACCGGCAGCTTCTGCGAATAGCTAACCCCAGCCATTCCGGCGGGCAGCGTCGTGGATGTCGCGGTGAGAGTAAGGGCCGGCGTCGTGACATTGATCGAAAAACTCTGCTGCGCCGCCGCGCCCGCGCTGTCCGCCACCCGCACCGTGAAGCTCAGCGTCCCGGCCGATTGTGGCGTACCTGAGAGAATGCCGCTCGCCGCGTCCAGCGTCAATGCCCCGCTGCTGCCCGCGGCGATGCTCCAGGTGTATGGCGGTTTTCCGCCGGTTGCGTTAAAGGTCTGTGAGTAGCTCTGGCCGACCGTGCCGCTGAACAGCGGCGTACTTGTAGTTATGACCGGAGCCGAGGCATTGATGGTCAGGCTAAAAGTTGCGCTGGCGCTGGACTGGGCCGAGTCCGTGACCTGGACGGTAAATGTGTAAGTCCCGCCACTGGTGGGCGTGCCCGAGAGGATGCCGCTCGAAGCCATGCTGATGCCGGGCGGCAGGCCCGATCCCGCCGTCCACTGAAAAGGCGCGGCGCCCCGCTGACCGTAAGGGCTGTGCTGTAAGCCACTCCCGCCGCTCCCGCAGGCAGAGGACTCGCGGTCGCAATCGATAAGCGCGAGCCGGAAATCACGATTGAGAGACTACGTGAAGCAGTCTGCTGGCGGGCATCATTCACAACCAGCGTAAACGAATAGCTTCCAGCGGTGGCCGGATCTCCCGCGATTGCGCCAATAGAGTTCAGCGTCAAACCCGGGGGCAGCGAACCGCTTGCCAGCGACCAGACATAGGGAGCTTCGCCGCCCACCGCGCTCAGCCCCTGCGCATACTGCGTCCCCACCGTTCCCGGCGGAAAGCTGGTGTTGACGATGGAGGGCGCCTGGGCTGCCAAAGCGCCTGCAAACAATAAAGCCACGCCAATCGTGCGCCAAGCCGGCCGCATCGCTAATGGCCTCCCACAATCGTGCCCGTGCCGGCGGTAATGCCGATAGCGGCGGGACTGCTGGCCGTGGCCGCCGCAGTGGACGAAGAACCCTTCTGTTGCATCGCGTAAACCGCGCCCCCTGCGGCCGCTCCCCCAATAATCACTAGGATGGCGATCAGCTTTCCGTGGCCGCCTTTGCTCGCCGTAACCGGCTTCGCGCCTGGAGGAAGCACATTTTCCTCCGATATCATCCCGCGCGCATATAAGCCCTTGTACGACACGGTCACGTGGATGGAAGTCTTCCCCGCGACCTGATTCGTCCGCAGTCCCTGGGTGGCGGCTTGACCCGCGCTATCGGTCATCACCATAAGCGTCTTCGATCCGTTGCCGAAGTCCCCGGTCGCGCCCTCCGTTGGTAAGGTGAAGACTACCGCGGCCCCGGCGACCGGTTTGCGGTTTTCATCTTCGACCCGAATCGCCGGCTCACGCGCTACCCGCTGCCCCACATTGTGAATTGCGCCCTCGCCTTCGACCAACACTATATTCAATTGCGTCGGCGTCCTCTCCATTTGTCCAAAGGAGATTTTCAAGCTGGGCGCGAACAAAGAACACAGCCCGATTGCGATCGGCTTCAATATATGTTTTCGATATCTTTTCATTCTGACCCGTTACCCCCGGCAACAAGCAATTACTCTGCCGCGCTCCACTAAGCCTACGGATGTCTATAGAGGGTTGCAAATAGTTTTCTACTAATCCCAATTTTTTGCCAGGCCGCTCGACTGGCTGCTAGAACTACGTTGTGGGGCAGGATGGAATCCTGCGGCGGATTGTTAATCCGCCTCTCGATCCTCGCGGAAACCGTTTGCGCCCTGCTGCTATATGGCGCAGCTTATCAACCCCCAGCGGATTGCTGATCGCCTGCTGCTGGGTCCTCGAGTGTTGGTCGTGAACATGCACTGCAACCCCGAAAGCAACGCGGTATGAATAAGCGAATCATAACGGCCATTTTAGTCCTCGGATTCTCATGCGTGGCTGCGGCCGCGCAAGATAACGCCTCAGCCAAAGACCTTGTCCACTGGATCAAAGATGCCAAACAGGCCGGCATGGCGGACGACGAGATCCGCAAGAACGCGCTTGGGGCGGGTTGGCCGGAGAGCTCGGTTACCGAGGCGCTCCGCGCCACCTCCGCCGAATCGCGCAATATCCCGGCTGAAGCCAAGCCCGATACCGCCAATCCGCCCGCGCCCGGCGCGGCTGCCGGTGGCGCGCCCGCTCAGCCGAAAACTGGCGAGCCGGCCGTGGGAACCGCGCCTGCCGCGCCCGCGGAAGGCGGCCCGAAGGCGCCGGCCGTCGATCGGGGCGTCCCCGACGACTATCAGATCGGCGCCGGCGACGTGCTGCACATTTCCGTCTGGCACGAAATAGATGCGACCGTCCCCAGCGCGGTGGTGCGCCCCGATGGCCGGATTTCCATGCCACTACTCAAAGAAGTTTCGGTGGTCGGCTTGACGCCCACTCAGCTCGAAAAATTGATCACGGAACAATTGACTAAGTTCCTTACGGCGCCGGATGTGACCGTAATCGTGTCTGGCATCAACAGCAAGAAGATCTATCTGGTCGGAGCGGTAAAAAAAGAGGGACCCATTCCCTATACGTATCGCATGAGCGTGTTCCAGGCGCTCAGTGAAGCCGGCGGCCTGACCGATTACGCCAAACGCAAAAAAATCTACGTGCTGCGCCACGAGAACGGCCGCGACTTCAAGCTGCTTTTCGATTACGACGCGGCCTTGAAGGGCGAGCGCATGGATCTCAATATTCCCCTCATGGCCGGCGACACCATCGTCGTGCCCCATTAATCCATTATTCGTGTTTATTAGTCGTGTTCAGTCGGGTCACAGAATAATTCAACTTATTTCTCCAATCTTTCCCATTACATAGGTCGAGCGGTATACAGACGCCTGGAACCGCCGTTGTAAAGTCGAATCGGCGGCACACTCTCCGCCACCGAAAGGCACAACCATGTTTGCCGGCCTAAGTTTGTTTTTTCCGGCGCTCAGATCGCCCCTCTCGTAACTCGCAACCGCCGCCTGGCGCAAGCCAAAAAGCAGTTCCAGCCGCAAAAAAAAGGCCGCCTAGCGATCCGATGTGGGCAGGTTGTAAACCTGCGGCGGATCGTCAATCCGCCTCTTCGGCCCTTACGAAAACTCTCCCACAATTTGCGCGTTCCTTCTTTTTAATCCCACCCAGCTTTGGTATACGGATTGCACTTAGCCCGCATCGACTGTTCCATGATTAAGATCTTTCCAGTGTCTCTGCTCTTTGGTCTCTTGACGGCAATATCTATGGATGCCCAAGTGTCGTCTTCGGCCTATCGGGTTCTTGGGCAGATGGATCTCCTTGGCAATGGCCTTAATATGGTGCAGGGCACGGAACTATATGCTCCATCCGGCATCGCCCTGGATACGCGCGGCGGCCAGACTCATCTGTATATCTCCGATCGGAATAACTCCCGCGTTCTGGCCTGGTCCGATGTCGGTTCTTATCAGGCCGGTAATCCACCGGCATTGGTTTTGGGGCAGCCCGGCCCGCAATATTCCAACGCGCTAGGCATCGGGACCGAGGGACTTACATTACCCATGGGAATGGCCGTCGATCCGGCGACCGGCAATTTATATGTCGCGGATTTCGGAAATAACCGCGTGTTACGTTTTCCCGCGCCATTTACCAATCCGTCCCGGGTCGAGCCGGACGCGGTCTATGGCCAGCCCAATTTCAGTACGCTCACTGCCGCGGCTCCTTCCAGCAGTACTCTCAGTCAGCCTCAGTCGGTAGCATTCGATTCCGCCGGCAACCTCTGGGTATCGGACTCCGGAAATAACCGTGTCCTGAGATTTAATGCGTCTCTGCTCAATAGCTCTACTCCCCCGGCCGCCGACACAGTCATAGGACAGAAAGATTTCTTGAGCGGCGCGTCCGAACGCGGGCCTTGGCGATCTCGGCTTCGGGATTTAGCGCGCCAGCCGGTCTGGCGTTCGATCCTCAAGGCAATCTGTACGTGGCCGACTCGAATAACACCCGCATTTTGAAGTTCTCAGCGCCGCTGGGGCCTTCCACTGCCTCTCCCGTGGCGAGCGGCGTCTGGGGGGAAAACAATTTTGTTAGCAGCGGCGATCCGGCGCAAGCCTCCGCTTCCACGATCGCGGGACCCTCGGGTATCTCCATCGATGCCAACGGCAACCTTTATGTCGCCGTACCGGGCGATAACCGCGTCCTGCAGTTCTCCGCTAAGTACCACCCTCGGAGCGCCGGCCAAAAACGTTTGGGGGCAAACAGACTTCATAACCAGCACCGCCAACACGCATGCTTTCCCATTGGCATCGGCCAATAGCCTGGCCAGCCCCGTGGACGTTAAGGTGGATGCCAGCGGCAACCTCTTCGTGGCCGACTCGGGTAACAATCGCGTCCTGGAATATCCCGCTGGCGCAAGAACCGCCACCAATGTATGGGGGCAGAGCGATTTCACCTCCAATGGCCGCGACCAGATCAAGCCCAGCAGCGTTAATTATGCCTATGAGATGGCCATCGATTACTCGCAAACGCCGTTTGCGTTGTATATCTCCGATACCGGGAACAATCGCGTTCTCGTCTGGAAGGATTCCGTTCATTTCCAAAATGGCGATCCCGCCGACCTGGTGATCGGACAGCCTGGTCTGCAAACCGGCGCCGCTAATGTCGATACCCAAGGATCGACTACCAACCCCTCGGCTACGTCGCTCTATGCGCCTGCCGGAGTTGCGGTGGCGAGCGACGGCACTCTCTATGTCGCGGATTTGGGAAATAATCGCGTTCTTCGGTATCCGCGGCCGGTGAGCCAAAGCGGACGGATTACGCCGGACGCGGTGATCGGACAGGCTACCTTCACCAGCTCGCTCTCGTCATTAGTGAGCGCGTCGTCGCTCAAGGCCCCCGCCGGACTGGCCATCGGGCCCACCGGAGATTTGTTCATTGCCGATTCTGGCAACAACCGCGTTCTGGAGTATTCTCCCGGCGCGGGCAATGGCGCCGCGGCGCTGCGCGTGTACGGGCAGCCCAATATGAGCGGTTCAGCGGCCTTGAGCCAGGTCTCCGCGCAGACGCTATCGAACCCGCAAGGGATTGCATTGGATCAAGGCTCCAATCTGTATGTAGCGGATACGGGCGCGAACCGCGTGCTTATCTTCCCCAACACGCAGAATGCGCCGGCTGCGGGGATAACGGCCACATTTGTCATCGGCCCGGCGGGTTTCAACGCTAAATCGGGCGTCTTAAAGTCACCGGTGGGAGTGGCCGTCGATAGCAACGGACAGATCTATGTATCCGATAACGGAGGAAATCGTGTCCTCGGTTATCAATCCCTGGTGTTCTTGCCGGTTATCGGCGCAACCGCCAGTTCCGTTGTGGGACAGCAGACTATCAGCGGGACGGCCGCCAATTGGGATTCCCTGGACGGACGAGCCACCGGCGATAGTCTGTCCGCGCCCGTGGGCCTGTACATCGATCGCCAGAACACTCTATACGTCGGCGATACGGGCAATAGCCGCGTGCTGCAGTTTCTAAAGCCCGCAGCCATCGTGAATGCGGCGACATTTCAGGCCAGTGTGCCGGTGGGACAGGGCAGTCTGGCGACTCTGTTCGGAAGCGGCCTCGCGGCAGGTCAGACTACCGCATCCGGCCCCAGCTGGCCGGCCGTGCTGCTGAACCGGCAGATTGTAGTCAACGATCAGACGCTCGCGCCGCTCTATTTCATCGGATCGAACCAGGTGAATTTCCAGGTGCCCTCCAATGCTCCGGTCGGCGCGCAACGCATCGCCTTGCGATTGGCCGATACGGGAGAGCTCATCGCGGGCGGTACGGTGCTGGTCCAAGCGGCCGCGCCCGGCATCTTCACCTCCAACGCGCAAGGCTCGGGACAAGCGGCTGTACTCAATCAGGATCTGACGGTCAACAGCGCGTCCAATCCGGCGCCGGTTGGCTCCACGATCTCGATTTATGGAACGGGCCAAGGGCAGGTCAGCCCGTCGATACCGGATGGAACGGCGGCGCCTTCTTCCGGCGCATTGTCCAATACGGTGGCCGTTCCCACTAGCGACGGCACGGCCTGCTTCAGCAGTTCCAACTCCATGTGTGTGGCCATCGGAACTAGCTTCGGAGCGGTGAAGTATTCCGGACTGGCGCCCGGGTTTATCGGCTTATGGCAGCTCAATGTGACTCTCCCCCAGGGAGTGGCCACCGGAGCGGCAGTGCCCATGCGAGTAGTGATCGATGGCTCCCCGGCCAACGTCGTGACAATAGCTATAAGATGAAGCGGTCTCTTAAATCTAGCGAATGAAAGAAAAACCATGGAAGCTACTATTAACGGCAAACCAGCCATAGCTCGCGATTACTTCGTACACGAGTCCGGCTATGTGGACGATCCTTGCGTAATTGGCTCCCGGTACGAAGATCTGGCATTTCTCTCATATAATGAAGAATTCGCGCATCGGCGCCAACTGCAACATCGGCCAGAACGTGGTGATCTCGCCCGATGTCGTGATAGGCGACAACGTCAAGATACAAAACAACGTGTCTATTTATACCGGCTGCATCCTGGAGGACGATGTGTTCTGCGGCCCTTCGATGGTGTTCACGAACGTAATGAATCCTCGGAGCCATGTCGCGCGGAAGAACGAATATAGAACCACTATCGTTCGTCGCGGCGCCTCCTTAGGGGCTAACTGCACCGTGGTCTGCGGGACCACCATTGGACGGTACGCGTTTGTAGGCGCTGGATCGGTAGTGACTCGGGATATTCCGGACTACGCGCTTGTCTACGGTAATCCCGCGCGGGTGCGTGGCTGGATGTGCGCGTGCGGTATCGGCCTCGAGTTCCGGAGCGGCAATAGCCGGATCGATGGTAAGTGTAAAGAGTGCGGCGCCGGGTACGTCAAGTCGGGAGATCGCGTGCTTTCCGCCGAAGCAGCCGCCGCGGAAGCATAGGAAAGAAATAGGAGAATACAAATTGACGACAGTAATCGCACGGCAGATTCCTCTGCTCGATCTCAAGGCGCAACACCAGCAGATCCGCGAGGAAGTTCTCGCCCAGATAACGCGGGTCGTGGACTCGCAGAAGTTCATTTTGGGCGAAGAAGTAGTAAAGCTTGAATCCGAAATCGCCACTTATTGCGGAACCAAGTTCGCTGTTGGGTGCGCCTCCGGGTCGGATGCGTTGATCCTGGCCTTGATGGCTCTGGAGATCGCTCCCGGAGATGAAGTCCTTACCACGCCGTACACATTCTTCGCTACCGCGGGAGCGATTTCGCGCGTGGGCGCCACGCCGGTGTTTGTGGACGTCGAGGAAGATACGTTCAACCTGGACGTCGGCCGGATGGAAGCCGTGCTGGCGGCGCGGCCCAGGATCCGCGCCATCATCCCCGTTCACCTGTTCGGCGGGTGCGCGGATATGGACCCGATTATGCAAATGGCTGGCGCGCGCGGCATCCCCGTCATTGAAGACGCCGCTCAGTCGATCGGCTCGGAATATAAAGGCCGCCGGGCCGGAAGCATCGGACAGATGGGCGCGTTCAGCTTTTTCCCTAGCAAGAATCTGGGCGCTTATGGCGATGGCGGCATCATCACCACCAACGACGCGCCCATGGCTGAACGTCTCGCCGCCCTTAGAGTCCATGGAAGGACCGGAAAATATTTTCATCAATGGATCGGCGTCAACTCGCGCCTGGATGCGCTACAGGCCGCCGTCCTGAGAGTGAAATTCAGGTATCTCGATAGCTGGTCCGGCGGACGCCAGGAGAACGCGGACCGTTACCGCGCGCAGCTTGCCCGCCTGTCGGCGCCCGTCAAGCCGGCGAATCCCAGCGCGTATCAAAACCGCCATGTTTACAATCAGTTCGTAATCCGCTGCGCCCAGCGCGATGATCTTCAGGCGTATCTCAAAAAGCAAGGCATCGGATCGGAGATCTATTATCCGCTTCCGTTGCACCTTCAGCCCTGCTATGCGGACCTCGGATATAAACAGGGCGATTTCCCTGTGAGCGAAACTCTGGCCGGCGAATCCCTCGCTCTGCCGATCCATTCGGAGCTAAGCTTCGAGGAAATCGACTACGTCTGTGACGCGATCGCGTCATTCTATCGGCTATAGCCTCCTAGCGGCTAAGCTAGAGCCTCTAGTCCCTAGAGCCTTTAGATCCCGGCCTGCTTGCCGCCGAATCCGTTCGTAGGCGCCGACGCCTTCACCCGCTCGATCGCCCGCTGCCGCGGGATGTACTGCTCCAGGTATTGATTGAGCTGCTTCAGGCGGCGCGTCTCCGAGCGGTCGCGCTGCAGCGTGTGCAGAAAATCCAGATCGGGCAGGATCTGCGCCAGTTGGAAGCTGAGCTGCGGATCGTCCAGGTCGGCCGCGTCTCGTTCCTCTGCGCGGGCCAGCTCGCGCAGCGAGTTGTAATTGGATAATGCCCGGTCGCGCAGTTCCCCCGGCGCCACCGCGATATCGTCGTCGTCGAAAAATTCCACCAGCGCTTGCAGGTAGCTCTTCTCCTGGTTCAGGTCGAGAATCTCGAAACGGTCCTTCCCGCGCGTGAGAAGATCCATGCGCCCGTCCGGATACGTGTGCAGCAGCTTCTCGATGCGCACCGTGCATCCGGCATTCACGATGCCCTCTTCCTTCGCCAACACTATACCGATATCCGAGTGGTCGCGCAGCGCATTGCTCGTCATCTCCTTGTAGCGTTCTTCGAAGATATGCAGCGGCAGCGAGGTGCGGGGAAAGACCACCACGTGCAACGGAAACAGCGGAATCAGGCGCGAAGCCATGCTCTCATTATGCCCCGGCTCGCTTGGGTTAATATGTATGCAGCGCACGCTTGCGAACACTTCGTTGCGCCGCTAGACATCCGCCCCACGGCGCATGACCATCCGGAACAAAGTCGTGCTCATCACCGGCGCTTCCCAGGGCATCGGCGCCGCCTGCGCCGCCGAATTCGCCCGCTGTGGAGCTAAGCTGTCTCTCACAGCGCGCTCCGAAGAGGACCTGCGCAAAGCCGCCGCTTCCGCGGGAGCGGCCGACGCTCTCATCACGTCGGGCGATATCACCGATGACGCGCACCGGCGCCTCGCCGTCACGCGTACTCTCGAGCGCTTCGGCGCTATCGACATTCTCATCAACAACGCCGGCATGGGCACGTACACTCCTTCCTGGATCGTTCCTATGGAAGAGGCTCGCTACTTGATGGAGGTCAACTTCTTCGCTCCTCTGGCTCTTACCCAGTTGGTTGTCCCGCACATGCGCCAGCGGCGCTCCGGCACGATCGTCAACGTCGGCTCCATCGGCGGCAAGGTCACTCTGCCCTGGATGACGCTCTATAGCGCATCGAAATTCGCGCTCGGCTCGCTCACCGATGGTCTCCGCATGGAGCTGCGCCGCGACAACATCCGCACCATGACCGTGTGCCCCGGATATGTCAAGACCGCATTCCAACAGCACGTGCGCGCGGGCAAGCCGCCTCAGGCTTTGGCCGATACCCGCCGTTTTGCCATCGACCCCTCGCGCTGCGCCGTATCCATCCGTCGCGGCGTGGAGCGCGACGCCCGCACCGTTGTGGCTCCGCCCGCCGCATGGCTGCTGGTGGTAGCGGCGCGGCTGTTCCCATCCCTCGTGGAGGCGCGCCTCGCCGCGATCAACGGCACGACATGATTGGTACGACATGAACCTCCGGCTGAAGCGCACGCCTGGTCTCTATCTGGTGGGCTTCATGGGTAGTGGGAAAACCACCATCGGCCGGCTGCTTGCCGATAGGCTGGGTTGGAGCTTCTTCGACCTCGATGCTGAGATCGAAGCCGCTGAAGAGAGCACCATCGCCGCGCTCTTCGATTCCCGCGGCGAGCCCGAATTCCGCCGCATCGAATCGGAGCTGCTGCGGCGGCACGTCCGCTCCGTCGAATGCGGACATCCTGCCGTGCTCGCGCTCGGCGGCGGAGCCTTCGTCGATGCCGCCAATCGCGATCTGATTCTGCAAAATGGCATCGCAGTCTGGCTCGACTGCCCGTTCGAGATCGTCCAGCGGCGCGTCGGCGATCCATCCGTCCGCCCGCTCGCCCGCGATCCGGAGCGTTTCGCGGCGCTCTACGAATCGCGCCGGCCCATCTATGCATTGGCGGACGTGCGCATCGCCATCGATAGCGACAACGCCGCGGCGGCGCTCGATGCCATCCTGAGCCACCCGATCCTGAAATGAGCGCCCGCACGCTTCGGCAACACGCCCGCGCCATCTTCGATGCCGCCCTCGCCGCGGCCGATCCATCGCGCGCAGTCGAGCGGCATCTGGCGCGTCTCGATCTGCAGACGTTCCAGAACATCTATGTGGTGGGCGCTGGCAAGGCCGGCGCTTCCATGGCCCATGCTGCCGAGCGCGTGCTGGGAAGCCGGATCGCCGCCGGCCTGCTGAACGTCAAGCATGCACACCGCTACGGGCCTGCGCCGCGTTGAGTTGAACGAATGCGGCCACCCCGAGCCCGATGAGTGCGGGATCAAGGGTGCGGAACGGATTGCCGCCATCGCGTCCCAGGCGCAGCGCGGCGATCTGGTGATCTGCCTCATCTCCGGCGGCGCCTCCGCTCTGCTGCCTCTGCCCGCGCCGCCCGTGACGTCTGGCGCAGAAGCGCGAATCTCACCCGCCTGCTGTTGGCCGCCGGCGCCGACATCCATGAGATGAATACAGTCCGCAAACATTTGTCGCGCATCAAGGGCGGCGAGCTGGCGCGTCTCGCATGGCCCGCGCGGGTGGAATCGCTGCTGTTATCCGACGTGGTAGGCGACAATCCCGACGTGATCGGCTCCGGCCCAACCGCGCCCGATTGCTCCACCTTCGCCGATGCCGCCGCGGTGCTGAAGCGTTATCGCATATGGCGAGCGCGCGCCCAAGGCCGTTCGCATGCGCATCCAAAGCGGATTGCGCGGCGAGATCCCCGAAACGCCCAAGACCTGGCGACGCTGTCTTTCGCCGCGTCCGCAACACGATCATTGGCAGCAACCGCCTCGGCGCTCGCCGCGGCCGCCGCCCGCGCGCGCAGCCTCGGCTACCGCACGCTGATTCTATCCAGCGAGATCGTCGGCGAGACTCGCGAGATTGCGCGCATGCACGCGGCTATCTTGCGCGAATCTGTAAGCTCCGGGCGCCCCGTGAAGCCGCCCGCCTGCATAATCAGCGGCGGCGAAACCACGGTTACCTTTCAATCCGCCAAGCTCCACGGACGGGGTGGCCGCAATCAGGAATTCGCGCTGGCGGCCGCCATCGATATCGCCGGCATTCCCGATGCCCTGGTTTTCAGCGCCGGCACCGATGGAACCGATGGTCCCACCGATGCCGCCGGCGCCATGGCCGATGGCGCGACGCTCACGCGCAATCCCGATGCGCGCCGCTATCTGGACAGCCACGATTCTTACCATTACTTCGAGCCGCTCAACGATCTGGTAAAGACCGGCCCTACGCATACTAATGTGATGGATGTGCGCATCATGCTGATCGGAGCGCGGCAATGAGCTTCTGGCGCGATGAAGTGATCGGTTTCGCCCTCGACCGGGAAACGCGCGCCCAGATGGACGAACAGCGCGCGTGGATCGCGCGCGAGCCCGCCAACGCGAAGCCCTATTACGCCCTGGCGCAGTTCTACCGTATCGAAGGTCAAGCCGATGAAGCACTGGCGCTAATGCTCGAAGCCGTTCGCCTCGATCCCGCATTCGCCGAAGCCCACGCGTCGCTTTGCGAGGAGTACGCCATCCGCGCCGATTATCCCGCTGCATGGCGTCACGCGCGCTTGGCCCAACGGCACGGGCAGCCGCGCGGAGTCGAGTTGCTGACGCGCCATCGGATTGCAGAGTGATGAATGTGCCGTGAATCTGCTTGACATCCCCGCCTTGCATCCCTCACCCTGAACCTTTATGCCGCTCTACCAGGTAGTCGTTTTGGGAATCGTTCAGGGGCTTACCGAATTCCTGCCGGTCAGCAGCACGGCCCACCTTTACCTCACGTCCTGGATCCTCGGCTGGCAAACCGAAGGCCTGGATTTCGACATCATGCTCCACATCGGCACGCTGCTTGCCGTCCTGATCTATTTCTTCCGCGATTGGCTCCAGATCCTCGCGCAGGGCTTCGGCTTGCGCTTCGGGCACGACGAAGCTCTCAAGCACAATCCCATGCTGCTGTGGTGGATTGCGATCGGCAGCATTCCCGTTGGCATCGCCGGGCTGCTATTCAATAAGCAAGCCGAAGGCCCGTGGCGAAATCCGTTCGTCATCGGCGGCATGTTGATCGGCGTCGGCCTGCTGATGTGGTTGGCCGAGTCGGCGGGCCGCTACGTGCGCGATCTCGGTATGGTTACGCTGCCGGACGCGATCGGCATCGGGCTGGCCCAGGCGGTGGCCGTGATCCCCGGCGCTTCCCGCAGCGGCACGACGATTGCCGCCGGCCTGATCCGCAATCTCAACCGCGAATCGGCTGCGCGCTTTTCATTCCTGCTCTCCACTCCCGCTATTGCCGCCGCCGCCGGCAAAGCGCTGCGCGATATCCATAAGCAGCACGGCCTGCACGACCTGCTAACTACTCAGTTTGTGGTGGGCGTGGGCGTCAGCGCACTCACGGGGTGCGTCGTGATCGCCTGGTTTCTGCATTATTTGCATCGCAGGACCTTGCTGCCGTTCATATACTATCGAATTGTTTTTGGCATAATAGTTCTTGCTCTGGCTTTCATCCGCCGGCCAGCGTGATGAAGCTGCTGTCCCCGACGCCGCACAAAAGGCTAAACGAAATCACCGGCTTCCTGCTGCTTGCAGTGGGGTTGGTGATGTTGTTGAGCCTGATCTCGTACCACGCCTTCGATCCGTCCTGGGACACCGCGACCTCATCGCGTCCGCTGAACCTGGCGGGCTATCCGGGATCGTACCTCTCCGATATCTTCTTCCAACTGTTCGGCGCCGCCGCATTTCTGTTCCCGCTGCTGACGTTTCTGCTGGCCTGGCGATGGATCCGCTCGGAGGAGATTGAAGCCGGCGCGGTGAAGCTGGCCGGCACGGTGACTGCTGACCTTGAGCGCCTGCGCCGCGCTTTCCTTCATACCGCTGCGCCTGTTCGGCGGAAACATTCGCATCGGCGGCGCGCTCGGTTTTCACTGTCGCTACCTACCTGGTGGATTCGCTCAATCTGGCGGGCGCGCTGGTGGTTACCGCGACCGCTGCGATCGTTTCCGTCTATCTGGTTTCCACTTTCACGCTGGCCAAACTCAATTCCTGGTTCGCCGGACCCGATCGCATGGTGGGAACGCCGGCGGGCGAGCCTTCCACGCACTGGCGCGAAAGTCCAGCATCAGCGGGCCATCGAAAAGGCGGAAGAGCGCGCCCGAAAGCGGCACGAGGCGGCGGCATTGCAACGGGAAACGCGCCGTCTGCGCAAGCAAAAAGAAGCCAACCGGAAGAGGCCGCGGTGGATAACGATGCGCCGCCATGGGAGACCGCACAAGAACCCGAAGCCGCGGCTGTCGAGGAAGAGCCGGAATACATCGGAGATCGACGAGATCCCCATCTGTCCGATTGAAGACTTGCCGCCCGAGCCTGTCGCCCGCGCTGGTCCCCACCCATCACGCCGCGCCCGCGCCCGAGCGGCGGGCCATGTCCTTCGAGATGCCGCCCAGCGAGCTATTGAACGAGGCGCCCGGACGCAGCGCTTACGACGAGCAGGAGCTCAAGGATATCGCCGTCCGCATCAAATCGAAATTCGAAGAGTTCAACGTGCTGGGCAACGTGGTGCAGATCAATCCCGGGCCGGTGGTGACGACCTTCGAGTTCAAGCCGGACGCCGGCATCAAATACAGCCGCATCACCAATCTGATGGAGGATCTGTGCCTGGGCCTGCACGCGGAATCGATTCTGATCGAGCGCATTCCGGGCAAGCCTACGGTCGGGATCGAGGTGCCCAACACCAGGCGCGAAATCATCGCGCTGCGGCAAATGTTGGAATCGGACGAATTCCGCAACTCGCATTCGCCGCTCACCATTGCGCTGGGCAAGGACATCAACGGCCGCATCCGCGTGGCCGCGCTCGATGCCATGCCGCACTTGCTGATCGCCGGCTCGACCGGATCGGGCAAGAGCGTGATGATCAATTCCATGATCATGTCGATTCTCTACAAGGCCACGCCCGACGATGTGCGCTTCATCATGGTGGATCCGAAGCGCGTCGAGCTGGGCATGTATGAGGACATTCCGCACCTGCTGACGCCGGTGATTGTCGACCCCAAGAAGGCCACCAACGCGCTGCGCAACGCGGTGCTGGAAATGGAGCGCCGGCTGCGCCTGCTGGCCGAAGTGGGCGCGCGCAACATCGAGCAGTACAACAAGAAGATTCGCAAGCTGCAGGAGCAGCCGCGCAATCTGTTCGCGGATGAAGCGGAGACCGGAGGAGGAGCCTAAGCCGCTGCCCTACATACTGATCCTGATCGACGAATTGGCGGACCTGATGATGCTCGAAGGCCGCAACGTGGAGGAGAGCGTCACGCGCCTGGCGCAGATGGCGCGCGCCGTGGGGATGCACCTGGTGCTGGCGACGCAGCGGCCCAGCGTGGACGTGATCACCGGCCTGATCAAGGCGAATTTCCCGGCGCGCATCAGCTTCCGCGTGGCCACCCGCGTGGATTCGCGCACCATTCTCGACGTGATGGGCGCCGAGCATCTGCTGGGCAAGGGCGACATGCTGTTCCTGCCGCCCGGGTCTTCGCGGCTGACGCGCGTGCATGGCGCGTTTGTTACCGAGACCGAAATCAATCGCGTGGTGGATTTCTGGAAGGCGCAGGCCAAGCCGGAATACGATCAGTCGTACCTGATTGCGCCGCCGGCGGATGAAGAGGGCGCGGCGAGGAGGCCCAGCCGGCAGCGAAGAGCAGGACCCGATGTACGAAGAGGCCGTCCGCCTGGTGCTGCAGATGGGCAAGGCATCGACTTCCACCTTGCAGCGCCACCTGCGCCTGGGTTACGGCCGCGCCGCCCGCATCCTGGACATGATGCAGCGCGACGGCATCATCGGCCCGCCCGACGGCAGCAAGCCGCGCGACGTGTTGAAGCGCCCGGATTGGCTGAGGGAGGTTGCGGACCAGCCCCGCTAGATGGTGTTGAGTAGGTGAACTGGAATGATCAAATATGAAGTCATCATTTACTCGAGCGATGACGACCAAGCGTTCGTGGCCGAAGTTCCCGAACTCCCAGGTTGCGCCGCGCACGGTTCCACTCAGGAGGAGCCCTCGCCCAGGCTCAGCAAGCCATTCGTTTGTGGATCGAAACCGCCGAGGAGTTTGGAGCCCCGTCCCCGAGCCCAAAGGCCGCCGTCTGATATTTGCGTGAAGTTGCGGAGTTTGCGCGATTACTCATCTCCAGGAAGAAGTTTGTCGCTTCGTCGCCTTCAGCCAGAGTTAGCACCTTCCAGACCCGCGGGCCTCGCGCGGATCATACCCGGCATGGATCATGTATTCAAGTCCCAACCTGTCGGCTTGATCTCCAGGCGAACGGCTACACCCATTTCGAACCGCGGCTTCAACGAGTGTCGCGGCATTGCGAGATTGTAATTCCCGCGGCTCGCGGCAACCGCGTTGCCGACGCGCAAGGCAGCACGTGATCACGGGCCTGATCAAGGCCAATTTCCCGGCGCGCATCAGCTTCAGCGTCGCCACCCGCGGGGATTCGCGCACTATTCTCGACGTGATGGACGCTGAGCATCTGCTGGGCAAAGGCGACATGCTCTTCCTGCCGCCCGGATCTTCGCGGCTCACGCGCGTGCATGGCGCGTTCGTTACCGAGACCGAAATCAATCGCGTGGTGGATTTCTGGAAAGCGCAGGCCAAGCCTGAATTCGATCAGTCGTACCTGATAGCGCCGCCGTCGGATGAAGAGGGCGCCGAGGAGACCGGTCCGCCCGACGGCAGCAAGCCGCGCGACGTCTTGAAGCGCCCGGACTGGCTAAGGGAGGTCGCGGACCAGGCGAAATAGCGTGCGGTAGGGGCACGATTTTTTGAGAATAAGCCCCACTCCCGCCGACTATTCAACTTGCCTCCCAATCCGCAAATTTTAACCCCCGCCGCCAGCCGCTACGCTGCGGAAATGGCGCGCACTATAAGCCCGGCCGCCGCGCGGCTCGACCGAAGCCTATCCGCGTGGCTGCGCAAGCGCGGTCACGACAAAGCCCAGATTCGCGCATTACTGCGATCACGCCGGCCGCGGCGGCGCGATTGCGCACCCTGCCGCGATTTCTCGAACAGGTCGAATATAACGGCCGGCGGCTGGCAAAAATGAACGTCTCGCCGGCGCAGGTTCTGGATGCGTTGCGCGAGAGCGTTGCGCTGCTCGATCCGGTGCTGGCGGGGCGCTTTCAACCGGCGCGCGAACAGCTCCATCTGGCCACCACGCTTACTCTAAATGAAGCGTATTATCACGTCCGCGAGGCGGAAACGCAGGCGCTATTCGGCATCTATCGCGCCGAGGTGGCGGCCTTGAGCTCGACGATCTTCTGCACGGCTTTGTCCGCGTACTTACGTCCGCCTTTGGCGCTCGGGCGGGACGAATTGTGGTGCTGCCCCGACCGGCAGCGGGGAAGCTCGCCAAGCCCCTCTATATCGAGCGCGGAAGCGCGAACGTAACGCTGGTGGCCGACCGCGCCATGCGCCGCGCGCCATGCCTCTTTCTGGTCGTATCCATTGGGCGGGCGCCTGCTGGCGCAGTTCGGTTTCGCGGTGAAGTATCCATGGCTGCCGCGCGAATTGGCGCTGCTCCAAGCGGCCGGCGAGCGATGCCGGGCCGCGGAGGCGCGCGCGCGGCTGCAATCGGAAAATCTCCGGCTCAACGCCTAGGCCCATGCGCGGAAGAGGATGAGCGCCGCCGCATCGGCCGCGAGCTGCACGATGAGGCCGGCCAATCTCTGCTGCTGCTGCGTCTGCAACTGGAGATGATGGAGCGCCGATGCGCCGCGCCGACCTGCGCGCGCCATTCGCCGAGGCGCGCGGCGATGGCGGAATCGGCCGTCACCGAGATCCGGCGAATCGTCGCCGCGCTGAGCCCGTCGGTGCTCGAGCGGTTGGGCTGTCGTCGGCGCTGCGCCATCTGGCCGAGCGCGCTTCCGCAAGATGCATGCGGCCAAACTGCGGATGGCATTCCGATGCGGCGCCGAGCCTCTGCCGCCAGCGGTCCAGGAGGTGGTCTACCGTGTGGCGCAGGAATCTGATGCTGAACATTGTGAAACATTCTCGCGCGAAATGCGTAAAGCTTTCCCTCCGCGCCGCCGATTCATGTATCAGGCTGAGCGTTTCCGATGATGGCGCCGGTTTCCAAGACGAGGCGGCTGTCGCAAGCTGGCATCGTTCGGTTTAGCGGGGATGCGAGAGCGCGCGGCGCTGATGGGCGGAACGTTGGCCGTACAGAGCGCAATTGGCAAAGGAGTAACAGTGCTCCTCGAATTACCGCTAAACGAGGCGCAAGTGAAATCAAATGGCAAAAATTCGCGTATTGTTGACTGACGACCACACGCTCTTCCGGCAAGGCATCCGGACGCTGCTCGCGGCCGAGCCCGATATAGAGTAGCGGGCGAGACGGCGAATGCGGCCGAGGCCGTCGCCATCGCGCGGCAAGCGCGGCCCGACGTGGTGCTGATGGATATCGGCATGGCCGGAATGAGCAGTTTCGAAGCCACCCGGCAGATCCGCAAAGAACGGCCGGAAACCCGCGTGGTTTTCCTTTCCATGTACGACGACGAGGACTATCTCGCCGAATGCGTGGAGATCGGCGCCAACGGTTACATCTTGAAAGAGAGTCCCGCCGAGCAATTGGTGATGGCTATCCGCGAAGTGCATCGCGGCGGCAGTTACTTGAGCCCGCGGCTGCTGACCAAGCTGGTCGACGGGTTCCGCTCCGGGCCCGGGAGGGGCGGCGCGGCAACCGCGTTTCGGCACGTTGACCAAGCGCGAGCGCGAGATTTTGAAGCTGCTGGCCGAGGGCAAGTCGGTTAAAGAAATCGCCGCCAGCTTCGACCTGAGCATTAAGACGATCGAAGCCCACAAATTCAACCTGATGCGCAAGCTCGATATCCATAACAAAGCGCAACTCGTGCAGTACGCCATTCAGAGAAAAATCATCCGTCTGCCGGACACGGTTTTCAATTAACCGCCGGCGCCCTGCATTAACCTCCCTCGCGCCATGTGCTATTTCTAAACTGAGTGGACCGCATCGGGCGATATAAAATTATCCGGGAATTGGGCCGCGGCGCCATGGGCGTGGTCTATCATGCCATCGATCCCAATATCGGCCGACCGGTAGCGATCAAGACCATCCAATTAGGCGGCCCGCGAAGCGCGGACGATCGGGAGCGCTTGCGCGAGCGGCTGTTTCGCGAAGCGCGCTCGGCGGGCATGCTCTCGCATCCCGGCATTGTCACTATTTACGATGTGGAGCAACAGGGCGATCTGGCCTACATCGCTATGGAGTTCGTGGATGGGCCCACGCTCGATCAGCTTCTCTCCGGCCCGGAGCCGCTGGCCCCGGACCGCATGTTCGCCATCCTGGCGCAGACTGCCGCGGCGCTCGACTTCGCGCACTCCAAAGGGATCGTACACCGCGATATCAAACCCGCGAACATCATGATCGCCGCCGACGGCGCTGCGAAGATCACCGATTTCGGCATTGCCAAGATCACCGCCTCCGAACAATTCACGATGACCGGTTCTATTTTGGGAACGCCTCATTACATGTCCCCGGAACAGATACAGGGTCAGCCGGTGGATGGCCGCTCCGACCAGTTCTCGCTAGGCGTAATCGCGTTTGAAATGCTGACCGGCGAAAAGCCCTATACCGGCGAACACCTCACCACGGTGGTCTACAAGATTGTCGCTGAAGAGCCCATTGCGCCGCACCGTATCAATTCCACTCTTGCCGGCCCGATTGAAAACGCGCTGCGCAAGGGTCTGGCGAAGAAACCGGATGCGCGTTATCGAACGTGCGGCGAGTTCATCGATTCCCTGGAGAAAGCCTGCGCCGCGACTAAGATCTGGAGGGCGATGCCGCGCGGCGGAGTCTTAAGGCCCCCACAGTGGCGGAAGCCGCGATGCCAGCGATTACATTGCCGCCGGCGCGCCGGCCCGCGCGCAACGTCACTACCGCCACAGCGGATGGCAGCCGTAAGCGCAAATCCGGATTCCTACCGTTTTTGGCGGCTATTCTTGGCTGCCGCGCTGCTTGCGCTGATCGGCTGGCAGTCGGGAACAATCCAATTGGGCACCCATCCTTCTACCGGATCGCACAACAACGGCAACACCTCGCCCCTAAACCCGCCGGTATCACCCGCGACAGGGATAAGCGCTGCCACTGGCGCTGCGCAGAGCGAAATCAAACCCAGTCCGATGCCATCCGCGGAATCCGCACCCAAGGTGCCGTCGCGGAGTCAAAATCGCCTCGGCAAACCACCGCTGCCAACCCCAAGCTTCCCCCGATTCAATCGAGGCCCCAGTCGCCGCCCAACCGCCGGCTCAACCTGAAGACATTCCCAAGGCGGCCCGGCAGACGGCTCCCGAAACCGCCGTCCGTACACCCGCCACGCTGCCATCGCACGGCGCCGCAGTTCGCAGCCCGTCAGTGTGATCACCAGTCCCTCGGGCGCAACGGCCACGCTGGACGGCCGCCTGGATCAGTCATGCGTTACCCCATGCACGATCGATGTGTCCCCTGGCCGTCACACCATTTCTTTCACCTTGCCAGGCCGCCAGATCGAGCATCGAGATGTGACCGTGGGGTCGGGACCTTTGGAGTTGCCTGCCGTCATTCTGCGCGCCTTCAATGGCGTATTGCTGCTGAGTTCCACGCCGCCCGGAGCCAGCATTCTGGTAAATGGAAAGCCAGTAACGGAGACTACGCCGGCGCAGCTATCCTTAGCGCCGGGCACATATAAGATTTCGGTGCAGAAGAACGGAATCCAGAGTGTCAATACGGTGGAGATCCGCAATGGCGACACGCAGCTATTGAAAGTGACGCTCGGACAGTAGTTGCGGTGAACAGGTTGGACCGGCAACTGCGCCCGGTATAAGACACACACAATAAGGCCGTGAGCTTGAAAGCTCACGGCCAAAAAATTAAATCTTACTTCCGGATGGCGCGCCGCCTCATCAAACCGAGACCAAACAAGCTGGCGCCCAGGAGACCGAGGGTAGCCGGCTCGGGAGTACTGGTCAGGGGGCCGTTTACTTCGCCCTGATTCGCAGTTGGCGACAGATTACTCTTTTTCTGCGCCGTAGCGCCGTATGAGTCATTCATCATCCCCGCGCCGGAATAGATCGACTGGAGGGTGAATGTGCCGAGATCCATGGCCCCTAAGATAGGAGCGGTCCCGGTATACGTGTAGAGTACTGACGGGCCGACATTGGGAACGACTACTCCGGCGGCAAATGGGCATGCGCTCGTTTCGTCGACAGCCGTCCACCCCGTGGGCGCGGTCGGCGTTCCGGTCAGGCCGGCAACATCGCCAATGCAAAGTTGGTTACCGGTAATTGCGTTTTGTTGGGCGTCAAGCTGGACGTCATAACTGAAGGTGGTAACACCAGCAGTAGTCGTCTCGCCTGTCATGGTTGGAATAATCGAAGCTGAGGCGGTAGCTGCAAGTAGAGCGGTTGCGCCAAAACTCAAAAGGTGTCTCAATTTCATAGTCCTCCTTTAAGGACATTCCGACTATATGGCGGATCAACTATGAAATCAATGAATATCAATCTAAGTAAAATACCGATAACTGCCGCTGAGTACTGTGCATCGGTACTGGACAACTCCCTGGGCTATCCAGATTGCTGAAGTTAGAGAAGAGGAGACACAGCTATGACTTGGCGTGGGGAACTTAAAGCGGCGCGAATGGCACTCACGCTCTCTCGTTCGGAGCGGAATCGACCATCACGCCACGAATGTATCTACTTCCGGGCTGCGCGACGCTTCATCAAGCCGAGCCCAATCAAGCTCGCGCCCAGGAGACCGAGGGTAGCCGGCTCAGGCGTAGATACGGAAGCGATCGGTCCGTTCACCTCGCCCTGATTAGCGGCGGGCGATAGCGGACTCTTTTTTTGCGCAATAGCGCCGTACGCTTCGTTCATTACTCCAACGCCCGAATAGATCGACTGGAGTGTGAAATTACCGAGATCCAACGGCCCAGACAATGTAGATGCCGCTGTATAGGTATAAAGGACGGACGGAGCGCTGTTAGCCACGATGACTCCGGCCGCGATCGGACAGCCGCCAGTAAGGTTATTCGCGGCAGTCCAGCCCGTCGGCGCGGTTGGCGTTCCGGTCAAGCCGGCGACATCGGCAATGCAAAGTTCGCTGCCGGTAGGCGCGTTCTGTAGACTATCGAGCTGCACGTCGTAAGTGAAAGTAGTGATCGCGCCTGCAGTCGTCGATCCTGTCATGGTTGGAATGATCGAAGCTGAAGCGCTAGCCACTAGTAGAGCTGCTGCACTGAAGCCTAAAAGGTGTGCAAATTTCATAATCCTCCGTTAATGTTTTTTCTGAAACACTTCTACCGCAGTGTGCGGTAGTCACCAATGTAGGGTGATTTCCGGATCAAAGTCAAGACAAAAGCCTTGAAAATCCAGGTACTTATGCTGAAAGAGTACTAACGGAAGGTACCTATAGGCCCATCGGAATTTAGTTAATTGGATTTCGAAATCGGAGTAATATGACTGGGATTCGCACTTCGGCCGCCCAGCGTCACGTTCGTACTGCAGCTACTTGTGAGATTCGCGGCGCCGCAGCCATCCAAGTCCCAATAGGCTTGCGCCGAATAGTGCAAAAGATCCTGGCTCCGGTATCGCGAGGGGACCGTTCACCTCGCCTTGGTTGGCGGCGGGCGACAGGGGAGCTTTCTTTTGGGCAATGGCGCCGTATGCAAGATTGCTGGTTCCAACATTTGCAATCGTCGATTGAAGCGTGAACGCGCCCAGATCCATCGGACCTGAAACCGATGCCGCCGCTGTGTACGTGTAAAGGACTGTAGGAGCATTGTTAGGAGCGGTTACTCCGGTGGCGATGGGACAGTTGCCGCTCAGATTGTCCACCGCCGTCCAACCCGCGGGCGCCGTGGGCGTTCCGGTCAATCCGGCAACATCGGCGAGGCAAAGCTCATTTCCGGTGATCAGGTTCTGCATGCCATCGAGCTGTACATCGTAGCTATACGTAGTGATACCGGCGGAACTGGATGTGCCAGTCAGCGTTGGAATAATCGAAGCTGACGCGCCGCCAGCCATTAAAGCTGCAATACTAAAGCCAAAAAGACGTGCAAATTTCATAAAACCTCCGCTGCGTTTTCTTTCCTGAAGTAACCCACCGCCAGTAGCGGTATCTCATTAATGTAGGGCGGTTCCACCGAACTGTCAAGAAAATACTGAGAGTAATAGAGCAATTCGCCCCGAACTCGTACTAGTACTGGCAAAAGCCCTACCCCGGAGCGAAACGCGCGCTTAACGCCCGAGAGCCTGAGCGATCGCCTTTTCCGCCAGAGGATTCATGATTTCGTAGCCTTTGGCGGTTGGATGCAGCCCATCTTCGGTAAGCTCGGCTCGAAATAATCCTTTGTCGTCGACGGTCGCCGAAAAGTAGTCCAGAAAGACCAAGCTATGGACGGCGGCATAATTCTTGATCCAGCGGTTGAGCGTCAGGATGGTCTCGGGCGGCCGTCCGGTGGTCATCGGCGGTCTTCCCGGAATATCGCAAACCGGCGTGAGCGAAGCGAGAATGACTTTGATGCCGTTGGCGCGCGCCATATCGGCCATGGCCGCGAGATTTTCTCCGTCGCTTCCAGAGGCACGGGTCCGATATTGCCGCCGATATCGTTGGTACCGCCGAAGATCACGACGGCTTTCGGTTGAAGGACAATCACATCCGGGTAGAAGCGCAGCAGCATCTGTCCCGTCACCTGGCCGCCGATGCCGCGATTGATGTACGGCTTGCCGGGAAAAAACGGGCCGAATCGTTGTGAGTTGTGCAGATTGTCGGTAATGGAGTCGCCCATGAAAACCACGCGCTGCTCGCCGGGGCGGGCGGCTGGACGGTGGCATTTTCCGCTGCATAGCGCCGCGTATTGGCAAAATCATTAATCAGGCTCGCGGCCTGCCGCAAAGGCGGCGGGATCACGTTCGGACCTTGAGATTGCGGTTGAGCCAGCGCGGCTAACGGCAGAAATAACGCAAGCGGAATTCGCATTCCGCTATTGTACACGCCGGGGCGCTGGCGGGCGTTGCTGGTTCAGGTGAATAATGTTCGAGTCAATAAATGCCCTAGCGACTCTCGATTGAGGGCGGCGCGGATCAGTGGTTGGCATTCGCGGGCGTCCTGCCTTCGTCACCGCCGACACGGCAACGCGTGTATTCGGCTCGGGGCGCTTGGCCGGAAGCGCCCTGCCCGTAATGTGGATCCACGGGACCGGGGACTGAAGAAGTGGGCCCACCACTCTTTTCGTCACCCCAAATATCTGGATCAGCCCATTGCCATCCCGAAGCCTACCCCGGCTTCAGCGGAGGGCGAAGGAACGCCGGGGATTCACGGCTAGGCCGTTCACAACATACACATGGGGTTATGTTTTAATTGACCCAGGGAAAATGTTGTGGCCGAGCATAAATTTGGTGGCGACTGGACAGAAAACAAACTTTCCCGGCTTGCAAGTACCTCAAGGCGTACCGGAAAATCTTCACGCAGAACGAGCAGGCGCGTTATTTCAAAACGTGGTACGTCGATGCGTTCGCAGGCACCGGCTCCCGACCGTGTCCGGCACTCCGGCAACGAACAGAGGCGTTTTTGAAGACGTTTATGACGAAAGGAAACGACTGAATACCGGGACGGCAGCGCGAAAATCGCCCTGGCATTGCCGGAGCCGTTCGATGGTTATCTTTTCATTGAAAAATCCAGGGGCCGCGTCGAGCCAATTGAAAGAGAGCGATAGAGCGTGAACATCGGCACTTTTGCCGCGCTGCGATTTCCGGCACGGGGACGCCAACGCCGTACTCAAAGCATGGTGCAAAGAGCGCGACTGGCAAGAAGGAGCGGGCCGTGGTTTTTCTCGACCCTTATGGCATGCAGGTTGAGTGGAGCACTATTGAAGCGCTCGCGGCGACGAAGGCCATAGACCTCTGGTATCTGTTTCCGCTCGGCGTCGGCGTGGCGCGGTTGCTAACGCATCGATGGCGATATCCCCGAAGCGTGGAAACGACGGCTGGATTTGCTCTTAGGCACGACGGAGTGGCGCACGGAATTTTACCGGGTGACACCGGCCAGCCGAATTTATTCGGCGAAAGCCATGATGTCTATAGAACGTGATGCGCCGGTAGAGAAGATTGAAGCCTTCATCCATGAGCGTCTCGCCGGAACTTTCGAGAAAGCCGCGAAGGGCTTGATACTGAGGAACTCCCGGCAGAGCCCGCTCTATTTGCTGTGTTTCGCGGCGGCGAATAAAAAGCGGCGCACCGACAGCGATCAGAATCGCGCAGGACATTTTAAAGGACGACTGAAAAGAGGGCAATTATGGCGAGCACATCCAGCATCGAATGGACGGAGATGACATGGAATCCCGTGACGGGCTGCTTGAAAGTCAGTCAGGGTTGCAAACACTGCTATGCCGAGCGGATGGCGAAGCGTCTGCATGCCATGGGATCGCAGCGCTACAAGAAAGGGTTTAAGCCGACGCTCCATTACGATCTGATAGACCTTCCCCGGCGCTGGAAAAAGCCCCGCGTAATCTTTGTCAACTCCATGAGCGATCTGTTTCAGGAAGATGTGCCGGAAGACTTTCATCCGCGCCGTTTTCGCCACGATGGAGGCATGCCCGCAGCACACGTTTCAAATTCTCACAAAGCGAAGCGAACGGCTGCGCGAACTTGGCGCAAAACTGCCGTGGCCGTCCAACGTCTGGATGGGCGTGAGCGTTGAGGATGGACGCGTGATCCATCGAATCACCGACCTTGCCGCCGTTCCTGCGCAGGTCCGTTTTCTTTCCTGTGAGCCGCTTATCGGGCCGCTCGAAAACCTGCCGCTCGACGGCATCCATTGGGTGATTGTGGGCGGGGAGTCCGGCCCGTTTGCGCGCTCGATGCGGGGGGAATGGGTTGACTCGATTCACCGGCAATGTATCCGCAGCAACGTTGCCTTTTTCTTCAAACAGTGGGGCGGCGTTCGCAAGGACATAACCGGCCGGGAGCTGCACGGGGGCACATACGACGAGATGCCGCTTATTCACCACGCGGTGTGATTGCACAAGCGGGGAGCCTCAATTTAATAGCTACACGCGGTCCGCCGATCCACCAGGGTCCGCCCCAACCTCACGCCTGGTAGACGGTCGAGCCGCCCACCAAAGTGCGCACGATCT
The DNA here is from genome assembly GCA_963723015.1 of Bryobacterales bacterium. GTDB lineage: Bacteria > Acidobacteriota > Terriglobia > Bryobacterales > Bryobacteraceae > PALSA-243. Next base: position 138,162 of record CAVRPF010000036.1, read on the forward strand.
GACCCCAGGTCTGCCCGTCCTACCCGTCGTTAATCAGCGTGCAATGGGTGATCTTGGGGCGCGCGTCGGCACGCGGGAACAGCCGCTGCGCCCGCTCGATCGCGGTGAGCACCATGTCGATGGCGACATCGCCATTCGCGTGGAAGTTGACCTGGATGCACGCCCCATGCACGCGTTCCATCCATGCGTTGAGATCGTCTTGTGTCTCGGTAAGATTGCCCTGGTAGGGCGGCGCGACGCCCGGATAAGGCGTGCTGAGCGCCATGGTGCGCTCCGAGAACGCATCCATCGACGGTGTGCTCGGAGGCGGCGCCAAACCGGATCCACTCGTCGGCGAAACCGGTCATAATGCCGCCCGAGATCATCGCCTCGAGCACTCTGCCGCCGGCGTCATAGCTCACGCGGTG
>CAVRPF010000037.1:0-78363 GCA_963723015.1 Bryobacterales bacterium
CGGCAACATCCGGCAGATTCGTCGCAAGAAAACCGAGGCTCGCGGAAAGAGTCAAGGTGGGATAGTAAGCGGCTTGCGCGAGGCCGACATTGGCATTGGCCGCGGCTACCGAGCGCTCCGCCCCGGCGATATCCGGGCGGCGCTCGAGAAGCTGGGAAGGAACCGCCAGCGGAATCGGCGGCGGCGGCGCCCGAAATGAGCGTCGTGCCGATCTCCAGAGCGCCGGCGGGCGGCCCGTCAACACCGCGATCGCGTGCTCGTATTGCGGCGCGCGTCACATGCAAATCGGTATCTGCGCCTGGGCGCCGGCCAGCTGGGTTTGCGCCAGCGTAATATCGGACCGCGAAGCGACCCCGCCGGCGTGGCGATTGACGGTGAGCTGCAGATTCCTTTCGTAGCTTTCAATGGTGTTCTGCAGAACCCTCATCTGCATGTCCTGGGCGGCGAGCAGGAAATAATCGGTTGCGAGCAGCGCCTGCTGGCTGAGGCGGATATTTTCGAGGTCCGCCGCGCTCACTTGCGCGTTTTCCACCGCATTCTCGACGGACAGCCGCACGCGGCCCCACAAATCCGGCTCCCAGGAAGCGGTGATCGGTAAAGAAAAGTTCTGGCCGCCGAGTTCTCCGTCTCGTAGGTCTGTGAGATTGAGGGACTCGATCCGATGGTTGGATAGTAGTTAGCATGAGTCGCGAGAACCGTGGCGCGCGCTTCGCGGAACTGGGCTTCCGCCTGCTTCACGTTCTGGTTGTTAATGGCGATCGTCTCTTCCAGCGCATTCAGCTGCGGATCGCCAAAACTCTCCCACCACTTGCCCTTGATCAGGCCGTCGCTGGGCGTCGCCATTTTCCACTGATCGTTGCCGGCAAGCTCCTTGAAGGCCGACCGGCGCGGGCGCTACGGGCTGCTGGTAATGCGGTCCAATGCGGCAACCGGCGCAGACCAGCGGGGCAAGAACTGCAATTTTCCGGGACAGGGTCATCGTTCAGCGCTCTCCGCCGCGCCCGGCGATACCGCCGGGAACCAGCAACCCGGGACGGCGCCGGGACTGCGGGCCGCCGCGCGAAGCGGTGGCGCAGCCGGTCAAAGTAGAGATAAATCACAGGCGTGGTAAACAGCGTCAGCATCTGGCTCACGAGCAGGCCGCCCACAATCGCGATGCCGAGCGGTTTGCGCAGCTCCGCGCCCGCGCCCCAGCCGAGCGCCATCGGCATTCCGCCAAGCAGCGCGCACATCGTCGTCATCATGATGGGCCGGAAGCGCAGCAGACACGCCTGGTAGATGGCGTCGCGCGAATTCATGCCTTCGTTGCGCTCCGCCGCCAGCGCGAAATCGATCATCATGATGGCGTTCTTCTTCACGATGCCGATCAAAAGAATGATGCCGATCATGCCCACCAGATCGAGACTGCGTCTTGAAGATGACCATGGCAACCAGCGCGCCCACGCCGGCCGATGGCAGCGTAGAGATGATGGTTAACGGATGAATCAGGCTCTCATAGAGTATTCCGAGCACGATATAAACCGCGATCAGCGCGGTCCCGATGAGGATCGGCTGATTGTTGAGCGCTTCCTCGTAAGCGCGCGCGGTACCCGCGAGCTTGCCTACGATATTCGCCGGCAGCCCAATCTCCACTTCGGCGCGGTGGATGGCCGCGGCCGCATCGCTGAGCGCGTAGCCTTCGTTGAGGTTGAACGAGATGGTGCTGGCCGGGAACTGTCCCTGGTGGGGCAGCGAAATGGGCGTCAGGCCTTGCGTGAAGTGCGTGAAAGTCGATAAAGGAACGTCCGTGCCCTTGGGCGTTTGCACGTAGATAGTCTTCAGGAAGTCCGGGCTCTCCCACCATTTCTGCTCGAGCGCCAGAACCACGTGGTACTGGTTGATCGATTTGTACATCACCGAGACCTGGCGCTGGCCAAAGGCGTCGTAGATCGCCGAGTCTACCGCCTGCGCGGTGAGCCCGAGACGCGACGCGGTGTCGCGATCGATCACCACATTCGACGACAAGCCGGAATTCTGCTGGTCGGAGCTGACATCGGCGATCGCGGGAAGGTTCGAAAGCGCGTCCAGAACTTTCGGTCCCCATAGCGATAGCGATTCGAAATCGGGCGCTTGCAGCGTGTACTGATATTGCGCGTTGGCTTGCCGCCCGCCCACGCGCACATCCTGCGAATTCTGCAGAATACAGTATGGCGCCGGGTACGCCCGAGGTCTGGCGGCGCAGGCGCGCAATCACCTGATCGGAAGTCGATTTACGCACGCCCACCGGCTTCAACTGAACGTTCATCTGCGCCTGCGTGGCGCCGCCGAAACCGCCGCCGCCGCTCGATCCGGCCACCATGGTGACGGTCTCCACGTCGGGATCGTGGTGGATCTTTTCTTCAAACCACTTGGCCTTCTCCACCAGCGCCTGATACGAGATGTGCTGCTGTCCCTGCACGCTGCCCTGCAGCCGGCCGGTATCCTGCTGCGGGAAAAATCCTTTGGGAATCTTGTCGTAGAGATACACATTGATGCCCAACGTCAGCACGAAAACCACCATGATGGGCGCGGGGTGATTCAGCACCACGTCCAGCGCGGAGGCGTATGTGGAAATGATCCAGCGATAGAATTTTTCGGTCCAGTTGTAGAGCGCGCCGTGGCCTTCTTCGGGCCGCAGCAGCCACGCGCACATCATCGGAATGGCCGTGAGCGAAACGGCCATCGAGACTACGATCGCCGACGCCAGCACCATCGAAAATTCGCGGAACAGCCGCCCCACGATGCCGCTCATCATCAGGATGGGAATGAAGACGGCGATGAGCGAAATGCTCATGGATAAAACCGTGAACCCGATCTCCGAGGCGCCCTTGAACGCCGCCTGCATCGGCTTCATGCCCGCTTCGAGATGCCGCGTGATATTTTCGATCACCACAATGGCATCATCCACCACGAATCCGGTGGCGATGGTCAGCGCCATCAGCGAAAGATTGTCGAGCGTGTAGCCAAACAGGTACATCACGCCGAAAGTCGCGACGATAGAGATCGGCACCGAGACGCTGGGGATGAATGTAGACCAGCCGTTGCGCAGGAAAATGAACACCACCAGGATCACCAGCGTAATCGAGACGATCACGTTGCGCTGCGCGTCATGCAGCGAATCGCGCGTGGTGATGGTGCGGTCGCTCGCGATTTTGAAACGCACGGTGGGCGGAAGCTGCGCTTGAAACTGCGGCATCAGCGCCTTAATGCGCGCCACCGTCTCGACCACGTTCGCGCCCGGCTGCCGGTTGATCTGGATCTGCACCATCGGGTTGCCGTTGACCAGCCCGAGATTGCGCACATCCTCATTGCCATCGATCACGCGGCCAAGATCGGAAAGGCGGACCGGCGCCCCGTTGCGATAAACCACCACCAGATCTTTGTAATCCTTCGCCAGGAAAAGCTGATCGGTGGCATACAGCGGCTTTTCGCTCTGCGCATTCGCTACCGAGCCCTTGGGCCGGTTGGCATTCGCGCCTTGCAGGAAAGTGCCGATCTGATCGAGGCCCACGTTATAGCGGGAGAGCGGTTGCGGATTGACCTCCACGCGCACCGCGGGCAACGAGCTTCCGCCCACCGAAACCTGTCCCACGCCTTGCACCTGCGCCAGCTTCTGCGCAAATACCGAGGAGGCGATGTCGTACAGTTGCGGCCGCGGCACTACGTCCGATTCGAGCGTCATCAGCAGAATCGGCTGATCGGCGGGGTTGATTTTGCGGTAGCGCGGCAGCGAGGGAAGATTCGCGGGAAGCAGCCCGGCGGCGGAATTGATCGCCGCCTGCACTTCGCGCGCGGCGCCATTGATATCGCGGCTCAGATCGAACTGCAGCGTCACGTTAGCGGAGCCGACCGAGCTCCGCGACGTCATCTCGGTGACGCCCGCGATGTGCGTGAACTGCTTTTCAAGCGGCGTTGCAACCGATGCGGCCATCACCTCCGGACTCGCGCCAGGCAAACTGCCGGTGACGAAAATCGTGGGGAAGTCCACTTCCGGCAGCGCCGAAACCGGCAACAGCGTATAGGCGATGGCGCCCGCCAAGGTAATCGCAACCATGGACAGCGTGGTGGCGACCGGCCGGCGAATGAATGGCGTGGAAATGCTCATAGGCAGCCCGTGCTACGCCGATTTGCGCAACTTCTTCGTGGATCGTCGGAACCCCGCAATCGCGCGACCCAGGCCGCCAGCCTTCCGAAGTACAAGATAAATCACCGGCGTGGTGAACAGCGTCAGCACCTGGCTGAACAACAGGCCGCCGATGATGCAGATGCCGAGCGGTTGCCGCAATTCGGAACCGACGCCGCGAGCCGAAGGCGAGCGGCACCGCGCCCAGCAGCGCCGCCATGGTCGTCATCATGATGGGACGGAAGCGCAGCAGGCAGGCCTGATAGATCGCCTCCTCCGGCGTCTTTCCCTCATTGCGCTCGGCTTCGAGCGCGAAATCGATCATCATGATGGCGTTCTTCTTCACGATGCCGATCAGCAGAATGATTCCGATAAGCGCGATAACGTCAAGATCCTTATGGAAGACGATCAGCGCCAGAATCGCGCCCACGCCCGCCGAGGGCAGCGTGGAAAGAATGGTGATGGGGTGAATGAAGCTTTCGTACAGGATGCCCAGCACCAGATATACGGTGACGATCGCGGCCAGAATCAGCAGCGATTCATTGGCCAGCGAGGATTCGAAGGCGTGCGCCGTTCCCTGGAACGTCGGTTCGATGCTGGCCGGCATGTCCAGCTGCTTGGTCGCCTGCTTGATGTGCTCCACCGCCGCGCCCAGCGAAGAGCCGGGCGCAAGGTTGAAAGAAACCGTGACCACCGGAAACTGGCTCTGGTGGTTGATGGTGAGCGGAACGGGCCGCGGTGGTGGCGCTGACCAAACTCGCCAGCGGCGCGGGCGCGATCGCCGCCGCGCCCGTGAGCGCGGTGTTGGTTCCGGCGAGGGCAATGGTGGATGCCAGGTTCGCCGAAGCCGATCCGATGGGAACATACATTCGAGCGCAGCGACGCGGAATCGCGCTGATACTGCGGCGCGACTTCCAGGATCACGTGGAACTGATTGGTCTGCGTATAAATGGTCGAGACCTGCCGCTGGCCAAAGGCGTCGTATAGCGCGTCGTCGATGTTTTGCGGCGTGATGCCCAGCCGGCCGGCGGTATCGCGATCGATATTCACCAGCAGGCCCACGCCGTTATTTTGCGCGTCGCTCGCCACATCGCGCAGCTCGGGCAGCTCCTTCATCTTCGCCATGAGCAGCGGAACCCAGTGGTCGAGCAGCGCTTTGTCGGGCGCATCGAGCGCGTATTGATATTGCGTGCGGCTGATGCGGTCTTCCACTGTCAGATCCTGCACCGGCTGCATGTAGAGCTCGATGCCGGGAACCTGCCCGCACCTTGGCCGAAAGACGGCGGATGACGTCGGACGCGGAAACGCCGGCGCGCTCTTCGAGCGGCTTGAGCGTGATCTGCATGCGTCCGCTGTTCATGGTGGTGTTCACGCCATCGGCGCCGATGAACGACGTGAGATTTTCCACCGCCGGATCCTGGCGAATCACTTTGACCAATTCCTGCTGCCGCTGCGACATGGAGGTGAAGGAAACCGTCTCCGGCGCTTGCGAAATGCCGAGAATGGCGCCGGTATCCTGCACCGGGAAAAATCCCTTGGGAACGATAATGTAGAGATAGATCGTCAGCGCGAGCGTGCCGACCGCGACCAGCAGCGTCGCCGGCTGATGGCGCAACACCACCCTGACCATCTTGCCGTAGAGCTCGATGGTCTTCACGAAGCACCACTCCGACGCTGCGGTAGAACCACCCCTGCTCCGATTCCGGATGATGCTTCAAAATGCGCGCCGCCATCATGGGCGTGAGCGTGAGCGAAACAAACGCCGAGAAGATGATGGTGACGGCAAGCGTGACCGCGAACTCGCGGAAGAGCCGGCCCACAATGTCCGCCATGAAGAGCAGCGGAATCAGAACGGCGATCAGCGAGACCGTCAGCGAAACGATGGTGAATCCGATCTCGGCCGAGCCTTTGAGCGCGGCCTGCATGGCCGATTCGCCCTTCTCGATATAGCGCGAGATGTTCTCGATCATCACGATGGCGTCGTCCACGACGAAACCCGTGGAGATGGTGAGCGCCATCAGCGAAAGGTTGTCGAGACTGTACCCGAGCAGATACATCACCGCGAAAGTTCCCACCAGCGAGAGCGGCACCGCGATGCCGGGAATAATGGTTGCCGAAGCGCTGCGCAGGAAAAGAAAGATCACCATCACCACGAGCAGCGTGGTCAGCAGCAACTCGAATTCCACGTCCTTCACCGAGGCGCGGATGGTGGTGGTGCGGTCGCTGATCACGCGCACATTTACGCCCTCGGGCAGCGACGCTTCGATCTGCGGCAGAATCGCCTGGACGGTATCGACCACGTTGATGATGTTGGTTCCGGGCTGGCGCTGGATGTTGAGCACGATCGCGCGCTGGTCGTTGACCCACGCGGCCAGCTTGGTGTTTTCCGCGCCATCGATGACCGTGGCGACGTCTCTGATGCGCACCGGCGCGCCATTGCGGTAGGCGATGATAATCGGCCCATACTGCCGGCCGGAGGCTGAGCTGGTCGTTATCGTTGATGGTCCAGGCCTGCTCGGGGCCATCGAAATTGCCCTTGGCCTGGTTGACGTTGGCGCTGCTCAGCGCGGTGCGCAGCGTTTCCAGGCTCAATCCATAAGAGGCCAGCGCGGTCGGGTTCGCCTGCACGCGCACCGCGGGACGCTGGCCGCCGCTGATGCTCACCAGGCCGACGCCTTTGAGCTGAGAAATTCTCTGCGCCATGCGCGTTTCCGCCAGCTCTTCGACTTTGGGAAGCGGCATCGTGTCGGAAGTAATCGCCAGCGTCAGAATCGGCGCATCCGCGGGGTTCGTCTTGCTGTAGATCGGAGGAAACGGCAGGTTGTTGGGAAGAAAAGTGGAGGAAGCGTTGATGGCCGCCTGCACTTCCTGCTCGGCGATATCGATATTGAGATCGAGCGAAAACTGCAGCGTGATCAGCGAGCTGCCGAAAGAGCTGATCGAGGTCATCTGCGTCAGCCCGGGAACCTGGCCGAACTGCTTTTCAAGCGGCGCGGTGATCGAAGAAGTTACGACTTCCGGGCTGGCCCCGGGATAAAACGTCTGGATCTGGATGGTGGGGTAATCGACCTGCGGCAGCGCAGAAACCGGCAGTTGCCGGAAAGCGGTAAAGCCCACCAGCACCACGCCCGCCATCATCAGCGACGTCGCCACCGGCCGCTGGATGAAGATGCGGGAGGGACTCACTGCTGCCGCCTCCGCCTTGTCCTGGGCCTTTCCGGCCGCCCTTTTTGCCGCCGCCTTTCTTGCCGCCGCGGCCGCGTCCGCCTCCAGCGCCCGGGTCGTAGCCGGGCGGATTTTCCAGCTCGCCGGCCTTGCGCACGCGCACCGGCGCCATCCGCCAGCCGGTCCGTGCCATCGACACTACCGTTCGCCATCCTTAAGGCCGCTCAGAATATCGGCTGAAGTTCATCCGTGTGATCCCACCTGCACCGGCTTCAGATGCACTTCGGAATCGTCATCCACCGTATAAACGAACGTGCCCTGCTGGCCATTCTGCACCGCCACATTGGGGACCACGAGCTGGTTTTGCAGCGTATCCACCAGCAGCCGGATATTCACGAATTGCTGCGGAAACAGCGAATTGTCCTTGTTGTCGAAAACCGCTTTAAGCCTCGAAGTACCGGTGGTGTTGTCGATCTGGTTATCCAGCGTCACCAGCATTCCGGAAGCCAGCTTCTTCGAATCATCCCGGTTGTAGGCGTCGGCGGGCAGTTGCGCGCCGGCGCGCAGCTTCTCCACCACTTGAGGAAGGCTGTCCTCCGGGATCGTGAATAGCACGGCGATCGGCTGGAGCTGCGTAATGGTGATCATGCCGTTGGAGTCCGAGGCATGCACGATATTGCCGGGATCCACCAGGCGCAGGCCCACCACTCCCGTAATGGGAGCGGTGACTTTGCGAATACGTCAACTGCAGCTTGGCGTTATCGATGTTGGCCTGATCCTGCTTGACGGTGGCCTTCATATTGCGCCACCAGAGCGATCTGCGTATCCAATTGCTGGCTGGGGATGGCATCCGGTCTGCACCAGTTCCTGTGTAGCGCTTCAGATCGACCTTGGCGTTGGCCAGCAGAGCCTGATCGTGCGCGAGCGTGGCTTGCGCCATATCGAGCTGCACCTGGTAAGGACGCGGATCGATCTCGGCCAGCACCTGGCCTTGTTTCACCAGATCGCCTTCGTTGAAGCCGACCTTCATCAACTGGCCGTCCACGCGCGATTTGACAGTGACCGTATAGAAGGGGGTGACATTTCCCAGATCGTCCAGCACCACGGGGACGCTGGAGCGCGTGACCTTGGTCACGACCACCGGTACCGGACCGACCGGAGCGGCGCGCCCGCCACCCCGTCCACCTCCGCCGCCGCCGGCGCCTTTGGCGGTAGTTACCGGGTCGCCGGCGTGCCAGACGGCGTATCCGGCCACGGCGGCAATCAGCAGCAGGAAAAGAACCCAGATCAATCCGCGTTTCTTTGGTTTTGTGGAGGGGGGCGGCGCTAATCCATGCTGGCCGGGCTGCACTTCTGGTAACGGTTCAGGGGGTTTTGTGGGTGTGCTCATTCAAACGCCTACTAACGAGGTAAAGATTTTCTCATTATGCCTGATTCCAGCGGCATGGAGGCTGGAATGCCGAAATTGGGGCCGCCGAATGGGGAGATGGCCAGGAGATGGCCGATACGTACCAGAAAACATTAAACGTTGTAAGAAAAACACCGCGACCGGAATTCTGCGCCAAAAACAGGCATAAAAGGAGTATAACGGAGATGGCGTATGGTCGAGGCTCGTAGTTACCATTAATACGCCTCCCAATTATCTTTTTGGAACTTGCGGAGGTTGCATGACGGTGGAGGGGCTGAACGGTGGGCGGCGACAATCTGGCGAAGGACACGGGGCGGGAGCGCGTCAAGAGTAAAAACGCGGCGGACGGCGAGTGGTGAAGAAGCCCCGGCGAACGTCTAAACGAAGCGGGGCAGGCGCTTGAGCCGGCGCTTTCGCCATCGCCGCCGTGGACCGCCTTGTACAATGCCATTAACCATGCTGCGTAGTGAGGGCAGTCTCGGAACCGTTGCGGCTTATTGTTCTTCCAATTTATCGAACACCCGCAGCACCGCATCCAAGGGGTTCGCCGCGTACTCCGGCCGCTCTTTTAATTCCAGCAGCAACGGATATTGATCTTCGCGGCTGCGCAGCAAGCTCATGGCGTTCTTCCAATCGATGGTTCCGCCCTCCGTCAGAAAGGGGAAGAGATGCACGTCCTCCTTGCCGTTATTGTCGTGGACGTGCGTAGAGCGGATACGCTCCTTCATCAAGTTGTAGGCGGCTTCCACGCCTTCGTTCATGTGGGCATGGCCGGTATCGAAGATATAGTTCAATCCGATGTGGGTCAGCTCTTCGAATTGAATTAAGCGCTCCGCGCTCGAAAGGCCATTAGGAATATTCTCCAGCAGTATCTCCACACCGCGCTGGCGCGAGAAGAGACTCAGCTCCTCCAGCGCCGAAAAAGCGGCATCCACTTTGTGCATGTCGAACTCCTCGCCGCTCACGCCAATATGCTGGATCAAATAGCGAAACGGAATGGTCTCGGCGATTTCCAGCGCGCGCTTGATCTCATCCACCCATTGCAGGCGCTGCGACTTAACCGGATCGGTGAGGGTGACCACCGTATGCGGTCCCGAACGGCCCCAGATTTCGTCGGTGTACATGGGCGAGTGCAGCGAGTGCAGCTTCAATTCGGAGTCCGCGAACCAGTGGCCCAGCTCGGCAATCTGCGCTTTGTTGCGGTAATCCAGGTGCTGGCGCGCGCAGAAGATCTCCACGGCCGGAATGCCGGCCTGCTGGATACGGTTCAGCATGGCCACCGTCAGGCGCTGATTGACAAATAGGTGCGTCGAGAGAGCGTGCTTCATTCGTGGGTTCTAGTCCTCGATCGCCGTCCGGCTCAATGGCCGGCCGCCGTGCCTTCAGTGCGCGGATCGGCCGCGCCTTCCAGCCATCCATTCTCAAAGCGGATCGCGGCAACTTCGCCCTGGGCGGCGACTGCGCCGTACGGTGTAGCCGTTCTTCTCAAGGATCGCAACCGTGTCGGGCGAGTAGCCGGGCTCCACGCGCAACTCGTCGGGCAGATGCTGGTGATGGAATCGCGGCCAGTTCACGGCGTCCTGCAAGTTCATGTTGAAGTCGATTACATTGACGATGACTTCCAGCACGCTATTGATAATGGTAGGTCCGCCCGGCGAGCCGAGCGCCAGAAAAGGCTTGCCATCTTTCAAAAGAATGGTGGGCGTCATGGCCGAAAGCGGCGTCTTGTGCGGGGCAATGGAGTTGGCTTCGCCCTGCACCAGCCCGAACATGTTCGGCGATCCCGGCTTCACAGTGAAATCGTCCATCTCGTTATTGAGCAAAAAGCCCAGGCCCGCAGCCGTAACCTTGCTGCCGTATCCGCCATTCAACGTGTAGGTCACGGCGGCGATATTGCCCTGATCGTCGGCCACGGTATAGTGCGTGGTCTCGAACGATTCGCGGCCTGTAAATGCGCCGGGCTTGATCTCGCTGCTGGGCGTGGCGCGCACCGGGTCGATGGAAGCCCGCAGCTTCTTGATGTACTCGGGGTTCAGCATGCCCGCTACCGGCACCTTGACGAAATCGGGATCGCCCATCCACTGATTGCGATCCGCGAAGAAGCGGCGCATCGCTTCCGTCATGTAATGAACTACCTCCGCCGACCCCGCGCCGCCCTTTTCAAATCCCGTGCCATCCAGCACGCCCAGCATTTGTAGAATGCCCACGCCCGCCGGAGCTGGGCGGCGGCGCGGTCACAATATCGTAGCCGCTTATACTTTCCGGTGAGCGGCTTGCGCTCGATGGCTTTGTAAGCTTCCAGATCCGCGAGCGTAATCGTGCCGTTGTGCGCCTTCATGTCGGCGGCCAGCAGCCGCGCGGTCTCACCGTGGTAGAAGTCCGCACTGCCGGATTCCGCGATGCGCGAGAGCGTCTTCGCCAAGTCGGGCTGCATGAAGATCTCGCCAGCCTCATAGAATTTGCCGTCGCGCTGAAAGATGCGCTTCGATTCCGGGAAGGCGCTCAATCCGCCGCCGCGCAAGTCCGTTGGCCTGAGCATAGGAAAGCGGAAATCCCTTGGATGCGAGATCGATGGCCGGCTGCACCAGCTCCGCCCACGGCCGCTTGCCAAAATGTTTCGAAGCGTACTCCAGGCCGGCGACCGTGCCCGGAACTCCCGAGGCGCGGTATCCGGTGGTGCTGTCGCGCGTTGGCTTGCCGGCGGCATCGAGATACATATCGTGCGTGGCCGACTCGGGCGCGCGCTCCCGAAAATCGATAAACGTGGTCCGGCCATCGGCCAACCGCACCAGCATGAATCCGCCGCCGCCGATATTGCCGGCGCTGGGATGCGTCACGGCCAGCGCGAAGCCCACCGCAACCGCGGCATCGATGGCATTACCGCCGGATTCGAGTACCTTCAGACCGGCTTGGGTGGCGTGCGTTTCGCGTGAGACTACCATGCCATGGCGGGCGCGAACGGGCTGCGCGGCCCACGAGGGAATGGCGGCCAATAACGTCAATAGCAGAATCGGAGATGCGCCGCATACTCATCGATTCTACCCCGAATTCGCGAAGGCAACCGCGCAGTGGCTCGCTAGTCCTGCCGGCCATTTTCCGATGCAGCCGAATAATGGCGCAACAGGCCCGTGTAGGCGATGCGGATAAACTGATCGGGCTTGGCTCCCTTGCTGAATCGCGCGTCGAAATCCCTGGTTGGCGAATCCGCGGCCGCTTCTTCGGCGGTCTTGCCCTGCCTGCGGAATTGTTCGAAGCGCTCGTGAATCGTCGCGAGCATATCGCGGCTGGCTCTTAGGTCGTCCTTAGTGGCCATCGGACCGTGCCCTGGAACGATGCGCGTCTGCGCGTCGCCGATCTGCAGCAGCGTTTCGGCGGCCGAGGCCATCCCGCCGATCCAGCCGCCGGTGGAGTAATCGATAAACGGATAAGTGCCGTTGAATAGCAGGTCGCCCGTGTGCAGCACGTTGGGAGCGGGGAAGAAGAGGAAGGCGTCGCCATCGGTGTGCGCCGCCGGCACAACGCCGTATTCGATCTTCTCCTTACCGAATGTCAGCGTGCCGCCCTGGGTGAAAGTCTGCGTGGGCAGACCTTCGGGCTTAAGCGGATCGATAGCGCGGTTCAGCGCTTCGATGATGACTTTCCGGCTGAGCCACTTTTTCGAGTTCGCGTGCGCAATGATCTTCGCGCCAGACTTGCCTAAGGTTTCATTGCAGCCCACATGGTCGAAGTGCCAATGAGTGTTGAACACCATCCGGAACGGGTGCGAATCCACCTGCGTAGAGGCGGCTTGCAGCAGGTCGGCAGAGCGTTCGGGCAGCCCGCCATCCACCATCATCAGGCCATCGCCGGAAATCACCACAATGACGTTGCCGCCATCGCCTGTCAATAGAGCTAGCCGCTCGGAAAGCTTGCTAGCCTGGATTGGCGCGGGTGCGGCCGTCTGCGAAGAGAGAAACGAAGCTCCGGCTGGCGCCGCGATCAGGGCGCGAAGAAAGTCTCGACGGTTCGGCATACTGCCGCCGATGATATCACTGTTTCAACTGCTCTCCGCTGCACTCCGCGTGCCTGCACTGGCAAGTCAATTCGGTGAGATTTTTCGCACGCTCGCACGTATCGCTGCAGTATGCTTTACCTTCCGGGGCAGGGCAGTTACAGGCCGGGTGGGCACATTTCTTAGTTGTACTCATTTCAAAGTCCTCGCACGAGTGTTATCAGGCAGCCAGTTCAATATTTCAAACCGGCTGCTTGAACAGTATCATCAAAACGCCGCAAGCGCGGATTGCATTCGCCGTGGTTAGTCTGGTTAAATACAATCGCGGCTGCGGGAGATCTTGCCTCGCACTATACCCGCTGCATGCGCCTGACAGTAAACCATTCGGGCTTCATGTTATCCCGCTCGAAGCGCTTCCAATCGTCGGTGACGTAAATCAATTTGCCGCTGATGTGATTGGCGCGCTCCGATGCCAGGAATAACGCCAGTTGAATCTGCTTATCGGGCGCGATGCCGCCGGTGATGCGAGTCTGCTCGGCCTCCTCGATTTCCTTGCGGCCCGCCTTCTCTTCGCCCGCCTGCAGAATCTCGTCCGTCATATACGTGTAGGCGGGGCCGGGGACGATGGTATTCACCTGCACGTTATGGTCGCTCATCTCTTCGGCGAGGCATTCGGCGAAGCGTACCACGGCGGCTTTGGACGCGGCATAGGCCGAGAAGTTGGGACGCGCCAGCGCGGCTCCATTACCCACCAAGGCTATGATTTTGCCGCTGCGCCGCTCAATCATGGGCGGCAGCGCGGCGCGGCAGGAATTCACCAATCCAATCAAATTAGTTTCAATGGCTTCGTTCCATGCCTTGGGTTTGACGGTGAGCAGCGGACCGATGGGGCCGGGGACGCCGGCCGCGGCGATCAGCGCATGAAGGCCGCCAAATACGCTCAGCATGCGGTTGACGGCGGTCGCCATCTCTTCGGGCTTGCGTACGTCGGCGCGCAGTTTGAGCGCCGCTCCACCGGCCTGCTCAATTTCGAGCTTGGTTAAATCGAGCTCGGCTTCGGTGCGGGCCAGCAGCCCCACCTTGGCGCCCGCCAGCGCAAAACCCATCGCCAGGCGCTTTCCGATTCCACGTCCGGCGCCGGTAACGAGGACGCCCTTACCTTGAATTGAGCCGGACACGTTAGTTCTCCACCTTGGCGTCAAAGATGCCGGTTTCTATTTTTCCGCCGCGCTTCACCTGTACGAAGATGCGGTACTCGCCGGGCTTGGGAAATGCATAGGGAAATGACACCGCTGCCGGAATCGCGCCCCCGCCGGCCATGAAGTGTCCGGCGTGCGGATTCACGGATTGCGTTAAGGCGAGCGCCGGCATGGGTACGGAACCGGAAGGATGGACGTGCGCGAACACGCTGAGATCGTCGCGCACGAATGCCGCATGGCCCAGCATCCCCATGTACAGTTGCATATCTGGCGCCGGATTGCCCTGGGCGTCTTCGATTCTAAATTGGAACAGGCGCGCCTGGCGCGCGCGCAGCGGCGCGCTTCCGCGATCCCAAGTCATGCGGTAACCGCCTTCGAGTTGGCTCATCGTGCGATTTGTATCCGCGGCCGCGATGGGCGCTCCGGCGCCCGCGGCATCGTCGCCCGTCAGCGGAAGGCCTGCAACGGCGGGCAGCGATAGTTGCGCAACGGCGGTTTCCGGCAGGCCGTTGGCGTGGACAATGTCGCCAAACAGAGCGTAGCGGCCGGCCGGCATGGGAGGTAACTGCTGGACGAAGCCGCCGCTCTCATCAAGATCGGGATGCAGATGCCAGACCAGATCCATTTCGGGCACGCGAATCATGTAGAGATGCATCAGGTGGCCGTGATCGGGCAGCAGATCGTCGCTACGGCGATTGAGCCAGCCGGGGTCGTCGAGACGCAGTATCAGACGGCTGCCATCCGTCACCGATGCCTTCAGTGCCAGCGGCTTGAAAACGTACTTGCGGTAGATGCCATCTTCCAAACCCCACCACCACCAGCCAAACCCAAGCGCGCCGGTAACGATGACGGCGGTGAATGCCATCACTCTGCGGGCTTGCCCAATGCGAGCGCGGTCCGGGACGATCCCCGGCTCCAACGGCGCCTCGCGCGCAGCCGCGCCGGCGATGCTCACAATGCCAAACGCCAGCGCCAGCATCAGGGAAACGAGGATCGCACCCAGCACTCGCTCCATTCCTAGAACGCGCCGCGGCAGGGCGGGAACGGGTACCGAAAGCGTTCCCACGCCGCGGTCGCCATCGACGTCGATGCGCACTTGCCAGGAGCCGGTAGCCATCAGCCAGAGCGATCCGGTGAAGAATTGCGGATCTCCCGGCGAAGGTTTCGCCAAATCCGGCGCCGGCGAAAACTGCGGCTCGGTAGTGAGCCGCAGCGGCAGAATATGAATCTGACGCACGTCCGGCGCCGCACTGCGGATTTCGATTTCGGCGATACCGGGGATCACTTCCGGGGGGCGGATGGCGACCAGCAGCTTGTAAGGTCCGGCATTGCCCTGGAAAAGCACATCGGGACTACCTACGTGCGCGCATAGTGGAATCGCGGCGAGGAGGCCCAAGAGAATCCGCTTCATCGGCGGACCCGCCGCATCTGATCGCCGCCCACGAGTCCCAGCCACATGGTAAAGATGGCGATGCCCACCGCCAGGGCGGCTTCCCGCACCAGCGCCAAGCCGTGCTCCGTGGGCAAGAACTGGTAACGCAGGTAGATCGAGTTTGGCCGCTGGAAGTAGGCGAAGTATTTGGCGCCGAATCAGCCAATTGCGCGCCGCCGGGCTCATCAGAAAGTAAGCGAATGGCCATTGCGCCGCGGCCAACGCAGCCAGAAATACTATGCCCGAAACTATGGACTGCCGCCACCGCGGCCAGTGTCCAGTGCGCTGCCACATCAGGTCGAGCGCCAACGCGGGCACGATCAGCAGCAGCGGAAACTCGGGCGGCACGAACTGCGTGACGTGCCGATAGACCGGGCCGAGTTTCGGCTCGGCCGGGAATAGTGGCAGAATGCGGCCAATGAGGAACAGAAAGACGGTGTAAATGCCGGCAACGGTGGTGGCCGCCCATTTGTATCCAGTCGCGCGGGAGACGCGGGCCAGCACCAGCGGGAGAGTCAACGCCAGCACCCGGTAGAAATAGATGGTGTGCATCGCGGGACGCGCCGTTATTTCCATTTGGAATACGGTCAGCGCGATCAGCAGCATGCCGCCGACATACAGGAATAGCTTCAAATAGCGGTCGCGCAGCTTGCCTTGCGCGCGGTTCATATAAGCCAGGATCAACACCAGCGCGCCGATATGTACGCCGAAAATACCGATCGCGAGAACCGTGTGTGGCGGGCTGAGAATCTTCACATCGAGGCCATACGCGCTATGCCACCAGTTGTCGAATGGCGCCGACACAATCATACACAGGCCGCCCCACGCCATCATAAACGCTCCCAGTGGACCGCGGAAGCCCCACATACGCACGGAGGTTTTGCGCAGCGGCGACTCGCGCTGGAAGGTGGTGGAGAGGATCAGATAGGCCGCGGCAAACCCGGCTAGAATTCCACAAAGGTGGATCGCAAGGTGGGCCGGGGTCCAAAACGAATCGCGGCCGATGGTTTCATGCCAGGAAATATCCCAATGCACGCCGATCATGCAGCTCGTGACGGCCGCCACGGCGCACCAGATGTACCACGGGACGCCGGCCTCTGAAGAAGGATTAGCCTGCAAAATACAATTATAGGACTCATGGGCGCTAACCGGACGGCGATAGGGTTACGGCGGGCCGGTGAGCGCTAGATTGGCAGAGGGCGAGTGGCAATCGGGCCCGGGGCGGCAAGCTGCGAACCGGCTTTTCGCAAGAGCCGAAGAGGCGGATTGACAATCCGCTGCAGGTTACCAACCTGCCCCACATAGTTGCGCCTTGCGCCATGCCTATGATCTTGAACTAGAACTTGATTTTGAGCGACAATTGGAGCGCCCGGCCTACGGTGTTCCAGCGGTTCACTCCGGTGCCGCTGTGTACAGTGCCCGTCGCGAACACGCTTGAGCCACTTGAGAATGTAGAATCATAGTTGGAGTTTGCAGCACCCTGCGCAAGAAAATTCCTCGTATTAGTAGGAGCATGTCCGAGCAACCTCCCGCGGCGTCAGCGAACGCGACATTTGAGACAACTCGGCAGGCGCCGAACCGCCTCCTCACACTCGGCATTAGTCTTGGGCTCTTCTTGACAACGCTACTGGTCTATGCGCCGATTTACCGTTTCGGCTTCGTCAACTTCGACGATCCGGACTACGTCACCAACAACCCGCACGTGCGCGGCGGCCTGACCATGGACGGGGTCGTCTGGGCGGTTACCAGTTCCGAGGCCGCGAATTGGTTTCCCGTAACCCGCCTTTCGCACCTGCTCGATGTGGAGATCTTCGATCTCCGAGCAGGCGGACACCATTTCACCAATGCCTTCCTCCACGCGTTTGCCACGGTGTTCCTCTTCGCATTCCTCCGCGCCGCCACCAGCGCGACGTGGCCCAGCGCATTCGTGGCCCTGCTTTTTGCCGTGCATCCCTTACACGTGGAATCCGTCGCCTGGATCGCGGAGCGAAAAGACGTGCTCAGCGCGTTCTTTTGGTTCCTTGCGCTATGGAGCTATGTCCGCCGGCATTATTGGCTTACGCTGCTGGCCTTCTGCCTGGGACTCATGTCCAAGCCGATGGTCGTGACGCTTCCGTTTGTGCTGTTGTTGCTGGATAAATGGCCGCTACGCCAGCCGCTCCGCTCCGCCCTGCGAGTGAAGATTCCGATGCTGGGACTGTCCGCCGCCGCCGCCACCGCCGCCTACCTGGTCCAAAGAAGCAGCGGCGCGGTCCGCGAAGTTGGCCAATTCTCGCTTGGGTTACGGGTGGAGAACGCCGTGATATCGTACGCGATCTACATCGTTAAGATGTTTTGGCCAGCGAGGCTGGCGGTGTTCTATCCGTATCCACACGACTTCCCGGTATGGCAAATTGCGCTTTCAGCCCTGCTGCTTGCGGGCATCTCGATGTTCGTGCTGCGGGAGCGGAGTTCGCGTCCTTATCTTGCGGTGGGATGGTTGTGGTATCTGGGAACCCTTGTGCCGGTCATCGGTCTCATACAAGTCGGCGCGCAAGCTCGCGCGGATCGGTACACGTACCTGCCGATGGTGGGCTTGAGCATTATGTTGGCATGGGGTTTGCCAGAGGTTCTTAAGAGCAAGGCGGCTATTTCCGGGGCCATCGCCGCATGCTTGGCGTGTGCGGTGCTGTGCGAAGCACAGATCCAATATTGGCGGAATAGCGAGACGCTCTTTCGTCACGCGCTCGATGTGACCAGCGGCAACTACCTTGCGCACCATAATCTCGGCGTAGCCTTGGCCGACGAGGGGCGCTTCCCCGAAGCAATCAAGCAATATCAAGCCGCGCTCCAAATCGAACCCGATGCCGCGAACGTGCAAACCGACTACGGAAATGTCTTGGCAAAATCCGGGCGGATCCCGGAGGCGATCGCGCATTATCGAAGCGGCGCTGCGAGTCCTTCCCGATTCGCCCATCACGCACAACGATCTGGCCAACGCCTTAGCTGCGACTCCCGGAGGCGTGCCGGAGGCGATCTCCGAGTACCAAACCGCGCTCCGCCTCAGACCGGATTATGAGGAGGCGCGAAAAAACCTGGCGCAGGTCCAGTCGAATGCCGCCGAAATGCAATACAACATGGGTATCGACCTGGCCAAGAGCCGCAAGCCGGAGGAGGCGATCCCACACTTCGAGGAAGCCTTGCGGCTTAGGCCGGATTATGTGGACGCGCACAACAATCTGGGAGTGGCGCTGGCGGGCGCCGGGCGGGTGCAGGAGGCGATTTCACATTTTGAAGCAGCGTTGAGAATCGATCCCAATTCCGCCGACGCGCACGTCAATCTGGGGATTGCGTTATCGGGGATGCCTGGCCGAATGCCGGAGGCCATCCGGCATTTCGAAGCGGCGTTGCGCATCAAGCCCGACCCGGAGATCCGGCAAATGCTGGATCGTCTTGAAAAACAGCGATAGCCCCCAGTGCGGCGATCGCGGCGCCGGGGGCCAAAACTACTTCTCGAAAAGCTAGAAGGTCAACTTCGCCGCCAATTGGAGGCTGCGCGGGCCGCCGGTGCCGGCGTTGATCGAGCCGGAGCCGCTGCCGACGGTGCCGGTCACGAATCCGAAGTTCGCGTTGTTCGCGGTGCAGCAACCGCCGTTCGGATTGGCGAACTGCGGGGTGTTGGTTGTATTTACGGTTTCGAGCCGAAGCTGCAGGCCGGCGCGTTCGTTGAAGTGGATGGTCTTGGCCAGGGCGGCATTCAGGTTGAAGAATCCCGGCCCGATCATGGAATTGCGTCCAACGTTGCCGACCTGTTGGGCGGCGCCGGCGATCTGATCGATTGCCCCGGTTGGGCAGGATGGAGTCGGCGTCGCCGACTGGCAGGGTGGCGCGGCAAACGCGGCTGGATTAAACCACGGGGATCCGCCGTTCGAGATAGTGTTGATTCCGTGCAGAATTTGGACGCTCGGATCCACCTCAATCGGCGTATTAGTGCCGCCTTGAGACAGGTTCAAGTACGTCGAGCTGTAAGTCACCGTGAAGGGAGTTCCGGTCATGACCGTCAGGATGCCCTCGATCTGCCATCCACCCACGATCATGTCGAGCCCTCGCGAAGCGGAAGCCAGCAGCTGTTTCCCTTTACCGAAGGGCAGTTGATACACGTAGCTCTGCACGAAGCTCACGGTACGATTGAAATCATTCAGCCCCCAATTACGGTGATATTGCCCGTTCAGATAGAAGCCGTAGAATCCATCGTCGTCGCCGCCGTTGTAATAAGCCATGCCCTTCTGGTAGCTGAGCGAGGAAGTGATGCTTAGCCCGGTGGCGAAGCGCCGGTCAATCTTCACTTGCAGGGCGTTATACATGGCGGACACCGGCACGAAATACTGCGTTACGGTGCCTGTGTGCGGGAAGTAAGGCAGGTAGGCGGTGTCGCCGGCGGAGGCGGGTGCGATCACCGGACTGGCATTGATGTTTTGCGACGAGCCCATATCCACGCCATGATTGCCCACATACGCAACGTCCATCGTGAAATGAGCCGGCAACGTCTGCTGGAGCGAGATGTTCCAGGCAATTATATGAGGGTTTTTGTAGTTTGTCGGGAAATAGTCTTCCGAAGAACCGTTGAAGCCCAAGGCCGCGACGCTGTAAATCCCGTTGGACGGGATGGGCTGCGGCGCAGGCGACGGGGAGACCGCTCTCGAAACTCAGAAGGGAGCCATTGTAGGTTGCGGAAGTATAGGCGCTGGCGCCTTGCACCGCTCCGATGTTGCCTTTTGTCGGATAGTTGTTGTTAATGTACGTATTGTCCTCAAACGGGGTATAACTGACGCCGATACCCGCCCGGAGAACCGTCTTCTCCGTCAAGCGGTACGCCACGCCGAAACGCGGCGCAAGGTAGTTCAGGTGGTTGGCCAAGCCCCCATTGTTGGGGTTGCCGCCCACGCCGCCGACCACCAGCGTGTTGTTCGAAGGAATGTAGTTGGAAAACTGGCCGGGGAAGGCCGGCAGGCCTGGAGGATAGAATTCCCAGCGCAGTCCAATATCCACAGTCAGCTTTTTGTTGACCTGCCACCTATCGGCGGCGTATGGGAAGAAGTACCAAGCCCGGTAAGTCGGGAACGTGCCACTGAAGTCGCGGCCGGTGCCGGACTGCCCGGGGCTGTCGAGCAGAAAACTCCCCATGTCGTTGGCCCACGAAGTAGTGTTGTTCGGCGTCGTTGCCGAGGTCGTAGTGCCGTTGGCGAGCTGGCAGCTACCTGCGCAGCTGCGTTTGGGCAGCGCCGAAATGGTAGACGCCGCGCGGACTATAGGTCTGCGTTTGCAGTAGGTCGTCACGGATGCGGCGCATATCGAACCCGAGCGTAAAGGTGTGGTTGCCGTGCGTCTTGGTCACGTTGTCAACCAAATCGATGTTAGCCTCAGCACGGACCCAGGGCAAACTGGCGGAATATCCCACCAGTGGCGTGGTAAATCCGCCAATATTGATACCCACCAAGCCGCTGTCGAACTGGCTGGTATTGATGCCAGGGATTCCCAGGCTCGTGGAATCGTTCGATCCATAGTCGCTCGCTTGCGCCGTGTTGTGGTAATGCGCGACGCCAAAGCGGAATTCGTTCAGCAGGGTGGGCGAGAAAATGTGGTCCCAGTTCATGCCGCTACTGTAGGTCTTCTGAATTCCCGTGCCCTGGAACGCGCCGTTGGCATCGCCACCGGCCATGCCAAATATGGGCGCCTGGTAAACCACAGGACGCTGGAAGCTGAAACGGCCGCTGAGGCGGTCTTTTTCACTGATGGTGTAGTCCACCTTCCCGTCGGTGAAGTCGGTGTCCTTCCTGAAGGGCAGAAGGGCGAAGTAGTTGTTGGACGGCGCCAGAGTGTTGTACGCTTCGTTGGGGTTGGGCACCAGGGCCAGGATCTTGAGCGCGATCGGGTTCAGGCGCGATGGTGGGAATAATGTTGTTGGGGAATGGAGTCCTTCCCACGCCGGTGGTCGTGATTTCCGGTTAGTGGATCGTAAACCAGAGCCGGGCTAGAGCCAGCCAGGGCCTCGCTCAAGTTGCCGGTGCGCGATAGCGGCGACGGTATCGTCTCGGTGTTGGCGTTGGCTTCGTGATCCGAGGTGCGCAAGAAATCGGCGAAGAAGAACAACTTGTTCTTCTTGATCGGTCCGCCGATGGTGCCGCCGAAGTAGTTGTAGTGGACGGCGGCCACCGAGGGCTGGAAGAAGTTGCGGGAGTCGAAATCGCCGTTCTGAAGGAACTCGTAGAGGGAGCCATGGAACTGGTTGGTTCCCGACTTCAGAATCACGTTAGTGACCGCGCCGGCGCCGCGTCCCAAATCCACGGAGTGGTTGCTGGTGGAGACGTCCACCGTTTGAATCGCTTCTAGCGGCGGGATCAGGACCTGCAGCAAGCCGGTGCGCTCGTTGTCGTCGATGCCCTCGATCTGGTAATTATTCGACACGCGCGGGGCGCCGTTGACTTCTGTCTGCAGCGAGTCCGAGGCGTTAAAGAACTGGGAGTGCTCCTCCGTCGGCGGCGCCGTGCCGGGCACGAATGCCAGTAAGGCTTGATAATTGCGGTTGCTGACCAGAACAGGCAGTTCCGCCACCACCATCGAGTCGATGTTGCGGCCGGTATCGGCGCGGTCCGTCTGCAGCGCCGGTGCAGCGCCGGTGACCTCGACGGTTTCGGTTACGTTGCCGGGCTGAAGCTTGATGTCCACGCGCTGGGTGGTGTTCACCAGCAGCGCAACATCCCTGCGCTCCTCTTTCTTAAATCCGGTCATCTCTACCGTGACACTGTAATTGCCCGGAGGCAGATCGGGAAAAACAAAATTGCCGCTCTCGTTGGTTTGAGCTGTGCGGCTAACGTCGGTATTGGACTCAGTAAGCGTCACTTTGGCGTTGGCGACCGACGCCCCGGAAACATCCGATACCGATCCCAAAAGCGTGGCGTTGACCGCTTGGCCAAACACAGAAGCAGAAAAAAGAAGAGAAAGTAGCACTACTGCTATCACGCACGATCCGAGGGCGCTTGACCGTATACCGGTATTCATATCCTAACCTCTGACAGGACGGTACCAATGATGGTGGAGCTAACTGCTTGTGAAAAAGCCGGGCTGACGCTGAAAACTGCCAGCAACAAAACGATACCGATCAAACGTAGACCGTACATAGATTTCAGTTTCCTCACTCCTGTTATCGTTACCCTGATTCGCGAGATGCCTTCCGCCTACAAAAGGCAGGCCTCTCTGAAGCTATTGTCGTGAGTATAAACGGAACTACGCCGCGATACAAGTCCCAATTTATCCAGGATTACCGGTACTCGCGAAGGTATGAGCCTAGGTAATGCGAAATAGCCATGTCACCCGCTACGGCGAGAGAGCCGCGGCAACACGCGACCGCTTCTCGTGGAAAGCGTCAAAGCCGGCATTCCGGATCGAGCCATACTACTCCCCTATAATTGAATTAATGCTATCCGCGGAAGAGACGCAGCAGCGCCTCGCCGAGATTCCCAATTTAACCGTTTTTCCTGACGTTCCGCTCTCCCGATACACGCGTTTCGGCATCGGTGGACCGGCCGACGTCTATGCGGAAACCGAAAGCGTGGATGCTTTTCTGGCCGCACTGGCAGCGGCGCGCGCCAGCGGATTGCCCATCGTGGTGATCGGCGATGGCACCAATCTGATTGTGTCGGACGCCGGCTTTCGCGGCGTGGTGCTGCGCTACCGCGGGTCGCGCTTGAGCGCCGAAGACGGCAACGTGCGCGCCGATGCGGGCGCGGTGCTGCAGGTCCTGGTGGATTTCGCCGTCGATAGGGGACTTAAGGGACTCGAGACGCTCGCCGGCATTCCGGGATCGGTGGGCGCCGCCATTTATGGCAACGCCGGCGCGTATGGGCATGCGATTGCCGAACGCGTGGCAAGCGTGCGCTTCTACGATGGCCGGGCGGTGCGCGTCTTCGACAATTCCGAATGCGAGTTCCGCTATCGCGAAAGCGTATTTAAACGGCACAAGGAGTGGACTGTTTTTTCCACCGAACTGCGGCTGGAGCCGGCGGATGCCGCCATACTGCGCAAAACGGCGGATGACATCGTGAAAGTCCGCAATGAGAAGTTCCCCGTGACCATGAAGTGCGCGGGCAGCATTTTCAAAAACCTGATTATGGAATGACCTGCCTCCCCGCGTAGCCGCGGCCGTGCCGGAAGCGGCGGTGCGCGAAGGCAAGGTGCCGGCCGCGTGGTTCCTGGACCAGGCCGGCGCGCGGGGTTTGCGCCGCGGCGAAATCCAGGTCGCCGATTATCACGCCAACCTGATCTACAATGCCGGCGGCGGCACCGCCGCGGATTTGTACGCCCTGATTCAGGATCTAAAGCTGCGCGTGCGCGCGCGGTTCGGGATTGAAGTTGAGGAGGAAGTGCAGTATGTGGGGTGGGATAATGAGTGAGGCAAGAGTGACCGACAACTCGGCCCCGCGACGCAATGCCGGCTGCGGGACGGCTCGCAGTCCACAGCTAAACCCCCCGAAGCGTAATGAGAAGTTCACCGCGCGGTTTGACGGCGCAGCTTGAAATGTTTGCGGTCATTCATAGACTTCGCGGCGGTGTGCAACGCGCGTGATAGTGATAAGTTTCGCCTGGTCATCGATAATGTACAGCACGCGCCAATGTCCTACCCGAATACGCCATGATCTTTGTGGCTTTCAGCTTTTTGCATCCCAAGGGTCGCGGGTTGCCGGTCAGGCCCAGAATCTTACGATCTATCCGGCTGAACATTGTCTCGTCGAGCTCATCCAATTGCTTTTGCGCCGACCGCTTGAATTCGAGAGGTATTTAACCACGTGGGCGGGTTCGCTTCAGGCGGCTTGCCCGGTATTGCTCATACGGAATGCCCTTTTCCTTCCGGCGGGATTCCGATACCATTCCATCCCAGAAGTCCTCCCAGATGGCCCCGTGCTTCTTCAGGTTGATTAGAACACCGACCTTGCGGCCCTTCTCATCTGTGACAAACTGGATTCCGCTCATGATTTCCATTTTCGCTCAGACGATAGCGCCGGTGCGTCGATCGTCGGGAATTCCGGCAGGGCAAGTCTGTACAGCTACTAGCGGCGCTCTCCCGATTGCGTTATCGTTACCGAGATAGCCTGATCGCTGACCGCAAACAAGTCAGCAAACTGAAAAGGAGAAAGCTTGGGTGAATACGAATACCGTAGGTTGTGCCATTTCCTTGTAGATCGCGATCACCCGCCGCACTGGCTGCTCAGTCGGCGCGAGACCGCGATCCGGTAATGCTCAGAGGCGCAAAAGTAGGCCGAGACCATCCGGCCGTTAGAGACATGCCTCGCCGCGCTAGAGAGGTACTGCTGTCCAAGATGCCGGCTGGTCATTAGATTTCCAGCTTCCCAAGGCCGAGCCACTACCATTCACCCTTCACGCCTTAAAGCAACCCGCCCGACCAGCTCACTCATGTCAAACAGCGTATGGAACGCGCACCCGCTGCGAGCGCTGGCCCAATTGCGACGATCCCAGCCGTCGGACCACGCATGAAGGCATGCTCATCTCGGGGGGTATAAATCAAAAGATTGACATGTCCGCACCTGTTGCTCCTCTTTAACAGTCAGATCGCTGATTTTCTTATCTGCAGTGTTCCTGTAAATCAGTGCGCAGGCGGCCCGAACCCGCATCCTCTCCTCGGCTGCTTTGGCTTCTTCTTCCGCTTGTGCCTTGGCGGCGAGCGCCTTCTGTTCGGCATCTTTTTTCTTCTGGTCGTCCGCAAGTTGCTTGCGGCGTGTCGCCGCAGCGGCGTCCTGCTTTTTTTGTGCCGCAGCGCTTTGAGCGCGGTCTTGCTCTCTTTTGATGGCCTCTTCGACTGCGATCCGATCTCTCTCAGCCTTAGCCGCCTCTGCCGCAGCCATCGCCGTGGCCTCATCGGACTCACGCTTGAGCTAACTCGCCTGGAACTCGCTCGCAGGTCAAGCGGTTCCATCGATGGCCCCTCAAGACGAACTTTGATGACCTCGGTTCGGCACACCGAGACTTTCCCGCTCAACGAGTCGATTTGCTGCTCAAAATTCTTTCGCCCTAGCTTTGCCATAAAATCCAAAGCCGGTGCTGCAAAGTAATAGAAGCCGACCACTGTCGGACTTCCCCGTTGCACACTCCACCCATGTCAAACCGAAGTTGAGCGGTTTCCCAGGGACCGGGGGGTATGTTCGCGATATCGAAGCGCAGTCTTGGCTCGTAAATATTGAACTGGTCGTTAAAGATAAAACTGTGGATTCTGAATGACTATCGCGCTCTTCTCGCTTCCCGGAACGGCGTTGTCGCCGTAGACATCGGTTCCTGCGTACGTCAGTCGCTTTCGTGCGGCATGAAATGCAGTCTCCTCCGCGTCAGCTACGTGCTTCTTCTCAGCCGCGATTCGGTTATCTTCCGGAGACTGCCACGATGCAGGCAATGAGAAATCCACGGAAACGACATCGGCGGCCGTGAACGGCCAGGGCTTAGAAAACGGGCGACTAAGTTCACGTACTGCGTCTTTCGGGAGATCGCACCACCGAACATCACAGATGCCAAGATTAAACTGCACTGTCGAACCGTTTTTTTTCTGGACCGTTCCGACAAGTATATCCAGCGTCAGATCGGCTCCGGAAACGTTCTTCACGACGCCTTGAAAGACCGGGGCTGAACGGCCAACTATTTTGATATTGCTGATGGTCAATACCAAAACTCCGTTACGGTCCTTCACCTCAACTTTCTGAAGGGCGATGGTGGCATCACTGTACGTCGTCGCTGCGGCCAGAAAATAGCAAACGAATCGTAACGCCAAACGGACTGCCGGATGCTTTGGCTGGGCGACGAAGCCGGCCCTGGGTGGTAACGCCCCTATAGGGCGAGGAGCCATGACAGTCCGGAGTTTGGCAATCACCAGGAAGAATCTCTGCCCTGACTTGAAGGTCTGCACTCGACTACATTACCGCAATTGCATAACGCTCTGAGACATGGGAGGGGGACTCGCCGTTTCTGAAGCCATTGGCGAGCACACTTCAAACGATCAATGGTACTAAGCATTCGTAGGCGCCGAAGAGTTGACCATAGGCGGTTGTGACGATCCGAAGAAAGTCGTCGATCTTTAAACCCGCGCCAATTCTGACGGAAGTTCCAGGACCCGTAACCGAATAGCCTGAGTCCTTGAGGTCCCGGGCAATATCTGGCGGCTCGTCTTTCGCCCATGATTTAAACGAAACCTCCCAGCCTAGCTCTTCTATACCAGGTCGCTCATTGTGGACCCAATCGTTGCGATATTTTTTGCACAGCGCCCAATCTTCCGCGAGCCCTCGTAGGCTAGTCACTACTTCCCCGCTTAACTGCGGCTTATTGTCCGCGGCTGTGATAACCTTTTCGAGTAGAGATCCGTCCCCTTCGGGAACCTTCAGGCACCAATAGGAGATAACCGCTTGAAGCAGATGCTCGCAGCTCGAACACAGTCTCAGGGCTGCGTCATCGAGATAGAACCTGCACCGGTAAACGGCTTCGACCGGATTCGGCTCAAGCTCTCCGTAGAACACCTTGCAGGCCTCGGCTTCAATCAGTGCACTACGTGCCTCGTTAAGCATGTGCCAGCCTTGCGAGAGCCGAACGCGGGCCCGGATCTTGGTCGACTCAGAACCTAACGCGGCCAGCGGGTCCTCCAAATGGGGACTTAGATCGCAAAGCTCCAAAGAGCGGGGCAGTCCCGCGTGAATTCGCTCCATCCGCTCTTTGGAAACTCCTCCGCGCATACCATATACAAACTCTATTTTTCGATCTCGTGCTTTCGGAATCATCTAACGATTTCTCTCCCTTTTTTAGATGGCGTTATTGCACCGTATGCCGCCAAGCTTGGCCTTTCGAATGGCGGCCGATGACCTTCACGCGATCCGCCCAATCAGCTCAGCCAATTCAATAGCTGCATCCGAATGTGTGCCGGGCTCGAGTGAGGGCGCGATAGCGACCGCTTCGCCGTGATCTTCGAACCAGGCCAGAAATGCCGCGCTCTGGTCGCCCGGGAGGCGCTGTTGATTCACCCAGGTATAATAGGCGCCCATATCGGCGTCGATCAGGGAACCCTGCGGATCCAGTTCCGGCTTGCGCTGATGTTCGGCAAGGAGCTCATTCATTTGATTCTCGCGCTGGCGCGGGGCGAAGCGGGTCAGTAAGAGTCAGCGGTTGCGCGCGGCGGAGCGCTTCGCGCGCGGCCCACTGCACGAATGTGGTCGCGAAGACCTGGGTGCCGGAGCCTTCCGTCAGCAGACTGAGCTGGAAACGGTTGAGCACATCGTCTCCGCCGGAGTTCAGTCCGGTCTCTTCGGGCTTGACTTGCGCCAGCATGGTGCGGAAGGCCTCGGGATCGAAGACTGGCGCTTCGTAGGCCTTCTGCATGATGCTCTGGAGCGTCGCGCGCGGTCGCGAGAGCGCGTCGTAGGAGACGCGCGTGACGCTCTTGGGAACAGCGAGGCCGGCGCCGCCATCGATGTACCAGTGACCGTATGGCGTGGGATGCGCAGCGGCGCGTGCCGCCACGGCATCGAGCAACGTCTGCGCGCCGCCGGAGGCTTTCACCTGCGTGAAGTAGACGCCTCGCGGACGGAGCTTGCGGAACAGACGGTAGTCATTCGCCGCCACGCCCTGGCCTATCACCGCGATGCCCAGCCGGTGCGTGGGCAGAGCCGCGCCGCCCTCGTCCGATCCCGAGGACTTCTGCACGTAGTCGATAGCCGCGGCGCGGAAGGCGTCGATTTGGCGCGTGGCCCACAGATGCGCGGACAGCTGCTCCGAAAAGATAGCAGGTGAATTGACCCAGTCGGTCTGCTCCAGCTCACGCGTGAGCTTGAGCTGCGCGAAGGCGGACATGGCTGATTGGAACGGACCGGCTGCCAGATTCCCGAGATAAGCGAACTGGCGGTCGAGGTCGGCGCGCTCGGCCGGAAATTTCCAGTCGTACACGATTAACTCGCGCAGCAGCAAGGGGACGAACGCGAGCGGCAGACGCCGCAGCAGCGCGATCTGCCGGATCGCGAGTTCCCGCGCCTGGGGAGGGTAGGCGGCGAAACTTTCCGGAGTCAATCGATCCGGCTGCATGGCTCAGGCCACCTCCGCGATGGGCTTGCCGTTCGAGAGGCGCGCGTCGAAGCCGAAGTATGCGCCCAGCGTCGGTATGAGATCGATCGATTCGACCGGCCGGTCGACGACCACGTTTTGTTTTACGTCCGGGCCGAGGACCATCATCCATGTGGTGCGCGAAAGCGGAGTCGCCCGTGCGGTGATGCTGGAAGCCGTTGCCGCCGGAATCGATATCGGAATCGCGCCCGAAATCCGGCAGGATGAACATCGTCGTTTTGTTGGCGTACTCGGGGTCTTTCTGGATGGCCTGCCAGATCTCGGCGCAGAGGCGGTCGGAGCGTTTGATGCCGTCGAGGTAGAGCGAGAACGTGCCCGAGTGGGCGATGTCGATATCGTGCAGAGTGATCCATAGCAGGCTGGGCGAGAGCTGGCGCATGAGCTGCTTGGCGATGTAGACCGAAAGTTCGTCGGGGCTGGCGAGGTTGCGGGCGTGGGCGGCGAAATCGTCTACGGAGAGCTTGAGAACTTCGGCCATGCGGTCGAGTTCGATCTGACGGCCGGCGAGGGAAGGCGCGTAGAGCGGGGTTTCGTAATTGTCGCGGAGAAGGTGCTGATAGCGGGCGCCGTCGCTGGCCGAGGAGAGCGCGGCGGACAGCAGGCGCTTGGGCAGGATTACGCCCGCGCCGAGCCCGGGGCCATATAGCTTGTGGGCGCTTTCGCCGATGCGCGCGAATCCGTTGCTGGGCGCAACCACCCAGGCATCGGTGGCGGGCCGCTTAAGGTCTTTGCGGAAGTATTCGAAGACAGTG
The DNA here is from genome assembly GCA_963723015.1 of Bryobacterales bacterium. Lineage (GTDB taxonomy): Bacteria > Acidobacteriota > Terriglobia > Bryobacterales > Bryobacteraceae > PALSA-243. The sequence continues at coordinate 29,229 of CAVRPF010000037.1, forward strand.
GGATTGTTCGGGCGAGACGGCGGCGAAGTTGTTAAAGGTTTCGTAGACGCCGGTGACAATGCTGGCGGTGGCGACGTAATGGCCGAGGATGCCCTGGTTGACGACGTTGGTGAAGAAGGTGGCCTGGGGGATCAGTTCATGCAGGAGATGAGGGATGTTCTCCTGGCCATCCGGCATGAAGGTTTCGTCGTCGCGCGCGCCGCCGCCAAAGGTCACTACGACGGCTTTGCGATTCTTTGGAATAGCCATGCCGCGCAAGGGCGCCGGACCGAAGATGGCGGCCGCCGAACCGGCGCCGGCGACAGTACGGAGGAAGTTGCGGCGGCTCAGGGAAATCGCGCGGGAAATTTCGTGAGGATGGCGGCCCTTCAGGTCGGCGAGACGCATATACCAGACGCTTTAGAGTTTATGATACTGCGGATGCCTTCGGAGGCGGTCACGAACAGCTTACGCTGATGTCATGGCTGGCGCGAAGGCGCACCATGTTTGGGCTGGCACAATAGAGGAAATGATCACGTGCCGCAATCTTACCCGCCGCTTCGGAGAGTTCACCGCGGTCAACAGCCTTTCGTTCGATGTCAAGCCGGGCGCCATCTGCGCTTTCTTAGGCCCCAACGGCGCCGGAAAATCCACCACGGTCAAGATGCTCACCGGCCTGCTTGGCGCCGACCGCCGGAGAAATGGAAGTGTGCGGCCTCGATCCGCGCGCCAACCCGGTCGAGCTCAAGCGCCGCATCGGCGTGCTGCCCGAAGATCTCGGCCTGTTCGACGATCTCACGGTGGAAGAGCATCTGGAGTTGACTGCCAGCGTTTACGGACTGGGCAAGTCTGAATCGAAAGAGCGGATCGCGCAACTGCTGCGCACGTTGAGCCTGGAACACGGCCGCCGCACGTTCGCTTCGGCCTGCTCGCATGGCATGCGCAAAAAGACGGCCTTCGCCATGGCGCTGCTGCCGAATCCGCGGGTGTTGTTTCTCGACGAACCGTTCGAAGCCATTGACCCGGTGACTTCGAAGATCATGCGGGAGCTGCTGCAGAGCGCGGCGCGGCGCGGCATAACGGTGTTTCTAACGTCGCATATTTTACCCGTAGCGGAGGAGATTGCCACGCAGTTAATCATGATTCTGAAAGGTAAAATCGTGTGGGATTCGCCCGCTTCCGAGCTGCCGCAAGCGCTCGAGCAGCACTATTTCGATCTGGTGGAATCGCCCGTGGTGGAGGAGTTGGAATGGCTCGGACCGGCGCGATCCTGAGGGCGCTTGGGCGGGCCTTGCGGCGCGATCAGAGATCCATCGCATCGGTGGCCGGAAACAATTTTTTCATGGTCACGGTGCTGCTGCTGCGAGAGGCGGGCGCGTTTCTCTATTTGATCCTCGGCCTGATTTTACTGTTCACCTTGAGCACCGACCCCTTGCGCAAAATCCCGGCTTCGCGGCTGGATTTATGGCCGCTGGAGCGGCGCGAGCGATGGATGCTGCGCGCGGCCAGTCCATGGGTCAATCCGATGACTTGGCTGATCGGCGCCGGCGCGGTGTGGGTAGCGCGCGGAAAGGTAAGCGTGGGACTTTGGGGATTGTGCGGCGGCCTGATTGCCGCGAGTTTCGTACTCTCAACCCTTCCCGTCGCTCCGCGCGGCGGCTTGTGGCGGCGATGCCGCGGTTTCCGGGGCCGCTCAATCACCTGATCCGCAAGAACCTGCGAGAGATGCTTTCGACGCTCGATTTTTATGTGGCGTTGCTGTTGAGTCTGGCGGCGCTGGCCTATCGTGTCGCGGGAATGAAACTGCCGGAGGAGGCGCTGGTGCCGTTGACGATGTCTGGTCGTGGTGGCGCTTATCGAGCTACGCCCAGTGCCTGTTCGGATTGGATGGCGAAAGCGGCCTGGAGCGGTACCGGCTGCTGCCGCTTAGGGGATGGCAGGTTCTGCTCGCCAAGGACGCGTCGTTCTTGCTGCTGGCCGTGATACTGGTGCTGCCGCTCGCGCCACTGGCCGGGATCGGCGCCGCGCTGGCGGCATTGGCGGTGGGCCATTATGCCACCGTGAATCACCACCGCGAGCAGGTACGCTGGCGTTTCTCGGTGGGCGCGCCGTGGATGGAAGGTCTGCTGCAATGCGCGCTCATCGCGATGGCGGGATCGTCGATGGTTATAGCCCGTGGGTGGTTGTGGCGTGCGTGGCGGCGTGGGCGGCGTCGGTGTGGTGGTATGGAAGCCGGTGGGATAGAACGACTGAATCGGACCCGATTGAATCGCGCAATTGACTTTGCACTGAAAAGTAGTTTACCATCGATCACATGAAGAAACCGCCTCTCTCGGCGTATCTCGGCCTGGTGGCCGGCCTTTGCGGCTGCAGCCGTTCGAATAATCTTCTGCTGGGCGAAGTGGAAGCGCAAGTGGGATCCCACACCGTGCGCGTAACCGATTGCTATCGCACCAGCGTGCCGCCGCCCGAGCGCATAGCCGAAGCAAACGGACAGGCGTCGTATCGCTTTATGCCGTGCCGCGACGCCGATATCCGAATTCGCGGCGGCGAGTTGACGGTCAACAGCCGCTCCTATGGCCGCATTCAGGACAGCGACGCGATTCTGGTGGACCACGGCGTGGTATCCGTTAACCCGCCGGAATTGCGCGCCCATGCGCGGAAGTAGGCTTGTGATATTCCGGGTTGGGCGCGTTTTGGCAAGGCGTGAACCCGATCACGCGCTCAAGCGCGGCCGTTCCTTGCGCACATATAGATTATCCTGATGCGGCTCGGCGTCGCATTCAATTGCCAGCGTAGTCACCGGATCGTCCGGAGCTTTTTCCGGCAGCCCGGTAAAGCGCACACGGAAATCGTCCTGATCGAACTTCACCTCCCTGCCCGACGCGAGGAGCTTGGCCGATTGGACCTTGTTACGTAATCCGCCCAGCGCCACCGTCGATCCAGGCCAGAAATAGACGTGCATATAAAGCATGTTGCCCTTGCGCGAAAAGCTGGCATAGTTGGAGCGGCCGGGCTGGCACTTTTCGCTTTGATAGATGGTCTCGCCGTTGGTCCCCATCCACTTGCCCACCTTCGTCAGGATAGCTACCGACTCCTCGGGAATCGATCCATCGGCCTTGGGGCCGATATTCAGCAGGTAATTGCCGCTGTCATGCGCGCAGGTGATCAGGTTGCGCACGACGGTCTTGGGCGATTTCCAATCGTCGTCGGCGCGGTTGTAGCCCCAGCTATCGTTCATGGTCATGCAGCTTTCCCAGGCGCGCTGGTCGGCGGTGATGCGCTGCTCGGGCGTGGCGAAGTCGCCCTGAAGGGCGTTGCGGTTGTTGACGATGATCTCGGGCTGAAGTTGGAAAACCATCGTATTCATCTTCTCCGACTCCCAACCGGCGGCGTCGAGCGGCCATGAAACGTCGTACCAAAGCACGTCGATTTTGCCGTAATTGGTCAACAGCTCGTGGATTTGCCCGTGAATGTAGTCGACGAAGCGGCGGCGCGCGGCTTCATCGGTGGCGCAGCGGGCGCCGTCGGGATGATGCCAATCCATCAGCGAATAATAGAATCCGACGCGCATGCCCTCGGCGCGCGCGGCCTCCACATACTCCTTCACCAGATCGCGGCCGGGCCCTTGCTTCGGCGCGCAGTAGTTGGTGAGCTTGGAATCGAAATGGCAGAAACCTTCATGATGTTTGGTGGTCATCACCATGTATTTCTGGCCGGCCCGTTTGGCCAGCCGCGCCCAATCGCGCGCGGCATTGGGTTTCGGCTTGAACTGTTTGGCGAGCTGCTCGTATTCGGCGACCGGGATGCCTTCGTTTTCCATCACCCATTCATGCCGGCCGAGCACGCTGTAAAGACCCCAGTGGATGAACATGCCGAAGCGCGCTTCGTGCCACCACTTCATGCGCTGTTCGCGGTCGGCATCGCCCCCGGCGGCGGTCAGAGAGCGGGCGGCAACGGCGCCGGCGGCCATCATTTGCAGATAATCGCGTCTGGTCATGTAGTTCCCCGGTGAATAGAATACCATGCCGGAGTTAGCGTTAAAGTTTGGGACGAACGGCGGATATTAGATGGTGTTACGGCTCCGGGCAGGGATCGCTCGGGAATGATCATCTCCAGGTTGCCAGATCCGCGGACCTGAAGGGACGGTACGACGGTTCGAAATTGGCTTTGTAGCATAGAAATGCATGCTTTTTGCAGCCATTGTTAGCGTACATACAGTAAAAATCGATGTTTTCTATGAAAAAGCGGCTCGCAGTACATAAGAACTTTGGTTTTAGTACTTTATTGGGGGAAGTTCTCTAGAATTTCATGGACATTATCCGAGGAGAAGCTTTAAACTCTCCTTATTGGCGCGGCTTGGTCAGGGGCCAGCCAAGACAGATCAAATCGGAGAGAGGACTTTAAATCATGAAGACATGTGGGCGAATTATTTTGGGCGCGATTCTGCCGGGGTTGTTTACAACCCTGTCAGCCGCGGCACTTTCGGGAACTTTCAATTTGAGCGGCATCTTAACGGCGACCACCACCGCGAACACGTGGAACAGCGATCAGGCGCCGAACCTTTCGCAAATGTTCACCTTGTCGGGCGGCACCGGTTCATTCGCAACGGAGAATGGACAGGATATGATCGACAATATGAATAATACTACCGAGCCGGTCGGGAGCACATTCACCCCCCAGCCGTTCATCTCCTTCCTTGTTGTCCCCGGCTTGCCGGTGCTGGACGTTAACTTTATCGCAGCAGGCATCGGTGGAACCGCCGGTTGCTCAGCGTCGCCTGCGGTGACTACGCCTCCCCAGACTTGCACGCCAGCCTGTTACCGGAGGATCGCCCTTCACGTTCACCAACAATCCTCCGCCCACAGCGATTCAGTCTTCCGCAGGATTTGTTTTCACTGGCGTAACCAGCGACGGCCTCAGCACGTGGCGTGGCGTCTTCACGTCGCAGTTCGGAACACCGTTCCAGAGTGTACTCGCCGCTTTTGCTCCGGGCGGATCGGGAAGCGTCACCAACACTTATTCAGGGACCATTACCGTAACGCCCAACGCGACCACTCCCGAGCCTGCGGCGGGAATCATGTTGGCTTCCGGTTTGGGGCTGCTGCTAGTATCGCTCAGGCTGAAGAAGTACGGCCGTCAGCAGATGCGGTAGCGCCTTAGTTTGCCTCGATTAAACTGTTTCGATGCCGGCCGGCATTCCGGATGGAAACACGTCTGGAATTCCGGCCGGCTTTGTTTTTGGCGTGCGCGCCGAAACTATACAGCCCGTCTTTTACCTCTACAACATAACTTCAGAAAGTCAACCGCTCCTTCGCCGCCTCTACCTTACTGGAATTCAATCCCGGAACCTTGAGCAGGTCGGCAATTTGCTTGAAATCTCCATGCTGCTCGCGGTAAGCGACTACGGCTTTGGCTTCGTCGTTGGCGAAGCCTAAAACGACGCGAATTTCGGTAGCAGGCGCGGTGTTGATGCGGACTTTGGAATCTGGGCCGAAATTATGGACCAGGTAATCGACGATCGCGGTCTGTTCCTGCTCCGTCGCTTCCGCTCCCTGCTCCACCATCTTGCCGACGGTCTCGGACCAATCGTCGCTACTGAGGCGCTTCTTGCGGAAGCTGCTGGAATCGTGACACTGCAGAGCAAGTGCGGACGATCAGCTCTTTGCCCGGACCGTCGGGAAGCAGTTTGGCATCCGTTATCGTCGGCGGCCGCGGCGAGGACATGCGCAGAGCGAGAACAGATGACGGCGAGTTTTCATAGCGTGCTTTTCAATGTTATCGCGCAACCAACCGACTTGGTGGTCGGATGAGGCACGGGTTTGCCGGCGAGTATGGCATCCAGGGAATCGCGCAAATCGAGAACTGTGGGGGCGAGACGCTGCTTACCAAAATCGGCCACGCGATTATCGATCCGGCCCAGATAGAGCAGCTTGCCATCGGGCGCGAGAATTGCCACCTGAGGCGTGATGGTAGCTCCGGTGAAGCGGACAAGTTGCTGCTCGGATCGAGCAGTAGCGGGTAGCCATACCGAAAATCCCGGGCGTAATTGGCGACATCCGCTTCCGGAATCGTGAGATCGGTCTGGACCGCATAGAAGAGCACGCCGCGTGAGGCGTATGCTCGTGGATGCGGTTCATTTCGGGAACGTAGCTGTTGGCGATGGGGCAATCGGTGGTAGTGAAGAACAGGACGATGGCCTTGTGGCCGGCAAATTCGGCCTGGGTATGCACTGCGCCTTTGGTGTCGCGGAGTTGGAAAGAGAGCGGCGCGGCCAACGCGGCGGCGGCGCAAAGGCAGAAATAGGCGGCAAGTCTCATCTTCCTATATGATGAACCATCTGAGCTCTATGATGAACCATCAACCCTTATGATGAACCTAACGCGCTCCATGCGCGGTGAGCTACGAAATAGTTCTTGACACTGACGTTACGTCATACCCGACCATAAAGACGAGGGCGGCCGATGTTTCGCGCGAAGGAGTTTGCCAATCTGGCTGGAGTTACGGTGCGAACTCTGCACCACTACGACCGGCTGGGGCTTCTAAAGCCGCGGCGGACCATAGCGGCTATCGGCTATACCGGGAAAGCGATCTGGAGAGGCTGGAGCAGATTGTGGCGCTGAAGTTTCTGGGTCTGCCATTAAAGCAGATCCGGGATCTGCTGGGCTCCGCAAGCGCCGGGATTGCAGGCGGCGTTGCGGATGCAGCGAAGCGCGCTGGAAGAGAAGCGAAAGCAAATCGACCGGGCGATCGGCGCTATCCGCGACGCTGAAATTGTAGTGGCATCGGGCAGACCGGCGAGCGCGGCCGTCCTCAAAAAAATAATCGAGGTGATCGAAATGCAAACGGATAACGAATGGATGAAGAAGTATGCCAGCGAGGCCGCGCAGGCCAAGATGGATGCGCGCAAAGGCGAATGGTCGCCGGAACTGCAGGAGCGCGTGAGCAAGCAGTGGATCGAGCTGATTGCCGACGTGCAGGCGGCGATGGATGCAGGCGAAGATCCCGCAGGCCCGAAAGCGCGGGCGCTGGCTGCGCGCTGGAAGGAACTGGTGGAAGGTTTCACCAAGGGTGACGCGGATGTCTCAAGGGCCGTCGGCAATGCCTGGAAGGATCGGGCCAACTGGCCGCAACATGCCAAAGAGCAAGCGGAGGCGTTTCGCATCACGCCCGAGATGTGGCAGTTCATTCATAAAACGATGAACTGCGCGCAGTAGCGGCGGCGCGCTCCAATTGCGCGATGGCGTTGGCGAAATCGGCCGGCGAGGTGATGTGGATCAGGCGGCCCTTCACGCGCCCGATGGCGTTGGTAATGCTGTCGGGCAGCATGGGACCGCGCAATTGAAACGGCCGGTATTGAAAGTAAAAAAAGCGCAGCTTGACGGCCGCGGCGGCTTCGACGATCGCGGAAGCCGGTATTTTATCGAGGTAGCGGCTGGCCGGGCCAAGAAATACGACGGCATCGGAAGGCTTCGGGCGACGTCAGCTCGCGGTTTATCAGATCGGACAGCAGATCGATGTGGCCGGCGGGGTTCTGCAGCGTCCGGTAATCGATGGCGTCGAGTTCCATATCGTTCAATGCCTGCGATACGCGTCTGAGAGAATCGAGCGTGAAGTCGTCCTGGTTGAACAGAATTTGCTGTTTATCGAGATTGAAGACGGTGAGGCGCACGGAAAGCGCCGGAACGCTGCCGGCCAGCGATGCCAGCGTGGACATCAGCAGAATGCGGTCGTTGAGGCGCAAACGCGTGCGCCGTGGGCTGGTGGGCGCGGCATGCAGCAGAATGGTGAGGCGGAAAGGCGGCGCGTCGTCGCGCGTGCGCGTGGCGGCGGCAGGCCTTTGCCGCCGAAATCGCCGACCGTCGCCGGCGGAATATCCAGCTTGACGTTGCGCTCGCCGTGTTTGAGCTTGGCCTCGATGTTCCACTCTTTGCGGCAGACGCGGCTTTGGTCGTCGAACATGGCCCACTCGACGTGGTAACGGCCGGGTCCCACTACAAAGCCGCCGAAGGTGTCGATCTTGACCTTGTTGGGCGGCACATCGGGCAAACGGACTCTGGCGCCCAGATAAGTGCGGGTTTGCCATTCGCCGGCGTGACGCGCGTCAGTATGGCCCAACCGTGTCTGGGCCGAGGTACTGTTCCATCGGCACATTGACGGAGTAGCCCGATTGGAAGCGGAAGCTGAAATCGAGAATCGGCTGGACCGGCGTAACCTCGCAGCGCAGCGGTTCTTCCACGGGATTGGCGTTGAATGCCGCTAGTCAGCGTCGCGGAAATCCTGGCGGGATCGAACAGATGTTTGCGCAAAAATTCCGTGCACAGCGAAAAGACCGGCGATCAGGACTGCCGCGCATACCTCACTTGAGAGTGTACGTGAGACCGGTGGTGAGCTGGAAGGAGTTTTTCTTGAAGCCCGGCGGCGGATTGTTCAGGAATGCGTCGGCCAGCGAAATGGAGAAAGCGAAACGCTTGTAGACAGGCACGGCTACCGACCCGCCGGCGGTGGCGAAGTAATCGTGCATCATGTTCCAGGCGGGCGTAATGGAGATCTGCTGCTGGAATAGAATGCCGTGCGCGGTCTTGCGCATAAACGCTTCATTGAAAGTGGAACCGAACAGATCGTGGTTGTCGGCGGAGGTTTCGAAATCCTGTTTGACATAAGTAAGGCTGCCTCTGAGATCGAGAGTTTCGTTGGCCTTCTTTATCAAGCTATAGCCGATGCCGCCGCCGAGAGTTCGCCTGCAGCTGGAGACCTTGGGAGAAGTTGTGATCGAGAGCGGTCTCCGCGAAGCCGTATAGGTCTTTGCCGCGGAAGTACTCATCGCGTTCGGCGTCGAAGTGAACAATATCGGTTTTGATGCGAGGCGTATTCGGCTGGGTCACCGAACCATCGGAAGCGCTGAAATCAATCAGCGTGCGGTTGCGAGGGTCGAGCCAATTTTCCACGGGGACGGCGCGGATGAGCGAAATACCGCCGGTGAATGTGCGCGCCTGTTGCGTGGCCTCAACCAGCGTGGCGCCGGCGGTGATAGCTCCATTCCAAGCCTCGAAGAAACCGGGATTGTGGAGCAGCTCGCTTTGAAATGTGGACTCGGGGACGACGTACGCAGCCTGTGCGACCGGGATGTTTCGCGGCGCGATGCCGGCGCCCGGTTCAATCGCGAGCGTTTGACCGGTCATAGATATGGCGCCTTTGGGAATGCTCGAGACATCGGAATGGCGGTTGAGCTTGACGTTCTTTTCGACCACGGCGTAGCGCTGGGCGGAGTGCAGTTCCTTGATCTTGGACCAATCGATAGTCAGATCGCCAAGGACGTCGCTCTTGAAAGTGACGGTGGCGCCGTTGGCACGCACCAAATGGCCAATCAGGCGTTCGTCGTCGTTGAGGACCAGGACGTCGGGCGCAGGTTTGGTACCGGGCTGGGCGTACAGAAGGGCGGTCAGCGCGAAGAATAGGATTGACCGTATGAGCATTCCCACAGGATACCGTGCGGGCCGGATGCGGGCCTCTCATCCGGCCGGCTGCTCACGGCAGCGCGCCGAAAATCGCGCGTGCCCCCACGTAGCTCCACTCACTCATCCAGCGGCCGATATCGGACACGCCGATGGCGAGCACTAGCAGCATCAAGCCTACGCGCGACAGCTCGCGATAGATCGACATGGGGATACGCGCCGCCAGCAGCAGCTTGGAGCCGTCGAGCGGCGGTATAGGCAGCATATTGAAGAGAGCGAGGTACAGGCTCAGGCGCACGCCATCCGCCAGGTATTGCGCAAGCGCCGGGAAGCGAGTTACCGAGCCGGCCGCCACCGCCGCCAGAATCACAGCCATCAGGATGTTGCTGAAGGGACCGGCTATCGCCACCAGCGCCAGTCCGTTCCAGCCGCCCTTGAGCTTGGAGACGTCGGAGCGCACGGGCTTGCCCCATCCGATGAATCCACCACCTAAGAGCGACGTGGCAAAAGGAAGCAGCGTGGTCCCGATCCAATCGATATGGGCGAGAGGGTTCAACGTAAGCCGGCCATCGAGCCGCGGGGTATTGTCCCCAAGCCTGGTCCCCACCCAGGCGTGCGCGAACTCGTGCGGGGCGGTCAGTATCCAGAGCATCAGGACGTTGAGAACGGCTTCTTGAAAGTGAAGGTGCATGGATTGGTTCTAGCCTAGCGACGGCGGATTACGGCAGCCCAGAGGCCCAGAAGCGCCATGGCCGCGAGGACTGGAATTACGGTGGAAACCGCCATAAGCTATTGTACGGGTTTGGGAATGAGCGCCACTTTTAACAGGTGCGGGGCGTGCGCATCATGTTGCTAGGATCATACCGCGACGCCGATCACCCTCGAAAAGACGCTTCAACTCCAGGATAACCTATGAAAGCGAAGTCTCCCGCTTGATCGCCAGCATCGTATTAAGCGTTGAGCTGGCCATTGTTGCCGCGTACTCCGCGCCGGCGCAAATTCTAAACGAATCGCTGCTGAGCGGTCTCACGTACCGCAACCTGGGGCCCTACAACACCGGCGCGTGGACCGGCGCGTGGACCATCGGCGTGGCAATCCCGGAAGCGCCCGCCAAGGCGCACCGCACCGTCATTATGCCGCTCTGCGCAGCGGCGGCGTCTGGAAATCGTCCGATGGCGGAGTGACCTTTGAGCCGGTGATGGATAGTCAAACGTATATTCAATGGGCGCGATCGCCGTCGCGCCTTCCGATGAAAACGTCGTCTGGGTAGGGGATTAATCCACCATTTGCACCGACGCAGCCTGTGGCGATACCGTCCCCGACAAAGGGAGGTGTGGCCACAGCATGTGGCGCGGCTGGGGTTAATCCGTTTGCCGGGTAATGCGCATGCCTGAGACGAGAGTTTTCAGGGTAGCCGAACGTGGGAAATCTGCATCTCCGGCTCGACGAGGGGAGAGCGGGTGGCGCTATGCGTCGCCTTCTCTCCTACTCTACCCCCGAGCTGTGCGAAAAGTTCCGAGTAGACAAAGCATCATAGGAGCGATAATGACCAAACTTGAAAAGGTTACTCACGTTGCATTGATAGCCGTGTGGTGCGCTACCAAGGCGGCCATCCATTCCTATACGCAATCGCTGCGCTACCAGCTCAGGGACACTTCCGTGCAGGTCCTCGAACTGATACCGCCTTACTTCGTGCAGACCGAGCTGATGGGACCGAGCTGGCAAAGAACCCCAATGCGATGCCGTTGAAGGATTTCATCGCCGAGACGATGAGCATTCTCAAGACGTCGCCCAGTGCCACTGAGATCTGTGTTGAGCGTGTAAAGCGCTTGCGCTTCGCCGAGGCAAGCGGAGGCTATGAAGCTTTTTTCAAAAGGTTCAACGATTCCATCGCAGCGGCACGGCGCGATACGCCGGTCTGAGACACAAGCGCCGTTGCGCACGCTAATGCTTAATCGGGTCCTTGCCCGTCTTATCGTCTCCATCCGCTCCGAAACTGATGGTCGATTCCCCTTGAAATTTGCGGAAGCCGCTGAAGGTTACTTCATTCTTGGTATGGATATAGCCGGTCCCCATGCGCACCTCGGCGTGGAGCGGCAGCACATATCGCTTGCCGCCAACATCCTGGGGCGCATAATCGAGCACGGTGATGGCTTGGCGGACGGGGAAATCGGGAGGAATATCCACGGCGCTATTGGTGAGACGGACGATGTCCTTGGTTTCGCCGTCCAGATACACAAATCCTTCGAGTCCAACGATCACTTCCGAGCGAGGGCCGCCTGTCCCGTACGCCAGTTTGTAATGCGAGCTGCCTTCTCGAATGCGATAGGAGTAAACCTGCGCCGCGCGTTGGCGCAGATGGGTCCAGTGATCCCAACGGAACTGAGCGTGCGAGGTGGGGTCGAAAACCTCCAGCATCATACTGCCGAATTCTCCCTGTGACCAGGCCCCGCGCATGGATTGCAAACGTTTGCGTAGTCGGCCGGCCGTTAAGAGTCGCCAGGTGATACTCTTCGCTGTGATCGGCATAGCCAAGCTTCACGCCGAGGACGTCTTTCCTATTCCAGTTGCCTTTTCCTTCCAGGTCTTCGTACCGCTCCACTATCTCATTACAGATAAAATCGGGCAGGCGCGCCGTGTAGTTCAGGGCATAAACGCGCGCATGATGAATGGCGGCCAGCATCTCTTCGGAAGAGACGGGCGGCGGCTCGGTAAACGCGGGCGGCGCCTCCGGCAAGGGTAGGTGGTCCGAAATGTCGCGCAGACGATCTAGTTCCTGGACGGTTTTCGGACCGGCGCCAGCGCTCTCAAGTTCCTCCACCGGGTAAGAATCCAGCTTTTCAATCAGCTTCGCTTTACTGAGAGCTTTGGCGATCTGCTTGTCGTCGCGATGCGCGGCCAGACTCTGGCGCACCAGCGCGACGACATCGTCGACCGTTGCCGGCTGCGGATCGGCTGCCATGGCAGCGAGGGCAAAGATCGCCAGGCCGGCTCCACTAAAACGACTCAGCGGAGCCCTCATATCTCACGCCAACGGCGCGGCCGATGCAATCGCTGGGCCGGCTTCGGAGAACTTCTCGAAGTTCCTGGCGAACAGTCCGGCTAGATGCGCCGCGGCCTTATCGTAAGCATCCTTATCGTGCCACATGCCGCGCGCGTCCAGCAGGTGCGGCGGAACTTCCGGGCACGAATGCGGCACGAGTACTTTGAACACCGGATGCGGCGTTGCCGGGACGTCTTTCAACTGGCCTGAAAGCGCGGCCCGCAACATGGCGCGGGTATAAGGCAGCTTCATGCGCTCGCCCACGCCGTACGGACCGCCGACCCAACCGGTGTTCACCAGCCAGCAATCGGCCTGATGGCGGCGCAGTCTCTCGCCCAGCATCGCGGCATAGACCGACGCCGGCCGCGGCAGAAACGGAGCGCCGAATCCCGCGCTGAACGTGGCCACCGGCTCCTTGCCCAATCCGCGCTCGGTACCCGCAATTTTAGCCGTGTAGCCGCTCAGGAAGTGATACATAGCCTGATCGGGAGTCAGTTTGGCGATGGGCGGCAGCACGCCGAAGGCATCGGCGGTCAAAAAGATCACGTTGCGCGGGTGGCCGCCCGAGCTGGGGAATCGCGCGTTGGCGATGAACTCGAGCGGATAAGCGGCCCGGGTATTCTCTGTGTATTTATCCGAGTCGAAATGGATGGCGCGCGTCGTTTCGTCGATATCCACGTTTTCCAGAACGGTCCCGAAACGGATCGCGTCCCAGATCTGCGGTTCGCTCGCTCGCGAGAGGCGAATGCATTTCGCGTAGCAGCCGCCCTCGAAGTTGAACACGCCGTGATCGCTCCATCCGTGCTCATCGTCTCCGATAAGCTCGCGGTCGGGATCGGCCGAGAGCGTGGTCTTTCCGGTACCGGAGAGGCCGAAGAAGAGCGCCGCATCGCCGGCGGCGCCGACATTGGCCGAGCAATGCATGGGGAGGACGCCTTGCCCGGGCAGCAGGAAATTCATGATGGTAAATGCCGACTTCTTCATCTCGCCGGCATACTCGGTGCCGCAGATGATTACCACGCGACGCGTGAAATCGAGCGCGATGCAGGTTTCGGTGTTGGTTCCATCTTCCGCCGGATCGGCTTTAAAGCCGGGGGCGAAAAGAATGGTGAATTCCGGCTGACGGCCGGCGGTTGCGCCGGGAGGCGTACGGATAAAGAGTTGGCGCGCGAACAGGCTATGCCAGGCGAATTCGCTGATCACGCGGACAGGCAGACCGAACTCGGCATCCGCGCCCACGAAGCAATCCTGCACATAGACTTCTTTGCCTCGCCAAAACGCCTGCATACGCTCAAACAGCCCGTTGAAATGCGCAGTGGACATGGCTTGGTTGACTGGTCCCCACTGGATCGATTTCTCGGTAATGGAGTCGCGCACGACATACTTATCCTTGGGCGAGCGGCCGGTAAACTGGCCGGTTCGGACCACCAGGGCGCCATTTTCGGCCAGCGCGCCTTCTCCGCGGCGCAACGCGTGTTCCACTAACGGGGCGGCGCCTAGATTCCAATGTGCGGCCTGAATATCGTGCAGGCCATGTATTTCCAATGTTTGAGTGCTGTAGCCGGCGCCCGAGGCGACGACGTGGTCTTGGGTCGGCATTATCTTAATCTATCGTAATATGGATTCATGATTCGGCTTCTGGGGGCCTGTGGATTGGCGGTAGCGTTGTTCCCGGCGCCGGTGCGCGCCCAAGTGATTGAATTTGAATCGAAGGGCCAGAAATATCAAACTCTGACCAAATCGGGCGTCACCCTGATCTACACGCATCTGCCGAACCATCTGCACGAATACGCCGTGATCCACGTGGCGATTTCCAACGGCTCTCAGGCGCCCTACGTGGTCCGTCCCGAAGATTTCAGTTACGTTCGCGGCGATGCGCCGCCGATCCACGCCGCCAGCGCGCAGATGGTGGTCAGCATGTTGATGCAAAAGGGTAACGCGAACGATGTGGTGCGCCTGATCACCGCGTATGAGGCCTCGGTCTACGGCAATACGCATTACAAGGCCACCAATGGATATGAGCAGCGCCGCCAGGCGGCCCTGGCGTTCGGAGGGACCAAGCTGAAAGCGGCGGCCGCGGCCAGCGTTCTGGCATTAGGAACCACCAAACTGGAACCCGGCGAATCTACGGACGGAGCGGTGTTTTTTCCCAATGAAGGCAAACCGCTCACCGGCGGAAGACTGATGGTGCGGACGAACACGGACGTTTTCGAATTCAATACGGAGTGAAGCGGCCGGTTCGGCGGCGATGGTTGGCGAAGGCGATAGGGGCTAGAAGCCACTCGGACGACGCACCGACAGGTGCCCCGACATCGACTGTATGTTGGAGCGTTTTAGGGTCATAGCGATAGACGCAAGCGTCGGCGCGCCACCCGCGCAGCCACCAGAAGGGCCGCCGCCATAAACCCGGAAGCCGGTTCGGGCGTCGGGTCCACCAGTTCGATAGCCGCAGCCGGCACGCTGTAGCAGTGAGGACCATCGCAGATGCCCGAGATGCCGCTGACTCCCACAGAGGCGTATGCGGTCCAGGGAATCACCATCGCGTTGTAGTCCGGCGTCATAGTCTCGGATACGGAAACCGAGGCGCCAAAGGTTCCGGGCAGCACGGTGGTATTACACCCTGTCCAGCTGCCTCCGTTGCAACTATAGAAGGGCTCGGGGCCGCCATCCTCATAGGAAATGCGTGTGCCGTAAATAAAATCGGACGCCATCTCGGAAAATCCGATATTTTCCACGTCGGCGAAGTCGTTCACGCTCCCCGAGCATTCATACGGAAGCGTGGGGTCGATGGGGACGCAATTAGAGGGTTCCACATTGAACCCGACGCCAAAACCGACGGAAATGCCTTGAGAGGGATCTCCGTTCGCCTGGCTGGGACCAGGAGTGATGGTGAAGGTGAATGATCCAGAACCGATGACTGAAATGCCGCCGCTGGGCGTAGCTGCCGGATCGCCCTCCACATGGGCCAGAATGCTATCGCCGGCCTGATTAATCGTGAAGCTCGAACCGTGGGCGGCGGAAAGCGCCGCCAGAAAGACAAGGGTAGTGCGCTTCATCTTGGGTGTTTCTCCTTAAAAGTCGCTCGCGGCCACGGAAGAAATCTTGTGGGCGCCTCACTCCGAATGGAGGTCGCGCCGACCGTCCAATAAACGCAGGTAGCATATGACCTCCGTATAGGTAGGTCAACAGTAACCCGTGCCCATATCAGGTAGCAAG
Organism: Bryobacterales bacterium; assembly: GCA_963723015.1. GTDB lineage: Bacteria > Acidobacteriota > Terriglobia > Bryobacterales > Bryobacteraceae > PALSA-243. The sequence continues at coordinate 44,922 of CAVRPF010000037.1, forward strand.
AGAAAACGGACACATACAGATCGTTCTCAGTACTGTGTCGGTTGGGTTATGTACTGGGACCCGTGAATGTACCGGTACTCTAAATAGTCACTCCTACTCTTTCCGCAGCGCTCTCACTGGGTCCACGCGGCTGGTGCGCCGCGCGCGTGATCGTGAGCCGCTGGCATAGCTTAGCGAACCGGTGTGATCGGACGATCCGGCTGCCTCTCGCAATCCCCTGCTAAGCTTTGGTCATGGCCAGCGAGACGAACCCGCTTCTGATTCCGCAATTCCGCATACCCTTCGACCAGATCCGCGCTGAGCACGTGGCACCGGCGGTTGGACAGTTGTTGCGCGACGCGCGCGTGCGGCTGGAGGCAATCGCCTCAGCGCCTGGCGAGCGCACATTCGACAACACCATGCGCGCGCTGGATGAGATGACCGAGCCGCTAGATTACTGTATGGGCGTGGTGCGGCACCTGGAATCCGTGGCGACCTATCCGGAGCTGCGCGCGGCCTTCAACGCGGCGCAGCCGGAAGTGAGCGCGTTTTATTCCGGCATTCCGCTGCACGAGGGTTTGTGGAAGAGTCTGCGGGTATTTGCCGCGACTCCCGAAGGCAACCGCCTGACGGGCCCGCGGCGTCGGTTTCTGGTGAAGACCATGGACGCGTTCCGCCGTCATGGCGCCGAACTCGACTCAGCCGGCAAGCAGCGTCTGGAAGCCATCGACGTGGAGCTGACGCAGCTTACTACCAAGTTCTCCGAGAACGTCCTCGATTCCACTAACGCGTACGAGCTGGTGCTGACAGAGGAAGTCAAGCTTGCGGGCCTGCCGCCGAGCGCCCGTGAGTCCGCCCGCGAAAGCGCTAAGCGCAAGGGGCGCGACGGCTGGCGCTTCACGCTGCAAGCGCCCGACTATACCGCCGTGATGACGTATCTGGACGATGCCTCCATCCGGCGCAATATGTATGAGGCCTATAGCGTACGTGCCACCGAGGGGCCGCACGACAATCGGAATATTGTCGCGCGCGTGCTGGAATTGCGGCGGGAAAAAGCGAACCTGCTTGGCTTTGGAAACTTTGCCGACCTGGTGCTGGAAGACCGCATGGCGCACACCGGCAGCCGGGCGCTGGAGTTTCTGGAAGATCTGAAGGTCAAGACCGAACGCCGTTTTCGCGAAGAGAACGAGGAACTACTGGCCTTCCGTCGCTCAATCGAAGGGGCCGATGCGCCGGAGCTTGCGCCGTGGGACGTGGGTTACTACGCCGAGAAGCAGCGCGCGGCCTTGTATTCGTTCGATGAGGAAGCGCTGCGTCCGTACTTCCCGCTGGAGAGCGTGGTAGACGGTTTGTGGAACCTGGTGAACCGGCTCTATGGCATCCGCGTCAGCGAGGAGTTGAATGTGCCCGCGTGGGACGCGCAGGTTAAGTTCTACAACATTCACGACGAGACAGGCGCGCATTTAGGCGGCTTCTACGCCGATTGGTATCCGCGCGAGAACAAGCGCGGCGGCGCGTGGATGGATGCGCTGATCACGGGCGGACCTTCGGGCGACGAGTTCAAACCGCATCTGGGATTGATCTGCGGCAATCTAACGCCACCGGTGGGCGGCAAGCCCGCGCTGTTGACCCATCGGGAAGTGGAGACCATCTTCCACGAGTTCGGCCATCTGCTGCACCACCTGCTGAGCCGCGTAGAGATCCGCTCGATGGCGGGCACAAACGTGGCGTGGGATTTTGTGGAGCTGCCCTCGCAAATCATGGAGAACTGGTGCTGGGAAAAGGCGGCGCTCGATCTGTTCGCGCGGCATTGGCAGACCGGCGAGCCCGTGCCCCACGACTTGTTTCAAAAGATGAAGCGCGCGCGCACCTTCCGCGCGGCCAACGCGCAGATGCGGCAGGTGGGCTTTGCTTTTATCGACCTGCTGTTGCACGTTCGCTATTCGCCCGAGCGCGATGGCGACCCGGTGGAGTATGCGCGCAATCTGTTGCAGGAGTTCAGCCCCGCGCGGCTGCCGCCGAAGCACGCTATGGTCGCGGCGTTCACGCACCTGTTCTCCAGCCCGGTGGGCTACGGCGCGGGCTACTATTCTTATAAGTGGGCGGAGGTGCTGGACGCCGACGCCTTCACCAGGTTCCGCGACAACGGGATCTTCAGCCGCGAGATCGGGACCGACTTCCGCACGCACATTCTATCGAAGGGCGATAGCGAAGATCCGGCGGAATTGTACAAGCGCTTCATGGGACGCGAACCGGACCCGAATGCGCTGCTGGAGAGGTCGGGGTTGGCGTAGGATACGGAAGATGTGGAGGATTGCAGCATGGCTTTTGCTGGGAGCCTCGGCGTTGAGCGCCGCCGGCCCGGGCGAAGGACTCTTCCGCATTCAATGCGCGCCGTGCCACGGTCTTAACGGCGAAGGAGGGCGCGGACCGGCTCTCGCGATCGCCAAGCTTCCACGCGAGGCCGATGACGAGGCGCTTGCTACTGTAATCGCTGGCGGCATTGCGGGCACGCAAATGCCGGGGACGCGCATGACGCCGGACGAGAATCGACAGCTTGTGGCTTACGTTCGAAGTCTGGGCCGCGTGCAGCCCCCGCAAGTTCCAGGCGACCGCGCGAATGGCGAACGCCTCTTCTGGTCCAAAGGCAACTGCGGCCAGTGCCACACAGTAAGAGCTCGCGGCGGACGCATAGGGCCGGACCTTACCGGCATCGGGATCAGGCGAGGGCCCGGGCGCCTGCGCCAGTCGCTTCTCGAACCCGAAGCAGAGATCCCGGACACATTCACCGTTTACCGCCGCGTGATTTCGATGCCAGATAACTTCCTGCAGGTTCGAGTGGTGACGCGAGATGGCCGTCGGATCACGGGCGCGCGTGTGAACGAAGATGCGTTCACGATTCAGATCCGCGATTATGCGGACCGCGTGTACTCGTTTCGCAAGGAAGAGTTGCGCGAGTTACACAAGGATTGGGGTAAGTCTCCGATGCCCAGTTACCGCCGGATACTCTCAGATTCCGAGATCCAGGACGTGATTGCGTATCTGAGCTCGTTGAGAGGCGCCCCATGAAGACGCTGCTGCTACTTTGCGCTGCTGGAAGTATCGTCTGTGCGCAGGTTAGTTACGAGCGCATTGCGGCCGCATCGGAACCGGGCGCATGGCTGACTTACTCGGGTGATTATGCGGGCCATCGCTACTCGGCGCTGAAGGGCATCGACCGGGGCAATATCGCGCGGCTGCGACCGGCTTGGATCTATCAGACGAACGATTTGAATCCGTTCGAGGCGACGCCCATCGTCGCGGATGGCGTGATGTATATATCCGAGCCGCCAAGCAACGCAGCCGCGCTGGATCTGCGGACAGGCCGGCCGATTTGGATCTTCCGGCGCGCCGTGCCTAGCGATGTTGGGGTCTGCTGCGGGCAGGTGAACCGCGGCGTGGCAGTGCTCGGGGAGCGGGTTTTTCTGGGTACGCTGGACGCGCATTTGCTGGCGCTCGATGCCAAGACTGGCCACGTGCTGTGGGATATACAGGTTGCGGATTACAAGCGCGGATACTCGGTCACTGTAGCTCCGCTCGCGCTCAAAGACAAGGTGATCGTGGGGGTCTCGGGCGGAGAGTATGGAATCCGCGGATTTGTGGATGCCTATGATGCGAAGTCGGGCGAGCGGTTGTGGCGATTTTGGACAGTCCCCGGACCGGGCGAGCCGGGGCACGAGACTTGGGATGGAGATTCTTGGAAAACAGGTTCCGCGGCCACCTGGGTGACAGGTAGCTATGACCCGGCGCTGAATCTGCTGTACTGGGGCACCGGCAATCCCGGACCAAACTATAACGGCGAGGGACGCCGCGGCGACAATCTCTACTCCGCGTCGCTGGTGGCTCTCGATGCGTCGACAGGCAAGCTGAAGTGGCACTTCCAATTTACGCCTCACGACACGCACGATTGGGACGCGAACCACGTGCCTGTGCTTATCGACTCGGTCTTCCAGGGGACGCCGCGAAAGCTGGTGGCGGTGGCCAATCGAAATGGCTTCTTTTATCTGCTCGACCGCCAAACGGGAGCGTACCTGCTGGGGCGGCAGTTCGGGAAGCAGAATTGGGCTAAAGGACTCGACGCAGGCGGCCGGCCGATCACGCTTCCAGCGACGGAGCCGAAGCCCGAAGGAACCCTGGTGTATCCAGGGGTGCATGGCGCGACTAACTGGAACAGTCCTTCATACAATCCGGATACAAGACTGATGTATGTGGCGGTCCGCGAGGAAGGAACCGTCTTTTATCGGGCGACTGCCGAGTATCGAGCGGGCAGTTACTTTAGCGCCGGCGGGATGCGCGGAATAGCTGGCGTCGAACCGTCGGGATCTGTCCAGGCGCTGGACCCGTTGACTGGCGAAAGGCGATGGGAGTTCCTGCTGCATTCTCCACCATGGGCGGGCGTGCTATCGACGGCGGGAGGGCTGGTGTTCAGCGGCACGAACGAAGGCAATCTGTTCGCGCTCGACGCAGCGAACGGCAAGGCGCTTTGGGATTTTCAAACCGGCGCGCCGGTTTACGCAACGCCGATCAGTTATGAGTTCGAGGGCAGGCAGTACCTGGCGGTGGCCGCTGGAAGAAGCCTGGTGGCGTTCACCGCGTTTTGAGTCATGCTGCCAGCCTATCAGCCAGCGAGGTCTTGTCGTGCGTAATCGATGGACTTCCGGATGTTCTCGTCCTCGAGTTTCAACTGAGCCTCTTGACTTAGGCCGGTGGTTCGCGGCAGCGGGTTCTTCGGCTTGTTCTTGTGTACGATCTCGAGGACGTGCGCTAAGTCGCGTCCGGGTAGAGGGCTGTAAACGTCGTCGAAGGTGACCCAATACTTATCGGTAAACACCGGGATCTTCAGCGGGTCGCGGGTAATGATCTCCAGATCGAAGGCCATATTCGGGTCCTTCTTTCTCAAGGACGCAACCATCGCTTTGAGATCGAGGAAGCCTTCGCCGAGCGGCACTTCCGACAGCAGGAATCCGTCTTCGTATGGCTCAACGGCCATGTCTTTGATGTGACAAGCGAAGACGTAAGGCAACAGATTGCCGAGCGTCTCCGCCGGATCTTCGCACAGGGATACATTGTTGCCGAAATCCAAGTGGACGCCAACCCATTCACTGTCCACGCGCTTCAACCATGCGGCCTGTTCGGCGGAGCGCCAGCCTTTGTGGTTCTCGATTCCGAGCCGCATCTGGTATTTCCGAAGAACCGGCTCGGCAAGGGCGATCGACTTCTGACAACGCTCGAAGTTCTGCTTGAAGTCGTTGAAGGAGTTAAATTCTTCATATCGGCGTGCGGTCATCGCGGCATGCAGTGAAATAGCGCCGCACTCCTTAGCGGCCTTTACCGACGCGTCGAAGGCGGCGACGCCTGTCTCGTCGCGCGGGTAGCCGACGTCGAGGATGACACGCATGTTATCCGCGTCGATCTTCTGCCGGAATGCCTTGATGGAGTCCGGATCGTTGGGCGGGAGCCGGGTTTCCACTACGCCCAAACCGAGATTGTGACAGTGCTCGACGAAGTCGAACGGCTTGCCACTGGCACGCCCGGCGCGCGATCGTATTGGAAAGCCGGCCGGCGCTCCACCGATGGTGCGCAAGGGTTTCGAAGCCTGTGCTAAGGCGGGTTTCAGGGATAACAAAGCCGAGGCGGCGCCGGCCGCGCCGAGGATCTCTCTTCTGGTCATAACTTCATCTCTCTTATCAATTCACACTCTTCGCCAGTTTGAAAGCGAACAAAGTATCGCCGGCGCCGACCAGCAGATATTGACTACCATTCAACATATAAGTAGATGGGCCATTACTAACCATAGCGCCCACATGAAAATGCCAAAGGATCCGGCCCGACGCCGGATCGAACGCCAGCAGATTCCCTGAAGGGTCGCCGGTGATCAACAGCTTACCTGCCGTGGACAATATACCGGGAAACGCGTTGCCGAAGCCTCCGCTGGGGTACTTGTGCTTCCAAGCCACGTTACCGGTCTTGTAATCGATCGCCACCAGGACCGGCTCGGAAAGGCCGCCTCCGCCTCCGCCGCCATATCCCTGGGGTTCCGGGTCTTCGTCGGTAAGATAGGTGACGCTGTAGCCTTGTTTGGCATTCACATAGAATAATCCGGTCTCCGGATCGAAGCTGGGTGGAGGCCAGTTCGTTCCACCACCGCCGGGAGTGTCAATCAGGGAGCCATCTACTTTTGGTTCCTTGGCCGGATCGGGAATTGGCTGGCCCTTGGCATCGAGCCCCTTCATCCAGTTCACCCCGATGTAACCCTTAGTTACGAGACTCTCTCCGTTAGTCCGGTCAAGTAGTGTGAAGATCCCATTACGCGCGGCTTGAGCCAGCATCTTACGCGGCTGCCCGTTGAATAGCCCGTCGAACAATACGGGTGTCTCGACGTTGTCCCAGTCGTGAGTGTCATGCGGCGAAGGCTGATGGTACCAGACCAGCTTTCCGGTATCGGCATTTAGCGCCACGATGGAAGCGGTCCAAAGATTAGCGCCCTTACGGCCTTGCCCGGCAAAGACAGGATTCGGATTGCCAGTCCCCCAATAGATCAAATTCAACTCAGGATCGTAAGTGCCCGGCATCCAGGTCATGCCGCCGCCGTGCTCCATGGCTTGCGGGTTCGGCCACGTCTCTGCGCCAGGCTCGCCTTTGCGAGGGGTGGTGTTCCAGCGCCATTGCACGTCTCCGGTTTCGGGATCGCGGGCATCGAGGAACCCGGGGACATCCATGGCATCGCCGCCTACCCCCACCAGGATATGATTCTTGACGACAAGAGGACTCATGGTGCAGAAGTACTGCATCTTTTCGTCGGCGATCTTCTTTCTCCATCGCTCCTTGCCGTCTTTCGCATTCAGCGAAACGAACCAGCAGTCGGGAGTCATGAGATATAGCCAATCGCCGATACATTCCGAGGCCGCGGTTACCGACCAGGTGGCCGCCCTTATCCTGCCAACTGTAGTGCCAGATTTCTTCGCCGGTGCGCGCGTCAATGGCCCAGGCGTGATCGGGAATCGTAAAGTAAAGGATTCCGTCGACCATCAAGGGCGTCGATTTGATGGTGGGATTACCGACGCCGCGCTGCGGGCCGACACTCGCGATGCGATAGAACCACGCCAGGGAAAGACTGCCGATGTTATTTGAATTGATTTCAGTCAGCGGGCTGAAGCGGCGGCCGGAATAGTCGCCGTTGTAAGTCGGCCAGGCGTCGGTGGGAGGCTTCAGGAGCATCTTGGGGTCGAGGGCTTGGGCAGCCAGGAGCAAAGGGAGCAAACTCACAGCGACGATCGGGGCCATTACCCTGAGGGAGTGGTTTCTTGAGTATTTCATTTCAGACTCGCTAGATAGGCGGTTAAATTATGCATGTCGGCATCCGTATATTTCCCGAGTAACTGGCGGTGTCCGGCGAGGCGATCGTCCATATCGATCTTGACTGCTTCGCGCGGCCACGAGTGATAATTGCCGGCCGAGTCATATATAGATATATTGATGTCATCCTGCGACTTCAGAGTGCCTGTAATTGACTGGCCCGAGGGCAACGTGACCGTCACCTTCTGCCCTCTCCCGGCTCCGCCTCTGCCGCCGGGCCACACGAATCTGGTCTGCAATTGCTCCGGCTGGTAACGGCTGCCAATGTGCGCCAGATCTCCGGTTACCGAATGACAGGCGGTGCAGCCCCCGGGGCCATTGAAGTAAGCCTCGCCGGCTTTGGCATCCCCAGTGACTACGTTGAGGCGCTTGTACGTGCCGCGATTGGCCACCAGTTCCACCTGTAGGTGCAGGTACTGAGCGATGTCCGAGAGTTGGGCCGGGGTGAAGTTGGAAAAGGCAGGCATGCCTTTATCGGGGATGCCCTTGGAGACGGTGGCCCCGATCAGCTCGCCCTTTTCGTCGTGGAGCACTACCGGGGAGCGGACCAGATTGGGTCCTTCGGCGCCCCTGGCTTTCTCGCCGTGGCAGAATGCGCAATTCGGCTCGTATAACTTCTCGCCACGGGCGGCAGCGGCGGCATCGGGCGGTGGGCCAAGTCCGAGGAACTCCCTGGTATTGCCGCCTCCGCCGCGGCCGCCGCCGCGTCCGGCCGGAGGGATGTCGTCCTGGGCCATGAGAGAGAAACCTGCGGCGAGGAGTAATAAGAGGGAGAGGGGTCTGGTCCGTCGGAAGCGGATTAAAATCGCCGCAGGCCCATCCTGCCCCACATGGCGGCTTTCCGCGAGAGCCGAGGAGGCGGATTAACAATCCGCCGGACCAGAGGGTACCCATCCTGCCCCACAAAAATTGTCAACAAACTCATAGCATTAATCCTTTAGTCTAGACCGAATATGAGCAGCGCATGACCCGCGGGAATGGCGATGTACTGCCTGCCCTGGCTCATGTAGCTGATCGGGTTGGCGTCAATCCCGCTGCCTGTCTCGAACCGCCATAGCAGACCGCCATTTTGCGCGTCCAGGGCAAAGAACGAGCTGAGATTCGAGCCGAATACCAGTCCTCCGGCGGTGGTCATCAGGCCAGAGTGAGAAGGCCGGTGCAGCTTGTACTCCCAACGCAACTGGCCAGTTACCACGTCGAGCGCGCGCACGGCGCCATAGGGATCTTCCTCCTTATAATCGCGCTGCCCGCCGCCATTGAAGAGCGCTCCGGCGCGGTACTCGGCTTCGCCCTTGTGATAGATACCGGCCTCTTCTTTTACGTTGACATAATACAAATTTGTGTTGGGGTTGTAAGTGGAGCTATACCAATTGGACCCGCCGCCAAGGCTTGGCCAGATCAACTTACCTTCCACAGTCGGCTCCGCGTCGGGCACGCGCATGGGACGTCCGGCTTCATCCAGGCCGGTCGCCCAGGTCTGCTTCACGAAGGGTTGGCCGGCGATAAACTTGCCAGTGACTCGGTCCAGTGCGTAGTAAAAACCATTGCGGTTCGCCAGTACCACCATTTTCCGAGGGCTGACCCGCAACCATACCGTCGGCCAGAATGGGAGTCTGGGTGGAATCCCAATCGTTCATGTCGTGAGGCGTATATTGGAAATGCCATTTCCTGGCCCCCGTATCGGGGTCAAGCGCGATCAGGCAATCGGAGTAGAGGTTGTCTCCCTTGCGCACGTCGCCGTTCCAGTCGGGCCCAGGATTGCCTGTACCCCAATAAACCGTGTTGGTCTCGGGATCGTACGCGCCAGTGACCCAGGCGGTAGCCGATCCTGTCTTCCAACTGTCACCGGCCCATGTCTCGTTTCCAGGCTCGCCTTTTGGGGGGATGGTATTAAATCGCCATAGGCGCTTCCCGGTCCTGGCATCGTAGGCGTCGATAAAGCCACTTACGCCGTACTCGCCGCCAGCCATGCCGGTAATGATCCGGTCCTTTACCGCCAGCGGCGCTCCTGTGCTGGAGTATCCATTCCGGTAATCGGCCATGGTGATATCCCAACGCAGATTGCCGGTGCGTGCATCGAGCGCGATCAGGTGGGCGTCGGTGCTGGCGTAATACACGGTATTACCCAGGATAGCGAGGCCGCGATTGACTTTGCCGCAACACAACCGCAGATGACTCGGCAATTCCTTTCGGTAACTCCATAAAGGGCGGCCGGTAACAGCGTCGAGCGCTTCCACAATATTAGGCGGTTCAGTGACATATAAGACGCCATCGACGGCGATCGGCGAAGTCTCGAAGGCGTCGGTCTCATCCACCTGGCGCATCCAGGCAATGTGCAGTCTGCTCACATTACCCGTGTTTACCTGGTCGAGTGGGGAGTAACGCTGGCCGGAGTAATCGCGCGAGTAAGTCAGCCAGTTGCCCGGCTCCTTGTTGGCATCGCGGATGCGCTCGTAGGGAACGCTCACCTGGGCCAGCAGCGCGACGGGGGCTAACCACCAGAACAAGGTTTTCATTTGGTCTCCCTGAGCGACGCCAGATAAGCCACCACGTCGGTCAATTCCGTATCCGAGAGCTGGCCTTGATACGACGGCATAGGCGACTTGCCGCGCTGCCGGTCCACTTGCGCGAGGTCTTTTTTCCAGAAGGAATAGGAGCGCCCGTCGCTATCGCGGACCTGAATAGAGAACGAATCCTCATTCACCCGCACGCCGGTGACGCGCTCGCCGCCGCTCGGGACCACGGTCACCAGCAGATAGCCTTCGGGTACGGCGGCGCCAGGATTGACAAGCGAGTCGCGGAGATAGGCCGCGCTACGCGATACGCCGATGGAGGAAAGATCGGGGCCCGCGACGCCGCCTTCGCCATGAATGGAGTGACAGCCCGCGCAGTTGCCTTTGCCGCGATAAATCTCCACGCCGCGAGCCGCATCGCCCGGAACGGGTTGCCGCGGAAGCTTACCGAGCGAGCGGACGTACGCAGCCGTCTGCCGCATCTCGCGATCCGACATGGAATCCGCCCCAGGCATTTCCGTACCGCGAATCCCTTCCTCGAGAATCTTGAGCAGCGCGGCGTCGTCGGGCGCCCGCGGTAGCTTGGCCCGCGTCAACATAGGTCCGCGTCCACCCACGCCATTTGGCCCATGACACAGCGCGCAGTGAAACTGAAACAGTTTCTCGCCGCGGACAAGATCGGCGCGGGTGCTCGGCAGTTTGACCTTGGTTTCCGTCCCGGCCGCGTGGAGGGGGGCGAGTGGCGTGAGCGCTATGAGAAGTGACAAGGCGAGTTTCATGCCCCGTATATCTTATCGTAAATGTGAGGGCGTGAGAGGATTTTCGACGCGGAGACGCTGAGACGCGGAGGTCGGCGCGGAGTTTTGGGAGGATTCGAGGTTTTGCATCGGGTTAATTGCGTTTGGATGCGGTCCAGGGGGAGTAATTTTTGTTGGCGCGGGCGGTTTCGGCTTGATTTAGGCGGTCGGCGCGGTCCATGAGGCGGGCGATTTCGGGGGTTGAATAAACAAACCCACCGAAGTTGCCGGTGGGCGGGAAATCGGGGGCGGGATCGTAGAGTTCGCCTTTGGATTGCGCCAGTTCGGTGAGCAGCATGGCTTCGTGGAGAGCTTGGGCGTGGGCGGCTTTGCGGGCGGATTGCATGGCTTGGAGCTGCGCTTCGTTCTCCTGAAGGGAGCGTTTGATGCGGCGCTCGTAGGTGGTGAGCAGTTGGAGGCTTTTGCCGGTTTGGAGCCAGGTGTGGGATTGCGCAAGGGCGGTATCGACTTCGGCGTGGCCGGAATCCATGGCGTTGATGTGATCGCGATGACCTTGGGCGAAGATGCCGTTTTCGAGGGCTCGGGCGCGCTTGAGACGCCAACGGTCTTCAGCGATGTCCTGGACGGCTTCGATTTCGAGCACGCCGACGGGCGCGAGGGCTTCGCGGTAAGTTTCGCAGTGCTTGCGGAAAGCGCCCATTTCTTCGGGTGTGGCGATGTGGATCTGACCGGTGAGGCCGTGGCGAAAGGCATTGAGGCTGGAGCGGCGCTTGCCGGCTTCGGTCTTGGGACCGGTGGACGATTGAGCGTTGGACTGGTTAGCTGCGAGTTTTGCGTCTGATAAGTGCGAATTCACTGAAAAAGCTCTCCTATTAATAGGATAACTGGGGCGGTTGTAACTTTTTGGTGGCGATTGGCGGTAAGTTACTGAAAGCGTGGGGGAGAATTCATTTGAAAATCGCGTGACTCAGAAATTGGGCCACGAATAAACACGAATTAACACGAATAATGAACACGAATAGGAGTACGGCAGAGCGGGATTTATTGGTTCACTTGCACCATCTCATCGAAGATCGCGGGCGGCAGTTCTATTCCGGCGGCCTTGAGACGCTCCAGAATTGCAGGGGGCTTGCTGGAACCGCGGAAGCGGCCCTGCACTTTGCCTTCGGGGGTGATGCCGCTGCGCTCGAACTCAAAGACATCGCGCACATCGATGCGCCCGTCGCTCACGCCCAGCACTTCAGCGATATTCACGATCTTGCGCGTGCCATCCTGCAGACGGCTGACCTGTAACACGATCCTGATGGCGCTGGCCAGTTGCTGGAGGATAACGCGCGAGGGAATCTGGAGATCCGACATCAGCACCATGGCCTCCAGGCGCGAGAAGGCGTCGCGCGGCGTGTTGGCGTGGACGGTGCTCATGGAGCCTTCGACGCCGCTGTTCATGGCCTGCAACATCTCGAGCGCCTCCGCGCCGCGGCACTCGCCAACGATGATGCGATCGGGCCGCATGCGAAGCGATGTGCGCAGCAGCTGCCGCTGGCCGATTCCGCCGGTCTTGTTGAGGCTGGGCGGCCGGGTCTCGAATTTCACCACGTGGCGCTGCTGGAGCTGCAACTCGGCGGTGTCTTCAATGGTGATGATGCGCTCGTCTTCGGGGATGAAGCGTGAGAGGGCATTGAGCGTGGTGGTTTTGCCGGAACCGGTGCCCCCGGAGATCAGAATGTTGGTCTTGGCCTCGACGCAGGCGGCCAGGAATCGCAACATGCCGCGGGTCAAGGTGTGGTTGGCGATCATCTCATCCGACGTAATTACGTGGCGGCCGAAGCGGCGAATGGAAAGCGCGGGTCCGTCCAGCGCGAGCGGGGAAATGATTGCATTGACGCGCGAGCCGTCGAGCAGGCGCGCGTCGACGATCGGTTGCGCCTCGTCGATGCGGCGGCCCACCTGCGACACGATCTTATCGATGATATGCAGGAGGTGCGCATTGTCTTTGAAACGAACCGAAGTGAGCGAGAGTTTGCCGCCGCGCTCGATGTAGACCTTGTCGAATCCGCATACCAGAATGTCGGAGATGGAAGGCTCCTTCAGCAGCGGCTCCAACGGACCGAGGCCCAGGACCTCGTCGAGAACCTCCTCGACGATCTTGTTCTGGTCGGCCGTGGTCATGGGCACGCGCTCGTCGGCCAGGAGACGCTCCACGACATCGCGAATCTCGGCGCGCAGGCGGTCGCGTGGAATGGAGGCGACGCGCTCCAGATTGAGAGCGCCGATCAGCTTGCGGTGAATTTCGGTCTTGAGCTCGAAATTGCGGTTGATGGCGCGGTTCAGACCGGCCGCTGCAGCCGCGCGCGCGAGTGGTTGTGAACGGGGGTCGCTTCCCAAGAAAGTATTTTAGCGCGAAGGGACTGGCGGGTAGGGATGCGCTGACCTCGACGCGGAGACGCCGGTAAGCAACCGGCGCGCAGGATGCCATCCTGCCCCACCTACACTGCTGTTCTATAATCGTGCGTTATGGCGTTGCGTTGGCTGGGGTGCTGCGTAGGGTTGGGAATATCCAGTGTTTGCGCCTTGGCCCAGAACACTTATCCGGTAGGCGGCGGATTAACGTCGGATGTGATGGCTACATTCGTCACTGCTTATCAGCGCGGCTCGTTTAGCGCGATGGTTGGGCCGCCGCAGGGAGACGCATATACATTTGGACCCAGCGGCCTCATCCAGACGTTTCCCGCGTTGTCCGATAAGACCCAGACATTCGCGCTGATCAAGCCGGACTCAACCGCGACCGCGAATGTCCAACAGGTGTGGTCCGGAATCTACTCCTATTACATGAATGCCGCGCCTTTGGCCAGCGTCGGGTTTCCTACCAACGATACAGCCTATTGTCCGACTCTACTCTCTCCGGCAGCAGTGGGTAACAGTTGTCAATGGCAGGAGTTCAGCCGCGATTATGCGCTGTTTGTGTATACACAAAGCCTCCCCGCCGGCCCGCAACTGCTGATGCAGGACCCATTTTTCACTTATTGGAATGCGTTGGGCGGAATATCCGCGTTCGGGCCCGCGGTGACAATGGAAACCCAGTTTACCAGCGCCTATCACTCGTCCGCCACCAGGCAGCAGTTCGATCAAGGAGCGATATATAACATTGTTTCCGGCCCCGCGACAGGTCAACTGTTGGCCGTCAAAGAGCCGATTTACGACGTTTACCTGGCCAACGGCGGCGACTCCGGCACGATGGGCATTCCGCTCAGCCCGGAACAGATCCTGACTAACGGGACTCACGTGCAGGCATTCGAGCGCGCCGCCATTCAATACAATCCGGCGACAATGGCTGCAGTACTGTTGCCCGCGGTCGGTTCGGTAACTGTGTCGGTAGGTACTCCCGTGCAGATGTATCCGGGCGAGACACTGCCGGTGCAGGCGGCTCTCTCGGCCGCGAATGGCGCGCATTCTGGCCAATCGTCCCGTCGTATGGAGTTCATCGAATTCGAACGTCGTGCGGATTACGGGCAGCGGTCCATCTGTTACTTTGCAAGCTCTAAGTTATGGAACAGCAACGATAACTGCCACAGCGGAAGGACAAAGTAATTCGCCATTGGCGGTCTCAGTTACCGCTTCTTACTGCTGCCAGATCGGTCAAGGCGCGCCGACCGTCGCTTTGCAGGAGGCTTTTCAGGATGCGGTCGTTGGAAGCGGGCTTAGCCTGCAGGCCGCATCGGGCGTTACCCGTATCGGCAATGGTTACGTGCAGCAACTGATGAGCGGCGGATCGGCCGCCACCTCGTATCTGGTCGCAGTGGCGGATGGTGTAGGCTCCGGTTATCTTGTCACAGGCGCGATTCTGTCGGCTTACCTGCAGCTTGGCGGACCTTCCGGAGCGCTGGGCTATCCGCTCTCCAACGCGAACGCGAGCGGGCGGCAGATATTCCAGAATGGCGCGCTGGCAGGGAGTCCGCTGCAAGTAGTGACTGGCGCGATCTTCTCCCTGTGGCAAATTATGGGTTATGAGACAGGCGCGGCCGGACCGCCCACCTTCGCCGCATCAACTTTCGTCACTTTCCGCGGTACTACGGGCAACATGCAGAGCTTCCAGAATGGGCAGATTCTGGGGGCAACCGCCGGGTCACTTTCCGGACAAGGGTTTTTTGTCACCGGCTTAGTATTGGCGACTTACAGCGCGGGCGGCGGACCCGGCGGAAACCTGGGAGCCCCCACAACCGCGGAACGTACGGTGAATGGATTGCGCCGGCAAGATTTCGAGGGTGGTTACATTACATACTCGCCGGGCGATGCAAAGGCCGTGGAGTTCGATACGCCGAGACAGCCGATCATTACGGCTACGCCGGGGGCCGTGCGCGCGGGCGCCTCGGTACATCTGGTGATTGGGGGTTTCAGTAATGGCGCTACTCTGCGAGTCTCGCAGACCGGACAGGCGGATTTCCTGGTCACGACAGCCAGCGGATCTTATACCTTCGACGCATTGATACCCGCGAGTACCGCCGCCGGAACAATCACCGTCAAAGCCAGCGACGTAAACAGCACCGCTGCGGCGCAAAGCTCTTACTCGGTATATGCCGCTTCCCCGAGCCTGATGACTATTTCGGCCGTGAGCGGCGACCAGCAGACGGGGGCGCCGGGAGCGCTGCTGACTCAGCCGCTGGTGGTGGTAGTGAACGACCAGAACGGCAATCCCGTCGCCGGGCAGAGCGTGACGTTTTCGGCTTCGCCGGGCGCGCAGGCGCTTCCCGCCTCCGCGGTCACCGGCGCGGACGGCCGAGCCAGCGCCACTCTCCGCCTGCCCACTGCCGCGGGTGTCGCGCTCGCAACCGCGCAGACCGGCGCGCATTTTGTGACATTCAGCGCGAGATCGGCGGCGTTCTCCCTCGCCAACTTCCCAGCTTTAAGCCAGGCCGTGAGTGGAACGCTGGGTAACGGCGGCGACTCGATACAGAACCAGGGCGCGCTGCTGACCTCGGTGGCGTCCATACTGCGTTATCACCAGTCGCGCGGCGAACTGCCGCAGCCCAACGGGCTGGCCGATCCGGTGAGCTTAAATGATTTTTGCAAACGTATTGCAGTCTCGATTTCAAAGGGAATCAGGTCTGCGATGGCTTCGTGTCAGTGGCCGGCAGCGCAGGGCAGACGGTCAACTTGTGGCGCGTGGGCGCGTTTGTCTCTAACGATCTGACGGTCGCGATAGAGCCTTTCAGCGCCGCCGCAGTGAGCGATCTGGTGGCCGCGGGCGCGCCTGTGCTGTTGGCGCTGCAACTGGGCAGCCTGGGCTCGCATTTTGTGGTGGCGTCCGGTATCAATGCCGATGGAGCCTGCAGATCGCCGATCCAAACCCAGTGTTCGCGCAAACCAATCTTGCGGGGTATCTGAATGGCTTCACCGCCGGGGGAGTGACCATTCAGGGAACGGTTACGGGCGCGGTGCGACTGCTGCCGCAGGCACCCGCCTCGCCCGGGTTTATGGTGGCTTCGAATGGGCCGCTGGCGCTGACTTCGGCTGGCGGATCGTGCGGGCCTACGCTGCAGTTTCCGGGTGCGGCCGCGGTGACTGGCGGGGCGTCTATTGCCGCACCCGGCACACTGTACTTTGGCGCGTGCGACGGCACCGCGGGCGTATATGAGCTCGATGCCGGACCCGGCCCCTACAACCTGACTTTACCGATCTTTCGCCCGGCGGCGGACGCGTGTCTGCATCGGGGCCGCCGCCGGCCTCCTATGGTATTGTGCGCAGCGGGCAAGTGTGGACCATTGCGCCGCTGACCAGCTCAGTGACTGGCAATGTAGTGAATGCCGCCAGTTACATCAACACGATTGCGCCGGGAGGTCTCATCTCGATTTTCGGCACGGGGTTGGCCGGCGCCACAGTTCAGATTAACGGCCAACCTGCCACGGTGGCCGGAACGACGCCGTTCCAGGTGAATGCGCAAGTACCGTACGGAGTAACTCCCGGTGCGGCTCAACTTACAGTCAGCTCGGCGAATGGCAGCGCGCAGCAGCAGTTGACTATCGGTAACGTGGCCCCCGCTATCTTCGCTATCTCCACGGCGCAGGCCGCCATTACTAATTTGGATAATAGCCTGAATACGCCTTCTAACCCAGCGAAGCGCGGCAGCTATCTTGTGATCTATGCGACCGGTTTCGGCGGGGTCACCGCCGCCGGGGCAGCCATCGCGCCGGTAAGCGCCGTGATTGGAGGCGTAGAGATACCAGCGGCGTATGCGGGCATCAGTCCGGGTGCTCCGGGTCTCAATCAGGCGAATATACTGCTGCCGAGGGATGCCGCCCGGGCTGACACTGCCGCTGTATCTCAAGCAGGGCGGGGTAGTAAGTAACATGGTTGTGGTGGCGATCGAGTAAATGTGGCGCGTCAACTTACTTATACGCCTGCGAGACTCATGGGCGGATTGTTTTATCAGGGCGTATTGCCTGTTTGACAACTGAGTGATAGGCGGAGAGGTTTTCATTCGATTCGCGATCGAGTAAATGTGGCGCGTCAACTTACTTATACGCCTGCGAGACTCATGGGCGGATTGTTTTATCAGGGCGTATTGCCTGTTTGACAACTGAGTGATAGGCGGAGAGGTTTTCATTCGATTCGCGCTCCGGCTGGTTCAACACTGGCGCTTTCAGTGACAGTCTCTTCGGAAGTGAGTTTTCCGCAGGCCGTAGGTAAGCCTTTCGATTTTGACTTGCAGTTAAAGCGGCAGATGTAGTTGCGGACGGACCCGGTCGAGGAGGGGTGCTACCGCGTTGCAGGCAATGGTCAGCGCATTTTCCCGACGCACTCGTTCACCGAGTTCCGCCGCGCGAGCGACAAAGATGGGATCTGTCAGCACACGATTGATAGCGCTTGCCGTCGCTGACGAGTAGGCCTGTGGCAACACGTGAAGTCCTATACCCAGCCGTTCAACTCGCGCTGCGTTGTCCGGTTGATCCCACCCAAATGGAACGACTACCATGGGCCGACCGGCTCGAAGCGCTTGGCCCGTTGTTCCTGAGGCGCCCTGATGCACGATCATCGGCGGCCCCCGGGTAAGCCGAGCAGGAGCGCAATTGACGTACCGGGCGCGATCAATGGTTGATCACTGAGCGGCAGATGTCGAGGCCTGCCCGGTACGCCAGCCACTTCGCTTTGCGCAGCAACATCAGACCGGGCGCCGTGACACGTACCGCGCACCGAGGGATCACGCGAACGAAAGAACGACGAAGGCGAGAGTATTGCGGATACTTAATTCAGCCGAAGCTTCTCAGGGACGAGCGGTGCTGCGTACAGCAGTTCGCCGGAGATCATCAGGTCTGTGTCGCGGGGAGTGAATCACAAGCGGGCATCGGATTGTGCGCGAGGACAATTTAATCTGCCTACGCCCGCTAAGCATGACCGGGTTCCTTTTTTGCATTCGTCATTGCACTTTACACAAATAAACTCGTGTTGAGAACTTCCAACGACCTAACATTGTGTCGCCAGGATATTGCGAACTGGTCCGTCCGGCAGGTGGAGTGGTGGCTGGGTTATTTCAATAGATGACGTGTACACAATTGGCAGACAGAATGCCACTCGTGAGTTGCTGGTACGTTGTGCTAGTGAAGGTATCCTCGCCATTCAAATATAGGAGCGAGGTCGTCACACGCTCAGATGGGCGCGCACCACTTCGTCCGTCAGTTCGCCGATCGAACCGGCAGCGACACGGCGGCCCTTGTCGAGAATGCAGAACTCGCTCGCCACGCGGCGCGCGAACGGCAGCTTCTGCTCGACCAGCAGCACGGTAAGCCCTTCTTCTTTATTCAGCCTCAAGACGATGTCGCCGATTTCGTGCACGATGTTGGGCTGAATCCCTTCGGTCGGCTCGTCGAGAATCAGCAGCTTCGGTTCGAGCACCAGGGCGCGGCCGATGGCGAGTTGCTGTTGCTGCCCGCCCGAAAGGTCGCCGCCGCGCCGGTTCAGCATCTGCTTCAGCACGGGAAACAGGTCGAAGATACGGCTGCGGAATCGTACGCGGCGCCGTTCTTGCGCACGCCCAGGCCGACACGCAGATTTTCCTCCACTGTCAAGCTGCGGAAAGATCTCACGCCCTTGCGGCACATAACCGATGCCGAGCCTGGCCCGCTGCTCGGCGGGGCACTTCAGCAGATCGCTTCCGTCGAATGCGATGCCGCCGGAGCTCGCCGGCTGCAGACCCATGATGCATTTGAGCAGCGTCGTCTTGCCCATGCCGTTGCGGCCCATCAGGCACATGCGCGAACCGGCCGGGACTGTCAAGATCCACATCCCACAACGTGTGGCTGCCGCCATAGAACTGGTTGAGGGCTTTGATTGCCAGCACGCTCACACTCCCAGATAAACTTCGATCACGCGAGGGTCGTTCTGCACTTTGTCCATATCGCCCTCCGCGATGACGCTGTCCTTCGTGCAACACCGTCGACGCGCCTGGCGATGGATCGGACAAAGGCCATATCATGCTCGACCACCACGACCGAGTGCTCGCCCGCCAGCGACAGCAGGAGCTCGGCCGTGCGCTCGATCTCGTGCGGCGTCATGCCGGCAACCGGCTCGTCCACCAGGAGCAGTTCCGGGTTCTGCATCAGCAGCATGCCGATTTCAAGCCATTGCTTCTGGCCGTGCGCGAGTATTCTTCCGAGCGCGTCGCGCTGCTCCGAGAGGCCGATGATGTCAAGAACCTCGTCGATTCTCTTCTGTTGCGCGGCCGTAATGCGGGCGCGCAGCGTTTTCAGGAACGACGGGTCGCCGGCCAACGCCAGCTCCAGGTTCTCGAACACCGTCAACTGTTCGAACACCGTCGGCTTCTGAAACTTCCGCCCGATTCCGGCGCCCACGATTTCCGGCTCGGACAACTGCGAGCAGATCGATGTCGTCGCCAAACCACGCCGTTCCCGAATCCGGGCGTGTTTTGCCGGTGATGACGTCCATCATGGTGGTCTTGCCGGCGCCGTTGGGGCCGATGATGCAGAGCAGCTCTCCCGGCTCGACGTACAGCGTGAGCTTGTTGAGCGCCTTGAAGCCGTCGAAGCTGACGGTCAGGTCCTCAAGATAGAGCCTCTTGTCGCGAACGCTCATTCTTCCGGCTCCGTCCTATCGGTCCTGCATTCGCAGCCGCTCATTTTGTCTTTACCCGCGCCGGCATCAGGCCAATAATCCCGCGCGGCAGAAACAGCGTCACCAGCACGAACAACGCACCCAGCGCGTAAAGCCATACTTCCGGAAACGCGCCCGTGAGATAGGTTTTCGCGTAATTCACCAGCACCGCCCCGGCAATCGCGCCGTACAGCGTACCCCGCCCTCCCACCGCCACCCAGATGACGGCTTCGATCGAATTGATGGGCGCAAATTCGCTGGGGTTGATGATCCCGATTTGCGGCACGTACAGCGCTCCCGCGATGCCGGCGACGACGGCGGAAAACACGAAGAGCCACAGCTTGAACGATTCGACGGGATAGCCGAGAAAACGGGTCCGGCTCTCCGCATCGCGGATCGCGCGCATCACGCGCCCCGCGCGCGATTCGACAATCATGCGGCAAGCCAGGTAGCTGGCCGCGAGCGCGACGGCGGTGATCACCAGCAGCACGACTCGCGTGCGGTCGGAATGCAGATCGAAACCCAGGATGTCCTTGAAATCGGTGAATCCGTTGTTGCCGCCGAACCCCATGTCGTTGCGGAAGAACGCGAGCATCAAGGCGTAGGTGAGCGCTTGGGTGATGATCGAAAAGTACACGCCGGTGACGCGCGACCGGAATGCAAACCACCCGAACACCAGCGCCAGCAGGCCCGGCGCAAGCACCATCATGAGCGAGCGCGAACGGGAAATGGTTGAAGCCGTACCAGAACCATGGCAGAGATTTCCAGTTCAGAAACACCATGAAGTCGGGCAACACGGGATCGCCGTACACTCCCCGCGGGCCGATCTGCCGCATCAGATACATACCCATGGCGTAGCCGCCGAGAGAAAAAAAAGCCGCGTGCCCGAGGCTCAGGATGCCGCAATACCCCCAGATCAGATCGACCGCCAGCGCCAGCATCCCGTAACACAGGTACTTGCCGATGAGCGTGATCCCGTAGGCCGAGAGGTGAAGCGCGGATGACGCGGGCACAACCTGGTTGAGGACGGGCACGGCGACGGCCACCACGGCGAGCACTGCCAGAAGCCATGCGCCTCCCCGATCGCCCCCTAGCGCTGATCCAATGCCGTGTAGACGAGCACACCGTCTACTTATCCTCCGCCGCGCGGCCGGCTCGGCGGGAACAGTCCGCGCGGCCGGGTCTGAATGAAAAGAATCAGGCCGACGAGGACGAAAATCTTTGCCAGCACGGCCCCGGCGTAGGGCTCGAGCAGCTTGTTGACGATCCCCATCGACATGCCGCCGATGAGCGCGCCCCAGAGATTTCCGACGCCGCCAAAAACCACCACCATGAACGAATCGATAATGTAGGACTGGCCCAGATTCGGACCGACGTTGGTCAATTGGCTCAGCGCGACGCCGGCCACGCCGGCGATGCCCGATCCGAGCCCGAAGGTCATCGCATCCACCCACTCGGTGCGGATGCCCATCGCCTTGGCCATGGCCCGGTTCTGTGAAACGGCCCGGATGTCGAGACCGATTCGGGTGCGCTTCAACACCAGCTAGGAGCATGGAGAAGACAATCAGCGTGAAGATCACGATGTAGAGCCGGTTATAGGTGATCGCGAGCGCGTCGTTCAGCTGCAGCGAGCCGCTCATCCAGTCGGGCGTCACGACCGATCGGTTCAGCGCCGAAAAAATCGACCGCACCGATTGCTGCAGGATGAGGCTCACGCCGAAGGTCGCGAGCAGCGTCTCCAGCGGTCTTCCGTAAAGAAATCGGATAATTGTGCGCTCCATCAGCGACGCCCACCAGGCCCGCAACGATAAAAGCCGCTGGAATCGCCGCCAGGATCGAGATTCCGATGTGTCCGGGCATCGCCATCTGAACGGCGTAGGTGGTGTACGCGCCGAGCATCATCAACTCGCCATGAGCCATGTTGATGACGCCCATGACGCCAAACGTAATGGCCAGTCCGATGGCGATCAGGACCAGCACCGACCCCAGGCTCAGGCCAAAAAACAACGTCTCGATGCCCGAATAGAAGCTGCGCCATTGGTCGATGGTTGCCACCGCGGCGGCAGCGGCCCGCCGCACCCTCTCGTCGCTTTCGACGAAACTGCCGTCGGGAGATTTATCCAGCAGGAGCGCCAGCCTGTTCCGCACATCCTGGCTGACGCTTTTGCTAAGCGTGGCGATCGCTTCGAGACGCGCTTTGGTGTCCGAACCGTCCAGCGCGGCGAGCGCCAGGCCCGTGGCGATTTCCTTCTTGACGCCGGAATTCGTTTCCACAGCGAGTCGCTTGCGCAGCAGCGCCACGGTCGCATCGTCCAGCGACCGCGACATGTCCCGCACCGCTTCCAACCGCACCGCCGCGTCCGGGCTCGACAACGCGAAGTGCGCCACAGTTGTCCGCAACGTGCGCCGCAATGCGTTGTTCGTGCCGATCTTGGTCAGGCTATCCGCCGGGGCGGTTCCGGCGCTCTTCAGCGACAGCGGATCGATCAAATTGAGAGGATCCGCCTCGGCCGACTTGACGATAAAAACCTTCTGATCGTTGTTGCGGAAATAGAGCCGGTCTTCCAGGAGCGCGCGTGAGGACGGCGCGGACGCTCGGATGACCGCTCTGACTCAGCCGTTCGACAATACTCGCCTTGTCGGAATACGTCGCCTCCCGCAGTTCGCCGAGCGTCGACAGGAAACTAGCGTCCTTTGGAGATTGCGCGTGTACCGGGCCTACATCCGAAAGGGCGAGCAGCAGCAGGAACAGCCACTGCCCGCCCCACCGGGAGGTATTTCATTACTTGTAGTTCTGTCCGGAACACTTCTTGGTGACCTTATTGTAATTCCCGCACTTCAGCGTCACCCAATCCGCTTCGATGTCCTTGCTGCCCGGCAGGTAGTCGGACCAGGCATCGCCCGGCACTTCGCCGGCGGATTTCCAAACCACGTTAAACTGGCCGTCCGCCTTTCACCTCGCCGATGTAAACCGGTTTGGTGATGTGATGATTCGGCAACACCTTGGCCGTGCCGCCGGTGAGGTTCGGCGTCTCCAGGCCCGGCAGCGCCGCGAGCACCTTCTCCACGTCGGTCGTTTCGGCCTTCTGCACTGCCTTCACCCACAGATTGAAGCCGATGTAGTGCGCTTCCATCGGATCGTTGGTCGTCCGCTTCGGGTTCTTGATGAAAGCGTGCCACTGATCGATGAACGCTTTGTTGGCCGGCGTGTTGATGCTTTCAAAATAGTTCCAGGCCGCCAGGTGGCCAACGAGCGGTTTCGTGTCGAGGCCCGACAGTTCCTCCTCGCCCACCGAGAAGGCGACCACCGGAATATCCTCCGCCGAAATCTTCTGGTTGCCAAGCTCTTTGTAGAAGGGCACGTTGGCATCGCCGTTGATGGTGGATACGACCGCTGTCTTCTTGCCGGCCGAGCCGAACTTCTTGATGGCGGCTACGCGGGTCTGCCAGTCGGAGTAACCGAAGGGCGTGTAGTTGATCGAGATATCTTCGGGCTTCACGCCTTTCAAGTGCAGGTACGCCTCGAGGATCTTGTTGGTCGTGCGCGGGTAGACGTAGTCCGTCCCTTCGAGCACCCACCGCTTCACGCCGACTTCCTTCATCAGGTAATCCACCGCGGGGATGGCCTGCTGGTTCGGCGCCGCGCCGGTATAAATGACGTTCTTAGACGACTCCTCGCCTTCGTACTGAACGGGGTAGAAGAGCAAGCCGTCGTCCTTTTCGAAAACAGGCAGCACGGATTTTCTGGAAACCGATGTCCAGCATCCGAACACCACGGCGACTTTGTCCTTTTCCAGCAACTGCGCCGCCTTCTCGGCGAAGAGCGGCCAGTTGGATGCCGGATCGACGACCACCGCCTGAAGCTTCTTGCCCAGCAATCCGCCCTTCTTGTTCTGGGCGTCGATCATCATCAGGATGGTGTCCTTCAGCGTCGTTTCGCTAATGGCCATGGTGCCTGAAAGCGAATGCAGCACGCCCACTTTGATTGTGTCCTGGGCCGCCGCGACCTTGGAGAATCCAATCCCGGCGATCAGCAGACAAGCGATATTAAATACGGCTTTGCGTTTCATAAATCAACTCCTTCATTTGGATTGACAACGATGAGTTACATCTGGACCTGGAGGCCGACTCCGGCCTGCCAGAAATTGGGTTCTCACTGTGTTGAATCTTGTGTCCCGGTAAAAAGTCATCACGCGCGCGTTGAACTGCTTGATGACGTAGTTAAAGTTCACTTCCGTGGTTTTCTGGTCGTAGTCCGCGGTTCTTCCATGGGTAAACTCCGCCTTGGCAAACTTGCCGAGGATCTCGAACTTACCTATGCCGACCTTTTTCGGAAATAGGTAGCTCGCCAAGCCCATATGCCCCCTGGCTCTTGGCGTAAGCCGCGTCGTACCCGCCCAGCCTGTTGTAATTGGAATACTCGCTTTCGACGGAAACGACGCCGCCGTTGGGTAATTTCCTCTCCATGAGGAAATCGAGAGTTGACGCAGTGTGGCCGATCTGGTATTGAGTCGCTCCGCCGATGGCAAGCAGGTTCTTGTCGCCGTAGTAAGTCCCGTTCAGGTAATAGCCGTCCTCCGGATCCCAGAAATCGATCTGGACGCGAGCCGCCCCCAGGACTTCGGGATTTCCCGTCGCGGACTTGCCGTCGAACGCGCCAACCGAGACTTTCACTTTCTTGGCGAACGTGCCCCAATAGGTGATGCCGTTGTCGCGGCCTTGAAAGACAAAGGGATATCCGTCCTGAACGCCATCCGTGTACACACCCCACTCATGCGCATAGAACGGGCCGTAGAGATTCGCGCGGTCGCTCGGCGGCAGGAAGCGGCCGGCCCAGATGTTGAACTCGGGAGATACTTCGATTTGCGCCACCGCGTCCAACACGCCGATCTTGTTGGTGGCGCTGTCATAATCGGTGTTGAACATGAACTTGATGTCCTTGGTAACAGGTCCGTTAACGTAAAGGCGGACATCGTCGAGCAGGAACTGGTCGGTGGTACTGCCGCCGGTCGGCGTCGTCGTACTCGAATTCGGTTCGCAATCCGGCGCCGACCGTAACCGGACCCAGCGTAACCTGCGCCCGTGACGGCGGCGTCAATACAAGCAACGCCAGCGGCAAGAGCAACACGGGAGCACTTCGTCGCGCAATGCATGCCCATTCCATTGCGGACACATCGTCTGATCATGAATGAATCCCCTCCGGCACATCGAACGCCTGTTGTGATTTTGTTCGTCCGGCCGACAGGGCCAACCTAGCCGAGGGATGCGGGGCGGCTATATGACGATGGATTTCCCGGTGAGCTTATCTTCTCATCGGATGTACGAGAGTCTATCATGGCGTACTGGTTAGCACTCATCGTTAATTCTGATTGGTTACAAAAATAAGTTTTATGGGGCGCGAAAACGGCGCCTATAGTTCAACGTTGTGGTGGTGTTCGATTCGCCGCCTGGTTTCCTCCTGTCCCCAACGCGTTATCGGAACCGTGTGAGCGCTCTGATCAGATAGTCGGCGACTCGAGAATGCCCGAAGGCCGGATTCGGCGCCACACGAGCGAAGTCTGCATCCCCTTCCGCCAGCTAATCGGCCTGGCTGGTGACGGCATATGGAAGTGAGCGGCGTTTGAGGCGTACTGGCCTCTGCAACAACCGAATCGAGCATTCTCCGAGTGGCGCGTCATCATTACGCTATCTGGAGCCCGGTAATTCCGTCCCGTCAGGAAACACGTCAGATTGGAATAGGGCACTACGGCTCATTGCGTTTGAATGGTAAAATCGTGAACCTATGAAGGGCCCAAACACCTTCGACCGACGAAGTCTGCTTCGTGCAGGCCTCGCGGCCGGTCTTCGGGCCGCTTCTGCGCGATCTCGCCTGGAAACCCTGCGCGATTGGTTGCATGCCGACAGCAAGGATCGCAAAGCTGGTTTGCAGTACTGTCTGCAACGAATTCAGGCGGCCCCCTCAATCTGTGCATGGGTCCAGGTCCTCCCCCAAAAACCAACTGGAAACGGAAAGCTCTCGGCGATTCCTTTTGGCGCGAAGGACAGCATTGAGACGCGGGGCTTGGCAACGGAATACGGTTCGCCCGTCTACAAAGGTCGTAAAGGCACGGCTGACGCAGCCATCGTTCAGCAGTTACGCGGCCGCGGTGCGGTATTGCTCGGCAAAACCCAAACCGCAGCCTTCGCCATGCGGGATCCACCCCCCACGCGTAACCCGCGGAATCTTGAACACACTCCCGGTGGGAGACTCCAGTGGATCTGCGGCTGCGGTAGGGGCGGGTATGGTGCCGTTTGCGATAGGCACCCAAACCAGCGGCTCGACTATAAAGCCTGCCTCCTATTGCGGCGTTACGGGGTTCAAGCCTACCTTTGGTCTTCTGTCGCTTGATGGAGTCCTGCCCTATTCACAAAGCCTCGACACACTTGGCTTCTTCACTCAAACACCCGCTGATATGCTGCTGCTCTGGGACGCCATGGGCCATCCTACAGGACGGGACGAGGATTTTCCTGTTGGCGTACCGGAGCCCATGCCCAAAGTCGAACCTGAAATGACGGCACGCTTTCGGAACGCAATATCGTCGTTACGCAAGCTCGGCATCTCTTGTCAGCCGGTGGACATTTCAGCCATGTTGGTTAAGCTCGATGCTGCGCAACACACCGTTGCTTTCTACGAAGGCGCCCGAGTCCATCAGCAGCGATTCAACGAATATGGCGATCGGCTTGGTTATCTGGCCGGGTTGGTTCGCGAAGGCCTGCAAATTTCCGAGGGGCGCTACGACGAAGCTAAAAGCGTCATCTCGGACGGCAGAGTACGAATGACCGAAATGTACAAGGAGACGCCCGTGATCCTTGTGCCCGCCGCAACCGGAGAGGCACCTCTCGGCATCTCCTACACGGGCGATTCAAGAATGAACACGCCATGGACTGCACTAGGGACGCCTGCCATCTCGGTTCCCATGCCGGTCGGCAATGGCTTGCCGTTGGGGCTGCAGCTTACCGCTGCCCCCGGCCAGGACGCGCGGGTTCTTCGGACTGCGGTAGGTCTAGATGACATTCTAAACCGCAAGTAGCGGACACGAGGAGCTTGCTATGGAGATAATGCACCAGACCAAATTCTGGTGAAAAAGTTTCGCTGAAGGGAGTCGAAGGCGATGCGCTCTCGTTTGCAGCCGACCACAGTGCTTGCCGCATGCATCCTGGTTTTCACTGGCGCGCTTAGTGCTGGTGAAATCAAAGTGATGACTTCGGGGGCTTTCACAGCGGCGTATCTCGATCTGAAGCCCGCGTTTGAGCACAGCAGCAAGCATCAGGTTGTGACGCTTGCGACCACTATGGGGGTTGGAGCAGAATCGATCCCGAGCCGGTTGCGTGGTGGCGAAACAGTGGATGTCGTCATCGTCGATGACGATTCCTTGAAACAATTAATTGCGGAGGGCCTTGTCGCGGCCGGGAGCCGTGTTCCTCTGGCGCGGTCAGCCATCGGAATGGCCGTCAAAGCCGGTTCGCGCAAGCCGGACATCAGCTCGGTACCCGCGTTGAGACGCGCCCTGCTGGAAGCGAACTCGATTGCCTACTCAGCCAGCATCAGCGGGACGTACCTGTCGACAGAAGTGTTTCGGCGTCTCGGGATTGCGGATCAAATCGCGGGGAAGAGCCACAGAATCGAACGCGAGCGCGTTGGCGCAGTGGTCGCGCGTGGCGACGCGGAGCTGGGATTTCAACAGATTAGTGAGCTGTTACCGGTGCACGGTATTGAAATTGTGGGGCCTTTACCGGATGCGGTGCAGAAGATCAGTGTGTTTTCGGCGGGCGTCGCCGCTCACTCAGCGAATCCCGATGCCGCACGAGAGTTGATCCGCTTCCTGGCCTCGCCGGAATCGGCGCGGGCTGTCAGCAGGAGCGGGTTGGAGCCAATCGCTGCTCATCGAGCAACGGAACGCCGGTTCAGGGCGCTTTCTCGCCCAAAGATGACTCTGGCGGTGCGAATAGACCTCCTGCTAGCCCCTGCGAAATTGTGCCGTTCAGCCGCATGTAGTCACGAGTCCGGCACAACTAATTAGCCTAAGAACTCACGCCTTGACCGCATCACTTTGAGGCGTATTTCCGGGGTGAGTTTCCGGCAAAGGTGCGTGAATTCCCTGAAGAAATACTGCAAAGGACTGCGTTTGCCTGACCGATACCACCACCGCGAGCAGGTCCCGAGCACCGCAGCGCCCATTTCAGCTATAATCACCCGACATGTCGTTGAATCCCAAGCCCAATGATCTCATTCCGTTGGTGCTTTTCATTTCCTCATCGATTCTTGCCGCTCAAAAAGTGCCCTTTCCCGTCGAAGAAGCTTCCATAGCCAGTCTCGAAGCTGCCTACCTCGCCGGCCGCACCACTGTTCATGAGGTCGTGCAGGCGCACCTTGATCGGATTGCGGCATACGACAAACGCGGCCCACTCATCAATTCCCTGATCACCATTAATCCACACGCGCTCGAAGAAGCTGACCGGCTAG
Source organism: Bryobacterales bacterium (assembly GCA_963723015.1). Lineage (GTDB taxonomy): Bacteria > Acidobacteriota > Terriglobia > Bryobacterales > Bryobacteraceae > PALSA-243. The sequence continues at coordinate 73,172 of CAVRPF010000037.1, forward strand.
ATGCGGCGTTCAGATCCAGCGGCAGGCCCGTTGGGCCGCTGCATGGCATCCCTGTGATTGTTAAGGACAATATCGACGTTGCCGGATTGCCTATGACCTCTGGTTTCCAGGGATGGAAAAATTATTACCCGCCCAGTGACGCGCCGCTGGTCAAGAAAATTCGGTTGGCGGGCGGCATCATTCTGGCAAAGGCGTCCCTCTCCGAGTTTGCCCTAGGTATCGGCGACAACATCAACTCAGTAGTCTCGGGATTCACCCGCAATCCCTACAACACTGCCTTCGGTACGGGTGGCTCATCGGGAGGAACCGGCGCCGCTATTGCGGCGAGTTTCGGAGTCATAGGCATTGGAACGGACACCGGCGGTTCCGTGCGCAGGCCAGCCGCGCACGCGGCGCTGGCCGGCCTTCGCCCCACCGTCGGCGCAGTATCGCGGACGGGCATGGTTCCTGACATCTCGACACGAGATACTGCCGGTCCGATGGCTCGTACTGTAGCGGATATGGCGGTCCTGCTAGATGTCATAGTCGGCCTGGATGACGAAGACAAAGCTACAGCGGCGTCGGTAGGCCATATTCCCCGCACCTACACCAGTGGGCTGACGAAAGACGCGTTGAAAGGCGCACGCCTTGGGGTGCTCCGACAGGTCTTCACTCCGGCGGCGGCCGATCCAAGGATCATTGCCCACTTTGAGATAACCAAAGCGGAGCTGAAATCGGCTGGCGCCGAGATCATAGATCCTTTCGTTGTGCCCGGGTTCGATTCGATTCCACGGCCGCCGCAGACACGTGCCCGAACCAAGGACGACTTGACAAAGTGGATCGCCAAGCACCCTAGCGTGCCGTTCCCGTCTGTGAAAGCTATAGCCAACTCCAAACTTTTGCATCCCCTTCACCAGCCCGTTTTTGATGAAATGGCGGCAGCGAAAGCTGTCGACGAGGATCCTGACACGATCAACGGACTGAGGAACGAACAGCGTTACCGTGATGTGTTCACAGGGGCAATGGAAGCGGACAAGATTGATGCGGTGATTTCTCCGGTGATGGCACAGCTTCCGGCAATCAACGGAGATCGAAACACGCAACTTGTGGCAGAGCCGAAGCCCGGGGCTGACGCAGGACCGACCGCACTGGGCAGCAGCCTCACGTTTGTGGGGAGTGCGCTGCAGTGGCCGGCCCTCTCCGTGCCCGCCGGCTATTTGGGCGAGGGCTTGCCCCAAGGGCTGCAGTTTCTCGGCCGCGCCTGGGACGATGCCAGGATCATCGCGTACGCGTATGCATACGAACAGGCGACTCATTATCGCCGACCTCCGCCCGCGGTACCGCCCTTGCCCGAGTCTCTTGTAAGTCGCTTCTTAGGCACATGGCAGCTGCTGGAAATCCATCAAGACGATCGCGCTTCGATGCAGAAGTCGACCGCCGCCGGTTCGGTCCGCGGACAATTGATCTACGCGGCAAACGGCAGGTTCAGCATGCAGATTATTCGAATTGGGCGGAAAGGATTGCGGGCATCAAGCGTTAGTTCCTATTTTGGCCGGTGGGAATTGGCTCCAATCGAAGAATGCGTTGTCCATCACCCGGATGCCCGTCTCAACGCAAGCCGAGCCGCCGCTTCCGAAAAACAGCGCTACTCATTCGATGCGGCTGGTCGACTTTCGCTGACAGTCATGCCGGTCTCCGGTTCAACTAACACTGTCTTCGTTTGGGAACGTCAGCCTTAGAGGTGATCGCCTCAGGCGTTACGCCTAGCCATAGCACCTCCGCCAAACACGAGCATATACAGGCTCGCCCGCAACATTCTCGCCGGCTTCTGTGCCTTGGCCGAAAACGTGTCCGGATTTTGTGTTTGGAAAGTCCCGTTTTGACGGGCATTAGGCAGCGTCACGCAAGCATGGCCGCTGATGATCCTTTTCGGCCCGGCAGGTTCAGCATACCCTATGCCGCATCCAAGAAGGCGCCCGTCCGCGCCAGCGTCTCGCGGTAGTTCCAGGGCATCCAGTCCGACGGTGTTAGTTAGTCGCTACTCAGAGAGAGCCGTTCTCACCAGCAGGCCATCCATACCCCGGCCTTCAGTGCCGTGGGCCCACGAAAGCCATTTCTCTTCAACCGGGCGAGAGGACGAAAAAGGCTTGCTCCGTACAATCCCTGGAGGGCGGCCGACCTCTATACCTCAACGTTGTGGTGGTGATGCTCGTGTGCCCCTGATTCGGGCGAAGCCGGCTTGCCGGACGCGGTGAAGCCGTGAGCCTCTGCTCCTCCAGCCACGCAACGACATTGTCCAGCCCTTCGCCGCTCTTCATGTTCGTGAACACGAACGGGTGGTCGCCGCGCATACGCCGCGCGTCGCGATCCATGACTTCGAGCGATGCGCCGACGTGCGGCGCCAGGTCGATTTTGTTGATCACCAGGAGTCCGCTGCGCATGATTCCCGGGCCGCCCTTGCGCGGAATCTTGTCGCCACCCGCCACATCGATCACGTAAATCAAGGCGTCCACCAGTTCCGGGCTGAATGCCGCCGCGAGATTGTCGCCGCCGCTCTCGACGAAGATCAACTCGAGTCCGGGATGAGCGCCTCCAGCTCGGCGATGGCCTCCAGATTCATGGAGGCGTCTTCGCGGATGGCGGCGTGCGGGCAGCCGCCGGTCTCCACGCCACGCACGCGGTCGGCGGGCAGCGTGCCCTGCCGGATCAGGAACTCGGCGTCTTCTCGGGTGTAGATGTCGTTGGTGACGACGGCCAGATTCACGCCCGGCCAGAGCCGTTTGCTCAAGCCATCCACCAGGGCGGTCTTTCCGCTGCCGACCGGTCCGGCGATGCCGACTCGAAATGCTCTCATGCGGCTCAATGGCTCATAATCAAAACAGAAAATAGCGCTGCGCCAGCGGCAGGACACGTCGCGGGTTCGCAGGTGAGCAACTCGCCGTCGGCGCGCACCTCGTACGTTTCCGGGATCCACTTCGATGTTGGGCGTGGCCGAATTGTGGATCATGTCGCGTCTTGCCGATGGCTCGGCAGTTCCGCACCGCCACGAGCGCGTTTCCTGAACCGGCGCTGCTCGATACGCGCCGCGAGCGAAGCCTGCGAAACGAAGGTCACCGACGTGGCTGCGGTGGCGCCGCCGAACGAGCCGAACATGGGCCGATAGAGCACCGGCTGCGGCGTCGGAATGGACGCGTTGGCGTCGCCCATCACGCTCCAGGCGATGAAGCCGCCTTTGATCACCATTTCCGGCTTGACGCCGAACAACGGCGGGCTTCCATAGCACCAGATCGGCGAGTTTGCCCGGCTCGATGGAGCCGACCTCGTGCGCGATGCCGTGCGTGATCGCGGGATTGATGGTGTACTTGGCGACGTAGCGCTTGACGCGCGTAATTATCGTTGCGCGCGGAATCCGCCGGCAGCGCGCCGCGCTGCGTCTTCATTTTGTGCGCGGTCTGCCAGGTGCGCGTGACCACTTCGCCGATGCGGCCCATGGCCTGCGAGTCGCTGGACATCATGCTGAACACGCCCAGATCGTGCAGGATATCCTCGGCCGCGATGGTCTCCGGCCGGATGCGGCTCTCGGCGAACGCGACGTCCTCCGGCACCAGCGGATTCAGATGATGGCAGACCATCAGCATGTCCAGATGCTCGGCGATGGTGTTCACCGTGTAGGGCCGCGTGGGATTGGTGGACGACGGCAGAATATTCGGCAAGCGCGGCGATGCGGATGATGTCCGGCGCGTGGCCGCCGCCCGCGCCTTCGGTGTGATAGGTGTGGATGGTGCGGCCGGCGATGGCGGCGATGGTGTCGTCGACGAAGCCCGCTTCGTTGATGGTGTCGGTATGGATGGCGACCTGAACGTCGAATTCGTCGGCCACGCGCAGGCAGGCGTCGATGGCCGCCGGCGTGGTGCCCCAATCCTCATGCAGTTTCAGGCCGCAGGCGCCGGCGCGCATCTGCTCGCGAGCGGCTCGCGCGGTGCCGGCGTTGCCTTTTCCGAGAAAGCCGAAGTTCATCGGCCACGCTTCGGCGGCTTCGAACATGCGCGCCAGATTCCAGCGCCCGGCGTGCAGGTGGTGGCGTTCGTGCCGGTGGCAGGTCCGGTGCCGCCGCCGATCATGGTGGTGATGCCGTTCGACAGCGCTTCGTAGATCTGCTGCGGCGAGATGAAATGGATATGGCTGTCGATGCGCGCCGGCCGTGACGATCAGTGTTTTCGCCCGCGATCACTTCGGTCGACGCCGCCGACGACCAGATCGGGATCGACGCCCTCCATGCGTGTCCGGATTGCCGGCCTTGCCGACTTTCACGATGCGGCCGTCGCGAATGCCGATGTCCGCCTTCACAATGCCCCAATGGTCGATGATCAGGGCGTTGGTGATCACCAGATCGAGCGCGCCGTGCTGCGCGCGTGGCGCGGGAGCTTTGGCCCATGCCGTCGCGGATGACTTTGCCGCCGCCGAACGTGATCTCGTCGCCGTAGACGGCGAAGTCGTTCTCGACTTCGATGATCAGTTCGGTATCGGCCAGCCGGACGCGATCGCCGTTGGTGGGTCCGTACAGATCGGCGTAGGTGCGGCGTCGGAATCGAGAGGCTCATTTGCGTTCCTCTTGCCCTTGTGGCCCAGCATCGGCCGGTCGCCCGCGAACTCCACCAGCGGACTTCTTTTTCTTCGCCCGGCTCGAAGCGGATCGCCGTCCCGGCGGGAATGTTCAGCCGCATGCCGCGCGCCGCTTCGCGGTCGAAATCGAGCGCATCGTTCACTTCGAAGAAATGATAGTGGCTGCCCACCTGCACGGGGCGATCGCCGGTGTTTCTCACTACCACCTGCGCGGTCTTCGCGCCCCACGTTGCATCGATCGCGCTCGGTTTCGAGAAAATATTCTCCGGGTTTCATTGGAATCTCCTATTGAATTGGGTCGTGAACCGTCACCAGTTTGGTGCCGTCGGGAAACGTGGCTTCCACTTGCACTTCGTGAATCATCTCCGGCGATGCCCATCCATGACGTCGCGCGCGTCAGGACGGTGGCGCCGAGCGTCATGATTTCCGCCACGCTTTTTCCGTCGCGCGCCGCTTCCAGAATCTCCGCCGAGAGAATCGCCATGGCCTCCGGATAATTCAGCTTCAGACCGCGCGCGCGCCGCTGCCGGGCCACATCGGCCGCGACAAAGATCATCAGCTTCTCCTGCTCGCGCGGTGTCAGGTGCATC
>CAVRPF010000038.1:0-65165 GCA_963723015.1 Bryobacterales bacterium
GGCATGCGCGACGTCGATGCCATCGAAAAACCGCATGTGCGCGATTCGGGCATTCGCGCCTACACCATGCGCCACATCGACGAGCGCGGCATGCGCGCGGTCATGGAAGAGGCCATTGCCGCCGCGGACTAATGGAACCGCCGGGTTCCACGTTTCCGTGGATATGGATTTCGTCGATCCCAAGGACGCTCCCGGCGTGGGTACGCCCGTCCGCGGCGGCGCCACCTACCGCGAAGCGCATTTGGCAATGGAAATGATCTGCGATTCGCGGCGCATGCTCTCGCTGGAAGTGGTGGAGGTGAATCCGGTGATCGATGAAGTCAACCGCACCGCCGATCTGGCCGTGGAGCTCGGCGATGTCCTGTTTAGGAAAGCGTATCTTATGAGACGTGTCTTATGAAACTGCGAGTCGCTTTGATTTACGGCGGCCGCAGCGGCGAGCATGAGATCTCCGTGCGCTCGGCCAAGGCGATTATGGCGGCGCTCGATCCAGCGCGCTATGAGCAGGTCGAATACTTTATCGATAAGGATGGCAAGTGGAGTCCGCAGCCCATACTGCCCGAACCGGGCGCGCAACCCCACGTCGATGTAGCCTTCCCGATTCTTCACGGTACGTTCGGCGAAGATGGCACGGTGCAGGGCCTGTTGGAAGTGGCGGACCTCCCCTATGTGGGTGCGGGCGTGATGGCGTCGGCCATCTCCATGGATAAGGAGATGATGAAGCGTGTCTGCATGGGAACGAAATCTGCCAGTTGTCGATTATTTGACACTGCCCCGCGACCGCGCCAACCCGGTCGAAAGCTGCGCGGGCATGCCGTTTCCACTTTTCGTAAAGCCGGCCAACCTGGGTTCGTCCGTAGGTATTTCCAAAGCGCACGATGCCAAGGAGCTCGCCGAGGCCTTTGCCCTGGCCACCCAATTCGATCGCAAGATTATCGTCGAGCGCGGCATCGCCGGGGCGCGAGTTGGAGTGCGCCGTACTGGGCAATGAAACGCCGATGGCGTCGCTGCCATGTGAAATTCTGCCCTCGCGCGAATTTTACGATTACGAAGACAAGTACCTGCTGGATAAAGCCGGCACGCAGGTCCCCGCCGATCTGCCGCCCGCCCAGACCGACGAGCTTCGCCGGCTGGCCGTGGAATGTTATCGCGCGGTGGAGTGCGAAGGCATGGGCCGCGTAGATTTTCTGCTGGAAGCCGCCACGGATAAGTTATACATCAATGAGATCAACACGATCCCTGGTTTCACTTCCATCAGCATGTATCCGAAAATGTGGGAGCACAGCGGCATCGCATTCCCGGCGCTCCTCGATCAATTGATTGAGCTGGCGCTGGACCGTCACAGACGCAAAAGGGCGACGCGGTTTACACGGTAATAAGCGACAAGACAGTCGCTACGACGAGTGGCTTCGAATGCCCGGCAACAGCCGCCGTGAGCGGCATCCCGGCAGCCAAACGGTTTTCCGGCCCGCATCGTCGGCGATGCTCCAGTCGTCGAATTTCACGGCTTTTGGGCATCGCCCGGAAGATCGATTAACACGATGTGTGAATTGCCGCGTAAGCGGTCAAACACGATGTTGCCATCGGGACCGATATCGAAACTGCGAATAGCGCCCGCGTTGTTGAGACGTGTCAGCTCTCTGCTCTTCATGGTTGCCAGATCGAGCAGCCATAGATTCTGCGCCGAGGGCGGTCCCTGCATGTAGACCAAACCGGAACCGTCGGGGAGGAAGCGGACGCGCACGCCTTCGCGGAGCACTTCAATGGTGGGCAGGTTTACCGGAGTTCCATCCGGGCGAACCGCCAGGAGAGGGGCGAAAAAGCCCACGTTCTCGCCAGCATATACGATCAGGTTCCCCTCCGGCGACCACACGGGGTTCGATGCCTCCCCCGTGGTGAGCCGAACGGGCATGCCCCCGCCGACCGGAATCTTGAAAACCCCCGGACTCTGGGAATCGGCTCCCGCGGTGACAATCCACTGCCCGTCCCGCGACCAGTCAGCCGCCCCACTGACGGCTATGGACTCTGCGAGCGGCCGGAGTTCATTGCCCTCGGCAGTGGCCAGGTGCAGCGTCAATTTTCCATTGCGGCGAAGCGCGATCGCCACGCGCCGTCCGTCCGCGGAAACAGCCGGAGGATCCAGTAGCGCTCCATCGGAGCCTTTCCAAATCTCCGTAGTCTGTCCGTCCTGATAGCGCCACAGCCCGTCGCCCGTCCCGCGAGAGGATAAATAGAACAGCGATGTTCCGCCGAAGCGCGGGCCCAAGGCTCTCACCGTGCCCACCGGGTATGGCTTTGCATCCGGCTCTTCCGCCACTCGATTCAGGATTGGCACGCTCCACAAGCTCGGGATCGGGCTCGCTTCGGTCGCCACCAGGTGGCGGCCATCGGCGCTGGCGGCAACGGAGGTGTACTTCTCCAAACCGAAGCTGATCCGGTGAGTGGTCTTGCGGTTCACGTCGAGCGCCCACAGCCAAGGCCCCGAACCGTCCCGATCGCGGGCCGCGTATAGTACCGTCCGCAAGTCCAGAGGAGCCGGCGAACTCACTTCGCTGTTGTGCTGCGTGAGCCGCTCAGGCTCTCCCCCGTCGGGAGAAATGCGCCACACATCCATCTGGCTGGTGCTGGGAGACCCTCGCACGAAATAAATCCACTTCCCGTCCCGGGACCAGACCGGATAATGATTGTGGTAACCCGGGCTATTTATCAATATCTGACGCGGGTTGGCGCCAGTGCGATCCGTGACAAACATCGGGTCACCCCCGTCCGCGGTGTGATAGACGAGGCGACTCCCGTCGGGCGACCACGCCACATTCCATGGCGGCGTCTTGACCGGACTGCTGGCCAGAAAGACCCTGGGCGCGCCACCCATAAGGGGAACGATGCGCAACGGCGTTGTGACGTCCGCTTCGTGGAACCAGACCTGGGAACCATCGCCCGAAAAGCCTATGGCGCGCACCAAACCATCTAGGTTTCCCGTTTTGCCTTGGGTGAGATTGACCGCGCTTCCGGTCCCCACCTGGCTGATCCAAATATCTAAGGGGCCGCTGCGGTTGGAGAGAAACGCCACAAACCGTGCGTCCGGGGAGATGGCCGGATCGCGTTCCATCCCCTCAAAGTCGGTCAGCCGCGTGAATCTCGCATTGGCAATCGGATTCCCTTCGGCTGCCGATGGGCGAGCGAGCCATCCGGTCACCCCGCCTGCTCCCAGTAACAGCGCGGCGGCCAGCAACCAAGGCCACTGGCGCTGCTTCTCGGAGACAACTGCCTTTTCGGGCGCTTGCACTGGCTTCGCAGCCCACAATAGCTCGCTCCGCACGTCGGCCGCCGACTGCCAACGATCTTCGGGATCAAGCGCCAGGCACCGCTCAATCGCGTGGCCCAGCTTTTCCGGCAGTTGTTCGAGGGAGGGCTTTTCCCCCGTCAAACAGCGCTTTCCCGTAGCCATCTCATGGAGCATCAACCCAAGCGCGTAAATATCGGTGCGAGCGTCGCACTTCTCACCTTCGCGCTGCTCGGGGGCCATGTAGGCCGGCGTGCCCATGACAACGTTCCGGCCGGTGAGGTTCGTGTCCTCCGACGATTTGGCCAGTCCGAAATCCAGCACCTTAACGCCCGCTTTGGTGAGTATGACGTTGGCTGGCTTCATGTCGCGATGCACAACTCCTTTGGCATGGGCCGCGGCCAGCGCATCCGCGATTTCCGCGCCACGCAGCAGGGTCTGTTCTATCGAGAGCGGGCCACGTTTCAGCTTCTCCGCTAAAGTTTCGCCTTCCAACAGTTCCATCACCAGATAGTTGGGGCCGACGTCGTAAACGGAACAGATGTGGCGATGATTCAAGGAAGCGATCGCGCGCGCTTCTCTTTGGAATCGCTCGCTGAATTCCTGCCTGCAAGTCTTTACCGCGACCGCCCGGCCCAGGCGAGTGTCGGTGGCCCGGAAGACTTCTCCCATTCCACCCTCGCCGATTTTCCGCTCGATCTTGTAAGGTCCCAAAGGCGTTCCGACCGAAAACACGGTGACGGTCTGAAGAAGAAGGCTAGCGTGACCCTCCCAGGCCGGATGTTCCAGCGCCGATTCCTCCTGCGCGAAGATTGCTTCCATCGCGGAGCGCAGCTCCGGGTCGGCATCTTTCAGACGCGCGCTGCGCTCCGCAGGAGACAGGTCCTTCACCGCATCGTACAGACTCTCCAGTTGCCGCCAGCGTTCCGGAGTCATACAGGTATTTTAGTGTAGTGGTTTCTAGGGGCCCGCCGGGTTTCATTGCCCGGCGGGCTTCAATGCCGGGATGTTGTTGCCCCACGGATACGCAACGTACAGATTGCCTCTTCCATCGAAGGCTAAGCCCGACGCGCAGAGTTGGGCGCTGGTCGCCGGTCCTCCGTCCGCTGAAAAGCCAGCACGCCTGTTCCTGCCACAGTCGCCACAGTCGTGATTATGCCTGCCGAGGCGCCGTGTGCATGCTATCCTTTGTCGGCGATGTAGAGGTTGCCGGGCCCTGCGTGTTGGCGATCGGACGTCAACTCGGGGAAACAGTGGCCGGAGAGTTAGTGCGGAACCACTTCCGTCCACAATTGCGGTAATCGGGAAGATGCCGGACCCGCGGGTGGCGCCAATCTATTTTCGATGATGGAAGGCGTCGAGCGCGTCGCGTAAGCGGTCGAAGATGCGGTCTGGGCCGATCGCTTCAGTGAGATGGTGCCGCTCGAGATCGGGCTTGAGATCCGATTGCACGTGCGCCAGGACCAGTTGAACGCCGCGCTCCTTCAGATTGCGCTGCAACTCGCGGACGACGCGCGCGGCGGTGTAGTCGATACGCGCGATGGCGCCGGCATCCACAATTAGCCAATGCAACGCGGAGGGCGACGGTCCGACGATCTCGCGGATTTCATCGGAAAACCGGCCGGCGTTGGCATAAAAAAGCGCCGCGCCGAAGCGGTAGATGGCCAATCCTGGCTCACTCATGGCGCCCTGAATCGCAGGGATCAATCGCCAGGCTCCGCCCTCGTCTTGAACCAGCACGGCGGTATGCGGTCGATAGCTGTGGCCGACAATGCGCAGCAGCGAGAGCAACATCGCCAGCAGAATGCCGTTCTTGACTCCGGCCAGCACGACCACCGCCGTGGTGACGATGGCCAACCAGAACTCGCCCGGACTCTCATGGCGAATGCCCAGCATTCCTCGCAAATCCACCAGCCGGATGGCTACGATGAATACGATCGCGCCCAGCACGCATTGGGGGAGATATTGCAACGGGTACGTGAGGAAGAGGAGAACTAGCGCTACCACCGCGGCGGCGGCCAGGTGCGCGATCTGGCTTTCGCCGCCGGAGCTTTCCATCATGGCGGTTTGAGTGGGACTGCCATTCACTACGAAAGCGCCGCTCAATGCCGGCCGCTGCGTTTGCCGCGGAGAGACCGGCGAGATCCGAATCTTCATCCAGGCGCTGATGATGGCGCACGGCGTAGACGCGCGCGGTGGCGGCGCTCTGCGCCATCACGATCACCATGCACGAGGCGGCCACCGGCGCCATCGGCTCGACGTCGCTCCAAGCGACGCGAGGGAGGCCGAGGTGGGGCAGGCCGCCAGCCACCGGGCCGATTACGGCGATGCCATGTCCGGCGAAATCCCATGCCGCGCTGGCCGCTATAACGCCTGCCACAGCGATCAACGGCGCCGGAAATTTAGGCGCAAAGCGGCCGAGAGCGATCACGCCTGCCACGACCGTGGCGGAAAGGCCGAGACAGTTCAGATTCACATCCGGCAGTCTTTGGAAGAGCTGGATTAGTTGCTCCACTGTGTGATGAGACGGAATTCGCAGGCCGAGCATTTGTCCCAATACCGCGATGCCTACTTGAAACCCGACTCCGGTGAGGAAGCCCACGAGCACGGTCTGCGAGAGAAAGTCAGCCAGAAAGCCAAGCCGGAGCATTCGAGCCAGCAGCAACATAGCGGCGGTAAGCAGCGCCACCAATCCGGCCAGCGCTACATACCGCGCGCCTGCCGGCGGCGCGAGGGGCGAGATGCCGCCGGCCAGAATGGCGGCGGTAGCGGAATCGGCGGCCACCACCAAATAACGCGACGAGCCGAACACAGCGAAGCGCCAACAGCGGCAGCAAAAGAGTGTAGAAACCGGTGACGGGAGGCATGCCGGCGATAGTGGTATAGCCGAGAGCCTGCGGAATGCTCATGGCCGCCAACTCGACCCCGGCGATGGAATCGCGCACCGCGGCGCCGGGACGCAAGGGCCGCAACGCCTGGAAGAGAACGGGGCTGGTGGTGGCCGGCGGCGAAGAGTCGCTCATCTTTCAACAGGCTACTCGATTCGGGGCGTTAGCTGCGGGCCCGCATCTGAGTGGCATGAGGTCCTAGTAGTAAGGTGCTGAAGTAAGGTTCTAATTCCACAGTCGACACTCTATACTTGTAAGGACTAAGAATGCCGAGACTCTTCCTGTTAGCGACGATCACAGCCGCCGCGCTCACCGCCTCTCAAGACCGCGTACTGACAACGGTCGATCCCGGGAATACCGTGCCATTGGCGGGCCATGTTCATCCCATGGCCAGATCCGAGTACGACCGGGGCGCAATCGACCCTGCGATGGGGCTGGCCTATATGACGCTTTTCCTGAAACCGGACCCATCGATCGATGCGTTTCTCGATGACTTACAGATACCTTCTTCACCGAATTACCATCGTTGGATCACGCCCGCGCAGTTCGGCGACCGCTTCGGTCTAAGCCAATCCGATATGACCAAAGTGGTTGCATGGCTGGAGTCGCAAGGTCTCAAGGTGAACGATGTGGCGCAGGGACGACACTGGGTGACCTTCAGCGGAACGGCGGCGGAAACGGGCCGCGCGCTGCACACCACGTTTCATCAATATCGCGTGAATGGTAAGCTCCACTTCGCGAACGCGACCGAGCCGCGGATACCGGCGGCGCTCGCGCCGGTGGTGGCGGGCTTCGGCGGATTGCACGATTTCGGTCCGGAGCCGCTGGTGATCCGGGCGCCCGTGCAACCGCAAGCGTTCGGGCCCGATTACAACAGCGGCAGCACTCATTTTCTGGCGCCGGACGACTTCGCAACCATCTACGACGTGGCGCCGCTCTACGCCGCGGGCATCGATGGAACGGGGCAGAAAATCGTCATTCTGGGCGAATCCGATGTGGATCTCACGGACCTGCATGCGTTCCGTACGCTGTTCAAGTTGCCGGCGAACGATCCGCAGATGGTGTCGATCGGCGCCGACCCGGGAAAGAATAGCGCTTTAACGGAGGCCGATCTGGATCTGGAATGGGTGGCGGCGGTAGCGCGCAACGCGACCATTATTTATGTGTACGCCGCGGATGTATCGGTGGCCGCGGAGTATGCGGTGGACCGGAACCTGGCGCCTTTGATGAGCGAAAGCTTCGGCGCTTGTGAGCAATACGAATCGCCCGCGCTGCGGGCCATCGCCCAACAGGCGAATGCGCAAGGCATAACATGGTTCGCCGCATCGGGCGATGCAGGGGCGACGAATTGCGACCGCCGCGATATCACCGCGCAAGCGAACCTGGGTCTGACAGTCAGTCTGCCGGCCAGCATTCCGGAGATTACGGCGGTGGGCGGCACGTCGTTCGACGATTCGAACGGCGTTTACTGGGCGGCGCGCAATACGGGCACGCAGGCATCGGCGCTGAGTTACATTCCGGAGCGGGCATGGAACGATTCCCGCACCGGTTTCGAGGCGACCGGCGGCGGAGCTAGCTTTTACTTTCCGAAGCCCATCTGGCAGACGGGACCAGGCATCCCCAATGACGGCGCGCGCGATCTTCCGGACGTCTCGCTGGGTGCGTCACCGGTTAAATACGCTTACCTGATTGAAAGCGCCGGATCGCTGGTGGCGGTCGGGGGCACATCGGCTTCGAGCCCATCGTTTGCCGGCATTGCCGCGCTGTTGAGCCAGTATCTGGCGGCCGGCGGCGCGCAAGCGGGATTGGGCAACATCAATCCGGCGTTATACCGCCTGGCGCAAGCCACTAGCGACGTGTTCCACGATATCACCGCCGGAGATAACGAAGAGCCGTGCGCGCAGGGTAGCCCGAGTTGCATCGGCGGACTGGCGGGTTATGCCGCGGTCAAGAACTACGACCAGACCACTGGCCTGGGTTCGGTGGACGCGTACAACCTGGTGATGGAGTGGAACAACGGCGCGGCCAGTACGACCACGCTCGCCGCCAGTCCCGGAAATGCGGCGCTGACCGATACGGTGAAGCTGACGGCGACCGTCACGGCCGGTTCGGGCGGCGCTGCGCCGACAGGCAACGTGGCGTTCGTGGTGAACGGAACCACGGCCGGAACTGTGTCGCTGACCGGATCGGGTAATGCCGCGACCGCGACGATCAATGTCAGTGGAGCGGCGCTGGCCGCGGGCAACGGAACGGTCTCGGCGCTCTATAGCGGCGACCGGGTATTCGCCAGCTCGGCGGGATCGACTACCATTTCGATTCAAGTCCCCGCATCCAGCGGCTCTTATGTTGTCCCGTTCGTAAATCCAAATCCAGTGCTGCCGGCGGCCAATGAATGGCCCTACGTCGTAGGCTTGACCGAGATAGCTGGAGTTAGTACGACACTGACCGGTTTTACTATCAATGGAGTGACTCAGGCGCTCAGCGCCTGGACTAATACGAACATACCGGCGAACGGGACAGTTCTAGCCGCATTCACTGGTTTGTTGGGACAGACGGCGCCGATCAACCGCACATTTATTTTCACGGGAGTAGACGCCAACGGTCTAAAGTGGACGCAACAAATTGTAGTATCGTTCAGCGGAGGAATGGCCGGCAGCTTTGGGCCCGCGATGTCACTAACCAGCCCCACGGGACCATCAGTCGCATATAATCCGCAGGCTGACTCATCGTGCCGGTGGTATCTTCCACTTACGGTGCAGGAGTCAGGCGGCTATTATATGCAGCTTTCCCAACTTACAGTGGCGGGCGCCAACATGACCAGCCAGATTCAGACTATCTTCGGCACGACCCGGCTGGCGCCATACGGGTCGCTGCAGGGCAATGTTTGTTTTGGCGCCGCCGGCTCGCAAGCGGTAGGAGTATCCTTGACAGGCACGATTGAGGACGGCTACTTGAGCGGCACAGTTCCCGCTGCGCTGCCGGTAGCGGCGACGTTTTCCGCGCCGGCCGCGAATCCGCCGGGAATGTCGGTAACGCCCCAGGCAGTGACGATGCCGGCGCCGGACGGTTCCGGCGGCAGTTCGTCCGCGATCAGTCTTAATTTCGCCGGCGCGGCTACGAATTGGAGCGTTTCCGTCTCCTTGGGCAACTCGGCTTTGGGATGGCTGAAGGCTGCGCCGATCACGGGCGCGGGTTCCGGGCAGATTTCCTTGCAGGCGCAGGCAGCCGGACTTTCCGCGGGTGCATATAACGCGACAGTCTGGATCTACGCTCCCAACGCGGTTCCGCCAACGATCGCCGTACCAGTGACGCTGGTAGTGGGCGGCTCCTCCTCGATCTCGATTACCGGTCTGCAGAACGCTTTCTCGTTCCAGAGCGCGTTCGCGCCCGGCATGTCGCTGAGCGTTTATGGAAGCAATCTCGCTGCGGGCACGCAGGTCGCTTCCAAGCTGCCTCTGCCGCTTACAATGCAGGGAGTCACAGCCGCCATCAACGGCATTTCGGCGCCCCTTTATTATGTTTCTCCGGGGCAGTTGAATATTCAAATCCCCTACGAAATCGGCGCGGGGCCGGCGGTGCTCTCGGTAAATAACAATGGCCAGGTGGCGGCGTTCCCCCTTACCGTGAGCATGACCGCCCCTGGGGTGTATAGCTCGGCCATTGATAACGCGACTGGCCAGGCGGCAGCTAGTGCGGCTGCGGGCGCGGTGTTGCTCTTGTTTATGACCGGCGAAGGCGATATTACGCCATTCCTGACGACGGGCGCCACGCCATCCGCATCGATCACGAATCCGGCGCTGCTACCGAAGCCGCGATTGCCGGTCGCGGTGACGGTGGGCGGCGTGCCCGCGACCGTCCTGTTCGCGGGAATTCCTTCAGGATTAACGGGATTGACGCAGATCGATATCGTCGTGCCCGCAAGCGCGCCCGCCGGCGATCAGGATGTAGTGGTGACGGTCGGAGGCGTGGCAGCGCCAGCGGTGAAGTTGACGATTACGCAGTAGGGGAAGGGGCGCGCGCGCACAAAGCCGTTCTACAGAAAGCTCCCAACCCATTAATCCAAAAGTGTTCCATCCAACTTGGGTTCTTACGAAAATCTTTTGCGTGTGAGGTGTAATCTCAAGGCTTTGCGGACCTCTTTGCGGATATCTCTTTGGGCTTACAGGTCGCCCCTGCCGATGGAGAGAGGCGCACGGTAATGCCGAGCTTTCCCAACCGCCGGACGTGGTGCTGTACCAGCCGCAGCCTCTGTTGCTCGGTCATGGGATTGCCGCGCTCTTCCTCGTACGGGGTTCCGCGTTGCAATACAAAATACGCCAGCTTGAGTAAGTCGTGAGCGATCGCCACCACCGCAATGGGCCGCTGGCGCTTGGGATCTCCTTTCCCGGCGATTCGCCAGAATTTCTCCCGCAAATGTCCCTCCTTCATTCTCGAAATCCCCCAGGCGCTCTCCGTCAGCGCCGCGCGCAGCCACTTATTGCCAGGATTGATATGGCTGCTTTTCTCCCGCCCGGCGCTGCGATTGTTTCCTGGACACAGGCCGCACCATGATCCCAGGTGCTTCTCGCTGGGAAACTGAGCTGGATTCGGTCCCATTTCCGCCAGTACCGCAGCTGCGTTTTCCCGCACCGCCGGCAGCGTGCGCAGCAATTCCCATTGCTGCTGGTAACCGGCTTCGGCAATCTTCTGCAGGATGAACGCGTCGATCTCGATCACCTGTTTCTCCAGAAACTCCAGATGATCCAGGCTGAAGCGAATCATTCGCCGGTGATGCTCGGTCATCTGGTGTTGTTCCAGCGCGGCAATGATCTGCGGAATCTTTTTCTTGGCACTGGCTTGCGCGAACTGCGCGATCTCCGCAGGCTTCGCCTTTCCTTGGAGCAGGCTTTCCAACATCAGTTGCCCGGAGACGCCGAAAACGTCGCTCAATACGCTCCCTAGCTTCACGTTGGCGTCTTCCAGAACCTTCCCCACCCGGTTCTTTTCCGCGCTGGCCGCCTGGATCAGTTTCCGCCTGCGCCGCGTCAAATCGCGCAAGTCACGCTGCGCCCGCGGCGGAATGAAGCTGGGGGTTACCATTCCATGACGCAGCAGATGCGCCAGCCACCAAGCATCCTTAGCGTCCGTTTTGTGCCCTTTGCGCGCTTTCACCTCGTGCGGATTGGCCAGCGCCACCTTCACGTGGCCTTCCAGAATATTGAATACGGGCTTCCAGTACGAGCCCGTGCTTTCCATGATGACGGCCGTGCATCCCTGCTCCAGAATCCACGCCCGCGCTTGCTGCAACTCCGCCACCGTGGTTCCGAAATTGCGGATCTCGGACCCCGCTTCCCCATCTGCCGGTCCGGTCATTACGCACACCACAATGAATTTTTTGCCCACGTCGATGCCTGCGCATCGCTCGATCAATGCTGCGATCATGGTTCTTCCTTTCCGCCGGAAGAGCGCGATCCGCGCTTATGCTGAAGATCTTCTTACCCAGGCCTTACGCACTAATCGGGGATTCCTGCACGCGGACCCAACCAGTTTCGTTTCCGAGCAAACACCAGTACCCACACCGGCCGATCTCTTCCCGACACCCCATTTTCATACGCTGGGGTGCACGGCCGCCGCTCATAGACGATTCGTTTATTCGCGCTGTCCTCGCCCAGCCATAACAGAGTCACAGCATTTTCGAATAATCGTAAGTCACACAAGCCTATTCACTTAGCTACAATTCCTGCGCCTGTTCCATCGAATTTCGCAACCCTTCGAGAGACAATGGTATTGGAGAGAGTCGCGGGGCCGCAAAACGGCCGCAACAAACGCATGGCGCTAACAAAAAATATCGGCCTGTACTCATCCCGTTCGCTGTCCCTCCGCTCCCGTCAACGCGCCCTCGCCCATCCCAACCGCAACAAAATAAAAGTACACCGGCGAGATTGGGTTCGATTTTTCAAGTCCCGCAATCCCGCTTTTCCGGGCAACCCATGGCCGCTCCCAGTCCCGCTACAATCAAGAGAGTGCCTGGAGTTTACCTCTCGTACCCTTTCTGCGCCCAGAAGTGTACATATTGTAATTTCGCCTCGGGCGTTTTCGCGCGCGCGCTCGAAGCGCCCTACCTGGCAGCGCTGCTGGCCGAATTGCTTGCGCACGAATGGCAGTGGCGGCCGGAAACCGTGTTTCTGGGCGGTGGAACGCCGAGCGCGATCGATCCCGATGCGCTGCGGTCGCTGCTCGCCGCCATTCCAGGTAAGCCTTGGGTCGAAGCCACGCTCGAGGCCGCACCGGGCACGATTACTCTCGAAAAAGCGCTCGCCTGGTCTCGCTGCGGCATCAACCGGGTTAGCCTGGGCGTCCAGTCGTTCGTCGATCTCGAGCTTCGCCGCAGCGGACGGAAGCACACCGCGCAAACTGTCGCCGGCGATATCCAAACGCTCGCCGGGGCCGGCATTGTGAATTACAATATCGATCTAATCGCGGGACTTTCCGGCCAGACTGAAGCAAGCTGGCGCGAATCGCTCGCCTGGGTCGAGCGCCTGCAGCCGCCGCACGTCTCCGTTTACATGCTTGAAGTGGATGAGGCCAGCCGGCTCGGGGCGGAGATATTGCGCGGCGGCGACCGCTACGGCGCAGGCGAGACTCCCGACGACGACCAGACCGCCGCATTCTATGAAATCGCCGTCGAGCGCCTGGCGGCCATGGGGATCGCGCGTTATGAGATCTCCAATTTCGCGCGACCCGGTTTGGAATCGCGCCACAACTTGAAATACTGGCAGCTTGAACCGTACGCGGGTTTCGGCGCCGACGCGCATTCGTTCGACGGGCGGATGCGCTCGCGTAACCCCGCTTCCATTCAGACGTACCTGGAAGCGCATGGCGGAGAGGAATCCATCGAGGCGCAGCTTGGCGAAGAGCGCTTTTTCGTGGGCCTGCGGCTTTCCGAAGGCATACGCCCTATGCCCGGCGAGTGGGATAAATTCGCCGAGCCTATCCGCCGCTTCGTCGATGCCGGATTACTGGAAAGCGCGGGCGGCATGTTGCGTCTCACCAACCGCGGCGTGCTGCTTTCAAACGAAGTGTTCCAGGAGTTTCTCGCCGCATGATCGATCTGCGCAGCGATACGGTCACCAAGCCGACGCCCGCCATGCGCCGCGCCATGATGGAGGCCGAAGTGGGCGACGACGTGTATGGCGAAGACCCCACCGTCAATCGTCTGGAAAGCCGCGCGGCCGAAATCATGGGCAAAGAGGCGGCGCTGTTCGTGCCCACCGGGACCATGGGCAACGCCATCGCTATCAAGCTGCTTACCGAGCACGGGCAGGAAGTGATCGCCGATTCGCGCGCGCACATTCTCGATTGGGAATTGGGCATGGTGGCCTGGTTTTCCGGATGCGTGGTGCGCGCCATTGAAACTGAAAACGGCATTCTCTCGTGGGACGACGTGCGCCGCGCGATCAAGCCGCCCAGCCCGTTTTGGGCGCCTACCGGGCTGGTGGCGATCGAGAATACTCACAATATGCACGGGGGCACGGTCTACGAGCTGGCGGCCATTCGCGACATAGCCGACGGCGCTCACGAGCGCGGCATCCGCGTCCACATGGACGGCGCGCGCGTGTTCAATGCGGCCGCCGCCAGCGGTGTGCCGGTGCGTGACATTGTGGCTCCGGCGGATACAGTAATGTTCTGTCTCTCCAAGGGATTGGGCGCGCCCGCCGGCTCGATGTTGTGCGGCCCGGCGGAGCTGCTCGCCAAGGGACGGCTCTATCGCAAGCGCCTGGGCGGGGGCATGCGCCAAGTGGGCGTGCTTGCGGCGGCGTGCCTGATCGCGCTGGAGGAGATGCCCAAGCGTCTCTGCGAAGACCATGCCAACGCGAAATTCCTGTATGAAGGGCTTGACCGCATCCCCGGCATTCAAATTGCATCGGAGAAGCCCGCAACCAATATCGTGGTCTTCGATGTGAGCGGCACGGGCCTTGCGCCCGCGGAAATCAGTGGGAGGCTAAAGCGGCGCGGCGTCCTCATTAATGCCATCAACCACCGGCAAATGCGCGCCGTCACGCACTACGATGTGGATCGCGCGGCGTGCTCGGCGGCGCTTGACGCCATCGCGGAAGCGGCCGGTTGACCCACTCCCGCCGGAAAATTGTCAGAATGGTTCTTATTTCTTGCTTACTCGATCGGATTCCTAACATGTTGAAACCGGCAGCACAGTTCGCTGGCCTTGCCTTGCTCGCCGCCGCGCCGGCGGCGCTGGCGCAGCAATATTCCATTTCCACCATCGCGGGCGGCGCGCCTTTTGCCACGCCCGCCGCGGCGACGGGTATTTCAATTGGGCAACCGCGCCGCGTGGCGCTCGATTCCACCGGTAACGTATATTTCAGCAGCGGCAATTGCGTCTACAAAATGAGCGGCGCCACCATCGCGCTGCTAGCCGGCAATTCGCGACCCGGCTTCTCCGGCGACGGCGGCCCAGCCAGCAACGCGCAGCTTAACGCGCCTCAAGGCGTGGCGGTGGATTCATCCGGCAATATCTATATCGCCGATACCAATAACAACCGCGTCCGCATCGTGACCAAGAATGGCATCATCAACACCTTCGCGGGTACGGGGCAAGTGGGAGGCGTTGGGAATTTCGGCGACGGCGGTCCAGCCAATCAAGCGTATCTGCACCTGCCCGGCGGTTTGGCGGTGGATTCCACCGGAAACGTCTACATCGCCGATACCGGCGATAACACCATCCGCAAGATCACTACCGACGGCATCATCAACACTATCGCGGGTGACGGGCTGCCGAGCTATACGGGCGATGGGTCGCTAGCTACTACCGCCGAACTGCACAGCCCCGAGGACGTGGCCGTGGATGGCTCCGGTAATGTGTACATCGCCGATACGGGGAACGCATATATCCGCAAAGTGACCACCGATGGCAATATCAATTTCATAGCGGGCGATGGCTCTATCGGCTACTCGGGCGATGGCGCCGCGGCGAACCTCGCCGGGCTGATTGAGCCCTATGCCATCGCGCTCGATAGCAGCGGCAATGTGTATTTCACCGAGCCGGAGGATGGGCGCGTTCGCGAGATCACCATCTCCAACGGCTTCATCAACACCATCGTAGGTAATGGGAACCTGGGCTTTTCGGGCGATGGCGGCGCGGCCGCTAAGGCTACCACGCATCTCCCTACCGGTCTGGCCATCGATTCGTCAGGCAACCTCTACATCGCCGATTCGCTGAACAACCGCATCCGAAAAGTGAGCGGCACTACCATTTCCACTATCGCCGGCAGCGGAGTGTTCAGTTATTCGGGAGACGGCGGACCCGCCACGGCGGCGCAACTGAACTCGCCCCAGGCCGTAGCCGTAGACGCCTCCGGCAACGTATATGTCGCCGATACGAGCAACAATGTGGTGCGCCAGATTTCTGCGAAAGGCGTGATTAGCACCATCGCCGGTAACGGGACTGCCGGCTTTGGCGGCGATAACGGCGCGGCTACCTCGGCGCAGCTCAGTGCGCCTCAAGGCGTCGCCGTGGATGCTTCCGGCAATGTGTACGTTGCCGACACAGCTAATGCCCGCGTGCGCAAGATTTCCGGCGGGACTATCACCACCGTGGCCGGCAGCGGCACGCCGGGCTATGCGGGCGACGGCGCCGCCGCGACCAGCGCGCAGTTGAATACTCCAGTCGGACTGGCGGTGGATAAATCGGGCAATCTCTACATCGCGGATGTGGGCGCTAGCGTGGTGCGGAAAGTCTCCACCGGCGGGATCATCACCACGGTCGCCGGCAACGGCGCGCAAGGTTATTCGGGCGATACGGGGCCGGCCACGGGCGCGATGCTCAACGGACCCGAGGGCGTCGCAGTGGATGGCGCGGGCAATCTGTACATCACCGACACGCTCAACGCCGTAGTACGCGAGGTCACTCCGGGCGGGACTATCACCACTCTCGCCGGCAGCGGCATCGATGGATACTCCGGCGATAGCGGACTGGCGGGAAATGCCCAACTCGGCAGCCCAACGGGAATCGCCGTGGATAGCACGGGCAATCTGTACGTCGCCGATTCGGGAGCGCGCATCCGCAAAGTCTTCGCCAGCGGCATTATCACCACCATCGCCGGTAGCGGCGTCCGCGGCTACGCGGGCGATGGCGGGATAGCGACTTCCGCCACGCTGAACGGCGCTGCGGGGATAGCGGTGGATTCCAAAGGCGATATCTTCATCGCCGATGCCGCGAATAACGCTGTGCGCGAACTGGTTTTTACCGGTTCGGGTCTTTCCATTTCGGCCGTGACCAACGGCGCGAGCAATCAGGCCGGAGCCATCGCGCCGGGCGAAGTGCTGGTGATCTACGGATCGAATATCGGCGCCGCCAGTCTCACCACGTACCAGCTCACGAGCGGCGGCGCGTTAAGCACCAGCCTCGCGGGCACCAGCGTCTACGTCAACGGCGCTCCCGCGCCGATAGTCTACACGTCGCCAAATCAGGTCTCGGCTATCGTTCCGTTTTCGGTGACGGGGTCGACGGCGCAGGTTTTCGTTCTGAACAAAAACCAATCCACCGCGCCGGTCACAGTGAATCTGGCGGCATCGGCGACGGCGGTTTTCACGGCCAACGGTTCCGGCCAAGGGCAGGCCGCGGCGGTTAATCAGGATGGGTCGGTGAACGGCCCGGCGCATCCGGCGAGCTCCGGCAAAATTGTCAGCATCTACATCACCGGCGCGGGTCAGACCAATCCGCCGGGCCAGGATGGAGTGCCCGTATCGGGCGCGCCGCTGCCCGTTCCGGCGTTGATCGTGAACGTGGCGATCGGCGGGAAGAGCGCGGTGGTTCAGTTCGCCGGCGGATCGCCGGGAACCGTCGCCGGCGTGATGCAGGTGAATGTGGTGGTGCCCAGCGGGCTGCCTGCCGGCAATGCCTCATTGATCGTGCAGGCCGGTAGCGCCGCGAGTCAGGGCGGCGTAACGATTGCGGTGAGCGGAAATTAGCTTCGCCTTTTCCTCGTCGGCGCGGAGCGGATGGAGCTACGCGAGCTTTCCGATGTCGAGTCTCACGTCGAACCGGATACTTTCGGACTCCGGAAAAGCCACACGATTAAATTAAACTGGGGCGGCCATTCCCATTTTTGCGTACCAGGGCGTGGCGCTTTTGATCGCATCGTTCACCGCGTTGATATTCTTAACGCCCTCCTGCAGCAGCCAGTCTTCGAGGGCCTTCGCGCCTTGTTTGGCGTAGACTGGAATGCCGTCTTTCCAGGTGGCGCGTCCGCAAAGCACACCCGAATAGTCGGTTCCGGCCTCCGTGGCCATTCGCAGGGATTCGGTGAACTGGGCGTTGCTCACGCCCGCGCTGAGATAGATGAACGGCTTGCCCGCGATAGCCGCAGCCTCGCGGAAATGCTTCAGCGCCTCATCCTTGCTATACGCCTTTTGACCCTTGTATACGCTGGACCCTTCGACGTATTCGGCATTCACAGGGATCTCTACTTTCAATACGTCCACGCCGTATTGCGGCTTGGAGAACTCGGCCATGGATTTCTTGACGACTTCAGGTTTAGCTTTGGCGTATTCCAAACCCTTTTCGTCGCCGCCCTTGGGGTCGTAGCCGACAAACTCCAGGAAAAAGGGAATCTGGTTGGCTTCGCACTCCGCGCCGATGCGCTCAATAAACGCGTGCTTGACGTCGTTGATGGAAGAGTCGTCGAAGGGCGAGTAATAGATCAGAACCTTGACCGCGTCGGCGCCCCAATCCACCAGGCGTTTAACTGAAACGTGCGGCAGCAGATCGGGCAGGCGGCCGGGGTGAGTATTGTCATAGCCGCTCAATTCATACGCCAGCAGCAAACCGGCATTTTTCGAGCGCGCCTTGGCGGCGTTTAGACCAAACTCGGGATCGAGCAGAATGGCGCTGGCGTGGGGCGTGAGTACTTTGCTCACCACCACTTTGAACTCGCTCATCATTTCGGGAGTGATCTCTTTCACATCCACGCCGCGGCCCGCTGCCAGGGCTTTTTGCAAACTGCCGCGCTGATCCATAGCGGCGGCGGCAATGATGCCGCGAGGATTGGCGAGCGCCTGCATGCGCTTCAATTTACCTTCAGATAGGTGCATGAGAGTCATTATCCCATGCGCTTATTCCAGCCGAACGCGACCCGCATATCCTGTGAGTTCAAGATATCCCACACCGGCGGCGGAACCCGAGTACCGCACCGCGCCCTCCCAGTATGTGGAGGCATATCCGGCTTTCGAGACCAGCTCCTGATCGGGAATTGCCGCCGCGCATTCCAGCGCAATTTTTAATGCGGGTATCGAAATACGCCAGCGCAGCGGATAGCGCGCGCCGCTCTTGGGGCTGGTCCAATACTCAAGCGGCTGGAGAGCGAAATCGGAACCCTTGAGAAATCTGGCGCGGCCGTCGGCATCGATATACGTGCCGGCGGAGTAAATCTCACGACCGCGAGTCCGGAAGAGCATTAGCTCGGTGCGGTTATCGAGCTGAGCGCTGAACCAATCCCAGCCCAGCGTGGAGTCGTCCAGCAGGTTAGTGAACCACTCATGATCCATCCATGCCGTACCGGAGACGGCAGAGCCATTGATCGATCCATCCGCCGCCAGCAGCGGAAACGAGACGTAGTATGACGCATTGCCGGGGGCTTCAGTTTTTTGGCTCACGCCGTTTTCGCCATGAATGATGGGGCCGGTGCGCGGCGCAAGGCGCAGCGTGAGACGGATGCCCTCGTCCACCGCGGAGATGGTTTGAACGCCGGTGGACTTGTCCCATAGCGCTTGCCAATTCCCGTTCCAGATGCGGCCGTTTTCGAAGCTGATCCCGGCAAGGCCCGGACCAGCGCGGTTCAGGCGCTCGAAGTAGCGGAACTTCTGGCGATCGATATCCGTCAGCGCGAGGTGCGCCAGATACAGGTCGTCAATACGCCACGCCGAAGGATTATCGGCTAAGCCGCGCCGCTTCGCCTGGCGGAAGAACACCAGCTCAAATCCGTAACGATGGCCATCGGCGGCGCGCAGATTGCCGGTGTAATACCACCACTCGGTTTTGAACTCCGGATGGCTGAAGTGATCGCGCGGGAACTGATAATGGTATCCGGGCGTGGCTTGCCGGTATCCGGCGGCTACGGAAAGTAAAGCCAGCCAGGCGAATGCGATTTGCATTCGGTTATTACCTATTCGGGGCCGAGTCCTTTTCCCGGGCGAGCCTCTCCGATTCGCGGTGGGCTTCTTGCGCCAATTCGAAGGCTTTGGCGGCGTGTTCCAAAGCCTTTTTCGAAAATTCGTGCCCAGTCAGATGGTCGCCCTTTCCGTGATGTTCCATCGCCGCGTTGTGGGCGTGCGCGGCCCTTTGGTGAAACTCGGCGGCTATCACATGGTTATCGTTCATCGCCTTTGCACTCCACTTCCAAGGTACAGTATTGCGGTCGCGTTCCGCTTGCCTGCACGCAAAATGCGTGCGCCCCGCGCCGGGTCAGGATCTACGAAAGTGATGGACTATCGCACAACCAGCCAACGCGAAACGCGCAGAAAAGTTACGAGACCTGATCCGGCTGCTCCACCTGCGGCTTGAAATTACCGCGCAGCATGGTTTGATGCGCCATGACGACGCTCTCTGGCAGCACATAAAAGAACGCGCCTACGCGCGCACCGCGGAAGATCACGCCGCCGCGATATTCGTCGGCTTCCACGCCGTAATCGATGCCTGCTTGGGTCAGCGCCGCCTCCAGGCGGAGCGCCTCTTTCAGCCGCTTCGCGATATAGATCAGCACCGGCTCTTTGCCTTCGAAAAACGAGGCATCGCGCTTCATACTGGTTTCATCATACGCCGGCGCCGGCGCATTCGAGCGAAAAGCTGAGAATCCGGCGGGAATCCTGCGGGTCGATGACGGCATCGCAATGGCCGCGGGCGGCGGCGTATTTGGCATCCAACCAGCGCTCGTAATCCGCGCGGGTTTTGGCGATGGAATCCTGCAACTCCTGCGGCAGCGGCTTGCCTTTATACTTTTCGATCTCGGCGGCGAAGAGCGCCTGCACGGCCGATTCGCCTTCCATCACGCCAATGCGTGCGGTGGGCCAACTGAAGGTGAAGTTGGGATCGAACCCCTGACCTGCCATGGCGTAATACCCTGCCCCGCTGGCGTGGTTCAGGGTGAGCACGATTTTGGGCACAGTGGCGCAAGACATGGTCTCCACCATTTCGGCGCCGGCGCGGATGATGCCCGCGCGCTCGGCTTCGGGACCTACCATGAACCCGGAGACGTCCTGCAAATAGAGCAGTGGATGGCGCAACCGCTCGGCGGTCTCGACGAAATAGGCCACCTTGCGCGCGCTTTCCGCATAAACGATGCCGCCGATGCGCGGGCGGCCTTCGGTCTTTAGAAATCCGCGGCGGTTGGCAATGATCGCGACGGGGCGGCCACACAAGCGGGCATCGGCGCAGAGCATCTCGGGCGCGTATTCGGGCTGAAACTCCACATAATCGCGCGAATCGAAAATGCGGAAAATCACGTCTTCGATTTCGTAGGGCAGGCGGTGATCCGAGGGCAACACGTTGTACATTTCAGCGGGGTTGCGCGCTGGGCCGTCGCTATCGGACGGGGCTGGCGGGGCTTCCGGCAACTGGCGGATACGCTGCCGAATGCGCGCCACGCAATCGGCGTCGTCCTTGGCCATATAGTGCGCTACGCCGCTGATGGCCGTGTGGAGATGCGCGCCACCCAGCGGTTCGGCTTCGATCGCCTGTCCGGTGGCGCCTTTGACCAGGTTGGGACCGCCCAGCCCCATGAAGCTGACGCCCTCCACCATGACGATGACGTCGCTCAGCGCGGGTAGATACGCGCCGCCGGCGATGCAAGGGCCCATCACGGCGGCGATCTGCGGAATGCGCAAGCGGCGGCGCATGATGGAGTTGTAATAGAAGATGCGGCCGGCGCCATATTGGCCCGGGAAAATGCCGTCCTGATAAGGAAGGTTCACGCCCGCGGAATCCACCAGATACACGATGGGCAATTTGTTGCGCATGGCGATTTCCTGCGCACGCAAAATTTTGGTGATCGTCTCGGGCCACCACGCGCCGGCCTTGACCGTGGCGTCGTTGGCGACGATCACGGCGGGACGTCCTTCGATGCGGCCCAGACCCGTGACTACGCCTGCGGCCGGGGCCTGACCATCATAACGGTCGTACGCGATCAGCAGGCCGATTTCGACGAAGAACGCGCCGGGGTCGAGCAGCGCCGCGATGCGTTCGCGCGCGGTCATCTTACCGGCGGCATGCTGCTTCGCGATGCGCGCCGGGCCGCCGCCTTCGCGCAGGCGCTCTTCGAGCGCGTGGAGCTGATCGACCAGCAGGCGCATGTGCGCCGTACGCGCGGCGTCCAGGTTGTTTTCCACGTTATTTCAGGGGCGAAAAATCCGTGGGGTCTAGAAAAACTCGGTCGACTTTCTGTACCAGCTTGCCATTCTTCTCGGAATCCGCGGCGACCTTTTTCCATTCCGGATCGTTCATGAACTCGGCCCAGTTCTTATCGGCCGCGGCCCGGCTGGGATGGACAATCAGGTAGATCAGCGTGTTCTTCGAAGTCTCCGGGTCCTGCGGCGTCCAATAGCCGATGCTCTCGATGCCGTGGCGTTTGAAGATCTCGATGGTGTGATCGCGGAAACGAGCTTTGAGGGTTTCGAGTTTGCCCTCGTTGCAGTGATAGGTGCGGAGCTCGTAGACGCGGCTCTGCGCCAGAGCGCAGGCCGCCACTAAGGTGAACAGCAGAACGAATTTTCGACGCATGAAGATAGTGTAGCTACTTCGAGGCGGGCGCCGGTGCGTAGCGGCTGGCGGGGTCGGGAAACTGCCGGGCAATTGAGCTGTGGGGGCTTGGGCCTGACTGCCTGCGGGGCAGGTCATTAGCGCGAGTAAAATCAGGCGAGCGACCTTGCTACGGATCGAGCATCAAGCGCTATGCCGCCCCGTGGCATTTCTTGTACTTTTTCCCGCTGCCGCATGGGCAAGGGTCGTTGCGTCCGACTTTTTGCCCGCCGTTCACAGTTTTGGTGGCGGTGGTTCCATCCCCACCGAAGTGCAGCGCCTCCAGCTCCTTTTCCTTTTTCCGCTGAATGTTTTTGGTGAAATCCTCGATGGTCGCCTTGGCCGCTTGCCGCTGGTGCTCGCTCGGCTCATTGTTCCTGGGCTCTTCGAGCATCGCGGGACTCTGCTCGTCTTCCTCTTCTTCCATCTCCGGATAAGGCCCGGATGGAGGCGGCGCATTCATGTTCACTTGCAGGAAGTATAGATAGCGGACCGTCTCGTCCTCGATGCGGTCCATCATGGCCGTGAACAGCTCGTAGGATTCCTTCTTGTACTCGACCAGCGGATCCTTTTGCGCATAGGCGCGGTTGCCGATGCCCTGCTTTAATTCGTCCATCGACAGCAGGTGGTCTTTCCACTGATTGTCGATCACCTGCAGCATCACAATGCGCTCGGTCTGGCGCATTACATCCGGGCCGACCAGCTCTTCCTTTTCCAGATATTTCCGCTCCAAACGATCATAGATGGCATCGGTAATTTCGACGCGCGTCAGGCCGCCCAGATCCGCCAAGTCGATCTTTACGCCGAATGAACTGAGGATATCGTTGCGCAACGTGGCCAGATCCCAGGTATCCGGGTGCTTCTCTTCCGGGCAGCGCGCGTCGACGAACTGCTCGACGATGCCGCGCACCATGTCGAGAATGCGCCCCTTCTGCTCGACGCCTTCGAGCAACTGGCGGCGCAATCCATAAACCGCCTGACGCTGCTTGTTGTTGACGTCGTCGTATTCGAGCAGATGTTTGCGAGCTTCGAAATTCTGCGCTTCCACGGCCTCCTGGGCCTTGGCGATGCGCTTAGTGATCAGGCCCGACTCAATGGGTACGTCCTCTTCCATGCCCAGGCGCAGCATCAGGTTCTGCATGCGCTCGCCGCCGAAAATGCGCATCAGGTCGTCTTGCAGCGAGAGGTAGAAACGCGAGCTGCCGGGGTCGCCCTGGCGGCCGGCGCGTCCGCGAAGCTGGTTGTCGATACGGCGGGAATCGTGGCGCTCGGTACCCAGAATGTGCAAGCCCCCCAGCGCGGCCACTTCGTCGTGCTCCCTGTCGGTCTCCTCTTTGAAGCCGTTGAATAGCTCGTCCCACTTATCGCGCCGCACGCGATAGAACTGATCGTGGTGCGTGAAGTAGTAGAAGTGCTCGTCGGCGATGTACTGTTCCTGATTCTCCGGCAGGCGCTCGGCGACTTTCTCTCTGAGGCAGGCGTCCTTGGCCATGAATTCCGGATTGCCGCCGAGCAGAATATCGGTACCGCGGCCGGCCATGTTGGTGGAAACGGTCACCATGCCTTTGCGGCCCGCCTGCGCCACAATCGAGGCTTCGCGCTCGTGATTCTTGGCGTTCAGCACTTCGTGCCGTACGCCCATGCGCTTCAAAATTCCGCCCAGCCGCTCGGATTTCTCGACCGAAATAGTGCCTACCAGAATCGGCTGGCCGGTCTCATGCATGGTCTTGATCTCTTTGGCCGCGTTGCGGAACTTCTCTTCCTCGGTGCGGTAAACGATGTCGGTGAATTCCTTGCGGATCATCGGCCGATTGGTGGGGACTACGGTCACTTCCAGTTTGTAGATTTTTTCGAATTCCGACGCTTCGGTTTCCGCCGTACCTGTCATCCCCGCCAGCTTTTTGTACATGCGGAAGTAGTTCTGGAACGTGATCGTGGCCAGCGTCTGATTCTCGCGCTGGATACGCACGCCTTCCTTGGCCTCTACGGCCTGATGCAGACCGTCGCTCCATCGGCGGCCGGGCATCAGACGGCCGGTGAATTCGTCGACGATGATCACTTCCGGTCCTTCGTCGCCGTCGCGCACGACGTATTCGCGGTCGCGCTGATAGAGCACGTGCGCACGCAGCGCCTGCTGCACGTGGTGATTGAACTCGATATTGGTGGGGTCGTAGAGATTGGCCAGGCCGAGCAGCTTTTCCACCTTGCCCTACGCCCTCTTCGGTGAGCGCCGCGGACTTGTGCTTTTCGTCGATGGTGTAATCGCCGGTGGTGTACTTCTCGCCCGGCTCGCGGCCTTCGATGACTTCGCCGCGCACCAGTTTCGGAATGATGCGGTTGATTTTGTAATACTTGTCGGTGGATTCCTCGCTGGGTCCCGAAATAATCAGCGGCGTGCGCGCTTCGTCGATCAAAATCGAATCGACTTCGTCCACAATGGCGAAATTGTGAGCGCGCTGAACGCAATCCTCGCAGTTGGAACTTCATGTTGTCGCGCAGGTAATCGAAGCCGAATTCGTTGTTGGTGCCGTAGGTGATATCGGCGGCGTAAGCGTCCTTGCGCTCCTGGTCGTCCAGGTCGTGGACAATCACGCCCACGCGCATGCCCAGAGCTTTGTAGATGCGGCCCATCCATTCGGAATCGCGCTTGGCCAGGTAATCGTTGACGGTGACCACGTGTACGCCCTTGCCTTCGAGCGCATTCAAATAGGTGGGCAGCGTGGCGACCAGCGTCTTGCCTTCGCCGGTCTTCATTTCGGCGATTTTGCCTTTGTGCAGCACCATGCCGCCGATCAACTGCACATCGAAATGGCGCATGTTGACGGCGCGGCGGCCGGCCTCGCGCACTACGGCGAAGGCTTCGATCAGAACGATCGTCCAGCGTGGCGCCTTGCGCGA
This sequence comes from Bryobacterales bacterium, assembly GCA_963723015.1. Lineage (GTDB taxonomy): Bacteria > Acidobacteriota > Terriglobia > Bryobacterales > Bryobacteraceae > PALSA-243. The sequence continues at coordinate 24,857 of CAVRPF010000038.1, forward strand.
GCCGTTCTTTGAATTCGATCGTCTTGGCGGCCAAGTCGATATCGGAAAGCTGGCGAATGGCGGGTTCGAGATCGTTAATAGCGGCCACCGTGGGCCGCAGAGCTTTGATCTCGCGCTCGTTCTTGGTTCCGAAGATTTTGGCCAGTACGGAATCAACAATCATGAAAGGGTCTCGTTCAGGCGGGGAACTCCCGATTCCTATTTTACTCTGTTATGGATGACGGAAGGTTCAGGCGGCGATTAGCGCGCCGGGGATGGAGTGAATTCCTCGTCGATTTCTTTGACTAAGGTCGGGGCGGTCGATGCTCAGCCAGGCGGCACGCGCGGCCTGGAGATGGCGGTCGCGTTCTTCAGTGGTGGCGGCGAGGCGGGCGAGACGCTGGTGGGTGCGGCCGATGGAGAACGGCTCGGGGATTCGTTCGTAGAGATGGAGCGCCTGCTCGCAAGATTCCTTCCCGGACTCACAGTCCGATTGCGCGAGGGCGATATCTCCCAGGCCTTGCATACAATTGGCTTCACCCAGGACGGATCCCACCTTGCGATAGAGCGGCAACGCTTCTTCATACCGCCGCCGCGCCTCTACGTGATCCGATCGCCGCAACGCGATATCCCCCAGGCTCCGAATACAATTAGCCTCTCCCAGCGCGTCCCCCACCTGCCGATACAGCGGCATTGCCTCCTCATATCGGCGCCGCGCCTCCACATCATCGGAGCGCCGCAAGGCGATCTCTCCCAGGCGCCGGATGCAATTAGCCTCGCCCAGCACGTCCCCAACCTGCCGATACAGCGGCATCACGTCCTCATAACACCGCCGCGCCTCCTCGTAGTTTGACCGTTCGAGCGCGATATTTCCCAGGCTCCGGATACAATTGGCTTCGCCCAGCAGATCGCCAACCTGCCGATACAGCGGTATCGCTTCCTCATACCGCCGCCGTGCCTCCTCGTGGCTTGACCGTTCGAGCGCGATATTTCCCAGGCCCCGGATGCAATTGGCTGCGCCCAGCACGTCCTCAACCCCTCGATAGAGCGGCAGCGCCTCCTCATACCGGCGCCGCGCGTCCACGTAATCCGATCGCCGCAGCGAGATATCCCCCAGGCTCTTGATGCAATCGGCTTCGCCCAGCACGTCCCCCATTTGCCGGTACAGCGGTAGCGCCTCCTCATACCGCCGCCGCGCCTCCACGTAATCCGATCGCCGCAACGCGATATCCCCCAGGCTCCGAATACAATTAGCCTCTCCCAGCGCGTCCCCCACCTGCCGATACAGCGGCAGCGCTTCCTCATACCGCCGCCGCGCCTCCACGTGATCCGATCGCCGCAACGCGATATCCCCCAGGCTCTGGACGCAATCGGCCTCGCCCGCCACGGACCCCATTTGCCGGTAAAGACGCATGGCTTCACGCAGATGGGCTGAGGACGCCTTGTAGTCCAACGTCCATGTGAGCACCCTTCCCAACTGAAAATCGGTATCGGCTAGGTCTTGATCGCCGGCGCCCGCCTGCCGGATCTGCAACGACTCCCGAAATGCCCGCACCGCATCGCGCCATTGATAACGGGAAGCAAAGCCCAATCCCGCGCGATACAGCAGACGCGCCAATGCCAACTCCGACCCTTTCTTTCCACGCAAACGCTCCGCTTCGGCCAGCGCCATCTCGGGGTCGGGCCCCCGGCGAGGAGCCCGGCCGGAAATCTGGGCAACGGGAGCCTCCGCAGCCGGCGCCTCAGGTTCCACCCAAGCCACCTGCGTTCTGACCGACCACAGGTCCGGCGCATTCTCCCGCAAAACTTCCTGCAACCACGGAGCTCCCACAAAAACAACCGGCACGCTCCACTTGCGGCGAAAGGGATTGCGGTGCTGATTCAGCGTGGCAACGCCGCGACGCCACGCTTCCCGCCATTCGCGATAGTCCTGCGCGCCTTCCGAAACGACCCGCGAAACCCATACCGCGCCGGTTTCCGGGCGCGCTTCGGTGAACAGCAGGGCATCCGCGATTTCCTTTAGGCGATCCTGCGAAGTATCCAATTCGAGTAATTCTCGACCCGAAGCCCCAAGTCGCCTGGCAAGCGCATTCCGGCAAACTACGCCGCCTTCCTCATTCGGAACCAGTAGCACGATGAACGCGAACCCTTCGTTCAAAGCGAAGTGGTTGAGCAGCGCCTGCCAATCGGGCGAGGCGTCAAGATTGTATCGGCCTGCGAACGTGGAAGAATCTGTCACGTCGTTTCAACTGCCGCTGCTTTGGCAACGATCGCTTTGACCTCATCGCGCACCAGGGGATGAATGTCGTACCACTCCGAGCCGTTCTTGAGGTATAAGACCACGTGAGTGTCCAGGAAGCGCGTCAGGCGATTGACCTCGACCGGGTCGGTCGTCTTTAACAAAGTAACCCGCTCACGCTCGATATCGGCTAGCCACTTTGCATCTTCAATGGAAATGGGAAGGAAATTGCTCTGCACGCGGACAATAGCGCGTTCGATCGCTTCCTCTGGCGTCGGTAGCGCATCCGTACGAAGCACGGTCTCGCGAAGCAAGAGCAGAAGGTCGCGGAAATGACCGCCCGAAAGCGCGATCAGCTTGTCGGTGCGCGCAAGCGCGGCATGACCAAAGAACCGTCGAAGACCTGCTTCGCTAAAACGTTTCGTCACCAGGGAGCGTAATGCGGAGGCGCCGGGACCGCATTCGGATCGGTTAGAATCATTGTTCCAAAGGCGCAGGCAGGGCAACACAATCATACTCACGCCCTTCAGGACGAACTTGAGCCAAGGCGGTACCGTGTAGACTACGTGAACGTAAGGGATTTCAAGCAACTTGAGATGGGTCGAGAAGAGCACTTCGACGCTATGTGTTACCTCACGCTCATTGGAGAGCGAACCACGAATCTGTTCCAGCGAGTCGAATAGGAACACGACCTTCGCATCGTCGCCGCGGGCCTTGCGCACAGCCTTGATACCGTCCTCGAAGAACTGTAGCACCTCGCCTCGTAACTCGCCGATGCGCCCGCTCATGTGCTTCGAGAGTCGCTGCCGGAACAGAGGCGAGGTGCGAAATTCGAGCTTCAGATCGACGCCGGCCCCTTCGGCGCCTGCCTTTAAGCCAAGCTCCTTAACTCCGACATCGGTCTTGGTCAGCGAGTTACGCAACCGGGCCCAGTAGTTGTCGGCCGAAATGTCGATCCCTGCGCCTATCACCGCATCGCTGAAGGCGCCGGCCAGAACGATCAGCAGATCGGCGATTTCGATCGGCGATGCCGGGTTTACATACTCCAAAGCGTCCGCGTACAATACCGTGGCGCCCGTATCCTCGAACCGCTTGCGAAGACGGTATAGCTCCGTTGTCTTTCCCGAGCCGCGGAACCCCGAAAACAGACTGAGGCTTTCTGCATCTGCATACTCGATGCGGCGCTCAAGCTCTTTCACCGGATCTTCGCAGCCAGGGTGCTCATATACATGCTGGTAGAGAGGATCACCTGGCTTTAATGGTCTGTCATCCAGACTCTGATAGAGACCCTTCAGAAACGCCCGGTCGTCTGGGGTCAGTGGCACTCCTCAGAATTACCACATTAGCAGCACATCGGACGGAATAGCCACCGCCGTTAACGGAAATACAAACTCTGCGCTTTCCTCGGTTTCGATGATCGGGAACTCACAGATGCCGCGCGGATGTGCGCGCTACGATGCAGCTATGCTCTCAAATTCCAAGGATTCCCGCGCGTGGCCTCTCTGGAACCAAATCAGAGATCGCGATTTAAATGGATTCGGGGCGATTTCGTATTCCCAGCGGAGCGAAACGCTCGCGCCGCGCACATCGACAGCCGACAAGGTAGTGTCATCCGTGTGCCCATACTGCGGAGTGGGTTGCGGGCAGTTGGTGTACGTCAAGAACGAAAAAATAATCGACATCGAAGGCGATCCGCGCTCTCCGATATCGAATGGCTGTCTCTGTCCGAAAGGCGCCGCTACGTTTCAGCTGGTCACCGGTTCCCATCGCGTTCACCACGTTCTGTACCGCCGGCCGCATGGCACGGAATGGGAGCGGATCCCGCTGGAGCGGGCCATGGAGATGGTCGCGGAGCGAATCAAGAAAACACGCGACACTCATTGGGAGCGCGCCACCGAGGAGGGACATGAGACTCGCCGGACCATGGCCATCGCGCATCTCGGCGGCGCGACTCTGGACAACGAAGAGAACTATCTAATCAAGAAACTGTTCACGTCACTGGGTATCGTCCAGATAGAAAATCAGGCCCGTATTTGACACTCCTCCACCGTCCCCAGTTTGGGGACATCGTTCGGCAGAGGCGGCGCGACCACGTTTCAGCAGGATCTGCAGAACGCGGACTGCATCGTGATCCAGGGATCGAACATGGCGGAGTGCCACCCGGTCGGGTTTCCGCTGGGTGATGAAGGCGAAGGAGCGGGGCGCCACCATAATCCATGTAGACCCGCGATTCACGCGCACCAGCGCCGTGGCGGACATTCATGTGCCGAATACGCGCGGGAAGCGATATTGCGTTCCTCGGCGGCATCATTCACTACATCCTCGAACACGAACGTTACTTCAAGGACTACGTCGTCAACTACACCAATGCCGCCGCTATCCTCACCGAAGATTTCGAGGACGCGGAAGAGCACGACGGCTTGTTCGGCGGATGGGAACCGGAGAAGGGCCAATACCAGGCAACGAAGTGGAAGTACGAAGGCGTGGAACCGCAGGCCGCCGCCGGCGCGCGCGAGAGCGCATCCGGAGCGGGCAAAGAGCAGAAGGATCCAATCCAAGCCGAAAAGACCGATCCCACACTGCAGCATCCGCGATGCGTGTTTCAGGTGCTGAAGCGCCATTTCCAGCGGTACACGCCCGAGATGGTCGAGAAGACCTGCGGCGTTCCTGCCCGGCTGCTCACGAAGGTGGCCGAAACCCTGTGCAGCAACTCAGGGCGCGAACGCACCTCCGCATTCTGCTATGCGGTGGGATGGACGCAGCACACGGTCGGGGTGCAGTACATCCGGACGGCCTGCATCATTCAATTTCTGCTGGGCAACATGGGCCGGCCGGGCGGAGGCATTATGGCGCTGCGCGGCCACGCCTCCATTCAGGGATCGACCGATATCCCGACGCTGTACAATCTGCTGCCCGGATATCTCCCGATGCCGCGGGCAAAGCACGACCAGCGATCTCAAGACATATAACGAGCTGAACGAATCGCCTTCCGGATGGTGGGGTGAATTTCGGAAGTACTCGGTCTCGCTGCTCAAAGCGTGGTACGGCGAGGCGGCGACTCCGGAGAACGATTTCTGCTTCAAGCACCTTCCCGCGATCACCGGCGATCACTCGCACATGAACACGGTGGCCGATATGGCGGATGGCGTTGTGAAGGGATATTTCGTGATGGGCGAGAACCCGGTAGTAGGAACGGTGAACGGGCCTCTGCAGCGCAAAGGACTGAGGGCGCTGGAATGGCTGGTGGTGCGCGATTTTCAGCTCACCGAGACCGCCGAGTTCTGGCGGGAGGCGCCGGAGATCGAGCGCGGCGAAGTGCGGCCGGAAGACATCGGAACCGAGGTGTTCTTCTTCCCGGCGGCGGCCCACACCGAAAAAGACGGCAGCTTCACCAATACTCAGCGGTTGCTGCAATGGCACCACAAGGCGATCGAGCCGCCCGGCGATTGCCGCAGCGAGCTGGATTTCGTCTTCAAGCTCGGGCAGCGCCTGAAGAACACTTTACGCCGGATCCGACGGATCCGAAGGACCGGCCGATCCTGGACCTCACGTGGGACTATCCGACGAAGGGCCCTAGCTGGGGAGCCGGATGCCGAAGCGGTACTGCAAGAGATCAACGGCTATACGGTTGCCGACCGAAAGCTGGTGGACGGGTTCACCGATCTCTGAAAGACGATGGCTCGACCGCGTGCGGCTGCTGGATCTACTCGGGATGCTACAAAGACGGAGTCAATCAGACCGCCCGCCGAAAGCCGCACTGGGAGCAGAACTGGGTGGCGCCCGAATGGGCTTGGGCATGGCCGCACAACCGCCGCATGCTTTACAACCGCGCGTCGGCCGATCCCGAGGGCAAGCCGTGGTCGGAGCGCAAGGCATACGTCTGGTGGGACGAAGCCAAACAGAAATGGACCGGGCACGACGAGCCGGACTTTGTCCACAAGCCGCCGTCCTACCGGCCCGCCGAAGGACGCCGCGCGGCAAAGAGACGATCTCCGGCGTCAGATCCGTTCATCATGCAGTCGGACGGCAAGGGCTGGATCTTCGTTCCGAGCGGCCTGCAGGATGGCCCGCTGCCCGCGCATTACGAACCGCAGGAATCGCTGATCCGGAATCCGCTGTACGGCCAGCAGTGCAATCCCGCGCGTATGGAGTGGATGCGGCCGGAGGACAATCCATATCACCAGCCGTATGACGATCCGCGGTTTCCCGTATCTGCTGACGACTTATCGCCTGACGGAGCATCACACGGCGGGCGGCATGTCGCGTTGGCTGACGTGGCTATCGGAGTTGCAGCCCGAAGCTTTCTGCGAGGTATCGCCCGAACTGGCCGCCGAAGTCGGGCTGAAGAACGGCGGCTGGGCTACCATCCGCAGCGCGCGCGGCGAAATCGAGGCGCGCGTGCTGGTCACGCAACGCCTTCGGCCGCTGCGGCTGAACGGCCGGACGGTGCACCAGATCGGGATGCCGTACCACTGGTCCAGCAAAGGGCTGGTGCGGGGCGACTGTCCCAATGAATTATTTCCGTTCGTCGCCGATCCCAACGTTTCCATCATGGAGACGAAGGCGATTTCCGTAACCATCGAGGCTGGCCGGCGAAGCCGGGAGCGGCGCCACGCCACAAGCGGTCCGCTGGTCCCGGAACTGCCGTCGCGTGAGCAGGACCGCGACCTTCCGCCCGCGCGTCATCGGCCCGAAACCGGACACGGCTACAAAACCGAGCAGGTAAAGGAGGGCCACACGTAAATGGAGCTACCCTCACAGCGGCGCAGGCCAGCGCAGCTAGAGCGCAAAGCGCGCGCAGGAGGACACCAGCAATCGTCGCGGCGCAAAGGATTCTTCACCGATACCACTCTGTGTATCGGATGCAAAGCCTGCGAAGTGGCCTGCAAGCAGTGGAATCAGTTGCCTGACGACGGCCTGATCTTCACCGGCATGTCCTACGACAATACCGTCGCGCTGGGCGCCTCCACGTGGCGGCACGTCGCGTTTATCGAGCGGCCCGTGGCGCTTTCGACTCAGGATGCGGGCGCATTCTCATGGCTCTTTTCTTCCGACGTCTGCAAACATTGCGTTCGCGCCGGATGCCTCGAAAGCTGCCCGACTGGCGCGATCATCCGCACCGAATTCGATAGCGTCTACGTGCAGCCGGATATCTGCAACGGCTGCGGATATTGCGTGATCAATTGCCCGTTCGGCGTGATCGACCGCCGCGAGGACGATGGCCGGGCGTGGAAATGCACGCTCTGCTACGACCGGCTGAAGGACGATATGGAGCCTGCGTGCGCCAAGGCATGCCCGACGGATTCCATCAAGTTCGGCGACCTGGAGCAATTGCGTGAGACCGCGCGCGCGCGCGTCGAGCGACTGCACGAACAAGGGATGCAGGAGGCGTATCTATATGGCGCCGATGCCGCCAGTCAGCCCGGGACCGAAGGGCTGAACGCATTCTTTCTGCTGGTCGATAAACCCGAAGCTTACAATCTGCCGCCCGATCCCGTGGCGCCGGCAAAGACAGTTAAGCCAGCCTGGACGTCATTCGCTTTGGCTGGTTTGGGCATGGTTGCGGTAGCGGTCGGCTCCGCGTTCGCGGCTATGAGATCACACTCATGAACATTAAATCTGACGGACATGTTCGCTATGCGGATACCAACGATCCGGTGACAACCGATGGACGCGATATTGACACAGGGATCGCAACCCTCGACGGCGAGGCCGCGCAGCAGGAGGTCCAAAGGGCAAGACGAGCATCTGACCGCTTCTGCGCCGCAGGTATGGGAGCAGGCCCCTCAGGTAACTGGCGACACGACCTATTACGAGCGGCCGATGCTCAAGCAGTCCGTGTGGAGCATTGACATTCCTATTTACTATTTCCTCGGCGGGACGGCGGGGGCCGCGCTGACGCTGGGAGCGGCGATCCAGCTTGTCTCGCCGCGGGGCCGCCATCCGCTGCGGCGGCTCTCGGCCATCTGCCACTGGATCGGCATCGCCGGATCCACGGCCGGAGCCGCTTTTCTGATTCACGATCTTGGGCGTCCATCGCGATTCCTATATATGATGCGCGTGTTCCGCCCGGCCTCACCCATGAATATGGGGGTTTGGATTCTCGCCGGGGCGGCTCCCACTGCCATCGCCACGGGGCTGCTGGTAAACCGTAGGGGACTTTGGGGATGATCGGGGAAGCAACGGGATATCTCTCGGGCATATTCGGCGCGGTGCTGGCTGGATATACAGGAGTACTCGTCGCGAACTCAGCCATTCCGATATGGCAGGAGACTCGCGCGATGGGTTCCGGTGATGTTCATGGCCTCGAGTGCGTCGGCCGCCGCCTCGCTCATCGATGTCATTTCACAGGATGAGGGAGCGCGCGCGGTTACGAGGATATTTGGAACCGCGGGGCGGATTGCGGAAATCGCCGCTACCAGAAAGGTGCATCAGTCCGCTTCGGAGATTCCGAAGATTGGAGAACCTCTGCAGCGAGGCGGCGCCGCTGTTCTATGGAATGCCGCAACGGGACTGACTGCCGCCAGCCTCGCCGCGTCCTTGTTGATTGGCCGGCGCCGCAAAGGAGGCGCTATCGCCGGGTTGCTCGGAATCGCCGGCTCTCTGTGCCTTCGCCTGGCCGTACACTACATCGGCAACGCTTCCGCGCGCGATGCCCGAGCGTCGTTCCAGCAGCAACGGAGGCTTAGCTTGTAAGAGGCTGCATTAAAGATCGGAAGTAATCATTATGACGGGAAGCGATATCCTTTCGGTAAATCAATTGGGACAAGGGCCGGCGCCGCCGCCGGAGGTCGTGTCGGCAAATGCGGGCGATCTGGCCGCAGCGTTACGGAAGCGGATTGAAGGGGAGGTCCGTTTCGATGCGGGATCGCGCGCGCTCTACGCGACGGATCTTTCTATTTACCGGCAGCCGCCGATCGGCGTCGTGATTCCCAGGACCATCGAGGACGTGATCGCCACGGTGGAGGAGTGCCGCAAGCGCGGCATTCCCATTCTCGGCCGCGGCTGCGGCACCAGCCTTGCCGGGCAGACCTGCAACGTTGCGGTGGTGATCGATTTTTCGAAATACCTCAACCGGCTGCTCGCGCTCGATCCGCAAGGCAAAGTCCGCGCGGATGGAGCCGGGCATTATCCGCGACGATCTGAACAAGGCGCCGCGGAGCGCCATCACCTCACCTTCGCTCCCGATCCCGCTACGCACCAGTACTGCACCCTCGGCGGCATGATCGGCAACAACTCCTGCGGCGCGCACTCGGTAATGGGCGGCAAGACCGTCGATAACATCGAGGAACTCGACATCCTCACCTACGACGGGCTGCGGATGCGAGTCGGCCGCACCAGCGACGCGGAACTCGATCGAATCATCGCGGAGGGCGGCCGGCGCGGCGAGATCTATCGCAAGCTTCGCGATCTGCGCGACCGCTATGCCGCGCTGGTGCGCGAGCGCTATCCGCGCATTCCGCGGCGCGTTTCCGGCTACAACCTCGATCAACTGCTGCCGGAAAACGGATTTCAACGTGGCGCGCGCGCTGGTGGGTCCGAGAGCACCTGCGTCGATCGTGCTTGGGGCCACAGCGCGGCTGATGCACAGCCCGCCGCATCGCGCCCTGCTGGTCATCGGCTACCCGGATCTGTTTCGCGCCGGCGATAACGCCGCGCCCATCCGGAAGTATGGACCGCATCGCGCTCGAAGCTTTTCAGGCGCACGTCATCGAAAACATGAAGCGCAAAGGGAAAGCCGTTCCCGGCGCGAAATTGCTTCCGCGAAGGCGACACATGGCTGATCGCGGAATTCGGCGGCGAAACGCGCGGAGGAAGCGCGCGGCCGCGCGCGCGAGGCGCGCGAGTGAAATCGAAGCGCAGTCTGCAGGGCCACGCCGGGATGAAGGTGATCGACGATCCCGCCGAGCAGCATGAGATCTGGCATATTCGCGAAGCCGGCGTGGGCGCCAGCCGCGTGCCGCATGTCGAGGACGCGTGGCCTTCCTGGGAAGATGCCGCGGTGGCGCCGGAAGTCCTCGGAAATTACCTCCGCGATTTCGACAAGCTGCTGCGCAAATACCATTACCGCTGGACGATTTTCGGCCACTTCGGCGATGGCTGCGTCCACTGCCGCATCACCTTCGACCTGAAGACTCCGGAAGGCGTGCGCACATATCGCAACTTCATGGAAGAGGCCGCGGACCTGGTGGTGCGCTACGGCGGCTCGCTTTCCGGCGAACACGGCGATGGCCAGGCCCGCGCCGAGCTGCTGCCGAAAATGTTCGGCAACGAATCTGGTGCAGGCGTTCCGCGAGTTCAAGTCCATCTGGGATCCGCAATGGAAGATGAATCCGGGCAAGGTGGTCGATCCTTACCGCGCTGGACCAGAATCTGCGCGCCGGTCCCGATTATCAGCCCGCGGCGCGTTGAGACGTACTTTCAATTTCCGGACGATAACGGCAGCTTCGCCGCCGCGACGGAGCGCTGTTTCGGCGTCGGCAAATGCCGCGCGTCTCGATGGCGGCACCATGTGCCCCAGTTTCAAGGCCACGCGCGAAGAGATGCACACCACGCGCGGCCGCGCGCACCTGCTGTTCGAAATGATGCGCGGCGATGTGATCGCCGACGGCTGGCGCGACGAGCACGTGAAGGAATCGCTGGACCTGTGCCTGGCCTGCAAAGGCTGCAAGAGCGATTGCCCGGTTTCGGTGGACATGGCCACCTACAAAGCGGAGTTCCTGGCGCATTATTACGAAGGCCGCATCCGGCCGCGTCAGGCCTACGCCATGGGGCTGGTGGCGAACTGGGCGCGCATTGCCTCCCGCGCTCCGGCGCTCGCCAATTTCCTGTCGCATGCGCCGGTGCTGGGCCAGATCGCGAAATTCGCGGCGGGTATTTCGCAGAAACGCGAGATCCCGTCGTTCGCGCCGCAGACCTTCCGCTCCTGGTTTGCGCGGCGCGACAACGAGGAATTCAGGCGGTACGCGGGTTCTGCTCTGGCCGGACACCTTCAACAACTACTTTCTGCCGCATACCGCGCAGGCGGCCGTGGAGGTGCTGGAGGATGCCGGATGCGAGGTCGCGATTCCCGGCCGCGTCCTCTGCTGCGGCCGTCCGCTCTACGACTACGGCATGCTGCCGACAGGCGAAGCGATGGCTCGAGGAGATCCTGCGAAGCGCTCGGACCGGAGATCGATGCCGGAACGCCGGTTGTTTTTCTGGAGCCGAGCTGCGCCGCCGTTTTCCGCGATGAGATGCTGAGCCTGTTTCCGGATCACCAGCGCGGCCCAGCGTCTTTCGCAGCAGGCGTTTCTGTTTCGACGAGTATCTGCGAGCGGATCGAGTATCGTCCGCCCAGGCTGGAACGCAAGCGCGATCGTGCACGGCCATTGTCATCAGAAAGCGCTGATGGGCATGAAGCCGACCCACGGAGATCCTGCGGCGCGATGGGCGTGAAGCCGAGTCTGCTCGATTCCGGCTGCTGCGGCATGGCGGGATCGTTCGGCTTCGAGCGCGGGCATTACGATGTTTCGATGAAAGTCGGCGAGCACGTGCTGCTGCCGCGGGTTCGCAGCGCACCCGCCGGAAACTCTGGTCGATCGCCGACGGGTTCAGTTGCCGCGAGCAGATCGCTCAAGCGACGCGATCGGCCGGCGCGATGCATCTTGCGGAGGTTATGGCCATGGCGTTGCCGCACGGAACGCCGGGCTCGCCCATCGACGCGAAAGCCAGCGTCGCGGCCATGGAAGACCGGATGGCGGCTGCCGCGGCGGCTCGCGGTCCGCGCTTGCACGGCGCTGCTGATGCGCCGTCTGACTAAGTGAGCTAAAGGATGAAGGCAATGGACAAAGTTCCAGGAGGTCGAGGACCGGCAGAACGAACAACGATCAGCGCTCCCGGCCCTACGAATCGGGAACTCGACGCGGCCAACCCGGATTCCGGCGTTCCGCCGCTTTCCGATACCGGCAGCATGCCGGTCTTCAAGTATCCGTTCTCGCTGGCGAACAAGCGGGTCTATAAAGGCGGATGGTCGCGCGAGGTCACCGCCCGGGAACTTCCGATCGCAAAGGAACTCGCGGGCGTCAATATGCGGCTGGAGGCCGGCGGCATCCGCGAACTGCACTGGCACAAGGCCGCCGAATGGTCCATCATGCTTTACGGCGCCGCGAGGATCACGGCGATCGATGCGGAAGGCCGCAGCTTCGTGCGCGACGTGTTCGAAGGCGACCTCTGGTATTTCCCGACCGGCATCCCTCACTCAATCCAGGGCCTTGGGCCCGATGGCGCTGAGTTCTGCTGGTGTTCGACGACGGCCATTTCTCCGAGTACGAAACCGTGCTGCTATCGGACGTCATGGCGCACACGCCGCGCGAGATCATGTCGAAAAATTTCGGCATGGATCCAAGCGCGCTGGCGGGAGTTCCGAACGACGAGCTTTTCATTTTTCAGGCGCCAGTGCCCGGGCCGCTCACTTCGGACCAGGAGACGGGCGGCCGGAACGCTCGGTCCGTCGTCCAGCGGATTTCTCTTTTCGTCCCGGGGAGCAGCGCCCCGCGAAGATGACGAAAGGCGGAGAGGTCCGGATTGTCGATTCGAGCACGTTCAAGGTATCGACCACCGTCGCCGTCGCGATCGTAACTGTCCACCCAGGCGGCATGCGCGAGCTTCATTGGCATCAGAATGCGGACGAATGGCAGTACTACATCAGCGGCAAGGCCCGAATGACGGTGCTTGGTACCGGCGCCCGGGCGCGCACCATGGATTTCGAAGCCGGCGACGTAGGTTACATTCAGAAAAGACCCTGCCGCATTACATCGATAACACCGGCGACCAGGACCTCCGGTATATCGAAGTGTTCCGGTCGAGCCGTTTTCAAGATCTTTCGCTTTCCGAATGGCTGTCGCATACGCCGCCCGAGCTCGTGATGGCGCATCTGAACATCGATCAAGCGACATATGAGAAGATCCCGGGAGAGAAGCTTGTGGTGCTGCCGCGATAATGTGCCGGCAAAGATACTGACAGATCTCACTTACGTTTTCGCGAAGCGAAAGCAGTTTGGGCGGATTGCTACACGCCGAAGCTCTTGAAAACGAATCGTGGGCGCGACAGGACTCGAACCTGTGACCTCCTGCATGTGAATTGCCCGGGTCGGGTATGACATTAATTCTTCTCCGATCGGAGTGGAATTAAACCATGCAAAGCCTTCACTCCCGCTCAAGCCGCCGCCATAACAGGCTTGCCCCTGGCCGCGGTTCATAGAGCAATTGATAGTCGCCTGATACGTCCTCGGTCTGCCCGATCACGTGGAAGCATCCGGCGGCTGCTCACAAAGGAGCAGTTGATCTATCTGCAACTTGAAGCGGAGGGCCTGCGACTGTTGCCTGTTGGGACCCGGCGAGAAATCGCGGAATCGATTCAGCATTCGCCGAACATGGAAATGCTGGCAATCGGGAACGGAAAAGTGCTTTTGGTTGAATGCGGGGGCGCCCGCCGCAAGGTCGAAGGCCAGTTGAAGCAACTCGCGCATATGGAGGAAATGGTCGTGAGCGACCCGGAGATCATGCGCGGCACGCCTGTCTTCAAGGGCACACGAATTCCGGTGGATCTGGTGGCCGACATGCTCGCCCAGGGTGCAACCGCGGAGGAGATTCTGGAAGGTTATCCAACTTTGAACAAGGAGAAAATCGCCATCGCGCCGTTGTACATGCGTGCATTCCCACGGCGGGGACGCCCGAGCCGCCGCCCCTGGCAGTGGAAAAGAGTGCGAGGCCGGAAATCTGTATCCACTGAGCTCTCTCCTCAGGAGTGCATGAGATTCCTGATTGACGAATGCCTGCGACGAATTCACGTTCGTCACGAACAATCGTGTCGATTTCATTCGGCTCTTCAACGAAATGGAACTTCACGCGGGCCTCATCATCATCGTTCCGAATGCAGTGCCCCCCGTGGGAGCGCGCCCTGTTCGAGGCGGCCATTCTGTACGTGGGAGGGAAAGAGTTGATCAATTCAGTCCTTGAAGTAAGTAAGCCTGAAGGGCAAAAGTAGCGGTGTGCATACGATATAAACTGCCCGCGGAGTAGGCTAACGACCGCCGACTTCAACTCCGGCGCAAAAATTGAGCGACGCTCGTCCTCATCATATTCCGCCCTATAGGCGGACATATTGATCCGCAGTAACAATGCAGCGTACATTCGACCTGTCGAGTGAAAGGAGCAATGGGCGTGTTGCGCTGGGCCAGCGGGAATCCGCTCGCACTCAAACCCGAGGAAAGCGGCGAGCATTACGGGCGCTATCGCCTGCACGTACCGGAAGCCGAAACTGCCATGGCAAAATCGCTGGAACGCCGTGAGTGGAACGCTTGGCAACGGCGGTGACTCGATACAGAACCAGGGCGCGCTGCTGACCTCGGTGGCGTCCATACTGCGTTATCACCAGTCGCGCGGCGAACTGCCGCAGCCCAACGGGCTGGCCGATCCGGTGAGCTTAAATGATTTTTTGCAAACGTATTGCAGTCTCGATTTCAAAGGCAATCAGGTCTGCGATGGTTTCGTGTCAGTGGCCGGCAGCGCAGGGCAGACGGTCAACTTGTGGCGCGTGGGCGCGTTTGTCTCTAACGATCTGACGGTCGCGATAGAGCCTTTCAGCGCCGCCGCAGTGAGCGATCTGGTGGCCGCGGGCACGCCCGTGCTGTTGGCGCTGCAACTCGGTAACCTGGGCTCGCATTTTGTGGTGGCGTCCGGTATCAATGCCGATGGAAGCCTGCAGATCGCCGATCCAAGCCCGGTGTTCGCGCAAACGAATCTGGCGGGGTATCTGAACGGCTTCACCGCCGGGGGAGCGACTATTCAGGGAACGGTTACGGGCGCGGTGCGACTGCTGCCGCAGGCGCCCGCCGCGCCCGGGTTTATGGCGGCTTCGAATGGGCCGCTGGCGCTGACTTCGGCTGCCGGTTTGTGCGGGCCTACGCTGCAGTTTCCGGGTGCGGCGGCGGTGACTGGCGGGCCGTCTATTGCCGCACCCGGCACACTGTACTTTGGCGCGTGCGACGGCGCCGCGGGCGTATATGAGCTCGACGCCGGACCGGGCCCCTACAACCTGATCTTTACCGATCTCTCGCCCGGTGGCGGACGCGTGTCGGCATCGGGGCCGCCGCCGGCGTCCTATGGTATTGTGCGCAGCGGGCAAGTGTGGACCATTGCGCCGCTGACCAGCTCAGTGACTGGCGATGTAGTGAATGCCGCCAGTTACATCAACACGATTGCGCCGGGAGGTCTCATCTCGATTTTCGGCACGGGGTTGGCCGGCGCCGACAGTTCAGATTAACGGCCAACCTGCCACGGTGGCCGGAACGACGCAGTTCCAGGTGAATGCGCAAGTACCGTACGGAGTAACTCCCGGTGCGGCTCAACTTACAGTCAGCTCGGCGAACGGCAGCGCGCAGCAGCAGTTGACTATCGGTAACGTGGCCCCCGCTATCTTCGCTATCTCCACGGCGCAGGCCGCCATTACTAATTTGGATAATAGCCTGAATACGCCTTCTAACCCAGCGAAGCGCGGCAGCTATCTTGTGATCTATGCGACTGGGTTCGGCGGGGTCACTGCCGGCGGGGCAGCCGTCGCGCCGGTAAGCGCCGTGATTGGAGGCGTAGAGATACCAGCGGCGTACGCGGGCATCAGTCCGGGTGCTCCGGGTCTCAATCAGGCGAACATACTGCTGCCGGGAGGGATGCCGCCCGGGCTGACACTGCCGCTGTATCTCAAGCAGGGCGGGGTAGTAAGTAATACGGTTATGGTGGCGATCGAGTAAGCTTAGACAATGCCATTACTCACCGATAGGTCTATTGCGCTCATCGCCGGTTTCTTGTTAGCCGGGCTGAGCGGATTTGGACAGAGCGCAGCCTCCAATCCGATCAATCGCGCTAAGATCGCGACGCTATCGAAGATGTTTCTTCGCGATTCGGCTGAGCTGCCGATGGACGTGACGGTGACCACGGTCATAACCGATCGTGCAGGACGCGAGAAACGGCGGTCGCAATCCTCCGTACATTTTCTCTTTCACGGGTACAATCAACAGGCTGAGAAGTTTTCATTCGATTCGCACTCCGGATGGTTTAATACCGGCGCCCTTCGCGACAGCTTTAGCGGAGATTTGGCAGTGTTCGCAGCTTTCGGCGAGCTCGCGCCCAAGAAGAATGGGGATGCCGATTTCGAAATGATCCAGCAGGATTTACCTGGGCAAGGCATTTTCATAAAAACATCGGATCCGGATTGCCACGATTTTGAAATGTCCGACCGGTTTCTATATCCGAAGAAATATTGCTCCTCGGTTGAATTCCATGTGGGGACGGATTCGGCTGGGCAGTTGAGTGTGGAACGCTTCACGCTGCAAATCGGCAACCTGCCCGCGGCGGGCAAGATCGTCTACTTGGGCGCCGTCCAGATCCGAAGTATCCGCGCCGAAGGCGATATCCAGAAGGCATACTTGCCGAATGACCCGCTGCCGTTCCTGGTTCCAAGACAAGTGGTCACATCCATAGAGACTGACAAGGGCAAGATAGTCCTTACGAACTTATACACGTTGCCTGTGGATCGAGCGCGGAAGCATTGACCGGCTGCGCCGCGGCTCAGTGTTATGTCACCGTCTCGCGCAGGTCCTGGAACGAAATTCCCCAGACTGTCGAAGGTCCCTCGTAACCCTTCAATTCCACGCTGCGCCGTACAAATCGCGACCGCATGACCGGCTTCAATCCTTTGAAGGTGCGCTCGCCGGCGGCACGCCATTCTAAATGTTGGTGGCCTCCTCCAGACGGAAGGCCGCATTGACGGTATCGCCAAGCGCCATATACTCCACGCCGCCCACAATGGCCGGGCCTGTGTTTACTCCCGCGCCGATGCGCAAAGGCGCGGGCAACGGCAACGTGAGGTGGATCGCGGCGGTGGCATCGGCAATCCGGCTCACGGCGCGCATGGCGCAGTCCAGATCGGACCGCAAAGCATCTTCGCCGGCATGAATCCATACCGCCATCATGGCGTCGCCGATATAGCGTTGCGCCCAACTGCCTTGGTGCTGTGCAATCTGGCCTACGCGCAAGAACCAGGTCCCGATGGCTTGCGAAAGGAGATCTTCGGGGATCGTACGCGCGAGCGGCGTGAAATCGCGAATATCCACTACCACGATAGTCGCCAATGTTTGAGCGCGCAGCGCGAGCGTGGTAGCGTTGCGCGTACTCTCGATTGACCCAGCTCAGCCTTGCCCTTGCCCGCGCGCGGATCGCGAAAGAGGAGTTCCAGATCGCCGAAAACGACTGAATCGCCATCGTTCAATACCACAGGAACGGTGATACGACGGTTATTGACGAACGAACCGTTGCGGCTACCAAGGTCGATTAGCGACATAGCGCCATCCTCGCGCAATTGCAATAGCGCATGCAGCCGCGAGACGGAGCGGCTGTCAAGCGCCACGGCGCATCCGGCGCCACGCCCGACGGCCCAGGATTGCGCGCCTCGCAGTGGAAAGCTGCGGCCGCCGGACAAAATCAAGCAGGGCTCCGCGGAGTATTCGGTCACTCCTTGCAGGGTAGCGTATGCCGCCGTTACCGGTGTCCGCTACATATTGGTTAGGACAGAGAGAGCGGGAACTCCGCCACCTTGGTGTACACCGAACCCGAGCGTTTCAACTGACTCGAATAGAGAAAGTAAGTGCGCGCTTCGAAGCTTCCGAAATCGAGCGAAGCCTCGGATGCAATGGCCCGGTGCAGGGCGCTCAGTTCTAAACGCTGCTTGATGCGCGCGAGCGTGAGATGCGGCGCGTAGGGCCGGTTTTCGGCGGCGATCCCAAGCGAGGCCATGGCGGCATCCGTAGCCGCGGCCAATGCTTGTAAGCCAAGCG
Source organism: Bryobacterales bacterium (assembly GCA_963723015.1). Lineage (GTDB taxonomy): Bacteria > Acidobacteriota > Terriglobia > Bryobacterales > Bryobacteraceae > PALSA-243. Next base: position 42,946 of record CAVRPF010000038.1, read on the forward strand.
CTTCGACGCCGCACCAGAATACTCGCGGCGACTTGGGATTCGGGAAAAAACCGAGACTTTGGATATGCACGTAGAGGGGATCGCGCGCAGACAGCTCACCCAGCTTCATCTTCAGCTCGTCCAGCCGCTCCTCCGGCCAGTTGCCGATAAATTTGGTGGTGATGTGCAGATTCTCGGGCCGGCTCCAATGGATCCGCGCCAGGGGCCGCAGCCGCGATAGCAGATCCTCCAACCTGGCGATAACATCGGAAGGCAGATCGAGGGCGGTGAACAATCGCATGGACGATCTTCATTGTAAAACCGCGGCTCCCAGATTCGGACCTAATACTTTCTTTTATCGCGGGTACTTTACTACGTCACCATTCCCCGCCGCACCGCGCTTAACACCAGTTCCGCCGTACTGTGCAGATCCAGCTTTTCCATAATTCTCCAACGATGCGTCTCCACGGTATGCAGGCTGAGGTTCAAGCGGTTGGCGACCTCCTTGTTGCTATTGCCTTCGGCCAACAATTGGTAAACCTGACGCTCGCGATTGGTCAGCAGCTCGTAACGGTCGCTGATGTCGCTGGCATCTTTGAGGCGCGCGAATCCATCCTGAAAGACGCGCGCCACCGCCGGACTGAAAAACGCCGTTCCCTTTTGTACCGCGTAAATCGCGCGGATCAGTTCCTCGCCCGCCGAATTCTTGAGCACATACCCGCGCGCGCCCGCCTTGACAGCGCGCAGCACATAGCGCTCATCGCTATACATGCTGAGAATCAGCACGGCCGTATGCGGCGAATGCTTGAGAATCTGCGCGGTGGCCTCGATGCCGTTGAGCTCCTTCATGGCGATATCGACAATCGCCACATCCGGCTTGTGCTCGCGCGCCGCTTCCACGGCTTCGATGCCCGAACTGGCTTCGGCGACGATATCGAAGTCGGCATTGCTTTCCAGAATATGCCGCAGACCTTGCCGCATCAGCAGGTGGTCGTCGGCCAGCAAGAGGCGCAGCGGCATTAGGCGATAACCTCTTTGGCGCGGAGCGGCGTCCGGCCGCGCTTGCAGCCGCAAGCGGAATACGGAGCGCGATGCGCGTGCCCGCCCCCGGAGCGGAATCGATAACCAGGGAACCGCCGGCAATACCGGCGCGCTCGCGCATTCCCAGCAAGCCTAAGCCGCCGCGGAGCGCGCCTGTGGCTGCGCCTATCGCGCCGCTCACGCGGAAACCGCGCCCGTTATCCTCTACCTCGGCCATCAGCCAGTCCGGAAATTGGCGCACGCTCACGCGCACACTGGACGCGCCGGAATGCTTCTCGCAATTGTGCAGCGCTTCCTGCACCACTCGATAGACGCAGGTTTTGACTGAATCCGGGAGCCCGTCTTCCACGTCCTGTTCCTTGAACTCGCAGCCGATACCGCTGCGCCGCAGAAAATCCTCGAGCAGAAATTGCAGCGCGGGGACCAGTCCCAAATCGTCGAGCAGGGCCGGCCGCAATAGCAGCGAAATATTGCGGATAGATTGTACCGAGCGCTCGGCCAGCAGCGCGCGCCCGCTCCAGCCGTTCGCGGGATGGCGAGGCCGCGGCATGCGAAATCTCGATTTGCAACAGAGCCAGCGTCTGCCCGATTTCGTCATGCAATTCGCGCGAGAGCTTGCGGCGGCCCTCTTCTTCCACTTCCAGCAGGCGCGCGGAAAGCTGCTGCAATTCGCGCTTGGTTTGCTCGGCCTCGGCGTACTGGCTCTCGGCGGTGCGCTCCAGGTTCTCCGCGTGGCGAATGCTGAAGAGCGCCACGCCCAAGCTCAACAAGAGACCGAGCGCCAACATCGCGGACAGGCGTCTCGCCGCAAGCCTGCGGGTTTCGGCGAACTCCGCCTCCTGCCGCTGCAAACGCATTTGCCCCTCCGCGGCGAGGTCCATCAATTGGGTGTATAGCTCTTCGCGTTCGGGAACGACGATGCGCTGAACGAAGTCGATTTGCCGTGCGTTGGGGGCGCGCAGCATCGCGCTGGGAACCGGTTCCACCACCGCCCAAAATTGGTCCAATTTGCGGCTCAGTTCGGGAGGCGCGGCAATGCGCGCGAGCGAGCGCTCATCTTCGGCGCGAAGGGCCGTCAATTGTGCCCGCAATATGGCGGCCTGCGCCGGCGTAGAGTGGAGGAAGAAGTCTCGAATATCGTTGCCGGCCAACCAGAGATTGCGGCGAAGCGTGCTCAGATGGGCCGCTTCGAGGGCGTAGCGCCGGTAGATATCCAGGTGCTGTTCGGAAACGGAAATCTGGATGCGGTAGGCTTCGACGGCGGAGAGACCGAGCACAACCATCACCGCGCCATAGCCGGCCCTCAACACGGCGCGCTTACTGAAACCCGCGGTCACGCTAATCTCTATCCTATCGCCGCCGGACGCACGCGAGAAAATACGGCTTGCCTTGTAGTGTATTTTCCGATGTGCCGCTTTAGGAGACCGTCTGCGCGGACCACCGGCAATTATTCATTGCAGTGAAAGTGAGATCCTATAGGTATGCTTCCATCTAGCGGCGCCGCAAATACCTGGATCGATACTCCCGATCGCCGCGGAGCCGACCGGCGCGCCTCGCTCATGGGCCTCGTTATTTTGCTGGTCGCCACGGGCATTGTCTTCGCTGGATTGGTGACTGCCTTCGTGGCCCGCAGACTCATGGGCGACGACTGGCTGCCCATGCACAAACCGGCGATTCTCTGGCTGAACACCGGCATTCTGATCGCCTCCAGCGTGGCCCTCGATCTGGCGCGCCGCGCTCTCAAGGCCCGGCGGCGCATGGCCTTTAACCGCTGGTGGACCACCGCCACCTGCCTTGGCTTCGCTTTCCTCGGGGGCCAAGCGATAGCGTGGGGCCAGCTTCGCGCGGCCGGAATCTACGTCGCCACCAACCCCAGCAGCTCGTTCTTTTACGTGCTTACCGCCGTACACGCGATCCACCTGATGGGCGGCATCACGGCACTGATATGGGTAGACGTGCAGGCTCTCCGGCTGCGCCTCGGACCGGCCAAGCGTACCGCGATCGACGTCAGCGCAGTATTCTGGCACTTCCTCGACGCGCTGTGGATCTTTTTAATGGCGATTTTTTATCTCTGGGCGTGAAGCTGGCGTGAAGCTAACGGCCCGCAGCCGCGGCCGTGAAGCTGCGCACGGCTTCGTTCTCGTCCGTGTAGGTGGCGAAAACCGTAAAAAGTTTGGTGATCTGGAGCAGATCGCTCACTTTGGACTGCACATTCAGCAGCTTGATATCGCCGCCCTGATTGGTTACGGTCGCGTATGAGCCCACCATTTCGCCTAAACCGGCGCTATCGATGTAGCTCACATCTTTCAAATTCAGCAGAATCTTGTTATGACCGGCGGCGACCAGATCTTTCACCGTGCCGCGAAGCAGACCTGCGCCTTCCCCCCCCAGCGTGATCCGCCCGGACAAATCGACGATCGACACGTTACCGGATTGTCTGACAGTAGCTTTTGCGCTCATGATGCCTCCCCGTGTATTTATACGGACGTCTGCCAGCGTATCACGAAGCGTCGCCCAATAAGTGCAGCACTACGTTTCGCCGGTGGGGCCGCGTCCGATGCTCAAATAGATAAACGCCTTGCCATGTGCCCAGCATCATGCGTCCATCTTCCACGGGAATCGAGATTTGCGTGGGCGTAAGCGCGGCGCGGATGTGCGACGGCATATCGTCTGGACCCTCGGCGGTATGCCGGTAGAGCCGGTCATCCTCCGGCGCGAGGCGGCTAAAGAACGCGGCCAGGTCGTGGACCACGTCCGGGTCCGCATTTTCCTGAATCAGCAGCGAGGCGGAGGTGTGTTGCACAAAAATTGTCAGCAAGCCTGCGCGCGCCTGGTGTCGCGCGAGCCAGGCGGCAATCTGATCCGTGAATTCGTACAGTCCCTTGCCGCGGGTGGGAATCTGTAATTTGTGGGTCCATTGGCCTGACATTGCTTATCCGACGCTTACGCTTTTGGCCAGATTGCGCTCACTCAGTTGAGAGGATCTCGGCCTAGGAGCATTATCAAACAGATCACGGCGGGTTACGATTTCTCTTCACTCCGGAGGTCGCACTATTGTGTCCCGCGCCGGCTGGCGGAGGGCGGCGCGCCGGCGATTGAGGTCATGCTCACTCGCACCTGAGCGACCGCGTTACCTAACCGATTCACCACTCCGCCGTCAAATCCGTGGCGTCCAGCAGCTAGTTAGGCATAGCAAGCTAGGTAAATTACGGGATCGAAGAAAAACGACATCCTGCAGGGCACGCTGGCGCTGCTGATTTTGCGGACCCTGGCTTCCGGCAAGCGGATGCACGGCTATGCGATCACCGCGCACATTCATCGTGTGTCGGATCAGTTGCTGCGCGTGGAAGAGGGATCGCTTTATCCGGCGCTACATCGCATGGAGCAGCAGGGTTGGGTGCGCGCCGGGTGGGGCATGACGGAGAAGAATCGCGAGGCGCGCTTCTACTCGCTCACGGCCAAGGGCAGGAAGCAGCTCATGGAGGAAGAGGAGAGCTGGGCGCGGCTCACGGAGGGCGTGGCGCGCGTGATTCGCTACGCGTAGTGGCGGGAATTATGGCTTGGCATCGGCGATTTTGGAATGTCCTCCGGCCCGGCCGCGTGCAGAGCGATCTGGAACGGGAGCTCTCGTTTCACTTACGAGAACGCGCGGAGGAGTTACAGGCCGGCGGCATGAGCGGCGAGGAAGCGCGTCGCGCCGCACGGCAGGCGTTCGGCAATTACACGGCGCAGGTGGAAAGGACAAGGGATATGGATATCAACGATGGGCTGGAATCGCTGGCCCGAAATTTGCGGCAAGCGTTACGCGGACTCGCAAAAACGCCCGCATTCACTACCACCGTAATCCTGACGCTGGCAATTGGCATAGGAGCGAACAGCGCGGTGTTTTCGGCGATTGACGCGGTGTTGTTGAGACCTTCGCCATTTCCAAACAGCGAGCGGCTGGTGAAGCTGTCAGAATCGAACCCCAAGAATCAAGCGACATTTGTCGCGCCCCCGCGCCTGGAAGACTGGAACCGTTTGAATAGCACGTTTCAAGCGATCACCGGCTATTACGCCGAGGATGAATCGGAGCTTTCCGGCGAGCTGCCGGAGAAATTGAAGTGCGCGCTGGTGGCTCCGCGCTTTCTGCAAGTGTGGGGAGTCGCGCCGCAACTAGGGCGCGATTTCACGCCGCAGGAAGAACACTTCGGCGGCCCGGGCGCGGTTCTGATCAGCGACCGGCTGTGGAGGCGCCGCTTCGGCGCGAACGCGAACGCCATCGGCAAAAAGCTTCGCATCGGCAGCTGTTCCGTCCCGATCGTCGGCGTCATGCCGGCTTCTTTTCTCTTTCCCGACCGCGACGTAGACCTTTGGTCGCCGAGTCCCATGGACGCGCCTTACTCGCAGAGCAGGGCGACAGGCTGGTTCACCACCTTCGGGCGCCTGAAGCCGGGAGTGACATTGGAACAGGCACGCGCGAATCTGGCCTCGGTGCAGGCTAACCTTGGCCGGCAATTTCCGAAAACTGATGCTTTGATCAGTCCCGTCGTCAAGCCGCTCAAAGAAGCAACCGTCGGCGGAGTGAGGCAGTCTCTCTGGATCCTGTTCGGATCGGTTTCCCTTTTGCTACTTATCGCGTGTACCAATATTGCGGCGCTGCTGCTCTCGCGCGCGGCCGAACGCCGCCATGAGATGTATCCGGTTTTCGCTAGGCGCCTCGCGGGCTTCGGTGGCAATGCAACTGCTGGCTGAGGTTTTGGTTCTGGCGCTGGCGGGGGCGGTTTTGGGTTTGGCCATTGCGGGCGAAGCCTCGCGAGTGTTTCGCGCCCTGGCGAAAGATCTGCCGCGTGTGGAGGAGATCCGGCTCGATTGGAGTATCGTGTTCTATTCGCTGGCCTGCGCGGTCGCGGCCACGCTGCTATGCGGAATCTTTCCCGTGATCCGCGCTACACGGCGCAATTTGGCCGGTTCGCTGGCGCAGGCCGGCCGCTCGCAAGTGTCAAGCCGTAATCCCGTTCAGTTCACGCTGGTGGGAGTTCAGGTGGCTTTGGCAGTGATGCTGCTGGCCGGGGCCGGACTGCTGCTGCGCAGTTTTCAGGCGCTGGGGCGCGTGTCTCCGGGCTTCGATGCCGAGCATGTGCTTACCTTTCACATGAGCAGCACGTTGGGCGAGACCGGGGACCAGAAGGACGCCGACAAAAGTTGGAGAGGGTATTGGATACTGTGCGCTCTGTGCCCGGCGTAACCGGAGCAGCCGCTTCGATGGGTCTTCCGGGATTGCCAACGCAATACCAGATCGAAGTGAGTACCGCTCGAAGGCCGGGCGGAAACGGAACCCAAGATGATGGCTCAGAGCCGCGCGGTCACTCCCAGCTACTTCGCCACTATGCGCATCCCACTGTTGGCCGGCGAGACGTGCCGGGACGATGGCAATACTCCGTCGCAATGGTAAATCGCAGTTTTGCCGACGCCTATCTGGGCGGATCGGCCGCCATCGGCCGTCACGTGATGCAGCCTGGGAACCCATTATGGGGCCGACCGGAGATCCGCGGCATTGTGGGCGATGCACGGGAAAGCGGCATGGATCGCGAGCCGCCGCCCACAGTGTATTGGTGCTACAGCGCGCTTCAGCCGGGCACGTATTTCCTGGTGAGGACGCACGGCGATCCGCAGGCGATGGCCGAGACCATTCGCCGGAAAATCCACGAGATCGAACCGCGGCGATCGGTTTACGACCTGACGCCGCTCGCCGAGCATATCTCCGATGCCTACGCCGAAAACCGCCTGCGCACGATGCTGCTCGCATTCTTCGCCATTACAGCCGTGTCACTCGCGTGCATGGGCCTTTATGGGACGCTCAGCTATCTGGTGAATGTGCGCCAGCGTGAAGTGGGACTGCGGCTTGCGTTGGGCGCGCTACGGACGCAAATCGTAGGGCAGTTCCTGGCGCAAGGGTTGACCGTTTCGCTGCTAGGGTGCGTGGCGGGCCTCGCGCTTTCGGTGGTCTCCGGGCGGTTGCTTTCCGGCATGCTCTACGGCGTATCGCGCGTGGGATGCAGCGACGCTGGGCAGCGTAGTGGCTATCGTGCTGGCGGTCTCGGTCGTGGCGTCGTTGTTACCGGCCATTCGCGCGGCGCGGCTGGAACCGATGCAGGTGCTGAGGGAACAGTAAACTTGGCGGCGGCATTCGAACCCCGCTACGCCGATTTCAACGATTTCAACGCCCCTTTGACACCAGCAACTCAAAATGTTACCTTCCAAAAATCAAGGCCGTATTTGTCCGGAGGGCGAAATGAACAACGTATTAACACCCAAACTGCAGCGTGAATTCGAAGAGAGAGGTATTTCGCGCCGCAATTTCGGCCGCATTGCCGCTATGATTTCCGCCGGCGCGGCCGCCATGCCGTTTCTGAGCGAACCCGCGTCTGGCGCAACTTTCGGCCATCGAGGCAAAATACCCGATGACGCCGTAATGATAAATTCCAACGAGAACCCGTTCGGGCCTTGCAAGGAAGCAGCCGAAGCGGTGCACGCGATGATCGCCCAGGGCGGGCGGTATCTATTTGGGCTCACGAGCGATTTTGAACAACTCCTGGCCGAACAGGAAGGCCTGAAGGCGGGTTACGTGAAAGCCTATGCCGGATCGAGCGCGCCTCTGATGCAATCCGCCGTCGCGTTCACCTCGCCCACGAAGCCGTTCGTCACCGGCGGACCCCGGGTACGAAGCCGGCGAAAATTCCGCGCGTGCCATGGGCGCCAAGGTCATCCGCGTGCCGCTTACCAAGACCTATGCGCACGACGTGCGCGCCATGGCCGCCGCCGACCCCAACGCCGGCCTGCTCTATGTTTGCAATCCGAACAACCCGTCGGGTACGTTGACGCCGCGCGAAGATATCGAGTGGCTGGTGGAAAATAAGCCCAAGGGATCGGTGCTGCTGATCGATGAAGCGTACACGCACATCGCCGGCGCGCCATTTTCCTCGGACTTTGTCGCCAAGGATAAAGACGTCGTTGTGCTGCGGACGTTCTCGAAGATTTATGGCATGGCCGGGCTGCGCGCCGGCGCGGCGCTCGGCCGACCCGATCTGCTGCGCACTTTCGGCAAATACAGCGGCGGCATGATGCCGATCACGGGCATGGCCGCGGCCATCGCGAGTCTGAAGGCGAAGTATGTGGTCGCCGAACGGCGCCAGAAAATCGGCGACGTCCGCGGCGATCTGCAGGCCTTCCTCGACAAGCACGACTTCAAGTATGTGCCCTCCGTTTCCAACTGCATCATGATCGATGTCGGGCAGCGCCCGACCGGAGAGGTAATCGAAGCTCTGCAGGCCGAAAAGGTTTATATCGGCCGTGTCTGGCAGAGTTGGCCCACTAAGGTGCGCGTCACCATTGGTCTGCCGTCGGAGATGGAAAAGTTTAAGGCCGCATGGCTCAAGGTGATGGCATAGCGCAGCCCTGTTAACCTGCGGACCGGTATGCGCCTTTTCCTCCTGATACTGGCCGCCGTATTTTCGCTTTTCGCCCAGCCGCAGGCGCCCCCGCCAGCCGCGCAAGCCCCCGTACCCGCCAGTCCTGCAGGCCTCGGCGCCGCCGCCCAGAACTCCGGTCAGGACGAGCTGATGAAGCACGTCGACGATCTGATGTGGCACGTGCTGCTGGGCGATATTGCCGAAATCGACAAAGTGGAGTACACGAGTCTGCCGCCCACGCACATTCCCAATCCAAAGGCGCCGGGCGCGGGGAATCCGCTGATCGTCCGCGCGTATACGTTTATCCCGAAGACGGTCGATAAATCGAAAAAGCAGCCGCTGCTTGTCTTCTGTCATCAGGGCATCCACGCCAATGAAGACACGCGCGATGCGCATGTATTCCGCGAACTGATCCAGCAGGGCTATTCCATAATCGCCTCCGATTATCGCGGCAGCACCGGCTACGGCCGCGGGTTCTATGAAGATATCGATTACGGCGGCCGCGAAGTGGACGATGTCCATATCGGCATGCAGTGGATGCTGGAAAATCACAGTTTTCTCGACCCCGGCGCGTCGGCATCCTCGGCTGGAGCCACGGCGGGTTGATTACCCTGATGAACATCTTTCAGCATCCGAAAGACTATGCCGTGGCCTACGCCGGCGTACCCGCCAGCGACCTGGTTGCGCGCATGGGCTATGAGCCGCCCGGATATGCCGCGCTCTATTCCGCGCCGTATCATATCGGCAAGACCGTTCGCGACGACGTGATGGAGTATCGGAAACGCTCGCCCGTGTATCATGCCAAAGAACTGGCGACGCCGCTGCTGATCCACACCAATACCAACGACGAGGACGTGAACGTACTCGAAGTGGAGCATCTCATAGACGCGCTCAAGGCCGAAGGCAAGAAGTTCGAATACAAAATTTATCAGGACGCGCCCGGCGGGCATTACTTCAACCGCATCGATACCAAGCTCGCCAGGGATTCGCGCCGCGAAATCTATCAGTTTCTTGCCGGATATCTTGAAACCCGATAAACCGATGCAGTAAAGCTGGGCAAGCGCGGCCGCGCCGGAAGAGACGGTAAAGAGTTTAATTCAGCGATGGGTCGTCCGGCGCAAACGCTATAATGGGCGGCTATGGCGCCGCAAGCTGAATCGATTCTGGACAATCTTCAAATCCACGGGAGCGTATCTGGAAGGGCACTTCCGCCTGACTAGCGGCCTGCATAGCGCGGAGTACTTGCAGTGCGCGCTGGTGCTGCAATATCCGGCGGAAGCGGAAAAGCTGGGGCGCGCTGCTGGCGGAGGAGTTGCGACGATATGCGCCGGAGGGCGTGAAGCTGGTGGCGGCTCCGGCGTTGGGAGGGTTGATCATCGGTCACGAGGTGGCGCGGGCGCTGGGCGCGCGGTTCCTGTTTACCGAGCGCGACCCGGCTACTAAGGAAATGGCGCTGCGACGCGGTTTCACGGTGACACCCGGAGAGCCGGCGCTGGTGATTGAAGACGTGATTACTACCGGGGGCAGCACGCAGAGCGTCATCGACGCGCTAACGGCCGCGGGCGCGAGGGTGCTGGCGGCGGGCTCGATTATCGACCGCAGCGGCGGTCAGGCCGATGTGGGCGTGCCGCGGGTGGCGCTGGCAACGCTGCAAGTGGCTGCGCACGCTCCTGAGAAATGTCCCCTGTGCGCGCAGGGAATTCCGGTGGTAAAGCCCGGGTCGCGTCCCGCCTGAGGTTCCTCTGTATGGCATTTCGCCGCATCAAGATCACTCTGGCCTACGACGGCGGTGGATTTCATGGATGGCAGGCGCAACCGGGGCTGCCAACAATTCAAGGAAAGCTTGAAGAAATACTAGGCGCGATGGAGGGCCGGCCGGTAGCGGTAGCTGGATCGGGTCGCACCGACGCGGGGGTACACGCGCTCGCGCAAGTGGCGGCGTTCAGTTTTGAGAACCCGATATCCACCCACTAATTTGATCCGCGCGATGAACCGGCTTTTGCCGGCGGAGATTCGCGTGCTGACGCGCCGAGGAGGTTCCGGCGGTGTTTCACCCGCGTTATGATGCACGGGCTAAGACCTATCGGTACAATATTTTGCGCGCTGAAATCTGTAGTCCTTTCGAGTGGCGCTACGTGCATCATTATCCTTATCCTCTGGATGAGGAAGCGATGCGGCGGCTGGCCTCGGCCTTTGCGGGCGAGCACGATTTCACCGCATATGCGGCGGCGGATGAGAGCGATGCGGAACGCAAGTCAAAGGTGCGAACGATCTTTGAATCGGTTCTGGAACGCGTGCGGGGAACGGCTGATTTACCAAGTCCGTGGAAGTGGATTCCTAAAGCATATGGTGAGGAATCTGGTGGGGACGCTCATTGAGGCCGGCAAAGGGAACATCGCGGATGTGACGGTGCTTCCGGGCCGATGCGGACCGACGGCGCCTGCCAAAGGTCTATTCCTGACCAGCGTGGAGTATGACGCCCCTTGATACCGGCGCCGCCGCCGTGACCCAGCGGGTATGGACGTAGGATCGCCATGGCGTATGCTGGATGCATGGGCATGGCCACCCAAACCCTTTACGACACCGATTTCGCCGAATGGGCGGACCGCGCTGCCGAGCTAATGCGCGCCCGGCGTTTCAAAGACATCGACTGGGAGAACGTCATCGAGGAGGTCGAAAGCTTGGGCAGGAGTCAGCGCGCTTCGGTCCGCTCGCAATTACGCCGGATGCTGGTTCATTTGATCAAGCAACGAATTCAGCCGGAGCGTGACGGCGCAAGCTGGCGAAATTCCGTCGCGAACGCCCGTCTGGAAATCCGCAACGATATCCGCGATTCCCCCAGTCTTCGCCACCATCTGAAAGACAATCTGCAAGCGATCTATTGCGACGCGGTGGAGGAAGCTCTGGTCCGGATGAACCGCCTGTCAGCCGATTTGCCTGCGGAGTGCCCCTGGGATGTCGATCGACTCCTGGATGGCGACATTGGGTCGGTCCAACCATAGGCCGAGGGTTTGCGCGGTAATCGGATACAATCTATTCGAATGCGGACTTTCCAGGTTGTTCTCGCCCTCGCCACTGCCCTGCTGGCGCCTCCCCTCGCCCGCACACAGACCGCCGAAGCCAAAACCGCCGAGCAGGTCTTCAAGAATATCGTTCAGCTTAAGGGCACTCCCGCCGATCAGCTGCAGCCAGCCATGCAGTTCATCGCGGCCTCTCTCGGCGTGGACTGTACCTTCTGCCATGTGCAAGGCAAGATGGAGGCCGACGATAAGCAGGCCAAGAAAACCGCCCGCGAAATGATGGCCATGACCGCGGCCATCAACGCTAACAATTTTCGCGGCCAGCGCCAGGTGACCTGCTACTCGTGCCATCGCGGCAACGCGCGCCCGGTCAACATGCCGCCGGTCCTCGAATCCGATTCGCCCGAGCGCCCGTCCGCGTCCGCCACGGCCCCGGCGCGCCCCGCTGCTACCGTGGATCAAATTCTGGAGAAATACGTCGCAGCCGTAGGCGGGGCCGGCGCCATCAAGAAGGTGACCAGCCGCGTCATGAAAGGCAAGATCTTGGCGGGCGCAACTCCAACTCCCATCGACGTGATTACCAAAGCACCCAACATGCGCCTCTCGATCGCCCACAACGCGGCCGGCGATAGCTACACGGCTTTCGATGGAACCGCGGGATGGCTGGGCACGACCGGCCATCAGCCGCGAGAGATGTCCGCGGCCGAATCGAGCGCCGCCGGCCTGGATGCGGAATTCTATTTTCCGCTGCGCGTGAAGGAGCTATATACGCAACTTCGCCGGGGCCGCCCCGAAAGCGTTGGCGGAGCCGAATGCGAGGTACTCAACGGAACTGCTCCTGGAAGACCTGCCGTGCGCCTCTATTTCGACAAGAACTCGGGGCTGCTGCTCCGCATGGTGCGCTATGCGGAAACTCCCATGGGCCGCCTCCCTACCCAGATCGACTACGCCGATTACCGCGATGCCGATGGCGTAAAGATCCCGTTCCGCTGGACTCTATCCCGGCCAATCGCCCGCTTCACGATTCAAATCGATGAAGTGAAGAGCGACGTTCCCGTGGACAACGCACGATTCGCCAAGCCGGCCGCGGATGTGAAATAGGAGCCGTCAAATAGGCGCTCGTGCTATAACTTTCCTCATGTTCCGTACCGCTCTGCTTTTCCTGGCGGCGCTCGCGCTCCACGCCGCCGATGTCAACACATTCTCCATCGTCGCCTATGACCCGGCCGCCCGCCAGTGGGGCGTAGCCGTTGCTTCGCGCTACTTCTCCGTCGGCTCCGTAGTGCCCTGGGCCGAGGCGGAAACGGGGGCCATCGCCACCCAGGCCAATGTCAACGTGGGCTACGGCCCGCGCGGCCTCGAACTCCTTCGCCAAGGCCTCTCCGCCAGGCAGGTGCTCGACAAACTGCTCTCCGAAGATACGTTCGAGGGCAAGGACGGCCGCCAGGTGGCGATCATCGACCGCAGCGGCGAAATCGCCGCATTCACCGGCCCCAACGCTCCCAACTGGGCCGGCGGGCGCCAGGGTAAGACATGGTCGGCGCAGGGCAACATTCTCGTAGGTCCGCAAGTGCCCGAAGCCATGGGCCGGGCGTTTGACGCTACCCAGGGCGAGTTGGCCGAAAAGCTCTTTGCCGCGCTCAAGGCGGGCGACGATGCGGGCGGCGACAGCCGCGGCAAGCAGTCCGCCTCCATGCTTGTAGTGTGCAAAGGCTGCGGACGCAACTTCAACAACGACCGTTATCTCTACATCAATGTCGACGATAACCCCGCGCCCATCACCGAGCTTCGGCGCCTGCTCGATCTCTCGCTCGGCGCCGGTCTATCAGGATCGTCAATCGAAGCTGCTGAGCGCGAACAAGCCGCGCGAAGCCCGCGATGCCGCCGCCAAGTACGCCCATTACGTGCCCTCCGCCGGAGCCCAGGTCAGCCTCGGAGTAATGGACTACAATCTCGGAGATAAATCCGCCGCGCTGGCCGATTTCCGCAAAGCCCTCGAAATGGATCCTGCCGTCCGCCGCCGTTTCGAGGCGCCTGCCGCGAATTCCAAAGGCAACAATCGCCTCAAAGCCATTCTCGAGGATGCGGCCTTTATGAAACAGCTTTTTCCCGATCGCCAGTAGCCGGGCACTGTAAAGAAAAATCGCTTTACTCCGATCACTGTCATTGCCGGGCGATATACCCGAGAAACCGGCCAAACACGTTAGAATGAATGCGTGGAACCGATATCATGACCGCCGTGACCGCACGCACGTTCGCTCCACCGATCCCGCAAGAGCTCCAGGCGCCGCCCCTTCTTAATTTGTCGTTTTTGTGTTTCTGTTTATTCAATCTCGCTTACTATAGCCGTTTCTTCGAATGGAAGCTCACCTCATTGCACGTGCCGCTGATCGCTAGCTTCATTGCCCTGCTGGGCGCCGCCATGGAGGGCCGCCTGCTGGCGATTTTTGGCACCAAAATCGGCAAGTGCATGGCCATTTTGACCCTGCTCTATACGATCAATGTCCCGTTCAGCTCGTGGAGAGGCGGCAGTTTCGGCGTCCTTAAAGACGACTGGCTGAAGACCGTCATTGCCTTCGCGATCGCCGCCGCCTTGATCTTCGATTTTAAGCAATGCCGCATAGCTTTCCATTCCATTGGATGGGGATCCGGCATCGCGGGGTTGATGGTGAATTCCATGGGGCAGATGGTGAACGGGAGGCTGACTCTGGGGAGCGGTTCACTGGGCAACTCGAATGAAATCGCATTCGATCTGCTGTTGGGATTACCGTTCCTGTGGTTGATGCTAAAGGATCCGCGGGCGTCCAAACCAAAGAAATTAGTCCTCATATTCCTGATGATGAACAATGCCGCTGGCCTTCTGCGAACCGCATCGCGAGCGGGGCTGATCGCATTCGTCGTGCTGAATTTGCTTTTTTTCCTGCGACTCTCTATAGGCGGCAAGATTGTAACGGCATGCTCGGCGCTACTGCTGGTGGCAGCCGGTTTGGCCGCTATTGCCGACCGCCGTGAAAGTCCGTTACGCGACGCTCTTTTCGGGAGCGGATGCCGCATCCGATGTAGCGGACGATCAAAGCCTGCAGCGGGATGCGAGTTCGGCCGAAGATTCGGCAGAGGGCCGGCGCCAGTTGCTGATCAACAGTCTGAAGCTCACCATAACTCACCCGCTCCTAGGCGTGGGAATAGGCCAATTCGGGCCTTATATGGCGAAAGTCGAAGACACCACCGGGCTCCGGGCCAGATGGCAGGGCACTCATAACACGTACACACAGGTCTCATCGGAGGCCGGCATTCCGGCCTTCATCGCATTCGTCAGCATGATCGTATTCAGTATTAAGGGGGTTCGCGCCCTTGCGCGGCGAACCCGGAGAATGCCGTATCCGCAGGAGCAGGCCCAAATCATGAGTCATGTGACGTTTGCCCTTACTGCGGCCCTAGTCGTGTATATGATCTTTGTGTTCTTCGATTTCGTGGCGTATTCGCCTACATTACCGGTACTGGCGGGACTTACGATCTCTCTCATGCGTTGCGGTAATGCGGAGCTTGATCGCTTAGAGCGGGCGGCGACTCAACCGGCAGCGGTTCCATCTGCGAACTTACGCCAACCGGCAAAGCGCGCTCGTGCCCTGCCACTCTATAGCTGAATATCGCTGGCGTCTATTGCGGCAGTTGGTGCAACAATGCCGGAAAGATAGCGCGCACAAAGGCATAGCCGGTTTGTACCGCGGAATCGACATTCCCGCCGCCTACCGGAATGGTTACGCGAACAATGGCAGTGTCGCTGCGATCATAACGGATGGAATCGACTATCGACCAGAACTTGGCTCCGAATTCGCTGGCAATGATGCGCTGTTGGCTCTGATACCAGTAGAGAGAGACGCTCTTATCTTCCCCATGCTGAGTAATAAAGTTGTTGATGACGATGGGGTGGTCTTCGCCAGGGACCTGGATTGCCGGCCGATCCGCGCTCACTTGTTCCCATCCGGCGCCGGGCAGGCAGTTCTTCGGTGAATGCGGGGTCTGACCATAGCGTTGGGTCTTAAAGAATGCGATGAAGAGATTCACACAGCTTTCGGGTTTCGAGTTGCAGTCCGGCGCTCGCGCGGAATCGAAGTAAAAGCGATTCAGCACGTCGTCCGCTCTGAGCACCCCTTGAGTATCCGCATCCAGCGGAAAATCGCGCCACGCCATCCAATGGCCGAAGCTGGCGGGAAAATCGGCGAGTGGCCCCACGGTGGGGACGCGCTCCCGGCGCATGGCGACCGCATAAAAGGCGAAGATCTGAACGATCAGGGCCGCGGTCAAAAGACGCGCGTACTTGCTGGCGAGAAAATTCATCGTGGAGCACTCGTGCGAACGGTCACCTATATACTAGCAATAAGCGCCGGCCTCGCGAGCGCGACTTATGCCGCGGAGGCCGGGTTGGCGCACGAAGCTACATTGCTTCAGCACCTCGCTCATGCTTGCGCACTTAACTGGCGTCTGCCAATTTCTGAACCGGCAGGGGTGATGTATACTTGGAGCACGAACGGGAGTGCGGGGCGTGCTTCCGGATAATATATGCCGCTGAAAACACGTGTAATTCTCTTAGAATTCAATGAATTGACGCCGCGATTGATGGCGCGATTCATAGCCGAAGGACACCTGCCGAATTTCCAGCGGCTGCATGACGAAAGCCTCGTTTTCGTCACCGACGCGCAGGAGGAGCAACGGAAGCTTGAACCCTGGATTCAGTGGGTTACCGTCCATACAGGACTCTCGGCGCAACAGCATGGCATCCACAATCTGGATGAATCTTATAAACTCACCCAACCCGCTGTGTGGGATCTGCTCTGCGAGGCCGGTTACCATATTTGGATTTGCGGAAGCATGAATATCAAATATAGGCAGCCCGCGCGCGGTTGGATACTGCCCGATGCCTGGTCGTCCAAGGTCGATCCATACCCGCCCGATCTTCAGCGCTACTTCCGCTTCGTACGCGCCAACGTGCAGGAGCACACTAACGATCGCGTTCCGTTAAGCAAAGCGGTGTATGCGGATTTCCTGAAGTTTATGCTGACGCACGGCCTCTCGATGGATACGGTCTCGGCGATCTTGAGCCAGATCGCAAAGGAGCGCTCTTCGAATGTGCGCTGGAAGCGGGCAACTCTCCTGGATAAGCTGCAATGGGACGTCTTTGAGTGGTATCAGCGAAAATCCCGCCCGGATTTTTCCACCTTTTTCCTGAACAGCACGGCTCATTTTCAGCACCTATACTGGCGGCAACTGGAGCCCGAGAAATTCAGGCTACCGGCCGGCCACGCCAGCGGCGGCGCCCCCGAGGCCGACCGCGAACATGTTGACGCCATTCTGTTCGGTTACCGGCAAATGGATGCCATCGTCGCGAAAGCACTCAAGCTTGCGGCCAACGATACCGTCGTGATCCTCAGCTCCGCACTCGGTCAGCAGCCGTATCTCCTGGCCGAAGAAACGGGCGGCAAGCGATTTCACCGGCCGCGCGACTTGTCCAAATTTGCGGCACAGGTTGGGCTGAAGGGCGTAACCGCTGTTACTCCGGTCATGTCCGAACAGTTTCACATCGAGTTCGATTCGCCGGAATCCGCCCGCGTGGGAATGGAGCGGCTGCGGGATGCCAGCGTGGAAGGCAAGCCGGCCTTCAATATCGATTACCAACCCGGGGCCAAAGGCTTCCTGACCGGTAGCGCGGTTTTCCGGCCAGTCCCCGAAAACACCCAACTCGCGATGCCCAAAGGCGATAGCCTCCGCTTCCTCGAGATTTTCTACCTGGTGAACGAGAGCTTGAAGAGCGGCATGCATCATCCTCATGGCATCTTTTGGATCCGCGGACTTGATCGCAAGCACTCCGTAACTCCCGGCACGATCCCGCTTCGCTCCGTGTGTCCGACAATTTTGGAAATGTATGGCCTGCCTGCTACGGCCGAGATGAGCGGGCCGCCGTTGCAGTTGAGCGAATCCGGACAGCCAGTTGGAACCGCGAGCAGCATCGCGACTAACACCGCGACCTAACACCGCGACCTGCTCCTACAATCCCGCGTTGCCCACACGCTGGATGAGCGACCGCATATCTTCCGCATGCTCCTCTTCCTTCGCCAGGATCTCTTCCATCAAGCGGCGGCTGGTGGGGTCGTCTTCGCCCAGGTAGCGGATGATCTCGCCATACGATTCGATGGCAATCCGCTCGGCAACCAGATCTTCCTTGATCATTTCTATCAGCGTGTGGCCTTCGACGTACTCCGAATGGCTGCGCGTCAGCATTCCTTCGGGGCTGAAATTCGGCTCGCCGCCTAGTTCGGTGATGCGCTGCGCGATCCGGTCGGCGTGGCTTTGTTCTTCGGCGGCGTGTTCCATGAATTCGTCGGCCACCGATTGCGCATTCAATCCCGTCGCCATGAACTGGTGTCGCTTGTAGCGCAGCACGCAGACGATTTCGGTAGCCAGCGCTTCGTTAAGGACGCGCAGCACGGTTTGCAGATCGGCTTTGTAGCCTTCGGTCACGGCGCCCTTTTCCATGTGCTGCCGCGCGCGCTGGCGGATCTCTTGAATGTCCATCAGAAATGTTTGTTCGGTCTGCGTTTTTGCCATGTCTCTATCATGAGGGTCTTTGCGCGCCAAACTCCATGCGAAATACAGAACCAGGTACGGTTCCTTACTAAGTGCGTGTATAAGTGTACTTGCGTTATCGTAACGTAAGATGGGAGAAGCTTACATCCGGGCGCGCGGCTTGGCCAAGGTGTATCGATCGGGTTCCTCGGATCTGGTAGTGTTCTCCGGCATCGATCTGGACGTGCAACGCGGCGAGATGCTGGCGCTGGTAGGCGAATCGGGCGCGGGCAAGTCCACGCTGCTGCATTTGCTGGGCGGTCTCGACAGGCCTTCCAACGGTACGATATACTACGGAAATAGAGAGATTTCGGGACTGGCCGATTCGGCGCGAGCGGATTTTCGCAATCGGGAAATCGGATTTGTCTGGCAGATTCACTATCTGTTGCCGGAGTTTACGGCGCTGGAAAACGTGATGATGCCGCTGTTGATCCGCGGCGTTTCCCGTGCGGAAGCCGAGCCTGAGGCGCTGGCGAGATTGGATGAAGTGGGGTTGCGGGCGCGGGCGCCGCATCGCGCGGGCGAACTTTCGGGCGGCGAGCAACAGCGGGTGGTGCTGGCGCGGGCGCTGGTCGGGCGGCCTTCGGTCTTGTTGGCCGACGAGCCGACGGGCAACCTGGATTTCCGGACGGGCGAGATGATATTCGATCTGCTGGAGGGTTTGCATCGATCGCATCGGCCTCACCTCGGTCTTTGTAACGCACAATATGTCGTTCGCGCGGCGCTGCCACCGCGTGCTGAATATGGAAAATGGCGGATTAACGCAGGGATTCGCAATAGATCCGCAACCTGAGGCCGGTCGGGAGTATCTTTAAGTAAGGGGCGTTACACCAATTTTATGTTTGAGCGCTACACGGAAAAAGCGCGAAGAGTGATTTTCTTCGCGCGGTACGAGGCTAGTCAATTCGGCAGCCCTTATATTGAAACTGAGCATCTGCTGCTGGGATTGCTGCAGGGAGGACAAAGCTTTGGCGAACCGCTTCCTGCGTTCGCACGCGGCAGTGGATTCCATCCGCAAGCAGATCGAAGGGCACACCACTATCCGCGAGAAGGTTTCCACGTCGGTGGATCTGCCGTTGAGCAACGAGTGCAAGCGCGTTCTGGCATATGGCGCGGAAGAGGCCGAACGCCTGAATCACAAGCACATCGGCACCGAGCATCTGCTGCTGGGATTGCTGCGCGAAGAAAAGTGCTTCGCGGCCGAAATTCTGCACGAGCGCGGATTGCGGCTTACCGCTATCCGCGAAGAATTGGCGCGTTCGCAAAGCGAAAAGGTGGCGCAGCGGCCCAAGGAAAGCTCGCTGCTGACGGAGTTCAGCCGCGACCTCACGCAGGCCGCCATGGACAACAATCTCGATCCGCTGATTGGCCGCGATTACGAGCTGGAGCGCGTGGTGCAGATTCTTTGCCGCCGCACTAAGAACAATCCGGTGCTGATCGGCGAGCCGGGCGTGGGGAAGACCGCCATTGTGGAAGGCTTGGCGCAGCGCATCGCCGAGGGCGACGTGCCTTCGTTCCTGGCCGATAAACGCATCCTGGCGCTCGATCTTTCGCTGATTGTGGCGGGCACCAAGTACCGCGGCCAGTTCGAAGAGCGCCTGAAGACCATCATGAAAGAGTTGATGGAGAATCAAAACGCCATCATCTTCATCGATGAGCTGCATACGCTGGTGGGCGCCGGTTCGGCCGAAGGATCGCTCGATGCCGCGAATATATTGAAGCCGGCGCTGTCGCGCGGCGAGATCCAGTGCATTGGCGCGACCACGCCGGCGGAATTCCGCAAATCGATCGAGAAGGACCGGTCGCTGGAGCGCCGCTTCCAGGCCGTAAAGGTTCCGCCGCCGAACGAGAGCGACGCCATCAAGATTCTGTTCGGGATCAAGGACCGCTACGAGAAGTTTCACGCGGTGGCGTATACCGACGAAGCCGTGGAGACCGCGGTCTACACCAGCAGCCGCTACATTCCCGACCGTTTTCTGCCGGATAAGGCCATCGATCTGATCGATGAGGCGGGCGCGCGCGTGAAGCTGCGCCAGACCACCCTTCCCGCCGACCTGGCCGACATCCAGAAGCGCATCAAGTTCATCGTGCATCGCATGGAAAACGCCATCGCGAATCACGAGTTTGAAAAGGCGCGCTTCTATTCCGACGAGGAGCGCAAAGAGCGCGAGAACATGCGCCAGTTGCGCGAGAAATACAATCTGGACGATTCTTCCACCGGCTGCGTGACCAAGGACGATATCGAAGACGTGGTGGCGCGCTGGACGGGCGTCCCCATGACGGCGATCAAAGAGGAGGAGATCGCCAAGCTGCTGCGCATCGAAGAGGAGCTGCACAAGCGCATCATCAGCCAGCAGAAAGCGATTTCGGCGCTCTCGCGCGCCATTCGCCGGTCGCGCGCGGGTTTGAAATCCACCAGCCGTCCGGCCGGATCGTTCCTGTTCCTGGGACCGACGGGCGTGGGCAAAACCGAAGTGGCGCGCGCGCTGGCGTCGTTCCTTTTCGGCAGCGAAAAGAGCCTGATTCGCTTCGATATGTCCGAGTACATGGAGAAGCATTCGGTTTCGAAGCTGATCGGCTCGCCTCCCGGATACGTGGGTTACGAAGAGGGCGGGCAGCTTACCGAGCGCGTGAAACGGAACCCTTATTCGATTATTCTGCTCGACGAAATCGAAAAGGCGCACCCGGATATTTACAACATTCTGCTGCAGGTGTTTGAAGACGGCCAATTGACCGACGGTTTGGGCAACCAGGTGGATTTCAAGAACACCATCATCATCATGACCTCCAACCTGGGCGCCCGCTTCCTCGAAAAGCGCGGGCATCTGGGCTTCTCCGCGCCCGATATCGAGGGCATCCCCGGCAAGATCGAAGAGCAGGTGCGCAGCGAAGT
The DNA here is from genome assembly GCA_963723015.1 of Bryobacterales bacterium. Classification (GTDB taxonomy): domain Bacteria; phylum Acidobacteriota; class Terriglobia; order Bryobacterales; family Bryobacteraceae; genus PALSA-243. The sequence goes on from CAVRPF010000038.1 coordinate 63,951, forward strand.
AAAGAAGGCGTTCAATCCGGAATTCCTGAATCGCCTGGATGAAGTGATCCTGTTCACATCGCTCACCGACGAGGATCTGATCCAGATCATGGATCTGCTGGTGAATCAGGTGAACGCCAACCTGGTGGCGAAACAAGTGAAGATCCATCTGACGCCGCAAGCGTCGAAGTACATTCTCGATAAGACTTGCGGCGACCGCAGCTACGGCGCCCGTCCGCTGCGGCGCGCCTTGCAGAAGTACATCGAAGATCCGCTTTCGGAGGCGTTGATTCAGGGCACGCTGCCGCGTCCGTCGGAGTTGGAAGTTTATCTGGGCGACACCGGCATCTTCTACCGCAAGATCGATGGCGCCGTGGGCGAAGTGCCGGTGACCGGCCGGGGCTCCGGAGAACGAAGCTGAAATGGAGCCGGCGCCCGGCACGCTTTTATTCACGTTTTAGGATCGGGCTGACATTCGCAACAACCGGGGATCGATGCGTGGCGCTGTGCGGTATCAGCGCCGCGCGCCATTCAATACGTGGCGCGGCCTTCGCTGGCGTCATAGCATCGGCCGATCACAAACGAGCACTCCGGGCCGGCCAGAAGATGTAGTTTGCCTCCAATTTCCCTCAGCCAGTAGCATTAGCAATGGCAACCGTTCGTGGGCGGGTGTAATGGTTTAATATCAAAGGTGCCAGGTTTTCGGGCGCGTAGCTCAGTTGGTTAGAGCGCCTGCTTCACACGCAGGAGGTCACAGGTTCGAGTCCTGTCGCGCCCACCACTAAATCAAAAAGATACGGAACCGTCTGTTGACCTCCTACGCGCCGCGCAGGAGACGAGAAAATCGAGGCCAATCGAATCTGTGGTTTACACTCTGGCGGCGAGCGGACGCAGATGTCTTGTATTGCCAACCTGCGAACCGGCTTACACCCACAACGGACCGGTCATCTGAGGCGGGTCACCAGAAGCCGATTTTTGGGCGGAAAGCTTCGCTAGTCCGCGCTGTCAAATCGCTCGGATGGCTCTTGCTCCCGCTGATTGCGCTGTCGCAGCAGACGGCGCCGCAGGGACCTCCGGTGTAGTCACAGGTACAGCCGCCCCCTACCGGCGGCGATGTTCACCACCAGCACGCAAGATCGTGGAGGAAGCTTCTAAGCGGCTTGCTTATTGCGCCATGGCATGGCTACAATCTTTCTGCACCTGGGGAAATTTTTGACCGCGAAGTGGGGATTTTTC
>CAVRPF010000039.1:0-41499 GCA_963723015.1 Bryobacterales bacterium
GTGTAGTTCGGCGGGAATGGTGTCAATGGAAACAGAAAACCGGCGGTACGCTCGGAGGAGTGCGCCCGCCGGTTCTTTGGCCCGAAAGCGGACCTGATGCCCGCCGGGACCATACCGTCAGAACTCTACACTTCAAAAGACGCTCGGGCGAAGGGTTTGGTTGCAGGCTGTAGAGCCATTAGAGCGGTGAGCGCGATCGCACTGTCGTTATTCGTAGTTGCCGGATTCGGCGCTGCCGCGCAGTCCTCCGCCGGCCCAAAATTCGATGCCGTGGAGATCCGAGCCTCCAAACCGATCGAGGACGGCGCCGAAATCATGTATACGACGAACCAGCAACATAAGCTGGTGCAAATCCGGGTCCTCGGAAAAAACGTGCAAGTGACGCCCGTCTTTGGTCGGAACGGACGGGTGATCATGGAGCAAGCCACGCTCCGGCAGTTAATTTCCACAGCTTACAAGGAGATCCTCCGCGACGAGTATCTGACAGGAGGGCCGCGATGGCTCGATTCCGAACACTTCGACTTGGTAGCGAAGGCGCCGCCAGACACGCCAATAGATACGCAGCGCATCATGATCCAGGCGGTTCTGGCGGAGCGCTTCCATCTTCAGGTGCATCGCGAAAACCGGCCGATGCCGGTTTATGCGCTCGTGGTTGGAAAGAGCGGTCCGAAACTTCATCGGGCCGAAGGGTCGAACGATTCGCAAGCGTGCGTTCCGGTGAGAGACTCCTCGCAAGGCGGGATGCACCGGGATTGCCATAACGTGACGATGGCGATGCTGGCGGAGTGGCTACCGCAGATGGCGCAATCCCAACTTGACCTGCCGGTTGTGGACCTGACGGGACTGGGAGGAGCTTACGATTTCCAGTTGGATTGGACGCCATTGCCTCCGGACGGAGACCAGACCATTGGTTCGACAATATTCACCGCCGTTGAAAAAGAACTCGGACTGAAGCTCGAGCAGCGCAAGCATCCGATGCCCACGGTAGTTATCGACCATGTGGAACGGATACCGGAGTAGCGTCGTGGGTTATCACCGTTTGCGCAGCCGATTTTTTGCGCTCATCAATTGACGCGCGGTATCGCGGAAGAACGCTCCGCCTAAAGCGGCAATCGCCAGCGCCGCTGCAAATAGCGCCAGCGCCTCGAAGCTGGACCGGCCTTCGCGCTCCCAATAGACGTCGCGCAGGTTGAGCCAGAGCGCGAATTCATCGAGCGTGAGCGCCGCGCCCACACCGTACGCCATGGACATGACGCGGCCAACCCACGTCCGCGATCCAGGATCGCCGGTGCCGGCCTGCAGCAGCCATCCATAACCGGTAAGCAGCAGCAGCAGAATTCCCCAGACCAGATGGTGAATGTGACGCCCACGCATTTGGATGTCGTGAAATGGGCCAATTTCGTTGTGGATCAGGAACGTCAAGGTCCGGACTACCGCCAGCGAAACGAAGAAGCCTATGGCAGCCAGGAATAGCCGCTCCCGGGGCGTTTCGGGAAATCTCTCGCGGTAAACGCCTTGAATAGCCGGGATGCGGATCAGTAAGCCGATGGCGTATAGGATCAACCCAATCAGCAGCGGCGCCAGCCAGTAACTGTAGTGGAAGGGAGGCACGGTGTTGTATCGATTGTCGCAGGAGTACTCGTAACTTTGCGGGTGCGCGGTACGCCTGCCTCAATCAGTGCGAGCTGAGTTTCGTCGATTGCGCGCGGCGCGGCGATGTCTATTGTTCCTGGCGGCCGGGGCGGCGTTCGGCCAAGCGGCGCTCTCGAATTTCCCTCCGGATGAAACTCCGGTATCGGGGGTCTTACGATTGGCCGGCGAATGGCCGCGGAAGGTAGGCGCTACTTCGGCAGCGCGATCGTTCTGCCCGTGCGCGCGGATTCGCGTGCGGCGTCCAATATTTCGATTACTACGATATTATTTTCAAGCGATGATGGGCCGTAGGGCTTGAACTTGCCGCGAACCACCGCGGTCAAATAGGAAATCGAGTCGCGCTCCTCGGGCTTGCGCTCCGGGGAAGCGACTGTCTCCTCCCTCTGCTGACCGGGTAAGCGCACCCGCAAGCCATTGCCATGATCGAACGAAACGGCGGAGGCGCCGATCGCTCGATCCGCCAGATCCTGTTGCGCGTAAACCTCCAGGTCCTTGCGGTCGAACGCCCAATCCCACGAGGCCTGGATGATGCCCTGCGCGCCTGGGTACTGCAATAGGATGGTGGCCTGATCGTCCACTTTCGGATAAATTTCGGGCTTATTCGTCTGCGCCAGCGCCGTCACCCGGAGCGGCTTGCGGTTGTCCATCAGCCAGGTCATCAGATTGGCGCCGTAGCATCCGAAATCGAAGAGCGCGCCGGCGCCGTTGCGCGCGGGGTCGGTAAGCCAGGCGAGGAATTCGGGTTGCACATGGATTTCCTTGGGCCCGGTATGCCCGTCCATCGCGACCATTTTGCGGATGGGTCCGCCGGGTTTGCGGTCGTGCATGATGTTGTAGATTTCCTGATAATTGCGATACCAGGTGGTCTCGTAATTCACCAGCACGTCGATGCCGTACTTCGCCGCGGCCTGTTGTATGGCGCGCGCCTGCTTCATATCGACCGCGAGCGGCTTCTCCATCATCACGGTAACGTGGCGCGGCGCGCATGCTTCCACTACGGCCGCGTGCGTGAAGGTATCGGTGAACGTCGCGACGGCCTGGGGTTTGACGGCGTCCAGCATCTTGGGGAGATCGGTGTAGAGAAGGGCAGGAGCGAAATTATTCGTGGTCGCGTACCTGGATAAGAGGGCTGAATCGGGGTCCCAAACGCCTACGATTTTCACCTCTTTGCGGCCTTGAGCGGTGCGGAGGAAGCCGGACACGTGGCCGTGGTTGAGTCCTGCAATGGCGAGGCGTATCGGCTTGGCGGCGGTTGCGTCGGCGACCTGGGCCGGCAGAGCGCCGGCGGCGGCTAATATCAAAAGAGCGAATCGTACTTTCATAGCTGGTTTAGCGCGTGGGCTTGGCAGACGCATGCGCCTACCCACAAGTACAGACTACATGATGACGCGCGGCAGGATCTTGGCATCGGGGTTGAGCTGTCAGGCAAAACACGTTTGGGCGTTTCGCCGGGCCGCTTCGTCTAATATTAGCAATGGTCTTTTGGAGGGTGCGTCTTCTGCTGCTGTGCTATGCGCCGATTGCAGCGGCGCAAATTCCGGCGGCAATGGAGTTACAACAGGCCCGGTACGAGATTCGGCCTGGCGAATCGGCGCGGATCTCAGCGCCGCGCGAGACGCTCGACTTCCTGTCGGGCGCGAAGAGCCGGCGCATTTTGATTGCGGGCGCGCAAGCCGATGGCTTGGCGATAGGGCCGAATCGTACCGCGGATGGAATTCTAGTGGCCGCATCGCTGCGAGCCAAGCCGGGCGAGTATGCCGTTACCCTCTCCGCTATAAGCGCGGGTGGTGAAGAGCGGCAGGCTGCTATGACCGTGGTGGTGCAGCCGCGGCAAACGGTACCATCCGGAGCGGCCCGGCCTCCGGTTGTGCTGCTGAATGGATGGCAGACGGGCCTCACGAATACCTGCCCCATATCCAACAGCTCGGCGGATACTTTTGGCAACCTCGCACAGTATCTGGTATCGGACGGGGCGCCGGTGGTGTATCTATTCGATAACTGCGTGGAGGACGCGAATCAGTCGATTGAAGTATTGGGCAACGACTTAGGCTTGTTCCTGAACTCGATCCAGTATGACAACGGCGCTCAGGTTCCTCAAATAGATCTGGTCGGCTTCAGCCTGGGTGGATTAATCGTGCGGTCATATCTTGCCGGTCTCCAGCCGGGTGAGGCGCTTACTCCGCCTATAAATACTCTGGTCCGGAAGCTCGTCTGATTGCTTCGCCAAACTTTGGCTCGTTTGTCGCGGCTAACTACTCCATCGAAATTCCAGCCGGGACGCAGAGCGCGGAGTTGATCCCGGGCAGCGCCTTCCTTTGGAATCTGGCAAACTGGAATCAACGAACCGACGACCTGCGTGGAGTCGATGCCATAGCCGTGATTGGCAACGCCGGCTCTTATACGCCTAACTTATCGTCCGGCAGCGTGCTCTCTAACGCCAGCGATGGAATCGTCTCGCTCACCAGCGGTTCACTCGGGTTCGTATCCGAGCAGCCGTCGACGACTCGCATCGTACCTTATTGCCATGTCGATCCGGCGGCGTTTACCAACACTACCTTTGGAAGCTTCGCCTGCAACGCCGCTGGAATTGCGAATGTCACCGATACTAATCAGTCTACCGGGCAGATCGTCCGCTCCTTCCTGGCCGGTACACAGGCTTGGGCATCGATCGGATCGACGCTCGCTACCGACCCTTATTTGTCAACCGACGGGGGCATGTTTTTCGGTCTGGCGAATACGGCCGGTGCTTATGCTGCGGACCTGAGCGCGGTAGCTTGGGGCACCGTTCAACTGCAAAATGGCGGAGATCTGGATACCATCTTTTACCAGGACTTCGTAGCGGGAACAGGCGCTTTGGAAGCTACTAGCGGCTCGCTGGGCACGGTTAATTGCGGCTCATACACGCAGGCCGCCGGTTACTTTTCGGCAGTTCGTTGTAAGTTAAATACGGCCATTTTTTCCATCGGTCCGCTATTAAGTACGTTGCCGAGAGTAGTTAGCGCGGGTTCAGCAATCACGATTACGGGCACTAACTTTGGCAGCCAGTGTGTTAATTGCAAGGTGGCCGCTACTCCGGCAGGCTCGTCCACGGGACAGACACTGCCGGTTACTTCCTGGACGAATACAGCGATAGCGGCGACGCTGCCCGCGTCGTTAACGGGCCTGCTCACGATCACAGTGAACGCTGTGGCGGGCTCCGACGCCATGGCGATTATGGCTGCTACGCCATCTCCCTCGACAATCGCACTTACACCCGGCAACCTCCAATTCACTTACACGGTGGGTGGAACCGTTCCCGCGGCACAGACGGTCCAGATCACGAATAGCGGCAGCGGCACGCTCGCCTGGACCGCTACTGCGAGCGCCTCCTGGTTGAGCGTATCGCCGTCGTCGGGTACGGCGGCGTCAAGTCTTTCCATTTCTGTTTCGCCGGCGGCATTAACCGCGGGTACTTATAATGGCAATATTCAAATATCGTCGGCAGGCGCCTCGAACACCCCATTATCGCTGGCTGTCACACTCACCGTGACTCAGGCGCCAGCGTCTCTAGCGGTCACGCCGCAGGCGCTGACCTTCAATTACACCGCGGGCGCCGCTGTTCCCGCCGCGCAGAGCGTAAATGTTACTAATGGGGGCGGCGGCGCCCTCGCCTGGACTGCCTCGGCCAGCGATTACTGGATCGGCCTTGATCCGGTCTCGGGCAGCGCTCCGGGACGCTATCGGTATCGGTGAATCCGGCCAATCTGGCAGCGGGCACGTATACGACCGCGGTACAGATCACGGCGGCCGGCGCGACCGGCAGTCCGGCTTCCATCTCTATCACACTCGTCGTGCAAGGTACGCAACCGGCTGGTACGATCACTGCAGTGAGTAACGCTGCGAGCTATGGGCCTTCTGTGGCGGCGGCTACCTGGGTATCTATCTTTGGCACGAACCTCTCGGCGGTGACTTATACATGGCAGACCACCGACTTCATCAATGGGAGCCTGCCCACTTCGCTCGATGGAGTTTCAGTTACGATTAATGGCCAGCCTGCGTACGTTGAGTACATCAGCCCCACGCAAATTAACGTGCTGGCGCCGGATGATAATACCACCGGTCCGGTTCCGGTGCAGGTAACCACGGCAGAGCAAACAAGCAACAGCTTGACAGTACAAAAGAGCCAGTTTGCTCCGGCATTGTTTTCAATCGGCGCATGCTGTGGCCGCGCTCCACGCCGATTACTCGCTGGTAGACACGGCGCAACCGGCGAGACCGGGAGAGACCATCCTGCTCTATGGCGCCGGCTTCGGTCCAACTAATCCGCCGGTTCCAAGCGCTCAACTGGTGAGCACGCCGGCCGCAATAACTAACCCAGTTCAGGTAACGATGGGCGGCATGGCGGCCACGGTTGTTTACGCTGGTCTGGTGGGACCGGGCCTGTATCAGATCAACGCGACTGTGCCCGCTCTTCCGAACGGCAACGCGGCGGTCGTGGCGACTCTTGGAAGTGTATCGAGTCAGACGGGAGTCTCGGTCGCGGTTCAGCAGTGACTGGGATTTCGACGCAGAGGCGCTGAGACGCAGAGATCGGGCGCGGAGAGGTATGAGGATGTTTGGAGACACTTCGGGCTAGAGAGTTGGAAGAGATTACGTTGGAGACCGCGGAGGCTTGCGGGAGTTGTCGCTGCGCTGGATCCACGCATTTTGCCGATTAATACTTATTTTCTGATAACCGCCGTCGGGGCGCAATGCGCCCCTTTCAGCGGAAGTTATGGATTCGAATCCAAGTTATTCCCGTCGACGTAATCCCGTAGGTGACGCCGTACAGCTTGCAAAGGCTTCCGGGAAATCAGTACCGCTTCAGTACAAACGCATCCTGGCCAGGAACATATCCGAAGCTAACTTAAGGATAGCAGACGGTGTCAAGGGTTTTTGGGGTGGAGTGACTGTAAGTTATAGATAAACTGGAGCGGAATTATTTCAAAGTGTGGTGACTGGGCCTTCGACGCAGAGGCGCTGAGACGCAGAGCTGGCTATAAGATCCTGATTCGACTGGGAAAAGTTCACAAATGGGTTCGTTCCGCACTTTGCCCGGCGCCGGTGCGCTGGTCCGTCAGGTGCGTCCTATATGGCAGCGACATCAAATCGCGGCTGCGAGTTGTGTTAAGAGGCGATTGCCCAACCAACGCACAACTGGAACCGCAAGACCGTCGCCAAACAGATGGTACGCCTCGTTATACTTAGCCGGCGCCGCATAGTCGGCGGGCACGCCCATGAGCCGTGCAGCCTCGCGTGGGGATAGCAGACGGGAACGAATTTTGCGGCCCTCAACGATAACGAGCGTCTGGCGGCTGGAGCCGCCGGCAGGCGTTCTCAGGCAACCGGAAATCTGATCGAACCGGATTTCGGCCCGCTGCGCCTTCACGCCGTCTTTATTCAGGCGAATTCTACGATACACAGTACCAACGATGCGGGTATTGAGCAGTTGCGCGTTCCTCAGCTTCTCTAAATGCACCGGGGACATCAGACCGACGATGTGATCCGTCTGTTCCTTTGCGTGCCACTCGACGCCTGTCGGGTTTTCTTCTATCAAACTTGCAAACGGGGGAATTGGGTCGTTCGGAATTGGAAGGTTCCACCAGATCCAAACATCGCGCAACCGTTCGGGCAAGCGCTCGAACGCCAAGCGCAGGGATTTAGTGTGCCATGGTTCCGATGCATCGCGCAACAGAGCTTGTGACGGAATGGCAACTTCTCTATGCACACCCACGATAAAAAGACGCGGCCGGGACTGCGGGAGAAACCGTGCAGCGTTCATGATTAAGGCGCCGGGCCTATAGCCCTCTTGCGCTAAAGCAGCGATGATGGCGGCGAAATCCCGCCCGTGGTGTGATGTGAGCGTACCGGTCACGTTCTCAAGAACGATAATCGGTGGAACCCGGCCGAGGCGGATCATTTCCCGCATCAGCTTCCAAAATGGCTTGAATGTTCCGCTCCGTTCACCCGCCAGTCCGGCGCCGTTCCCGGCAAGCGATAAATCCTGGCAGGGAAACGAAGCCCAAACGAGGGTCGGCGAGCCGGGAAGATCCGCGGCCGTCAGCTCCGCGATGCTGCACACCCGCAGTTCGGATCCGCCAAAGTACGCCCGGTAGGTAGCCGCTTTCCTGGGACACCAATCATTCGCAAAAGTGCATTGCCACTGGGCGCCCAAGCCTAGCCGAGCCATTCCGCCACCGGCAAAAAATTCGAAGAACGTATACGGCTGTGGATCCATCCGCCTACCGCCCTATTCTTCGGCGTAACAAATCGAGCGCCATCTGGACGGTAAATGCACGCACGCGGGCCCGGTCTCCCAAAAACTGGCGGTGCGCCACGTGGGTTCCCACGGCATCGGCTATGGCCACATATACGCTTCCGACAGACGCTTTTTCGTCTCCCGCATCGGGCCCGGCAACGCCAGTGACCGCCAGCGCGTAAGTAGAATTCATCCGGCGGCGCGCGCCTGTAGCCATAGCCTCGGCCGTTTCGGCGCTAACGGCTCCGAACTGGTCAAGCCTTTCGGGAGCGAGACCGAGCAGCTCGACCTTCATCGCATTCGAGTAAGCGATAAAGCCGCCCAGGAAATAATCGGAGCTCCCCGGAACCGCGGTCAAGCGCTCGCCCAGCATGCCGCCGGTGCAGCTTTCGGCGACCGAGATCGTCGCGCGATGGCGGCGCAGCATATCGCCTACCACCACCTCGAGCGGCTCGCCATTACGCGAATAGATGCGGTCGGCCAGCAGCAGCTCGATGGGGCCGCCAACCTCCGCCAGCAGCATCTCGGCTTCGCCGGCCGTCGTGCAGCGCGCGCGCAGGTGAATCTGCAGATCGCCGCCGGCGGCTAAGATCGTGGTCGCGGGATTGGCGTATTTTTTGTAAATGGGAGCGATGAGCTGATCGAGGTCGGATTCGCCCATGCCGGTCACGCGCAGACAGAGTGTGCGGATGATCTGCCTGGGGACCAGGCGCGTCAGACGGGGCAGGCATTGCCGCTCAAACATGGCCTTCAACTCGTAGGGCGGTCCGGGCAGCAGCATCGCAATGGAGCCCGATTCCTCGATCCACTGGCCGGGCGCGGTGCCCCGATCGTTCGGCAGAATGTGCGCGCCCTCGACCACGAAGGCCTGGCGCTTGTTGATTTCCGCCATGGCGCGCTTGAATTGCGCGAACCGCTGCGCTAGCGCTTCGGCGATATCGGGATGGAATATCAGCTTGCGGTCGAGCGCTTGAGCCACAGCCTGGCGGGTCACATCGTCTTCGGTGGGTCCCAGGCCGCCGGAGAGAATCACGATCTCGGATCGAGAGATCGCGCGGCGCACGGCGTCGGACAGACGGTCCAAATCGTCGCCGATCACGCTCTTGGTTTTTACTTCGACGCCCAGATTATTCAGCTCGCCCGTCAAATACAGTGAATTGGTATCGATCCGCTCAGGCGTCAGCATTTCCGACCCGACGGCGATGATCTCAGCGTCCATCAGGGTCGTCTCAGAACGGCGATAGTCCCTTGATCCCCGCATCCACCCGATAGATGGCATTGGTGGTGGCGACGACCATGGCGCGCGAAGGCGTAAACGCGAGGCCGACGATGCCGGGGCCGGAGAGGAACAGATCGGCGGAGCGGTTGGGATAAATGCGTACTACGCCCTTGCGCCCCGAAATAGACGCGGCCGCGTAGAGCCGCCCTTCGGAGTCGAACGCGATGCCCTGCGGACGTCCCAGCCCGCGATAGAAGACTTCCACTTCGCCGGCGTGCGAAATGCGGTGGATCGCGTCGAAGCTGGAGGTAGTGGGTCCGCTGACGTAGAGGTAGTTGTCGGGACCGAATGCCAGATGATAAGCCGCGATGGAAGGTTCCAGCGTGGCAAAGACAAAAATCTGGCGATTAGGGCTGATCTTGAAAATGGTGCCGCTGCGGTCGCCGACGTAAAGGTTCTCTTCGTGGTCGAAGGCAATGCCTGTGGCCACGCCCATGCCCTCGATGTAGGCGGACATGTTTCCGTTGGGAGTAATTTGATACACGATGCCGTCATAGCGGCTGGAAATATAGAGCTGGCCGCGGCGGTCGAAGGCTAGCGCGGTCGCGTTCATCAGATCGTTGATGAACGGCTTCATATTGAAGTTGAGATCGATGCGGTAGACGGCCACCGGCGTTTTTTGCCCGCGCGATCCGCTAAAGGTGGTAAAAATATTTCCAATCGAATCGACCGCCGGATTGGATACCGGGTGAAGATTTTCGGCCACCAGCACGCCGATATCGCAGGCCCAGGATTCGCTGGAATGCTCGCCATTGGCGATCACCACTTCTCCGGCGGTTGCGCCTTCGGGGACGCGCGCAATGACGAACGAATCCGAGCCGATCACCAGAGGCGCGGTGACATCGCCAATCAAGACACGAGGCCGTTCCGCCTTGACGAAGCCCTTTCCGCGAATCTGCAACTCGCCTCCGGCGATGGCCGCCGTGGGAGTGACCTGCGAGATATGAGGCGCGGAGCCGGTCGATTTTCTGAGAGCCATATTCAATACAGATTGAAACATCCTGCCGTCCACAACACAAGCGCGGCATACAGTCCGGCCATGGCGTCGTCGGCATTGATACCCCAGCCGCCGGGCAGCCGCTCGAGTTGACGCACCGGCGCGGGCTTCCAAATGTCGAACAGGCGAAAGAGCGCGAAAGCCGCCAGATAGCTTTTCCAATTCAGGACGCGCGCGCCCGCCAGGGCGATCCATTGGCCGAGGACTTCATCCACCACGATAAATCCGGGATCTTTGAGCTTGACCGCGCGAGCCGCAACATCCGCGGCCCACGTGGCCGGGAGAAACAGGAGCGCGGCCAGCACCGCGAAACCCGGCGGCGTGATTCCGCACCAGTGCTGTAACGCGATCGCCATGACTATCGCGGCGGCCGAGCCAGCCGTGCCCGGCGCGTAGGGGAACCGGCCGCATCCGAACCAGGTGGCGATCAGGTTGGCAACACCGGTCACTCGGCTTCCTCGTCGATTTCGGACGAAGGCTGGTCGGTGGCCACTGGGATCCGGTATTCCTCAGACGCCCACTTGCCGAGATCGATCAACCGGCAGCGCTCACTGCAAAATGGAAAATCCGGCGCGCCGAGGACGACTTTCTTCTTGCAAATCGGACATCTGAACTTCATACCGCAATATGGATCAGCGGCGCGGGCGCATACGCAGGGGCCGTTTCGGAACCCGGCAACAACGTACCGACCACGTCGTAATCGTGCGCTTCGGTGATGCGCAGGCGGCGGATCTCGCCCGGCCGCGGCTCGCCGCCTTCGAAATCGTTGATTAGCGCTACGCCATCGATATCCGGCGCCTGCGTAGCCAGCCGCGATTGCCACAGCAGATCGGTCTCTTTGGAGAGGCCTTCCACCAGAACGGGTAATTCCGCACCGATCAAGGCGCGATTGCGGGCCTTGGCGATTTTCCGTTGAATCGCCATCAGACGCCGCTTGCGATTATGGACGACGCGGCCATCCACTTTGCCGTCGAGCGCAAAACTCCGGCTGGAGTCTTCGTCGGAATAGGTAAACACGCCCATATTGTCGAAGGCGGCGGCTTGGACAAACTGGCACAGTTCCTCGAAATCGCGCTCGGTTTCGCCGGGAAACCCCACGATGAAGCTGGTGCGGATAGCGACGCCCGGAATAGTGCGCCGGACGCGCTCGATCAGATTCAGGAATATGTCTCCCGACGCGCCGCGCTTCATGCGCTTCAGCACGGCGGCGCTGGCGTGCTGCAGCGGCATATCGATGTACTTTACCAACGCGGGATGGGCGGCGATGGTATCGAGCAGCCGCTGCGTGACTTTGTTCGGATACGCATAGAGGAAACGGATCCACTTCTCGCGCGGAGTCTCGATTTGCGCCAGGCGTTCCAGCAAAATGGCCAGGCCGTCGCGCATTCCCATATCTTCGCCGAAGCAGGTAGTATCCTGGCCGATCAGGTTGATTTCGCGAATGCCCTGCTGGAACATGCGCGTGGCTTCGGAAATCACCGATTCGAATCGACGGCTGCGAAATTTGCCGCGGTACTGCGGGATCACGCAGAACGTGCACGGATGATCGCAGCCTTCGGCGATTTTGATGTACGCGAAGTGGCGGGGCGTGGAAAGGACGCGGGGCGTGAGGTCGTGATAGAGGTACGGCTCGAAGGGATTCGATGGCGCGCCGCCGCCATCGTCCAACCCGGCTTCGCATAGGGCGACGATATTCGACAACTCATTGGTCCCCACCAGCGCGTCGACTTCGGGCATTTCCTTGCGGATATCGCCGCGATAGCGCTCCACCAGGCAGCCGGCGACGATCAACTTCCTGGCGCGGCCAATGCGCTTGTACTCGGCCATTTCGAGGATCGCATCGACGGATTCCTTCTTGGCCGGATCGATGAAGCTGCAGGTGTTGACCACCAGCACCTCCGCCTGATCGGGATGCGGCGTCAATTCATGGCCGCGGGCGGCGAGCTGGCCCATCATGACTTCGCTATCGACCAGATTTTTGGGGCAGCCCAGACTGACGAAACCGACTTTCAAGAATATGTCCTGTGGGGAATGATGCCTTTAGGATAGCAGAGAGCGGGTGAACGATCGGCCGTATGCGGGATAGCGGCCCCCCCCCGCGAACCGGCGGTTAACGTTAGAAACCGCCTGAAGCGCTAATTCTCGCCAGGCTTTTCCGCAGTGTCGATGACTATAACTTCGACTGGTCCCTTACCGGCTTGCAGCTTGAGACCGAGCTGTTCCTGAATCGCCGTGAAAAGCGAAGGCTGGGTGATTCCGGCAACCGGCTGTCCGGGAGGCAATTGAGGCATCATATCCGGATCGGGAGTATATGTAAGCTCGATATCATACGTGCCGTTCAAACCTGTTTTGTCCACCACCGTGCGGCCGAGGATCGTGGCCAGGCGGTCTGCCAACTGGCTCATGCGCCCTCGTTGACCGTAAATCCGGCCGGGGCCTGGGTTAACGGTGCCACAGAGCGCGGCCGGCAAACCTTTGCGTTGGGCGGGCGCGTCAGGAGTGACTGGGCCGCAAGGGCCTTCCGGAGACTCAACCAGACCGGGACCTCCTCTTATTCCACTCTTTGCGAGGGCCAAAGTGTAAATCGGCAGCTCTCTGCTCTCGCGGTGCATCTTAAGCTTGAATCTGTCGTCGAGCAACGACTGCACCATCAATCTGAGTTGCGGAAGCTGCGCCGGGCCGGACGATTTCGCCTCCAAATCGAACCTCGCCGACTCAAGCCAACTGATAGCGCCGAAAATCTGGTGATCCGTCACGCTATATCCCATCGCCACCAGCCGTTTCAGACTGATGTTTCTGGCGGTAAGTCCGCCCGGGAGGGCGCGGAGGGAAAAACCCGGCAGCCCGGACGAATTCGCCTTGAGTGAGGCTACCTCGAATTCAGAGCGCACGGGCGATTGCGCCGGGCCCCGGGATGGGATAAGAAGCGCGAAGGCCGCCACACCGATCCCTATGAATCCGAAGCTACGGCCCGTTCTGCCTGTCTGCATATATGCGAAGGCCCGGAGCTTTGCACTCCGGGCCGGCCAAAAGGCGCCGCTACTGCGGGCGCATCCAGATATCCTCGAGGATATCTACGGACGACTCCAACGTCTTGCCGCCCACAGTGAGCTTGACGAAGTAAGTGCCGGGCTGGAGCAGCGGCCCAGCGACGGCGCCCCCGCCGAACCCACCACCTCCGCCGCCACCGCCACCACCGCCACCTCCGCCGAAGCCGCCTCCGGCAACGAAGGGAACTCCTCCGCCACCGCGTCCGCCACGGCCACCACCGCCGCCGCCACCGCCCTGCGCGGCGGCTGGCTCCGCTTCCGGCGTGGTGGGATTGGCAGCGCCGCGGCCTGCGCCGGCGCTAGCCGGTTCGGCGGGGCGCCACGCGCAGCGCGTCCACCACCGCCGCCTGCACGCCCTCCTCTACCAGCGGCAGCGCCGGCAGCAGGCGCCGGACCGCGCATGGCCCATTGGAAGCGGTTCATACCGGCCTTAATGTCGACATCCATTGTGCCGGCGACCGTCGTCCCTTGCAGGAATTCCAGCTTGCCCTCGCCCATGTCGGACTTGGCCCAGACGCTAATCGCGGTTCCACCCTGCGGATTGGTCCCCGCAAATTCGCGGTTAGCGATGTGACGCTGGGATTGCGGATCGTTCTTCCACTGGATGGCAGGCCGCGGATCGAACAGCGTCAGATCGGTGTTCGCATCCGGCTTCATCTGCTCGAGCGGAGTAATATCGTCGGCGATCCAGATCGAGCGGCCGTGCGTCGCGAGGATCAAGTCCCGGTCGCGCGGGTGGATCAGGATATCGTCCACGGGAACCATCGGAAGGCCTGTCATGAACTTCTTCCAGTCCTTCGCGCCATCCAGGCTGACGAACAATCCGAATTCCGTCCCCACAAAGAGCAGGTTGGGATTGACGTAATCTTCGCGCAGCGCTTGGATGGGACCCAGTTGGGGCAGGTTGGCGGTGATGTTGGTCCAAGTCCTGCCGTAGTCGGTGGTCTTGAACAGGTACGGCTTCCAATCGTCGTTGCGATGATTGTCGAGAGCGACGTAGGCCGTGCCCGGATCGAAGTGCGAAGGCTCGATTCGGTTAATCTGCACGTAGCCTTGGGGAGCGCCGGTTATATTGCCATAGACGTTGGTAAAGGTTGCGCCGTCATCCTGGCTTAACTGCAGGTTGCCATCGTCGGTACCGATCCAGATCACGCCGGGCTTGGAAGGAGACTCGCGGATCTGGGTCGCCAGCGAGGTGGCCGCATTGCCGTCGTGCTTTTCGGCCATCGGCTTATCGCCCGCCACGCCCATGATGGGCCGCTCGGGCGCCCAACGGTCGACGTTCTTGCTGAGATCGGTGGCGTTCATGCGCCACGTATCGCCGCGGTTGGTGGACTTGAAGAAGTACTGCGCCGCCATGTAAACCACAGCGGGATTGTGCGGAGAGATTTCGAACGGCGCGTTCCAATAGAAACGGAGGGGTTCCACATTGGGAGGCGCATTGATCACGTTGGGCGCGCCGCCACGGCCGCCACCGCCGCCCTGACCGCGGCCGCCCGCGGCAGCAGTCTGCGTGGGCGCGCCCGCCGGGGCAGTCGCGCCAGTGGCGCCGGGCGCCGGAGGAGTGCCGGCCGCCGCAACCGTGCCTACGTTCGTCGTGGTTTGCGGTTCCGCCGACGGGGCCGTGCCCGCGGGAAGGGCGCCGCGTCCGCCGCCGACGTTCGGGCGGATGCTCTTCTGCGTGCCATTGCGCAAATCGTGACGGCTCATGCTGCCATCCTGCGATTCGCCGTAGACGATGGCCCAATCGGTGGGATCCTGGCGGGTATAGAAGCCGTCGCCGCCGGCGATGGTGTACCAGTCGGTGTTCGTGCCGCCGGTATTTGTGCGCATCGCGCTGGGTCCGCACCAGGCGTTATTATCCTGCAGACCGCCGCAGACGTAATAAGGCCGCCGCATGTCGGCCGATACCTGATAGAACTGGCCCACGGCGATATCGTTGTGGTAATCCCAGGTCAGGCCGCCGTCGTTGCTGCTATCGAAGCCGCCATCGTGGCCTACAAAGACGATTCGGGGGTCCTTCGTATTAATCCAGAACGCATGATAATCGGTGTGGGAACCTTGGACCGGCGTCCAGGTTTTGCCGCTATCGAGCGACATCTGCGCGGGCGTGCCGCCGACAAAGAGCTTCTTGTCGTCGACCGGGTCCACGCGAATCTGGCTGAAATAGGTGGGGCGCTGGTTCTGATTGCTCTCGAAGGTCCAGGTCTTGCCGCCATCGTCGGAGCGGAACACGCCGCTCTTATTGGGATCGGGCGGGAGGTTGGCTCCGCGGCCGCCGCGGCCCGCGCCACCGCCGCCCGCGCCGGCTCGGCGCCACCCGTGCCGCCGGTTACTTCGCTTCCATTGGGAGTCTCACCGCCTGCGCCGCGTCCGCCGCGTCCGCCCGGCGGGCATCGGGCCGCCTTCAGCCGTGGTGCCGCCGCCGGTACCCGCGCTGGCGCCGGCCTCCACTTGCGCGTAAATCGTAGTCGGCCTCGCCCGGAAAATGGAAATAGCGATGCGGCCATAAATGCCGTCCTTGGGCTTGGGCCAGCCCGGTCCATCGAGCTTGGTCCAGGTGGCGCCGCGCGTCGGTCGATTTCCAGAGCGCGCAGCCGGGGCCGCCGCCGTTGTATCCCCACCAGGTGCGCCGGCGCTGGAAAGAGGACGCATAAACGATGCGGGGATTCGAGGGATCGATCGCGACGTCGTTGAAGCCGGTGTCGGGGTCGGTGTACTTCAAATTTTTCCAGGTCTTGCCGCCGTCGGTGGTCTTATAAAGTCCGCGATCCGGATTGGGGCCGAACAGGTGGCCGGGCGAAGCTACATAAACGATATTCGGATTGGCCGGGTCCACCACCACGCGATTGATGGATTGCGTATTTTCCAGGCCGAGATGGTTCCAGGTTTTGCCGCCGTCGGTAGTGCCCCAGACGCCATCGCCAATGGAGGAGCTTTGGCGGTTGTTGGCCTCGCCAGTGCCCACATAGACGATATTAGGATCGGACGGGGCGATGCCAATGGCGCCGATGGATTCATTCGGCATGTTGTCGAACTGGGATTTCCAATGCTCTCCGCCGTCGGTGGACTTCCATAGGCCGCCGGTGGCGAATCCGACGTAAATCGTCATCGGATCTTTCTCGGCGCCCTGGATATCGTCGACGCGGCCCATCATGGTGGCCGGTCCGATGGAACGGAACTGGAATCCACGCAAAAGCGGATCGGTGGACGCATTCGGCGGCGGAGCCGCGGGCGGGGCGCCGCGTCCTCCCTGCGCGGAGACGATGCCAGTGACGGCAAGGCCGAGAGCGGCTAACGATAACAGAGACCAACGGTGTCGCAAAAACGGTGAATACATAATTTTCCTTCCAAACCTCGGTGTAAGACAAAAAGGGGCGATGTCGTCAATTTAACACATGCGACATCGGTAACGGCGAAGATTACCAAAGTGGAGCGGCGGATTCTGGGGCGGTTTTGGTTACAGGCAAGGGGCTGAAGTTGGACGCGAACAAACGAAGCCAAATGCGCGGCGCGGGCTGCGTGGGCAACGTTCTCGATCGTGAGCCTTGCGGCGCCTCTTGCATACGTGTTTAGGGCGAACGCGGCGGGTAATGGCTGTTGAGTTGGCATCGAGGGCTTCTGGAAGACGTGTTGGGCCATGCCCTCGAAGCGCAGGACGCGGAGGAAAGCTGGACCGTGAGGAACGCCGTGCTTTATGGCGTTTGCCCGGCGATTGCCAAGGCCGATTCGATATCCGGACAGACATTGCGGACAACCGCCGGGCGCGTGGAACAGGCGATCTATGACGCTTGCGCGTTTCGCTGCAGGTAAACCCCCGAAAGCGTATGGCGTGAAGTTTGAGATCCTCGCCCCTAACGTCTCCCGCGCGTCGCGCTTTACCCCATCCATCCGCAATCCTTCTCACGATATATTCAATTAGTGCGCTATTTCCTCAGCGGCCGCCAGCCGGAGGTGGCTTCCATTCTCCTGGTGGAGAGCGGATCGCGCGCCATTGTCGAACGCGTCGCCGCCATCCTTCGCCGCGGCTACGGCGACGATGTACGCATCGATCTGGTTTCCTGTTATGCCACCCTGCCGGAGGGTTTCGGCGACGGGCACGCGCATCTACCGGGTGTCCGATTATCGCGGACGCGATAACCGCCGCAAACTTTACCGCGAGCTGATCGGCAACGGCTACTCGGCGATGGGCATCGTCTGTTCCGGCGAACCGCTGATGACCAAGTGGAAAGCAGCGCTGGCCTATCGAATCCCCGCCAAGATTTTCGTCATCAATGAGAATGCCGATTACTTCTGGTTGGACCGTGTCCACTTGAAGCAGGTGCGCAGGCTGGCGCTTTTTCGCGCCGGACTCGCCGGCGCGGGCGCGGTGCGCACCCTGGCGCGCGCTATTTCATTCCCGTTCACCTTACTTTATCTGCTACTCTATGCAACGGTCGTTCACGCCCGTAGAGCGCTGCGCCGAAGCTACCGAACATGAAATCGATTCAAGTGAAGGAATATGGCGGCCCGGAGAAGATGGAGCTGGTTGAGACGCCCAAACCCAGCCCCGCCGCGGGGCAGGCGCTGGTTCGCATCGCGGCCAGCGGCGTCAACTTCATCGACGTGTATTTCCGCACCGGGCTCTATAAAGCCGAATTGCCGGTTACTCCGGGCAGCGAGGCGGCGGGCACGGTGGAAGCGGTTGGTCCGGGCGTCAGCGAAGTGAAACCCGGCGACCGCGTGGCTTATGCCATGACGCGCGGGTCGTACGCGGAATACGCCGTGGTCCCCGCCGCGCAACTGGTCCGGATTCCCGCCCATATGGATTTCCAAACCGCGGCGGCCGCGCATGTTGCAAGGGCATGACGGCGCATTATCTGACTCACTCCACCTACGCGCTGAAGCGCGGCGACACATGCCTGGTGCATGCCGCGGCCGGCGGCGCGGGCGGCCTCATCGTGCAGATGGCCAAAATGCTGGGCGCGCGCGTGTTCGGCACGGTTTCCACGGAAGAGAAGGCCGCCATCGCGCGCGAACATGGCGCCGATGAAGTCATCTTCTACACGCGCCAGGATTTCGAAGCGGAAATGAAGCGGCTCACCGGTGGCCGCGGCGTCGACGTGGTATACGATTCGGTGGGGAAATCGACTTTCGAAAAAAGCCTCAACTCTCTGCGGCCGCGCGGACTGCATCGCGCTCTTCGGACAATCGAGCGGCCCGGTCGCGCCGTTCGATCCCTCCATTCTCAATGTCAAAGGCTCGCTATTCCTCACCCGCCCCAGCCTGGCGCACTACGCGGCCACGCGCGACGAGCTGATGTGGCGCGCCGGCGACGTGCTCGACTGGATCGCGGCCGGCAAGCTCAAACTGCGCATCGACCGCGCCTATCCTTTGGCCGAGGCCGCGGCTGCGCATCGCGATCTGGAAGGCCGCCGCACGGCGGGAAAGCTGCTGCTCACCGTTCAAGCGGAATGAATCTTCAGGCCAAGCTCACGCTAGGTGCGGTACTGCTGGAAACGCTGATCGTCGGCGCCATCTCCGCGGTGGATTTGGGCAATGCCGTGCAAATCGAGTTCGAATCCGCCCGCAAGCGCGCCGATCTGGTGCGCCTGGTGGCCAGCGATTACGTAGCGCAAGCCCTGAACAGCCGCGCCTTCCCCAAGCTCTCGGATCGCGAGAAGCTGCGCGATCCCGATCTATCGCAGCGATTGGAAAGGCTGATGACGGAATCGGTCGAGCTGATCGAAATCTCGGTGGTAGATCCGCATAACGAAATCTGGGCGGATAGCGATCCTTCGCGTCTGGGTCTGGTAGAAACAAGCTATCCCGATTTCGCGGCTTTAGTGGCCAAGCAGACTTGGTGGCAGAAGGTCAACCTGCTCGCTAGCAAGAAGAACAGCTTCTACCAGATGGAGCAACCGCTGGGTCCCCACATCAACGGCCCGCCGCTAGTCATTGTGCGTGTGGTGGTGGATGCGGCCTTGGTCAGTCATTATGTCGGGCCTACGCTCAGGAAGACCGTGGAGGCGGCGCTGCTCTCCTTCGCCGGCGCCGTGGTGCTTACTTTCCTATTCTCCGCGCTCGCCTTCCGGCGCCTTGGCCGGCTCGGGCATATGCTCGACATGGTGGCCAGCGGCGAGTACGCGCCGCCGAAAGAAGACGCGGAGGATCCCGGCCGGGACGAGCTGGCCGTAATGGCTTCCAAGGTGAATCTCCTCAGCGAAAGACTGCGCGGGGCCCAGTTTGAAGTCTCCGGTTTGCGCGGCAACATCGACCGCTTGCTGGAGGATTTAGAAGACGCGGTCTTCATCTTCGACCGCGAGCAGCGGCTGGTCTTCGCGTCGGGATCGGTGGAAAAGTTTCTCGGCGCCGATCGCGCCGGATTCACGGGTAAATCGCTGCCCGACATCTTCCCGCCGAATACCACCCTAGGCTTGGTAGTCGCGCAGGCGGCGCAGACCGGCCGTACCATTCGCAATCGGCGCGCGCCGGTGGCCGCGGAGGGGCAAACCGCGGCCGCGGCGGTGGTGCTGCTCTCGGTGGATATGCTCGAAACTGTGCCCGGCGGTGGCGGCGGCTCCGGCGTGCTGGTGAGATTGCGCGATCCCGAAGCGCAGCGCCAGCTCGGCAGAGAGCTGCAAACCGCCGACCGTCTGGCGGCGATTAGCCGGATTACCGGCGGCGTGGCGCACGAGGTTAAGAACCCCCTCAATGCTATCCTCCTGCATGTGGAAGTGGCCAAAGCCAAGCTGTCGCGCGGCGATACGGACGTGATTCCCCAAATGGAGATTATTTCCCGCGAGATTCTTCGGCTGGATCGCGTAGTAAAGACCTTTCTCGACTTTACCCGCCCGGTGGAGCTGAAGCTCGCCACGGTTCCCGTTCACGAGTTGGTGGACGAGATCGTGGAGCTGGCAAGGCCGCAGGCGGAAGCGGCGAAGATCCGCGTACTGGTGGCGCAGGAAGCCGACGGCGTGGAAGTGCGCGCGGATACCGACCTACTCAAGCAGGCCATGCTCAACGTCGCGGTCAACGCCATGCAAGCCATGCCGGAAGGCGGCGAGCTGAAAATCGAATCGTCGGCCAACGAGGATTCGGCGGAGATTCGCATTTCCGATTCAGGCGCAGGAATTCCACCGCAACTGCGCGAGAAGATCTTTACCTTGTACTTCACCACTAAGAAGGAAGGCTCGGGCATAGGACTGGCCATGACTTTCCGCATAGTCCAATTACACGATGGTACAATCGATTTTACGAGCGAGCCGGGGAAGGGCACAACCTTCTCCATTCGCCTGCCGATTGCCATCTGAGTCATTCGCATGGGACGCATAGAAGCGATTCTGGCTGTTGCCTTAGCGATATCGATGAGCGGTTGCGTATTCACCGGCAAGCCCAAGCCGCCCGACGTACCGCCTCCGCAGCCGCAGCCTGCCGTACAACCGAAACCGTCGCCGCCACCGGAACCGCTCTCCATTCCACAAACCCAAGTTCAACTGCCGCCGCCGCAACCATTGAATCCGGATGCGCTCACCGCGGTGAAACCCCCCGAAGCCGCCGAGCCTGCAACTGCGCCAAAGCCCGTAAGACGGACCGCAACCGCAGCGGCCACGCCCAAGCCGGAGGTTGCGGCCGCGGCTCCGGCCGCCCAGCCCGCGGAACCGGAGCGGCCACCCATCCAGGAGATCGTTCCCGCCGACGAATTGAAACGTTATCAAGACTCGGCCGATAGCCACAAGCGGGAGATCCGGCAGTTATTGACACAGGCCAAGGCGCACCGCCTCAATACCGAACAGAATAAGGTGGTAAAGCGAATCCAAACGTTTCTGGCGCAGTCCGACGACGCCGCCAAGCGCGGCGACATGCGCCAGGCGGATGCGCTGGCCGAGCGCGGATTGGTATTAGCGAGAGAGCTCGCCGGTGAAAGATAGCGAATTCGAGAGCCGCCGCGGCGTAGTTGCGCGGGGACTCGCGGAGCGCAAGCTCGATTCGCTGCTGGTGGCGTTCAGTCCCAATCTGCGTTACCTCTCCGGATTCACCGGCAGCAACGGCAACCTGCTGTTGACGCGCGAGCGGTCCATCTTATTCACCGATCCCCGTTATCGCATTCAGGCGGCGCAAGAGACCGCGTGTGAGGTCCGCGTTATCAAGGGCCCGCTCGCTCCTGCGGTTACCGCGACGATCGGAAAGCTTGGCCTGAAGCGAATCGGTTATGAACCGGCGCGTATGACTTGCGACCACTTGGAAGCGCTAAAGACCAAGCTGCCGATGAAAGCGTCCCTCGATCCGGCCGCGGGATGGATTGAAGAGCTGCGCATGGTGAAATCCGCCGCCGAGATCGCGCGCATCCGGCGGTCGGTCGAGACCAATTCCCGCGCATTTGAAAACGCGGTAGCGCGCGTTAACGCGGGCGTGAAAGAGTCCGACCTGGCAGCCGAGCTGGAATACCGCATGCGCCGGTTGGGCGCCGAGAAGCCGTCGTTTGAGACCATCGTCGCCGCCGGCGCGCGTTCCGCATGGCCTCACGCGCAGCCCACCGCCACGCGCTTGAAGGCCGGCGACCTGGTAGTGGTGGACATGGGCGCCATGCAGGAAGGTTATGCCAGCGACATGACGCGCATGCTCTTTCTTGGCGCGCCCGGCGCCAAGGTCAAGCGCACGTATCGCGCCGTGCTCGAAGCTCAATTGGCCGCCATCGACGCCGTGCGCCCCGGCATTTCCACCGCGCGCGTGGATCGCGCCGCGCGAGAGGTATTGAAAGGATATGGACTCGATAAGGCCTTCGTCCACTCCACCGGCCACGGACTGGGTCTCGAGATCCACGAGCCGCCGCGCATCGGCCGCCGCGATAAAACCAAGCTGCAAGCGGGCATGGCCATTACCATCGAACCCGGCGTGTATCTCGAAGGGTTCGGCGGCGTGCGCATCGAGGACACGGTGGTAGTGACCGAGACCGGCTGCGAAGTGTTGACGCCTACGGCGAAAGAATTGCGCGTAATTTGAAATTTCGTGGGTAGTTTGCGCTCACGAGGCGGACCCCGCGCTACGCCACTGCTCCATCCGCTCGCGCAGCCCGCGCGCCGAGGCGGTTTCGGGCAGCAATCCGGCAATCACCGCCACCGAGTCCGCGCCCGCCCGCCACACATCCGGCGCATTCTTCAGCGTAATTCCTCCGATAGCTACCAACGGCTTCTCTAACAATGCGCGGCAGCGGCGCAGCTCTTCCAGTCCGACGGCCGGGTCGGGCTTCAGCTTCGAAGCGGTGTCGAAGATTGGCCCCAATGCCACATAATCCACCGGCTCGCCGCCGGCGGCGCAGAGCTGATCCACGTTATGGCTGGAATAGCCGATCATCGCCTGGGAGCCCATTAACTTCCGGGCGTCTCGCGGCGCGAGATCGTCCTGTCCGATGTGCAGCGCAGCCTCGAGCAGCAGCGCGAAATCGGCGCGGTCGTTAACTACAAACAGCGCGCCGGCTTCGCGGCAGAGCGCGGCGGCTTGCCTGGCCGAGGCGAATACTTCGCGGCTCCAATGGCCTTTGTGGCGGATCTGCAGGATGCCGGCGCCGCCTTCGAGCAGCGCCGCAGCCGCTGTTTCTATGCCCATGCCGCGTCGGGCCAGCGTCTCCGAATCGAGAATCGGATAGACGCGCGGCAGCCGGATCACGCGCATGCCGCCAGCACTTCGGCTGGATCGGGCATGCCACGCTTGCCGAAGCGGATCTTGCCATCGGGCCCGATTACATAAACGGTGCGCTTCACGATCAAACCATTGGCGTGATAGAGCGCCGCTACTTTCTGGCCGTCATCCACCAGCAGCGGAAACTGGAAATGATATTTCTGGCGGAACTTGTCATGCTTCAGCGCGTTTTGCGGATTGACGCCGAAAACCTCCACGCCTCGCGCGCGCGCCTGGCTCCAATGATCGCGGAATTGGCAAAGCTGCTTGGTGCAGCCGGGCGTATCGTCGCCGGGATAGAACACCAGCACGACGTTGCGCCCGCGCAGAGCCGACAGCGCCACCAAGTGTCCGGATTCGTCGGGCAGCGCGAAATCGGGAGCGGGCGCGCCGGCGGGCAGAGGATCGGAAAAAAGCCAGGACAACATGCGACAACCTTATCTTAGCTCCGCCAGACCCGGAACTCCGCCCATACTCTTCGCCATCCGCACCGCGCGCAAGATGGCTTGCACGACCGCCTCGGCCGCGGCAGAACCGAGCGCGTTGATATCGGCCTGGATGTTTCCCATCGACAACGCGAACACGGTATCGCCATCGGCGGTTGTGTTCACCGGATAAATTGCGCGCGCCATCCCCAAGCTTGCAAATTGCGCCAATTTTTGCGTCTGAACCTTGGTCAGTTTCGCGTTGGTCGCCACCACTGCCAGAGTGGTATTGTGCGATCCCGCGACGGCATTTTGTCTCATCGCCTCGTCGGTGTTCAAAAACTCGCGGCTATCCGGCGCTTTGCGCGCTCCGGCCACAATCCTTCCAGTCGCCGGATCGCGCACGTCGCCCAGGGCGTTCACGGCCACCAGACTGGAGACTAACAGGCCGCCGGGAAGAGTCACTGTGTAACTGCCGATACCGGATTTCATGGCCTGAGCCATACCGCGCATCTTGCCCACCGTCGCGCCGGTTCCCGCGCCCACGCACCCCTCCGCCACGGCCTCGGCCGATGCGGCGGCGGCCGCCGCTTCCCCCATCGCCATGGTCGGCCGCACGTTGCCTTTGCCAATGTTCAGATCGAAAAGGATCGCGCCCACCACAATGGGTATCGTGTGGCCGCCAAACTTGATACCCGCGCCGCGGCGCTCCAGGTAGTGCCGCACTCCCGAGGCCGCTTCCAACCCAAACGCGCTGCCGCCGGCCAGTAGAATGCCATGCACGGCTTGATCCTGATGCAACGGGTTCGAGCACCGGCGTGTCTATGGTGCCGCTGGCCGAGCCGCGGATATCTACCCCGCCCACGGCGCCCCGCTCGCAAAGAATCGCGGTGCATCCGGTGATCGCATCGTAGTCGGAAACGTGCCCCACGCGGACGCCGGGAATGTCCGTAAGCCCCTTCATTGCCTGTATGGTAGCATCGGATTGCGGGGACCCACCTATTTGTTCAATTTCCTGAAAGAGCCTATTCTCTCGGTCCAGGAATTCTTTGTGCTCACCGGCCACGCGCTGCGGAATATCGTCCGGCAGCCGCATTATGGCGACGATGTCATTTTGCAAATGGACGGCATCGGCGTGGGCAGTCTGCAGATCGTTTTCATGACCGGATTCTTCAGCGGCGCGGTAATGGCGCTGCAGATGTCGCGCGCGCTGGCGCAATACGGGCAGGTCGGCAAGACCGGATCGCTGGTTTGTCTCACGCTGGTACGCGAATTAGGCCCGGTACTCACGGCCATTATGGTGGCCGGCCGCAACTCGTCTGGCATGGCCAGCGAACTGGGATCGATGAAGGTGACCGAGCAGATCGACGCCATGCGCGCGCTGGGTACCGACCCGGTACAGAAGCTGGTGACGCCGCGCGTGATCGCTACTTGCACCATGCTTCCACTGCTCACGGTGATCGCGGATTTTGTGGGACTGCTTGGTGGATGGGTCATTGCCTACCTGTTCCTCAGCCTGACTTCTCGGCAGTACTGGAGCTCGTCGTGGCAAGTGATCGAGTGGAGCGACTTCACGCAGGGCTTGTTGAAGCCGGTCGTATTCGCCCTGGTGATTTCGCTAGTGGGTTGCTATTTTGGTCTGCGCACCACCGGCGGAACGCAGGGCGTGGGCCGCTCGACCACACAGGCGGTGGTGGTAGCTATTGTGCTCATTTTCATTTTGGATCTGCTGATCACCAAGATTTTCGTGTTCCAGGCGACCTGATGGCCGAAGCCCAAGCCTCCATTCTGCGATTCGAGAATGTCACTGTTCGCTATGACACTGTGGAGGCGCTATCGAACGTTTCCTTCGAGGCTTTTGAGGGCGAATCGCGGGTGATTCTGGGAGCCGCGGGCAGCGGGAAAACGGTGCTGCTGAAGGCCGCGATGGGCCTTATCAAGCCGGATTCCGGCAACGTTTTCATTTTCGGTAAGAACCTGGGCGATATGCGCGAGCGG
The DNA here is from genome assembly GCA_963723015.1 of Bryobacterales bacterium. Classification (GTDB taxonomy): domain Bacteria; phylum Acidobacteriota; class Terriglobia; order Bryobacterales; family Bryobacteraceae; genus PALSA-243. Next base: position 25,337 of record CAVRPF010000039.1, read on the forward strand.
GATCTGTTCGAGATTCGCAGCAAGATCGGAATGTTGTTTCAAGAGGGCGCTCTGTTCGATTCGATGACCATCGAAGAGAACGTTGCGTATCCGCTACTGAATCAAAAGTCGATACGATGCCCGCCGGACCAGGTGCTTCCAAAGGTGGAGGAGGCGCTGAAATTCGTGGAATTAGGTGGGACGCTCGAGAAATTTCCGAGCGAGCTTTCGGGCGGCATGCGGCGGCGGGCCGCCATTGCGCGCGCGGTAGTCACCGAACCCCCGCTGATCCTCTACGATTCGCCCACGGCGGGGCTTGACCCTATCACGGCGCACACCATCATCGCGCTGATGATCAAGGAACGCGACCTGAGCCATACCACGGCGCTGGTGGTGACGCACCGGTATCAGGACGGAAATGTAATCGCGAATTTCCGCTACAATTCGGAACGAGGGGAGTTGGAGCCGGCGGGGAACGGGGCGAGACCCAGGTTTCGAACGACGTTCATGGTGCTTCGGGAAGGCCGCCTGATCTTCGAAGGCGATCAGGACAAGCTGGAATCCACGAAAGACGAGTATATTTCCAAATTTGTGAAACAACGGATATAGACCAATGCCCGATCCGGCTAAAGTACGGTGGTCCGCGTTAAAAGTGGGAGTGGTGGGTTTGGCCGCGTTCCTGATCCTGTTTGTGCTGGTCTTCCTGCTCACAACCTCGAAGGGTATCTTTACGCAGTATGCGACGCTGCGTACGTACATGGCAGACGCATCGGGGCTTCCCAACGGCGCCGTGGTCCGGCTCAATGGCATCACAGTCGGTTATCTCGATCAAATCCAATTGACGAACTCCCGGGACCCTAAGCGCGCGGTGGAATTCATGATGAAAGTGAAGTCCAGCTTTCTGCCGCAGATCCCGGTGGATTCGAACGTGAGCGTGGTCTCATCGAATCTACTGGGCGATAAGTTTTTGAACATCACCAAGGGAATGCAGACGCCGCACGTGCAGGACGGCGCGGAATTGCCGGCGCTGCAATCGCAGGATATTCCGCAGATGATGGCGCAGATGGGAAACGTGCTGCAATCGTTCCAGACGATTGTGGGCCGCGTGGACACTCTGTTGGCCGGAGTGGAAGCGGGCCACGGAAATCTTGGCCTGTTTCTGAAGGACGAAGAACTCTACCGGCGATTCAACTTGATCGCGGCCGAGGGGCAGCAACTCTTAAACGATGTGCGCAAGGGTCACGGAACTCTCAGCCGGCTGCTCAACGAAGACGATTTGTATAAGGATATCGACGCGCCTCTCAAGCGCATCGACGCCATCATCGCAGATCTGCAGGCGGGCCAGGGCACAGCCGGCCGGCTACTCAAAGACCCGGCGCTCTTCGACGACGCTCACCAGACGCTGCAGCAAATCCGCCAGCTCACGGCCGATTTGAACGCGGGCAAAGGCACGGCGGGGCATCTGCTAAAGGACGATCAACTGAGCAAGCAGATCGAGGCGCTGGTGGCGAAGTTCAATACCACGGTGGATAAGATCAACTCCGGGCAAGGCACGCTGGGTCAGTTTGTGGTGAATCCGCAACTCTACGATGCCATAACCGGGGCCACGCGGGAGTTTCAGTCGCTGGCCAAAGACATGCGCGCGAACCCGAAGAAGTTCCTCACGATTCGGCTGACGTTGTTTTGAGCGCGAACACGATTCAAGGCCGGTGACTAAAATCGTTTATCTCGGTCTTGGCTCGAACATCGGCGATCGCATGCGCAATCTGCAGGCGGCGCTCGATCAGCTCGCCGGGCCGGCCCTGCGGGTTACGCGCGTTTCGCCGGCTTACGAAACCGAGCCGGTGGAGTTCACGGCGCAGCGCTGGTTTCTAAACCTGGCGGCCCAAGTTGAGACGGAGCTGTTCCCCATGCAGCTTCTGGCGCGCATCGCGCGCGTGGAGCGCGCGCTGGGCCGCGTGCGCGGCGTACCCAAGGGGCCCCGTACCATCGATATCGACATTCTGTTTTATGGCCACAGCGTGGTGCGCAGCGCGCGTCTCGAAATCCCGCATCCCGGCATCGCGGCGCGCCGCTTCGTACTGGTTCCTCTGGCCGATCTGGCGCCCGATCTGCGCCACCCGGTGACGCGCAAGACAGTGCGCGAGATGCTCGATGCCGCGCCCAAGCAGTTGGTCCGCCGCATACAATAGGAACCGATGAATTGGAACGATGCAGCCGAAGACTTCCTGAAGCTGGTGATTGCGCAGACGCCCCGGCCTGTGCGCGAATCCACGGAGGCCGAATTGCGCGGCCTGGCTGAAAGCATGGCTGAGGAGGATGGCAAAAACCGGGTGGGCGTGGAGACGGTGATTGCGGCGTGGGTGCGCAGTACACCCGAAGCGCTACGCCCCGACCTGCCGCGGCAAATGGAGCGCTTCGGGCTCGATCCGGAGGAGTACCGGGGGTTGTTGGAAGCGTAGCGAGTGTGCGGCGCTACGAAGAGGCCGATTGGCAATCGGCCGCAGGTTGGACAACCTGCCCCAGAATGACAAGGGCTACCGTTGGCTGGCTTCGCCGGCGCTCACACGGCTATTGAATTCCGCCGATTTGCTGCGAGGAATGGTGAGGGATTGCCAAGCATCTTGCTTGAAGTGTTTGGCGAGGAGCACGATTTGTCCGCAATGGTACGCATAATGGGCGATCTGGCGATTGATGGCCTGCATGACAGAGTGGGCTTCGCCGCGAATGGCGACGGTGCGCTCCAGATCTCCATCGGAGAGCGGCTCCAGCGCGTGGAACACATACCGCCAGCCCTCTTCCCACATTGCGAGCAAGGCTTCGCGAGTGGCGGGAGGGTCGACGAATTCAGAGTCGCGATTGCGATCCGGCTTCTCTCCATCGGTGGTCAGAAACTCGGTCCATCGCGATCGCATGTTGCCGGCCATGTGCTTCACGATGAGGGCGATGGAATTCATCTCAGGGTCCAGCGCCGCGACGAGCTGTTCGTCTGTCACTTGGGCCATGGCTCGCTCCGCCAAGGTTTTGTAATAGCGGAACAGGTCGAGTGAATCGCTCAGATAGGAAGTCGTGAATTTTAGGGCCATAGCGCTAGCGTTGTTTGGCGGCCGCAGGGACACGCGCATTGATCACCGGGATCAGGCTGTTGCCGCCGGAGGTTTCGTAGTGGCGCGCGCTGCGCGACGCCAGCTCGCGATTGAGCGAGGCCACGAATTCCTGAATCTGGGTTTGCATCTGGTCCATCTTCTCGCGCATGTTGAGGATGATCTCCACGCCGGCGAGGTTGACGCCCAGATCGCGAGTGAGGTGGAGGATTACTTCGAGGCGCTCGATATCGCTGTCGGTGTACAGGCGCGTGTTGCCTTCGCTGCGCGAGGGCTTCAACAGACCTTCGCGCTCATAGAGGCGCAGGGTTTGGGGATGGATCTCGTATTGCTCGGCGATGGCCGATATCATGTACGCCGCTTTGGATTTCGACTTTGCCATATCACACCTTTGACCACATGATCACACCTTGGACCACATCTCTGAGCGCGGATCTTCGGGGTGGAGCGCGGCCATTTCGCGCAGCAGCTCGCGGGTGCGCTCGTCGCGCGGCTCGGGCGCCTGGATGACGACTTCGACGATCTGATCGCCACGCTGGCCGGTGCGCGAATTGGGAACGCCTTTCTCGCGCAACCGGAACTTCTGGCCGTTCTTAGCTCCCTGCGGAATCTTGAGGACGCTGCGGCCGTCGATGGTGGGCACTTCGATTTTCGCGCCCAAGGCCGCTTCCCAGACGGTGACCGGCACATGAATCTCGATGTCGTCGCCTTCGCGATGGAAGAAGGGATGCTCTTCCACTTTGGTGGTGATGTAGAGATCGCCCGTGGGTCCGCCCATCGCGCCGGCATTGCCTTTGCCGGGTACGCGCAGGCGCGAACCGTTGCGGGCGCCGGGAGGAATGCGAACTTCCACCGTCTCGGTGTGAGGCACGCGGCCATCGCCGCCGCACGTGGGGCATGCGTTGCGGAGCTTTCCGGAACCGCTGCATCGCGGACAAGTCAGATTGAAGCGCATGGCGCCGGCCATTTGCGTGACCTGGCCCGTGCCTTTGCATTGTGGGCAAGCGACTTCGCTTGCGCCGGAAGCGCCCGTGCCGTGGCAGGTTTCGCAGACGTCATAGCGGGTGATATTCAAGCGCGCCTGAGTGCCTTTAATGGCCTGCCAGAAATCGATGTCCATCACATACTCGAGGTCGTTGCCGCGCTCCGGCTGCGGCTGCGTGGCGCCACCCTTGCCGCTGCCGCCGAAAAACTGCGAGAAGATGTCGCGGAACCCACCGGATTCGGGAGCACGGCGCCCGGAGCCGGCGGCAGCGCCGCCGGGCGCTCCCGTGGCGCCGCCCGCGCCTCCGGAAAAGACGTCGGAGAAATCGAAGCCGCCGAAATCCATATTGGGCTGCGAACTGCGGCCGTGCGCGCCGCCCGGCCCACCGCCGGCGGGGAAGCCATTTTCGGAATAAAACCCGTACTGATCGTACATGGCGCGCTTCTTGGAATCGCTGAGGATGTCGTAGGCTTCCTGAACGTTCTTGAAGCGGTCTTCAGAAGACTTGTCTCCGGGATTCAGGTCGGGATGATGTTTGCGCGCGAGCTTCCGGTAGGCTTTACGGATGTCGTCCGTAGAGGCGTTCCGAGGCACGCCCAGAGTTTCGTAATATTCGTGTTTCGGAGACATTTTCAAAACCGGACGGGCCGATGGACGGCCCGCCCCTCTCAGTAACTGTGCTGCCGGGAGGACCACTCCCTCACGGTCGTGGCTCCGATTTTACTTCTTGTCGTCTACATCGACGAACTCGGCATCGACTACATTGTCTTGCGGCTTTCCGCCATCGGTGGGCGGCGGCGCGTTTCCATCTCCGCCGGGCGCGGCGCCGGTTCCGGCTCCGGGCTGGGACGAAGATTTATACATAGCTTCGGCCAATTTATGGCTGGCCTGGGTGAGGCGATCGGTAGCCGAATTGATCGCGGCCGGATCGTTCGCGCCCATGGCTTTCTTGGTCTCTTCGATGGCCGATTCGATCTCTTTGGCCTCGGCTTCGCCGATCTTGGAGCGGTGCTCTTTTAACGTCTTTTCGACGTTGTAGACCATGGCGTCGGCGCGATTGCGAGCCTCGATGGTGTCGCGCAACGTGCGATCGTCGGCGGCGTGGGATTCGGCATCTTTAGCCATCTTTTCCACTTCATCCTTGGAGAGCCCGGACGAAGAGGTGATGGTGATCTTCTGCTCGTTGTTGGTACCGCGATCCTTGGCGGTCACATTGAGGATGCCGTTGGCATCGATATCGAAGGTAACCTCGATTTGCGGCATGCCACGCGGCGCAGGAGGAATGTTGCCGAGCTGAAATACGCCGAGCAAACGATTATCCTTGGCCAGCGCGCGCTCGCCCTGAGAGACCTTGATCTCGACGGACGATTGATTATCGGCGGCGGTGGAGAAGACTTCGCTTTTGCGCGTAGGGATGGTGGTATTGCGCTCGATGAGCTTGGTGAAGACGCCGCCCATGGTTTCGATACCGAGCGACAGCGGGGTGACATCGAGCAGCAGCACGTCCTTGACTTCGCCGCCCAACACGCCGCCCTGCACGGCCGCGCCTACCGCGACCACTTCATCGGGATTGACGCCCTTGTGCGGCTCCTTGCCGAACAGGTCGCGCACAATCTGCTGAATGCGCGGCATACGGGTCTGGCCGCCGACCAGCACGACCTCATCGATCTTCTGCGGCGTTACGCCCGCATCCTGCAAAGCCTGTTTGCAAGGACCTACGGAGCGCTGGACGATGTCTTCCACCATCTGCTCAAAGCGCGCGCGGGTGAGCTTCATCTGCAGGTGCTTGGGGCCGGTGGCATCGGCGGTGATGAACGGCAGATTGATTTCGGTTTCGAGCAGCGTCGAAAGCTCCATCTTGGCCTTTTCGGCGGCTTCCTTAAGGCGTTGCAGCGCCATCTGGTCGCGCGAGAGATCGATACCGTTTTCCTTCTTGAATTCACTGACGATCCAATCGATGATGCGCTGATCGATGTTGTCGCCGCCGAGATGGGTATCGCCGTTGGTCGATTTGACTTCGACGACGCCTTCGCCGACTTCGAGAATGGAGATATCGAAGGTGCCGCCGCCGAAATCGTAGACCGCGATGGTTTCGTTCTTCTTTTTATCGAGCCCGTATGCGAGCGCGGCGGCCGTGGGCTCATTGATGATGCGCATGACGTCGAGACCGGCGATCTTGCCGGCGTCCTTGGTGGCCTGGCGCTGCGAATCGTTGAAGTACGCGGGCACCGTGATGACTGCCTGAGTCACTTTTTCGCCCAGATACGCTTCGGCGGCTTCCTTCAGCTTGGTGAGGATCATCGCCGAAATCTCGGGCGGAGATTGCTTCTTGCCGCTGATGTCCACGCGAGCATCGCCGTTCTCGCCGCGGACGACTTTGTAGGGCACCATCTTCATTTCTTCGCTGACTTCGTCAAAGCGGCGGCCCATGAACCGCTTGATGGAGAAAACGGTGTTCTCCGGGTTGGTGATGGCTTGCCGCTTCGCGACCTGGCCCACCAACCTTTCCCCGCTCTTTGTGAAAGCGACCACCGACGGGGTGGTGCGCTGGCCCTCCTGGTTGGGGATGACCGTGGGCTGTCCCGCCTCCATTACGGCCACCACAGAATTGGTGGTTCCGAGGTCAATGCCGATTATTTTTCCCATGCCGATTTGGCTCCTCCCTTAGTACAAGTTCATTATCAGATATGAGTGCAAGTTTGTCAAGTATTGATTGAGTCGTTCTCGCTCAATGAGTTGGCGCGGTCGAGGAGGGCTTGGATGAGGGCGGGGTGGCCGTCGAGCGGCTGGGTTACAGAAATATCGAGGCCGGGATGGGCTTGGGTGATGGCGTTAATCAGGCGGGGGAGATCGCGTTCGAGGTGCATCCCAAGTGTAAGAAAATAGGGAATAACCACGATTCGGCTGATGCCTTCCGAGATAAGCCTGCCGACGGCGCCATCGAGCGAGGGTTCGCCGAGTTCGAGAAAGGCGGCTTCGACGTGGGTGAAATTACCCGCACGGGCTAGGCTGGTGGCGGCATCGCGGACGGCCTGGTTGGCGGACTCGATGCGGGAGCCGTGAGCGAAGATGATGATTCCAGAGGACATGAAGGTCGAAATTCTACGCGAACAAACGAAGCCAAATCAATAAATGGACCTCGGGGCCGCAAATTCGAAGCATCTGAACAAACGAAGCCAATTCCGGGGGCTTAGTAGCTGCCCCTCTATTCATTGTAGCTTGCGAGTGCAAGCCTTTTTGGTCTAAGTTGTTGGTTAGATTGGAAAAATCAGTTGTGACTGGTTTGGGGGCCATCTTGCATATTCGGGGTTCTGAGGTAGGGATCGCGGCTCGAGCCCCACAGCCGCGGCTCTGAGGCTTGATCCGATAGAGGGTCACGACTCCCGCGCCACCTTCCACAACATACGCTCCATCTGTTGAGATCGCGAACCTATAGGGTTGCTCGACCAGTTTGTCCGGGCGTTCTTGAAGCAAAACTGTCTGGCGCTTCGGTTTTCCAGAGACGATCTCCGTTCCGGTTGGAAATCCCACATCGACCGTTTCTTCAACGCTCCGGTATACCAGAACCAATCAACGAACCAATCAAGCTTCCTGCCAAAGTGTCAATACCGGTTGAAAATTCCCCATTATTCCGGTCGAAAATTCCCCAGCCGGCGGGCTTTCTTGATTTCCGGCTTGAGTTGTAAGACTCTAGGGAGGGCCCATGGGAGGTTACGACTCCCAGAAGCTCCGGCCCCTGGAGGGGAATGACACTCCTCTCCGGGGCGCAGCAGAATCCGGCTCAGTTGCAAAAGCTGCTGGCGCTATCGATGAAGTGTTATTGGCTGCCCAGATTCTCGATTTCGCGACCGATCCGATGTGCCTCTTTTCCAAAACCGATCCATGCAGCCGCCAGCAACAGCGCAAATGCGATCAACGGAGCAGGGGATTCTTGAAATCGCGTGTACCATGGCGCGTCTATTCCCAACCGCTTTGCGATTTCGATTGCCGCGCCGCCCCGCCAGCCGGCAACCATGCCGGGGAACAGCAGGAACAGAGTCAATCGGATTTCCAGCACCCTCTCTCGCTTCCGCGTGAGTTCAGACCGCAAAAAGTCGACGCATGAATCTGGCTGGACATCGTTTGAGTCCTTCAGGCGGTCCGTTCTGGGCCCACCGCAGGGCGATGTACAAGAAGGTGGTGACACCCGAAGCCCATCCTATCTTTACTATCGGCGCGGAGAATAAAACAAAATTGATGGCCGCTTTGCGGATGAATATCGCCAACACCGAAACAGCCAGTATTCGCGTAGCTCTTTTTTCTCAAACGCGCGCGCCTTCATGCAAACCTCGTCCAGCGTCATCTGTACCTGTTCCTCCTCCTGATGCTTCCACGTGCTTTCGGAATCGTGACGTGCCGACTCATCTCCCTGCATAGCGCTCTCCTTCATGAAACTGGCGGCTCAACAGTTTCTTGATCCGGTGAATCTTGGTTGCCACATTGACCGCTGACAGCCCGGTTGTTTCCGCTATCGATGCTGCTTGTTCTCCTTCGAGATACAGCAGGAAGGTCTGCCGGTCCAGCGGCGTCAGTTTGTGGACGAAAACCGAAAGCAGTTTTCAGGTATGCGTTGGGAGCGCTGTCGCCGTCGAGAGCAGCAGGATGTGATGAAGATCTTCCAGATTCACGAGCCGGGCCGACGCACGCCGGTTCAGCACGATGTGGGAGGCCGCCACATTGTGGGCCACACGATAAACCAGGTCCGCAAGCTGCAACGTCCATCAAAGGAACCGAAGCTTCGCCAAACTGCAATGTGAACCTCTTGCAGCAAATCGCGCCGGCGGTCACTGTCGGCCTCATAGCCCCGCGCAGCCGACCGAGGGCTGCCCCGTGCGCCGCGATTGCTTCCTGGTACAACTGATTCTGCTTGTCCACCGACGCCGCCGCTCTGGCCCTCTATTTGAGATAGTCACCCGGCCCATCAATTCTCTTACACACTTCTTTTGGGCCGGAGGCAATCTCCACGCCGGAAAACCAAAAGGAACGAAATACGGTCTTAAGGTGGACTATGAGCGAACGCTGAAACGAAACGACTTCCAAAGCTTTGGGATGACCGAGCCGAGACTCCAAAGCCAGAGCCTGCCGGGCGCTATCGAATGCCCAGAAACCGACCATCACCCCGTTTGAAATTCAGCTCAAACGGCCTGGGGTCAGTTCTGGAAAGCAGGAGTGGGTCAATCCTCGCAACCGCCGAAGAGGAACGGGAGCCGACGAAGCGTTCTGCCGTTTTTAATGTCGACGATGTCCATTGCGACTGCGGTTGCCGGCACGTACACGGCCGGCGAAACACAGGAGTCCTCGTTCGGCAGATGCGTCGACGATGCCGCTGTCCATGGGAACGTCTAATGTTCCTGCATTCTGGCAATCCAATCCGAATAACGCGATGTGGTGACTGACGCCCGCCCAGCCCGGCCAACGTCGGGCCCGCGACTAAGAAGCCGGGAATGAGTGGTGATTCAGACGGCAAGGAGCACGAAGTTCCGTCAGATACGCGGATCACGGCGTGCCTGATGATTATGTGCTGCCCGGATACAGTCCATGAAATTCGGCCGTAGTTCATCGGGTCCCATTCATCGATATGAGGGTTGATCCGGATCCGTTTCTGGTTGGCCGCTGGGCTGACGGTATCGAGGATGAGGACGGACTCTCCTGCCACGACTTGCCAACAACCGCGGCAATGCTGTGCCCGTCGGGCGCGAAGGTCAGGAGCGAAAACGCCATAATCCGAGCTAAGCCGACCCTGTGCGCTGGCCTCCTTGACCTGTACTTTCCAGAGCTTCTCTAAACTGCCGCCTGCCGTGCGGCTGACTGCTGCAATGCCGAACAGGATCACCAACTTCGACTCGATCGTCAAGCGCGCCCCCGATCCGCTCTCATTATTAAGAGAATACATCCGGGATGTGGCTTACGTATTTTGAAATTGGGAGCGCTGCGGCGCATCAAGAGAGGAAGGGAAAGGCGGCTCCGTTACTGAACGGGTTGGGCGGCTTTCTTGTCGCCGCGCGAGGCTTTGTACTTCCTCTCGAACTTGTCTACGCGTCCGGCGGTATCGATCAGCTTCTGTTTGCCTGTAAAAAATGGATGGCAGGAGGAGCAGATCTCCACGCGTATATCGCCTTTGTGCGTGGATCGGGTGTTGAACCGGTGGCCACACGCGCAGATGACGTTTATCTCGTTATAGGCGGGGTGAATTCCTTCTTTCATGTTGTTACGGGGATTCCTTTCGAGAATTTTCAGTATAGCAAACGCAAACCCCCGGGGACCGCTTTCGGCCCGCGGGGGTTGGTAGCCATTTGATGAAGCCTGAGGGCTAAAGGTTGCGCGTGAGGCAGCCGGTCCACAGGAACTTGGCCCCGCTACTGAACGGAGCCGGCTATTGTAAGAGGTCCAACGCTAACAGTCGGCCACCTCGCGCGGTTTTTTACAACTATCCATTGTACTGGACCACCTCCTTTTTCAGTAATACTTACAAAATGCCACGGAGTTCGCAATTTGTCAACGGCTTTTGGGAGGTGGGCCACGTGACGCCGCCGCCGAACCGTGATAGAACGTTACCATAAAGACGGAACGCCCGATGACTATCACACTGCCGCTTAAGCCAGAGGAAGAAGCCAAGCTCATCGCCATGGCACAGGCGAAAGGCCTTTCCCCGGATGCACTGGTTCGCGAAGCCCTCGACAAGATTCTTGCAGATGCGCCAGAGCGCCCGCCGGAGTCTAACCGCGAATCCCGCCCCATCTGGGAAGTTATGCTTGAACGGGTGAAGGACGTGCCCCCGGAAGAATTTGCAAAGCTTCCGCAAGACGGCGCCAGCGAGCACGATCACTATTTATACGGCCACCCGAAGCGCAACCAATGAATACGGCCTTTGCCGACACGTTTTACTGGATCGCCTTCACGAACGTTCAGGACATGGCTATAAACAAACAATTCTCTCTCTGCCAATCTGGACGATCTCCACTGAAAGGTTCTACCGACATTTTCCCTTCCGCCGTTACGCCGCGGCCAACGTTCAGAACATGCGGAATAACTCGACCGTTCGTATCGTCCCCCAAACGGCAGCCTCTTTTGAGGCTGGTTTCGCGCTTTACCGCGCACGTCTGGACAAAGGCTATACCAGATAGCTCCAGGCTTTGGCGGGCCACCGGCGCCAGAAACTTCAACGCAACCTGTGCCGGGATCTTGCCCTCGCGCACCTGATGTTGGATTGCTTCCGGCAGAACCTCCACTATCGCCAGCCGCCGCGATACCCAGCTCACACTGGGGTCAAACCGACGCGCTAACTCGTCGAGCCCATAGCTCACGTGTATCACCTGCTGGTTCCCGATAGACGCCAGCCAATCGGAGGAGAGACTCCGAAACAAGCGAATCCCACCTCAGGAGTAGATGATGAACAAACCAGCAGCCATTTATGCGCGGGTATCCCCGGATCGGCAGAAGGAGAATCACAGCATAGCCAGTCAGAAGGCGGCGCTGGTCGAGTACGCGCAGAAGAACGGATACAGCGTGCCGCCGGAATGGGTATTCCAGGACGAAGGCTATAGTGGGGCCATCCTGGTGCGGCCGGGATTAGAGGCGTTGCGTGATCTGGCGGCTGAAGGTCAGATCGCCGCGGCACTGGTGTACTCGCCGGATCGGCTGAGCCGAAAGTACGCCTATCAGGTATCACTGAGCGAAGAGTTGTCGCGTTGCGGCGTGGAGCTAATCCAAGCCTGCTACATCTTCGGTTTATTCCGCTGGTCATAGTAATCGCCGCCCATCTCCACATACTCTTCCCTCCGGCGCTGCACTTGGTACACGACTACAACAATGTGGCGCCCAGCGCCATAACAGCCTTGGGCGCCCCTTGCGCACGCTCATCCGCCGATAGAACGCGGACAGAAAGGTGTCTCTGGTATGCGAGGCTGCCCAAGCCGCCTGGCACATCGCACGCTTCACGTATCGGTTGGCTTTTCGCGTCCGACCACTCATCCTCTTGCCCCCGCTCTCGCGATTGCCGGGACAGAGCCCAGCCCAACTCGCCAGATGGCGGGTGGAAGAAACACGCTCATATCGAGCCCGATCTCGGCGATGATCGTCCACGCCGTCTTCCGGTCCATCGCCGGGAATCGTGATCAGCCGCTGGATCTGTTCTTCGGGGAGCGGCATGCGCTTCTCGATCTCCTGTTCCATCGTGCACTACCTGCGCTTCCAGCCACTCCACCTGCCGCAACTCTTTGTCCAGCAGCCATCGCTGATCGTCCGTGAAATGCCTTCCAGCGCCCGTTCCAGTTCCCGTCTCTTGCCCCGCAACGTACCCTTCGCATAGTCCGCCATCCAGCCCGGATCACGTTTGCCTTCCACGATCGCCTGCGGCATCCCCGCCCCGACGCCCCGAACAGATCGGTGGCCACCGACGACACTTTGACGTTACCGGCCTGGCACAACTGCTCGGTCCGGTTCTTCGCCCGGTTCAGATCTTCGAGCAGGTTGACTCTTTGGCGGGTCAGGTCTCGAAGTTCCCGGATGGACCGAGTCGGTACCCAACTATTCCTGAGCTTGCCGCCTTCCAGCAGTCCGGCAATCCACTCCGCATCTTTGGGATCGGTCTTGTAACCATTCAGCCCTTTGATATGCTGAGGGTTCACCAAAATCAGTTCGCAAACTCTCCTTCCAGCAGATTCCAAAGCGGTCGCCAATACTGGCCGGTCGACTCCATCGCAATTTCCGTTACGCGGCAGTTCTTCAGCCACGCCCGCATCTGTTTCAAATCCCGCGTAAACGTACGGAAGTTGCGCTTTTTGATGCCGGCGGATAACTGACCCACCGGAGCGAGTACGCAAACCGTCACGCTCTTCTTGTGCACGTCGATGCCGCAGCACCGGCGATAATTCTCTTTCATTGGATTGTTCCCTATATTGGATCGCCGAGCGAAGAACGCCTGGGATGGTTTGGAGACATTCCTACTCGTGTTCATCCGCTCTCGGCGGCGGCCACAGTTCCAGGTTCCAGTAATCGCGTCCTGACCAGGTTCACACACGGGCTATGAAAGCGCCAACGGAAAGACCGGCCTCTGATTCGCTGGGAGATCTGCTTCCAGCTTGCCAGAGCTGTCAAGACCCCCATTTTCATCCATCTCGGTGGGCGGGCGTCCAGCGCGCCGTGGCGGGTCACAGGATTTTTCAAAACTCTCATCGCTGCTTATCTATAACTTACAGTCACTCAGCCCCAAAAACCCTTGACACCGTCTGCTATTCTTAAGTTAGCTTCGGACATGTTCCTGGCCAGGATGCGTTTGTACTGAAGCGGTACTGATTTCCCGGAAGCCTTTGCAAGCTGTACGGCGTCACCTACGGGATTACGTCGACGGGAATAACTTGGATTCGAATCCATAACTTCCGCTGAAAGGGGCGCATTGCGCCCCCGACGGCGGTTTCAGAAAATAAGTATTAATCGGCAAACTGCGTAGCATCCAGCGCAGCGATAAATCCCGCACGCCTCCGCGGTCTACAACGTAATCTCTTCCAACTCTCGAGCCCGAAGTGTCTCCAAACATCCTCATACTTCTCTGCGTCTCAGCGCCTCTGCGTCGAAAACGCAGTCACTGCTGTACCGGTACCGAGACTCCCATCTGACTCGCGACACCGCTAATAGTCGCCACCACTGCCGCGTTGCCGTTCGGAAGAGCGGGCACGGTAGCGTTGATCTGATACAGGCCCGGTCCCACCAGACCGGCGTAAACGACCGTGGCCGCCATGCCGCCCATCGTGACCTGAACCGGGTTCGTTATTGCGGCCGGCGTGGTCACCAGTTGAGCGGTTGGAACCGGCGGATTAGTTGGACCGAAGCCGGCGCCATACAGCAGGATGGTCTCTCCCGGTCTCGCCGGTTGCGCCGTGTCTACCAGCGAGTAATCGGCGTGGAGAGAGGCCACGGAGGCGCCGCTTGAAAACAATGCCGGAGCAAACTGGCTCTTTTGTACTGTCAGGCTGTTGCTTGTTTGCTCTGCCGTGGTTACCTGCACCGGAACCGGACCGGTGGTATTATCATCCGGCGCCAGCACGTTAATTTGCGTGGGGCTGATGTACTCGACGTACGCCGGTTGGCCATTAATCGTAACTGAAACTCCATCGAGCGAAGTGGGCAGGCTCCCATTGATGAAATCGGTGGTCTGCCATGTATAAGTCACCGCCGAGAGGTTCGTGCCAAAGATAGATACCCAGGTAGCCGCCGCCACAAAAGGCCCATAGCTCGCAGCGTTACTCACGGCAGTGATCGTACCGGCCGGTTGCGTACCTTGCACGACCAGTGTGATAGCGATGGAAGCCGGACTGCCGGTCGCGCCGGCCGCCGTGATCTGTACCGCGGTCGTATACGTGCCCGCTGCCAGATTGGCCGGATTTACCGATATCGATAGGATCCCGGAGCGCTGCCCGAGGTGGGGATCAAGCCCGATCCAGTAATCGCTGGCCGAGGCAGTCCAGGCGAGGACGCCGCCGCCGGCATTAGTAACACTTACGCTCTGCGCGGCGGGAACAGCGGCGCCAGCGGTGTAATTGAAGGTCAGCGCCTGCGGCGCGACCGCTAGGGACGCCGTCGCCTGAGTCACTGTGAGTGTGACAGGCAGTGATAATGGGGTGTTCGAGGCGCCTGCCGACGATATTTGAATATTGCCATTGTAAGTCCCCGCGGTTAATGCCGCCGGCGAAACGGAAATGGAAAGACTTGAAGGCGCCGTACCCGACGACGGCGATACACTCAACCAGGAAGCGCTCGCGGTAGCGGTCCAGGCGAGCGTGCCGCTGCCGCTATTCGTGATCTGGACCATCTGTGCCGCGGGAACGGTTTCACCTACGGTATACGTGAATTGGAGGTTGCCGGGTGTAAGTGCGATTGTGGAAGGAGATGGCGTAGCAGCCATAATCGCCATAGCGTCGGAGCCCGCCACAGCATTCACCGTGATGGTGAGCAGGCCCGTTAACGACGCGGGCAGCGTCGCCGCTATCGCCGTATTCGTCCAGGAAGTAACCGGCAGTGTCTGTCCCGTGGACGAGCCCCCCGGAGTAGCGGCCACCTTGCAATTAACACACTGGCTGCCAAAGTTAGTGCCCGTAATCGTGATTGCCGAACCAGCGCTAACTACTCGCGGCAGCGTACTTAATAGCGGACCAATGGAAAAAATGGCCGTATTTAACTTACAACGAACTGCCGAAAAGTAACCGGCGGCTTGCGTGTATGAGCCGCAATTAACCGTGCCCAGAGAGGCGCTGGTGGCTTCCAAAGCGCCTGTTCCCGCTACGAAGTCCTGATAAAAGATGGTATTCAGATCTCCGCCAGTTTGCAGTTGAACGGTTCCCCAAGCTACCGCGCTCAGGTCCGCGGCATAGGCCGCGGCCGTATTCGCCAGACCGAAAAACATGCCTCCGTTCGTTGACAAATAAGGATCCGTAGCGAGCGTAGATCCGATCGATGCCCAAGCCTGTGTACCGGCCAGGAAGGAGCGGACGATCTGCCCGGTAGGCTGATTAGTATCAGTGACATTCGCAATTCCGGCGGCGTTGCAGGCGAAGCTTCCAAAGGTAGTGTTGGTAAACGCCGCCGGATCGACATGGCAATAAGGTACGATGCGAGTCGTCGAAGGCTGCTCGGATACGAACCCGAGTGAACCGCTGGTGAGCGAGACGATTCCATCGCTGGCGTTAGAGAGCACGCTGCCGGACGATAAGTTAGGCGTATAAGAGCCGGCGTTGCCAATCACGGCTATGGCATCGACTCCACGCAGGTCGTCGGTTCGTTGATTCCAGTTCGCCAGATTCCAAAGGAAAGCGCTGCCCGGGATCAACTCCGCGCTCTGCGTCCCGGCTGGAATTTCGATGGAGTAGTTAGCCGCGACAAACGAGCCAAAGTTCGGCGAGGCCACCAAGACGAGCTTCCGGACCAGAGTATTTATAGGCGGAGTAAGCCCCTCACCCGGCTGGAGACCGGCAAGATATGACCGGGCGATTAATCCGCCTAGGCTGAAGCCGACCAGATCTATTTGAGGAACCTGAGCGCCGTTGTCATACTGGATCGAGTTC
>CAVRPF010000040.1:0-19774 GCA_963723015.1 Bryobacterales bacterium
GAAAACGACGGGGGAGGGGAATCCCCGAGGCGCCAACAGCGTCCGTGAGTCTCGCCGGCGTTCGATAATAACCGTATGCCTGCAAGTAAGAACGCGATTGAATTGTATTGCCCGGCTTGCGAGAAGCCCGTGAGCGATCCATTGATGTGCAGCGATTGCCACGCGGTGATCTGCCGGACCTGCGGGACTACCCTGGAACGGATCGACGATTTGGGCATCGGCTAGTGACCGGCATCTCTCAAGCCCGCGAGTGGCTGGCTCAGGCCGACTCGGTTGCGGTGTTGACCGGGGCAGGCATTTCCGCCGAGAGCGGCGTGCCCACCTTTCGCGGACCGGGCGGGCTCTGGAAGGATTACCGGCCGGAGCAGTTAGCTACTCCGGAAGCCTTCGCTCGCGACCCGCGTCTGGTTTGGGAATGGTACGACTCACGACGCCAGGTCCTCGCCAAAGTGCAGCCCAACCCCGCGCACCGCGCGCTGGTCGAGATTGAAAGGCGGAAACCACGCTTCACCCTGATTACGCAGAATGTGGACGGTCTGCACGACCTGGCGGGCAGCGGCAAGATTCTCAAGCTGCACGGCGATATCTGGCGCATGATCTGCACGACGTGCGGCGCGAATTTTCCTAACCGGCGCGCGCCGCTGCCCAAACTTCCGCCGCACTGCGCTTGCGGAGGCATGGCGCGGCCGGGCGTGGTATGGTTCGGGGAACCGCTGCCGGAGGGCATGATGAAAGAGGCCGAACACGCCATCGCCGGAGCGCAGGTCTTGCTGGCGATTGGAACCTCCGCGGTGGTGTACCCGGCGGCGGGATTGATCCCCTTCGCCAAGCAGGCCGGCGCCCGAGTGATCGAGATCAACGCGGAAGAGACGGCGTTCTCGGCTACGGTGGATTGCGCGTTACAAGGCCGGGCGGGCGAACTGTTGCCGCAACTGCTCCGATTCAGTCCTTTGTAATCGAATCGCCGGCCGCGACGGCGAGCGGCTCCGATTTCATGCCTTCCACCGAAAGAATCACCAGATCAACCCGGCGATTGTGGGCGCGGCCCTCCTCGGTTTCGTTGGTGTCGGTGGGTACATTTTCGGCGTAACCCGCCACTGCCATCCGTGCGGGCGGAATCTGAAAACGGTCCCGCAACAACTCCAGCATAGTGATCGCCCGCGCGGTGGAAAGCTCCCAATTTCCGGGAAAGCGTGAATTGTGAATCGGTTGCGAATCCGTGTGGCCTTCAAGACGCATGGAATTGGGCAGATCTTGGACCACGGACGAGATCTTCTCCAGCGTCGGCAGGCTCGCGCCGCCACCTTGGCGTCGCCCGAACCGAAGAATGCCGCTTCGCGCAAGCTGATTGTGATGCCGCTGGCATCTAGGCGGACCTGAACCTTTCCGCTCTTCAGCTCGGCGTCCAACCCTTGCTGGAGCTTAGTCAGCGGTTCGGTCAGATCGGCGGGATCCTTCTCGGGTTGCGTATGCGCGGGGGCGGCGTCTCATGCATCAGTTTTGGGTCAGGGTTGACCGGGATTTTGTTGGCTTCGTGCTTGCCGCGTCCTAAAACTGTCGAAATGGCCGAGCTTAATTCTCCATGCTCCAAAGCGTCCCGCACCGATGCCGAAACCTGCTTCGCCTCGTTTTTTTGCGAGGCGGCAAACATAACTACAAAAAAGGCGAATAAAAGCGTAACGAAATCGGCGTAAGAGACCAGCCACCGTTCGTGGTTTTCGTGCGCACGTGTTTCTTTCGCTTCATGCGGACTCCAGGCCACCCGCCGAAACAGTCCCCAACGCGCTTTCCCTTTCCGGCGCGCGCAGGGGTTTAGCGGGCTTCGACGGGTTGAAGGTCATAGGATTCCAGCTTCAGCCGGATCAAGGTGGGGTTCAGACCTTGGGAGATCCCGGCTACGCCTTCCAGCGCCAGCTCCTTCAAGACCACAGCCTCGCGCATGCGGGCGCGCAGCTTGGCGGCGGCCGGCAGAAAAGATGTTGGCGGACGCAACTCCATATAAGGTCGCAACGAATGCCACGGCAATGCCATGGCCCACCACTTTGATGTCTTCAAGATGCTTCATCACTTGAATCAGCCCCATCACCGCGCCGATAATACCGATAGTGGGGGCGTAGCCGCCGGCGGATTCCCAGACTTTGGCTTCCTCCTCGCCGCGCTGCTCCATCACGGCAATATCGATTTCCATCATTTGCCGCAGTTCCTGAAGATCGGCGCCATCGACCGCCAGTCCCATGGCTTTACGGAGGAACGGATCGGGAAGCGAATCGACTTCGTTTTCGAGGCTGACGATGCCGTTCTTGCGGGCCGAGACGCCAGATGGATCAGAGACTATTAAGAGGCGGGCGGAAACGCGGGGTTCAAAAAATACGCCGCGCACGGAGCGAAAAGCGCGTAGAACCACGGGAAGCGGCGTGGTCACCAGCACCGCCCCAAATGTTCCTCCGAGAACGATCATGGCTGCGGTGAGCTGAGCCACGTCCTGTATGCTGCCTTTTTCGAGCAGCAACCCGCCGACTATGCCAGTCAGCGCAATCGCGATTCCCGCCAGAGTGGCAAAATCCGGCGGCTTGCCCGCCGGCTGCGGAGACTTTACCGCATTCTTCGATGGCGAATTCTCTGGCATGTCCGGATCTCTATTCTGGCACTATTCAGCGCGCGAAACGGCGGCGGAAGGGCGGGGCTCTGAATAGTGCGCCGGAAATCGATAATTCGGCTCAGCAGCTCTTCGGCGGTTTCGCGTACCCGAAGGCTCTGCCCGGTAGTCAACGCGATCACCGTATCGGGCGTCTCATCGATATGCTCGATCAGATCGGAGTTCAGGATCATCGGCGCGCTGTTCAGGCGGGTAACGCGAATCATTTCTGCTCTTGAACTATATCGGCGATTTGGGAAAAGATTAGCCCCGGATTTTCGCGTTTTCCGGAACCCGGCCGATAAGCAATTCAGGAGTACGAGCATGAAGACAGGCCGGGACGGGACGATGAAAGAGGAATGCCGGGAGATTCTCCACTATGTGAAGAAAGCCATCGCGCAAGAGCTGCGCGGCGGTCCCGGGCATTCCTCCGGATGCAGCCCGGATCGCGGCCTGTCTCCATTTACAGCGCGCCGCGCGCCAGGCGGCGACGTTCGGTCGGGCGCAAAAGGCGAGCCATCGGCCTCCTCACCCTCCTACGCTTGCGGTGTCGGCTCCGCTCAACTAATCTCCGGCCATGTTCCGGCGCGCGTCCAACACCTCGCGCACCTTCCTTAAGAGCGTGTCCGGACGGAAAGGCTTCTGCAGAAACTCCACCGCGGCTTGCGGAATACCGTGGTGCACCACCGCTTCATCCGTGTATCCGGAGATATAAAGCAGGCGAATGCCGGGACAGATGGGCTCGAGGCGCCGCGCCAGATCCGGGCCGCTCATCTCCGGCATAACTACGTCGATCACGGCCAAATCGATAACTCCGCGCCAGTTCTGGCACATACGGATGGCCTCTTCGCCGCGGGTCGCCTCCACCACTGTATATCCGTGCGCGGTTAAGATGTCGAGAATGAGTTTTCTGACGCGAGCTTCATCTTCCACCAGCAGGACCGTCTCGGCGCCGGTGGGCGCGATGCGCGGCAGCATGGGTTCGGCGGCCGCGCGCTTGCGATCTTCGATTAGCGGCAGGTAGATAGTGGCAACCGTTCCATTGCCCGGCTCGCTTTCAAAGCGAATGGCGCCGCCGCTCTGGCGAATGATGCCATAGGCGGTGGCGAGTCCGAGGCCCGTTCCGCGGCCGGCTTTCTTCGTGGTAAAGAAGGGCTCGAACAGGTGGCTTAATGTAGCCCCATCCATGCCCATGCCGGTATCTGTGACAGACAGGGCCAAATAACGGCCCGCCGCCACGCCGAATTGTCCGGCGCAAAAACTCTCGCCTACGTGAACGGTCCCGGTCTCGATGGTGAGTTTGCCGCCGCCGGGCATGGCGTCCCTGGCATTCACCACCAGGTTCATGATCACTTGCTCGAGTCGGCACGGATCGGCTTCCACCGCGTCCTGGGCTGCGGCTGCAATGACCACCATTTCGATGTCCTCGCCGATCAGGCGGCGGAGCATCTTGTCCATCTGCATTACCAGTTCGTTTAGGCGAATAGTGCGCGCCTCCAGCGGCTGCGGGCGGCTGAAGGCGAGCAATTGATTGGTCAGCGCGCCGCCGCGCTCGGCGGAGCGGCGGATCTGTTCGAGCGCGGTGCGATGGTTCGCCTTGAGGTCGTGACGGGCCAGCAGCAGATCGCTATATCCGGTGATGACGGTAAGCAGGTTATTGAAATCGTGCGCCACGCCGCCTGCCAGCCGGCCCACCGCTTCCATCTTTTGCGATTGGCGGAACTGCTCTTCCAACCGCGCGCGCTCGCGCCGGATGCGGGCCGAGCGTAATTCGCGCTCCACGGCCGGATTGAGGCGCATCAGGTTGGCGCTGGTCATATGGTCGGCTGCGCCAGCCTTGAGTACCGCCGCAACGTCCGCGTCTTTGATCTTGCCCGAGACCACGATAACCGGTAAATCCAATCCGGATTCCTGAATGGCGCGCAGCGCTTTCAAAGCGCCGCAGCGGGCGATCCGAAAATTGGAGATGACGATATCCGGAGGGGTACGCAGCGCCTCCCCCAACTGTGCGCAATCCTCAATCACTTTCAGCGAGGGATCGTAACCACCGCGTTGCAACTCCGCCGCCACGTCATCGGCGCCGTTTTCTCCGATAAACAACACCTGCAACGGGGTGCTCATGGCAATTTTGGGGGAGGCTTCATTGGCGTACTGAACCGAATCTATCATATGGAGGCGCGATACTATCGCGCGGCCCCGCGCCCATCGGCCACCACCCCCATCGGCTTGACTCCGGGAATCCGCCCGCCATACAATCCAGTCAATCACTGGAGTTTTCGGCGATTGCGCCGACGGTTAGTTTCAACCACGAAGGAGTTAAGCTTATGCAGCTGAGCCAAGGGCCGACTCGCTTTTTTTTATCTCATCGTTTCTCCATGTTTGCCATTTGTCTGGCGGCCATTCTCGCGCTGAGCCCATCATCCGTATGGGCGCAGACCAGCACCGCCGGCACGGTTGTCGGCCAGGTGGTGGACGAGCAAAACGCCGCCATACCCGGAGCGGAGGTCAGGGTCACCGAGACCTCGACCAACATCTCCCAGACCGCCGCCACAAATAGCGAGGGCCGCTACGTCTTCAGCCAGGTGAATCCGGGCAACTACAACGTTGGCTTCTCCAAGCAGGGCTTCGCATCCTATCAAGTCAACAACCAGACCGTCGAAATCGGGCAGAGCCTGACCCTCAACGCGAAATTGAAGGTCGGTTCAAACCGCCACCACGGTAGAGGTGTCCGCATCCTCGGGCGCGCAATTGCAAACCATGAACGCCACCGTAGGCGGCACCTTGAGCGGCCAGGCGCTGCTCCTACTGCCGAACTTGGGCCGCGACGTGACCTCATTGGCGGTGCTGCAGCCGGGTACCACGCCGAGTGGTCAAACGGCCGGGTCCCCGCAAGATTTGAACACGTATCAGCTGGATGGCGCCAACGTCACCGACGACATGTCCGGTAATGTAATCACGTACGAGACGAATTACTCCGGCTTGGGCGGAAGCCAGGGCAGCAGTATTCCTTCGGGCGTGGTCCCGACGCCTATCGAGAGTATCGAGGAGTTTAAGGTTTCGGTCAGCAACCAGACTTCGGATTTCAACAATTCGTCCGGAAGCCAGGTCCAGATGGCAACCAAGCGCGGAACCAATCAGTTCCACGGCTCGGCGTACATGTTCTATTTCGATACCGCGGTGGGCGCTGCTAACTCGTGGAGCAACAACCATACGCCGTATACCTTCGGGAGTCTTTCCCTGCCGTACACGCCGATTATTTCGAACCACCGCGACCGCTTCGGCGGCGCTCTGGGGGGTCCCTTGTCACCGAAACCTTTTCTGGGCGGCAAGTGGTTCTTCTTTTTTAACTACGAAGCGCTGCGGTTCCCCAATTCGCTGAATTATTCGACATCGGTGCCTTCGGCGCTGATGCGAGCGGGCGTGATTCAGGTGGCGAATTCGGCCGGTCAATACGTCGCCTATAATCTGAATCCGCGAACCGGTAACCTTCAATGGCGTGACGTATCCTACGGCGATCTGCCCGGCCGGCGCCTGCGATCCCCGCGGCATCGGCCTCAATCCTATCATTAGCCAGATGTGGAGCAAGGAAGTTCCCTTGCCCAACAGCCCGGCCGCGGCCGGCGATCAATACAACACGCAGGGATTTCTGGCGAGCATCCGCGCGCCTCAAACTTCCAACAACTACGTTGGGCGCATCGACCACGATTTCAGCGACAAATGGCACTATTATCTTACCTATCGCGACTACAAGCTGATCAATTTGACCAGCAACCAGTCGGATATCGGCGGCGTGTTCCCGGGCGATACTTTTGGCACCCCGGCGGCGACCGCGCCGCGGCCGCAGCAGCCTTCGGTGTGGACCACGGGCATGACCACCAGCATCAATTCGAATACCACTAACAGTTTCGTATTCAGTTATCTGCGGAATTTCTGGCAGTGGTCGGACGCCTCCGGTCCGCCGCAGCTTCCCGGCCTGGGCGGCGCGTTGAACCTGGGCGGTGAAAGCACATCGACTTTACCCGGTCTGATTCCCTACACCGTTAATTCACAGGCCATCCGCCAGCGCTTCTGGGATGGTCAGGATAAGCAGTTGCGAGATGATGTGACGCTGCTGAAGGGAAATCACCTGTTCGGTTTCGGCGGCGCCTATCAGCGCAATTTCGACTATCACTCACGCTCGGATAACGGCGCCGGCGTGAACAACTCGGTAACTTACGAATCCTACAATGCCGGCTTCAACTGGAGCTCGCCCAGCATCCAGTACATCCCCACTACGGTTCCATCGTCGAATTACTCCACTTACGAGACGCTGTATTCCGAGGTGACCGGCATGATCGCCGCGACGCAGGTGATGTATACGCGCAAGGGACCGCAGTTGAACCTGCAGCCTTTAGGATCGAACGCCGCCGACAAGGATGTTATCCCTTATTACAGCGTCTACTTCAACGACGCCTGGCACATCAAGCCAAATTTTACCCTGACTTATGGAGTTGGATGGAATCTCGAGATGCCGCCATATGAGCTGAACGGATCGCAGGTGTTGCTGGTGGATTCCAATAATCAGCCGATCAATGCCATCGATTTCCTGGCGCAGCGGAAAGCGGCTGCGCTGGCGGGTTCGTCCTACGCTCCGGTGATCGGCTATACCACCATCAGAAACGTCGGCAGCGGGCCCAAGTACCCATACGATCCATACTATGGAGAGTTCAGCCCGCGCGCATCCTTCGCCTGGAACCCGCACTATAGCGACGGGATCTTGGGTAAGGTGTTGGGCAGCGGCAAGACCGTGATCCGCGGCGGATACGCGCGCATTTTCGGACGACTGAACGGCGTCAATCTGGTGCTGGTGCCGCTGCTCGGGCCCGGCCTCTTGCAGGGCGTCACCTGCGTCAATCCGCTCATGAACGGGACTTGCGCCGGCAGCGGCGTAGCCACTCCGGCCAATGCGTTCCGCATCGGCCCGGATGGTCTGGCAGCCCCGCTGCCGGCCGCTTCTCAGACGTTGCCGCAGCCGTTTTATCCGGGCGTTGGAGGCAATCCGGCGACCATCGATCCCTACGGCCTGGACCCGAAGAACACCAAACCCGACCGGAACGACAATTTCACTCTGACCATCCAGCGCGAGTTGACCTCTCACATGCAGCTCGAGGCGGGGTACATCGGAAAAATTCAAAGGGATCTGTTCATGGAGATCGACCTGGATTCGGTTCCTTACATGACCACCTTGGGCGGCCAGGCGTTTTCGAGCGCGTACGCTCAGCTTTACCAGCAGATGTTCTTCAATGGCGTGAGCCCGTCCAACGTGACCACGCAGCCCTTCTTTGAAGCGGCGCTGGGCGGCCCCAGTTCCGGTTTCTGCAAAGGCTACGCGAGCTGCACGCAGGCCGTGGCGGTGAACTATACGTCCATTATCAAGGCCACCGGCGTGACAGACCTCTGGAACCGGCTCAACGCCGATCAAGGCTGGGTCGTTGGGCCGCACCATGCTCAGTCAGCCGGCTCCCGGCTCGACCGTGAACCAAACCACCGCCGCGGGTCTGGTAGGCAGCTACGGCTGGGGAAACTACAATTCGCTGTTCGTCACTCTGCGCAGCACCACCTGGCACGGCCTTACCGCGATTTCCAATTTCACTTGGGGGCGCGCGCTGGGCACGGCTACCAATGTGCAGGCCACCAGCAGCACCACGCCGTTGAGTCCGTATGATATCGGCGCCAACTATGGCCCGCAGGGTTACGATTACAAATTCATCTACAATCTCTCGATGTACTACGCCGAGCCTTTCTTTAAAGCGCAGCATGGCGTGCTCGGACATGTCCTGGGCGGGTGGACGATTTCACCGCTGTTCACGGCTCTGAGCGGCGCGCCGATTTCGGTAGGCTTCAACGACAACGCCGCTTGCGGCTGCGAATCGTTCGGTTCCATCGGCACGCCCGGGACCAGCCTTTTCAGCGCGAGCGGAGAACACGCCGTAGGCTTCATGCCCTATACCGGCGGCACTACCGCGCACTACGGCATAGTCGGGGACTCCGGCTCCAACATTGTTTATGGAGCCCAGGCCATCGGAGAAAAAGTGAATGGTTCGTACGGAGCGCCGCTGGCCCTGAACATGTTCACCAATCCGGGCCAGGTGTTCTCGGAATTCCGGCCTCTGCGTGCTGGGCTACGATACCAGCTGCGGAGGGGCCGCGAACATGCGCGGGCTGCCGACCTGGAACCTGGACGCGACCGTCGTGAAGGATATCGGCATTTACAAGGAGCGGGTGGGCGCGATGCTGTTCTTTACGTTCACCAACGTGCTCAATCACTTTCAGCCGAGCAATCCCAGCTTCAGCCTGACCAGCCCGACCACATTCGGCCAGATCACCGGCCAGAGCAATACGCCGCGGAACATGGAATTTGGACTGCGCATCCGCTTTTGAGCGTACAGGCGCCGGTAATCGGCCGCTTCACAACGACCGCACCAGGAAGTAAGGCTGATTCGCGTGGTTTGCGTCGAATCCCGGATAGAGCCACACCTGCTCGGGACCTTGCCGGATTTCAAAGTAGTATTGCAACGGGAAGGGCGAATCGGTGTAGCTCGCCGGAATTGCGGCGCGATGCACATTACTTTCGCCGCGCCAGTTTCGGCGGTTTCGAATCGTTCCGCCTGGTTCCAGTGACGGTAACGCAGGCGCGCCGAAACCGTGGCGCAGGCGCGGTCACTTCGATAATTAGCTGGCGCTGCGCGGCGGAACGTAGCCGGCTTGTGGGTGCAATGGAGCGCGCCCCGCGAAGGGCGGCCCATGACAGCGGTGACGGCGTCGATGGCGCGCTTTAACGCGCGGTTCAGTCGCGTTTCGCGGCGACGCCCTCCAGCTCGCTTCGCCATATCCGCGATATCGCGTCGATGGCCGGCAGGCGGTCGAGCCAATGGCCGCGCAGCCAGCGCAACTCGCCCACAGTGACGTCGCTGACATAGACGCCGCGCGCGCTTTCGGCCATGCGCGCCCAGATTTCGCGCGCCTGCGCGGGAGAGCTTCAGCGCCTCTTCCAGCGCCGTGCGGTCGCCGGTACGCTCGTGGATTCCGTACAGCACTCCGCTGCGGAACCGCGCCGCGAAGAAGCGGCCCAGCGCCGCCTGGATGCTGATGTCGATGGCCATTCGGCGGAATTCCGGCGTCTTCCGCGGCGTCGTTTGCGCCAGTTGCGAGGCGGCGGTTTGCGCCAAATCCTCCAGCCACTGCGCCACTTCCACCGGCGAATATTTGCCGCTGCGCTCGCCCTTGAGTAACTCGTCCGCGAATCCGTTGACGCTGGAAAACAACTGCGGATCGAACGGGCTGGCGTTGCCGAAAACTTTCGGCGCGGGCGTATCCGTATAAGGATTGTTGTGGCGCGGGTCCACCATCGGCTGCACGGTGTACATCTCGGGCCAGTAGGTATTGTTGGCGGCCGAAGGGCCATACGCTGTGGTTACCATCGGCAGAATGCGGCTGGCGCTTTCGAGAGCCAGCTCGGCGCCTTGCGATGGCTGGCGCGCATCCGGATTGAACAGCGCGCTGCCCCAAACCTGGTAGGTACGCAGATATTTCTGCCAATCCCAGCGCGGATTGAGCGAGGCGTCGGCGTATCCGCAGCGTCCGCCGGGCTTGCCCGGAGCCGCGCCGCCCCTTGAACGAAAGCGGCTCCATCAGCTCCACGCCGCTCGATGCCGCAGAAGCGCGAAAGCGCGCGAATACGCCGCGGCGGTCAGCGGATCGCCCCACAGCAACAGCCGCTGCGTGCCGGGCCACACGCGGTGCAGCACGCCGTACTTGCGGTCTTCCCGCATCAGATCGCCAAAGCTATAGCGCATGAAACTGCGCGTGCCGGTGCTCAGCGCCATCAGTCCGGTGCGCTCGCCGTGCGGCATCTCCTGTTCGCGGATGGCGGTCTGATGATACGGCATTCCCATGTGCTCCGCCCAGAATTTGGGCGAAACCTGACGGGCATTCCGGTGGCCAGCGCGACATCGATCATGCCCTGGTCGATGCCCTTGGCGTGCATGTCGATTTCGATCTTGCGTCCGGAGCGCACTACGCCATCGAACACGGTCTTCCAGAAATCGTAGCTGCCTTCGGCCACTCCGCTCTCGCCGTGGATGCGGAAGGTCACGCCCGATATGGCGGGACAAGCCCGCAGCAGCGCCGCCAGCGCATCGCGGCAGTATGGCCCGTGAGTCTGCGCCGTCAGACCCTCGATCGTGTAATTCGCATGCGGGCTGTTGGCCCACTCATAGCCGTGCATCCATAAACCCAATTGAAAGTGGATGCCGTGCGCAGCCGCTTGCTCGCGAGATGTACTGGAGCGTTTCCAGATTGCGGTCGCGCTCCGCGTCCGGCAATCCAACAGCGCGGACGTTGTAGCCCGGCACGTTCAGGAGAAACGGATATGCGAATAGAAAGTAAGCATCGGTGACTTCGCGCAGGAAGTCGTAGCCGATGCCCAAAGGCAAGCTGGAAGCGATTGAAGCGATGCTCCGCCAGCATGGAGAAATACGCGGGCCACATCTCGCGGTCGTTGAACCAGGGCTTATCTTCCACATCGCTGACAAACAGCCGCACGATGCCGCGGACGCGGTTGAACGGTTGGTCCGCCGCGGCTGGGCTTTGCGCCAGCGGCCCGCCGCCGCCGCGCCAATCAAGAATTCGCGCCGTCCGATCTTCATAAGTGCCTCACAAAGGCAATGCCGCGAAAAGCCTCTTGGAAGCGCCCGCAACCCGCAACGAATTCCGCAGCGGCCTTCCGAAACCCTCGAACCGCAACCTGCATCACGTCCCCATCTCGCAGCGTGACGCCCTCGCCGAAGCTGAATGCGCCGGCGCCGAAGAAGTGTACGTGGACGTCGCCGGGACGCCGGTGACCGGCATGCTTGAAGTGATGATGCTCCAGATTCGCCAGGCTGTGCGACATCGCCGCATCTCCACTGCGGATCTGCTTACGCCAGAGAATCGCGCCGTCGCGCTCAATCGATACTTCGCCGGCGACGGCGCCGAACTCCGGAGTCCACGACCAGTTCCGGACCGATGGCGCAGGTCATCAACTTCGACGACGCCAGGTTCAGATAGTTGCGCTTCTCGAAGCGGTGATCGGAAAATTCGTTGCCTTGCGCCATGCCAACGCGCCGCGGCGCGCCATTGCGCGTCGATGACGTAGACGCCCGCGATCTCCGGCTCTTCGCCGCCATCCTCGGCGTGCGGTGGAACATCGAGCGGCTCGCCATGCGCGCGCAGCGTCGTGCCGTTGCCTTTATAGAACCACTCCGGGGCCGCGCCGATCTCGCCCGGCGCGGCACGGCCGCCTTCCACGCCCAGTTGGTACATGCGCATGCTGTCGGTGGGGGCTTGCGTTAGGGCTAGGATTGCTCCAGGCGCCGCGTGCATCGCGTCGCGGTTTTTGGCGCTGGCCAGGTGAGTGAGCCCGGTACCGCTCACCAGGCAGCGCGCCGGTTCGGCGGGGTGATCCATGGCCGGCAGGATGCGCCAATCGGACGATCCGGAGTAGACGGCGTCGTAATCGAGCGACTCCTGCGTGACGGCGTCTTCCACGACCGCGCGAAGCGACGGCATTGCCGATCCAGAGCGAGTTGCGCGAAGGCGTAGATGGATTCTCCGCCGCGCAGCAGTTCGATAGCGCCATCCTTGATCAAGCCCGCGCGGCGTGCGCCATGAACGTGCCGGAGCTGAATGAGTCTCATTGGCGGCCGTTCCCGCGGGCGGCTTCGGCTACAGCCGAAAAATCGCGATCGCCCCAGCCGCGCTGGTCTGGCTTCGCCGAAGCGCTCCAGCGCCGCGGCGGCCGTGTGCAGCGTCACGCCATGCCTCTGCGCTTCTTGAGACGCGTATCGCAGATCCTTCTGCATCAGGCGCAGCGCGAAATTGACATCGTAGCTGCGCTCCGCCATGCGCTGCGAGAGTCCCTTCACCAGCGGGCTGCCCGGCGCGCCGTTTCTCAAGACTGTTGAGCGCCGCTTCGCGATCCAGCCCGCTCCGCTCAATCACCGCCACCGCTTCTCCCAAGCGCTGCCGCCTGCACGCCGCAGACGAAATTGTTGATCAACTTCATGCGCGCGCCGCTGCCGCTGGGCCGAGATGCACAATGTCGCGGCTCATCGCCTTCAGCACCGGCCGCGCGCGCGCGAGCGCAGCCGCCTCGCCGCCCACCAGGAACAGCAACTCGCCCGCCTGCCGCTTGAGGTCTGCTGCCCGTCACCGGCGCATCCAGAAACTCGCAGCCGGCCGCATGCGCGGCTGTCGCCAGCTCCGCTACCCACGCCGGAGAGAGCGTGCTGCATTCCACCGCCACCGCGCCCAGTTTAGCGCCGCGCAGCGCGCCGGCTTCGCCCAGCCACACGTCGCGCGAAGCGTCGTCATCGGCCAGCATCGCTATGATGACGTCCGCATCCTGCGCGGCCTCGCGCGGCGACTCCGCCAGACGCGCGCCGATCTTCACCGCCTCCGCCGCGCGCTCCGCGTTCCGGTTATATACGGTTAAGGGAAATCCGGCTTGCAACAGTTGGCCGGCCATGCCCGAACCCATGACGCCCAAACCGAGTAATGCGACCTTTTGCATTTCATTGAACAGTATGCCCGAAAAACGGGCGCGCCGTTGCGGAATCGCCGTTCTCATTCGGCAGCGGTTAACAATCGGCCTGCGGCGGGCTAAGCGCCGAATTTCAGTTCGCGCCTGCTCGCCGCGCCAGGCAGTGGTTTCCCCTACGTACCAACCTGTTACCATAGCCCTATGCGAAAGCTCTCGTACTCTGTTACCGCCTTGCTCCTCTGTGCGCCACTGCTTTCCGCCGCCGATGAGAAACCCAAATTCGCCGAGCGCCTCGACGATTCCGCGGCTCTATTCTCCGAAGTGATGTCCACGCCGGATAAAACCATCCCGCAGGATCTGCTGAATAAAGCCGCCTGCATCGTCCTGATTCCCGGCCTGAAGAAAGTCGCATTTGTTGGCGGCGGCCAATACGGCCGCGGCTTTGCATTGTGCCGCGGCGCCGATGGACAGGGTTGGGGACCGCCCGCGGCCATGCGCGTCGAAGGCGGTAGTTTCGGGCTCCAGGCCGGCATCTCGTCGAGCGACGTGATTCTGCTGGTGATGAATGAGCGCGGCATGCGCCGCCTCACTACCGATAAGTTCACTATTGGCGTGGACGCCGCCGCCGCCGCCGGACCTGTGGGCCGAAACGCGAGCGCGACCACCGATGCCATGATGACCGCGGAGATCCTTTCCTGGTCGCGTGCGCGCGGCGCGTTTATAGGCATATCTCTCGATGGCGCGACATTGCGCGGCGACACGGATGAGAATGAATCCATGTATGGCCAGCGCTGGACCAGTAAGCAGATTATCGACAGCGGCGCGACCGCGCCATCCGCCGCCGGTAAACTCATTAGCCTGCTGAATAAGTACTCGATGAGAAAGAGTAATTAGAAAAACCGCTTGCTAACAGCGCGCGGCTCCGGTCGAAGCCGCGACTTACCGCTTGGCCGCCGGGGAGTGTTTCTATAGCGGCGTGACCGGCCGCGTCTCCGATCCCATCCGGTACATCCGCGTCGGCTCCCCGGCTCCGGGCGGCGCGGTCACCAGGCGCGGCCGCATCATTACCAGTATCTGATCGTTGTTTTTAGTCTTGGTGTAGGTGTTAGTAAGCGGTCCCAGATATGGAATCCGTGTAAGTCCCGCTATTCCCGCGATGCTGCGCGCCTGCTCGGTATCGAGTAATCCGCCCAATATCGCCCACTCGCCCATGCGCAAGCCTACCGTCGCCTTCATGGCGCGGTTAGCGATTACGGGGATGCCATTTACCGATTGAGTAGTCAGTACCTTGAACTCCGCATCCACGTCGAGCGTCACTTCCTCTAATGAGTGTATCCGCGGAGTAACTTTCAAAGTAAGACCCAGGTCCACGAATTGGAACGATGGCGGCGGCGTGTAGACCGTTCCCGAGCTGGTAAAGCTCGAAGGTCCGAAGTA
Organism: Bryobacterales bacterium; assembly: GCA_963723015.1. Taxonomy (GTDB): domain Bacteria; phylum Acidobacteriota; class Terriglobia; order Bryobacterales; family Bryobacteraceae; genus PALSA-243. Next base: position 14,634 of record CAVRPF010000040.1, read on the forward strand.
TCCCGATGTCAAAACGGGGTACTGTTGCCCGATGTGCATCGTGGCCGCCTGGCCGTCGTTGGAGCGTAATTCAGCGTCAAGCAAGTTGCTGCCCGTGGTTTTCGATATCTGCGCCTGAATCGATGGAGTCAGGATGCCGATCCCAAACATAGTCTTGCCGCCGCCGAATTTCAGCAGTCCCACTATGTTTTGCGGCAACGAAACTTGGTTGTTAAACCAGTTAGTAAGTGGAGTCAGGGTGAATGTATCTGGCAAATCCAGCCCGTAAGTCAGCAGGTCGTTGCGGGTAACTTCAATGAATTTCAAATCCACCATCACCTGGCCCGGCGCCCGCGTCAGGTCATTGAACAGCGCCCGCGCCACCATGACTCTTCGTCCGATGTCACGTATAATCACGGTGTTCGACTGCGAATCGAACGCGACCTTCTCCAGCCCCACTACCTGCTGAACGGCGGTCACGATCGCATTAAAAGCCTGCTGCGTCATGGCGGCGGCAAAGGGATGGAAACTGATACGCGCGGTTCCATCTCGGTACGTTTCTGCGGCGTATCCTTCGCCACCATGAACAGCTTGCTCGAAAGCGGGATGAGGAATGCCCCGGTGGCGGCTTCCAAACCGCGCAGCGCCACGCGGTAATCGACATCACTCAATTGGAAATGCAACGGTCCGATAGGCTGGTACTCGCCATCGAAGACGCAATCGAGGCCGAATTTTTTCGCCACATCCGTCCAAAGCTGCCTGGAGTCGCCGCGAAGATCGATATCGACCGTTCCCGAGTCCGCTTCCAATTCCTCCGGCGGCAGTTTTCTGCGGGCGTCGGCCAAGTCCTGCAAAGTGGCGGTCTCCGGTTCAAATTCCGCGGTAGCATCGTCGTCCACGGTTTCCACACCCGCGGCCGCTAACAGTTCCGGGGTGACCTTCGCCTCCAGCGCCGCCCGCGACCGCACCGCCTGGCTCCGTTGCCAGTAGACCCTGTTGTTAGGATCTTTGGCCGCCGCTTCCGAATACAGCAGGTAAGCCTGTGCGATGTGCCCTTTTTTCTCGGCCTGCCGCCCGCGCTTAAAAAGATCCGCGGCGGATGGGTCGTCCGCCAGTAAGGCGGCGGCGACGAATATCGAAACGAGAGGGGCACGTGTCCGCACACTGGAGTGACGTAACGCCGCCGCGATTCGTGCAATGCCGTCGGGGAGCGTCGATTGTTACAAATTCGGGTACCGGGCTAATGGGTCTCTCCGCTGGCGCCGATAAGCCCAGGGTGAGGAACTTTGCGATTGCCGCTCTACTGCTTGCGGTCGTGACTACGCCGGTTTGCGCATCGGACATCTCTGGGGTCTATCCGGATCGAGCGCAAATTGACGGCTCGGGCCGTCACCGCGGCGGCGAGCGCGTATCAGCGCGGCCAGGCGCCTGATTTGGGATTGGACGCGCCGGAAGATCCGCTCGCTTTCGAGCGCTCGCACGTGGTGATTTATATCGAGGGTAAACAGCTTCACGCCCGTGCCGCCGGCCCCGATGGTAGAGCTGGAGCAGCGGAATCGCAGGTTCACGCCGGACCTGGTGGTTGTGCCCGCGGGATCGGCGGTTTCGTTTCCCAACCGCGATATTATCTTCCACAATGTGTTTTCGCTTTCCAAGGCCGAAGATTTTCGATTTCGGCAATTATCCGAAAGATCAGACCCGGCTGGTGACATTTCCGGTTCCCGGTATCGTTCTGGTCTACTGCCATTTGCATCCGAACATGGCCGCCACTATCGTCGTGACGCCCAATGGCTATGCCGCGCGGGCGGATGAATCCGGCAAATTCACTTTCTCCGGGCTGCCGGCCGGTACATATACCTTGGTTGCCTGGCACAAGGCCGCGGGTTTCTTCAGGAAAGCCGTGAGCGTGGATGGCAGCCGGGAACGCCGCCGTGGAGTTCTTCATTCCCTCTGCGGCAGCGGCGGCGATGGCCGTGGAGCGGGGAAAATAATGCGGCTTGGGGCCCGGACATTTTTGTGGTTCTTCGTGCCCGTCACAGTGCTGCTGACGGGCAGCTTCTGGAGCATTCAGCGGCAAACGCTTTCCACCGTCTACAGCAGGAACGCTGGCATCGCTGCGCCAAAATCAGACCCTGATCGCCAGAACCGCGGCCAGGCAGGAGGACCGCGACCGGCGTCTGCTGGAGGTGATCGGTTCCAATCCGGCGCTGCTGGCCGGCGTGCAGTTGCTGCGGTTCGAGCCGGGTGCGGATGCCAGGGCGACGGTGGAGGACCAACTTCGCGAGATTGCCGCCACGCTGGGTCTGGATTTGCTGGCGATCTCCAGCCCGGATGGCTCGCCTCTGGCCGCATTCAACGCCGCGCTGGCAAGCTGATCGCGATTCGTTGCCGGTGGCGCAGCCGGTATCGGGCGCGGCTGAGTGGCCGATGGAGGTGTTGTCTACCGCATAACTTCCGTCCCGCTCAATCAGGAAGACGAAATGTCGCCACTTTGGCGGCCGGCGAGGTATTCGATCTAACGCAGTTCGGCGCGCCGCTGGTGCTGGCGCGGCAAGGGCTCGATGGAACAGTCGTCGCTCGCGGGGGTGCGCCGGCCGCGCTATTCAGCCGGGTTATGAGCGGATGCAGCGTGGGACGCGAATGTGAGACGCGCATCGCCGGCGAGCTTTATCTGTCGGCGCCGATCAGGATTTGGGCGTTGGGCGAAGGGTACGAGTTGCGCGCCATGCAGAATGTGGATGCGGCGGCGAAGCCGGTTGGGGACGGGCTCCGCTGGATCTTCCTGACCGCTTCCATGCTGGCCATCGCCGCCGCCGGAATCGTGAGCGTGGTCGCGTCCCGATCCATCGTCAAACCGATCACCTCGCTGGTGGCCCACCTGAAGGCGTCGGAGAAGACGGGCGTGCTGACGCGAGTTCAAAGGCCCGGCGGGAGTTCAGGAGATTCGCGCGCTGATTGAGACATTCGGAAGAGCCGCGCACGGCGATACGCGTGAGCCAGTCGAATCTGCAGGCGGCCTACATGGAATTCGTCGGAGCGTTGGCCAGCGCGCTCGATGCCCGCGACCCATATACGGCCGGCCATAGCGCCAGAGTGAGCCAATACGCCACCGCGGTGGCCCGGGCGATGCATTTGGACGAGGCCGATTTGCACACGATCGAAATGGGCGGCCTGCTGCACGACATCGGAAAAATCGGAATCTCCGATAGCGTGCTTCAGAAGCCCGGTAAGTTGACCGGCGAGGAATTCGCCATGATCCGCGAGCATCCCTCCATCGGCCGCCGGATACTTGGCGGGCGTCAACGGCTTTCAGCCGTATCTCCCTATTGTGGAGCTGCACCACGAAAATTGGGATGGCAGCGGATATCCGACGGAGATTGCGCGGCGAGCGAGACGCCGCTATTAGCGCGCATCGTACACGTAGTGGACGCTTATGACGCCATGACATCGAATCGCAGCTACCGGCACGGACTTGGTCACGAGGAGGCCGTTCGCAGGCTGCGAACAAGGCGCGGGCACGCAGTTCGATGCGCAGATTGTCGCCGTTTTCACCGTGCTGGCCAACGCCGGAAGCGGCGACTCGGTCGAGCGGAATCGGGAACCTCAGCCGCGCGCTCTCCGAAACGCACGTGGCCGCAATGGAGACAGCACACGTATGAAAATAAGCACTGATTCTATACCTTTGCCTGCCGATTGCGGCTTTAGCACAGGAAGCCAACTCCGGCTTCGAGTTGCGCTCCACTGTTACCGTCGAAGCTGTGAACAGCCCCCAGCTTTCTTCGGCCCCGCGCTTTGGCGACGCGGTTACCGGTGGATTTCGTGCGATGTTCTACCCCACATGGAAACTCGGTCCGCATTGGAGCGTGACCGGAGCTGTCCAGGTGCATTCCCGGCCATACTTCGTCGAGGAGTTGCCTACACAAGGCTATGGGGTGCGCGGGGACGTCTTGCAGGGTCACTTGGACTATTCGCGATTTTGGGAGCACTCGTCGGTAGTCTTTCGCGCTGGAATGCTCTCCTCGGCATTCGGGTCGTTTCTTTCTGAGGTATGACGATGCCGCAAACCCGATGATCGATTACCCGCTGTCCTACGGCTATTACTACAAGAGCGTTACCACCGAATCGCTGGCCGGCGTCCAGGTGGATGCGACGGAAGGCCGCTTCGATCTTCGCGCGCAGCTCACTAATTCCTCTCCGTACAGCCGGGTCGGCATCTTCGGTCAGGGTCAGGCGGCAAGCTGGACGGCCGGGGCCGGTTACACCATTCGCCAGGGCTTGCGCATTGGTATCTCCGCCTACCGGGGCCCTTATTCCTATCCTCCAACGCGGACGCCGACGACAAAGATTACCACTGGATGACCGGCGGCCTCGGAATTGATGCCGAATGGGGAATCGGCCACTGGAGTTTTCAGGGAGAAGAGCAGCGCTTTCAAGGTCCATTCGGCGAGATCCCTCCCTATACGCGCGAGTCCGGATACGCCGAAGCGCGCCGCACTCTAGGTCCGCGTTGGTATGCGGCGGGCCGGTCGGCTATCAACGGGGAAACATCTACATCTCGCGAAATGTGTATGAAGCGGCTTAGGCTTCCGTCCCAACGTCAAGACAGTTGGTGAAGATCGGCTACGAATTCCAGCAAAGCCCCCTCATCCACGGCGCCTCGCATAACGTGCTGAGTTTACAGATTGTGACCACGCTCCCCCGATCTCGTTCGCTGGTAAGTAAGTAGGGCAAACGGGTCGTCCCATCAGCCGCCGTTGGCCGGCTGCTAAAGGTCCCACTCCGAATAAAAAAGCTCCACGCCATTGGAGACGTGGAGCATATTAACCCAATGCGATCTGTCTCGGAGGTTGACAGACCGGAGTGATAGTACCATCACCTAATTAATAAATCAATAGGAAATCGTTCCGCGTGGAATTTGTCATCCAAATTTAACGCAGTTGTTCCATTACCTCTGTCCAGTACTGCCTGGGACGGACGAAGTTTCGTTTCTGGTAGCCCGGCGAGCGGCTCATCCGACAAGTTTAGTAGATCGACAAAGGTGGGCTTATTGGTGTTGACATAAAGGACGCCGGTGAGAACTTCTCCTTTAGATTCAGCGTCCTCCAAAGAAGCTAAGGCGGCCATACGGTTCGTCGGGTCGAAATCGCGGTCCAGTTTGCGGA